>NZ_JBIRTH010000005.1:0-646301 GCF_044334565.1 Micromonospora sp. NPDC020750
GCCCTAAAGCCCCAACCAGCCCGGGTATAAATCATATTGGCACTGGCTTATCAAGCACCCTGTTGAGTTCTCAAAGAACAACCACACACCATCCGAAAACCCCCACCAGGAGGGCCCCGTCCGGGGCTTTTCCGTTCCCGCACCCGCCGCTCTCGCGCCGGGCACTTTTACTACGTTACCCGCCGATTTCCGCCGTGTCAAACCGGTGTAACCCGATCCGACCAACTTCCACCCAATTGACGGGCACCATTCTGCGACCGACTTTCGTCGGGCGCTTCCTGGGGTCCGGCAGGCCGCCCGCCGTGGTCTCCCACTTGGCGTCCGTTTCCCTGCCGACGCGGAACATTACCCCCTCCCCTCCACCCCGCCAAATCGGCCCCCTCCCCCATCCGGGAGGGGGCCGACGAGCGGCACGGGCCTCGCTCAGCCGATCGACTCGCGGTCACGCCACGCGCGGCGCAGCGTCACCCGCCCGTTGGTCCGCAGCAGGGCGCCCTCGTACAGCCGGGCTCCCCCGGCCAGGCAGGCGACGGTGGTGGCCAGCAGCACCAGCAGCGACAGCACCGGCTCCCAGCCGGCGGCGTCGCCGGTGAACAGCCGCAGCGGCATCGCGGTCGGCGCGGAGAACGGGACGTAGGACAGGATCCGCATGGCCAGCGGGTTGTCGTTGAGGAACAGCACCGCGAAGAACGGCAGCATCACCGCGAGCTGGACCGGCATCGACACCCCCGCGATGTCCTCCTGCCGGCTGGCCAGCGCGCCGGCGACGGCCCACAGCGCGGCGAGCATGACGAAGCCGATCACGAAGAACGGCACGAACCAGCCCAGCGCCGGGCCGAGCAGCGGCAGGATCCCGCCCCCACCGTCGGCGATCCGCATGCCGGCGACCGCCGCTACGACGATCAGCGCGATCTGTCCCAGGGCCAGCACGCCGCCGGCGATCACCTTTCCGGCGAGCAGCGCCCGGACCGGCACGGCGGCCACGAGGATCTCCACGATCCGGGTCTGCTTCTCCTCGGTCACGCTCTGCGCGATCTGCACCCCGAAGAGCTGGGAGGTGAAGAAGAACGTCATGGCGAAGGCCAGCGGGACGAGGAACGCGGCCACCGGGTCCACGGTGTCGGGGTCCAGCAGTCGCACCGGCGGCTCGGTGCTCAGCGCGCGGAGCACGTCGGCGGGGCGCTCGTCGAGGGCGAGGACCTGCGGGCCGGCGACCACCGCCGCGTCGACGTCGCCGTCGCGGACCAGCCGCTCGGCGGCGGCGTCGTCGACGACCGGGCGGACGTCCAGGCCGGCCTGGCGCATCACGTCGGCGTCGGCCGGGGTGGACACCGCCACCGACGTGGGCGTGCCGGCGAGCAGCGCCGGGAGGATGGCCGAACCCGCGGCGAAGAGCAGGAAGAACAGCGTACTGATCAGGAAGGTCTTGTCGCGCAGCTTGACGCGGATCTCGCGGGCGGCGACCAGGCGGACGGCGGCGAAGGTGGTCACTGGGTCAGCTCCCGGAAGATCTCGGCGAGGGAGGGTGCGACGGGGCGGAAGGCGCGCACCGGGCCCCGGTCCAACGCGGCGTGCAGGAGGCGCTGGTCGTCGTGGCCGGGCGCGAGGTCGAACACGGCGCGGGCGCCGTCGAGGTCGACCAGGGTGATCCCGGGCTGGTCCCGCAGCCACCCGAGGTCGTCGTCCGCGACCAGCTCGTAGCGGGGCCGGGTGTACGCGGCGCGCAGCTCGTCGCGCGGGCCGGCGGCGCGGACGGCGCCGCCGGCGATGACCACCAGGTCGTCGCAGAGGCGCTCCACGACGTCGAGCTGGTGACTGGAGAACAGCACCGGCACGCCTGCGGCGGCCCGCTCGCGCAGCACGGTCACGAGGGTGTCGACGGCTGCCGGGTCGAGCCCGGAGAACGGCTCGTCGAGCACCAGCACGTCGGGGTCGTGGACCAGGGCGGCGGCGATCTGGGCGCGCTGCTGGTTGCCCAGCGACAGCGTCTCCACCAGGTCGCCGGCCCGTTCGCCGAGCCCGACCCGGTCGATCAGGTCCGTGGTGTTGGCGCGGGCCTGGTCGGCGGTCAGGCCGTGCAGGCGGCCGAGGTAGACGAGTTGGTCGCGGACGCTCATCTTCGGGTACAGGCCGCGCTCCTCGGGCAGGTAGCCGAAGCGGCGGCGGGACTGCGGGGTCAGCGGGGCGCCGCGCCAGGTGACGGTGCCGGAGTCGGGCGCGAGCACGCCGAGGATGATCCGCATGGTGGTGGTCTTGCCGGCGCCGTTGGCGCCGACGAAGCCGGTCATCCGGCCGGCCGGGACGTCGAAGGAGACGTCGGTGAGGACCCGCCGGTCGCCGAAGCTGCGGCTGACCCCCTCGACGCGGAGCAGGTTGATCATGTGTTGGACGCTAGCCGCCGCGGGGGTCTCCTGCCGTCCGGCCGGAGGCGGACCCCGGCGTCCGCCACGGGGTGGACCGGCTCACCCGCCGGGGCGTACCACCCCGTGCTCGTACGCGAAGACCACCGCCTGCGTGCGGTCGCGCAGCCCGAGCTTGGCCAACACCCGGCTGACGTGGGTCTTCACCGTGGCCTCGCCGAGGTACAGCGCGGCGGCGATCTCGGCGTTGGTGACGCCACGGCCCAGCAACTCCAGCACCTCGCGCTCGCGCGGGGTCAACCCGTCGAGCAGGGTCGGGTCGGTCCGGGGGGCGCGGCCGGCCGGGGCGGCGAAGGTGGCGATGACCCGTCGGGTGATCTCCGGGGCGAGCAGGGCGTCGCCCCGGTGCAGGATGCGCACGGCGTCGACGAGATCCTCGGGGGTGCCGTTCTTGAGCAGGAACCCGCTGGCCCCGGCCTGGAGGGCGGCGAAGAGGTAGTCGTCCCGGTCGAAGGTGGTGAGGATGAGCACGGCCGGCGCCCCGGGGACGGCGGTGATCCGGCGGGTGCCCTCCAGGCCGTCCACGCCCGGCATCTCCACGTCCATCAGCACGACGTCGGGGCGCAGCGTCGCGGCCAGTTCGGCGGCCCGTGCGCCGTCGGCGGCCTCGCCGACCACCCTGATGTCGTCCTCCACCTCGAGGATGACCCGGAAGCCGGTGCGGACGAGACGCTGGTCGTCGGCGAGCAGGACCCGGATGGTGCTCACGCCGCCCTACCTACGGCCGGTCTGGTCAGCGGTAGGCGTGCCCGGACGCGGAAGCCGTCGCCGGTGCGGGGGCCGGTCTCCAGTTCACCGTCGTGGGCGGCGACCCGTTCGCGCATGCCGATCAGACCCAAGCCTGCGGGGTTGGGCGGGGCGGCTGCGCGGCCGTCGTCGCTGACGTCGACCTCCAGTTGGCTGGCGAGATAGCGGACACGTACGTCGATCATGCTCGCCCCGGCGTGTTTGACGGTGTTGGTGACGGCCTCCTGCACGACCCGGTACGCGGTGTGCGAGACGGGGCCGGGCAGCGGGACGGGGTCGCCGTAGACGCCGACGTGGGTGCGCAGGCCGGCGGCGCGGGCGCTGTCCAGCAGCTCGGGGATCCGGTCGACGCCGGTCGTCGCGGGCCGTTCGTCCGGTTCCGCGCCGCCGGGTTGGCGCAGCAGGCCGAGCATCCGGCGCAGCTCGTCGACGGCGCTGCGGGCGCTCTGCTCGATCGCGCCCAGGGCGGTGCGGGCCTTGGCGGGATCGCGGTCCAGGACTCGCCGCGCCGCAGCGGCCTGCACGCCCATGACGGAGACGTGGTGTGCCACGGAGTCGTGCAGCTCGCGGGCGATGCGGACCCGCTCGGTGAGGATGGCGCGTTCGTGGGCCTCGGCCCGGGAGCGGCGCAGCTGCTCGGCCTGGGCCGCGAGCTGGTGTTCGCGGCGGGCGGCGGTCCACGCGGTCTCGCCGAAGAAGTACGCGAAGCCGAAGATGAGAACGTTGAGCAGCACGCCGTTGACGATGGCGGCGAGCACGGGTGGCACCGGGCCTGCGGCGTCGGCGAACGCGCCGGGCGGCAGGTCGGAGAAGCCGATCGCGTACGCCAGGGCGATCCAGGCGAACATGGCGGCGATGACGGCGATCCGGACAGCGCGCGAACGGCGTCGGTCGGGTCCCCACGCCCCGAGGGTGTAGATCGCGGCGAACAGGGCCCCGGAGGAGAGCTGTGCCTCGGGGGCGGAGCGGACCTGGCCGGCGATGAACGCGACCGCGACGACCACGGCGACCGCCTCGGGCCGTCGACGTCGCCAGGCCAGGGGGAGGGTGACCGCGACCGACCAGAGGAGCCGCTCGGGCCACGACGGCGGGTCGCCGAACATGAACACGCCCGCGCTGCTGGTCAGGGTGAGGTTGAACAGCGCGACGACCGCGACGGCCAGCCCGATGTACAGGTCGTGTCGTTGCTGTTCGGGGGTGGGGCCGGGGCGGCGCCACGCGTCGTCGGCGATCCTCGGGGCGGTGTTCACCCGTCGGACCCTTTCACGAGCCGGGGGGTGAGGTGGGACGGGCCTGCCCCCTGCTCCTGGCGGGGTGTGTGGGGCGTCAGCCGTGACGGGCATCACCCGGTGGATCCCTCGTCCGTCGAAAGCAGCATCCCGATCTCACCGGCCGGCATGACGATCGGCGGCGTCCCGGCTGACACCGTGACAGGGTCAGTCGCGCCGCAACAGGGGACCACATGACCGCAGCCGCCACCGCCACTCCCGCTCCGACCGCCACGCCCCGGATCGCCCTGCTCGATGTCCTGCGGGGGGTGGCGATCCTGGGGACGCTGGCCACCAATGTGTGGATCTTCGCCGCCCCGGGTTCTGAGGCCCGTTTCCTGGCCGACGCCGCCGCGGTGTCGGCCACCGCCGACCTGTCCGGCGGACCGGTCGGCGTCGTCGTCGAGGCCGTGTTCCGGTTCCTCGCCAACGGCAAGTTCCTCGCGCTGCTCACCGTCCTGTTCGGGGTCGGCCTCGCGATCCAGCACCGCTCGGCGCTGGCCGGCGGCAGGGCGTGGCCGGGCCGCTACGGCTGGCGGGCGCTGCTGCTGTTCGTCGAGGGCACGCTGCACTTCGTCCTGGTCTTCGCCTTCGACGTGCTGATGGGGTACGCGGTGACGGCGCTGCTGGTGGCGTGGCTGCTGGCCCGCTCCGAGCGGGCGCAGCGGGTGGCGATGTACGTGGCGGGCGCGCTGCATGTGGCCCTCATGACGCTGCTCACCCTCGCCCTGGCGCTCGCCCCGCCCACCGGCGAGCCCGGTTCCGCAACCGAGGAAGCCGCGCCCGCGCGGTTGTTCACCGAGGGCAGCTACCTTGCGCAGGTCGACTTCCGGCTGGTCAACTGGTTGCCGCTGCGCGCCGAGCCGATCCTCAGCTTCGCGCTGCTGGTCTTCCTCTTCCTGCTCGGGGTGCGCCTGTTCCGGGCCGGCGCGTTCGACGCCGACGACCGGGGCCGGACGCTGCGCCGGCGGTTGCTCCGCCTCGGGCTGGGTGTCGGGCTCCCGCTGAACGCCGCGACCACGCTGGCCGGGCCGGAGCTGTTCCTGATCGACCGGTACGTCTGCGCGCCGCTGCTGGCGCTGGGCTACCTCGGCCTGGTCGGGGTGCTGCTGGAGCGCCGGAGCCGCTCGGGCCCGGTGACGGCCGGGCTGACCGCGGTGGGTCGTACCGCGCTGTCGTCCTATGTCCTGCAGAACGTGCTCTGCGTCGTGCTCTGCTACGGCTGGGGGTTGGGGCTGGCCTCGGCCTGGCCGGGGGCCGAGCCCTGGTGGGTGCTGGTTCTCTGGGCGGCGGTCAGCGGCACGCTGGTCCTGGTGGCGCGCTGGTGGACAGCCAGGTTCGGGCGGGGCCCCCTGGAGGCGGCCCAGCAGGCGGCGTTGCGCCGGCTGGAGCGGCGGCGGTCCTGATCCCGCCCTCGGGGGCCGCCGCAGGTGACCAGCCGCAGCGCCACGTGGTCGGCGGGCGGCGGCGCGGCCTGTCGGCGGAGGCCAGGGTGAGCACCGGCCACCGCCAGGGGCGTGTCGCGCCCGCCGGTACGGTGGCCGAATGACGGACGCAGGCGGGTACCGCGAACTGGGCGAGGCGGGGTGGGCGTGGGTGCTCGGCCAGGTCCGCGAGGACGACGGTCCGTGGCTGCCGGAGTCGGTCGCCGACGACGGGCCACCGGGTGGCCCGGCCGGGGACCGCGACTCGCTGTACGCCGGTATCGCCGGGCTGGCCCCGGTCCTGGCCGAGGTCGAGCGGCACCGGGCGCTGACGGACTCCGAGCGTTCCCTCGCGGCGGGAATCGTGAACCGGCTGTCGGCCGGGGCGGCGGTGCGCGCCGAGCCGTCCCTGAGCGACGGGCTGGCCGGCGACGTGGTCGCGCTGCGACTGCTCGCCCCCGAACGGGAGGGGATCGCGCTGCGCCGACTCGCCGAGCTGCGCACCCCGGCGGGGTGGGACACCACCCTGGACCTCGGGCCGGACCACCGGGGGCCACTCACCGACCTGATCATGGGTACGGCCGGCGTGGTGCTGGCCGCCGCCTGGGCGGGTGGCGACGACGCCACCGCGATCATGTCGACCGGCGGGGAGGCGCTGCTGCGGGCGGCCGAGCCGACCGCCGCCGGGCTGGACTGGCGCCTGCGCCCGGGGCACCCGTCGAGCACGCCGAACTACTCGCACGGCACGGCGGGGGTGGCCACGGCGCTGGCCGTCGCCGGGCACACGCTGGGCCGGGACGACTTCCTCGACGCCGCCCGCGCGGGCGCCCGGCACCTGCTCGCCGTCGGCTGCCTGGACGACGACGGTTTCGTCGTGCCACACACGATCCCCGCCTCGCGGCGGGAGGTGGAGCCGGTGACGTACGGCTGGTGCCACGGGCCGACGGGGACGTCGTACCTGTTCGCCGCGCTGGCCTTCGCCGGAGTGGAACAGGTCGCCGGGTTCGCGGTCGGTGAGCTGCGGGAACGCTGCCTGCGTTCGGTGCTCGCCGCGGGCTTGCCGCACCGGCTGCGCCCGGGTTTCTGGGACAACGACGGCCGCTGCTGCGGCACCGCGGGGGTCGGCGACATGCTGCTCGACGCCGCCCAGGGCTGCCCCGATCGGGCCGGGGCGGAACGGCTGCTGCGGTCCGCCCGGACCATGGGCGACGCGCTGGTCGAGCGGGCGGTCCGCGACGACGCCGGCGCCCGGTGGCGGTTCGTGGAACACCGGCGGGACCCGCCCCTGCTTCCGCCGGGGACGGCCTGGATGCAGGGTGCCGCGGGGATCGCCGCGTTCCTGCTGCGCCTCGCCCGGGTGTGCGAGGGTCCGACCACCGCCGTCGTCGTCGACCGACCCGAGCAGTGGTGGGCCGTCCCGCAGCCGCTGCGCGTCGCGTCCACCGATGGTGGTGGCAGCGCGACGGGGTGAGGGCGGCCGGCACCGCCACCGTGGTGGACGGCCGTCGGTGCGGGTCCGCGGAGGGGCGGGGCGGGCCGCTCGTCACTCGGGGGCGGCCGGGCCCAGCAGCCGGATCTCCTCGATGTCGAGCGCGGCCTGGAGTTCCCGCAGCACCGTGTCGTCGATCTCGTTCGCGTCGCGCAGCCGGGTGATCTCGCGGCGCTTGCGTTCCAGGACCGCCAGCCGCAGCCGGCGCTCGAGGTCGCGGGCCCGCTCGGACTCCTCCCCCACGTCGGCGGCCCGCATGTCGTCGAGGTGGGCCTGGTAGTCGACGCGCACCCGGTCGACGGCCTCCGGCGCCGCGCCCAGCCCGCCCGCCACCTCCGGCAGCGCCGCCAGCCCGACCTCGGCGGCCCGCAACCGGGCCCGACGCGCCTCGTCGACCCGCTGCTGGTCCCCGACGAGGCCCGCCCACCGGACCACGAGCGGGAGGGTGGTGCCCTGGACCAGCATGATCAGCACGATCACCACCGCGGTGCAGAAAATGATCAGGTCACGCTCGTGGACCGGCTGCCCGGCCGGGGTGGACAGCGGCACCGCGAGCGCCGCGGCCAGGGACACCGCGCCCCGGAAGCCGGCCCAGCCGGCGGCCGTGCGGATCCGCCAATTGACCCGCAGGGCCCGCTGCGACCTACGGCGGTCGATCAGCTCCAGCAGGTAGGCCGACAGGTGCAGCCAGGCCATCCGGGTCGCCAGCACCGTGACGGCGACCAGCACCGCGATGACCAGCGCCCGCGCCAGGGACGTGCTGGTCACCCCGCGCAGCGCGCGGGGGATCTGCATCCCGAGCAGCACGAACAGGCCACCGTTGATCAGGAAGGTGCTGAGGTCCCAGAAGGCGAAGGCCGTCACCCGGGAGGGCGCACGGATCACCCGGGGCGCGGCGTAGGCGAGCACCAGACCCGCGACCACCACGGCGAGCACGCCACTGGAGTGCAGTTCCTCGGCGATCAGGAACGCGACGAACGGGGTGAGCACGCTGAGCGTGCCCTCCCGGAGCGGATCGTCGAGGCGGCGGCGTACCAGGACGACCAGGCCGCCGACCAGCAACCCGGCCGCGACGCCGCCGAGGAACGATCCGGCGATCCGCTCCAGGAGCGGGAGCGGTCCCGGCGGGGCGCCGCCGGTGATCAGGCCGACCGCGACGGCGAAGAGGACCAGCGCGGTGCCGTCGTTGATCAGGCTCTCCGCGCGCAGGATGCCGAGGAACCGGCGGGGCAGCCGCTTGGCCAGGCCGGCGACGGCGGCGGCGTCGGTCGGGGCGAGCACCGCGCCGAGCACCCAGGCCGCCGGGCCGGCCACCCCGACCGCCTGGGCGACCACCGCCACCGCGACCATGGTGACAGCCACCAGCGCCACGGCGAGCAGGACGATGACCACCAGGTTGGCGCGGAGCTCCCGCAGGCTGACGGTGAGGCTCTCCCGGTAGAGGATCGCCGGCAGGAACAGCAGCAGCACCACGTCCGGTTCGAGCACCACGTCGGACAGCGGCGGGGCGAGCGCCAGCAGCGCGCCCATGCCGATGAGCAGGATGGGCGGCGCGACGCGGTAGCGCCCGCCGAGGGTGGTGCCGACCAGCACGGTGGCCGCCAGCACCACGATCAGCACGAGCCCTTCCACGTCGTCCCCTCGTCGCCCCTCACCGTCGGCGTGCGGCCGGCCGGGTCGAGAGGTCCCGGGGCACCCGCCCCACCATGGTTCTACGGCGGCCGGATGCCAGAGGCCGGAACCGGCCTATTGGCGCGACCGGCGCCGCCGGGCCAGGGCGACACCGGGACGAGGCGGCGGGGGTGGTGGGCGACATCGGCCTCCTCGCGGGCAACATGACATAGGTAGGAAGCGATTGACAAAGTTTATATTCGCAACTTAATCTGCGGTGCAAATCGGGCGTCGTCCCACGCCCGCGACGGCGCCCCCGGCGTGGTCGATCGAAGCGGCAGCAACTGTCCCCGGCGAGGAGTGTCATGACCGGTATGCGAGGCACCGTACGACGAACACGATGGCGGATCGGCGTGGTCACCGGCGCCGTCGCGCTCCTGGTGGCCGGCCTCGGGATGACGACGGCGGGCAGCGCGCAGGCGGCGTCCGGCTGCCGGGTGGCGTACCAGGTCAGCAGCCAGTGGCAGGGCGGGTTCGGCGCCAACGTGGGCGTCACCAACCTCGGCGACCCGCTCAACGGCTGGCGCCTGACCTGGACCTTCCCCTCCGGCCAGCGGGTCACCCAGGCCTGGAACACCACGGTCACCTCCGCCGGCAACGACGTGACCGCCGCGGACGTCGGCTACAACGCCGCCATCGCCACGAACGCGACGGTGTCGTTCGGCTTCAACGGATCGTGGTCGGGCGCGAACACGAGCCCCACGTCGTTCGCGCTCAACGGCGTCGCCTGCACCGGCGGCACCGGCCCCACCACCGCGCCGCCGACCAGCACCCCCCCGCCCACCACACCCCCGCCGGCCGGTGACGCGATGGCAGCCGTGGCCGCCATGCAGCCCGGCTGGAACCTGGGCAACTCCCTCGACGCCACCGGCGCCGACGAGACCTCCTGGGGCAACCCGCGGATCACCGAGGCGCTGCTGGACAACGTGAAGGCGCAGGGCTTCAAGAGCATCCGCATCCCGGTCACCTGGAGCGCGCACCTGGGCGGCGCGCCGGGCTACACCATCGAGGCCGCCTACCTGAACCGGGTCAAGGAGGTCGTCGGCTGGGCGCTCGCCGACGGGTTCTACGTGATGGTCAACATCCACCACGACTCGTGGCAGTGGATCGCCAACATGCCGACCGACCGCACCGGAGTGCTGGCCCGGTACAACGCGATCTGGACCCAGCTGGCCAACTCCTTCCGCAGCTCGTCGCCGAAGCTGGTGTTCGAGAGCGTCAACGAGCCGCAGTTCACCGGCAGCTCCGGCGACGCCCAGAACGCGACGCTGCTGGGCGAGCTCAACACCTCGTTCCACACCATCGTGCGGCAGTCCGGCGGCAACAACGCCACGCGACTGCTGGTCCTGCCGACCCTGCACACGTCCTCCGACCAGCCGCGCGTCGACGAGCTGCTGACCACCTTCAACGCCCTGCACGACCCGAACCTCGTCGCCACCGTGCACTACTACGGCTACTGGCCGTTCAGCGTGAACATCGCGGGCGGCACCCACTTCGACGCGACCGCGCAGAAGGACCTCACCGACTCCCTGGACCGGGTGTACAACGCCTTCGTGGCCAAAGGCATCCCGGTGATCCTCGGGGAGTACGGCCTGCTCGGCTTCGACCGCAACACCGGCACCATCGAGCAGGGCGAGAAGCTCAAGTTCTTCGAGTACCTGGGCCACCACGCGCGCACCAGGAAGATCACCACCATGCTGTGGGACAACGGCCAGCACCTCGGCCGGACCACGTTCCAGTGGAGCGACCCGGAGCTGATCGCGCAGATCAAATCGAGCTGGACCACCCGCTCGGGCACCGCCTCGACGGACCTGGTGTTCACCGCCAAGGCCAGCCCGATCACCGCCAAGACGATCACCCTGAACCTCAACGGCACCTCGTTCCTGGGGCTGCGTCAGGGCAACACCGACCTCGTCCAGGGCACCGACTACACCGTCAGCGGCAACCAGCTCACGCTCACCGCGTCCGCGCTGACCCGGCTGAGCGGCAACCGGGCGTACGGGGTCAACGCGGTGCTGTCCGCCCGGTTCTCGCAGGGCGTCCCGTGGCGGATCAACGTGCTCACCTACGACCGGCCGATCCTGGGCAACGCCACCGGGACGACCGCCTCCTTCGCCGTCCCCACCCAGTTCCGGGGCGACCAACTCGCCACGATGGAGGCGAAGTACGCCGACGGGAGCAACGCCGGCCCGCAGAACTGGACGTCGTTCAAGGAGTTCGACCGGACGTTCGCGCCGAACTACGGCACCAACGTGATCACCCTGACCTCCGACTTCTTCGCCGAGGTGAACGACAACGCACCGGTGACTCTCACCTTCCACTTCTGGAGCGGCGAGAAGGTGACGTACAAGGTCACCAGGTCCGGCAGCGCGGTCACCGGCACCGTCGGCTGATCCCGGCCGAGCCCTCGCGGCCCGGTCGTTCCTCGACACCACGTGGGGACGACCGGGCGTGCCGTCGGCACCCGACCGGGCACCGCCCCGGCGCTCCGGCCGCCTCGCCGGTCCGGGCGGTCAGGAGAAGCGTTCGATCGTGACCGGGATGAGCCCCTGCATCCGCAGCGTCGTGGTCAGCTCCCGCAGCAGCGGCCCGAGCGCGCCGCCGCCGGCGGCGAGGTCGGCCGTCAGGTCGAGGCACCAGGGGCCCCCGCCACCGATCCGGCGCAGGTGCCAGGTGAAGGAGTCGGCCCCGACCCGGCGGGCGGCAACCCCGATGATCCGCGCCTGCGGGTCGGCCGGGTCACCCGTGCTCGCCATCCGCCAGACGCCGCCCAGGTTCGCCAACCCGTCCGGGCGCAGGTCGGCGGCGAACAGGACCCGGTAGACGCGGCTGTCGCGCGGCCCGGTCCCGGCCGGGCGGGGGTCGAGCCGCAGCGGGGCCGCCGTGGACAGCGGCTGCCCGTCGTGGAAGTGGCCGCGCAGCGCCTCCTCGCCGGGCAGCTCGCCGCCGCCGAGCCGACGGTAGGCGGTCGCCGCCTCGTGCCGCGGCACCCCGACCACCCGTCGGCGCAGTTCGGCGTCCACCCGGATGCTCCGGCTGAAGGCCGCGCAGTCCCACCAGTGGCCGTCCGCCGGCGTCCACGCGGCGGCGTCGAGGCGCACCGCCGCGCAGTCCTCGCCGAGCACGAACTCCTCGACGACGAGCCCTTCCGGTGCGGCGGCGCTTCCGCCCGGGCCGTCGGGGCGGACGAGGTAGTAGTCGAGCGCCGGCTGCCGTACCCGGGCGGCCCGCCCGGGCCGGTACGCCGCCGTGAGATCCGGCGGCGCGCCGCCGGGCCGGCTCAGCTCCGCGTGCCATGTCGTCACCACCGCATTGTCTGCCGGGGCCGCGCGCAGTCCCGGCCGACTCGCCGCCGCGCCGTACGCCTCGCCGGCGACAGCGGGCGGCCCCGCCATCGCAAGTCCACTCCCGACAACATCTTTCATGCATCGGTCGAAACGTTTCTTCAACGCGTCCGACTCTTGCATGCGGTAGTCCACTACTGACACGATGGCCATCGATGCATCTTTGGGACAGGCGGAAGGAGCAGGGTCATGGTGGTGTCCCGTCGGAGGCTGATCGGATCCCTCGCAGCGGGTTCCGCCCTCGCCGCCGTCTCCCCGACCGACCTGGTGTCAACCCTTCGCGGCGCGGCTTTCGCGGCCAGCCCGCCCGGCGACGTCGTCGGCAAGATCTCGGTCGGCTACCAGGGCTGGTTCAGCTGCCCCGGCGACGGGGCGCCGATCGGCGGCTGGTGGCACTGGAGCCGCGACCGGTTCCAGCCGCCCGCCCCGGCCAACACCACCATCGTCTCCTGGCCGGACATGCGGGAGTACGCCCGCGGTTACTCCACCGCGTACCCGGCCCTGGGCAACGGCCAGCCGGCGCAGCTCTTCTCCTCCTACGACCAGCAGACGGTCGACACCCACTTCCGCTGGATGCAGGAGTACGGCTGCGACACCGCCGCCCTGCAACGGTTCAACCCGGTCGGCGACGAGGGGCCCACGCGCGACGCCATGACAGTCAAGGTCCGCGGCGCGGCCGAGCGCTTCGGCCGCAAGTTCTACATCATGTACGACGTCACCGGCTGGACGTCGATGCAGACCCAGATCAAGGACGACTGGACCAACCGGATGTCCACGCACACCGCCTCCCCCGCGTACGCCCGGCAGAACGGCCGGCCCGTGGTCTGCATCTGGGGCTTCGGCTTCAACGACGACGACCGCCCCTTCGCGCCCGCCCCCTGCCTCGACGTCGTCAACTGGTTCAGGACCCAGGGCTGCTACGTCATCGGCGGCGTGCCGACCTACTGGCGGCAGGGCATCAACGACTCCCGGCCGGGCTTCTCCGAGGTCTACCACGCGTTCCACATGATCTCGCCGTGGATGGTCGGCCGCACCGGCACCCTGGACGGGCTCGACTGGTTCCACACCAACGTCAACGTCCCCGACCAGGCCGACTGCGCCGCGCACGGCATCGACTACCAGCCCTGCGTACTGCCGGGCGACCTGTCGTCCGGGCACCGCCGCCACGGCGACTTCTACTGGCGGCACCTCTACAACCTGACCCGGCTCGGCGCCCAGGGCCTCTACGTGTCCATGTTCGACGAGTTCAACGAGGGCAACCAGATCGCCAAGACCAGCGAGACGCAGGCCACCACCCCGGCGGGGGCGGGCATCCGCGCGCTGGACGAGGACGGCACCGCCTGCTCCGCCGACTACTACCTGCGGCTCACCGCCGACGGCGGACGGATGTTCAAGGGCCAGCTCGCCCTCACCGCCGTACGGCCGACGCCGCCCGTGCTCGGCGGTGGCCCCCCGCCCGGCGGCGACCTCGCCGCGGGCCGGCCGACGTCGGCGAGCAGCCAGAACGGCGGCTTCGTCGCCGGCAACGCCGTCGATGCCGACCGGGGCAGCTACTGGGAGTCCACCAACGGCGTCTTCCCCCAGTGGTGGCAGGTCGACCTCGGCGCGGCCCACCAGGTGACCCGGGTCGTACTGCGGCTTCCGCCCGCCGCCGTCTGGCAGCGGCGTACCCAGACGCTGTCGGTCGAGGCGAGCCCGGACGGCGCCAGGTGGTCGACCATCGTCGCGTCGGCCGGGCGGGTCTTCGACCCGGCCACCGGCAACCAGGTGACGCTCACCGTGCCGGCCACGCCGGCCCGGCACGTGCGGATCCGCTTCACCGGCAACACCGGCTGGCCGGCGGCTCAGCTGTCCCAGCTGGAGGTGTACGCCGGCTAGCGGCGGCGCGGCGTCCCCCGCGCCCGACGCAGCACACCACCGGCCGCCGCGCGCCGGCTCCCACCACCCCCCACGGAGAAGAGTCACCCATGTCCCGGAGCATCATCCCGGCGTCGCGGTGGTCGCCGCGCCGACCGTCTCGACGCCGTCCCCCGGCGGTCGTCGCCTCCGCCGTCGCGCTCGCGACCGCCCTCGGCCTCCTGGCCGGGGCACCCGGCCCGGCCACCGCCGGCCCGGCCACCGGCGGCGGGCCCGTGGTGACCCGGGCCGGGCTCGACCCGAGACTGGTCTCCGGGCGCGGGGCCGACGTCGGATTCGTCGAGCAGGAGGCGGAGAACGCCGCCACGGACGGCGAGGTCATCGGCCCCGACCGCACCGCCTACACCCTGCCGGCGGAGGCCTCCGGCCGCCGGGCGGTCCGGCTGACCCCCGGCCGGTACGTCGAGTTCACCCTCCCGAACGCGGCCAACGCGATCACCGTGCGCTACAGCATCCCGGACGCGCCGGGCGGCGGCGGCATCACCGCGCCGCTGGACGTGGCGGTCAACCAGCGGCGGGTCCGGACGATGACCCTCACCTCGCAGTACGCGTGGCTCTACAACCAGTACCCGTTCTCCAACGACCCGGCCGCCGGGCTGCTGCACCCGGACTGGTGGATCACCGAGTGCGGGTGCGTGCCGTCGGCCACCACCCCGTACCCGAGCATCCCCAACCCGTTCCGCCCCAGCCACTTCTACGACGAGCAGCGCCTGCTGCTCGGCCGCACCTACCGGGCGGGCGACCGGATCCGGCTCACCGTCCCCGCCGGCAGCGACGCCGCCTGGACCGTGATCGACCTGCTCGACTCCGAGCTGGTCGGCCCGCCGCGGGTCCGGCTCGCCGCCGCGAACGTGCTGGCCTTCGGCGCCGACCCGACCGGCCGGCGCGACTCGGCCGCCGCCCTGGACCGGGCCATCGCCTTCGCCCGGCGGGCGGACCTGCCGGTCTACCTGCCGCCGGGCATCTACCAGGTGAACCGGCACATCATCGTCGACGACGTGACGATCGAGGGCGCCGGCAGCTGGTACACGATCATCAAGGGACGGGAGGTCGCGCTGCCGACGCCCGCCCCGGACGGCTCGGTGCACACCGGCGTCGGCTTCTACGGCCGCGACGCCGCCGACGGCGGCAGCCGCAACGTGCACCTCTCCGGTTTCGCCATCGAGGGCGACGTCCGCGAGCGGATCGACACCGACCAGGTCAACGCGATCGGCGGCGCGATGAGCGACTCCACCATCGACGGGCTGCACCTGAGGCACACGAAGGTGGGCGTCTGGTTCGACGGGCCGATGAGCGGCGTGCGGGTCACGAACACGGTCATCGTCGACCAGATCGCCGACGGGCTGAACTTCCACACCGGCGTCACCGACTCGCTGGTCGCCCACGCCTTCGTCCGCAACTCCGGCGACGACGGGCTCGCGATGTGGTCGGAAAAGGTCGGCAACGCCCGCAACAGGTTCGACCACAACACCGTGCAGTCGCCGGTGCTCGCCAACGGCATAGCCCTGTACGGCGGCACCGACAACACCGTGTCGAACAACCTGGTCGCCGACCCGGTGCGGGAGGGCAGCGCCATCCACGTCGGGTCCCGCTTCGGCGCGGAGGCGTTCACCGGGCGGCTGCTGGTCACCGGCAACACCACCGCCCGCGCCGGTACGTACGAGCTGAACTGGAAGATCGGGCTCGGGGCCATCTGGTTCTACGCGCTCGACCGGGACATCGACGCGACCGTCGAGGTGGTCGGCGACCACTACCTCGACAGCACTTACAACGCCGTCATGCTGGTCAGCGACTGGCCGGTGAAGGACCTCTACTCGATCAGGAACGTCCAGTTCCGCGACATCCGGGTCGACGGGGCGGGCACGTCGGTGGTCAGCGCCCGCTCGGCCGGCTCGGCCTCGTTCCGCAACGTGGACGCCCGCAACGTCGGCGCGGTCGGGGTCAACAACTGCGGGTCGTTCCACTTCACCCCGGCCGGCTCCGAGTTCACCCTCACCGACCTCGGCGGCAACGACGGCGGCTGGCTCGCCCCGTGGCTGCTGCCGAACACCATCACCTGCGACGACCGCCCGCCGGTCGTACCGCCGCCGCCACCGGCGTCCTGGTGAGGTGCGGCCGGCGGGCGGTGGCCACCGCCCGCCGGCCGCCGGGACCCACGGCCGTGGCGCAGTTCGCGACCGGGCCGGGCCGGCACGGCGATCGCCACAGCCGCCGCGCCCGCCAGCAAGGGCTGCAGACGCCTGATCACGATGGAGAGGCTCACAGGAGGCATGCTCCCGGTGAGGGCCACGGGGGGCGCGCGACAACGGAGATCTAGGGTGGGCGTATGGCGCGGACACAGGGCATCACGCTCCCGCAGGTGGTGACCTACGACGGACTGCCCGGGTCTGCGGGCGGTGCGCACTCGCTTCGCGCCAAGCACCCTGACGAGGCATTCCAGCGCCTGCAAAGCTTCGTCAATGCCTGCACCGAGCCGGTGTCGTCAGCATCGTGGGCGTTCGAGGTCTCTGCAGGCGGACCGCCTGCGTCGACCGAGCAGCTGGTAGCGCTCGCCACCGAGCACTTCGGCGGACCCCGCTATCGTGCGCGAACCCACACGGAATGGAATGTTCCACCCGAATCCGCGGACCACGCACTCGATGCCCTCATCGCCGTCGGCCCCGACGCGGTCACGACCCACGGGCGTTCCCTGGCCGCGCTGACCTACAGCACGCCCGTGCGCCTCGTCGACCCGGACGCCCGCGCCCCGTACCCCGACATCACCCCTGACGCCTTCGGTCGCTTCGCCGTGGACGGGTACGGCCGGCTTCTGGGCGACTCAGGCATACGCGCGACCCTCGGCACCGCAGCGTCCTCACTCTCCCTGTGGCTCAACCTGCCCGCCGACCAACGGCTGTCCCCCGGCGCTCGTCATCTACAGGGCCATCTCCCGTTCCGGCTGTCCGCGAAACACTGGCGCCTCTGGCACCCCACCCGGAGCGGCGACTCCTACCGCGCCACCAAGATTCCCTCGCCCGTACCCGACCGGGCCTGAATCACACGGCCGCCCTCCGGCAGCACCTGCAAGCGGCAATGACAGTCAGCGGCCCTGCGGGGGTAGCAACGCAGCTTGGTGATGGCACGTAGGATCCACCTCTATGGCTTTAGGTCCCGGGCTTGTCGCGTGCATCGGACGCGCGGTCGATCGCTACGGTCCCGGGCGCCCTATTCCCGCCGCAGAGCTTCGCGGCCGGCTGGAAGCCTTGGATCTCGTGCCGGACGAGGACTATGAGGAGTTCGTGGGCCGCTGGGGCGGCTGTTTCGTGGGCGTATCGGTCCACGTATGGGACAACGCCTCGATCCTCGGACGGGAAAGCTGCATCGAGTTGACGGCCTGGGCACGTGACGCTCATGGAGCCCTCATCGACGGCGTCGTGATCGCCGACGACGGGTCAGGGAACCCCATCTGGATCGCGTCCAACGGAGCGGTTTGCCTCGTCGACCACGACAACGGCAACAAGGTCGTGCAGCTCGCTCCGGATTTCAAGACTCTGCTCGAAGACAACGTCCACGACTGACTCACGCATCCGACACACGGCAGCGCCATCGCCGCGTCGCGGAAGCCGGAACACCTCGGCCGGATCGCGGCCCTCACCCACTGAGCCTTTCCCCGGCCCGTCACCGACGACACGCGTTACCCGGGCGACGGGCGGCTCAGCAGAACCAGCCGTCCTGGACCCAGCCGCGCCGGTTGAGGTGCCCGTAGGCGAATCCGAAAACGTAGCCGCCGCTGCGCGGGCCCTCCACCAGGAACGTCTGGCCCTGGTAGAGGGTGCCCATCCACGCCCCGTTCGGCTGGGTGCGCACGAACAGGTCACCGGCGCACACGGTCTCGCGTTCCCCGATGGTGCCGTTCGCGGCCCGGGCCGGGGCCGGCACGGCGACCGCCACGGCCACCACGGCCGCCACCAGCACCGCGATCCGGTGCCGCGATCCGACGCTCACCACGAGTCGTACCCCCCGACGCACTCGATCCGCAGGTATCCCCAGTCGTTGGGGCCGAAGTCGAAGGCTGCGGCCCAGCCGTTGTAGACCGGGTGGGCGCCCGGCGTGTGCCCGATCTTGTTGCCGTACGTCAGGGTGCGCTTGAGCCCGGACGGACCGCCGGCCGAGTCGTAGTTGTCGTAGAAGCTCGCGGTCTGGCAGACGACGACGGCGTGCCGGGGCACCACCGGGGCTGCCGATGCGGCGACGCCGGCCAGCGGGGCCAGCAGGACTCCGGCGGCCAGCGAAGTGGCCAGGCGCGGTGACGACGGGCGCATGTCTCCCCCACGGGGTCTCGGATGAGCGGACACCCTACCAAAAAATTAGACGTACATCTATTTGTTGCTCGCCCGCCGCCCCGCTCCCTCGAAGCCACGCTCCCGCAGCCGGCGCGGGAGACGGCCCGGTGCGCGCCGTCGCGGATGCGGTCAGGGCAGGGCCAGGTCGACCGCCACCGCGGCGGCCAGGTCGAGGACCGCGTCGCCGTGCGGGCTGCGTACGGTCAGCCGTTGCCCGGCCGCCGCGACGAGCCGCGCCCGCAGGCCGTCGGGGGTCCAGGTCAGCTCCTCGACGGTCACCCCGCCCCGGCAGGTGACCCCCCGGACGGCACCCCGGGCCAGGGCGGCCGGCGCGGCGGGCAGCAGCCACAGCACGCCGGGCCGGGAGTGCACCAGCGCCTCGACGAGCACGGCGGGCAGGGTGTGCGCCGCGTCGGCGTTGTAGATCTCCAGATCCGGATTGTGCGAGCTCATCAGCGAGCGGAAGAACATGTCCCTGCCGATGATCTTGAGCAGGTTTCCGGCGACCAGCGCGGGGTCCCGCAGCCGGGCCGCGACCAGCGCCCGGTGCAGGCTGCCGTGGGCGGAGAGGTTCTCGTCGCCGCGCAGTATCAGCGCGCGGTGCGCGGCGACGGCCAGCTCAGGGGTGTCGTCGGGGTTGATCTCGTCCAGGGGCCACACCGGGTAGAGATGACTGACGTGCCGGTGGTCCTCGTCGCCCCGCTGGCCGGGCCAGGCCCACTCGGCCAGCGCCCCGCGCTCGTCGACCCGGTACGCGGGCAGCCGCCCACGCAACCCGGCCCACCGGTCCACGCCCGTCGCCTCGGCGGCGGTCGCCAGGGCGTGCCGGGCGGCGGCGATGTCCATCGTGGCGTTGACCGCCAGGTACACCGGTCGGCCGTCGGCGTCGGGCGGGCCGGTCTCGGGCGAGAACGACGGCACGACGACCACCGTGCCGGAGGAGTCGGTGACGGTGAGGAAGTCCTCGAAGAAGACGGCCGCCTCCTCCAGCCAGCCGGTCAACTCGCCCAGCGGCTCCCCGGTCACCCGGTGGTGTTCCCACAGGGGGTGCAGCAGCCAGTCCGCCCCGGCGAGCCAGGCCGCCCACGGCCAGTCGGCCCGGAAGTGGAACAGGTTGCCGTGCTCGCCGTCGGTGCGGCCCGGCGCCAGCAGCCCTCGGACGCCGTAGATCGCCGCCGCGTTGCGCCGCCAGTCGTCGACCTGGCCCCGGACCAGCGCGGCGTGGGCCGCCGTCACCTCGGGCAGCGCGCCGATGTTGGCCCCGGCCAGTTGCAGGTTGAGGTTGGCGTCGGTGGTGAAGTCTCCCGCCCACGCCGCGCCCCACGCGCCCAGCCACAGGCCGGTGAGCCGGGGCGGCAGCACCCCACTGGCGCTGATCAGCAGGTACCGGCCGGAGTGGAACAGCCGCTCCAGCAGCGCCGGCAGGAGCAGGTCCCGGTCGGCGCGCTGCCGGGCGAGCAGCTCACCGACCGGCAGCTCCCGCTCCTCGGCCGACACCCCGAGGTCCAGGCTCACCCGCCGGTAGATCGGCGCGTGCACCGCGACGTGCCGGGCCAGTAGCTCGGTGTAGTCCGCCCCGGAGCGGGCCACCAGGGCCTCCTCCAGCTCGGCCGTACGCCAGGGCGCCGCGTCACGGCGGTCGAGCACGGTGGTCAGGAGGGCCGGGCCGCGCACCGCCACCCGGTCCCCCACGACCCGCGCGTCGCCCCGGACAAGGGTCAACCCCTCGAACCCGTACGCGCCGTCGCCGTCGGGCGGGTACAGCCCGCGGATCCGGAGGAAGACGTGCTCGCCCCGGCGGTACGCGGCGGTCTCGTAGCGCACGTCGTCCGGGCGCTCGGGCAGGTCGCCGGTGAGCCCGATGACGCACCCGGGCATCTCGACGTGGGTGACCGCGATCGCATCGGCCCGCGAGACGAACGCCCTGCGGCGCCCGCCGTCCCACTCGACGACGACCTCCCCGGTGGTGAACTCGGTCCCGCGCCGGTAGTCCGCCGGCGCCGGCCGGTCGGACGGTTGCGCGGTCGCGTCGATGGTCATGGCGTACCCCGGGTGGAACGGCTGGGTCCAGCGCAGCTCCCGCCCGTCGGCGAGCACCGCCGCAGCCTCCGCGCGCCGGCCGGCGAGGACAAGTTCCCGCACCTCGGGCAGCCGGTCGGCGAGCTGCGGCGGCCGGGCGTGGCGGGTGCCGTTGGGCAGCACGAAGCGGTGATGGTTGAACACGATCCGCTCGGCGTACGGGGCGCCGGAGACCATGATCCCGCACTCGCCGTTGCCGGAGAGGAACGCGTCCTCCCAGCGTGCCGCCGGGGCCGTGTCCCAGATCCGGTGGGCGGACGCGGGCATGGTGTCCGCCATCGACGGCGCCTCCTTCCGGTCACCGACCCGGCGGGACGGCGCGCTCGGCGGGCATCCGGACACCGGTGACATCCCGAGCCATCGTGAATCCTATGCGATCATCCGCGCTTTTGTATCAACGCGGATCACTGCCGCCAAGCGCGGACGAGCCGGACGCCCGGCTCCGGATCGGCAAGGTCGGGGCACTCCGCGCGCCGGACACCGGCCCATCGCCGGACCCGCGTCAAGCATTGGCCCGATACCCGCCCGCGAGGCCCGGTCGCGCCGAATGTCCGGATCGACGCGCCCGTGGGTGTGACCGGGGGCATCCGGTCGGCGGAACATGGGCCGGCCCGGGGTCGTTACACATGGCAGACGATCGAGTAGCGCACCCCGCTGCTGAGCCACCCGAACCCCCGTGACCCCGTCGGGGAATGTGGGTGGGCCGCCGGTCGTTACACATGGTCCCGCCGCCATCAGCACCCCCCGGGTGCGGTGAGCTGTCGGACGACTTCCCCCCTTTTGATCTGTTGGGCGCCTCGACGTGGTGCTCACACCCCCGCCCCTCCCCCGGGGCGCCGTGTGTCGACCCCCGATTGGAGACACCCCCATGAACACGATCATGCGTAAGAGCGTTCTCGGTATCGCCGGTCTCGCGTTCGCCGGTGGTCTGGCCGCCGGTCCGCTGAATCACGCCACCACCCCTGCGACCGTCGAGTCGGCCACCCCGGCCGCTGTGGCCGTGCAGGCCGACAAGCCGGTTGTCGACAAGGGCAAGCTGATCCCGCACGGCGTGCAGGGCGACCAGTCCCGCATCGACCTCGACGACGAGCAGACCGCCAACGTGAAGGCGATCATCGCCGCCACGAAGAAGGCCGGCATGGACGAGCGGGCCGCCGTGATCTCCATCGGCACGTCCCTGCAGGAGTCGAAGCTGGAGAACCTGGGTCACCTCGGTGACCGCAACGACCACGACTCGCAGGGCCTGTTCCAGCAGCGCCCCACCTCCGGCTGGGGCACCCCCGAGCAGATCACCGACCCCGAATACTCCACCCTCGCGTTCCTCAAGGGCCTCAAGCAGGTCGACGGATGGCAGGACATGCCCCTGACCGAGGCCGCCCAGACCGTCCAGGTGTCGGCGTACCCCGACGCGTACGCGCAGTGGGAGCAGCAGGCCGCCGACCTCGTCGCCGAGCACTGGAACAGCTGACCCCCGCACCACCGAACAGCAACCGGCCGGGCCCCCGACAAGAGGGCCCGGCCGGCGGCGCGTCCACGACCGACTCGTCGCCGTCAGCGGCGGGGCCCGCGGGAGATCCCGGCCGGGGTCAGCAGGGCCGAGGCGGCGAACCGCAGCAGGGGCAGGTAGATCCGCACGGAGTCGGTGACCGACCCGAAGTGCGACGAGGCGTTGTCGTCCACGTAGGTGGTGGCGATCGTGGTCTGCTCGATGGGCTGGCCGGCCCGGGCGGCGTACAGCAGGACGTTCATCTCGTACTCGAACCGCTCGCCGGGGACCGTGAGCAACCAGTCGAGCAGGCCGTGCGGATACGCCCGCAGCCCCGTCTGGGTGTCCCGCACGGGACGCCCGGTCGCGGCGCGGAACAGCACCCTGGTGAGGCCGTTGCCGGCCCTGCTGCGCACCGGCACCTCGCCGTCGAACCGCCGTACGCCCAGCACCATCACGCCGGTCTCCTCGACGCGCCCGGCCACGCGCAGGACATCGGCGACGCCGTGCTGGCCATCGGCGTCGGCGCACACCACGTCGTGGCCCGGACACTCGCGTGCGACGTGCCGGAACCCCGTCCTCAGGGCCACGCCCTTGCCCCGGTTCGTCCCGTGTCGCAGGACGGTGCAGCCGAGGTCCCTCGCCGCGTCGAGGACCCGGGTGAACGCCGGTCCGCTGCCGTCGTCCACCACGACGACGTGGATGCCGGGAGCGGCGTCGCGCAGCTCGGCGACGAACTCGGGCAGGCGGGGGCCCGGCTCGTACACCGGGGCGAGGACGATCACCGCTGCCCGCCAACGCCACGCCCGGATACGCCACGCCCGCCAGCGCCACGTCCGGGCGCGCCCTCGGCGGCGGCGCACCCGGCGCGTCCGCTCGAAGGACCGTCCATCCTGTCCACGTGACCTCCTCGATGTCGCCGCGACCGTCGTCCTCATCGAGGTCGATCCGGCGGCCTGGGAGCCTATACCCCGTCGGCGGCCGTCCGTCACGTCGTGGAGCGGGCGCGTCGGCCCGGCGGCGGGGTAGGCAACGGCCCCGCCCACGCCGGCTATGCCTGCCCGGGCGGGGGACCGGCGCGATCTCCGCCCGCACCCGCCGGATCCCGACGGTGGCGCGCCAGCCGGTCGACGCGGCGCATCGATGTCACCAGCCGGCGTTCCCGGCGCAGCAGGCCCGCCGCGTCGCGGGCCCCGAGGAACCACAGCCGGGACGCGATCCGAGCGGCCGGCTCGCGCCACCACCTCGGCAGCGCCTCCCCGCCGGAGGCGTGGACGTCGAGCAGCGCCGGGCCGCGCAGTCCGAGGGTCCGGCGGGCGAGATACCTGATCCGGGGCAGGTGCCAGGTGTGCGAGACGATGCCCAGCGGCTGCCCCGGGCCGAAGGCGTGGCCGTCGAGCAGGCCGTCCTCGACGGTGTGCAGGAGATTCTCCAGCGTGCTGCGCGAGCGTGTCTCGGCGCGCAGTTCCGCGTGCCGGTCGAGGCCGGCGGCGAGCGCCTGGCGCAGCATCAGGTCGCCCTCCCGCCACCCCTGCGGCGGGGGATGCGCCCCCTCGGCGGCCTCCGCCCAGCCGCCGCTGAACACGATCCGGGGTGCCCGGCCCTGCCCGGCGGCGCGGGCGAAGGACGCCTCGTTGGCGGCGACGTAGTCAACCACTGCCCGCACGCGGGCGAAGCTGGCCGGGGTGAGTGCCCAGGTGTCCCCGGCGCGCAGCACGCCGCGTCCGAAGACCACGAGCACGGTGGCGGTCGGCGACGTGTGCCCTCCCCTCGGCGGCTTCCCCGGCAAGGGTAACCACCCGCCCCGCACCCGCCGACGAGACGGGGCGGCCCGGCGATCGACGGTCCTCCGCGGAGGGTCGATCGCCGGGCCGCCCCGGTGGCGGGCCGCTCGGGCGGCCCGCCGGTCAGCCGGTCAGAGGCCGGCGGCGTGCGCGGCGGCGGTGCCGCCGACCACGGGCAGGACGACCTTGCTGCTCTTCAGCGCGACCTGCAGGTTCGCGGCGGTGGTGTCCGCCTGGCTGGAGTACTGCGGGTAGCTGGCCACGATGATCACGCCGATCCGGTGGCCGGGCTTGAAGACGTAGTCCTCCGGCAGCAGCGGGAAGCTGAAGTTGTACGACTCCCCCTGCACCAGCGGCACGGCGAAGCGGATCGACTGCCGGTTCTGGGCGTCCATGACGCCCTTGGTGACCAGCTCGTAGTCGGCCGTGGCCACCCGCTTCGTCGTCTGCTTGTAGCAGCCGTCGTCCGTCGGGCTGCTCTCGCCCCAGCAGTCCTCCGTGGTCAGGGTGATGATCCCCTCGCCGGAGGCCCGGTGGGCGACCCGCTCGTCGGTGCCGTAGTCGACCAGGATCGCCCCGAGGTTGGTGTCGGTCTGGTCGGCGGAGGCCCGCAGCTGCACGGTCGGGGTGCCGGAGATGTGCAGCGGCGCGGTGAGCGGCGCGGAGAGGAAGGCCAGCCGGTTGGGCTGCACCACGTCCGGGTTGAGGATCATGGTGTTCTGGCTCTGCGTGCGGCTGTCCTGGAACGCCCCGGTCGCCGGCTTCGCCGTCGGCACCAGCCCGAGGCCGCCCGCGCCGGTGGTGCCGGGCTGGAGGAACACCTCGGTGTCGGCCTTGCCGGGGATCGGCCAGTCGGCGTGGGTCTCCCACACGTCGGCGGACCGCTCCAGGTCCACCCGCGGCTCGTCCATGATGCCGTTGGCGACGCCCTGGAGCCAGAAGTCGAACCACCGGTGCAGCGTCGACACCCACACCGCGCGGCGCGAGTCGAACGGGTCGACGTGGCCCTCCTGGGACAGCCACAGCTTGCGCGGCACGTTGTTCTCCGCCAGGGCGTACCAGAACTTGCTGAAGTGGTCCGGCCGGACGTTGTCGTCGTTGAGGCCGTGGTAGAGCAGCACGCTGGCGGTGACGTTGGGGACCTTCTTGACGTAGCTGCGCTCGTTCCAGAAGGCGGTGTAGTCGCCGTGCTCGTCGCCGTCGGCGGCGGCCATCGCGTCGCGCACCGGCTTGCAGTACTCCCGGCGCTCCGGGTTGGTGACCGTGTTGGCCAGCGACGCCACGTAGCTGTTGCCCCGGGTGACGACGCCGTTGCTGCGCACGTAGTCGTAGTACTCGGTCGGGCCGCTGATGGGCACGACCGTGGTCAGGCCCTTCACGCCGGTCACCGCCGTGGACATGGCCAGCGAGCCGTCGTACGACTTGCCGATCATCCCCGTCCTGCCGTTGTGCCAGCCCGCCTTGACGATCTCACCGGCGGCGTTGCGGGCGGTGGCCCGGCCGTTGAGCCAGTTGATGGCCTGCTTGGCGCTCAGGTTGTCCTGGTTGGCGTTGGTGGTCGGGCAGCCGGTGGAGTTGTTGGTGCCGACCATGTCCAGCAGGATGACCGCGTAGCCGCGCGGCACGAAGTAGTTGTCGTAGAACAGCGGCCACTTGTCCAGCAGCCCGTCGCCGTCGAGGTCCGCCTTGCACTCGGACTCGTTGCCCCGGCAGACCGTCGAGTAGTAGGGGCTGGCGTCCATGACCACGGGTGCCTTGAGCCCGTTCGCGGTCGCCGCCGGCCGCATCAGGTCGAACGCGATGATGTCGCGCAGGCCGTCGTTGTCGCTGTCGAACGTGGAGTCGATGAAGAGCCGCTCCCGGATGGCGTCGGCGTAGCCGAACACCGGCTGGGTGACGCCGTCCTGGACGACGATCGACGGCGGGCCGTCCGCCGCCAGCGCCTGCGGCGCCGCGCCGAGGGCGGCGAGCACCGCCGCGGACAGTACGGCCACGCCTGTGCGCCAGCGCGTTCCCACTGTAGCCATGAGTCTCCTTGAGGTCCGAGGCTGCGTACGCTACGAGCCGGCGACCGGCACCACCACCTGCACATGTAGGAACTTCGCCGGGCGTGGTCCGACGGGTGGGCCCCTCGCCCGGGGGAAGCGGTCAGTCCCCGTAGCCCCACTGCCGCAGCGGCTCGGCCAGGGCCCGCTCGACGGCCGCGAGCTGTTCGGGGCCCAGCTCGTCGTGGTACGCCGCCCGGCGCCCGGCGGGGAACTCGTACCGCCCGAATCCCCGCTCGAACGCCGGCGTCCAGTCCAGCCCGAGGAAGTCGAGCATCCGGGCCGCCTCCGCGCGGGGGTCGGCGAGCAGGTCCTCGTAGCGGACGTCCAGCCACTGCCCGGGCGGGTGCGCGGCCCGGGCGTCGGCGAACCCCGCCATCAGCATCTTCCAGCCGAGCGCGGCGAGCACCGGGAAGGACCGGGCGGACTCCTCCCACTCCCGGCGCAGGTCGGCCGGCAGCGGCCCGAGGTACCAGTTGTCGGGGCCGCGCCAGCCGTCCCACCAGCCCATCTGGAGCCAGGAGTTGGTGACGGCCCGGCCGTCGCGGACCACGTTGACCACCCGCAGCCCGGGGTAGGCCGCCCGGAGGAACCCGGTGCGCGGCCAGCCGGTGACGTGGTGCACCAGCAGCGGACAGCGCTGCCGCCCGATCCGGGCGTCGAAGAAGGCGCGCAGCCGCCGCGCCACGTGCGGGGTGAGGTCCTCGGCGGTCAGGTCCCGGCACGGGCGGGAGAAGCCGGCCAGCACGTGCCGGTCCAGCAGTTGGTACGCCTCCGACGGGGCGACCCGCAACCGGCCGCGTTCCAGCAGCCGGCGGCTGTGCCGCAGCGACGTCATGCCGGCCGGGCGGGGCGCCGACCGCCGGTACAGCGGCCCGTTGAACCGGCCGGTGAGGTTGAGCCGGGACAGCTTGTCGTCGACGCCGGAGACGAACCCCACGCCGGGATGCCGGGACAGCAGCTCCTGCACGAGGGTCGAGCCGCACCGCCCGGTGCCCACCACCACGGCCAACATCTCAGTCCTCCTCCTGCCGGGGTGCCACCGGGCCGCCCCGACGCCACGGGTAGCCGAAGCGGCGCAGCCCCGGCGCGGTCAGCGTGGTCACCACGGCGTACGACCACCAGGACAGCCCGCGCCGCCACTCGACGTCGGCGGCGATCGGCACCGGGCCGGTGCGGTGCCGCGACGGATTGCCGGCCACCGAGTGGGTGGGCGCCAGCCGCACCGTCGCGGGACCGGTGAACGGGCCGGCGTCGGGACGGGTGAACAGGCCGGCTTCGGCGTCGGAGCCGGTGGTCGTGCCGGCGTCGGCGAACGCGGCGATCCGGCCCAGCGTCGCCTCCGGGTCGGCCGTCAGGTCCTCGTACCGCACCCGCAGGTAGCGGCCCGGGTCGCCGGCCCACAGCCGGGCCGTCAGCGTGTTCCAGACCAGCCACAGCAGGGCCGCCTTCCACACCGGAGGCCGGCTCATCAGCCGCTCGTCGGCCTCGCCGTCGAGGCCCCGGCGCCGCCGCCAGGAGAAGGCCGTGGCCCTCGGGTCGCGGACCAGGTGCAGCACCCGCAGCTCGACACCGGGCAGCGCGCCGACCAGGGCCCCGTACGGCGGCAGCTTCGACGAGTCGACCACCACCCGCGCCCCGGCGTGCCGGGCCACGGCGGCGTACAGGCCGGCCAGCGCCGCGTCGTCGGGGTGCGCGGGCACCGCACGCCGGCCGCGCCGGTGACGGCGCACCAGCGCGGGCACCCCGCGCAGCCGCAGCCGACCGCGCAGCCCGGCGGCGATCCCGCCGGCCCGGTCGACCGGCACGTCCCGGCGCACCGCGCGCCACACCGGACAGTCCCGGAACGGCAGGCCGCAGCCGCAGGGCCGGTTCTCCACCTCGCCGCGCTGCCACAGGTAACGCAGCTCACCGGCCGCGAAGAACCCGGCGTACTGGCCGAGGACGGTGGTGACCAGGGTGCTGCCGCTGCGCCCGCTGCCGGCCAGGTAGAGCACCCGCACCGGGCGGGTCACGCCGGCTCCCGCAGCGCCCGCGCGGCCGTCGCGTAGACCTCGCGCAGCCGGGCCAGGTGCGCCTGCGGCGAGAAATCCCGCTCCACCCGGGCCCGCCCGGCCAGGCCCATCCCGTGCGCCCGGGTCGGGTCGGCGAGGACGCGGCGCAGCGCGGCGGCCAGCGCGGCGGGGTCGTCGGCGGCGACCACCTCGCCGTCCACGCCGGGGGTGACCAGCTCGGGCAGCCCGCCCAGGTCGGTGGCGACCACGGGCACGCCGCAGGCGAACGCCTCCAGCACGGCCATCGGCTGGTTCTCGTTCCACCGCGACGGCACGGCCGCCACCGCCGCGGACCGGACCAGCGCGTGCAGCCGGGCCTTGTCCAGCCGCCCGTGGAACCGGACCCGGCCGGGCGCCCGCCGCAGCGCCAGCTCGGTCAGCCCGGCGCGGGCCGGGCCGTCGCCGGCCACGTCGAGCGACACCTCGGGCGGCAGCAGGGCGAGCGCCTCGACCAGCACGTCGACGCCCTTCTCGGCAGACAGCCGGCCGGCGAAGACCACCGACCCGCCCGGGGTCGACTTCACGGGCGTCGCGGCGACGTCGACGAAGTGCGGCACCACGTGCATCCGGTCCGGGAAGACACCGGCCCGGCGCATCACCCGCGCCAGGAACCGGCTGGGACTGACGAACGCCTGCACCGGCCCGTACGCCCGGGTGGAGCGGTGCAGCCAGGACTCCACGGCCAGCAGGCCGCTGGCCGGCAGCGAGCCGTCCTTGCACCGGCGCCGGGCGGCCCGCAGCGGGCCGCCGGTGACGCACGCGTCACACACCGCACCCCGGTCCAGCATCTGGTAGCTGGGACAGGCCAGTTTGTAGTCGTGCAGCGTCATCACGCAGGGCACCCGCGCGGCCCGCGCCGCGGCCAGCACCGACGGCGAGAGCTGGTGGTAGATGTTGTGCAGGTGGACCACGTCGGGCCGGAATTCGTCGATCACCCGGGCGAGGCCGCGCCGGCTGGCCGGGGACCAGATCATCCGGGCCGCCGCCGTCGCGCGCGAACCGATCCCCGACGGCGCCGGGTCGAGCTCCACCAGCGGCGGGAAGTGCCGCGCGTACGGCAGCGGTGCGTCGTTGTCGGGGTGCGTCATGCCGAAGTACGCGACCTCGTCGCCCGCGCCCCGCTGCAGTGTGGCGACATCGAGGAGGTAGCCCTCGGCGCCGCCACGGCGGTAGAGGAACTTGTTGACGTGGAGGACACGCATCGGCCTGCTCCAGGGGTGGCCTGCTGAGTGGCCGCTCAGGGGTGGGGAAGGGTGGGCACCGGGCAGCAGCGGTGACCAGGGGCCCCACGGTATGCAAACCGGGCGGACGAGTCCAGTCATGATCCCCAACTGACCACACGGCCCATCAGCGCTGGCCGCACGGCCACTTGGCCAGCCACGATGATCAGCCGGTAGCGTGTTCCCCGCCCGACCGTCAGCCCGAGGAGGACCCGGTGGCCCACCAGGACGAACCCTCGGCGTGGGCGTACACCGCCCGGCGGGTGGTGCGGCACCTGCGCTGGGCGCGCACCGAGGGGGTGCGGCGGCTCATCGAGGAGGACCGGCTCGACCCGGTCCAGCGGGCCGGCACCGCGCTGGCGAAGTGGCGCTGGCGGCGGGCCCACCCGCAGCCGCCCGGCGGGGCGGTGCCCGTGTACCTGGTCGGCCTGCAACGCTCCGGCACCAACATGCTGGCCCGGGGGCTGGACGCGGCGCCGTCGTTCGAAGTCCGCAACGAGAACGACCGGCGGGTGTTCCACCGTTTCCGGCTGCGCTCCGACGCGGTGCTCGCCGACGCCGTGCACCGTAGCCGGCACCGGTACGTCCTGGTCAAGCCGCTGTGTGACACGCACCGGGTGGACGAGCTGCTCGGCCTGGCCGGGCTGCGGCCCGGCCGGGCGCTGTGGGCGTACCGGGACGTCGACGAGCGGGCCCGCTCCGAGGTGGCGAAGTTCGGCGACGCCAACCTGCGGGCGCTGCGGGCGGTCGCCGACGGCACGATCGGCGACCGGTGGCAGGGGCAGCGCCTGGACGGGCCGGCCCGCGAACTGATCGCCGGCTTCGACTACGACCGGATGACCCCGCACACCGCCGCCGCCCTGTTCTGGTACGTCCGCAACTCGCTGTTCTTCACCCTCGGCCTGGCCGGCCGCGACGACACGCTGCTCTGCTCGTACGACGCGCTGGTGGCCGACCCGGCCGCGTACACGCGGCGGCTGTGCGCGTTCCTCGACCTGCCGTACGACCCGGCGCTGCACGACCACATCGGAGCGCGCGTCCCCCGCCGGCCCCCGCTGGAGCTCGACGGCCGGGTGCGGGCGCTGTGCACCGAGCTGACCGGGCGGCTGGACGCGCGGGCCGGCCTGGACCCGGCGGTGGGCCGTGGCTGACCCGGCGGCGGCAAAGGCGGAGGAGGAGGCCGGGCCCCGGGGGCCGATCTTCCTGGTCGGCTGCCAGCGGTCCGGGACGACGATGCTGCGCCTGGTGCTCGACTCGCACTCGCGGGTGTCCTGCGGCCCGGAAACCCGCTTCCTGGCCGACATGCAGCGCATCGTCGGCCGGGACTGGGAACGGCTGGCCCGCTTCGGGTTCCCCCGGGACTACTGGCTGGGCCGCATCGCCGACTTCTTCGGCGGCATCCACGCCGACTACGCCCGGTCCCGTGGCAAGACCCGCTGGGCGGACAAGACGCCCCTGTACGCGCTGTCGATCGGTTTCCTCGCCGAGGTGTTCCCGGACGCGCAGTTCGTGCACGTCATCCGGGACGGCCGGGACGTGGTCGTCTCCCACCGCAAGCGGTTCGGCTACTGGTCGGCGGTCAAGTGCGTGGTCAAGTGGCCCCGCTACATCCGCGTCGCCCGCGCGGCGGGCAGCCGACTGCCCGCCGACCGGTACCACGAACTGCGCTACGAGGACACCGTCGGCGACCCGGAGAAGGCCATGCGGGCACTGTTCGAGTTCCTCGGCGAACCCTGGGAGGCCGGAGTGCTCGACTACGGCGGCAAGCAGCACGACGTGGCGGGCAAGTACACCGCCGAGGCGGACCGCCGGCGGGCCGCCGCACGCACCGACGCCGCCATCTACGGCTCGCGGGTCGGCACGTACCGCCGGGAGCTGGACCCGTTCCTGCGGGTGCTGGTCCGCGTCTTCTCCGGCGCGACGCTGCGCGAGCTGGGGTACCGGTGACGCGCCGCCCGGCGCGGCGGGCCCCGCTGCTGGTCGGCGCGCTCGCGCTCGCCCTGGCCGCCGGGGCGGCCTGCTCGGACGGCCCCTCCTCCCCCACGCCCCGGCCGACCCCGGCGGCGTCGGCGACCGGGCCGACTGCCGGGCCGGGGCCGTCGGCGGCGCCGGGGGTGCGGAACCCCTTCGGCGCGCACTGGGACTGGTCGCGCCACGAGTCGTTCGTGCCGTACCTGAAGCAGCTCTCCGGCTCGGCGACGTACCACGAGCTGAGCTGGTGCGACATCGAGAAGACCCAGGGCAGCCCCGACTTCTCGGCGGTGGACCGGATCGCCCGCGAGAGCCGGGACCTCGGCATCACCCTGCACCTGAAGATCCGCACCGGGGTCTGCTGGGCCACCGGCGGCAGCGCGCGGCACACCCGGGGCCAGGCGAACAAGACCGAGTCGGCGATGCCCCGGGACCTGGCCGCCTACCAGGGCTTCGTCCGGGACGTGGTGCGCCGCTACGCGCCCTACGGGGTGCGGGAGTACGCGATCGAGAACGAGGTCAACGCGCCGCAGTACTGGGCCGGCAGCCCGGCGGACTACCGGCGGCTGGTCACCTCGGCCGCGGAGGCGGTCCGGTCGGCCGACCCGCAGGCGAGGGTGGTCGACTCCGGGATCAGCAGCGTGGCGTACGGGATGGGCATCGCCGACCGGCTGGTGCGGGCCGGCCGGCCGGGCGAGGCGGTCGCCGCGTACCGGGCGTACTTCCCGCGCCGGGTCGGCACCCGGGGCCGGCAGATCCCGGCCGTGGACGGGCCGGAGCAGCTACGGACCGCCCTGGCCACCGAGCAGAACGCCAGGAACCTGGCCTTCCTCGCGGTCACCGAGGAACTACTCGACGAGCGGATCGTCGGCGTACGGCAGTTGCACTTCTACGAACACTTCGCCGGGGTGCCGGCGTTGCTGGACTACCTGCGGGAGCAGACCCCGGCCGGGGTGCCGGTCCAGGCGTGGGAGGTCGGCCAGTTCTGGCGCGACGGCGACGGCGACGCGGCCAGCCGGGCCGACGAGATGGTCAAGGCGGTCGTCCAGCTCGTGGCCGGCGGCGTCGAGCAGGTGCTCTGGCTGCCGTTGGCGTACAACCCGAACAACCGGCAGGGCAGCGAGGTGCGCTACGGCCTGCTCGACCCGGACGGCACCGTGCGGCCGGCCGGGGTGAAGCTGGCCGGGCTGGCGCTCGCGGCCGAGGACGCGACGGCGGAGCCGGTGACCGCGAAGGGGCTGACCGGGGTGGCGTTCCGGCGCGGCGAGCTGACCACGCTGGTGGTCTGGTCGACCTCCGGCGGGAGCGTGTCGTTGCCGGTCGCGCCGGGCCTGGACAGTGGCCCGGTCGGCACCGAGCCGCGACGGGCCGCCGGGCCGGTCACCATCGGGGCGGAGCCGGTGCTGATCCGGTCCACCGGCGACCCCGCCGCGATCCTCGCCCCCGCCCGCTGACCAGCCCCTGCCCGCTGAGCAGCCCCCGCCGGCTGACCAGCCCCCGCCCGCTGACCAGCCCCCGCCGGCTGACCAGCCCCCGCCGGTCGGCACCGCCCCACCTCGGCGCGGCGCGCCGGCGTCACCAGGTGCGCGGCCAGCCGAGCAGGTCGGCGAGGCGGGCGTTGTGCGGGGCGAACCGGGCCGTCAGGTCGGCCCTCAGCTCGTCGGTGAGCTGGGAGGAACCCCGCTCGGCCCGCCTGGTGTGCCGGGCGAAGGCGTCCGGCGTGAACGGCGCCAGCCCGAGGAACCGCAGGATGCCGGCGTACGTCGCCGCCGGTTCGGCGTACAGGTCCTCGCTGCGCACCACGTACAGCCGTTCCCGGGGCACGTGGTCGAACCAGCGGTCCAACTGCTCGGCGTAGCGACCCCGGGCGACGTACGAGTGGTCGCGCAGGGCCCGGTGGGCCACCGGGGTGTCCGGACCCCGACGCAGCGCCGCCGCCAGCCGTCCCGGCTCGGCGGCGAGCGCGTCGGCGAAGGCCAGCGGCTCCCGGCCGAGCGAGCGGGTGTGCAGATAGTGCGAATAGGCCCGCTCGACGGGGTCGCGCAGCAGCGCCACGAACCGGGCCTCGGGCAGCAGCGCGGCCACCCGCGCCGGCACGGCGGGGTGGAACAGGTAGTAGGGGCTGGCCTCGAAGCTCTGCCGGCCGGGGGTGGCCGGCGGGAAGTGGGCCCGGTACCAGCGCTGCCCACGCCCGGCGTGCAGGCTGAAGAACTGCAGCTCCTTGCCGGTGGCGGCCCGCACGTCGGGATGCGCGGCGAGGTAGTGGTGCAGCGAGGTGGTGCCGCAGCGCTGCCCGCCGATGACGAGGAAGTCGGGCAGCGCGCCGACCGGGCCGGGCCGGGCAGCGCGGACCCAGGCCCGCGTGCCGCGTACCGCCCGGCGCAGCCGGTCCACCGCGACCCGGCGGGGCCCGGCGCTCACCGGACCGCCGCGCTGCCGGCCGCGGTCGGCCTGCCACCGTCGGCAGGTACGCCGCCGTCGGTTTGTGCGCCACCGTCGGTTTGTGCGCCACCGTCGACTGGCGGGCCGGGCGGGGGTGGCGTGGGGGCGCCGCGACCGCGCCGGCGCACCAGGGCCCGCAGCACCATGAGGTCCTCCCGGCCGAGCCCGAGCGCCAGCACGACCCCCAGGTAGACCACCACGATCGCCAGCAGGCCGACCCCGAGCCGCCACGGCCAGCCCGGCAGCAGCCAGCGCACCAGCAGCCCGGCGAGCAGCGCCGCCGCGCCGGCGGCGATCCCCTTGAGCATGCCAACGGTGAACGGCAGGGCACCCACCAGCGCGCGGACCTGGAGCACCCGGGCGACGTTGACCACGATCAGCGACACGCTCCACGCCAGCGCCGCGCCGACGATGCCGTACGCCGGGATGAGCCAGAGGTTGAGCAGCATGTTGAGCACCAGGGCGGCCAGGTTGTCGGCCATGTTGACCGCCACCCGGCCGGACATGTTCAGCACCGTGCCGCACGGGCCGGTCGCCGCGTTGACGAGCTGACCCAGGGCAAGGACCACGGTCACCGCCGCACCGGCGGCGACCTCTCCACCGAAGACCCGCAGCAGGTCACCGGGGAGGACCAGCAACGCGACGAAGGCGGGCATGGACAGCCGGACCACCCAGCCGGTGGCCACCGCGTACACCCGGCGGACGTCGGCCAGTTCCCCCCGGTGGTGCAGGTGCGCGATGTACGGGCCGAACGCGGCGTTGATCGGCGCGAGCACGAAGATCGCGACGGTGACCAGGCGGGTGGCCACGTTGTAGACGCCGATCTCGGGGTTGGCGAAGAAGCCGAGCAGCAGGGTGTCGACCCAGATCAGCCCGGTCGAGGACAACGAGGACACCCAGCTCACGGTGGAGAAACCGAAGAGCTGGCGGGGGCGGTACACCGGGCGGGCCGGGGGCACCCGGCGGACCAGCCGGCCCAGCGCGACCAGGGCGAGCAGCGCGGCGGACCAACCGGCGCCGACCAGCGCCCAGTACGCCCCGGTCAGGCCCGCGCCGGTGGCCAGGGCGAGCGCGGTCAGCAACAGCCGGGTGCCTGGCTCGTAGAGCTGGCCGATGAAGGTGAACGGGCGCTGGGTCCGCCAGCCCCGGGTCGCCGCGAGGGCCGCCTCGCAGATCGTCGAGGCGGGCAGGGTCAGGGCCACCAGCCGCAGGCCGGTGGCCAGCCCGGGATCGTGCAGCCGGGCGGCGAGCCACGGGGCGGCCAGCGCCAGCGCGGCGGCGAGGACGACCGACGAGGCGGCGGAGATGGCCAGCCCCAGCCGGATGGTGCCGCGCAGCGCGGGCGCGTCGGAGTCCGCCAGGTGCACTGCCACGAACCGGGTCAGCCCGGCCCGGAAGCCGGAGAGCGAGAGCAACCCGGCCAGGGACAGCACGGCGTAGCACTGGGCGTACCGGCCGACCTCGCGGATGCCCAGCACCCGGGCCAGCAGCAGCATGATCAGGAAGACTGCGGCCTGGCTGAGCAGGGCACCGAGCAGGTTGAGGCCGCCGCCCCGGGCCATCCCCCGGACGTGCCGGTCGCCCTGCAGCTCCGCCTCACCCAACGCGGCGGGACCGGGCTGCGGGTCGGACGACGCCGGCCGCCGGCCGCCCGGTGGGGAGGCCGGCTCCCTGCGCCGGTCCGGTTCGGCCGCCACGCCGCCCGCCTACCGGCGCCGCGGCTCGGGCACGGCGTCGGCGTCGCGCGGCGCGAGCACGGCGGGCCGCCCGTTCGCGTCCGCCCGCCCGTTCACCGCGCCGGCCCGCCCGTTCGTGCCGGCCGAAGCGACCGCGTCCACCCGCCCGTTCTCTGCGACCGGTCCCGTCGCTGCGGCCCGTTGCGCCGGCGTGGTCCGGCCGGCCGCAGCCGCGCGGCTGCGGGTGACCTGCTCCAGGACTGCCACCAGCAGCACGGCCAGCAGCAGGCCGGCACCGGCGACCGGCAGCACGAGACCGGCCAGCGCCCGGCCCCGGGAGACCGGCTGGACCTCGCCGAGGCTGGTCACCTGGGCGGGGTCGGCGGCCTGGGCCTGGGCCCGGGCCTGCTGGAGGCCCTGCCGGGCGGAGGACAACGCGGTGCTGGCACCGTCCCGCTGGGCGAGCAGCGCCTGGTAGTCGGGCAGCTTCGGGCCGAGCCCGTCCAGCCGCTTCTGCCCGGCGGCGATCGCCCCGGCCGCGGCGTCGGCGCCCCGGCCGTTGCCGACGGCCTGCATCTGCAACTGCTGCTGCCGCATGCTGGCGAGCTCCTGCAGGGTCGCCTGGTAGAGCTTGTCCGGCTGACTGACCTTGTTCGTCTTCTCCCAGTCGTTGATCGCCCGGGTGGCGGCGGTCAGCTCGTCGGTGGCCGCCCGCACCTCGCCGGTGGCGATGTTGACCTGGCTGGTGAACAGGAAGGACAGGGCGCGCTTCCCGGTAGCCGTGAGCACCGGGATCACCGTGGACCGGCTGGTCGCCGTGTAGGCCAGGGTGAGCTGACTGCTCGCCCCGACCTGCTCGACCGTCAGCCCGTCGCGCAGGTCCCCCGCCGCGACGCCGGTGTCGGCCGACACCTGGTCGACCACCTGCGGGGAGGTCACGGCGGCGGCGAAGGCCGCCGCGAACTGGTTGGCCGCCTGCGTGCCGGTGTACTGCTGGGCCGCGCTGCCACCGACCAGGGCCGGCGCCGCGACGTACGAGGTGGCCGTGTAGCGCTGGGGGCCGAGCAGGACGACCAGCGCGGCCACCGCCGCAGCGACCACCGGGACTCCGACCAGCACCCAGAGCCGACGCCGCGCGACCCGCAGATAGTCGACGATCTCCACCCTTGCGCTCCCCACTGTCCGGTAGCTCATCCGATGCCCCGCCCGAGCGCCGTCGGCGCGACGGGCGGCACGACCCGGTCCGCGCCCACGGGCACTCCTCGGGCGATCGCGTTGGCCGCGGCGGCGAACGCCGCGAAGTACCACAGCGTGACCACGTTCGAGATCACGTTGGAGGCCGCGCTGACCGCCACGAAGGCGACCGCGCAGCCGAGGAAACCGACCGCGACACCCCGACCCAGCGTGCCCGGCGGGGCCCGGCGCAGCGCCGTCCACCCGGCGTGCAGGCAGAGGACCATCATCGCCAGGTAGGCGAGCAGGCCGAGCAGACCGGTCTCGACGTACGCGCGCAGGAAGTCGTTGTGCGGCTTCTTCGCCTCGTCTGCCTCGAACTTGGTCATGTTGGGCCCGATGCCGGTGACCGGGTTGCGGTTGGCCAGGGAGACGATCTCCGACCAGTAGTCGACCCGCCAGGCGAGGGTGTTGCCGGTCGGGTCACCGCCGACGGCGGTGCTGTCGGCGAGTTGCCCGAAGCGCTGCGCGACCGTCGGCAGCAGCGCCGCGCCCGCCACCGCGACCAGGCACAGCGCCACCAGCAGGCGCCGGCTGCGGTGCAGCAGCGCGACCACGACCAGGCCCAGGGCCGCGCCGAGGATGGCGCTGCGGGTGTTGGTGAGCAGCAGGAACACCAGCGACGCCGCGAGCAGCACGCCGAGTGCGACCCGCAGCCGGCGGACCAGATACCGGTGCACGCCGAACCCGAAGATCACCATGAACATCAGGTACCGGCCGAACGTGGTCGACTGGCTGAACGGCCCGCTGATCCGGGTGAAGTCGCCCTTGACCTCGGCCGGCGGGTCGCCGAGCAGGACCAGCACGGCGGTGTAGCCGACCGCCAGCGCCAGGGAGGCGTACGCCGCGAGCAGGAACCGCCGGATCGCCGGCAGGTCCGGCATCAGCTGCTCCAGGACGACGAACATCACCACCACGGTGCCGATGCGCAGCGCCTCCAGCGCGCTGGGCACGGGCTGCGCGGCGCCCAGCGCGCTGACCAGCGAGGTCGCGCCGACCAGCAGCAGCGCCACGCCGAGCGGGGAGCCGCGCAGCCGGCCCTTCTCGCGCAGTTGCGCGGCCAGCCACAGACCGGCGGCGAGCAGGAACAGCACGGCCAGGATCGTCGACGGGTCCAGCGTCCGGGTGGCGGCGCCGCCGTCGGCGCGGCCGGCGGTCGGGCCGCTGAGCTTGAACAGGTCGACGCAGGAGCGCACGGCGAGCATCAGCAGCACGTACGCCGCGAAGCGGGTCAACGCGAGCACCCCGACCGCCAGCCCGACGACCACCACGAGGGGCAGCACCACGCCCACCCGGTCGCCACGGGTCATCGCCAGGCCGGCGACGACCGCCACCACGGCGCACAGCAGCGCGGCGCCACCGGTCAACAGGCGCCCGGTCGGGTCGCCGGCCGGGCGACGCCTGGCCCCGTCGGGCGGGCCGGCGTCACGCACCGTGCCGTGTCGCTGTCCGTCCACTCGCTCGCCGACCACTCGTTTCCATGGGTGCCATTGCCGGTCACCGCCGAGGGACCGGGAGAACGGCCTAATCTAACGGTTGCCGTCGCCCCGGGAACATGGGCCGTTGCGTCGGCCGTGGACGGCGTAACGTCCGGCCCCCGACGGCGACACGGCCCATGATCCCCCTCACGAGGAGTGACGGCGTCGTGATCCACCGGGTGGGCACGAGTCGACGACCGACCGACGTGTGCCCACGGATGGGGCCGCCGGACCGTCGTCGGATCGGGACGACGAGGATTGACGGGACGCCATGGAACCCTCTATAAACCTGAGAAAGCTGGTCACGTACGTCGATGAGTTCGGCGTCCGCCCACCGCGCCGACCCCGCGAGCCTCGCGGTCGGTGCCCCTGTGGCGGCACCCGGCTCCCTTTCCGTCCACGACGGGTCGACCGGGGCGACCCAGCCCGACACCGAAGGCGGCAACGTGCGATACACCGACGGCCCGAGCGTGGCATGTGAGCTCTACGTCGAGGCGGCTCCGCCGCGGGTCTGGGATCTCGTGACCGACATCCACCTGCCTCCTCGGCTCAGTCCCGAGCTGCAGCGGGTGGAGTGGATCGACGGCGCGGACGGCCCGAAGCTGGGGGCGAGCTTCGTCGGCTACAACCGCCACGAGCAGATCGGCGAGTGGCGCACCGTCTGCCGGGTGGTGGAGCTGGAGGAGCAGCGCCGGTTCGGGTGGATCGTCCTGGACGTGGACGGCAGGTTCGCCGGGCCCGACGGCAACCACACCGAGCCGGCGGCCGCCTGGTGCTTCGAGATCACGCCCGAGACGACCGGCACCCGGTTGCGGCAGACGGCCCGGATCGGCCCCGGCCGGTCCGGGATCAGCCTGTTCATCGACATGGTGCCCGAGAGCGAGGAGGATCTGGTGGCCTTCCGGCTCGGCCAGCTGCGGACCAACATGGACGCGGGGCTGCAGAACATCAAGGAGCTCGCGGAGAGCGACCACTGACTGCCTTGATTGCTCTGGCCACGGACCAAGGAGCCCCGAGCCGACGTCCGTGGTCAGAGCACCGAGCCCCGCGCGGTCACAGCGACATCCAGCAGTAGAGGTGCTGCCCACTCGCCTGCGCCCGGCGGGCCAGGCCGACGAGTCGCCGGAGCACGGGCAGCATCCCGGCCGGCTCGCCCCAGGACAACTCCTCGATCCTCGACCAGCGGTCGGCGAGGGCCGGCAGCCGGTCCTCCGCAAGCGCGGCGAGCACGTCACGGGCGCGGTCGCCGAGCCTGACCACCCAGGGCCCGTCGTGCCCCGCTGCCGCAGCGCCTGCGTCGGGCCAGACGAGCCGGTCGTCGACGAGGTTGACGTCCCACGGGACGTCGAGGGCGAGCGACACGGCCTGGCCGAGCACCACCGAGGGGTCGACGCCCTTGGCGTCCACGACGTCCGCCCCGGGAGGGGCTGCCGCCCCCACCAGCGGGCCGCCGTTCGTGGCGGCCATCGACGCGGCGACCGTCTCGTCGTCGGCCGCCCGGAAGTAGTCGTACAGAACACCCATGGGAATCTCCGATCGATCCGCCCGCCGGTGGACACGAAGCGGGGTAGGGAAGCTAGGACATCGGGCGCGATCCCCTGCGCGGTGGTGAGGGCCGCGCGGCCGATCAGGGCGCGGCTGCGGCGACGCAGAACTCGTTGCCCTCCGGGTCGGCCATCACCACGTGGTGACCGTCGAACTCCGCCAGCACGCTCCCGCCCGCCTTCACCAGGCGCTCGGACTCCGCCCTGATCCGTGCCCACCGCTCGTCGGGACCGCCGTGTCCCGGCACCCGGACGTCGATGTGCAGCCGGTTCTTCGCCGTCTTGGGCTCGGGGACCCGCAGGAGCGAGAGGCGGGGGCCGACGCCGTCGGGGTCGCAGAGCCACGCGCCGTCGTCCTCTGAGTCGTCCTCCGGCAGGTCGAACTGCGCGAGCCACTCCGCGCGGGTCGCGAAGGGGGCGGGCGGTGGCTCGTCGACGTAGCCCAGCGCCGTCCTCCAGAACGCGGCGAGGAGTTGCGCGTCCGCGCAGTCGAGCGTCAAATCGATCCTGGCTGCCATGACGGGACCGTATCGCGCACCTGCGACAGTCGAGCCGCCGGGCGCATGCTGCTCCGGGGCGGGCCGGCGGTTCAGCGGCGCCGGGCCTCGGGTCGGCGGCGCGGGCGGGGCGATCGAACGGCCAACTCGAGGTACAACCGCTCCAGGTCGCGGGCCGCCGTGTCCCAGCTGTACTCGGCGAGCACCCGGTCACGCAGCAGCGTGGCGCCGGCCCGCTCCGCAGGCACGTCGGCGGTCACGGTGGCCAGCGCCCGAAGCAGGTCGTCGCCGTCGCCGTCGCGGAACAACCGCCGGCCGGGGGCGTCGCGTTCCAGCACCTCGACGTGCGGTTCGATGTCGCTGGCCACCACCGGCAGCCCGTACGAGGCGGCCTCCAGCAGCGTCAGCGGCAGTCCCTCCAGCCGGGAGGGCTGGACGAAGGCCGCCGCGTGCGAGTACAGCTCGGCGAGCTGCTCGCCGTAGACGAAGCCGGTGAACACGATGCGCGGGTCGTCGCCGGCCTCGCGGCGGATCCGGGCGACGAAGTCGTCGGTGAAGGAGGAGCCGCCGACGACGACCAGCCGCAGGTCGGTGGGCAGCCGCCGGAACGCCCGCACGAGCAGGTCCGCCGCCTTCTCCGGCACGAGCCGGCCGACCAGCAGCAGGTACCCGCCGGGGCGCAGGCCGAAGCCGTCGAGTTGGCGGGGCGGCAGGTGCCGCGGGGCCGTCACCCCGTTGGGGATGTACCGGGCGGGCCGCCCGAACCGGGTCGCGTAGTGCGTCGACAGGCCGCGCGACACCGTCACCCTGGCGTCCGGGACGTACGCGCTGAGCCGGTACGCGGTGCCGAGCACGGCACGCGCCGCCCGACCCCACTTGCCCCGCTGGTTGTCCAGCCCGTGCACGGTGAGCACCACCTTCGCCCGGGAGGCGTAGCGGGCCAGCGGGGCGGTCAGGATCGGGCCGAGCCCGTGGTAGTGCACGATGTCGGGCCGTTCGGCCAGGGCCGCCAGGGTCGAGGTGGTCGAGTGCACGATCGCGTCGAGATGTTTGCTGGCGACGGTGCGGGCCCGGCGCAGCCGGATGCCGCGGTACTGCTCGGCGGACACGTCGCCGTAGCTGTCCCGGCAGTAGACGGTCACCTCGTGACCGAACGCGGCGAGCCGGCTGGCCATCTCCTCCACGTGCCGCTCGATCCCCCCGTAGGTGGCGGGCACGCCCTTCTGCCCGATCATCGCCACCCGCAGGGGGCGCCAGCCCGGCGGCCGGGTCGCGCCCGGCCCGGACCGGTCGAGGCGGAAAGGGCTGGTCGCCTCGACGGCGTCCTCACGAAACGGCACTGTCCCCCCTAGGTTCGCTGCGCCCGAGGTGACGAACAGGCACCAGACGCACGGGACGCTAGATCATCGGTGGACCGGCGGACAGGGGCCGGACAGCCAGCCTGAGCAGCACGTCCGGCCATCCCGCGTACCCGGTGCGCCACCTTGGGAACGGAGCGTGTCCGTCCTCTGACGACTGTGGGGCAGGTCAGGCGGTGGAGCCGCCGAACTCCACCCGGGCTGACTACGGCTGGCCGGCCAGCACCAGCTCCCGGAGCCGCTGGTCGAGCGCCGGTGCGTCCAGGCCCCCCGGCCAGCCGCGCAGCAGCGCGCCGCCCTTGGCCACCACCACGACCGCCGGTGGCTCCCGCACCGCGTACGAGCGCCAGATCGTCTGCTGGTCGTCCAGGACGACCGGATACTCCACCCGGTGGGCGCGCAGGTAGTCCTGGACCTCGTCGGCCTGGTCAGCGCCGGCCACGCCGACGAAGACCACCCGGTCCCGGTAGCTGCGGGCGAGCTCGCTGAGGGCGGCCTGGCGGCCGGCGCAGGTGGTGCACCAGGAGTTGAAGAAGGTGAGCACGACCGGACGCTGCGCCCACAGGTCGGCGGCGGCGAGCGGGGTGCCGTCGGTCAGCGTGCCGGTGAACGCCGGGGCGGCCGGTGCGGACCCGGGCACCGGGCGCAACGCCAGGTCGGCGGGAACCGGCCCGGGCAGGGTCGCCGCTCCACCGGCGGGTGCCGGCGCGGGCGGCTCGGACGGGGGCGTGCTGCACCCGCCCGACAGCGCCACCGCCAGCAGCAGCGGCAGGAACATCCGCCTCATGACGGGACCACCGCTACCAGCGCCGGCCCCTCGCTGCTGTCCGGCGTCAGGTCGAGCGCCGGCCGGCCGTCCACCTCCAGCCGGTAGGAGGCCCGCTGCGGCACCCGCACACCGACGGCGAACTCGCAGTAGGTGGGTACCCGCTCGACCCCGAGGTCCTCGGCGAAGGCGGCCACCGCGGTGCCCGCCGGCAGCCGCCCGGTGGCCAGCGCCGCACCGTCCGGGTCGAGCACGCGGAACGGCGCCCGGTTGTGGAAGTGCAGGTACGGGCCGGTGCCGGCGCAGTCCACGCCCTCGGCCCGGATGTTGATGTCACGGACCAGGACCCGGACCGTCGTCGGGGAGACCGCCTCCTGCGTGGCGCCGACGGCGCCGCAGCCGGTCGCGCCGGCCAGCAGCAGGGGCAGCAGCGTCATGGTGCCTCGCCGCACGTCGTCCTCCTCTCGCCCGCCTTCCGGGGCCGCGGCGGCGGCTGGCCGTCGCCGCGGCCCCGGAAGGAACGGGGTCAGCCTCGGGTGCCGGTCAGGACTTCTCGACCCGGCACTGCTTGGTCACCGTCTTCGTCGGGTCGCTCTCCGAGGTCGCGGTGAGCTTCACGAAGCCGGCGTCCGCGGCGGCGGCGGTGGCGCCCACCGACACCTTGACCGTGGTGGACTTGCCGAACTGCGCGGTGGCGAGCTGGTTGGGCAGCCAGGTCCGCCAGCCCTTGCCGGCCACCTCCGCCGACAGGCGGTAGACGTCCGACTTCAGGTACGCGCTGACGTTCTCCGGGTGCTGCTGCCCGCCGGCCGAGTACGAACCGGTGTTGGTCAGATCGAACGAGCAGGTCGCCCCGCGGTTGGTCGGCTTCCCACCGCCGGTCACCTCACCCTTGCCCAGCGTCACGCCGTGGCTGCTCGGCCCGCCGGTGCCGTCGAGCGAGCGCACCGCCACCGTGTAGGACAGCGAGCCGGCCGAGTCCCGCTTGAGGTCGATGATGTAGAAGTGCAGCCGGTTGGCCTCGTCGACGTACTCGTACTGACTGCCGGTGTCCGCGCCGGCGTGGAACAGCGCGTCGGAGAGCTGCCGGTAGTCACCCATGGTGATCTTCTGCGGGGTGCCGTCCGGGCGGTAGAAGTCGATCATGTCGATGTCCTGCGGGTTGGCGTCCACCACCCACTGGTACGGAGCGCTGTCGGCGTTCTTCGTCTTGCTCAGCAGCACGCCGCTGTCCGGGGTGAAGGAGTCCGCGCCCATCCGGTCGACGACCTCGACGGTGTAGTTGTTGAAGTTGCCGCCGTCGCACAGCGGATCGGTGCTGACGCCGCACGTCGGCGACAGGTCCTTGTTCAGCGCGATGTTCACGCCGGTCAGACCCTTCGGCCCCGCGTCGACCGCGCGGGCGGTGACCTGCGCGACCACCAGGCCCGAGGAGGCGAGCGACTCCCGGGACAGCCGCAGCACGTGCTCCTCGCCGAGCAGGCCGATCTTGAGCTTGTCCCGCACCGTGTGCAGCGAGCCCATCGAGCCGCCGTTGGTCGGCGGGATCTGCCAGCGGGTGTGCGGGCCGCCCGGGCCGTTGAACGACCCGCGCGACATCATGCTCCAGATGCCGGTGTACGCCCTGCGCAGCGGCTCGCCGTACGGGTTGTTGTAGTTGTCGCCGATGCCCAGCAGGTGGGTCAGCTCGTGGGCGTAGACGCCCATGCCGGAGCTCTCCCCCTGCGTCGAGGAGCCGCCGCCGGCGTTCGGCCACAGCGTCGCCGCCGCCTTCCACGAGGTCCAGTCCACGTAGCGGGTCTTCGCCCAGTTCGGCAGGTTGGGGTCCGGCGGGCCCCAGGCGTCCGGCACGTCCTCCTTGTTCTGGAAGATCATCTGCCCGAACTCCTGCCAGGTCGACGACTCGTCCTGGCCCGCGCTGAGGATGAACACCAGCTCGTACTGGTTGGCGACCTCCTCGCCGACGGCCGCCCGCCAGGCGCCCAGGCCGTCGGTGCGGATGTTCTTGCCGCACACGTCCCCGCTCGGGCAGGCGCCCGGGTTGAAGCTGTTGTCCAGCCCGTACTGGTGGGACTTCGCCGGCATCTGGTACGGCCCGAACCCGGCGAGGTCGACGCCGTAGCGGCCGTTGGAGTCCTGCATCCAGTACTCGTGCAGGGTGTGGCCCTTGTTCAGGGTGTTCGGGGTGTTCAGGAAGTCCTGGTAGAACTTCGGCACGTCCGCCCGGGGGATGTTGGTCGCGACGGACTGGGGGTTGCCGAAGACCGTCGAGCGGGCCCGCTGGGAGACCGCGAACGTCTGGTCGGGATAGTCGAGCGCCACCAGGGCGATCTTGAAGTTGCGGACCGAACCCGACACGCTCGGGTCGGCCCAGTTCTTGCCGGGCACGGCCTTGTAGTCGTTCCAGGTCATCGTGTCCGGGTTCTGCCATGCCTGCGGGTCGAGGACCTGGAACGGCGCGGTGCCGCCGGCCGGGTTGGCCGGGGCCGCGGCGGCCTGCGCCGCCCCGGTCGCCACGAGCGTGGTCACCACGGCCGCGGCCAGCAGGGAACGCCTCAGCCGCGTTCGGTTGGGGGTAGCACGGTGCACGGAACCACCTCTCGTCGGGGGGAACGCGGTGCCGGGCATCCCGATGGGGGGATCGCGGAACACCTGTCAGCAGGCCGCGCAGCGAATCTAGGAGGGCGGGCCGGGGCTGGTCACCGTGCAGATGTCGGCAGGTGGGGCGGCGACTTCCGACACCTGAAGGACCGGCGCTCACCAGGGGATCAGCCGGCGGGGCCCCCGGAAGCCGGTTCGGCGGTCGCCGCGAGGGCCCGCAGCACGTCCCGGCGCACCCGCTCGGCGGCGGGCCCGGACAGGGGCCCACGCGGTGGGCGGCACCGGCCGCCGAACCGCCCGGCGCACTCCATGGCGAGCTTGACGGCCTGCACGGACTCGGGCCGGGAGGCCCAGCCGAGGAGCGGGTGCAGCTCGGCGTAGAGCGGCAGCGCCCGGCCCAGGTCGCGGGCGACGCACAGCTCGTACAGCCGCACGGCCTCGCGGGGCAGCGCGTTGGACAGGGTGGCGACCCATCCCGTCGCGCCGCACAGCACCAGTTCCAGCAGCACGTCGTCGGCGCCGGCCAGCACGTCGACGTGCGGACAGAGATCCCGCAGGCGGTGCAGCCTGCGCACGTCGCCGGTGACCTCCTTGACCGCGACGATCCCGTCGATCTCGGCGACGGTCGCCAACAGGTCCGGCGTGAGGTCCACCCGGGTGTCGTACGGTTCGTTGTGGGCGACCACCGGCAGCCCGATCGCCGCCACCTCCCGGTAGTGGGCGACCACGTCGGCGGCACGGGCGGCGTGCCCGTCGGGTGGCGGCGCGAGCACGCCGTGTGCGCCGGCCTCGGCGGCCTGCTCCGCCCAGCGCCGGGCCTCCCGGCTGCCGTAGCCACCGACCCCGGGCACCACCGCGCAGCCGGGCGGCGCGGCCTGCACCGTCGCCCGCACCACGGCGGCCCGCTCGTCGTCGGAGAGGGCCCGGTACTCCCCCACCGACGCGCACGGCGCGACCCCGTGGCACCCCTGGGCGGCGAGCCAGCGGACGTGTTCCTGGAGTTGGTCCAGATCGACCGACAGGTCGTCGCGGAACGGCGTGGCGATGTCCACCAGCACGCCCCGCCAGGGCCTACCAGCTCTCACTCGGGCATCCTTCCTATGCGCCGGCATCGCCAGTCACCCCACCCGCGCTGTGCGTGCCGGCGCCGGGTGCGGTCCGTACCGGAACCTTAGGAACGTCCCTCACCGCTGGTCTTCGGACAGATGCCGGAACAGGCGCGTTGCCGCCCGTCCTTTTGTCGCGACTTCGACAGTGGACCTTGCGCGGGGGCCCACCCGCACCGGATGGTAAGGACTGGCGGTCGCGCGGCCCCTGTCGCGCGGCGCAACCAGGGGAGATCCATGCACGGTGAGCTCCAGCGAATCGTCGACGCCGTCGCCGCCCGGGTGGGGCGGCCCGCCCTCATCGAGGACCGACGGCAGCGGGTGGTCGCCTACAGCGAGCACAACGGCCCGATGGACGACGTCCGCCGGATGTCGATCCTGCGCCGGCAGACGACGCCGGAGGTGATCGCCTGGTTCCGGGGCATGGGCGTGCTCACGACACGCGAGCCGGTCCGTACCCCCGCGTACGCCGAGCTGGACCTGCTGCCGAGGGTCTGTGTGCCGATCCGGCACGACGACCTGCTACTCGGATTCGTCTGGTTCATCGACGCGGACGGCTCGATGACCGACGCCGACATCGCCACCGCGACCAGCGCCTTCACCGACCTGTCGCTCGCCCTGTACCGGGAGAACCTGCTCGGCGAGCTGGCCTCGCAGCGGGAGACCGAGGCCACCCGCACGCTGCTGGTGGAGAGCCGGGAGGCCCGCGAGCACGCGGCGCGGGCGCTGCTGGAGGAGGGCACGGTGGCCGGCGACGGGACCACCGTCGCACTCGTCGCCCAACTCGTGCCGGCCGGCGGGCGGCAGCCCGACGAGGTGGCCCGGATCGCCCTGGAACAGGCCCTGGTGACCAGTCGCCGGTGGATCGGGGTGCGGGAGACGCTGCACCTGGTCTGGCACGACCACGGGGTGCTGCTGATCTGCGGCGACCGGGTCGCCGGCCGCCCCTCGCCGGAGGTCTCCGCCGGCCACCTGGACGAGGCGCTGGGCACCGCGACCCGGGGCCTGGCCTCGGTGGCCCGGACCGTGACCGGGATCGGCGAACCCCGCGCCGGGCTGGCCGACGCGGTCGAGTCCTACCAGGAGGCCGCGCAGGCGGCCCGGGTCGGGACGCAGCTTCCCGCGCTGGGCCGGGTGGTCTCCTGGGCCGGCCTGGGCATCTACCGGGTGCTGTCCCAACTGGACAGCCAGCACCTCGACGTCGCGGGCGTGCATCCCGGGCTCGAACGGCTGCTGCGCGACGACGCCCACCAGGTGCTGCTGGAGACCCTGGAGGCCTACCTCGACCTGGCGGGCAACGCGCACGCGACCGCCGAGAAGCTCCGGCTGCACCGGACCACCCTCTACTACCGGCTGCAACGGGTCGAACAGCTCGCCGGGACCGACCTGAAGGACGGCAACGAGCGGCTGTGCCTGCACCTGGCGATGAAGCTCGGCCGGCTCACCGGCCACTACCGGACGGCGTGACGAACGGCGCCCGGACGGCCGACCCGGACAGCATGACCAAGGCCGGCCCGGACGGCCGAACCGGACGGCGTGACCGACGGCGACCCGGAGGGCCGACGGACCGGAGCGGGCCCCGGGCTGCGGCCACCGGTCAGGGGGCGTGCACGAGCGTCGCGCGGGTCCCGCAGTCGCGGAGAGCGCAGCGGTGCCGGGGCGGGCGCAACGATTGACAGCGCATCGACGCACTACTATCTGTTGATAGAGTTTCCTAATTGTCACGGGCCCTCGACAATCCCCGAAGGAGGCCCGGTCCCGTGCCGCGTTCCCGCCCTCTCGCCGCAGGCCCCGCCGCCGGATCCTTGAACCGGGACCGGCCGCGCCCAGGCGCGTACCCGAACGACGGCACCTGCGGCGAAAAGGCCCGGGCCGCCCACGACCACACCCGACAATCGGGGCCCACGGGGGCTGGCCCCCGACCATGCCGCCGGTCGCCGGCGGCACCGCCCGTCCCCCAAGCTAGGAGTGCCATGCCTGCCAAGAGGACAGCCGCCTACCTCACCGCGGCCCTGCTGGTCCCCGCCGCGGTGGTCGGCTACGGCCTGCCGTCGGCCAGCGCCGCGACCGCCGGGCCGATCACCGGACTGGGCGGCAAGTGCGTCGACGTCGCCGCCGCCAGCTCCGCCAACGGCACCGCCGTCCAGCTCTACGCCTGCAACAACACCACCGCCCAGGTCTGGACCGTCGGCAACGCCGACGGTTCGATCCGCGCGCTCGGCAAGTGCCTGGACGTCACCGCGGCGTCGACCGCCGACGGCGCCAAGGTCCAGCTGTACGACTGCAACGGCACCGGCGCCCAGCGGTGGAGCGCGTCCAACGGCGCCCTGGTCAACACCGGCTCGGGCAAGTGCCTGGACGTCACGGACCGGAACACGGCCGACGGCACCCGGTTGCAGATCTGGACCTGCGCCGGCAGCGCGAACCAACGGTGGACCCTGCCCGGCGGGGGCACCACCCCCAGCCCGTCCGCCCCCGCCGGCGTCAACCTCGACAACCCCGCGAAGAAGGACGTCGCCATGCAGCTCGTCTCCGCCGCGGAGAACTCGTCGCTGAACTGGCGGGCCCAGTTCCCCTACATCGAGGACATCGGCGACGGGCGGGGCTACACCGCCGGCATCATCGGCTTCTGCTCCGGCACCGGCGACATGCTGGAGCTGGTCGAGGCGTACACGGCCACCAAGCCGGGCAACGTGCTGGCCCCGTACCTGCCGGCCCTGCGCAGGGTCAACGGCACCGACTCCCACGCGGGCCTCGACCCGAACTTCCCCCGCGACTGGCGCACCGCCGCCGCCGACGGCGTGTTCCAGGCCGCCCAGGAGGCCGAGCGGGACCGGGTGTACTTCAACCCGTCGGTACGCGACGGCAAGGCCGACGGGGTCCGGGCGCTCGGCCAGTTCGCCTACTACGACGCGGCGGTGATGCACGGCTACGAGGGCATGCGGGCGATCCGCAGCCGCGCCCTCGCCCGGACGAAGCCGCCGGCCCAGGGCGGCGACGAGCGGACCTGGCTCAACGCCTTCCTCGACGAGCGGGTCGCCGAGATGAAGAAGGAGGCGGCGCACTCCGACACGTCCCGGGTCGACACCGCCCAGCGGGTGTTCCTCAACAACGGCAACTTCGACCTGAACACACCGCTGGTCTTCGCCGTCTACGGCGACCAGTACCGGATCGGTTAGCCGGAGAACCGTGAGGGCCCGGGGGCGCCGACGGGACGGTTCGTCGGAGCCCCCGTTTGCTGGTCAGTAGCGCGACCACCTCTGGTTGGCGCTGCCGGCGCAGTCCCAGAGCTGGAGCTTGCCCCCGTTGGCCGGATTCTGGTCGCGCACGTCGACGCACCGGTTGGCGCTGAGGTTCACCAGGTCACCGGAGGCGTTCAGGGTGAACCGCTGGGCCGGGTTGCCGTTGCAGGTGACGAGGTTGACCTCGGTGCCGTTGGCAGTGCCGGCCCAGGCGGGGTCCATGCACTTGCCCATCGCCCGCACCGTGCCGTCGCCGGCGAAGGTCCACGCCTGCGCGGCGGTGGTGTTGCAGTCCCAGATCTGCAGCTTGGCGCCGTCGACCGGGTTGGCGCTCGGGATGTCGATGCACCGCCCGCTCTGCGCGCCCCGCAGCCGCGTGGTGCCGGGCGGGTTGCCGCCGTCGGTGTAGCCGTTGACCCGGACGTAGTCGACCAGCATCTGCTGCGGGAACTGGGTGGTGCCGTCCGGGTAGCCCGGCCAGTTGCCGCCGACGGCCACGTTCAGGATCATGAAGAACGGGTGGTCGAAGACCCATCGGTTGCCGCCCAGCCGGCTCGGGTCGACGCGGTGGAACTCGACGCCGTCGAGGTACCACACGATCGAGTTGGGCTCCCAGTCCACCCGGTAGGTGTGGAAGCCGTCGGCCAGCGGCGCGCCGACGGTGCGGCTGCCGGTGATGCCCCCGCCGCCGGAGTAGCCGGGCCCGTGGATGGTGCCGTACACGGTGTTCGGCTCCCGACCGATGTTCTCCATGATGTCGATCTCGCCGGCGTTCGGCCAGCCCACGCTGCCCATGTCGTTGCCGAGCATCCAGAACGCCGGCCAGATGCCCTGACCCCGGGGGATCTTGATCCGGGCCTCGAACCGGCCGTACGCCTGGGTGAACGTCGCGGCGGTCAGCAGCCGGGCCGAGGTGTACTCGCACCGACCGTAGTGGCACTGGTAGTTGGCCGGGTTGTCCCTGCGCGCGGTGATGACCAGGTTGCCCTGGCCGTCGTGCACCGCGTTGCTGGTGCTGTTCGTGTAGTACTGCCTCTCGTTGTTGCCCCAGCCACCGCCGCCGATGTCGAACCGCCACTTGCTCTGGTCGACGGCCGTGCCGGCGGAGGCGTTGAACTCGTCCTGCCAGGTGATGCCGCCGATCGCCGCCTGGGCGGGCGCGGTGGGGCCGGGCAGGACGAGGGACGCCGCGACGACGACGAGGGCGACGGCGGCGCGGGCGAGCGCACGGGGCGCGGAACGGGATCTGATCACGGGAGCCTCCTCGGGAACGGTCGTACGGGCGGCGGTGGGGCGCGGTCAGCCCCGCCGCCACTTCTGGTTGGCGGTGCCGGCGCAGTCCCACAACTGGAGCCGGGCGCCGTCGCCGCCGTTCCAGTCGACGATGTCGACGCACCTGTTGGCCTGCGGGTTGACCAGGTCACCGGCGGCGGACAGGACGAACTGCTGGGCGGGATTACCGCTGCAGTTGGCGATCTGGATCACCGCGCCGTTGGCGGTGGACCCCCAGGCCACGTCCATGCACTTGTTGTTCTGGGTGCGCAGAGAACCGCCGGTTAGGGTCCACGCCTGGGCCCCGGTCCCGTTGCAGTTCCACATCTGCAGGGGCACGCCGTCGGAGAAGTTCGAGTTCGGCACGTCGATGCACTTGTTGTTCCAGTTGCTGATCAGCCGGTTCCCGCCCCCGCCGCCGGTCGTGACCAGCGACAGCCCGTACGCGCCGAGGATCTCGTTGACCGGCTGGAAGAAGGTGGTGCCCCCGGTGGAGCAGTTGCCGGAGCCGCCGGAGGTGACCCCCTGCGCCTGATTGCCGCTGATCCACGCCCCACCGGAGTCGCCGCCCTCGGCGCAGGCGTTGCTGCGGGTCAGGCCGGACACCGCGCCCTGGGCGTAGTTCACGGTCTCGTTGCGGCCGAGGATGGTGCCGCAGCGCCAGCCGGTGGTGCGTCCCGAACGGCAGACGGAGCTGCCGATCGCCGCGTCCTGCGAGCCGGCCACCGTGACGTTGCCGCCGGAGTAGTTGTTCACCCAGGGCTGCGGGGTCCAGTTGCTGTTGGTTCGTACCCAGCCGTAGTCGTTGCCGGGGAAGGACGAGCCGGCGAACGTGCCCTGCGCGACGTTGTTGAAGCCGAGCGTCGGGCTGCCGGTCCCGCCGCAGTGGCCGGCCGTGACGAAGCCGCCGGCGACCGCGAAGCCGACCGAGCACAGCGTGTTGCCGTTGATGACGTACTGGTCGCCGCCGCGGATGTCGTACAGCGGGCGGGGCGCGTCGGCGGACTCGACGACCCGGACGGCGTCGGCGGCGACGCCGCTGGTGCGCGCGAACGCGGTCGCCTCGGCAATGGCGCCCGGCGCCACCGTCAGCACCACACTGTTGTCGGCGACGTCGACGTACCAGCTGCGGATCCGCTGCGGGTCCGCCCGGACGGCGTGCCGGTCGAGGGCTCGCCTGACGGTGCCGAGGTCGCGCTCGCTGCGGGCGACGACGGTGGCGTCGGCACCCTCGGCGCGGACGACGGCGGCCAACGCCCGGTCGGTGACCGCCACGGTCAGCCGCTGCCCGCCCGCCGGAATCCAGGCGCCGGCGAACGCCGCGCCGAGCCGGGCGCGCAGCCGCTTCTCGACCGGCGGCGCGGCGGCTTCGGTGCGCAGCCTGGCGGCGACCTGGCCGGCGGTCAGCCCGAGGTCGCGGCGCATCGCCGTGACCAGCTCCGGCGGGAGCCCGGCGGCGGCTGTCGTGGTGGCCGCCGGGGCTGCGGCATCCGGGACGCCGCCGGCGCGGGCCGCCAGCGGGGACGCGACGACGAGCAGGAGAGCTGCGGTAACGGTGCCGAACGCGCGGAGCTGTCGCGGCATGGGGTCCTCCCGAGGTCGTACGGTGGGCGGTCGCGGCGGGGCGAGGCGAGGGCTGCGGGCCGCCCAGAGAGCGCTCTCAACGAAGTTTGTCGATGTGAACGATTTCTGTCAAGACTGTTACCAGTTGGCCGCCTGTCACTGCCCCCGGCCCTGGTCCGGAGCCCGACTCCTGCCCACCCGCTGCGCGGAGTCCGTCACGCAGGGGCACCGCGCCGTCGGCCCCCGTCCGGGTCGGGCCGAGGGGGCGGCGCTGTCGGGGGCAGGACCGGTGCGGCCCTGAGCAGGGCAGCCACGTCGCCGCCCGTCCGCATCACCGTCCGGTCGGGACGTACGAGCGCCGCGCGGGCCCCGCCTCGGCGCAGCCATCGCCCGAGGCCCGAGGCCGGCTCCACGGGCACGAGCACCACCCGCCGCCGTCGTGCCTCGGCGACCGCCTGCGGTCGCAACGGCCCGACGGTGAGCACCGCGAAGGAGGACCCGAGCACGTCGTCGAGGCGGCGGCCGTCGCCCAGGACGGGGTTCGGGCAGAGCCGGCCGTTGCGGCTCCACGGCGACCAACGCCGTCGGCGCAGGGCCGAGCGTCGCAGGGGCGGGGTCGTGCTGTCGAGGACCCTGGCCCGCAGGCCCGGAACGCGGACCAGCCGGGGCGCGACGAGCCGGCGCAGCAGGTTGCCGGCCTCACCGCCCTGGGTCATGGCCCGGCCGACGCCCACGGCGAGCCGGATCAGCGCGGTGACGTGGGGCCTCCGCTCGGTCTCGTAGCTGCCCAGCGCGGCGGCGGGCAGGGCGCCGGCCAGCACGGCGGCGATCTTCCAGGTGAGATTGCCGGCGTCCCGGAGACCGGCGCCCAACCCCTGGCCGATGAACGGCGGGGTGAGGTGGGCGGCGTCGCCGAGAAGGAACACGGGCCCGGCGTGCCAACGGTCGACGATCTGGGCGCGGAAGGTGTACTCGGCGCAGCGGACGACCGCGAGCTCCTCGAACGGCAGGTCCCGCGTCCACGGCCGGACCAGCTCGTGCAGGGTCTGCGGAGCGGACATGGCCACCGCCGTCTCGCCGGGCAGGAGGCGGAACTCCCAGCGGTAGCGTCGCGCCCCGACGCGCATGTAGGTCGCGGCCCGGCGGGGGTCGCACACCTGGTGCACGCCCTCCCACGCGTCGATCGCGGCGTCGGTGTCGACGTCGACCACGAGCCAGCGCTGCGCGAAGCCGAGGTCGCGCATCCTCGACCCGATCCGGGCGCGGACGGTGCTGTTGGCGCCGTCGCAGCCGAGAACGTACCGCGCGCGCAGCGTCTGCCGCTCCCCCGATCCCCGGTCGGTGACGGCGACGGCCACCGGGCCGTCGCCGTCGGCGGACACGGCGGTGACCTCGACGCCCCCGCGCAGGGTGACCAGGGGGTCCTGGTCGACGGCGCGGCGAAGGATGGCCTCCAGCCGCGGCTGGTCGAACATGTTCGCCTGCGGGTGGCCGTGGGCCCCGCCCGCCGTGCCCCGGCTGAACTGCGCCAGGACACGGTGGTCGGGGCCGAGCAGCCGCAGCCCCTCGGCCGGCCGGGAGACCGCGGCGAACTCCTCGTGCACCCCCGCCCGGTGCAGGATCCGGCACACCTCGTCGTCGAGGTGGACCGCGCGCGGCCGGGGGTAGGCGGCCGGCCACCGGTCGAGCACGACGGACCGGACACCGTGGACGGCGAGCAGCCGGGCCGCCACCAGCCCGGTCGGCCCGGCGCCGACGATGACGACGGGCACCGGATCCTTCACCGTTCCTCCTCGCCCTGGCCTCACCGGCCCGCCGGCCGCCGACCCGGTCCTCGCCGAGCCACCGACACGGCCGCCCCCGGGTCGGCCCGCCAGCCGCCGCTGTCCGGCGGCCCGGGCCCGCCCGCTCCGACCGTACCGACCGCCCCCTCAGGCGGCGGTGACCACCCGGTGCAGGCGGCGCGCCTCGGTCACCATCCGGGACGTCCCGCCCCGGCCCGCGACCTCCGCCAGCCCCGCCACCTCGATCCGGGCCCCGGTGCTCGCGGCCGTCTCCGCCGCCAGGGTCAGCAGGTCGGGCAGGCCCCGGGGCGGCGTGGGGGCGGCGAGCAGCGGTGGCAACGCGGCGGCCAGCAGCCGCCACACGCTCAGCGGCGCCCCGGCCGCGGCCGCGTCGCGCAGCGGCTCGACCACGCGGGTCGGCTTCACCACCTGCGCGGCGATCAGCGCACCGAGATGCCCGCCCACCCCGGTGGCGTCGAGGCGACCAGCGCCGGCCAAACCGAGCAGGGCGTCCAACGTGGCGATCCGGTCGGTGCCGTGGCGGGCGCCGAGGCCGTAGGCGAGCGCGAGGTCGACGGCGGCCCCGCCAGGGCCGCCGCACTCGACGAGCGACGGCAGCGCCACCGCGCCGTCGCGCCGGTCCATGTCGGCGGCGGCGGCCACCTCCGGCAGGACGTACGCGGAGACCACGCCCAGGTGGTGGGGCAGAACCGACGGCCAGAGCCGCGTCCAGCCGTGGTACTCCGTCTCCACCGGCGGCGGGTCGGTGGTCAGCAGGCCGTACCGGTCGTCGTACCCGTGCGGTGGGCGCAGCTCGACCGCGACGCGGCGGGCCGGCAACTGGTCGTACTCCCAGTCGTAGCCCGCCCTTCGGGCCCGGCGGGCGAGGGTGAGGACCCGCATGACCGGGGCCGGCAGCCCACCGGAGCGCAGCCAGCCGGCGAGCCGGTCGCCGGCCGGGGTGCGCAGCGCCTCGGACCTGCCGGCCAGCGCCTCGTCGGCGCCGGTCGGCAGGCGCAGCAGTGCCTGGGTGAGATCCCAGTGCCACGGCTCCCGGTCTGCGAGCGCCGTGAGGCGTTCCAGCAGCGCCAGCGGGTCGAGCGCGCCGTTGGCCGAGGTGGGGGTCGCGAGCAGGCCGGGGTGGCCCGGTTCGCCGAGGTGGTGGCCGATCTCGGCGAGCCGGGCCCGCAGCAGGGCATGCGGCGCCGGGACCCGGGGGTCGGCGGCGACCAGTTCCGGTTGCGCGGGCGACCGGTCGGTGCGCCGCACGGCGGCGAGCAGCGCGCCCCACCGGCCGCGCTGCGGGGCCGCCGGGCGGGGCTCGCCGGCGGATTCCAGCACGCCGCCGACGAGGCCGCACAGGCAGCACGGGTCCCAGCTGTGCTCGCTGGCCCAGGACCAGTGCCTCCGGGCGAGGACCGGGTCGAGCGCGGCGCGCACCCGCGCGCCGTCGGTCGCGGTGAGCCGGACCAGCCCGTCGAGGATCCGGTCGAGCGGCTCCCCGTGCCGCTCGGTGCCCAGCAGCGCGGCGACCTCCTCGGCGAGCTCGTCGACGTCGGTGATCGGGGCCGGGGCGGGTGCGGACGGCCCCGGCGGCGGCAGGTCGTCGCCGCGCGGCCCGGTGACCGCCGGCCCCGCACCGGCGCTCCGGGTGAGGCCGTGCCGGGCGGCCAGCGCGGTGGCGCGCTCGCGAAGGTCGACGGCGGGGTGCTCGGCCGCGACGGCGATCACCTCGGCGACCTCCGCGGCCCGGTCCCGGTGCCCACGGGCGAGCCGGTCGAGCCAGGTGAGCTGGCCGCGTACCAGCACCTTGTCCGGGCGGGCCAGCACCTCGCGGGAGGTGTCGAGCACCGCCTCCAGTTCCAGGTCTGGCACCTCGCGCAGCGCCTTCTGGGCCATGGTCGCGACGGTGGCCGGGGCGTCGGCGAGCAGTCGCAGGTAGTCGGCGCGGCGGGCGGCGACCTCGTCGGTGGTGGGTTGGAGCTGCCCGATCAGGATGGTGAAGGCCCGCAGCGCGACCGGTCGGTCGCCGCGCAGCAGCCGGCCGACAGCGCCGTCGAGCAGGGTGGCGCGGTCGACGAGGCCCTCGGCGGCGAGCTGCGCCAACGCGGTCGGGAACGCGTGCGGGCGGCGGTCCCGCCAGTCGGTGACGATCTCGTCGAACATCATCAGCGCGCCGACGCCGTCGACCTCGAACAGGCGGGGCAACAGCGCCGGCAGGAGCGGGTCGGCGCGGAGCCGGTCGACCAGTGGCACCGGCGCGCCGCGCAGCCGCCGGTCGGGGCTCGACAGGGACTGCACCCACAGCTCGACGAACCGGTCCCCGGACGGCGGCTCGGCGTCGGTGGGCAGCAGCGCGGCGACGAACCGCCAGTGCTCGACCCAGGTGTCACGGTGCAGCTTGTCGGCCATCCGCCGGGCGAGGTCGGGCAGCCAGGTGACCCCGCGGTCGGCGGCGACCGCGCGGACGAGACTCCCCGCCCGCTCGCCGTCGGCGGCGACGGAGCGGCGGGCGAGGATCGCGCCGGCCTGGGCCGCGGTGGGCAGGCAACCGACCGCGAGGACGGCCAGGGCGGTGCCCTTACCCGCGCCCCAGAAGGACCGCTGCCCCTTGAACCAGTCGGTCAGGGCGGCGCCGACGGCGCGGCGGCGGTCCTCGGGCAGCCCGGCCAGGGCGTCGACGATCAGGCCGGCCGACCCGGCATCGATCAGGTCGAACAGGTCGCTGGTGCCACCGGCCGCCAACTCCCACCGGCGCCGGACCGTGGTCTTCACACCCGCTCCCGCACGTCGGCCGTGGCCATCCGGGTGGCCAGCGCGTGTTTGCACGGCCCGCGCTGGCCACGGTGCTTGGCCCACCAGGGGCAGGTGCAGTTGAATTCGCCGTCGGGCAGGCGGCGTACCCGGTAGACCTCGTCGCCGCTGCGTACGGTGGCGCCCGCCTCATCCGACGCGACGGCACCGGCGTCGAGCAGCGCCCGCGCGCCGACCAGCCGCGGGTTGTCCCGCTCGGCCCGGCCCGCGTCGTAGGGCATGACGCGGTGGAAGTAGGCCGCCTCGGAGACGTCGTAGCCGACCCGCCCGGCGGTGCCGAGCTGGGCGAGGGCACCCCGGACCCGGCCCGCGTCGATGCCGGCGGAGGTGGCCAGGGCGTCGACGTCGACGGTCGGGTCCCAGGACAGCAGGGCCGAGACCAGCTCGGCGTCGTCGACGACGTCGTCGCCGGCCAGGGCGGTCAGCGCGGCGCCCTCGCCGGAGAACCCGCGGTAGGGCTCGGGCGAGAGGGTCAGCGACAGCCGCAGGGCCCCGGTGTCGAGCTCCCAGGTGCTGGGCAGCGCCGCCGAGCCGGGCGCGACGGTCGGCCCGTAGACGCGTAGGGTCCGGGCGAAGCGCAGCATCCCGCGCAGGGCAGCCAGTCGACCCGCGCCGGCGAGGCACACCGCGCCGGGGACGGGCCGGGACGTCAGCCGCAGCGACCGCCCCGCGGGCACCGCCCAGAGCACCGACCGGTCGTTCGACGTCGGCAGCCGGCGCAGGAAGACGGCGGCCTCGGCCGCCGGGATCTCCGCCCGCGGCTCGAACGCCGCGGCCAGCACCTGCACCTCGGCGAAGCCGCGCAGCCAACGCACCGGCAGCGGCACCTTCTTCTCGACGACGGCGCCGTCCATGGTGGATAAGGTCAGGTCGTCGGGGCCGACCGACAGGTGCAGCGGGTCGAGGCCGCCGACCCGGGCGAGCGCCTGGCGCAACGGGTTGTTGACGTCGACGTTGGTGGTGCCATGCTCCACCACGTCGCCGTCGAGCCCGGCCGGCAGGGCGTCGAGGCGGGCGTAGACCCCGCAGCAGCCGGAGAACGACTCGAACCGGAGCCGGTCCCGGCTGCCGGTGACGACCGGGTCCAGGCTCGCCGGGCTGACCGGCCGGTAGTAGCGGGTGCGGGCCACCTCGGCGACGGCGAGCAGCCCGACGGCGGCCGGCTGGGGTGTGGTGAGGAACCCGGTGAAGAACCGGGGGTTCGGCGCCGGGCCGCCGCTGGTCTGCAACGCGAGACCGTCGCGGCGCAGCGTCGAGGATCCCAGGTACCGGTACGTCTGTTGGGTGCTCACGGGCCGGGACGGTACAAGATCGCTCCGACAGTTCCGCCGGACCGCGTCACGTCGGGCCGGTCGACACCGGGCCGGGTCCCGACTCTGGGACGGCGAGACGGCGCAAGGGGCGGCCCCGTCGGCGCGACGGTGCGCATCGCCCGCCGTCGCGCCCGTGGCCGCGCCATCGCCGAGCGTGTCGGCCCGTCAGCGGGAGTAGTACTCGACGACGAGCTGTTCGTCGCAGATCACCGGAACCTCGGCCCGCACGGGCAACCGGGTGAGCCGCGCGGTGAGGCCGGCCAGGTCGACGTCCAGGTACGGCGCGGGCCGCTGCGGGGCGTGCGCCCCCTGGGCGGCGACGACGAACGGCGTCTTGGCGCGGCTGCGCGCGGCCACCGCGATCTCGTCACCGGGGCGCAGCCGCGCCGACGGGCGGTCCACCCGGCGGCCGTTGACGATCACGTGCTGATGGGTGACGACCTGTCGCGCCTGGTAGATGGTGCGGGCGAACCCCGCGCGCAGGACGAGCGCGTCGAGCCGGGTCTCCAGGTCCGCCACGAGTTCCTCACCGGTCTTGCCCGGCCGGCGGGCAACGCGGTCGAACGCCGTCCGCAGTTGACCCTCCCGCGCATGTCGCCCGGTGCTACCACGACAGCTCCTCGCGGCCCCCACGACAGCGCGTACTCCGGCGCGTACACACCACGGGCTTCCGCCTCAGCCGCACCGACCTCGGCCCAGGGTCGCCACGGCGGCCCGAAAGGACCGGGGCGCACCGCATACGTCCCGGGCTCCATCAGCACGCCGAGCAACCCGTGGCCGTACCGCTGGTCGGCGTGGGCAGGAAGCGGCACCCGCGACACCGGCACGGTCAGCGGGGCGCCGCAACCCGCGCACGTGAACAGGGTCATGCGACCTCCCGGGCCCTCACCCCTGAACTATCCCGCAGCGCAGCCCGGGGCGATGCGCGGGCGTGGTATCAGCTCTCGACGGCCCGATGAGGCATAGGGCCACGGTATGAGGCATCCGACATATATTCGCCGTCCTGGATGGCGAGTAGGCTCGGTCCAGTCCGTTCGCGCCGTCTCCCGGCAGCACCTGGCCCCCGGGACCGGCCAGATCACGGGAGGCCGGAAGATGACGCCGTCACCCCACCGCCGCCGGTCGGCCGCTGCGGCCGTCCTGTTCGCCCCGGTGCTGGCCGCCGCCATGGCCGGGGCTCCGGCGAACGCGGCCCCGGCCACCGGTGACATCCTGCGCGCGGGCGGCGTCACCGCCGTCGAGGGCAGCTACGTGGTGGTGCTCGCCGACGCCGGCGGGCGGGCCGCCGACACGGCTACGAGGCTTGCCGACCGGTACGGCGGTTCCGTCGGCCAGGTCTACCGCGCCGCGCTGCGCGGGTTCGAGGCCCGCCTGCCGGAACGGGCCGCCCGGCGACTGGCCGCCGACCCGGCCGTGGCGTACGTCGAGCAGAACCACGTGGTGTCGGTGGCCGCCGGCGTCCAGCTCAACCCGCCGTCGTGGGGACTCGACCGCATCGACCAGCACCTGCTGCCGCTCAACCAGCAGTACGCCTACCCGAACACCGCGCCGGGCGTGCGCGCGTACGTCGTCGACACCGGCATCCGCGCCACCCACGTCGACTTCACCGGCTCCGTCGGCGGGGGGTACGACGCCGTCGACGGCGCCCTGCCCGCCGACGACTGCAACGGCCACGGCACCCACATCGCCGGCACGATCGGGGGTCAGCAGCACGGGGTCGCCAAGGACGTCCACCTGGTCCCGGTGCGGGTGCTCAACTGCGCCGGCAGCGGCACCTACGCGCAGGTCATCGCGGGGGTCGACTGGGTCACCGCGAACGCGGTGAAACCCGCCGTGGCCACCATGGGCCTGGGCGGCAACGCCAGCACCGCGCTCGACAGCGCGGTCACCGCCTCCGTCAACTCCGGCGTCACCTACACCGTCACCTCGGGCAGCTCCGCCGCCAACGCCTGCAACTACTCCCCGGCACGGGTGCCGGTGGCGCTCACCGTCGCCGGCACCACCCCGACCGACGCCCGGATGAGCTCCGCCAACTACGGCTCCTGCCTGGACCTGTTCGCCCCCGGCCAGGGCATCACCTCGACCTGGCACACCAGCAATACCGCCACCAACACGATCAGCGGCGGGCCGATGGCCGCCGCGCACACCGCCGGGTGCGCGGCCATGGTCCTCCAGGACCACCCCACCTGGACCCCCGCCCAGGTGGCCGCCCATCTCACCGGCACCGCCACCACCGGCGTCGTCGGCGCTCCGGGGGCCGGCTCGCCCAACCGGCTGCTCTACTGCGGCGGCTGAGTTCGCGGCGGCGACACCGACGAACCCGGTCAGGGGCGGTAGCGGTAGCCCATCCCCGGCTCGGTGATGAGGTGTCGCGGGCGGCCCGGGTCGTCCTCCAGCTTGCGCCGCAGTTGGGCCATGTACTGGCGCAGGTAGTTGGTCTCGTTCTGGTACTCCGGCCCCCACACCTCGTGCAGCAGTTGGCGCTGGCTGACGAGCTTGCCGGGGTGGCGCAGCAGCCTGTCGAGCACGGCCCACTGAGTGGGGGTGAGCCGGACCTCCGCGCCGTCGTCGCGGGTCACCGTACGGTCGACGAGGTCGACGGTGTGCCGGCCCACCCGGGGGGCCGCCGTCGCCCCGTCGGCCGCCGGGGCGGCGAGGCGTCGGGTGACCGCGCGGATGCGGGCGAGCAGCTCGTCGATGCCGAACGGCTTGGTGACGTAGTCGTCCGCGCCGGCGTCGAGGGCGGCGACCTTGTCCTCGCTGCCCGCCCGGCCGGACAGCACGATGATCGGCACCGTCGTCCAGCCGCGCAGGCCCCGGATCACCTCGACGCCGTCGAGGTCGGGCAGGCCAAGGTCGAGGACCACCAGGTCCGGCGGGTGGGCGGCGGCGGCCCGCAGCGCGCCCGTACCGGTGTCGGCGACCTGCACGTCGTAGCCGCGGGCGCGCAGGTTGATGCGCAGGGCCCGCAGGATCTGCGGTTCGTCGTCGACGACGAGGATGCGGCTCATTCCTGCGGCCCTCCGGTGCCGGTCGGGGCGGCGGCGGGCAGGCGGAGCACCATGGTCAGCCCCCCGCCGGGGGTGGTCTCGGGGGTGATGGTGCCACCCATCGCCTCGGCGAGGCCGCGGGACAGGGCGAGGCCGAGCCCCACCCCGGTCTGGTTGTCCCGGTCGCCGAGGCGCTGGAAGGGCAGGAAGACGTGTTCCCACTGGTCCTCGGGGATGCCGGGGCCGGTGTCGATGACCCGCAGCTCCACCTGCCCGGCGTGGGCGCTGGCGGTGACGGTGGGCGGCCGGCCGGGCGGGCTGTGCCGCAGGGCGTTGGCGACGATGTTGACCAGCACGCGTTCCAGCAGGCCCGGATCCGTCAGCGCGGCGGGCAGGTCGGCGGGGATGTCGGTGGCGACGTCGGCGGCGTCCGGACCCAGCTCGTCCAGGGCCCTCGGCACCACGTCCTCCAACCCGATCGCGACGGCGGCCACCCCGAGCGCGCCGGCCTGCAACCGGCTCATGTCCAGCAGGTTCGCCACCAGGCGACCGAGTCGGTCCAGGGACTCGTCGGCGGTGGCCAGCAGCTCGTCCCGGTCGTCGGCGTCGAACTCGACGTCGTGGCTGCGCAGGCTGCTCACCGCCGCCTTCGCCGAGGCGAGCGGCGTACGCAGGTCGTGGCTGACGGCGGCGAGCAGCGCGGTGCGCATCCGGTCGGCCTCGGCCAGCGGCCGGGCGGTCGCCGCCTCCTCGGCGAGGCGTTCCTGACGCAGCGCCACTGCTGCCTGGGCGGCGAACGCCTCGACGACCCGCCGGTCGGCGGCCTCCAGCCGCCGGCCGGACAGCACGACGGTGAGCCGGTCGTCGACCGGTACCGCCGTCTCCCCGGCGTCGGGGCTGGTCGCCGGTGACTCCCCGACGGAGGCCACCAGCCGCCAGGCGTCCTGCTCGTGGGCCCGGCCGAGGCGTCCCCAAGCGTCCGGGGCCAGCTCCAGGACGCTGACGGCGCGCAACGCGAACGTCTCCCGCAGCCGGTCCAGCAGCGCCGGCAGTGGGCGCTCGCCGCGCAGCACGCCGCCCGCGACGGTGGCGAGCGTCTGCGCGTCGGCGGAGGCCCGCGCCGCCTCCCGGGTACGCCGGGCGGCCACGTCGACGACCCAGCTCACCGCGAGGGCGACGCCGACGAAGACGCCCAGCGCGAGCAGGTTGTCCGCCTCGGCGATGGTCAGCGTGCGGAACGGCGGGGTGAAGAACCAGTTCAGCAGCAGCGATCCGCCGAGGGCGGCGACCAGCGCCGGCCACAGGCCGCCGACCAGCGCCACCCCGACGACGCCGGCGAGGAACAGCAGGATGTCGTTGGTCAGGGTGAGGTCGGGCAGCGTGCGCAGCGCCACGGTGAGCGCCGGCATGCCGAGCCCGGCGAGGGCGAAGCCGAGCAGCCTGCGCCGCCGGGACAGCGCGGCCGGCAACCCGCCGGTCCGCCTGCCCCGCCCCGCCTGCGGGTGGGTGACCAGGTGCACGTCGATCGGCCCGGACAGGGCCGTGGTGGTGACCCCGACGCCCGGGCTGAACAGCTGGGCGAACCGGCCCCGCCGGCTGGCGCCGAGGACGAGCTGGGTGGCGTTGACGCCGCGGGCGAAGTCGAGCAGCGCGGCCGGCACGTCCGCGCCGAGCACCTGGTGGTACGTGCCGCCCAGGCTCTCCACCAGCACCCGCTGGCGGGCCAGCCGGGCGGGGTCGACGCCGGCCAGGCCGTCGCTGCGGGTGACGTGCACGGCGAGCAGGTCGGCGCTCCGGCCCCGGGCGGCCACCCGGGCCGCCCGGCGGATCAGCGTGTCGCCCTCCGGCCCGCCGGTCAGCGCGACGACGACGCGTTCCCGGGCCTCCCAGGTGTCGGAGATGCCCTGCTGGGCGCGGTAGGCGCCGAGCTGGTCGTCGACCTTGTCGGCCAGCCAGAGCAGGGCGAGTTCGCGCAGGGCGGTGAGGTTGCCGATCCGGAAGTAGTTGCCGAGCGCGGCGTCGATCCTGTCGGGGCGGTAGATGTTGCCGTGGGCCATCCGGCGGCGCAGCGCCTCCGGGGTCATGTCGACCAGTTCGACCTGCTCGGCGGCGCGGACGACGGCGTCGGGGACGGTCTCGCGCTGGGTGGTGCCGGTGATCCGGGCGACGACGTCGTTGACCGATTCGAGGTGCTGGACGTTGACCGTGGACAGCACGGAGATGCCGGCGTCCAGCAGTTCCTGCACGTCCTGCCAGCGCTTGTCGTTGCGGGAGCCGGGCACGTTGGTGTGGGCCAGTTCGTCGACGACCGCGATCTCGGGCCGGCGGGCCAGCAGCGCGTCGAGGTCCAGCTCGGTGAACTCGACGCCCCGGTGCACGAGGGTGCGCCTGGGCACCTGTTCCAGGTCGCCGACCATGGCGGCGGTGTGCGGTCGGCCGTGGGTCTCGACCAGCCCGATCACGACGTCGGTGCCGCGTTCGGTCCGCCGCCGGGCCTCCTGGAGCATCGCGTACGTCTTGCCGACGCCGGGCGCGGCCCCGAGGTAGATGCGCAGTTCCCCTCTGGGCACGGGCAGGTCCTTCCGGTGGGCGGGCCGTCCGGCGGCGCGGCCGTGAACGTGGCGGTGACCGCCGGGCGGGCCTGTCGTGGCCCGCCCGGCGAGGGGTTCAACGAGCGGCGAACCGCTGGTCGAGGGCGAGGTTCAGTTCCAGCACGTTAACGCCGGGGGCGCCCAGGAAGCCGAGCGCCCGGCCGTCGGTGTGCTCGGCCACCAGCCGCCGGACCGCGGCCGGGTCCACGCCGCGCTCCCGGGCCACCCGGGCGACCTGGATCTCGGCGTACGCGGGGCTGATGTGCGGGTCGAGACCGCTGCCGCTCGCGGTGACCGCGTCCGCCGGCACGGCCGGCTCGGCGGGGGCGTCGCCACGGACCGGGACGATCACCGCCCCGGCGGCGACGTGGTCCACGCCCGGTCGCGCCGGCTCCACCGGGACGCCCTGCCAGGTGGTCACGAACGGGGTGGCGGGGATGGCCTGGTTGACGCTCACCACCCGGGTGACCGGTCCGGTCAGCCCGTCGCGGTGGAACACGCCCAGGACCGCGCCGACGCCGTCGGCGGTGCAGTACGGCCGGCGGCCGTCCACGCCGTCGAGCCGGCCGATCGCCAGGCTGCGGGCGCAGACCTGGGTGAGCAGGCTCTCGGTCGACTCGGCCGGGTCGGCGGCGAGGGTGTCGACGACGCTCTCCGGGCCGAGGTTGGAGGCGGCGGTGGAAGTGGGGTCGTAGCCGTCGCCGGCCGCCGAGGGGCGGGACTGGAAGTAGCGCGGGACGGGGTTGCCGTCGGCGTCGGTGAAGGACTGGCCAATCAGCGCACTGCCGACGGTCCGGCCGCCCGCGGCGACGAGCGAGCCGTCCGCCTTGGCGTCGAGGCCGGGCAGGCGGCCGGCGGCGACCAGGGCCAGCGGGTACGCCAGGCCGAGTAGGACGGTGAACACGAGCAGTGCGCGCAGGGCGGCGAGGTGTTGGGCGAGCCAGGTGGGTAGACGCATCACGAGATCCCCGGGACGAACTGGATGAGCAGGTCGATGAGCTTGATGCCGACGAACGGCACGACGATGCCGCCGAGGCCGTAGACCAGCAGGTTGCGGCTGAGCAGCTCGGCCGCCGCCGCCGGTCGGTACCGGACGCCGCGCAGGGCCAGCGGAATCAGCGCGATGATCACCAGGGCGTTGAAGATGACCGCCGAGAGGATCGCCGACTCCGGGCTGGCCAGCCGCATGACGTTCAGCGTGTCCAGGCTGGGGTAGATGCCGGCGAACATGGCCGGGATGATGGCGAAGTACTTCGCGATGTCGTTGGCGATCGAGAAGGTCGTCAGGGCGCCCCGGGTGATGAGCAGCTGTTTGCCGATCTCGACGATCTCGATGAGCTTGGTCGGGTCGGAGTCGAGGTCGACCATGTTGCCGGCCTCCTTCGCCGCCGAGGTGCCGGTGTTCATGGCCACCCCGACGTCGGCCTGGGCGAGTGCCGGGGCGTCGTTGGTGCCGTCCCCGGTCATCGCGACCAGCCGGCCGCCCTCCTGCTCGCGCCTGATCAGGGCGAGCTTGTCCTCCGGGGTGGCCTCGGCGAGGAAGTCGTCCACCCCGGCCTCGTCGGCGATCGCCTTCGCGGTCCGCGGGTTGTCGCCGGTGATCATCACGGTGCGGATGCCCATCCGGCGCATCTCGTCGAACCGTTCCCGCATGCCGGCCTTCACGACGTCCTTGAGGTGGATCACGCCGAGGGCCCGCGCCGGCTCACCGTCGACGTGCTCGGCCACCACCAGCGGGGTCCCGCCGATGCCGCTGATCCCGTCGACGACCTGGCCCACCTGCTCGGTGGGGTGGCCGCCGTGCTCGCGGACCCACTTCATCACGGCCGCCGCCGCGCCCTTGCGGACCCGCCGCGCGGGCCCGGTGGCACCGCCGTCGACCGTCGCGTCCGGCGTGAGGTCGACGCCGCTCATCCGGGTCTGGGCGGTGAACGGCACGAACGTGGCGTGCGGCACGAGGCCCGGCTCCCGTTCCCGCAGCCCGAACTCGTTCTTGGCCAGGACCACCACGGACCGGCCCTCGGGGGTCTCGTCGGCGAGGCTGGCCAACTGCGCCGCGTCGGCCAGTTCGGCGGCCGTGACCCCCTCGACCGGCAGGAACTCGGCGGCCTGCCGGTTGCCGAGGGTGATGGTGCCGGTCTTGTCCAGCAGCAGGGTGTTGACGTCGCCGGCGGCCTCGACCGCCCGGCCGCTCATCGCCAGGACGTTGCGCTGGACGAGGCGGTCCATGCCCGCGATGCCGATCGCCGACAGCAGCGCGCCGATGGTGGTGGGGATGAGGCAGACCAGCAGGGACACCAGCACCACACCGCTGACCCCCGCGTCGGTGATCGCGCCGGTGTCCGGGGCGGCGGCCTGGTACTGCTTGGAGAAGACGGCGAGGGGCTGCAACGTCACCACGGCGAGCAGGAAGATGACGGTGAGCGCGGCGAGCAGGATGTTGAGCGCGATCTCGTTCGGCGTCTTCTGCCGGTTCGCCCCCTCGACCAGGGCGATCATCCGGTCGATGAAGCTCTCCCCCGGCCTCTGGGTGATCCGCACGACGATCCGGTCGGACAGCACCCTGGTGCCGCCGGTGACCGCGCTGCGGTCGCCGCCGGACTCCCGGATGACGGGGGCGGACTCGCCGGTGATGGCCGACTCGTCGACGCTGGCGATGCCCTCGACGACGTCGCCGTCGCCGGGGATGATCCCGCCGGCGTGGACCAGCACGACGTCGCCCTGGCGCAGCTCGGGCGCGGGCACCGCCTCGTCGCGGTAGGCGTTGGCGCGGGCGCCCGGGGTCCAGTCGACCAGTCGGGTGGCGACGGTGTCCTGCTTGGCCCGGCGCAGGGTGGCGGCCTGGGCCTTGCCCCGGCCCTCGGCGACCGCCTCGGCGAGGTTGGCGAACAGCACCGTCAGCCAGAGCCAGCCGGTGATGGCCCAGGCGAAGACCGACGGGTCGGTCGCCGCGAGGACGGTGGTGAAGGCCGCGCCGATCTCGACGATCAGCATCACCGGGTTGCGCCACAGGGTGCGCGGGTCGAGCTTGCGCAGCGCGTCCGGCAGGGAGGTCAGCAGCTGCCTCGGGTCGAGCAGGCCGCCGCCGACCCGGTCGCCCCGGGTGGCGGGCGTGCCGGGGGTGGCGGGGTCGGCCCCACCGTGCGGCGCCTGCGGGGAAAGGGTCATGTCGTCGTTCCTCATGGTGGTCACAGCCCTTCGGCCAGGGGGCCGAGCGCGAGCGCGGGCAGGTAGGTCAGGGCCACGAGGATCACCGTGACGCCCACGACCATCCCGACGAACAGGGGTCGGTGGGTCGGCAGGGTGCCCTCGGAGGCGGGGGTGGGCGCCTGGCGGGCCAGGGAGCCGGCCAGGGCGAGGACGAAGATGATCGGCAGGAACCGGCCGAGCAGCATGCACAACCCCAGGGCGGTGTTCCACCACGGGGTGTTCACCGTGATGCCGGCGAACGCGGAGCCGTTGTTGTTGCTCGCCGAGGTGAACGCGTAGATCACCTCGGACAGGCCGTGCGGGCCGGTGTTCAGCGCGGTCGCGGCGTTGCCGGTGGCGAAGGCCGCCGCCGTGCCGGTCAGCACCAGCGCCGGGGTGACCAGGAAGTACAGCGAGGCGAACTTGATCTCCCGGGAGCCGATCTTCTTACCCACGTACTCCGGGGTCCGGCCGACCATCAGGCCGGCCACGAAGACCGTGATCACCGCGAGGATCAGCAGGCCGTACAGGCCCGCGCCGACACCACCGGGCGCCACTTCGCCGAGCATCATGTTGACCAGCGGCATCATCCCGCCGAACGCGGTGTACGAGTCGTGGAACGAGTTCACCGCCCCCGTGGAGGTCAGCGTCGTCGCGGCGGCGAAGGTCGCCGAGTTCGACACGTCGAACCGCACCTCCTTGCCCTCCAGCGCCGCGCCGACCGCCTGCGGCACCGTGCCGTGCCCGGTCAGCTCGAAGACGTTGGTCAGGGCGACGCTGGCCACCGCCAGGACCGCCATCACGGCGGCCACGGCGTACCCCTGCCGGTTCTGGCCGACCATCCGGCCGAAGACCCGGGGCAGGCTGAACGGGATCAGCAGGATCAGGAAGATCTCCAGCCAGTTCGTCCAGGCCGTCGGGTTCTCGAACGGGTGGGCGCTGTTGGCGTTGTAGAAGCCCCCGCCGTTGGTGCCCAATTCCTTGATCACCTCCTGGCCGGCGACCGGCCCTCCGGTGATCGTCTGTGCCCCACCGGTGAGAGTGGTCACGTCGGTGCCGGCGGACAGGTTCTGCACCACTCCCCCGAGCATCAGGGCGAGCGCCCCGAGCACCGAGACGGGCAGCAGGACCCGCAGCGTGATCCGGGTCAGGTCGACCCAGAAGTTGCCCAGTTCGCCCGTACGGCTGCGGGCGAACCCGCGGACCAGGGCAACCGCGACGGCGATCCCGACGGCGGCGGAGACGAAGTTCTGCACCGCGAGCCCGGCCATCTGCACCAGGTGACCCATGGTCGACTCGCCGGAATACCACTGCCAGTTCGTGTTGGTCACGAACGACACCGCCGTGTTCCACGCCCCGTGCGGCACGACCGGGTCGAAGCCGAGGGACAGCCACAGGTGGTTCTGCAGGCGCTGGAACGCGTACAGGAACAGGATCGACACGGCGGAGAACGCCAGCACGGCGCGGGCGTACACGCCCCAGGTCTGCCCGGCGGACGGGTCGACCCCGACAAGTCGGTAGACGCCCCGCTCGACGCGGGACTGCCGGGTGCCCGCGACCACCCGGTACAGGTAGTCGCCGAAGGGCTTGTGGACGGCGACCAGCGCCACCACGAGCGAGAGGATGAACAGCACACCGGCTGTTGTCGTGGTCATCAGAAGCGCTCCGGGAACAGCAGGGCGACCACCAGGAACACACCCAGGCCGATCGCCAGCACCAGGCCGACGGCGTTGACGGCGCTCACAGCTTCTCCACGCCCCTCACCACGAGGGTGAGCGCCACGAACAGCGCCACCGTCACCAGCACGAACACCACGTCAGACACGGCTGACTCCTCTTACCCGACTCGGTTGCCGCGACCGACTTCCGGCCGCGCCGGGCAATCACAACGCCTCCGGCGTCGTGCGGACAGGGTCCTTCACGCGACCATGACGGCGACGGGCCGTTTCTTGACGCCGTTTTCACGCGGACCCGCCCCGCCGGTGACCGCCGTCACCGGCGCGGCCCGGACAGGTACGAGCGAGTTGGCCAGGGGCACCGGATGCACTGGCGGCCGGCGGCCAACTGCGGGCGGCGCAGTGAGCAGGCACCGGCCGCCGACGCACGAGGTCGCGTATAACTACGTGTATCGATGCCATGGGTTGACTCGGCGTCAGCGGCCGGGCATCCCACCAATCGCACGCCTCAACGAAGGGCCATGCCAGTGAAGACCTCTCATCGATGGTTGGCCGCCGGCGCCGCCGGCCTCGCCACCGCCCTCGTGGTCAGCGCCGCCCCGTTCGCCTGGGCCGCCGGGGGCCTGACGGCCAGCCTCGTCAAGGCCTCGACCTGGCCCGGCGGCTACGGCGCCGACTACGTCCTCACCAATGGCGGCACCACCGCCGTGACCACCTGGGCCGTCGAGTTCGACCTGCCCACCGGGGCCAGCATCAGCAACTCCTGGAGCTCCGTGCGCACCCAGAACGGCCAGCACTACCGGTTCACCAACGCCGGCTACAACGGCACCATCGCCCCCGGCGGCAGCGAGAGCTTCGGCTTCAACGTCAGCGGCGCGGGCGATCCCACCAACTGCACGGTCAACGGCAACCCGTGCCCCGGTGGCGGCCCCGCGCCGACCACGACGGCGGCACCCACCACACCGCCACCGACCACGCCGCCACCGACCACGCCGCCCCCCACGACCGCCCCGCCGCCCACGACCGCGCCGCCCGGCCCGACGGTGAACGTCTCCACCGCCGCCCAGCTCCAGGCCGCCCTCGCCGCGGCGGCGCCGGGGCAGACGATCCAACTCGCCGCCGGCACGTACCGGGGATCCTTCGTGACCACGAGGGCCGGGACCGCCGCGTCCCGGGTCACCCTCACCGGCCCGCGCGGGGCGGTGCTGGTCAACGACGGGCCCGCCGGTACGGGGCCGAGCTGCCCGGCGCCGACCGCCGGGTGGGACTCCGGGTACGGGCTCTGGCTGTTCGACGCCCCGTACTGGAACCTGACCGGCTTCACCGTTGCCGAGTCGAAGAAGGGCATCGTGCTGGACAACTCCCACCACGTGACCATCGACGGGGTATACGTGCACCACACCGAGGACGAGGCGGTGCACTTCCGCCGCTCCTCCGCGGACGGGATCATCCGCAACTCGGTGATCACCGACACGGGCCTGGCGCAGCCCGGCTACGGCGAGGGGGTCTACCTCGGCTCGGCCCAGTCCAACTTCGGCTGCCACGGCAACTCCGGCGGGATGGACCGCTCCGACCGGGTGCAGGTGCTGGACAACCGGATCGGTCCCCGCGTGACGGCCGAGCACGTGGACATCAAGGAGGGCACCGAGGGCGGCGTGATCCGTGGCAACACCTTCGACGGCCAGGGCATCTCCGGCGCCAACTCCGGCGACTCGTGGATCGACGCCAAGGGCAACGGCTACCTCGTCGAGGGCAACACCGGCACGTTCCGCGCGCCGGGCACGTTCGCCAACGGCTACGAAACCCACAACCTCCTCACCGGGTACGGCTGCGGCAACGTCTGGCGCGGCAACACCTCCGACCTCGGGGGCGTCGGCCGGTACGCCGTGCATGTCTCCTCGACGTCGAAGTGCCCGGCAAACCCCAACGTCGTGCACGCCTCGAACACGGTCACCAACGCGGTCAACGGCCTGACCAACATCGCCGTCACCCAGTAGCCGCGTTCGGCCCCACCGGGTCGGCGGCCGGATCCCGCCGGTCGCCGATCCCCCGGCGCCGACCCGGATGCCGGCGGCCGGCTCGAAACAGCACAATCGGCAAGGATCAATCCGCAGGTCATTGACAGCCGTGGTCGGCAGAGCCGAGAGTAGGTGGCATGGGAGAGCGCTCTCCCGCTTGGGACCCCGATCGCTGATCCGTCGGTCCCACCACCACCTCCCGAGGAGTGCCGATGCTTCGGACTCTTGCCCCGCCGCTCACCCGTCCGGCACGCGCCGCCCGCAGCCGACGCCTCGCCGCCCTCGGCACCGCGCTGCTGACCCTGCTCGGCGGCATCACCTTCAGGATCGACAGGCCCGAAAGGGAGTCCCCATGTCCCTGACACCGACTCGCGGGCCGCTGCGGACCGCCGCGCTCGCCGTGGCGCTCGCCGCGCTGCTCGGCGGCTACCTGGTCGCCACCGCCATCCGGGCCGACGCGGCCGACCCCCTGCTCTCGCAGGGCCGACCGGCCACGGCGTCCTCCACCGAGAACGGCGGCACGCCCGCCGCCAACGCCGTCGACGGCAACAACGGCACCCGCTGGGGCAGCGCCTTCAACGATCCCCAGTGGTTGCGGATCGACCTCGGCGCCACCGCGACCGTCAGCCGGGTGGTGCTGCGCTGGGAGGCCGCGTACGCGCGCGCCTTCACGGTGCAGACCTCCGCCGACGGCAACGCCTGGACGACCGTCTACAGCACCACCACAGGACCGGGCGGTGTACAGGATCTCGTCGTCTCCGGCAGCGGCCGGTACGTCCGGGTCAACGCGACCCAGCGGGCCACCCAGTACGGTGTGTCGCTCTGGGAGTTCCAGGTCTACGGCGTCGGCGGCTCGACGCCGACGACCCCGCCCGGCGGCCCGATCGTGCGGGTCTCCGAGTTCCTCGCCGACTGCCCGTTCAGCCACCGGCTGCCGGACGACCCGATCGTCTTCCCGGGCCTGCCCGGAGCCTCGCACATGCACAGCTTCTTCGGCAGCGAGGTGACGAACGCGCACACCACCGTGAACGACCTGATCAACGCCAGGAGCAACTGCAGCCCCTCGGTGGACACCTCGTCCTACTGGATCCCGACGCTCTACGTCGACAACCAGCCCGTCGAACCGTCGATCGCCACCTTCTACTACCTCGGCGAGGGCGTCCGCCCCGACGTGACCGCACGGATCCAGCCGCTGCCGCTGGGCCTGCGTATCGTCGCCGGCAACGCCAAGGCGACCGCGCCGGAGCAGAGCATCGCCCGCTGGTCCTGCCTGCACCACGGCGAGGTGAACCCGTCGAAGAACTTCGTCGCCTGCCCGGCCGGCAGCATGCTCGAGTCGTACCTGGACTTCCCACAGTGCTGGGACGGCGTGAACCTCGACTCGACGAACCACCAGAGCCACCTGGCGTACCCGGTCAACAACGACTGCCCGTCCACCCACCCGGTGCCCGTGCCGAAGCTGCGCCAGGTGATCCGGTACCCGGCGAACGGTGACCCGGCCCGCTTCCGGCTCGCCTCCGGCGCCGGCTTCACGATGCACGGCGACTTCTTCAACGCCTGGCCCGTGGCGGAGATGGAGCGCCGGGTGCGTGACTGCATCCGTCCGGTCGTCAAGTGCGGCGTCAACGGCACCCCATGACGGTCGTCCCCCTTCGCCGGCCCCGCAGCGGGCCGGCGAGGGTCCCCGTCCTCCTCCTCGGGCTCCTGCTCGTCGCCGGGCCGTCAGCGACCGGTTGCGTCGCCGAGCCGTCCACCGCGCCGACCCTCGGCGTGCCGACTCCCGCCGCCACCGCGACGTTCGGTGGCACCGACGCGGCGTGGATCCAGCTGATGATTCCGATGAACGAACAGGCGCTCGCGGCGCTCGACCTGGTGCCGGGGCGCAGCACCGACGAGGGGTTCCGCGAGCTGGCCGGTCGGATCGCGGCGGGCCGGCGCGCGGAGTTGGACGACCTGCGGCGGCTGCGCGGCAGGGCCGGGCTTCCGGCGGTCAACGAGCACGAGGGGCACGACCTGCCCGGGATGGTGGTTCCCGCCGATCTCGTCGCGCTGCGCTCCCTGCGCGGCCCGGCGTTCGACAGCGCCATCGGGCAGACCCTGCGCGAGCACGTGGAGCAGGGCGCACGGCTCGCCGACGCCGAGTGGACCAACGGCTCCGACGCGCAGACCCGGGGGCTCGCGGAGCGCATGGGCAGGACCCGCGCCACCGAACTCGGCTGGCTCAGGGACGCCCACGAGGGGTAGCGCGACCGCGCCGGTGGCGGGCGGGAGTCATGCTGGAGGGGTGATCCGCTTTCTGCTCAACGTGTTGTGGCTGGTCTTCGGCGGCGGTCTCGTCCTCGCAGTCGGATACGGCATCGCCGCCCTGATCTGCTTCGTCCTGGTCGTCACGATCCCGTTCGGGGTCGCCTCACTGCGGCTGGCCAGCTACTCGCTGTGGCCCTTCGGTCGCACCCTCGTGCCCAAGCCCGGCGCCGGCGCCCCCTCCGGCCTGGCCAACCTCCTCTGGGTGGTGCTGGCCGGCTGGTGGCTGGCGCTGTCCCACGTCCTCGCCGGCATCGCGCTCTGCGTCACGATCGTCGGAATCCCCTTCGGCATCGCGAACTTCAAGCTCGTACCCGCCGCGTTCTGGCCCCTCGGGCGCGAGGTCGTCGACGCGCCGTAGGGTTCCGCCACCCGGATGTCGCCCGTCGACCCGGGCCCGGTCAGTGGGCGGGGGCGCGAGCCCTCGCCGGCCCTTCGGCAGTCCCCCATTGGTGGCTTCATGCCATTTGAGGGCGAAAACGGCGGAGGATGGGCATGCGGGCGATTCAGCCGCAGGCCGACCGCCGTCCGCGCGACGCTGCGAGGGGGCGGTGGAGATGGCCACGTACGAGTACCGATGCCCACAGGACGGCAGCTTCGACACCACGCTGCCGATCGGCACCGCCGGCACCGTCGCGCGCTGCCCACGGTGCGGGTGCCCGGCCGCCCGGGTCTTCTCGGCGCCCCGGCTCGCCCGCACACCGGCGCCCCTGCGGCACGCGATCGACCGGGCGGAGCGCAGCGCGGAGACGCCGGACGTCGTGACGCGCGTCCCGGGCCGGCAACCGGTCCGGCGGTCGACGAACCCGGCCCACGCCCGCCTGCCCCGCTGGTGACCGGCCCACACCGGCCCGTTCCACCAGCCCGACCGAAAGGCAGAACGACATGCCCGAACTACTGTTCCCGCTCGACTCCGCCAGACGGTTCACCGACCAGGAGAAGATCGGCCACAACAGGTGGCACCCGGACATCCCACCCGTGGCCACCGTCCGGCCCGGCCAGTCGTTCCGCGCCCACTGCCGGGAGTGGTTCGACGGGGCGATCCACAACGACGACTCGGCCGAGGACGTCCGCGACGCCCCGCTGACCAGGGTCCACGCCCTCAGCGGCCCCTTCGCCGTGCAGGGTGCCGAACCCGGCGACCTGCTCGTCGTCGACATCCTCGACCTCGGGCCCATCCCGCAGGAGGACTCCGGACCGCTGGCCGGTCAGGGCTGGGGATACACCGGCGTGTTCGCCACCGGCAACGGCGGCAGTTTCCTCACCGAGCAGTTCCCCGACGCCTACAAGGCCATCTGGGACTTCACCGGTCGGCAGGCCACCTCCCGGCACATCCCCGGCGTCGAGTTCACCGGGATCACCCATCCCGGGCTGATGGGCACCGCCCCGTCCGCGGGGATGCTGGCCACCTGGAACCGGCGCGAGGGCGCGCTGCGCGCCACCGACCCGGACCGGGTACCGCCCCTGTCCCTGCCGCCCGAGCCCCAGGACGCGATCCTCGGCACGCTCACCGGCGCCGAGTTCGACCGGGTGGCGGCGGAGGCGGCGCGTACCGCCCCGCCCCGGGAGAACGGCGGGAACCAGGACATCAAGAACTTCACCGCGGGCACCCGGGTCTTCTACCCGGTCTACGTGCCCGGCGCGAACCTGTCCGTGGGCGACCTGCACTTCTCCCAGGGTGACGGGGAGATCACCTTCTGCGGCGCGATTGAGATGGGCGGCTTCATCGACCTGCGCGTCGACCTGATCAAGAACGGCATGCAGACGTACGGCGTCGCCGAGAACGCCATCTTCCTGCCGGGGAACACGCCACCGCAGTTCAGCCAGTGGTTGGCCTTCTCCGGAATCTCCGTCACCCTCGACGGTCAGCAGCGGTACCTCGACTCGCAGTTGGCCTACCAACGCGCGTGCCTGCACGCCATCGACTACCTGACCCGCTTCGGTTACCAGCCCGAGCAGGCGTACCTCCTGCTCGGCGCGGCGCCGATCGAGGGCCGGTTCTCCGGGGTGGTGGACATCCCCAACTCCTGCGCGACGGTCTACCTGCCCACCGAGATCTTCAACTTCGACGTACGCCCGTCCGCCGGCGGCCCGACCAGGATCGACCCCGGCCCGGGCGCCCCGAGGGCCAGCATGTCCTGACCGTACGGCTGCGGGCCCCGGTCGTGCACGGCCGGGCGCGGCTCGCGCGTCGAAGGTCCGCTGTGGACCGGGAGCGCCTCACTTTCCCTTGTCCTGGCGGCCCGCGCCCCTCGCCCTGGCCATCCCCAGGACGAGCAGGGCCAGCGCCGCGACCGCCGCCCCCGCGACCGCAGACCTGACACCGCCGTGGTCGGCACGGTCGGCGCGGTCGGGGGCATCGGTGCCCCGGGGTGCGGCCGGCGTCGGGTCGGTCCGGGGCCGGGTGGCGGTCGGCGTCGGGGTCAGCGCGTAGCGCAGGATCGTGGGCCGCGTGCCGGGCGGCTGGCCCGCGGTCTCGGAGACGGTGAGCAGGGACCGGCCGTCACGGCTGTAGGTAACCGACTCCCCCTGCGGCTCGTCCGGCAGCGGGACGACCCGCGGCGTGCCGGTGGTCAGGGCGGCGACCACGTCGCCGCCGGAGACGTCGAACTCGAACGCGTCGGCATAGGTGCGCAGGACCACCCGACGCCCGTCCGGCGCGGTCGCACCGCCGGTGACCACCGCCCGACCGACGAAGGAGAACGGGTTGCGGGTCCTGGTGGACGGCAGCCGCACCTGCCCCACCCGGGTCAGCGGCACCGTCGCGCCCGGCCGCAGCGCTGCGGCCGGGCGGTACAGGCCGGCGCCGCCGCCCTGCTTGGTCACGATCACCGGACGCCCGTCACCGGCGATCAGGAGGGCCTCCGCGTCGTGCGGACCGTCCGGGTACGTCAGGCGGTACAGCACCGGGCGTTTTCCGCCGGGCCGAAGCCGCCACAGTGCGACCGTCCGGCGGGAGCGGTCGTTGTCGCCGACGTCGGCCACCCAGACCGTGCCGTCCGCGCCGACGCCCAGGTCCTCGGTGTCGCGGGGACGCGACGGGTAGCGCACCGTCCGCACCACCGCGCAGTCGGCGTCGAGGAAGAAGATCCGACGCCGGGCCTCCTCGTCGGCGCCGTCGTTGACCACTACGAACCCGTCGCCGACGGCGGCCATCCCGGAGATCTCGTTCAGCCGGCCGTCGCGGACCTGACACACCGGCGTGCCGGCGGCCGACGACAGCACTGGGGGCGGGCCCGCCGCCGCCACCGGGGCCACGCCGACGATGGTCACGCCGACGATGGCCACGGCGGCCAGCGCGACTCCCGCCGTCGCCCACCGCCACCCGACCGGCCCGCGCAGCCGAATGTCCATCAACCGTCCGCCCGTGTGTCCGTCCACCGTGCAGGATGCGACCGCGTCCCGTGGGCCGGGGACGATCCGCCGGCCCCGCCCCGATGCCCTGTTCGGCCGCGACTCTAGTCGATGTCCGGGGCGGGGTGTCCCGGCTCGGTGGCGGCCCCGGTGACGGAGGCTCGGGCGGGGACCGGTCGACGGCCGGTCCCGAGGCCGCCCGACCGGGCGCGACTGTCCGGTTGCCGACCGCCAGTTGCCGCCGTCCCCCGTACGGTGACCGCGAAGACTTGCGGGAGAGCAGGAGCACGATGCCCCGGACCACGTCCACGCACACCCCGACGGCCGAGATCGAGGACGATCTGGTCCGGCTGGCAGTCCGGGCCGTGGCCCCCGCCGAGGAGCCGCTGCTGGTGTTCCTCGCGCCCACCTACCGGCGCCGCCCCGAGCACTGGCGCCGCGACCCGGCCCGGCTCGTGCGGGTGGGCGGCGGCGAGGCCGGCGGCGGGGGCTTCGAGTGGACCATCGAGCCGCTCCTGCCGTACCTGCTGGTGTTGACCGGCATCGGGGTGGAGGCGCTGCGCGACGGGCTGCGGGAGCAGGCCACGGAGGCGGTTCGCGGCGGTCTGCGCGGCCTCGGCCGGCGCTGGCGGGCCCGCCGGTCCCCCGCCGGCCTCCCGCCGGTCGGCACCGTGCGGCTGGGGCCCGGCCAGCTGCTGCGCATCGAGGAGGCCGTCACCGCCGCCGCCCGGGACCCGCGCTGGGAGCTGACCGAGGACCAGGTCGCGGTGCTGCGCGACGCGGTGCGGGACGCGTTCGCCCAACGTTTCGGCGACACCGCCCCGGATGTCGACGGCAACTGAGGGCGGCAGGGCGGGCGAGGGAACGCCGCCGCTGCCCTCCACCACCCTCGGCCGGTTCGTCGCCGCGGTGACGGCGGTCGTGGGCACGAGCATGTTCGGCTGGCAGACCGTCCTCGTCGACGCCGACGCCACCCGCGCCCGCACGGAGTGCCTGAGCGGGCTGCCGTCGCCGATCGACATGCGCGCCGGAACGGTGGACGAGGAGGCCGTGGCGGCGGTGCAGCGCTGCCTGGGCACCCTGGACGCGGACCTGCTCCGGCAGATGCTCATCGGGCTGGCCGTGCTCGCGGCGGTGGCCGCCGTCGTCTACCTCGCCGCGCCCTGGTGCGAGTGCCGGCTGCGCGACCTGCGCCGCCTCGACCGGACCCCCGGCACCGAGGCGCTGCGGTCCGACCTGGCCGGGCTGGTCCGGGAGGCGGGGCTGCGCCGCCCGCCGACGTTCGTGGTGTCCCGGTCGGCGCGGATCAGCGGCAACACCTTCGGCGCGGGGCCCGTCCGGTACGTCCGGCTGGACCTGGGGCTGGTGCACGCCCACCGCACGGCGCCGCACCTGTTCCGGGCCGTCGTCCTGCACGAGTTGGCCCACGTGCGCAACGCCGACGTCCACCTCACCCGGCTGACCATCGCCCAGGCGTGGGCGTTCCCGCTCGCCGTGCTCGTCCCGGTTGCGGTCAACTACGTCGGATCGGTTCCCGCCCGGGACCTGTTCGACGACGCCTGGCGGCTGGCCGCGTTCGCGCTGATCGTGCAGGTGTCGGCGTGGTCGGTGCTGCGCGCCCGGGAGTTCACCGCCGACGCCCGGCTCACCGGCGACGACAGCGCGGCCGTCCGGGCGCTGCTGGCCACCGACCGCAGGCGGGCCGGCCGGTGGGCCCGGTTGGGCGCGGTCTTCCGGTTCCACCCGCTGGCCCGGGCCCGCGCGGACGCCCTGGACCGTCCCGGGCGCCGGTACGCCGCCCGCCCGGTGGAGGCGCTCGGCGCCGGGCTGGCCGCCGGCATCGCCGCGCCGCCGTTGATGGGCCTGATGTCCAACCTGCCGCGCACGCTGCCCGGCTCGGACCCGACGGGCGGCGCCTTCGCCGCCGGCGTGCTGCTCGGCGTGCCGCTCGCGCTGGTCACCACCGGCGCGCTGTGGCGGTCCGCCTGGTGGGCGCGGCACACCGCCGCGCCGGCGGCCTCGGGCGGGCTGTTCGGCGCGGCACTGGCCTGCGGCCTGCTCGTCGGTCGGCGGCTGGCCTGGTCCGCGGCGTACACCAGCGACCGGCGGGCCTGGTGGGTCGAGGTGATCCTGGGTCTGCTGTGGATCGCCGGCGGCGCACTGCTCGGCCGGTGGGTGGCCGACGGCGCGCGGGCGCACCTGCGGCGCATCGCGCCGTCGGACGCGTCCCGCACCCGGCTGGCCTGGGCCGGCGCCGCGCTGGCCACCACGGCGGTCAGTGCCGGTTACGTGGCGGCCCTGCTCGTGCTGGACGCCTGGTCCACCGACGGCGAGTTCAGCATGTGGCGCCTCGTCGCCGCGCGCGAGGGCCACCCGGACACCCTCACCCCGCTGGTCCTGCTCGACCTGCTCGGCTTCTACTTCCGCATCGTTGCCGCCCAGGCGCCGTACCTGCTCGCCCTGCCGCTGGCCGCGGCGCTGTTCCCGGTCCTGGCCACCCGCCACGCCACCCGGCGGGCGGTGCGCCTGGGCCTCGTCGGCGGGGCCGTCGGCGCCCTGGTGCTGCCGCTGGTGCCCCTCGGTGTCGGCGTCGCCGCACGCGACCCCGGCCTCACCACGTCCACCGCCGCGGTCCTGGTCAACAGCCACACCCTGCTGCCGGTCACGTTCGTCGAGCTGACCGTCGCCGTCGCGGCGGTGGCCACCCGGCGCCTGGCGCTGCCGCACGCCCTGCTTGCCGCCCTCACGGCGGGGCTGCTGATGGTCCCGGCCATCCTGGCCGCCGGCACGGTGCTGTCCTGCGTGGCCGGCGCCACGGACCGCTGCGCTCCCGCCGTAGACGGAGTCGACGCGGTCCGCGCGCTCACCCACGCCCTCGTCGTCGCCCCGGTGGCGGCGGTGCTCACCGCCGCGCTCGGGGCGGCCGTGGCGGCGGGACTGGCCGCCGCCGGGCGGCACCGACGGTGGGTGGTGACCGCGGTCGCCGTGCTGCTCGCGTCCGCCGGCACGGTGGCGGTGGCCCGTGGTCGGCCGGCCCCGGCGGCGCCCGCCGCCCGTGACCCCTGCCTGGTCGGGGTCTGGCGGCTCGCTGCCGGCCGCTACCACTTCCCCGTCGAGGCCGACTCGCTGCTCGGCACGCTGGCCGGCCTCACCGGCGACGCCGGCATCGACCTGGCCAGCGGGCCGGACACCGGCTTCGCCACCGCGTACCGGGCCGACGGCGGCGCGACCGACCTGTACGACCTCTTCGTCGCCGAGGGCACGCTGAACGGGCACGCGGTGCGCAGCGTCCACCGGGGAGTGGTGACCTACCGCTGGGCGGCCGAAGCCGGGCTCTACACCCAGCGCGACTCCGTCACCTCCGGCGACGTGGTGCTGCTGCGCGTCGGCGACCGCAAGGTGGACGTGACGACCGCCGTCCGGGACACGAACGGCTCGTACCGGTGCGCCGGCGACCGGCTCGTGATCCGCGAGGACAACGACGACGGGTCATGGGGCGAGGAGACCTTCGTGCGCAGCCGGGCCTGACGGCCGCGCCGGCCGGACCGCGCGCCGGCGGCCGTGGGGTGCCCCGTGCGAGGCTGTGAGACTCGTCCGGGCGCGCGGTCGGCCCGCGCGCGGGAGGGAGACGACATGGGGCACGACGTCCGGCAGGCCGCGGCGCTGCTGGGCCGGGCGCACCGGGTGGTGGTGTTCACCGGCGCGGGCATCTCGGCCGAGAGCGGTGTGCCGACCTTCCGCGACGCCCTCACCGGGTTTTGGGAACGGTTCGACGCGCAGGAGCTTGCCACGGCAGAGGCGTTCCGCGACGACCCCGCGCTGGTGTGGGGCTGGTACGAGTGGCGACGCGCCAGCGTCCGGGCGGCCCGGCCGAACGCGGGACACCTGGCGGTGGCCGCGATCGGGGCCCGCGTCCCGGACACCGTCCTGATCACCCAGAACGTCGACGACCTGCATGAACGCGCGGGTTCGGCCGCGCCGCTGCACCTGCACGGCAGCCTGTTCGCGCCGCGCTGCTCGGCCTGCGCCCGGCCGGCGCCACTGCCGGACGCGGCGTCGGTCGAGCCGGCGCACGGCCGGCGGGTACCACCGCCCGGGTGCCCGCGCTGCGGGGCGCCGGTCCGGCCGGGCGTGGTGTGGTTCGGCGAGGCGTTGCCGGCCGCGGCGTTGGCCGCGGCGGTCGACGCCGCGGCCTCCTGCGACCTCCTGGTGACGGTGGGCACCTCCGGCCTGGTCCACCCCGCCGCCGAGATCCCCCAGGTCGCGGCCAGCCTCGGCACCCCGGTGATCCAGGTCAACCCGCACCGGACGCCGCTGGATCCGGTCTGCGCCGTGAACCTGCGCGGGCCGGCCGCCCTGGTCCTCCCCGCCCTGGTCGAGGCGGCGTGGGGCGGCGCCGGGCAGGGGTGAGGGACACCGGCGGCGCCGAGTACGGGCCCGGCCGACGATGCCGACCGGGCCCGTGGCCGTCGGCCGGGTTACGGGTTCGTGGTCAGGTAGACCACCTGGTTGCCGGCGTTGGCCGTGCCGCCGGCATTGTTGATCACCCGGTTGATGGTGCCGACCCCACCGAGCGACACGGTGACCATGTTGGTGAACCGGACGTTCGGGTTGGTGGGGGCCTCGATGGCCCGGTCGGCGACGACCGAGGGGGCGACGTTGAAGTAGCAGTAGCTGCCCAGCCCCCACGCCTGGTGGCTGGTGACCCCGTCGGCCACCTTGTACGCGGCGTACCCGCGGGACGCGCCGTTCATCCAGGCGCCCTGGTTCGGCGGGTCGTAGGGCATCTCGTTCTGGTAGAAGTAGGTGCGCCCGCCGTTGCCGTTCCAGACGGTCTGGTACTTCTGGTAGTGCTCGACGAACAGCCCGTACATGGTGACGTCGTCACCGTTGACGGTGAGGCCGGTGTCGGCGGTGTTCGCCGCCCAGCCCACCCCGTCGCCGTGGTCGGCCCGCCACAGCCACATGTGGTCGCCGATGACGTTGTCGCTGTTGACGGTCAGCGTGGTGGTGGCCCGGCCGACGCCCGGCCCGCCGATGCGGAAGAAGACGTCGTGCAGCGAGGTCGGGTTGGCGGCATGGCTGGCCGCCGAGCCGGCCGGGCCGACCTCCATCAGCACCGGCGAGTTCACCGTGCCCGCCTCGAACATCACGCCGGCCACCTTCACCCCGTCCACGTCGGCGACCCGCATGGCGGCCGTGCCGTTGTCGGGCTGGATGGTGGCCAGGCCGAGGCCGAGGACCACGGTGTTGGCGCGGTTGATCTGGATCGGCTCGCTGACGTGGTGCACGCCGGGGGTGAACAGCAGGTGCCGACCCTGGGCGAGCGCCGCGTTGATGGTGGCCGCGCTGGTGCCCGGGCGGACGACGTAGAACTCGCTGAGCGACAGCGACGAGCCGGCGGGGGTCCTGCCGTACCAGCTGGTGCCCGCCGAGTTGGCGCGCAGGGCCGGCACGAAGACCCGGTACTCGCCGGTGCCGTCGACGTACAGGAAGGGCTTCTCCCGCACCTGGGGGGTCTGCGCGATAACGGTGTGCGACGGGTTGGGGAAGTTCGGCGGCGGGGCGCCGGTGACGCCCTGGAAGACCATGTTCCACACCGAGCCGGTCCAGGCGCCGAACTCGCTGTTGCGCGAGTACCACTGCTGCTGCGAGCCGGAGACGACCGTGCCGTCGATCTTCGTGTCGGCCATCAGCCCGCCGCTGGACCAGCCGTCGCCGCCGTTCCAGAGCTGGATCTGGTTCTGCGCGCCGCGCAGGTGCATCCGGCGGTAGGGGGCCGCCTGCGACACCGCCCAGCGTTCCACGCTGGTGCCCGCCGGCAGGGTCACCGACAGGTTTTCCGCCGAGCGCCAGAAGTTCTGGGTGGCGTTGCCGCCCATCCAGAACGCCTCGACCCGCACGTGGCCGTTGAGGTTGACGTCGTCGGGGCTCATGCCGAGGCCGGCGACCTGGGTGAAGAAGCCGAGGTTGACGTCGGCGGTGTAGGTGCCCGGCTTGAACAGCACCGCGTACCGCTGGGGGCCGAACTGGTTGGTCTCCTGCTGGGTGAACAGGGTGTTCAGCCGGCTCTGGATGGTGGCGGTCGGCGTGCTCGGGTCGAACACGAAGGTGTTCGGGCCGAGGTTCGGGTTGCGCGGGTCGGTCGGCTCGACCGGCGGGGTGTCGGTCCCGGTCACGTTCACCTCCAGCTCCCATAGTGAGTAGCCGTAACCGGTGGCCCGCGCGGTGCCGTACACCCGAAGGTAGCGGCCGGTCGCGGTGAGGTCGAGGGACTGGACGCCGCCGGAGCCGGTGGTGGTGCTCCAGGCGGTGCTCCACGCGCTGCCGTCGGCCGAGGTCTGGACCTGGAACGCCCGGGCGTGGGCGGCCTCCCAGCGCAGGACGACCCGGCAGATCGACCGGCTGGACCCGAGGTCGACCTGGAGCCACTGGGGATCCGCGGCGAGGCTGGCCCACCGGGTGCCGGTGTTGCCGTCGACGGCCGCCGACGCGGGCGTGCCGGCGCCCTCGACGGAAGAGGCGGTGGCCGGGCGGCCCTGGGCGGCGTTGGCGCTGCCGCAGGTGGGCGTCGGGCCCCCAGTCTCGCCGTACACCTGGAACTCCCAGAGTGAGTAGCCGTAGCCGGTGGCCCGCGCGGTGCCGTGCATCCGCACGTACCGGCCGGCCCCGGTGACGGTCAGGTTCTGGGTGCCGCCGTTGCCGGTGGTGGTGCTCGCGACGGTGGTCCACGCGCCGCCGTCGTCGGAGGTCTGGATCTGGAACGCCCGGGCGTAGGCGCCCTCCCAGACCAGGGTCACCTGGCTGATGGTGGCGCGGGTGCCCAGGTCGACCTGGAGCCACTGGGGATCGCTGAACGCGCTCGCCCAGCGGGTGCCGGTGTTGCCGTCGACGGCCGCCGACGCGGGCGTGCCGGCGCCCTCGACGGAAGAGGCGGTCGCCGGGCGGCCCTGCGAGAGCAGCACCGGCGCCGCCTGGGCCGGCGACCCGCCGGTCGGTGCCAGCGCCGCGACGAGCGCGAGCACCAGCCCGACGAGGGTACGCCGCCGGGCGGGCCGAAGGCCCGGTGTCGGACGTACGGATGGGACGCGAGATGTCATGACTCCGCCTGTCGATAGAGGGCTGCGGACGCCGGGCGCGACGGGGGACGAGGAGAGGACCGTGGCGCCGCGGACGGCGCTGCCGGGGGGCGGCAGCACGATGAGAGAGCGCTCTCGGAGAGTGTTACGGCGAGATTGCGCCCCCGTCAAGACATCGATAGCCGACACTGTCAATCGACGCGACTTCTGCCCTCTCGGGACGCCCCGCTCTTGACGAATCCGCCGGTGGAGACTTTAATGACGCCATTAATTAAGAGTTGACGAGTTGCCGACGGGCGAGCCGGCAGGTCGCCGGGGACGCGTCGAAGCCGCCTTCGCCGGCCACCCGCAGCATCCGGGTCGCCTCGGCTGCCATACCACTGGCAGACGGGTGGGCCGGAAACGAACTTGTCTCGGCCGCCGGTCGTGGCGCGTCCTCGGAGGGGCACGAGACCTCATGACTCACCAACATCGGCACGACCGGTCGGTATTGCCCCAGCCGGCCGCGACCTGTGACGCGCTGCCCGCGGCAGATCCGGACGTCCTGGGACTCCCTGTGGCGACGCTGACGTGCAAGCATTGTCATATGGGTAAACAGGTCGCTGACCTCGACAGCGCTCAGAGTCGCTCCGCCCGCTTCGGCAGGCTGCCAGCGCGGGTCCGCCCCGACGCCACCGTTGAGATGGTCGAGACCTCACCGCCCCAGGGCAGGCCGGACACAGCGGGCACTGAAGAACAACGTCAGGTTTCTCTCGCTGGCGGCTGACGGCGTCACCACACGCTCATCGGCTACGACCGCGCCGCCATCCGAGGACAGCGGGTGCGCTCCGAGGCGAGCGGTCAGCACGGTGAGCAGCACTCAGGGAAACAACAGCAGAACGCAGCCGAGGACGGCCACCACCCCGCACGACAGCATGACGACTATGACGAGACGCGGGAAGTCGGCGTCCTCGTTGCGGCCCAGAGGGCTGAGCAACCAGACCAGCGGTGTCCAGCCGAATACGACGATGCCCAGCGTTGCCCAGGTGATGACCATGATGTGGCCGAGATACCGCTCGGTGGGAGCAGCACCCTCGACGCCCCACACCTCGATCACCTTCCCCGACCGGTGCAGGCCGCTGGCGGTGAAGGTGACGACATCCGCCGGCTGGTCGGCCCCGGCCGGGGTGAAGGCGCCCTTGCAGTTGTGGCCGGTGTACGACCCGTCGATGTCGGTCTTCTGCCAGCAATCCCCGACGACGACCGTCCCGGCCGGCGAGCCCAAGCCGGTCGCGGCGACCAGGACGAAGATCCAGTGCCGTAGGCCTTCAAAGATCACAGACTCGACCGGCCGGCAGGGCACAGACCCGACATTGGGGAGCCTCTCCAAGAAGCCAGGGAGGGCCTGCCGCCTACCTGTTGCGGGGCAGGAGGTTGTTGACGGATCGATCGCGACCAGAGGAAGGCTCCTCGGGTTGCCCTGCGATCGGGTGCTTCTCTTTAGGGACGGATTGGCTGAGTATCTGCAGTGCTTCTGCCGAGGAGGCGTCGTTGGGGGTGTAGATCTCGACACGGTGATCGGGGCTGTCGGGCTGTAACCAGACTTGGTAGGCGATGCTCGCAGCGCCGATCGTGGGGTGTTGTAGATGCATATCGCCGGTGGTGCAGTCGGCGACGTCACCGCTTGCCCACATCGTGGCGAACTGGTCGCTGCGCATCGTCAGTTCACCGATGAGGTTCGCCAGTCGTGCATCGGTCGGAAATCTTCCAGCGGTGAGACGCAGGTACGCGACGTGGATGCGCGCGAGTTCGTCCCAGTTGCGGTACATATCCCGGGTGAGGGGGTCGAGGAAGAACATCCGGGGGATCGAGGGACGACTTCCCGGGTCGCGTGGCGCATCGAAGTCAAGGTGCTCGGCCAACAGAGCGTGGCCGGTGCGGTTCCATGCGAGTACGTCGCCGCGTCTGCCCAGCACGATCGCTGGAGTCGCCTCGGCCAGTGATGCGAGCAGCGCGAGCACGCGAGGGTGGGGTCCCTCCGCGGGTGGCTCGGCGAGGCCAGGCGGGGAGGGCTGGCGGGCGAGGTTGTGCAGGTGGGCGATCTCCACCTCATCCAGCTCCAGCACTCGGGCTAGGGCGTCGAGCACCTGTTCGGAGGCCGTCTCGGCCCGGCCCTGCTCCAGCCGCGTGTAGTAGCCGGCACTGACCCCTGCCAGGTGGGCGAGCTCCTCGCGCCGCAGCCCCGGGACGCGTCGGGCACTTCCGTAGGTGCGTAGCCCGATCTCGTCCGGGGTGACCCGGTCGCGTCGGCTCTTCAAGAATGCTCCAAGGCTCTCCACACCACCGAGCCTAGGCACCTCGCGCGCAAGGCTGGGTGTACCTGCTGGGTGTACCCACACCAGGTGTCTGGCTGCTCCCCACGCCGGGCGGAAGCGTTGCAGCCATGACACAAGACGCCTCACGCACGACCCTGGTCCGGGCCTGGCTCGGTCTGCTGGTCGTCCTCGGCCCGGTGCTTATGGTCTCGATGGACGGGTCGATCTTGTTCCTCGCGATGCCACGAGTCAGTCAGGCTCTCAATCCGAGCGCTGACCAAGCGCTCTGGATCCTGGACATCTATGGCTTCGCGGTCGGATCGTTGCTCATCGCGTTCGGGAACATCGGCGACCGCTATGGGCGGCTCAAGCTGCTCATGCTCGGCGCGCTCTTCTTCGGGATCGGCTCGGCCGCGGCGGCGTTCGCCCCGACACCGGAGCTTCTCATCGCCGCCCGCGCCGTGATGGGAGTCGCCGGCGCTACTTTGCTTCCGTCGGCCTTGGCGGTCTTGAGTGAACTGTTCACCGACCCCAAGCGTCGGGCGCAGGCCATCGGAATCTTCGCTGCTGCCTTCGCTGCCGGCTTCGCGATCGGGCCCGTCATCGGTGGCGTGTTGCTGGAACGTTTCTGGTGGGGATCAGTGTTCTTGATCAACCTTCCCGTCATCGCGCTGTTCGTCTGCTTCGCACCAGTGCTGCTCGGCGAGGTGCGTGTCACCCGGCCCGGACGGGTCGACCCCATCAGTGTCGTGACCTCTGCGGTTGGGCTCTTGTTGGCGATCTACGGGCTCAAGCATGCCGCCGCAGAGGGGTTGTCGGTCACCGCAGTGGGCACGGTGATCGCAGGCGTCGCCGTGCTGGCATGGTTCGGCATCCGGCAACGACGGCTGGAGCATCCGCTCATCGACTTCTCGCTGTTCCGCGACAGGGTCTTCACCGTCGCGGTGATCACCGGCCTGCTCCCGCTGGCGGCGTGGTCAGCAGCCGCCTACCTGGCCGGGATCTACCTGCAGTCCGTCCTCGACGTCCAGGTCCAGCAGGCCGCCGTGCTGGCGCTACCGGGAGCCGTCGTGCTCACCACGACCTGCATTGCTACCCCTGCGCTGGTCGGCCGCGTCGGGAAACGCACCGCGCTGCTTGTCTGCCACTTCTCCATCGCCATCGGGCTGCTCCTGCTCCTGCCCACCACCATCACGGGCGGGATCGGCTGGTACGTCGCTTCCACTGCGATCGCTGGCATCGGCTATGGCATCTCCTTCGCAGTCGTCGCTGACACCGCCGTTAGTGCGGTCTCGCCTGAGCGAGCAGGGTCGGCAGGCGCGATCGCCGAGACCAGCAATGAGATCGGTAACGCCCTGGGCATTGCACTGCTTGGCTCGCTGGCGGCACTGCTGTTCCGACTCCAGGGGCCCGACCTCGCACCGACAGTCGACGAAACGCTTCAACTTCCCGGCCTGGCAGACACATTGGTCACCGACGCCAAATCAGCCTTCCTCACCGGCATGCACGTCGCCGCCGCAGCAGCCAGCCTGCTGCACCTCGGACTCGGCCTAGTGGCACTCCGCTGGCTACCCCGTCCTGCCAGGGACGAGAACCCGGCTGAAAGCGAGTGCGGCGAGGCGGTCGAGGCGCGATGACCCAGGCCAACGCACCTCTCTCCATCGAAGGCCGACGACGGCTGGTCGAACGCTGCAAGGACCGTCCCATCGCCCCCGTAGCGGCGGAGATGGGCATCTCACGAGCGTGCGCATCCAAGTGGGTCAACCACTGGCGCCGGCACGGTGAACTTGGCTTGCAGGATCGCTCCTCGACTCCGCATGCCAGTCCGAGCTCGTTACCCGCCGAAGTGATCGAGCTCATCGAGACTTGGCGGCGCGAACACAAGTGGTCCGCCCAACGGATCACCGATGAACTGGGTGACCAGGGCGTAACGATCAATCAGCAAGGCCGCCGACCGAGCCAAGTCAGCCGGCGCGAAACGCGGCTACGTCTACCTCCACTCCATCGTCGATGGCTTCTCCCGCCTGGCCTACACCGAGCCACTGGCCGATGAGAAGGGCGCAACCGCGGCCGCGTTCCTCGCCCGAGCAAAGGTCTGGTTCGCCGCCCACGGCATCACCCACATCGACCGGATCGTCACCGACAACGGCGCCTGCTACCGATCAGGCGATTTCGCCGCGTCACCAACGTTCAGCCCTCATACACCTACCATCCACGGATGGCGCTCAGCGGTGAACTGGTCGAGAGGTTGGAGAAGGCGGTCGGCAGGTACGGGGCCGGGACCCTGTCGCCGCCGGCGGAGACCGTCGCGGCGCTGGCGACGATCGGCATACTGCCGCCGCCGGACTACGTCGAGTTCGTGGCCCGGTTCGGCGGCTGTCACGTGGGGATACCCGTGTACGGGTTGCGAAACTCCCACCTGCTGGAGGAGGCCAGCTGCGTCGACCTGACCCTGCGCTACCGGCGGGACGGCTGGCCGGGGACCGGGACCGGCCTGGTGATCGCGATCGACGGCAACGGTGACCCGATCGTCCTCGACGCCGACGGGGTGGTCCGTCGGCCGGAGCACGACTCGGCGACCAGCACGGTGCTCGCGCCCAGCTTCCACGCCCTGCTCGACCGGTACGTCGACGACTCGGCGGGGTAGCACCCGCCGGGGGCGGCATGTCGATCGGGAGAGCCGGGCCGTATGGCACTCACCACCGCAGGGGCACGCGGCTCGTTTGAGCAGGCGGGGCCGGCGGACGCCCAGCGCGGTCGGGGCGGGCGGGTCGGACCAGCGCGGTCGGGTCGGGCCGGGCGTCGCCGCGCCCCCGCACGCACCGAACCGAACCGGAGGACCACGTGCAGAGCTACCCGAAGGCGATCGTTCCCGTCGGCCACGTCGAGCCGGTGCCGCGCCGGATCCGGGCGTACGTCGGCGGCGTCCCGCTGCTGGACACCACCGGGGCGCGGTACGTGTGGGAGGCGCCGGCCTACCCGCAGTACTACGTGCCCCTGGCCGACGTCGACCGGGATCTGCTGGTCGACGAGGGACGCGCCGAGCGCACGCCGTGCGGGACGGCCCGGGTGCACGGGATCCGGGCGGGCGAAACGGTGCGGCCGTCTGCCGCGCGGGTTCTCGGCGACGACGGGCCGGCGGGGCTGTCGGGCACGGTGCGGTTCGAGTGGACCGCGCTCGACGCGTGGTTCGAGGAGGACGAGGAGGTGTTCGTCCACCCCCGCAGCCCCTACAGCCGGGTGGACGCGTTGCGGTCCACCCGGCGGGTGCGGGTCGAGCTGGACGGGGTGCTGCTGGCCGAGTCGGCCGCCCCGGTGCTGGTCTTCGAGACCGGACTACCGACCCGCTACTACCTCGGCCGCACCGACGTGGACCTCACCCGTCTGGTCCCGTCGGCCACCCGAACCGCCTGCCCGTACAAGGGACGCACCACCGACTACTGGTCGGTGCGGACCGACACCACCGTGCACCCGGACCTGGCCTGGTCCTACGGATTCCCGACGGGCGCGCTGGGTCCCGTCGCCGGGCTGATCGCCTTCTACAACGAGCACGTCGACCTCGTCGTGGACGGCCGGCGGCTGGACCGGCCGAGGACGGCGTTCTCCTGAGGCCACCGCCGGGCTGGCGCGGGACCGGCCGAGGACGGCGTTTCTCCTGAGGCCACCGCCGGGCCGGCGCGGGACCGGAGGGTTGCCGGACGGGCCCGGGCTCAGCCGGCCAGCTCGGCGAGCGGGAACGCCCGGTGCCGGCGGGGCGGGATCAGGAAGTTCTGCCGGCGGGTACAGGTCAGGAAGCGTTCCAGGCCATTGTCCTGCTCGGTCACCCGGTGCTTGCGCGCCAGGTCCACCGACGCCTGGCTGCGCCGCATACGGGCGAAGAAGTCGGCGGTCGGCACGAACACGCTGAAGTGCAGCTTCGGCTGGCTGCTGCCGTCGGGCACGTCCAGGGCGTCGAAGCCGGGGCCGTCGACTCGCAGGTGCATCGGGGTGCCGTCGGGTGCCCGGGAGCTGCGCTGGAGGGTGGACAGGTGCCCCATCCGGCGTTCGCCCCGGGGCAGGCCGACGCCACGGGCGGTGCGCTCGGCGTAGTCCGGGCCGCGGTTGTCGGCGGGCAGGAAGGACGGCCCGCCCCCGTCGGTGAGCTGGTCGGCGTTGCCGGGGTGCACCGGCGGGGCGTGGAACATGTACTGCACCCGCTTGGTGAAGTTGCCATTGTCGCTGGGCGGGGTGTCCGGCGAGGCCATGTCGTAGAACTGGAGCATGTCGAGGATGACGTGCGACAGGTGCTGGATGCCGCCGTTGTCCAGGTAGTCGCCGGGGCGGGCGGTGGTCAGCCGGGCCGAGGGGTGGCCGGCGAAGGTGCAGATCGCCGGCGGGCCGGAGGCGTTGACCTGCTGATCGGAGAAGCCCATCCACATCGGCGAGTCGGGCTGGATGAACCGGGCGTACGGCAGCCGGTTCTGCTCGGCCACCGAGCGGGGCAGGCCGGCCTGGGTGAACATGTGCCGGCTGGAGGTGACGGTGAGCAGCCCGGCGAAGGCCGGCGGGGGCGTGGGGCGGCCGGCCAGCGCGCCGCTGCCGTCGAACCAGGCCAGCACGTCCTGGATGACCGTGGCCCGGTCGCTGCGGAAGGTGAACAGCAGGTCGTTCTGCTCGATCCGGACCGGCACGGTGAAACGCTTCTTGGTGACCCCCGGGTTGTCCGGGTGGATGTCGGTCGGCCCCGGCTCCGCCTCCTCCAGCACCGACCGGGACGGATCGGCGAGCAGCCGGGGCAGGTGCGCGCCGACCAGGTCGCCGGCCAGGCCGCCCGGCAGCCGCCGGAAGTACGGCAGGCCGTAGGAGACGAAGGTCATCAGGCCGGCCGCGCCGAACGGGTACCGGGATTCCAGGGCGGCGAGCACCCGGGCCAGCTCCCGCTGGTCGTCGCGGCCCGGGCCGCGCGTCAGCGCGGCGGTCAGGTAGACGGTGTGCACCGGCGGCATGACGAACGGCCCGCCGGTGGGCGAGGTCTGCTCCGGCGCGCTGTACCGCGCGACGTCGAACTGGATGTCGGGCAGCCCCTGCGCCGGGTCGGGCGCGGCCGGGCGGTCCGGGGTGCGGGCGTCGGCCGAGCAGGCCGCCAACGCGGACGCGGCCATGGCCAGGGCGCCGCCGGCCAGCACCGTCCGGCGGTGCAGCCGGGGTTGGTCGCCCATGCCTCAGCTCGACCGGTCGAGCACGGCGCGCAGCGCCCCGCCGAGTTCCTCGTCGCCCGGCGCGGTCAGCCGCACCGCCTGCCCGGTCAGCCCGACGAAGCCCTCCCGGGCGCCGCCGTTGCGGGTCGGGCTCACCAGCACCGTCGCGCCGTCCTGCTCGACGTCGACGTGCCGGGTGCCCTTGGCGTACGTGGCCCAGGAACGCAGGCCGAGCGCGTCGAGGGCCGGCGCGAACGGCGAGGGCCCGCCCCGCAGGTCGGGGGTGGGCACGCCGGTGCGCGAGGCGTCGAGCATCCGGCGCACCGCCGCGCCCAGCAGGGCGTCGGCCGGCTCGTCGAGGAGCTCGAAGGCCCCGTTGGCGATCCACATGCCGTCGCCGGTCAGCGAGGATGAGTGCGCGACGTGTCGACCTCTGCGCAGGTCGAGTGCGGCGAGTCTGGTCATCGGTGTCCTCGGTGGGGAGGGGGACGCCCCAGGGTACCTTCGGGACGTCCCCGCGGCGGCGGCCCGGCTATCTCATCGGGATGATCCGAACGGTCACCCCCTTCTGGGCGCCGTACTGGACTATCTGGTTGAGCGCGTTCTGCTGGGCGCTGGTGGCCGCGCCGCGTTGGACGGCGATCTCCAGCTCCCGGGCGGCGACCTGGCCCGGTCTGATGGTGACGCCGTCCCAGGTGACCGGGTTGCTCTTGGCGAAACCGGCCGCCTTGTCGACGTAGCCCTGCAACCGGCTGGTGAGCTGGCCGGCCGTCTGGTACGACTTCGCGGTCAGGTCGACGCTCTTGATGCTGGTGGCGGTGCCGTTGGCGAACCGGTCGATGGTCGGGAAGCTGCGCGGCAGGTTGCCGCCGAGTTTCGCCTCGATGGCCAGGCCGCGCTCGAACTGGTTGAGCTTCCAGACCGAACTGCCGGCCTTCAGGTACGCCCCGAGGCCGCCGCTGACCGCGCCCAGCGCGCCGCCGATCGCGAAGTCCTTCAGGGCGTCGCCCATGCTGTACTTGCGGCCGGTCAGCGCCGCGAGGCCCGCCCCGATGCCGACCGAGGAGGCGCCGCCGATCAGGGCCCCGATCAGGATCGGCACGCAGATCGGGCAGTCGCCGTTGGGGTCGGACAGGTTGACCGGGTCGTTGAGGGCGTACGTGTACAGGTTGGCGCTGCCGCCGCCGAAGCCGGCCGGGTCCTGGCTGATGAACCGGCCCGTCTCGGGGCTGTACCAGCGGGCCCGGTGGTAGTTCAGGCCGGTGGCGGCGTCGCGTTCCCGGCCGGTGAACTGCTGGGTGTTGCCGCTGGCCGCGCCGCTGGCGGTGACCGCGCCGAACGGGTCGTAGGCGTACCGGGTGGTCAGGGTGCCCGCGGAGTCGGCCAGGCCGAGCACGCTGCCGAGCGCGTCGGTGATCGGCACCCGGGGGCCGGCGGCGTCGGTGCGGACCAGCGTCTGGTCGAGCCCGGCGGTGAGCCGGTCGCTGGCCGTCGCGCCGGTCTGCTCGCGGACCAGGTTCGGGCCGTCGTAGAGGAAGCCGGTGGTGGCCCCGCCGGCCGCGCGGCTGCCGAGCCGCCCGGCGGCGTCGTAGCCGTACGCGGTGGTCAGGCCCGGCCCGGTGACCCCGGTCAGCTCGCCCCGGGCGTTCCAGGTGTAGCCGAGCACGCCGTCGCCGGTCAGGTTGCCCTCGTCGTCGTAGCTGAACGTCCGGTCGCCACGGTTGGTCAGCCGGTTGGCGGCGTCGTAGCTGGTCGAGGGGCCGGTGCTCGGGACGGTGACGTCGGCGAGGCTGCCGGTCAGGTCCCGCACCCGGCCGGTGCCGTCGTAGGAGTAGCCGAGGTGGCCGATCGGCACCCCGCCGGTGCTCTCGTAGAACATCCCGGTGAGCTGGGACGCGGCGTCGTAGGTGTACTTCGTGGTGACGCCGGCCTGCTCGACCCGGTCGGTGCGGCCGGCGGCGTCCCGGTGCCAGGTGGCAGTGGTGGCGCCCTGGGTGATCTGCGCGATCAGGCCGGTCTGGTCGTAGCCGTAGGAGATTGCAGGCTGGCCGGGCACGGTCATTGCGGAGCGCCGGCCGGCGGCGTCGTAGGTGTAGCCGACGGTGCCGGTGGGGCCGGCCACGCTGACCACCTGGTCGAGGTCGTTCCAGCCGAGGGTGAGCAGCCCGCCGGCCGAGTCGTTGACGGTGGTGAGCCGGTCCAGGGTGTCGTAGCCGAACTGCTTGGTGCTCTCGTAGCTCGGTCCGGCGGTCTTGCCGTACCCGATGAAGGTGGTGCGGCCGAGCACGTCGTAGCCGGTGACGGTGGTCTTGCCGCGCCGGTCGGTGGCGGAGACGACCCGGCCGAGCACGTCGTACGCCTGCTGGGCCTGCTTGCCGAGCGGGTCGGTGACGGTGATCGGGCGGTCGGAGCTGTCGTAGGCGACGGTGGTGCTGTTGCCCCGGGCGTCGGTGACCTTCGTCAGGTTGCCGTTGCCGTCGTACTCGAAGGCGGTGGCCCGGCCGAGGCCGTCGGTGCTGGTGAGGACCTGGTTGTCCGGGTCGTAGCGGACGTGTTCCAGCACGCCCCTCGGGTCGGTGACCGCCACGGGGCGGCCGACGGCGTCGACGAAGCTGCGGGTGGTCCGGCCCACCGGGTCGGTCACCGCGACGAGGTCGCCCTGCTCGTAGGTGTAGCGGGTGGTGTTGCCGAGCGGGTCGGTGAACGAGGTGACCTGGCCGGCGGTGTTGTAGGCGTAACGGCGGGTGCGGCCGGCGGCGTCGGTCGCCGCCGTGAGGTTGCCGGTGTCGTCGTACCCCATCCGGGTGGTCCGGCCCTGGTCGTCGGTGACCGAGGTGAGCTGCCGGTACGGGCCGCCGGAGGTGACCGTGGCGGACTGTGCGGCGGCGGTGCCGGCGAGCGCGGTGAGCGAGGTGAGCTGCCCGTTCGCGCCGTACCCCAGGGTGGTCCGCCGCCCGTACGGGTCGACCAGCGCGGTCGGCAGGTGGGTCGCCGGGTCCCGGGCGGTGGTGGAGGTGCGCGCCTGCGCGGTGCCGGCGGCGGTGGTCTCGGCGACCACCCGGTGGTCGGCGTCGAAGCTGGTCTCCCGGACGGTGCCGTCCGGCTCGGTGACGGCCGTCTTCACGACCTTGCCGGCGCCGTCGGTGGTGTACTCGAAGCCGTAGGTGACGCCGCCGGGCATGCTCTGGGCGGCCACCCGTCCGGCCGTGTCGTAGGTGTTGGTCAGGTAGGTGACGCCCCGGGCGTCGGTGACCGTGGTCATCCGGTGCGCGGTGTCGTAGGTGTATGTGGTGGTCCGGCCGCCGGGCGAGGTGACCGTGGTCAGCCGGCCGAGACTGTCGTAGCCGTACTGCACGGCCCGGCCCGCGTTGTCCTGCGCCCGGGTGACCCGGCCGCCGCTGTAGGTGAGCTTGATCCAGCGGCCGTTGGGCGAGGTGACCTGGGTGATGTCGCCGGACTGGCCGCCGGTGGACCGGGTCAGGGTGATCTGGTTGCCGTGCCGGTCCCGGATGGACTGCAACGGGGTGTTCTCGCCGAAGACGTAGACCATGCCGTCGGTGCGGACCAGGTCCCAGCCGTCGCCGTTCCAGGTCATCACGGCGTCCCGGAACGGGCCGGTGGTGTCGACGGCCGTGAACACCGCGTCGGTCCAGCCGGTCCCGGGGCTGGTCCGCACCATGTGCACCTTGCCGCTGTCCGGGAAGATCAGGTCGGCCTCGGTGTACTCCTGCTTCGAGAAGACGAAGATGCCGTAGGTGAAGTTCGCCCCGATGCCGAATTCCCGGTTCTGGGTGTCGTTCTGCCGGTAGGTGCGGGTGATCGAGATCGGCAGCACGTCGTTCACGGTCAGGTCGGTGTGCTCGTCGACGAAGAGGCCGCTGGCCAGGTCGACGGGGTCGCCGCCGGAGTCGCCGTCCTCACCGGGCCCGGTGCCGGCGGGGCGCTTGCCGCTGCCGTTGAACATCGCGCCGGTGAACTCCCAGACCCGCACGTCGGGGTCGGGCACGATCTGCCGGCCGTCGGGGGTGACGGTGCCGTGGCCGTAGATGTACCAGCCGGCCTCCGCGCCGGTTACCGCGCAGACGGCGGGGGTCTTCGCCGCCTTGGTGGGCTTCTTCGGGTACGACTTCACCGGCGCCCTGGTGCAGGGCGCCCGCTCCGGGTCGTAGTCCCAGAAGTCCAGGCGGCTGCCCGGCGCCAGGCCCTGGGTGTTCGGGTAGATGATCTGCGCGCCCTTCGGCAGGATCACCGAACCGCCGGGCTGCACGGTGAAGTAGACCGGGGTGCGTACCCCGGCCGGAAGCGGGAACGGCGGCTGGTCCACCGGCAGCGCGGTGATGGACAGTTCGGTGACCCGCTTGCCGGCCCGGTCGCGGATCACGCTGCCCTTGGGCAGCCGCACCTCGAAGCCGGGGATCGCCGGGGTGGTGATGACCGTCTGCTTCCTGGTGGGCGACGGGAACCGGACGCTGTTCGCGGTGTCGAGCCGGGTCATCCAGATCGGGTACGACAGCTCGACGGTCTCCCCCGCCCGCAGGTCCACCCCGGTCTCGAAGCGGCCGAAGGCGCGGCCGGGGCTGCCGGCCGTCGCGCCGTCGATGACCAGGACGTGGTGGCCGGCGGTGAGCCCGGTGAGCAGGAACCGGCCGGTGGCGTCGGTGCGGGTGCTGCGCCGGCCCACCTTGAGGGTGACGTCGGCGAGCGGGCGGCCGTTGAGCAGCAGGGCCTGCCCGGCGAGCGCGGTCGTCCCCCGCTCGGCGCGCAGGGCCGGCTGGAGGTTGCCGTACGCGCCGGTGCGGTGGCTCTCCCAGTCCTCGCCGGCCAGGTTGAACCGGTCCGGCGTCCAGGTCTCGGTCACGTCGCCGACCGGCCGGGCCGGGATCTTCGCCGGCGCCTTCCTGGCGGCGGCTGCGGCGGGCAGCCGCACCTCGCCGGTCAGCCCGCCGACGGTGCTCGACGACGGGTCGACGAGGACGGTGTAGGTGCCGGCCACCGGCAGGGTGACCGAGGTGAAGGTGCAGCTGCCTCCGCAGTAGACACTGCTGCCGAGGTTCGTCCCGTCCGGCTTGCGGATGATCGCCGTGGCGTTGTACTGGCCGTAGGTGCCGGCGGTGACCGCCACGGTGACCACCTGGCCGGCGGTGCCGGGGAAGGTGAGCGTGGCGTTCTGGCCGGGCACGGTGGTGGTCAGGGTGGCCCCCGGGCCGCCCGGGGTGACGGCCGCGGTGGCGTCGGCCGGTACCTCGTGCACGCGCAGGGAGACCGCGCCGGTGTAGGCCGCGTCGGGGTTCAGCAGGATCGTGTACGTCCCGGCCACCGGCAGCGTCGTGACGTCGAAGAAGCACGACGCACCGCAGTACACGCTGCTGCCGAGGTTCGTCCCGTCCGGCTTACGGATGATCGCCGTCGCGTTGTAGGTGCCGTACGTGCCGGCGCTGCCCAGCACCGAGATGCGCTGCCCGGCGGCGCCGGGGAACGACAGCACCGCGTTCTGGCCGGGGACCGTGGTGGTCAGGGTGACCGCGCTGCCGCCCGGCGTCGTGCCGGCGGTGGCGTCGGCCGGCACGTCGTACAGGCGCAGGGAGACCGAGCCGGTGTACATGCCGTCGGGGTTCAGCAGGATCGTGTACGTCCCGGCCACCGGCAGCGTCGTGACGTCGAAGAAGCACGACGCACCGCAGTACGCGCTGCTGCCGAGGTTCGTCCCGTCCGGCTTACGGATGATCGCCGTCGCGTTGTAGGTGCCATAGGTTCCGGCGCTGCCCAGCACCGAGATCCGCTGACCCGCCGTCCCGGTGAACGACAGCACCGCGTTCTGGCCCGGGGCGGTGGTGGCCACCGACACGGCCGCTCCGCCGACGGTGGCGCTGACCGCCGCGTCGGCCGGCACGTCGTACACCCGCAGGGTCACCGCGCCGGTGTAGGCCGCGTCGGGGTTCAGCAGGATCGTGTACGTCCCGGCCACCGGCAACGTCGTGACGTCGAAGAAGCACGACGCACCGCAGTACGCGCTGCTGCCGAGGTTCGTCCCGTCCGGCTTGCGCACGATCGCCGTCGCGTTGTACGTCCCGTACGTGCCGCCGGTCCCCTGCACCACGATCCGCTGACCCGCCGCACCGCTGAACGACAGCACGGCGTTCTGGCCGGGGATCGTGGTGGTGAGGGTGGTGGCGGGCCCGCCCGGGGTGGTGCTGGCGGTGGCGTCGGCCGGCACGTCGTACACCCGGACGGTGAGCGCGCCGGTGTAGGTGGACGCCGGGTCGAGCAGGAGGCTGTATGTGCCGGCGACCGGCAGCACCATCGCGTCGAACAGGCAGGACGCCCCGCAGTACGCGCTGCTGGTCAGGTTCGTGCCGTCCGGCTTGCGCACGATCGCCGTCGCGTTGTACGTGCCGTACGTGCCGCCGGTGCCCTGGACCAGGACCCGCTGCCCGGCCGTGCCGGGGAACGTCACCACGCCGTTCTGCCCGGGGACGCTGGTGGTGACGGTGACCGGTGCGCCGCCCGGGGTGGTGTTGACGGTGGCGTCGACGGGCACGTCGAACACCTGCGCGGTCAGGCTGCCGACGGCCGCCCCGACCGGGTCGACCAGCAGGGTGTAGGCGCCTGCCGTGGCCAGCGACACCGAGCTGAACGAGCAGCTCGTCGCGCAGGACGAGGAGCTGGTGACGGCGCTGCCGTTGGGCGCGCGCAGCGTCACGGTCACGTTGCCGCCGCCGAAGGCGCCGGCGGAGAGGCTGACGGTGACGACCTGCCCGGCGGTGCCGGGGAACGACACCACCGCGTTCTGGCCGGGCACGGTGGTGGTCACCGACACCGCAGCGCCGCCCGGGGTGGTGGCCGCCGTGGCGTCGGCGGGCACGTCGTGCACCTTCGCGGTGAGCGCGCCGACGGCGGTGGCCTTCGGGTCGACCAGCAGGGTGTACGTGCCGTCCGCCGGCAGGAGGATGCTGTCCAGGAAGCACGAGGCCCCGCAGGCCGTGTTTGACGTGACCGTGGTGCCGTCGGGGCGGCGCAGCGTCACCGTCGCCTCGGCGGCGCCGAACGTGCCGCCGCTGAGCTGCACCGCGACCCGCTGCCCGGTGGTGCCGGGGAACGACACCACCGCGTTCTGGCCGGGCACGGTGGTGGTCACCGACACCGCAGCGCCGCCCGGGGTGGTGGCCGCCGTCGCGTCGGCGGGCACGTCGTGCACCTTCGCGGTGATGCTGCCGACGACCGTGCCCTTCGGGTCGACGAGGACGGTGTACGTGCCGGCCACGGTCAACGCCTGGGTGTCGAGGAGGCAGGAGGTGCCGCAGGTCGTGTTGGACACGATCGTGCTGCCGTCGGGGCGGCGCAGCGTCACCGTCGCCTCGGCGGCGCCGAACGTGCCGCCGCTGAGCTGCACCGCGACCCGCTGGCCGGCCGTGGCGGGGAAGGAGACCACCGCGTTCTGGCCGGGCACGGTGGTGGTCACCGACACCGCCGCGCCGCCCGGGGTGGTGTTGGCGACCGCGTCGTTGGGCAGGTCGTAGACCCGGGCGGTGACGGCGCCGAGGGTGGTCCCGGTCGGGTTGACGAACACCGTGTACGTGCCGGTGGCCGGGAGGGTGACCGCGTTGAACGCGCAGCTCGTGCCGCAGTAGCTCTCGCTGACCACGGTGGAGCCGTCCGGGGCGCGCACCGTCACGGCGGCGTTGTAGGTGCCGAAGGTGCCGTTGGCCAGGGTCACCGAGACGACCTGCCCGGCGGTGCCGGGGAAGGAGACGACGGCGTTCTGCCCCGGCACGGTGGTGGTCACGGTGACCGCGGCCCCGCCGGGCGTGGTGGTCGCCGAGGCGTCCGCGGGCACGGCGTTGACCTGCGCGGTGACCTGCCCGACGTAGGTGGTGTCGGGGTTCAGCAGCAGGGTGTACGTGCCGTCGACCGGCAGCACGACCGTATCGAAGAAGCACGACGCCCCGCAGTACGCGCTGCCCGTCAGGCTCGACCCGTCCGGCTTCCGGATCACCCCCGAGGCGTTGTACGTCCCGTACGTGCCGCCGCTGAGCTGCACCGACACCCGCTGCCCGGCCGTGCCGGCGAAGGAGACCACCGCGTTCTGCCCCGGCGTCGTGGTGGCCACGGTGACCGCGGCACCGCCCGGGGTCGCGGTCGCCGTGGCGTCCGACGGCACCAGGTGGACCTGCGCCGCGACCTGCCCGACGTAGGCGCCGTCCGGGTTGAGCAGGAGCGTGTACGTGCCGTCGACCGGCAGCACGACCGTATCGAAGAAGCACGACGCCCCGCAGTACGCGCTGCCCGTCAGGCTCGACCCGTCCGGCTTGCGGATCACCCCCGAGGCGTTGTACGTCCCGTACGTGCCGCCGCTGAGCTGCACCGACACCCGCTGCCCGGCCGTGCCGGGGAAGGAGAGCACCGCGTTCTGCCCGACGACCGTGGCCAAGGTGACCGGGGCGGAGCCGGGTGTGGTGCTCGCCGTCGCGTCCGCCGGCACGTCGTGGACCTGCGCGGTGACCGCCCCGACGTAGCTGGTGTCGGGGTTGACCAGGATGGTGTACGTCCCGTCGACCGGCAGCACCGTGGTGTCGAACAGGCACGAGCTGCCGCAGTACGCGCTGCCGGTCAGGTTCGACCCGTCCGGCTTGCGCACCACGGCCGAGGCGTTGTACGTCCCGTACGTGCCGCCGGTGAGGTGGACCAGGACCCGCTGGCCCGCCGTGCCGGGGAACGAGACGACGCTGTTCTGGCCGGGAACCGTCGTGGTGGCGGTGACCTGGGGGCCGCCTGGAGTGGTCGCCACGGCGGCGTCGGCCGGCACGTCGTACACCTGGACGGTGATCGCCCCGGTGGTGGTGGACTGCGGGTCCACCGCGACGGTGTACGTGCCGTCGGTGGGCAGCACGGCGGTGTCGAGGAAGCAGGCGGTGCCGCAGGATCCGTTGGAGGTGACGGTGCCGCCGCCCGGCTTGCGCAGCGTGACGGCGGCGTTGTAGGTGCCGTACGTGCCGCCGCTGAGCTTGACCGAGACCCGCTGGCCGGTGCTGCCGGCGAAGGTGACGGCGGCGTTCTGGCCGGGCACGGTGGTGGTGACGGTGACCGCGTCCCCGCCCGGCGTGGCGGCTGCCGCCGCGTCGGCGGGCACCTCCCGCACGGTCGCGGAGACCGAGCCGGTGGCAGTGCTCGATGCGGCCAGCAGCAGCGTGTACGTGCCCGCCGTGCGGGCCGTCACCGTGTCGATGAAGCCGGTGGCGCCCACGCACCCGGACGACGCCGCGGTGCGCCCGAACGGGTCAAGGACCTTCGCGGTGGAGATGCCGCAGGAGCCGAAGGTGCCGTCGGCGAACTGCACGCTCGCCCGCTGCCCCTCGGTCAGGTCGAACACGACCAGCGCGACGTCCCCCGCGCTCGGGATCGACACGGACCCGGCGCCGCCGAGCGCGACCCGGGAGGTGTGCACCACGTCGGCGACGGCGTACGGGGCGGGGGCGACGAAGACGTCGGCGGCAGCGTCGCCGCTGCCGTGCCGGGTGCGGACCCCGATCCGGCCGGAGCCGGCGCCGGTGGGCACCTGGACGGTCAGGCTGCCGGCGGCGACCGCCGAGGGGAAGGCCCGGGTGCGGTTGAGGGTGACGGCGTTGTCAGCCGCCTCGGCGGCGAATCCGGTGCCGGTGACGGTGACCGTGCCGCCGGGGGCGACGACGGTCGGGGAGACGCCGGTGACGGTCGGCGCGGACTCGTCCGGCCCGACGACCACGAAGGACTGCGGGCTGCTCGCGGTAGCCCCGCCGACTGAGACGGTGACCAGGCCGGTGGTCGCCCCGGCGGGAACCCGGGCGACCAGCCGCCGGCCGGCGGCCGCGGTGACCGTGGCCGGGACGCCGTTGAACGCGACGGTGTTCTCGGCCGGCACGGTGGAGAAACAGCCGCCCTCAAGGGTGACCTCGGCGCCGACGGCCGCCCGGGCCGGCACCACCGACAGCAGGGCGAGCGCGGTGCTGCCCTCTCCGGTGACGGAGGTGATGTTGCCCGCCGGGTCGTACCGGTACCGGGCGGTCCGGCCGGCCTGGTCCTGCACGCCGGCCAGCTGCCCGGCGGCGTCGTACGCGTAGCCGACCGAGTCGCAGGAGACCGAGGCCGGGACCATGTCCGGCAGGTCCGCCCGGACGGCGAGCGCCGGCAGCAGGACGAGTGCGGCGAGGGCCGCGCCGAACCGCAGTCGGGCACCGGCCCAGACCCTCGATCGGATGGTGCGGGGGCCGAGCGGTCCCGACATGCTGCCTCCCAGGACGGTACGTTCTGGGAGGCAACGTAGGCGGTTTCCATCAACGGGCATAGATCGCCAGGTGAACGGGAGGCCCGCCCGCTGGGATCACCCACAGGGCCCGCGCCGCCTACCGGCCGAAACACCCCCAGCAGTCGCGGTGATGTCGGCTATCGGACAGTTGATTGCGTTGCCTGATCCCGGCACAAAAGCGGGCAGGTCAGCGGGCATCTCCGCAATGGACGCGCACCGTTGCAACCCACCCGGCGGGTGGGTAGCGAGGGGAACTCCTCGCCCGGCTGCGCGGGGCCTGAGGCCGCGCGGTCCACGGCCCGCGGATCGGTAGGGTGGCGGCTCGCCGCGGGGGACCCGTGGTCGCGGGCGCTGCCGGTGCACGGGGCGGAGTCGCAGTGGCGGAGGCGAGGGGCCGGGGCGGGATTCCTCGTTCTTTCCCGTGGCCGCCGGCGTGGCTGCCACACTCGGCAGGATGAGCGCCGTCCGCCAGCCCGGCCGGTTCCTGCCTGCCGCACCCGGGTCGCGGGTCACCCGGCTGGAGCTGTTCTACGACCTGGTGTTCGTGTTCGCGTTCCTCAACGTCACCACGCTGCTGGCGGAAGAACTGAAGCCGATCGCGCTGCTCTACGGGGCCGTGGTGCTGGCGCTGCTGTGGTGGTGCTGGGTCAGCTTCGCCGCGATGGGCAACTACCTGCGGGCCGACCAGGGAGTGGTCCCGCTGATCGGCGCGGTGACGGTGGCCGCGCTCCTGGTGCTGGTGCTGTCCCTGCCCGAGGCTTTCACCGACCGGCCGGGCGGCCCACCAGGGCCGTTGGTCTTCGTAGGCAGCTATCTGGCCATTCGGGGACTGCAGGTGTTCGTGCTGGTGACGCGCAGCCGGGAGCGGCGCGGCGCGCTGTGGCGGCTGAGCCTGCCGGTGATCATCACCATAACCCTGATCCTCGCCGCCGGCCTGCTGCCGCCCGCGCCGGATTGGTCGCGGGTGAGCTGCCTGCATCTCGGGTTGTGGGTGGCCGCGGTGGGGGTCGAGCTCATCATGGGGCCGCGGGCACTCGGCTCGGGCCTGACGGTGGTCTCCGCTGGCCACTGGGCGGAGCGGTACGCACTCATCGTGCTCATCGCGCTCGGCGAGTCCATCATCGCGCTGGGCACGGGGGCGCAGTTGACCATCGGCCTTCCGTTGACCTGGCCGGTGGTGGTGGCGGCGGTCCTCGGCGTCACCGTCATCGCCGCGCTGTGGTGGATGTACTTCGATGTCCTGGCCCCAGCCCTGGAACAGAAGATGCACCGCACCCGGGACGCCGCGCAGCGGTTCGTCCTGGCCCGGAACGCGTACACCTACCTGCACCTTCCCCTGATCGCAGCGATCATCATGTTCGCGCTGGGCCTCAAGCGGTACCTGACCACCATCGCCGGGGCGCGCGGCAACCCCTGGCTCGCCCGGCCGGCCGGGCTGGACGACGTGGCCCTCTTCGGCGGGGTGATCATCTACCTCACGGCGCTGCTCGCCCTGGAGTGGCGCGCCGTCCGGCGAGTACGGCCGGCACCGGTGGTCGCGCTCGTGGTGCTCGTCGCCGGCGCGGTGGCCGTGGGTAAGTTGCCGGCCACCGTCAGCCTGGCGATCCTGGCGCTGATCTGCGTCGCGCTGGTGCTCGGTGGACTGCGCAGCGGTGATCCGCTTCGCCGCCAGGTGCGCCAGACGGCCCTGGAGGAGCAACTCGCCGCCGAACACGACCAGTCGGAGTGGCGCCGCCGCAACCTGTGACGGCGCGGGCCCGTCCGGCCGTGACGCGGCGTCGGGACGGCCCGGTCACGAGAACCGGCCGGCGGCCTCCCGGAATCAGTGACCGTGACCACAGCCGGATGATCCAATAAAGGGCGGTCAGTTGGACGTCGGCCTTGTTACCGTCGCGACGTGCGTCCGCAGGCGGACCAGGCACGCGAGGGGAGATACGGCGTGCGGGCCCGGGGCGCAGGGGTGGTCGTCTGCGACCTCCCCGCCTGACCCCTGACTCAGGCGTGGGGCTGCGCGCGGTGTGGCGCGCGGCCGACGGCGTCATTCGCAAGTTTCACCAGGAGATTCGTTTTGAGTAGTCCATCCGCGGCGCCGGCCAAGCTCGACGCCGCCGTTTTGAAGATCGCCGGGGTCGTGGTCCTCGGTGCGATCATGTCGATCCTCGACGTGACGGTGGTCAGCGTCGCCCTGCCCACCTTCCAGACCGAATTCGACGCGTCGTACGCCCGGGTCGCCTGGACGATGACCGGCTACACGCTGGCGCTGGCCACGGTGATCCCGTTGACCGGCTGGGCCGCCGACCGGTTCGGCACGAAGCGGCTCTACATGGCGGCGCTCCTGCTGTTCACGCTCGGCTCCGGCCTGTGCGCCACCGCCGACTCGATCGGCCAGCTCATCGGCTACCGGGTGCTGCAGGGTCTCGGCGGCGGCATGCTGATGCCGCTCGGCATGACGATCATGACGCGGGCGGCCGGCCCGGAGCGGATCGGCCGGCTGATGGCCGTGCTGGGCATCCCGATGCTGCTCGGCCCGATCGGCGGGCCGATCCTGGGTGGCTGGCTGATCGACGTGGCCAGCTGGCACTGGATCTTCCTGATCAACCTGCCGATCGGCGCCGTCGCCCTGGCCTACGCGCAGTGGGCGCTGCCGAAGGACAACCCCGAGCCGTCCGAGTCGTTCGACATCGTCGGCATGCTGATGCTCTCGCCGGGTCTTGCCCTCTTCCTGTACGGGGTGTCGTCGCTGCCCGAGACCGGCACGTTCGCCGACAGCAAGGTGTGGCTGCCGATGCTGGTGGGCGGCCTGCTGGTCATCAGCTTCATCCTCTACTCGTTCAAGCCGAAGCACCCGCTGCTCGACCTGCGCCTGCTGCGCGACCGCAACCTCACGGTCGCGACCGTGACGCTGGCCGTGTTCACGGTCGCGTTCATGGGGGCCGGCCTGCTGTTCCCGAGCTACTTCCTGCAGGTACGCGGCGAGTCGACGCTCGACGCCGGCCTGCTGATGGCGCCGCAGGGCATCGGGGCGATGATCACCATGCCGATCGCCGGCATGCTGGCCGACAAGTTCCCGGTCGGCCGGACGGTGCCGTTCGCGCTGGTGCTGATCGCGGGCGGCTTCTTCGCGTTCACGCAGGTCGGCACCGACACCTCGTACTGGCTGCTGTGCGGTTCGCTCTTCGTCATGGGCCTGGGCATGGGCGGCACGATGATGCCCATCATGACGTCCGCGCTGAAGACGCTGACGAACCACGAGGTGGCCCGTGGCTCCACGCTGCTGAACATCCTCCAGCAGATCGCCGGCTCGGTCGGATCGGCGGTGATGTCGGTGATCCTGACCAAGGAGCTGAACAGCTCGCCGGCCATCCCGGGGGCGGTTGACCCGAACACCGGCGCACCGATCACCGAGGCCGGCCTCGCGATCGCCGTCAAGCAGAACCCGGACCTGGCCCAGCAGTTCCCGGTCGAACCCGGAATCCTCCAGCGGGGCCTGGAGTTCGTGGCCAACTCGTTCAGCATCACGTTCTGGGTCGGCTTCGCGCTGATGCTGCTGACGTTCGTCCCGGCCTACTTCCTGCCCCGCAGGCGGCAGAAGTCGCACCTGCTCGACGACGAGCAGGGCGGCGACCGCGCCCCGGTGTTGATCCACTGATCGGCGCGTGGCGTGGGGCCGGTGGGCCCCACGCCACGGCACCGGCGCCGGCCACGCCGACGCGGCCTCAACCGATGGCCGAAGTCGCATCTGTCAGGCGCAGGGTGACGGAGTTGTGGGGCGTCCGAGGGGGTGGGTGGGGCGGCGACGGAGGATGGCGCGGAGCCGGTCGGCGTCGGGATGGCCCAGCGCACCGAGGATGTCCAACGCCCGCAGCCAGGCGAACCGGGCGGCCTCCGGGTCGCCCGCCGCCTGGTGGCTCTCCCCGACGTGGGTGAGCGTGTCGGCCTCGTAGTAGCGGTCACCAAGGTCACGGAACAGCTCCACCGCCCGCTGGTAACAGGCGGTGGCCTGCTGGTAGTCGCCAAGGTGGTGGTGGGCGTAGCCGAGGCTGTCCCAGGTGTTGGCCTCGCCGAACCGGTCGCCCACCTCGCGCACCAACTGCAGCGCCCGCCGACAGTAGTGCAGGGCCGCATCGTGGTCGCTGAGCTGGGCGTACTGCCAGCCGACCGAGTTGAGGGCGCGGGCCTGCAGGGCGCGGTCGCCGACGGCTTCGATCAGCTCCAGTGCGCGCCTCGCGTGGGCCAGCCCTTGCCGGTGACGTCCCTGCCGGGAACAGACCCAGGCGAGGCTCCGGGCGGCGCGCGTCTGGCCGGTCACGTCACCCAGCAGGGAGTACAGGTGGGCCGCCTGCCGGAGCTGGGCGTACGCCTCGGCGAACTCGCCCAGTTGGGCGCGGGCACGGCCGAGGCCAAGGCGTACGCTCGCGGCGGCCCGACGGTCGGCCAGCAGGTCGGCGGCGGTCAGCGCGGTCTCGTGAGTCGCCGCCCAGTCCTGCCAGTGACCCTTGCGGTCGAAGAAGTCGGCCATGGTCCAGGCCAGCCGCCAGGCGTGCGCGTACAGCCCGTCGTCGGCCGCACGGGTGACGGCGTTGAGCAGCACCGGATGCTCCGCGATGAACCAGGCCATCGCCTGCTCGGCATCGACCGGCGCCACCACTGCCACGCCACGGCGGGCGGGCTCCAGGTCGATCGGATCGCGGAACGGTTGGAGTAGCCGGGCACCGGCATACGCGACGTGCAGGTAGGAGTCGAGCACCCGGCGCACGGCAACCTGACGCTCGCTGTCGCTGTCGAGGTCGTGGGTCAGCTCGTTCGCGTAGACGCGTAACAGGTCGTGGATCCCGTACCGGCCGGGCGCGTGCTCGATGAGCAGGTGAGCGCGGGCCAACTCGGCCAGCAGCATCCGGGCCTGGCGCAGCGAAACGCCGGCCAGGCTGGCCGCCGCAGGTACCGCGATGTCCGGACCGGGGTGCAACCCCAGCAGCCGGAACAACCTACCGGCCGCCGGGCTCAGTGCCTGGTAGGACCAGGAGAAGACGGCGCGTACGTCGGTGGCCGGGTCGCCGCCGTCGAAGGCGTCCAACGCGTCGGCCGCGTCGCGTAGCTCGCTGGCCAGTGCCGCCAGCGAGAAACCGGGGCGGGTGGCGGCACGCGAGGTGGCGACGGCCAGCGCGAGGGGCAGCCGGGCGCAGCTCGTAATGATCTGGTCGACGGCGGCCGGCTCACCGGCCACCCGGTCACTGCCCAGCCGGCGGGCCAGCAGGTCCCGGGCCTCGGCCTCAGGCAGCAGGTCGAGAGCGAGCGGCTGAGCGCCCTCGCCGGCGACCAGGGAGGTGAGCTGGTTGCGGCTGGTCACCACGACAAGGCAGCCGGCCGCACCGGGTAGCAGTGGGCGGACCTGCGCAGCGTCGCGGGCATTGTCGATCAGGACGAGAACCCGGCGGCCGGTCAGCAAGCTGCGGTACAGCGCGGACTGGGCGGACAGGCCAGCCGGAATGCGCTCCACCGGTACGCCGAAGGCGTCCAGGAATCCGCGGATCGCGTCGGCGGGTTCCAGCACCCCACCGGCGTCGAAGCCGCGCAGGTTGACATAGAGCTGGCCGTCCGGAAAGCGGTCGGCGACCTGGTGAGCCCAGTGCACGGCCAGCGCCGTCTTGCCCACTCCCGGCGTGCCGGAGACCGCCGAGATGACCACCGCCGGCGGATCGGGCTCACCCGGCCGGCCGAGTCGTTCGTCGAGCCAGCGCAGTTCGTCGCCACGACCGGCGAAGGCGCGTACCGCCGGGGGTAGTTGGGCTGGCGCGGACGCCCGGGCCGCGACCGCGACCGCCGCGCCGGCCGGCGCGGACCAGGCGAGCGCCGGGTCCTGCGACAGGATGGCGCTCTCCCGGTTGCGCAACGCCGGGCTCGGCTCGATGCCCAGGTCGTCGCGGAGCGTGCGGCGCAACCGCCGGTACGTCGCGAGTGCGTCGGACTGCCGGCCGGCCCGGTAGAGCGCCACCATGAGTTGCTCGTGGATGTGCTCGTCGAGGGGATGTTCCTGGGTCAACAGCTCCAGCTCCGGTACGAGCTGCGCGTGCTCGCCGAGCGCCAGGCGGCTGTCGACCAGTGCCCGGACCGCGACCAGCCGCAGGTGTTCCAGGCGTTCGGCCTGCTCGTGCAGCCAGCCGAGGCTGGCGACGTCGACCAACGATCGACCTCGCCACAGCTCAAGGGCGCTGGCCAGCACCGTGCGGGCGTGCCCGTGGTCGGTCGACCGGGTGCCTTCACGGATGAGCCGCTCGGCCACCTCGACGTCGGTGGCCTCACCCGGCAGATCCAGCACGTACCCCGGAGAGCGACCCACGATCGCGCTCCGGGCGCCGATGATGCGCCGCAGGTAGGAAACGTGGCTCTGCAGGCTGTTCGGCGCGGTCGCGGGAGCCTGGTCTCCCCAGATCACGTCGATCAGGCGGTCGGTGCTGACGATCACGCCCGGGTGCAGGGCGAGCACCGCGAGTACGCCTTTGCGTCGGATTCCGGAAACCGTACCGGCCTTGGTGCCCGCGGTCACGTCGACCGGTCCGAGAAGCCTGACTCGCATTGGTCCGCCCCCGCCTCAACCACAGGATTCGACTCAGGCTATCGACGGAACAAGCGCCCTGGACGGCTCAGTCGGACACCGGACGGTACCGGCATTCCAGCGCCACGTCAGCCGCGCAACAGCGGCCGCTGTCAGAGTTCGTTCACGGCAACAGCAGCAATCATCCACACTTTTCATCAGGAGGAAGTCACCGTGAGATTCCGGATCCCAATCGTGTTCGGCGGCGCGCTCGTCATGATGACGATGGCGCTGGGTGGCGGTACCGCCGCCAGCGCGGCCCCGGCCGCCAAGACCGCCGGCATCGGCACCAACGCTGTGCAGAATTACACGATCTTCGTACACACCGCGAACATCGACGGGGCCGGCACCGACGCCACCGTGCGGATGAAGGTGTACGGCACGCTCGCCGAGTCCCCCGGCTACGTCAACCTCGACAACTCGGCCGACAACTTCGAGCGCAACAGCAACGACTATTTCGGGCCGTTCTCGTGGTTCGACATCGGACGCCCTGATTTCATCGGTGTCTACAAGGGAAGTAACGGTTCCGAGTGGTACCCGGAGTACGCGCAGGTCTACGCGCACGCCACCGGGACCTGGTACCGCTGCCCGATGAACGCCTACTACGGCGACGGCGAGGAAACCCGCTGGTTCGACTGCCCGTGAGGTCGAATCCGATCTGCTGATCGCGGCGCCATCTCAGCTACGAGGGTGTCCCCGGCCGACTGGCGGCCGGGGACACCGCCGTGCCCGGCATCTGACCCACCCGGGCACCGGTACCGCCCTCGGACTCCGTCCACGTGACCACGTCGGCGCACGCGCCACCAACCGTGTCGCCGCACCTCGTTTCTTCGGGCACGGCCCGGGGTAGACCGACGCTCGGGTTGTTCTTGGGCTGGAAGGTCCGACGCACTACCATTGCCGCAGTCCGGACGGCTCTGCTGAAACGAGGCAAAATGCGTTGGCTCCAGCGGTTGCTGGGCGGCGGACAGGTCCAGCTCGATGCGGGGCGGCAGCAGGCGCTGCTACGGGACGTCCAGTACCGATACGGCGTCCACGCGCAGACCTGGTTTCCCGAGCAGGTCCAGGCGGTCACCGGGATGCTGAACGGCGACGACGGGTTGGTAGTGGCGGCCCGGATCGTGAGCCAGGTCGCCGACGAGGCCCACGTAGACCTACAGGCCCAGGCCCACGAAGTACACCGACGAACGGGCCGGCGGCTCCTGGTGCACCGCCGGAACTACCGGCCGCTGTGGGTGGAGGCCGGCCCGGCACTGCGGTGGCCACTGTTCACGTTGCCGTGCGGCTTCCACCCGTACGCGCAGCTGTCCGCCGCCGTCGCGGTGGTCGGCAGTCAGGCGGCCCGGCTCGACCGGGTGACCGACCCGAACCCGCTCCTGACCCGCGTGTTCGAGGTGCTCGACCTCACCACCGCCGGCTGGGAGTACGGCCGGGTGCGGGTGGACACCGACGCCGCAGCCCTGGCCGATCGGCTGATCTCAACCGCCGCACAGATCCTCGCGGCCATGGACGACCCGCCCCGGCTGCCACCTCCGGTCCGTGAGCTCATGCGCCGGAACAACACCCTCGACGTGCACGATCCGACCGCCCCCCGGGCAGTGGGTGGGATCAATCTGGGCGCGAAGCTGCGCGAGCGTCTGCTGGCCTGAGGACACTGCGGCGATCGCCCAGCTGCGCAGCCGGGTGTGAACGCCTTTCGGCGGCGGCGGAGGTGCGCAGCTGACCGCGCCCTCGAATCGACGGACGCGGGTACCGCATGGACCGATGTGCTTTCCGCGCCGGCCCCGGGCTTGCTCCCTCGTTCCAAGAGCTCATACAGTCACGCGGTGAACATGGCGCAGGTCCGGCAGGCGTATGCGTCCGTCGCAGAGCTCTACATCGGGCTGTTCGGTACAAGCCAGCAGGTACACGCCGACGACCTCGCATTCATCGGGCGGCATCTGGCGGGCCGACCTGGCACGGTCCTCGATCTGGGTTGCGGGCCTGGCCATCTCACCGGTTACCTTCGATCGCTGGGCGTCGACGCAACGGGCATCGACATCGTTCCCGAGTTCATCGCCCACGCGCAGGCGGCCCACCCGGGCGGGAGGTACCAACTCGGGTCGATGGAGAAGCTCGCCGTCGCCAACCACTCCATCGCCGGCATCCTGGCCTATTACTCGTTGATCCACCTACCGCCGCAAGATCTCGACGGCGTGCTCGCCGAGTTCCGGCGAGCATTGGCCCCGGCCGGAACGTTGGTGCTCGGTTTCTTTGACGGTGACGAGGTCGCGGCCTTCGACCACAAGGTCGTGACCGCCTATCGCTGGCCCGTCGACGAGTTCTCCGCGCGGCTGACGCGAGCCGGCTTCACGGAAGTCGAGCGCCTTCAGCGGCCCAGCGAAGGCCCTCACCGGCCGCACGCCGCCATCGCGGCAGTCGCGACCGAAGGGTGAGCTGAGCCGGCGAGCCCTGTGCACTCACATCGGCACCACCGCGCACCGGACGCAGCCGCTTACACATAACGTAGCGTGACGCCCGGTCGGCGGCGGATGCGGATGTCTGATCGAGGTGTATCGGTGTCCAGCCGGTACTGGCCTGCGAGCAGTGGGTCACGGGTGGGAATGGCTGGTGATGCCGTCCAGGATGGTGATCAGGTTGTGGTGGAAGGTCTCCTCGGCGTTGAGGTGGGCGCCGTCGATGACGAGCCGGGCGACGGTGGGATAGCGGCCTGTTTCGAGCATGCGTGTCAGGTAGGGCCCGAGGGCGGTCTGCCAGGCGGTCACGTCGGTGTCGGTGGAACGGGCGGTGCGTCGCTCGGTGACCTCTCCGCGGAGCGCTCCGATGATGAAGGCGTTGAGGGCGCCCAAGGCCCGCTGGAGGTCGTCGATGCCGCGCACGCCGGGGGCCTGGCTGAGCGCCGCCGCGGTCGATTCGCCTACGGCGAGCGCGTGAGGTCCTAAGTGTGGCCTTCCGCCGAGCAGGTCGGAGAACCACTCATGATCAAGGGCGGCATCGCGGGTCCGATGAACGATGGCCAGCACCGTGGCGCGCCACTCGGAGCGATGGCTGGCCTCGGCGATCTGGGCATAGACGGCGTCGACCATCAGATCGAGCAGTTCGGATCTGTTGATCACATAGTCGTAGAGTCGCATCGGACCGACACCGAGCTCTTTGGCGAGCTTGCGTACCGATAGCCCGTCGAGGCCGTGCACGTCGGCGAGCCGGATCGCCGTGTCGGCGATCTTCGCGCGGCTCAGCGGCACGGGCGTCGCCCGCGGTTGAGGCTCGGGCCGTTCCCAGAGGGGCAGCGGTGCGTTACCGTACGGCGTATCCACAATATACAGCGTACGGTAACGGAGATGATGATGCGAATCGCGATCGCCGGAGGTGGTCTCGGCGGCCTGACGCTGGCCCGAATCCTGCACCGGCAAGGCATCGACGCGGTGGTGTACGAACGCGAGGCAAGCCGATCCGCGCGATCACAGGGCGGAATGCTCGACCTGCACCCGGAGTCCGGGCAACAGGCCCTGGCCGAGGCGGGCCTCGCCGATCGGTTCCGGTCCGAGGCGCGGCCGGAGGGCGAGGAACATCGCATCCTCGACCCGGCCGGACGCACCCTCGTGCACCACATACCACAACCCGGCTCGTTCTCCGGACGCCCCGAGATCGATCGGAGCGCACTGCGTGATCTTCTGCTCGATTCGCTCCCCGGCGACGCGGTGGCCTGGCAGCGCCGGCTCGCCGCAGCGACGCCACGACCCGACGGAGGCTTCGGGCTGACGTTCGACGGCGGCCACAGCGCCGACTGCGACGTCCTCATCGGCGCGGACGGCGCACGCTCGGTCGTCCGGCCGCTGCTCACCGACGCGACACTGTCCCACGTGTCCACCTTGGTAGAGCTGAGCATCAGCGACGCCGACCGACGCCACCCGGATCTCGCCGAGTTGGTCGGCCCCGGGAACCTGTGGTGCATCGGCGTGAACCAGATCCTTGCGGCGCAACGCCTCGGCGACGGCAGCATCCGGGTCGGGATCGGCTTACCCGCGGACGATCGCCATATCGGCACCTACGGCAGCAAGCGCGCTCTGCTGGACATGTTCGACGGCTGGGCCCCCAGCCTCACCGCACTCATCGAAGCCGGCGACAGCCCGCCAATCCCACGCAGGATCGAGGCGATGCCCACCGGTACACGCTGGGCCCACCAGCCGGACATCACCCTCATCGGTGACGCCGCGCACCTCATGCCGCCGGTCGGCGAGGGTGCCAACCAGGCCATGCTCGACGCCGCCGAACTCGCCGCCGAACTCGCCACCAACCCCGCCGACCCCGACTCGGCGATCCGTACGTACGAGGAGGCGATGTTCATCAGAATTCACCCGATCGCCGAAATGTCCGCACGGGTCCAGGCGATGATGCTGTCCCCCACCGCAGCCGACGACATCATCCGCTTCTTCACGCCGCGGCCCACCGAGCCGGTACAGATTGATGACGCGCGGCGCAGCCGGCCTCGAATCACGGCCCCTCACCCCCGGCACGCCTGACAGCGACAGCCAGCCGACTGCCCACCGGAGGCGCTTGTCGCCCCGCCGCCTGCCCGCCAGGACGGGCGCGGGGCATCGCGGGTACCCCGAAGTTTCGATAGCATCGAACAAGCGTGGCGGGCTCTCCCGCCGGGACGCGACAGGAGGTCCCCGTGCGGTCCATGGAGAGTAACCCGGTCCGGGAACGGCCCCTGCCCGACGAGCGGGCGGCGGACGCCACCCCCGCCGGCCTGGTGGGCGCGCGCATCCGCCAGTACCGCAAGGAGCGCGGGCTGACGCTGCGCGGCCTGGCCGCCCGTTCCGGCCTGTCGATCGGCTTCCTGTCCCAGGTCGAGCGGGGCATCTCCTCCATCGGCCTGACCGCGCTGGGCAGCGTCGCCAAGGCCCTGGACCACACGGTGGCGGAGTTCTTCGACGCCGGCGCCGACTCCCCCGACCAGGCGGTCGGCCCGCTGCCCACGCACTTCACCCTCGCCAGGGCGGAAACCCCCGCCACCCAGTACGTCTCCGCCCAGCAGACCTACCGGATGCTGTCGGAGCGAGGGCCGGACCTGGTGCTCGAACCGATGCTGGTGCACATCGCGCCGGGGGGCCGCCGGGAGGCCGCCTACGGCCATGCCGGAGAGGAGTTCGCTTATGTCATCTCCGGCGAACTGCTCTACGAGGTCGACGGCGTCGAGCACCGGCTGCGTCCGGGCGACAGCGTGCACCTGCGCTCGTCGGTGCCGCACTCGATGTACAACGACACCGACGCGGTGACGACCGTCGTGTCGGTGGTCACCCCGCGGCTGTTCTGACGCCGGTCGATCGCCTCGCCGCCCGCAGGGCGGCAGCGGTAGCGGCACCAGCGGCGCTTGTTCACACTGGTGAAACATCGCGAACATCTCCGGGGTCCGCCACGGCGGCGGCCTATGCTCGGCGGCCCAACCGACGCTCCACGGCGGCCATGGTGGCCCGCCAGACGGTCGAGCCGGGATCGATGACGGCGAAGTGGTCGCCGGGCAGTTCGAGGTGGTCGACGTCGTCGCCGGCCGCCCGGGCCGCGACGGCGTACCGGCGGTTGGCGTCGACAAGATCGGGGCTGTCGTCGGCGCCCTGCACCAGCAGGGTCGGCACCCCGATCGGCACCCGGGCCATGGGGTCGGCGGCGGCGTACCGCTGCGGCACGGTCGCGGGGGTGCCACCGAGGGCGGCGGGAATGGCCCCGTCGCCGAGGTACCGCCGTTCGCCCTCGGCCAGGTCGAGGACGCCGGCCAGCGACACCGCCAGCGCGACGCGGGTCGCCGCGACCCCGGGCGGGCCGGGGAGGTCGCGGTCTGCCCCGCCGGCCTGGTCGGCGCAGGCCCGCAGCGCGAGCTGGCCGCCGGCCGAGTGGCCGAGGAGCACGACGCGGTCGAGGTCCAGCCGGCCGCCGTCGGCGAGGCCCGCCAGCGCCGCGACGCCGGCCGCCACGTCGGCGGTGGTGGCGTCCCAGTCGTGCCGGTCCGGACGGCGGTACTCCACGTTCCAGGACGCGTAGCCCCGGCCGGCCAGGTCGACGGCGAGGGCGTCCATCAGGTCGGCTCCCCACATCGACCGCCAGAACCCGCCGTGCAGCAGCACCACGACCGGCACCGGGCCCGCCCCGACGGCGGGCGGCAGCCGCAGCTCACCCCACTGGTCCGCCTGCGGGCCGTAGGCGATCCGGGTGGCCGGCGACCGGTGGCGGTGCAGGGCGTGCCGGACGGCCCAGGCCAGGCCCCAGGCGCCCCGGCCCTGAAGGTGGGCTGCGCCGGGCACCGGCGGCTCGACGGTGAGGTCGTACCACACGACGTGGGGCGGGGCGTCGCCGATCAGGGCGCGCACCTCGGGGTCCGGGCCGGGCAGCGCCACCACGGGCGACCCCGTCTGGGTGACCAGGGACCGCACCTCGGCGGCGGAGGCGGCGGTCACCAGCCGGCCGGGGACGCCGAGTTCCGCGCACGCGGCGGTGGCGAGTGACTCCAGCAGGGCGGGGTCCGCCACCACCGCCGGGCCGACCACGACGAGGATGCTCATCCGCCGTTCCCTTCTACCTGCGCAGCAGGGGCAGCACGGCGGAGCCGAGCAGGTCCACCCCGCGGTCGTCGGTCAGCCCGTGCGGGGTGCCGAACTCGACCCGGCGGACCCCGGCGTCGATCAGCGTCTGGGCCTGCGCGGCCACCTGGGCCGGGGTGCCGGAGAACGCGAACCGGTCGAGCACGTCGTCGGGGATGAGGCGACCGGCGGCCTCGTGCGCGCCCTCGTCGACCAGGGCGCCGACCCGCTGCACCAGGCCGTCGGGCAGCGCGACGGTGGGGTCGAGATCCGCGACGACGGCGAGGTACATGGCGACCTCGGTGCGGGCCTTCGCCCGGGCCGCCTCGCCGTCGGTGTCGACCACCGTCACGGCGCCGAACACGATGCCGACGTCCTCGACGGCGCGACCGGCCCGGTCGGTGCCCACCCGCACCCGGTCGCGGATCACCGGCACCATGTCGGGGTTGGCGCTGCCGCCCACCTTGATCTCGTCGGCGATCCGGCCGGCCAGGGCCGCGCCCTGCGGGCCCCACGCGCCGATCAGCAGCGGCGGGTCGGGCCGGTGCACGGTGTAGCGCAGCGCGGTGCCGGGCTCAAGGGTGAAGACCCGGCCGGGGTAGCCGTCCCGGTCGCCGCGCAACAGGCGGTAGACGACGGCCGCCGCCTCCTCGATCGTGGTCAGCGGCCGGGGTTGGGCCAGGCCGACCGCCCCGAGCCAGGTGCCGCGGGCCAGCCCCAGGTAGGCCCGGCCGTGCGAGGCCAGGTCCAGGGCGGCGAGCTGGCCGGCGATCTCGTACGGGGCCAGCGAGTACGGATTCAGGCAGGCCGTCCCGAGCCGGACCCGGCTGGTCGCCCCGGCCATCTCCAGCAGCGGGAAGATGGGCGGCTGGTACATCAGGTCACCGAAGACGGTCAGCACGTCGAAGCCGTGGGCCTCGGCGGCCTGCGCCAACGCGGCGTACGCGCCTGCCGGCTTGTCGCTCTGCAACCCCAGTCCGATCTCGACGGCCATCAGGTCAGGTCCGCCGAGCTCATCCGTCGCCGGCAGGTCCGTTCCACCTTCATGACAAGCCGCTCCTCGGGGTCGGGGCAGGCGAAGTGGGAGTCCTGGGCCAGCCAGTCCCCGGCGGCGAGGTCGCGCTGCTTCGCGGCGAGGAACGGCAGGACGGCGGCCAGCGCGTACACGCAGAAGTGCTGGCCCGCGGGCAGCTTGAGGTGGGCGCTGTCGGTCAGGTCGAAGTGGTCGCCGACCGCCATGCCGCAGACCGACCGGCCCTCGATGCGGTCGACGGTGACCCGCAGGTCGTAGATGTCCATGTCGCCGTCCGGGGTCTCCGTCATGGCTGCTCCCTCTCCTCGACCCGTACGATGATCTTTCCGATGGTCCGGCGGGCGGCCAGCTCGGCCAGCGCCGCGGGGGCCTGTTCCAGGGACACCACCCGGCTGACCGGCGGCCGGACCGCACCGGCGGCGTACAGGTCGAACAGGGCCTGGTAGGCGGCGCGCACCTCGGGGGCGCGACGCCACGGGTACCGGGAGCCCCAGGACAGGCCGACCAGGGTGGCGTTCGCGGCGATCAGCCGGGCCGGGTCGACCGGCGGTGGCGGGCCACCGGCGGCGCCGACGGTGACGAGCCGGCCCTCGAAGGCCAGGCAGTCCAGCGAGCGGGCCAGGATGTCGCCGCCGACCGGGTCGACGACGACATCGGCGCCGTCACCGTCGGTGGCGTCCCGCACGGCGGCCACGAAGTCCTCGGTGGTGTAGTCGACGGCCACCGCCGCGCCCTGTTCCCGGCAGACGGCGGTCTTGGCGGGGCCGCCGGCGGTGGCGAGGACCCGCGCGCCCCGGGCGACAGCGAGCTGGGTGACGGCGATGCCGACGCCGCCGGCGCCGGCGTGCACCAGTACCGTCTGCCCGGTGGTGACGCCGGCCCGTTCCAGGGCGAACCACGCGGTCTGGTACGTGACCGGCAGCGCCGCCGCGGTCACCGGGTCCACAGTGGGCGGGCGGGGCACGACCACGGCGGCGTCCACCGTCACCGTGGAGCCGAGCGCGCCGCGGGGCAGCGCCGGGCAGGCGACGACCTCCTGGCCGAGCAGGTGCGCTACGCCCTCGCCCGCGGCGACGACCCGGCCGGCGGCCTCGACGCCGGGGGTCATCGGCGGGTCCGGCCGCACCGGGTACTCGCCCCGGCACAGCGACACGTCGAGGAAGTTCAGGCCGACCGCGTGGACGGCGAGGCGTACCTCGCCGGGGCCCGGCGGCGGGTCGTCGGGCAGTTCCGCCACCGACAGCACGTCTGTCGGCTCGCCCGTACGGTGGGCGACCAGCCGGCGGATCACGGGGCCGGCTCCGGTTCGCGCAGCAGCTCGGCGTGGTGGTGCACGATCAGCCACCGGTCGCCGACCCGGCGCAGCACGTCGGTGACGCGGGTGAGCTCGGATGACCCCTGGGCGTGGGCCTGGGCGACGAGGACGTAACGGGCGACGCCGAACTCGCCCCAGACGTCGATGTGCTTGTCCCGGGCGGCGAGCACCGCCAGCCGGGGCCGTTGCCCGGTGGCGTCACGCTGGTCGCGGTAGGAGTCGAGCTGTGAGCGGGTACGCAGCGGGCCGGGCAGGTGGGTCTCCCAGGTGGTCACCTCGGGGTGCAGGTGGCCGTCGAACCGGGGGCGGTCCCCGGCCAGGAACGCCTCGTACATGTCGTCGATCCCGGCGGCGATGGCCGCCGCCCCGGCGGTGCCGTCCTGGCCGGCGTGCCCGGCGGTGCCGTCCTGGCCGGCGTGCCCGGCGGCGTCGGCGAACGTCATCGCGCACCTCCCGGCGCGGCGGCCCGGTCGTCGCGGACGACCCGGCCGCCCTTCATCACCCAGCGCACGCCCCGGAACGCGGCGGCGCCGTCGAGCGGGTCGTCGTCCATGGCGATCAGGTCGGCCAGCTTGCCGTCCTGCACGGTGCCACGGTCGTCCTCGACGCCCAGCCACCGGACGGGGCCGAGGGTGCCGGCGTGCAGGGCCCGGGCGGGCCCGATCACCTCGGCCATGTACTCCAACTCCCGGACGGTGGCGTTGGTGCCCTCGAAGTGCCAGAACGGCGGCATGTCGCTGCCGAGCAGCACCTGCACCCCGGCGGCGACGGCCGTCGCGAAGCTCTCCAGGTGCCCGGGGCCCGCGCCGAGCGAGCGGCACTGCATCCACTCCGGCACGCCGAGCTCGTCGAAGAACTCCTTGCAGCGGGTCACCAGCAGGGTCGGCACCAGGGCCGTGCCCCGCTCGGCCATCCGCGCGGCGACCTGCGGGGTGAGCTGGTAGCCGTGCTCCACGCAGTCCAGGCCGAGGTCCACGGCCGCGCCGATCACCTCCGCCGGTCCGGCGTGCGCGGTGACCTTGCGTCCCCAGGCGTGCGCGGTCTCGATCACGGCGGCGAGTTCGTCGGTGAAGAGCTGTGGGGTGTGGATGTGTTCGTGCTCGCCAGCGATGCCGCCGGAGATCATCACCTTGATCAGGTCCGCGCCGGCCCGGATCTGGCTGCGCGCGCCGTGGCGGAAGCCGACGGGCCCGTCGCACTCGAGGGTGTCGCTGCCCTCGTGGCCGTGCCCGCCGGTGCAGACGAGGGCGCGGCCGGCGGTGTGGATGCGGGGGCCCTCGGTGCGACCGGCGGCGATGGCGCGGCGCAACGCGAAGTCGGCGTGGTCCTTCTCGGCGACGCAGCGCACGGTGGTGACGCCGCAGTGCAGGGTCCGGCGGGCACCGTCGGCCATGTAGAGGGCGAGGTCGTGCGGGCCCATGCTCTTGACGCTGTCGCCCCCGGCGCCGGGCAGCGACAGCGAGAAGTGGGTGTGCATGTTGACCAGGCCGGGGGTCAGGTACGCCCCGTCGAGGTCCAGGTCGGTCACCGGGCCGGTGGCCCGGGCCCGGGCGGCCACCTCGGCGTACGGGCCGACGGCGGCGATGCGGTCGCCGCGGACCCAGACGCCGGCGTCGGGCAGGGGCCTGCTGCCGTCCGTCACGCGGGCGTCCAGCACGGTGCAGTTGCCGAGCAGCAGGCTCGACGGCTCGGGGGCGCTTGCGGTGGTCATGCGGTCACTCCGTACAGGTCGTGGGCGGCGCGGGCGGAGACGTAACCCTCGGCGACGTCCCGGCGCACCGCCTCCGGATCACGTCCCCTCGGATCACCGTGCCCACCACCACCGGCCGTCAACAGGGTCACCCGGTCACCCACCTCGACCGGCGTGCGCTTCGTACTCACCCGCGCCTCCCGATCCGTGCCCGGAAACACCACCACCCGGTTCGGCTCCGGCGACAACCCACCATCGAGCGCCCACGGCGCGGTCTTCGTCTTCTTGATCACCGACAGGAACTCCCCCGCCGACACGAACCGAATGTCCCGCCGCAACCCACACCCACCCCGGAACCGACCCGCACCCCCCGAATCCGTACGAATCTCCACCCGCTCGAAGAACATCCCCGTCCGCGCCTCCAGGACCTCGACGGGGGTGTTGCGGGCCTGGGTCTGGCACAGGTGGTTGGCCGGCCCGATGCCGTCGTGGTGCGGGGTGCCGCCCCAGCCGACCGGATCGTTGTTGCTGACGGCGAACATCCGGCCGGTGTCCGGGTGCAGGCCGACCATCATGAACCCCGGCACGTCACCGCCGCTGGACGCCGGCAACCGGTCCGGCATCCCCTGGGCCAGGGCCCGGTAGATCAGTTCCAGGGCCACGGTGCCGGTCCACTGGGTGAACGTGGCGGCCGGGTACTGCGCGTGGAACAGTGATCCGGGCTCGGTGCGTACCCGCAGTGGGGCGAAGTGGCCGGCGCTGGTCTGCTCGGTGGGCGTGGTGATCGCCTTGAACGCGACCCGGCAGGTGGCGATGGTGGCCCCGAGCGGGAGGTTCACCGGCCCGGCCACCGCCGGGGACGATCCGGTGAAGTCCACGGTGAACGTGCCGTCGGCGATGGTGACGGTGACCCGCATGCGGATCGGGTCGTCGGTGACGCCGTCGTCGTCGAGCCAGTCCTCGGCGGTCCAGCTGCCCTGCGGCAGGGCGGCCACCGCCTCGGCGGCGGAGTCGGCGGCGGCGGCGATCACCCGGTCGATGACGGCGTCCACCATGGTGGGTCCGTACTGCCGGTACAGCTCGGTCATCCGCCGCTCGCCGGTGCGCAGCGCGGCGATCTGGGCGTTGAGGTCGCCGAGGACGAGCTCGGGCAGCCGCGAGTTGAACCGGATCAGCTCGTGGATCTCGTGGACCGGCTCGCCCCGGGCGTACACCTTCGTGCCGGGGAAGATGATCCCTTCCTGGTGCATGTCGGTGGAGTCGAGGACGTAGCCCGGGTCCTTGGCGCCCAGGTCCATCCAGTGGGCGCGGATGCACAGGAAGCCGACCGGCTCCGCGTCGCCGGGCAGGAAGACCGGGGCGAACAGCGTCGCGTCGTAGGTGTGCGCCGCGTTCCAGTACGGGTAGTTCAGCAGCACCACGTCTCCGGGGTGCAGGTTGTCCCGGCCGACGTACTCGACGCCGCGCTGGATGGAGTAGTCGTTGGCGCCGAGGAAGCGGGACAGTCCGGTGGACTCGGCGACCAGCCGCAGGTGGCGGTCGTAGAGGGAGATGCCGAAGTCGTAGACCTCGTAGATGACCGGGTTGAAGGCGGTACGCACCAGCGCGGCGCGCATCTCCTCGGCGGCGGAGACGAGATAGCTGCGGACCACCTCGACGGTGGCCCCGTCGACGGCCGGCTCACTCATCGACGTCCACCCCGTACAGGTCTCGGGCGGCGGAGGCGGAGACGTAACCCTCGGCGACGTCCCGGCGCACCGCCTCCGGATCACGTCCCCTCGGATCACCGTGCCCACCACCACCGGCCGTCAACAGGGTCACCCGGTCACCCACCTCGACCGGCGTGCGCTTCGTGCTCACCCGCGCCTCCCGATCCGTGCCCGGAAACACCACCACCCGGTTCGGCTCCGGCGACAACCCACCATCGAGCGCCCACGGCGCGGTCTTCGTCTTCTTGATCACCGACAGGAACTCCCCCGCCGACACGAACCGAATGTCCCGCCGCAACCCACACCCACCCCGGAACCGACCCGCACCCCCCGAATCCGTACGAATCTCCACCCGCTCGAAGAACATCCCCGTCCGCGCCTCCAGGACCTCGATCGGGGTGCCCCGGCCGGTGCTGCCGGAGACGTGGGTGGCGGCGTCCATCCCGTCGTGGTGCGGGGTGCCGCCCCAGCCGACCAGGTCGTTGTTGCTGACCGCGAACATCTGCCCGGTGTCCGGGTGCAGGCCCACCATCATGAACCCCGGCACGTCACCGCCGCTGGACGCCGGCAACCGGTCCGGCATCCCCTGGGCCAGGGCCTTGAGGATCAGCTCGACGGCGACGATGCCGGTCCACAGGGTGAAGGTGGGCTGCGGGTAGACCGCGTGGAAGAGGGTGCCGGGCTCGGCCCGTACCTCCAGCGGCGCGACAGTGCCGGCGTTGGACGGCTCGTCGGGTGAGGTCAGCGACTTGAGGATGACCTTGCAGATCGCCTCGGTGGCGCCGAACGGCATGTTGATCGGACCCCGGGTGGCCGGCGCCGAGCCGGCGAAGTCGACCGTGAAGGTGCCGTCGGCGATGGTGACGGTGACCCGCATCCTGACCGGGTCGTCGGTGATGCCGTCGTCGTCGACCCAGTCCTCGGCGGTCCAGCTGCCCTGCGGCAGCGCCGCGAGCGCGGCCCGGGCGCGGGCCTCCCCGTCGGCGATGATCCGGTCGACGGCCGCGTCCACGGTCGGACGTCCGAACTTCTCGACGATTTCCAGCAGCCGGCGTTCGCCGGTGCGCAGCGCGGCGATCTGCGCGTGCAGGTCGCCGAGCACGGCGTCGGGCATCCGCGAGTTGAACCGGATCAGCTCGTGGATCTCCCGAACCGGCTCGCCCCGGGAGACGACCTTGGTGCCCGGGAAGATCAGGCCCTCCTGGTGCATGTCGGTGGAGTCGAGCACGTATCCCGGGTCCTTGGCGCCCAGGTCCATCCAGTGCGCCCGGACGCAGAGGAAGCCCACCAGCTCGCCGTCGGCGTCCGGGTCGGCCGGGTCGGGCCGGAAGACCGGCGCGAACAGGGTCGCGTCGTAGGCGTGCGCCGCGTTCCAGTACGGGTAGTTCAGCAGCACCACGTCGCCGCGGTGCAGGTTGTCCCGGCCGACGTACTCGACGCCCTTGGCCAGCGAGTGGTCGTTGGCGCCGAGGAAGAAGGTCAGGCCGGTGGCCTCGGCGATGAGTCGCAGGTCGGGGTCGTAGATCGACAGGCCGAAGTCGTGCACCTCGTAGATGACCGGGTTGAACGAGGTGCGGATCAGGGTGGCCCGCATCTCCTCCGCCGCCGACAGCAGGTAGCTGCGGACGACCTCGACGCGGGCACCGTCCAGGGTGGTCATGCGGCTGCCTCCAGGGTGACGAGCAGGTGTCCGTGGTCGTCGACGGTGACCCGCTGGCCGCTGGGCACCACCGTCGTGGAGGTGCCCTCGTCGACCAGCGCCGGCCCGGCGAACGTGTCGCCCGCGTCCAGCGCGGACCTGTCGTACACGGCGAACGGCACGACCGCCCGCCGGCCGAAGTCGTAGGCGTCCCGGTGGGCCAGCAGGGCCTGCGTCGGGTCGCCGTCGCCACGCGGACGGGTGCCCAGCTCGGGCCGGTCGGTGCGACCGATGCCGCGCACCCGCAGGTTGAGGATCTGCAGCGGGTTGCCCATGGTGTGGCCGTACCGGCTGCGGTGCAGCTCGTCGAAGGCGGTCCGGACCGCGTCGCGGTCCAGCGTGCCGCCGACGGTGACCATCAGGCTGTGTTCCTGGCCCAGGTAGCGCAGCTCGAACTGCCGTTCCAGCAGGGCCTGGTCGGCCGGCACGCCCTGCGCCTCGAGCGACGCGACCGCCTCGGTTCCGACCGCCTTGAAGAGCTGGTCCAGCTCGACGAGGTCCGCGTCGTCCAGGGTGGCCATGACGGTGCGGCTGAAGTCGTTGACGATGTCGGCCGACAGCATGCCCCACGCGGAGAAGCCGGACGGCGCGAAAGGCACGATCACCTCGCCGATGCCCATCTCGCGGGCCAGCAGCGGGGCCAGCAGCGGCCCCGCCCCGCCGAAGGCGAGCAGGGAGAACTGCCGGGGGTCGTGGCCGCGTTCGACGGTGATCTGCCGGACCGCGCCGACCGTGCGGGCCAGCAGCACGTCGAGCACGCCTGCGGCGGCGGCCTCCACGTCCAGGCCGAGCGGCTCGGCGAGCTGTTCGCGTACGGCGTCGCGTGCCGCCGCGTCGTGCAGTCCCATGGTGCCGGCGAGGAAGCGGTCGGGGTCGACGTAGCCGAGCACGACGGCCGCGTCGGTGACGGTCGGTCGGGTGCCGCCCCGGCCGTAGCAGACCGGGCCGGGGTCGGCGCCGGCGCTGTGCGGGCCGACCTTGAGCAGGCCCCGGTCCAGCCAGGCGATCGAGCCGCCGCCGGCGCCGATGGTCCGGATGTCGTACGTCGGGATCAGCAGCGGGAAGTGCTCGAGCTGTGCCTCGTACGCGGCGGCGGGGTTGCCGCGTTCGATGACGCAGGCGTCCAGCGAGGTGCCGCCGATGTCGAAGGTGAGCAGGTTGTCGCGGCCCAGCTCGGCGGCCAGGTACGCGGCGCCGACGATGCCGCCGGCCGGACCGGACAGCACGGTGTGGGTGGGCGACGTCTTCGCGACCGCGCTGCTCATCGAGCCGCCGCCGGAGCGCATGATCAGGAACCGTCCGGTGAAGCCCCGCTCGGCCAGCCCGGCCTCCAGCTCGTCGACGTACCGTTCGAAGATCGGCCGGATGTACGCCTCCAGCACGGTGGTGCTGGTCCGCTCGTACTCCCGGTACTCGCGCACGATGTCGGTGGACAGCGACAGGCTGACCTCGGGGAACTCCTCGCGGATCAGCCGGGCGGCCTCCTGTTCGTGGCTCGGGTCGAGGAACGAGTGCAGGAAGCAGATGGCGATCGAGGTGACCTGCTGGTCGACGACGAGGGCGCGGGCGGCGGCGCGGACGCTGTCGGGGTCCAGTTCCTCCACCACCCGGCCCCGGTGGTCGAGCCGGCCCCGCACCCCGGCGGTGAACCGGCGCTGGACCAGGCTCTCCGGCCGCTCGTACTGGAAGTCGTACATGTGGTCGTTGGGCACGTTGCCCCGGCCGACGAGGAAGATGTCCCGGAAGCCGTCGTTGGTGATGATGCCGGTGCGTCCGCCCCGGCGTTCCAACACCGCGTTGAGCCCGAGGGTGGTGCCGTGGATGAACAGCTCCACCTCGGACAGGTCGGTGCCCAGGGCGGTGATGGCGGCGAGCACCCCGTCGGCGGGGCGCGCGGGGGTGGTGGAGGCCTTGCGGAAGCGGACCCGGTTGGTGCGGGTGTCCAGCTCCATGGCGTCGACGAACGTGCCACCGATGTCGACTGCCAGCCGGACGGGACGACGTGTCATGGCGTGGTGGCCTGCTTTCCGATCAGGGCGGGGAGCTCGGGGATGCGCCAGCAGGCGGCCCGGCTCGCGCCGTGGGACTGGAGCTGCTGCGGCTGGGTGCGGCAGGTGTCGGTGACGAACGGGCAGCGGGCGGCCAGCGGGCAGCCGGTCGCCGCGTCGGCCTCCTCCAGGTCCTTGACCAGCTCGACCGGGGCGGCGTCGGGCGGCGGGGTCCCGCCGAGGCGGGGCGCGCTGGCCAGCAGGGCCCGCGTGTACGGGTGCAGGGGGTGGTCGAAGACGACGTCGACGGGACCCTCCTCGACGACGCGCCCGAGGTAGAGCACCACCACCCGGTCGGCGAATCCGCGCACCGTGGCCAGGTCGTGGGAGATGAACACCGCCGCGCGGTCGGCGTCGGCGGCCACATCGGCGATGAGGGCGAGGATCTGTGCCTGCACGGTGACGTCCAGGGCCGAGGTGGGCTCGTCGAAGACGATCAGGTCCGGCTCGCCGACCAGGGCGCGGGCGATGCCGATCCGCTGTGCCTGCCCGCCGGACAGCTCGTGCGGGTAGCGGCGCAGGATCGCGCGGTCCAACTCCATCCGGTCCAGCACCGCGGCGACCCGGGTGTCGCGCTCGGCGGCGGACAGGCCGGCGGCCCGCAGGGGCTCGGCGATGGAGTCGCCGACCGTGCGACGCGGGCTGAGCGACCCGATCGGGTCCTGGAACACCAGTTGGGCGCGGGTGCGCAGCCGCCGCGCCGCCCGCCCGGACGCGCGGCCCCGGCCGGGCCCCGGGGTTGCCCCGGCGACGGTGACCGTGCCGGAGGTGGGCGGCACCAGGCCCATGATGAGCTTGGCGAGGGTGCTCTTGCCGCAGCCGCTCTCGCCGACCACGCCGAGTGTCTCGCCGGGCGCGAGCCGCAGGCTCACCCCGCGCAGCGCGTGGTGCCCGCCGGAGGAGAACCGGCTGCGGTAGACGACGTGCGCGTCGTCGATCTCCAGCACGGCGGCTCCGGTGCCGCGCGGGGCCGGGTCCGCGGCGTCGGGTCCCGGGCCGAGGTCGGTGGCGGCGGAGGCGCCCGGTGGGACGGTGGCGGCGTCGGAGCCCGGTGGGACGGTGGCGGCGTCGGAGCCCGGTGGGACGGTGGCGGCGTCGGAGCCCGGTGGGACGTCGGCCGAGCCGGCGTCGAGGGGGCCGGTGCGGGGGTGGAAGCAGGCCAGCGACCAGCCGTCCGGACCGCCGGCGAGGGGTTCGGTGGGCGGCCGGCGGGTGACGCAGGTGTCGTCGGCGTGCGCGCAGCGGGCGGCGAACGGGCAGGCGAGCGGCGCCCGGGTCAGCAGCGGCATCGCGCCGGGGGTGGCGACGACGGGCCGGCCGCCGAGGTCGGGCACCGACCGCAGCAGCGCGCGGGTGTACGGGTGCGCCGGCTGGCGCAGCACCTGACCGGCCGGGCCGCTCTCCACCACGGTGCCGGCATAGAGCACCACCACCCGGTCGCAGACCTGGGCGATGGAGGCGAGGTCGTGGGAGATCAGCAGTACGGCACGGCCGTCGGTGTCGGCGGCGTGCCGGAACTGCCGCAGGATCTCCCGGGTCAGGGTCACGTCGAGGCCGGTGGTCGGCTCGTCGGCGATCAGCAGGCCGGGGGCGCAGCCCGTGGCCAGGGAGATCATCACCCGCTGGGCCATGCCGCCGGACAGCTCGTGGGGGTACGCGTCGAGCCGGCGCTGCGGGCTGCGGATGCCGACGGCCTCGAACAGCTCCCGCGCGGCCTCACGGGCCCGGTCGGCGGACACGTCCTGGTGGGTGACGAGCCGGTCGACGAGCTGCCGGCCGACGGTGCGGGTGGGGCTGAGCGCGCCGCGCGGGTTCTGGAAGCAGATCGCCGCTCCCCGGCCGCGGTGGGCGGCGAGCGCGGACTCGTCCATCCGCAGCACGTCCGCGCCGCCGAAGTCGACCCGCCCGGTGGCGTGCGAACCGCCGGGGAGCAGGCCGACCACGGCGCGGGCGACCATGCTCTTGCCGCCGCCGCTCTCCCCCACCAGGCCGACGACCTCGCCGGGTCGCACGGTGAGGGTGACGTCGCTGAGCGCGGCCACCTCGCGGCCGGGGCGGCGGATGGCCACCGACAGGTTCTCGATCGACAGCATTCCGGTCACCGCCGCTTCGCGTCCGCGCGTTCCTGCAGGCCTTCGCCGAGCAGGCTGAATCCCAGGACGCAGACGAGCAGGGCCAGGCCGGGTGGGACCGAGGTCCACCACCGGCCGCCGACCACGTCCGCGGCGCCGAGGCTGATCATGGCCCCCCACTCGGCGGCGGGGATGCTCACGCCGAGGCCGAGGAAGGACAGCCCGGCCAGGGTCAGCATCGCCCAGCCGCAGTTGAGCGGGGCGATCACCCGCACCGGGGTGAGGCTGTTGGGCAACAGGTGCCGCCACAGGATGCCTGCGGTCGACGCCCCGGAGGTGACGGCGGCGTCGACGAAGGGCAGCTCGCGCAGGGTACGTACCTCGGCGCGGACCAGCCGGGCGTAGGCCGGGGCGTTCACCGCCGCGATGGTGATGATGAGGTTGACGGTGCCGTTGCCGAGCAGGGCGGCCACCGCCAGGGCGAGGATGAAGGTGGGGAACGCCTGGAAGATGTCGACCACCCGCATCAGCACGTCGTCGATCCAGCCGCCGCGGTAGCCGGCGACCAGACCGAGCAGCGTGCCGACGGTGACGGCGAGCGCGACGGCGGCCACCGCGATGCCCAGGTCCAGCCGGGCGGCGTAGAGCACCCGGCTCCAGATGTCCATGCCGTTGCCGTCGGTGCCGAGCAGGTGGCCGCCGCCCGGGCCGGTCAGGGTGGCGGCGGGGTCGATCTCGGTCTCGCCCCAGGAGCTCAGCAGCGGCGCGCACAGCGCGGCCACCGCGATCACCGCGAGGATCGCGGCGCCGGTGACGATCAGGACGCGGGCGAAGCGGCTGCCCGGGGCGGGGCCGGTGACGGGGCCGGGCGGGGCCGTGGCTTCGGTCGGGCCGCTGGTGCGCGGGTCGGCCATCAGATCCTCACTCTCGGGTCGAGGATGGCGTGGACCACGTCGGCGATGAGGAACACCAGCACGTAGCAGAGCGCGATCACCAGCACGGATGCCTGGACCACCGGGTAGTCGCGGTAGAGCAGGCCGCGCAGCGCCCACTGGCCGAAGCCCTGCCAGGAGAAGACGTACTCGACGAGCACGGTGGAACCGATGGCGGTGCCGAACACCAGCGCGGCCAGCGACGGCAGCCGGACCAGGGTCGCGCGCATCAGGTAGCCGTACAGCAGGGTGCGCCGGGGCAGGCCGTGCGCCGCCGCCGCGGCGTACGGCTCGGAGTGCAGCACCTCCAGGGCGGAGGCCCGCACGCTGCGCAGCAGGGGCGCGACGACGCCGATGACCAGGGTCAGCACCGGCAGGACCAGGTACGCCGCGGCGGAGGCCATGGCCGGTCCGTTCCCGGTGAGCGCGGCGTCCACGAGGTCCGCGCCGGTCAGCGGGGTCAGGTCGGTGTCGGGATCCACCCGCCCGTTGGGGGCCGGGAACCAGCCGAGCACGCTGTAGCCCACCAGCACCAGCACGAGTCCGAGCCAGAACTCGGGCACGGAGTTGCCGACCAGGGCGAGGACCCGGATGCCGTGGTCGGCCGGCCGGTCGGCGCGGCGGGCCGACCACACACCGAGGACGGTGGCCACCACCAGGGAGATGGTCACGGCGATGACGACCAGTTCGAGGGTGGGCCCCACCCGCAGCGCCATCTCCGCGCCGACCGGGGCACCGCTCTGGATCGAGGTGCCGAAGTCGCCCGTGACCAGCCCGGTCAGGTAGTCGAGGAACTGCCGCCAGAGCGGCTGGTCCAGCCCGAAGCGGGCACGGGCGGCGTCGGCGTCGGCCTCGGTGGCGTTCTGCCCGAGGATGGTCCGCACCGGGTCGCCGGGCAGCACCCGGACCAGGAGGAAGGTCAGGACGACAACGCCGAGCAGCACCGGGATGAGCTGGAGCAGTCGTCTGGCGACGAACCGGAGGATGCGCATGGGCAGCGGTCCCGCCCGACCTAGGCCGACGCGGTCAGGTAGCGCAGGCGGGCGAGGCCGTCCATCGGCTGCACCCAGCCGGCGACGTCGTCGCGTACGGGCAGGTTGAAGTTGGGCTGGCAGACGACCACCCAGGGCACGTCCGCGGCGAGGATCTCCTGGACGCGCTTCCAGAGCTGGCCGCGGGCCGCCTGGTCGACGGTGGTGTGCGACTGCTCGTAGATCTTCTCGATCTCCGGGTTGCTGTAGTTGGAGTAGTTGAGGTTCGCGCCCTTGACGAAGCTCGTGGCAAGCATGTACTCGACGTCGTTGACCCAGAGCTGACCGGAGGTGATCTGCAGCGGGACGTTCTTCTTGGACCGCCGCTCGCCGAGGGTGGCCGGGTCCAGCGGGGTCAGCTTGAGGTTGATCCCCACCTTCGCCGCCTCGCTCTGCACCTGGACGGCGATCTTCTGCTGTTCCTCGTTGTCGGCCTCGAAGACCAGCTCGGAGTCGACGGTGGTCCTGCCGGCCGCGGCCATCGCCGCCCTGGCCTGGTCGAGGTCGTGGGTGAACGGGTACCCGCCGGCGTCGTAGCCGGGCATGTCCAGCGGCACCGGGCTCTTGGCGGCGCGGGCGTCCCCGCCGTAGACGTTGTTGATGATCTGCTCGTACGGCGTCGCGTGGGCGAGGGCCTTGCGGACGTTCACGTCGTTGAACGGCGCCGTGGTGACGGACATCTGGATGGTGACCTGACGGTTGCTGGCGGCCGAGATGACCTTGATGCCGGCGGCCTTCTTGAGGTCCTGGATGTCGCGCTGACTGATGCCGAGGGCGATGTCGATGTCGCCGGCCTGGAGTTGCAGCCGCTGGTTGGAGGCGGCGGGCACCACGGAGATCCGGATGGTGGGCGTCTTGGCCGGGTCGGGGCCCGGGTATCCGGCGTTCGCGGAGAGTTCGATCTCCTGCCCCTGGGTGGCCTTCGTGACGTTGTAGTAGCCCCCGGTCGGCGGGTTCTTGGCGAACCACTCCTTGGCCCAGGGGTCGTCGGCGGTGGCGTGCTTCTTCGCCTCGGTGGAGTCGAAGACGTACAGCGAGATGGCCTGGATCTGCCGGGTGAGGGCGCTGGCGAACGCCTGGTGGAACTCGACGGTGTGGTCGTCGACGACCTTGACCTGGTCGGGCTTGGTCAGGCCGATGGTGCGGTAGACGCCGGCGACGTTGGCCTGGGCGGCGAAGGCGCGATCCTTGGACCACTTCACGTCGGCGGCCGTCAGCTCGTTGCCGCTGGCGAACTTGACCCCGCGGCGCAGCTTGAGCGTCCAGACCCGCTGCGTGGCGTCCGGCTCGAAGGACTCGGCGAACGTCGGGGGGACGTTCTGGGTGTCGAGGATCTGGCTGTCGCCGGCGGCGGTGACGCCGTAGTCGATCAGGTAGGGGAAGACGTTCTTGTACAGCATCAGCGCGGTCAGGTCGAAGCCCACGAAGTCCTGGTCCCAGCTCGACAGGTAGCTCGAGACCGCGATACGCAGCGCCTTGGCGGTGGGGCCGCCCGACGCGCCGTCGCGGGGCTTGGACTCGCTGTTGGCGGCGCAGGCGCCGGTGGCCAGCAGGAGCGCCACGCTGCCGCCCAACTGCAGGACCCCGCGGCGGGAGAGGGCGGGCGAGGAGGCGCCGCCCGCACGGTGGGAACGAGCCATGGGTAGTCCTCCTAGAAACACGAGGCAGATGGTCCGTGCTGAGGACCTACCCGTGTTCTACCGGATTAAGTGAGAGTGAACAAGAGCCTGAACCCTGTTCGCCGTCGAACCCTCGAAATCGGCCACCCATGCTGGCCGAATGGCCGATGACCCGCGAAGCCAATGTTCACACAAGTTCACAGAGTTGATACACGCACCGAAACGGCGGTGCCGGGAGCGTCCCGGCCGGACGGGACGCCTGTCCCTGGCGGCCGGGTCGATCCGGCGCGTTGACTCTGATCCATGACTTCACTTCCGGACCACTTCCCGGCCCACGTCAAGGGCTCCTACGTCAACTGCGAGGAGTACACCCGCAAGGCGCAGCTCACCGCCCTCCCGGACACCGAGCAGTTCCCCGCCCACGTCAAGAACAACTACGTCGTCTGCGCCGAGTACGCCCGCGCGGCCCAACTCACCGCCGTCCCGGACGCCGACCACTTCCCGGCCCACGTGAAGAACTCCTACGTCAACTGCACCGAGTACACCCGCGAGCCGCAGCTCACCGCCGTCCCCGGCGGCGCGGCATGACCCTGCTCGCCACCTCCCGGCTGGACCGGGTCTGGCAGGAGTGGCTCGCCGAGAACCTGGCCATGGGCGCACCCGTCGAGCAGGCGCGGGCCGCCGCCGTCGCCGGGGGCGCCGACGCGGACGCCGTCGACGCGGAGCTGGGCGAACTCACCGCCCACCCGTACTTCGCCGTGTGCCGCCGCCTCGCGCTGCGCTACGACTGGATGGAGTCCGTGCTCGACACCTACCGGACGCTGCGCAACAGCGACGGCGGAGAAACCCTGGAGCGCCGCGCGGGCATCACGCCGGAGGAGTTCTTCGCCCGGCACTACTTCGGCCACCGGCCCGTCGTGCTGGAGGGCCTGATGACGGACTGGCCCGCGCTCGACTGGACCCTCGACGGCCTGGCCGCCGCCTGCGGCGACGCGGTCGTCGAGGTGATGACCGGGCGGGAGGCCAACCCCGACCACGCCTGGCAGTACGACCGCCACCGCACCACCATGCCGTTCCGCGACTACCTGACGCTGCTCGGGTCCGGGACCCGCACCAACGACTACTACATGGTCCCCCGCAACGAGAACTGGTCCCAGGCGCTGCGCCCGCTCGCCGCCGACGTGCGCCCGCCCGAGGGGATCGTGGACCCGACGGCCCTCGGGCATCTGCTGCTGGGCCCGGCGGGCACGGTGACCCCGCTGCACGTGGACAACAGCACGGTGCTGCTGTGCCAGGTCCTCGGCCGCAAACACGTGCGCCTCGTTCCCTCGTACGAGCGGCATCTGGTCTACCCGCGCGGCGGCACGTTCAGCGCTGTCGACGCCGCCCGCCCGGACCTCACCCGGCACCCGCGGTTCGCCGAGGCCACCGTGCTGGAGACCGTCCTGGAACCGGGACAGATGCTACTCATTCCCGTCGGCTGGTGGCACTGGGTGCAGGCCCTGGACGTCAGCGCCACGGTCACCTTCCACCACTTCCAGATCCCCGGGCAGAACCACAAGATGGCGACCCCGCCGGCTGCGGGCCTGGACGAGTGACGCCCCCGGGGCCGGGCCGTCGGCCGGCGACGTGGCGGGCCGGCCCCGGTCGGGCAGCGGGCCCGTGGACCCGGATCGGCCGCCGGACGCGCAGCCCGGTCAGGACCCGCGCGTCCGGCAGAGCCCGGACAGGGCGTCAGCGACGGTGGTGATCCCCTGCTCGATGTCCGAGGCCGGGTTCGCCGCGTACCCGAGGACCAGGCCCGGGCGGTACGGGCGCTGGCAGTGCCAGGACAGCGGCTGCGTCTTCACCCCGCGCGCCAGGGTCGCCGCCGCCAACTCGGTGTCGGCCACGTCGGCGTCGAGGGTGACCATCAGGTGCAGCCCGGCGGCGGCCCCGTGCACCGTGGCCCGGGGCAGGTGCCTGGCCAGCGCGGCGATCATCGCGTCCCGGCGGCGGACGTGGCGACGGCGCAGCAGCCGAAGCTGCCGCTCCAGTGCCCCGGAGGTCATCAGCTCGGCGAGCACGAGTTGCGGGAGCACCGCGTTGCCGAGGTCGGCGTTGCGCTTGGCGGCCACCACGGCGGCACGGTACCGCCGGGGCACCAGCAGCCAGCCGACCCGCAGGGCGGGGGCGAGCAGCTTCGACACGCTGCCGGCGTAGCAGATCCGGTCGGGCAGCATCCCCCGCAGCGCGGGCACCGGGGGCCGGTCGTAGCGGTGCTCGGCGTCGTAGTCGTCCTCGATGACCAGGCCGCCGTCGCGGGCCCAGGCGACAAGCCTGCGGCGGCGCTCGCCGTCGAGCACCACCCCGGTCGGGAACTGGTGGGCGGGGGTGAGCAGCACGGCCGGCAGGCCGGCGGCGGCGAGGGCGTCGACGCGCACGCCGGCCCCGTCGACCGGCACCGGCGGGGTGTCGACGCCCCAGTTGTTCAGGTGCTGGCGGACGCCGAGGGAGCCCGGGTCCTCCACCCCGATCCGGGTGATCCCGTCGGCGCGCAGCGCCTGGGCGAGCAGGCCGAGCGCCTGGGACACCCCGGCGACGACAATCACCTCCATGGGGTCGACGGCGATGCCCCGGCTGCGGGCCAACCAGCCGGCGACCGCGTGGCGCAGCGCGGGCGCGCCGCACGGGTCCCCGTAGCCGAAGTCGGCCGGGGCGAGGCGGCCCAGTACGGCCCGCTCGGCGCGCAGCCAGTCCGCGCGGGGAAAGGCCGCCAGGTCGGGCAGGCCGGGCGTCAGGTCGATCCGGGCGGGCACGGCGCGTACCGCGTCGAAGACGTCGCTGCCCGGGGCCTGCGGGAACAGCGCGGCCGGCGCGGTCGCGGCGGTCGGGGCGCGGCGCGGCGGCGGCGGGCCGGCCGGCGCGGCGACGACCACCGTGCCGGCCCGGCCGCGCCCGGCGACCTGGCCGTCCTCGACCAGCCGCTGGTACGCCTCGGTCACCACGCCCCGGGAGACCCCGAGGTCGGCGGCGAGCACGCGGGTCGCCGGCAGCCGCCCGCCGACGGGGAGCCGCCCGTCGGCGATGGCCTGCCGGAGCTGGGCCGAGAGCCAGTCGGCCCGGCCGCCGGGTGGGGCGTCGGCGATGTCGAGGTGCAGGAAGTCCGACCCGGCAGTTATGGACCTCTGCGCCGAAGATTCTTTGGCCCTGTCCATCGGGCCATCATGCCAGCAGAGTGGTGGTGACGACAGCCGGCGGCCCGGACCAGGGCCGCGGCCATCTCACCGGAAGGACTGTCGTGACCATCGCTTTCCTGATCGCCGCCCTCGTCGTGGTGGTCACCCCGGGCGCCGGGGTGTTGTACACCGTGGCCACCGGGATGGGCTGGGGACGCCGCGCCGGGCTGCTCGCCGCGGCCGGCTGCACCCTCGGCGTCGTACCGCACCTGGCCGTCGCGCTGGTCGCCGTGGCCGCGCTCCTGCACACCGCCGCGCCGGCCTTCCAGGCCCTGCGGTACGCGGGCGCGGCGTACCTGGTCTGGCTCGGATGGACGACGCTGCGGGACCGCGGCGCGTCGGACCCGGACGCGACGCGACCCGCGCCGTCGGCCCGGCAGGTGGTCACCGGCGCGGTGCTGACGAACCTGCTCAACCCGAAGCTGACGATCTTCCTCGTCGCGTTCCTGCCCCAGTTCGTCGGTGCCGACGACCCGCACCGGCTCGTCCGGATGCTCGGCCTCGGATCGGTGCTCATGGCGCTCACCCTCGTCGTGTACGCCGGTTACGGCGTCCTCGCCGGCACGGTGCGCGACCAGGTGCTCGGCCGGCCCTGGGTGAGCACCTGGCTGCGGCGCGGATTCGCCGGCTCGTTCCTCGCCATGGGTGCCGCGCTGGCGCTCACCCGCTGATCCGTCAAGGAGTGTCATGCGTTTCGAGCACGCGCCGCAGATCCGGTCGGCGTACCCGGAGCTGGTGGCCGGGACGATCACGGTCGACGGGGTCGACGCGGACGCCGACGTGACCACGGCGGTGGCCCGGCACCTGGCGACGGCCCGGGTGCGGTTGTCGTGCGGCACCGAGGCCAGCTTTCCCGAGATCCAGGCGTGGCGGCGGGTCTTCGCCCGGATGGGGCTGCCGCCGACCCGCTACCGGTGCGCTGCGGAGTCGCTGCTGCGCCGGTTCCGCCGCGACGGCGTCCTGCCCCGACTGCACCCGCTGGTCGACCTGTGCAACGCGGTCTCACTGGCGTACGCCATCCCGATCGCGGTTCTGGACGTCGAGCGGATCGACGGCGACCTCGAGGTACGGCCCGCCCGGGGCGACGAGGAGTACCTGACCCTCGCCGGCGACCCCGAGTGCCCCGAGCCCGGAGAGGTGATCTTCGCGGACGGGGCGGGACGGGCGCACTCCCGGCGCTGGACGAGCCGGCAGAGCGGCTGGTCGGCGATCCGGGCCACCAGCCGGTCGGTGCTGATCGTGGTCGAGGGGGTGCACGCCCGCGCCGCGACGGACGTGCCCCACCTGCTGGACACCCTGGTGGTGGAGCTCGCCGACGCCTGGTCTGTGCGGGGTCGTGCGGCGCTGCTCCCGACCGGGTGACCGTCGACCCGGGGCGGCGGAGCTGCCGGAGAGCACCACGCACGCCCGTACCCGGGGTAGGTGGCCCGGGTGAGCGCGGGCGGCCCGCCTCGTGGGTGGCGTGCTCAGCGCAGCGGGTCGAACGGCGCCAGCTCCGGCGGCACCTCCCCCTTGAGCACGGTCTGGGCCATCAGCTGTCCGGTGATCGGGCCGAGCGCGATGCCCCACATGCCGTGGCCACCGGCGACGAACACCCGGGGGGAGGCGGTGACCCCGGCCAGCGGCAGCCCGTCGGGGGTGCAGGGCCGAGAGCCGACCCACTCGTCGCGCCGGTCGTCGAGGTCCACGCCGGTCAGGAACGGGCGGACGGCATCGACGATGGCGGTGATCCGCCGCGGGTCGAGGGGGTCCCCGGGACGACGGAACTCCATCATCCCGGCCACCCGCAGCCGATCGCCCAGCGGCGTGCACGCCACCCGCTGCTTCGGGAAGTAGAGCGGGCCGCGCGGCATCTGCCGGACGGGCACGCTGAAGCTGTAGCCGCGGCCCGCCTGCACCGGCTGCCGCACGCCGAAGCGGGTGGCCAACCCCCCGAGCAGCGCGCCGGTGGCGACGACCACGGCGTCGTGCTGTCTCTCGCCGGCGCCGGAGAGCACCGAGACGCCACCGGACCGGGGCCGCAGGTCGGCCACCTCGACGCCCTCGACGATCTCACCGCCGCGTTCCCGCACCGACTCGGCGAGAGAGCGCACGAACTCGGGCGGATCCAGGTAGCGCTGACCGTAGATCTGGATCGCGACACCCACCCGGTCGGTCAGCGTCGGCTCCAGGGCGCGGGCCCGCCAGTCGGTGACCGGGTGGAAGCTGACCTCCTGGCCGGCGTCGCGGATCTGTTCCAGCTCGGCCAGCAGGCCTCGCGCGTCGCGTTTCCCGGCGAAGCAGGCCAGAAAGCTGCTCGCCCGGTACGTCTGCGCGGCCACCCCGCCCGCGGCCAACACGTCGAACGCCTCCAGCGCCCGCTCGTTCAGCGGCACGTAGGCGGCCATCCCCCGCCGCCACCGCCGCGCCGTGCTGTGCGCCACGAACGAGGTGAGGAACCGCAACAGGCCACGGTCGGCACGCAGCGGCAGGTACACCGGCGACCGGGGACTGAGCACCGCCCGCAGCCCGTACCGCAGCACCGCGGGCTCCGGCAGCGGCGCGGTCAGCCCCGGCGTCAACCACCCGGCATTGCCCCAGGAGGCCCCGGCACCCACGTGGTCCCGCTCGTACACCGTGACGCGCACACCCGCCTCCTGCAGGAACCAGGCGGTGGACAAACCGACCATCCCGGCCCCGACGACCGCGACGTCACGCGGTGCGTCGGCCACGAACGCCGGCGCGTGCTGCTGCTCGGGTTCCGGTGACATTGCCTGCTCCTTCCCAGGGGCGGGCACCCGCCCGCGCCGCAGATGGGCCAACCATGTCCGCGCGCCACCCGCCCGGCCAGGGCCGCCGCCGGTCAAGCTGGGCCTGCCGTCTTGCCGACGCCCGGCAATCTGGGCTCGCGGCGCCGGGCCCCGCCGCCCGACTCAACGGCGGGGGTGGACGCAGCGTCGCAGCGCGGGCAGAACCTCGCGCCGGGCCGGTGGGCAAGGTACTCGATGGGGATGTCGGTCCGGCATCGTCGGCAGGTGCCGTACCGGCCCTGGTCCAGGTGGCGCAGGGCGCAGGCGAGGTCGTCGAGCGCGCGACGCGACGCGGCCGTGACCGCCGCGGCAGTGTCCGTGCCGGCGGCCGGGTGGTCGGGCCGGGCGAGCAGGGCGAGTTGCGTGTGGTGGCGCGCGTACTGCTCCTCCAGCACCATCCGCAGCACGTCGAGCTCGCCCTGTCGGCTGACCGGACGGCTCCGTGTCCCGTTCTCCTCTCGCGGCCGGCGGGGAGCACGCGGGGCGGCGGTCACGATCCGGGTCCGGTCGACGGTTCGCGGTCGGCGCCCCTGCGGTCCGGGCCGGCGGCCACATCGACGATGTCCAGGATGCCGAGCAACCCGGCGAGCGCTATCGCCTCGGCGCGGGTCAGGGTCAGGCTGCAGGCGCTGTCCGGGTCCCTGCCGTCGTCGTGCACCAGGTCGCGACGGCCGCCTGCGTGGTGGGTGACGACACCGACCCGGCGCCCGTGCTCCGTGGTGAAACAGTGGCGTAGGCCGATACCGGGCAGTGGGGTGCGTTCGACTTCCATGGGGCAGCTCCGCAGAAGGTGTGACGGGTGAGGCGTGGGGCCGGCAGGACGCGAACACCTGGCAGCGGCGCACGGGCAGGTGTCGACGCGGGCCGTCGACGCCGAAGGCCCGGACGACGACGGGTCCGGTCGCGGTCGGTGCGCGGCGAGCAGGTGTCAGGCGGCGGCGAGCTGCGGCGGTGCGCGGTCGGCGGACCAGGCCGGCACACAGCCCGGCACGGCACGGCGACCCAGTCGAAAGACGATGCACAGGCCCACCGCCCGTGCCGCGTAGAGGACGACCACGAGCACGGCCAGCACGAACAGCGTCGACAGCGGTCTACGCTCGTCGACGCCGAGGTAGGCGTGCCCGGCGTGCATGCGGCGACTATAGCCCACCCCTCGGGCCGTACCCGCTCGCCGTTTGCGCTGCCCAGAGCCGCCCCGTGTCCGCCACGACCCGTCAGGCGACCCGAACGCCGGGCCGGGATCCCGGTGCGGCGCCAGCGGCGGGTCGGTGACGGTCAGCCGGAGTTCGGCAGGGGTTGCGCCGGCCAGTTGAGGGCCTTCGCGCCGAGCACGGCCGCCTGCAGGGTGAACCGGTGGGCCGGGTCGGCGGGGTGGTAGCCGGTCAGCCGCCGGACGCGATCGAGCCGGTAGGTGACGGTGCGTACCGACACGTGCAGGCGCTTGGCCGACTCGGTGGCCACCGCCCCGGTGTCGAAGTACTCCCGCAGGGTGTCCAGCAGCGGCTGGGCGCCGCCCCGGGCATTCACCAGCGGACCGAGCACGGCCTGCACCAGGTCGACGATCGCCGGCTGATCGCGCAGCAGCACCCGGTACACCAGCAGGTCATGGGCGTCGACCACCGGGGCGGTCACCTGCAACCGTCCCGCCATCGACAACGCCTCACGTGCCTCCTCGTACGAGCGGGCGATGCCGTACAGCCCGGGATGGGCCCGGCCCACCGCGATCCGCCACGCGTCCCCGCGCGGCAGCCGGGTGAGTTCCCGGTGCATCAGCCGCCCCAACTCGCCGCTCGGCTCGGGAGACGGCGCCACCCGTTGCGCGGTGGTCGCGTCGGCCGGCGCGATGACGACCAGCAGGCCCTCCTTGGTGGCCACGAGCACGTCGCGGTCGCCCAGCCGATCGAAGATCACCGCCTCCAACGCGCTGATCGCCGCGTCGGCGTCAGGCAGCCGGCGGCTCGGCGCGGCCAGCGCCACCCGGTGCGCCCGCGCCAGGTCCAGACCGAACGGCTCGGCCCGTTCGACCAGCGCGCCCAGGTCGGAATCGCCGCGCAGCAGGTCGTCGACCAGTTCGCGCCGCAGCGCCTCCTCGCGGCGCACCAGGTCGCGCCGCGCCACCGCGTAGCCCTCGGCCAGGGTCGCCACCGCGTCGTCGACCACCTGCAGCACCGCGGTCGCCGCGACCCGCACCGCCTCGCAGTCACGCGAGCGCGCCACGGCCGGCAGGTCGTGCCACAGCCGGCGGGCCGCCGACAGGTACAGCTGCACCACCCGCCCCGCCGATATGCCCTGTTCCGCGGCCCGCCTGCCGAGCGCCTCCACCACGTCCAGTTCCTCGCGCCGCGGCCGGCGTCCGTGCACCGCCGCGCCGGCCAGCATCGGCAGATACTCCCCCAGCAGTTGCACGTCCACCCCGCCGGCATCGCGGCTCGCGCCCGCCGCCACCTCGGCCAGCCAACGGTCCTCGGGCAGGCCGGCAGCCTCGGGACGCCGAGTACCGTCCGCCATTCCGCCTCGCCTTCACGCGGGACCGTCACCGGCGCGCCGCGGTCCCGGCGGCAGCGCCGCCTGCGGTTCCGGACGACCACGGTCAGCCCGGTGGGCGAGACCGCCCGGACGCCCGGCGCTTCGTTGCCGTGCACCGGCAGTCTAGCTCCGGCTGCCGCCCCCTCTGCCGGGATCGTCTCGGCCAGCACCCCGCTGCGCCTGCTACGGTTCCCCGCGTCCTCGATCAGCACACCGGCAGGGTGGTGAGCGCCATGACCCGCACCACCGTCATGTGCCCCCCGCCGGCCGCGAGGACGCCGGGTTCCTGAACCGGGCGCTCAGCACCTGGTCAGCCGACGGGAAGCGTCGAGCTGTCGCCCCCTCCGTGGGCGGGGTTGTGGGCGGGGGCGTTGATCTCGACCGGCGGCGGGAAGCGCGTCACGAAGTCGCACAACGTGATGTGGGTCGGGACGATCGTGACCACCACCATGTCCGTCGTGTGCGCGCGCTTCTGGCTTTCCCACCCCGGCGCCAGGCTCTTGTCCGCGAACATCCGCCAGGACGCCTCGACGTGCTCGTCCGGGACCCCCGGCCGAAGCTCGATCGACGCCGTGCCGCGCACCAGCATGACAACGGGCGTGTAGTCGGCGACCGGATCCGCCCCGAGCTTCGCCGCCACCTTCCTCCGCACCTCGGCCGAGTACGTGTCGACGCTGAAGGACACCTGCGGGTGCGCCGCGATCGCCTTGACCTTGTACGCGGTCGTCGGGCTGGCGAAGACGAACGCCTTGCCGTTCCACAGGTAGGCGACCGGCACCGTGCGCGGGTGGCCGTCCAGTCCCACGTACCCGAGCCGCATCGCGACCGGCGACTCCAACAGGGTCTGTGCCACCGGGTCGGTGTTCACCAGGTGCACGATGTCCGCGTAGTCCACGGCTGTCCCTTCCTGCAAGCGGATGCCGGCATCCGCTCCGTCATGGTGCTCACCCTGGCGGCCACGACCTTCCGCGTCACCGGGTGTAGCCTGATCACTACCAGGCAAGTATCTGCAGCGCCCGGGGCCCACGTCTATACGGCTGATTGCCATTACGGTGGCAGCACCCCGGCCGTGGCCGACGGAAGCGATTGCCGCAGCCCAGCGGAAGGCTCGCACAGGGCAAGCGCCGACAGGTCAGCCATCCGCATCGATGCCGTCGCTATCGATGCCGTCGCTCCGCGCCCGCCGGCGCATGTCGGGGCAACCGGCGCGGCATTGCCGACTGCATAGACGTGCATTACTATACCGATGCTCGGGAAGCGACCACGGTGTCACCGGTCCACTGCGGATTGTCGGTGCGTCGACCGGCTTTGCCCCCGTTTCCACCACACCGCCACCACCAGGCGATCGAGCGGCGTCAGGAAGACACCATCGCGTGAGCGGTGAACGGGGAAGGGCGAAGGATGAGCGGGATCGCGTCCCTGGTCATCGGCATCGCCTCCTCACCGGCGCATCGCCGGCAACTCGCGCAACTGTTCGGCGGCAGCGAGGCGTTCCTGATCGTGTCGAGCGTCGACCAGGCGCGACGGTTCCTCGGGGTGGCCCGCCGGCCCGACGCCGTGGAGCCGATGGCGTCCGCACCGACCGAACAGGCCGAACCCGCCGAACAGGCCGAACAGGCCGAGCGGAACGAACCCGCCGGGCCGGCCGAGCCGGTGACCGTCGGTGGTACGCCGACGCCGGAGCTGAGCGTCGACTCGGACCGCCGGGTGCTGTGCTGGCGGGGCCGCGAAATCGACCTGACCCCGCTGGAGCACGACCTTCTGCGCTGCCTGGTCGGCACGCCCGGACACATCTGGAGCTACCAGCGGCTGCACCGTGAGGTCTGGGGCACCGAGCACCTGGGCCGGGGCTCCGACCTGCACTCGGTGGTGCGCAGGGTACGGCGGAAGCTGGTCCGCCTGGGCACTTCGGCGACGATCCACACGGTGCGTGGGGTCGGCTTCCGTCTCGCGGTGTCCTGACCCCGAGGCCGTTTCACCATCCCCGGGACGGGTCCGGCCCGCCCGGTCGGGTGACCAGGCGGGCCGGATCTGTTCGTCAGCGGTCAGTTGTCAGCAGCGGACCGGGGACAGGGCGAAGTTCTCCACGGTGGGCGTGGCGGTAGTGATCTTCGTCTGCCGGGTCTGCGGCTTCCAGTTGTCCTTGGCGACGATCATGGTCAGCGGGTTGTTCCGCTTGTCCAGCCAGTAGGCGTACCGGCCCTCGGCGTCGGTGGTGAAGGTCAACGACGTCGCCCACGAGTCGACCTGGACCAACGCGCCGGCGATCGGCGCGCTGGCACCCTGGCAGCTCGTCCCGGTGACCGTACCCATCAGCTTGCCCCAGGTGGTCGGCTGCTGTGCGGTCATCTTCACCGACACCGGCTGCACCGTGTACGGGGTGTCCTCCTTGATCAGGATCGACGCCGAGTAGGTGCCCGGCTGGTCCACGGTGGCCGCGATCCCGACGGTGATCGTGACCTTCTCGCCCGGCGCCAGGGTGGCCGCCGTCTTGTCGATCGTCAGCCAGCTGACGTCCGCGGAAGCCTCGGCACACTCCTCGAAACCGGGGAGCGCCTCGCTGTCCGCCGTGGCGGTGAAGCCACCGGACGAGCCACCGACCTTGTAGAAGCCGCACGCCGCGCCGCCGCGGTACCGGGCGGTGTTGGCGTTGGGCAGGTTCGACCACGAGTTGGCGGTCGGGTCGTAGGCGAAGCCGGCGTTGGTGATGGCACCGCCCTGCGAACCGCCGACGACCAGGAGCTTGCCGTTGGCGACGGCGAACGAGCTGGCCCAGTTGTCGACCGGCGCGTCGGCGATCGCGGTCCAGGCGTTGGTGCCCGGGTCGAAGGCGTAGCCGGCCTTCTGCGCCGCCGTTCCGTCGTTGCCACCGGCGCAGTAGACGATGCCGCCGATCGCGCCACAGGACAGGAAGGCCACCGCCTTCGGGTAGTCGGGCAGCGCCTCCCAGCTGTCGGCGCCCGGGTCGTACCGGACGACGTCGTTCGACATCGGCGTGCAGCTCGCCGTGGTGCACCCGCCGATGGCGTACAGCTTGCCGTCGGCGACCGCCTGGCCGGCGGCGGAGCGCGGCGCGGGGTTGTTCGCCTTCTTGGTCCAGGTGTTGGCCGCCGGGTCGTACGACCAGGTCGCGGCGTCGGGGCCGGAGGCCCCCCAACCGCCGGTCACGAGGATCTTCCCGTCCACGACGCCCGCCGTCACGGCGTTACGCGCGCCGGGGAGGTCGGCGATCGGCTTCCAGCTCTGCGCGATCGGGTCGTAGACGTAGTTCTTCGCGCTCGACGCCGAGCCGTTACCGCCGGCGATCGAGTACACCTTGCCGTCCAGGTTGACCACCCGGTTGTCCATCACGTTCGTCGGGTGGTCGGCGATGTCCGTCCAGGGCTCGGCCTGCGGGCCGACCGGGGCGGAGGTGGCCGTGCTCGCCTTGTCCGACGCCCGCGCGGCGAACGACGTGGCGGCGGTGAGCCGCTGCGGAGGCGCGCCGGTGGAGCCCAGGATCTGCTGCTTGGTCAGCCGGGACCCGTCGGCCCGCAGCAGCTCGAACCCTTCGTCCCGCTCGCTGAACTTGACGTTGACGGGGGCGCCGCCGGTGTTGGTCACCGTGACGGTCTTGGTGGCCTTGCCGCTGGGCATCCGGACCGTGGCGCTGACCGCCGCCGGCTGCACCGACAACCGGCCGGCAGCGAGCTGGAAGGTGACGGGCGTGGCCCAGTCGGTCTGGACGTCGACCTGCTGGGTCTGGCTGACGTAGTTGCCGGCCTTCGCGGTGAACGGGTGCTCGCCGGTCTGCGACGAGAACAGCCAGAAGAAGCCGTCCGCCAGCTTGGTGTCGTCGGGGGTGGCCACGGTGGTGGCCGTCTCCGTCGGCTTGTCACCGCTGGTGACGGTGGCGCCGTTGACGTAGCCGTTGTCGTTCTTGTCGCGCACGTGCCCGAGCACCAGGCCGCCGTTGGTCGGCTTGCAGGTGACCGCGCTACCGATCAGCACGTTGTCGACCTGCCACCACCACTCGTAGGAGGCCTCGTAGTAGTGGAACCGGACCTTGACCTCCGACTTGCCCGCAGCCTGCGGGATCGGCACCTGGGTCACCCGGGGGCCGCGGACGTCCGCCGCCTGCCGGAGAACGTTGGCCCAGGTCGCACCGCCGTCGAGGCTGAGGTCGACGTCCGCGCGGTCGGAGTTCAGCCAGTTGTAGTCCTGGTTGAACCGGATCACCGGGGTCGCGACGTCGGTGAGGTCGACGACCGGGCTGACCAGCGAGGTGTCCTGCCGGCCGCCGGATGCGTAGTTGTCACTGTCGATGATCGCGAAGTTGCCGGAGCCGCCGGTGAGGTTGCCCCGGTCGCCGGCGTCGGTGAAGTCCCACACCTGACCGGTGCCGGCGTTGTCCACCACCGACCAGTCGGTCGGCACGCGGTTGCCGTCGAAGGTCTCGTACACGCCGTCGGAGCCGTACTTGTATCCGGGCGCCGTGGCGCAGGCGGTGGAGTCGACGGGCACGGCGACGTTGTGGACGGTGTTGCCCGAGCCGACCACGACATCCTTGGTCACGGTCTGGTAGCCCGCGTACTGCGGCTCGACCTTGACCTGGTACGTCGCGCCGGCGGGGAGCTTGAAGCTGTACCGGCCGTTGGCGGGCGTGGTGTAGTCGGACGCCGACAGGCCCACGACGCTCACCTTGGCGTACAGCGGCCAGCCGTGGCCGGAGCCGTCGGTCACCGAGCCGCTGAGGGTCACGCTCGGCACGGCGGTCAGGGCGACGTCGATCGTCGTGGTCGCGTTCTTGGCGACCGTCGCCGACACCGTCTTTTTCGCGTAGCCGAAGGCGGTCACGGCGGCCTGGTAGTCGCCGACCGGGAGCAGGGTCGAGTAGGTGCCGTCGGTCCCGGTGGTCAGCTCGCGGGCCGCCGGGCCGGTGAGGGCCACCGTGGCGCCCGGCAGCGGGTTGCCGGTGTCCGCGTCGGTGACCTTGCCGGCCAGGGTGCCGGTTTCGCCGATGGGGGCGGCGTCGAGCAGCGCGAGCGCGTCGAGCCGGCCCTCGCCGTACACGTTGTTGTCGTCCGCGGTGCCGCCACACTGGGCGTCGGCCTTGTCGATCGCCGAGTTGTCCAGCAGGGCGCGCGTCGCGGTGACGTCACCGGCCAGCGCGGGCGCCGCCGACCACAGCAGCGCGACCGCGCCCGCGAGGTGCGGCGCGGCCATCGAGGTGCCGCTGTAGCTGGCGTAGCCGCTGCCGGGAATGCTGGAGCGGACGTTGACGCCGGGCGCCGAGATGTTGGGCTTGATCCCGCCGTCCTGCCCGGACCCCCGGGAGGAGAAGCTGGCGATGTTGTTGTTGACGTCGTACGCGCCGGTCGAGTAGTTGCTGGTCCGGCTGCCCGGTGAGCCGCTGGTCTGGCAGTTCGGGCCCTTGTTGCCGTTGGACCAGGTCCCGAAGATGCCCGACGCGGCCCAGGCCAGCGTCACATCCTCCATGAACGGGTCGTTGGAGGGCAGCGTGGTGCCCCACGAGTTGTTGATGATGTTGGGCCGCTTGCTGGCGTCCGGGTTCTCGCCCTCAAGGTCGGTGGGCTCCAGCATCCACTGGCCGGAGGTGACCAGTGCGGCGTCGCTCGGGCAGCAGCCGTTCGCCGCGATCCACTTGACCCCGGGCGCGACACCGATCTGGTTGGCGCCGGCGGCGCCGGCCATCGTGCCCATGGTGTGCGTGCCGTGGCCGTCGCTGTCGCAGGGCGCGGTGGCGCATTCGCCGGCGGCGTCGAACCAGTTGTAGTTGTGGTCGAAGGTGCCGTCGCCGTTGTTGCCGCGGTAGGCGCCCACCAACGCCGGGTGGTTGAACTGCACCCCGGTGTCGATGTTCGCCACCGTGATGCCCGCGCCGGTGACGCCGTACTCGGACCAGACGTCGTCGGCGTTGATGTTGGCGATGCCCCACTCGAGGGCGTTCGCCGCCTTCGCGTCGGCCTCCTTGGTGACCTTGGGCACCTCGTAGGCCGTCGAGGCGTAGACGCCCTCGACCTCGGCGTGCGCGGCGAAGTTCTGCGCCATGGCCAGCGAGCCGCTGCTGACCTTGATGGCGTTGGTCGCCCAGAAGGACTGGTACTTGGCACCCGAGCCGTCGAGCTCGGAGCGGACCTTGGTCTGGCTGTCGACGGCGGTCTTGCGCAGCGCGTCGGCGACCGCCGCGCCCCGCTTGGTCCAGTCCTTGATCGCGCTGGCCTTGCTCAGGTCGGCCCGGTCGGTGAAGCGGATCCAGAAGTCGCTCTCGCTCTTCGCCTGGAGCTGGTTCATCAGGTCGGGTCGGATCTTGTCCGCCGGGGCGGCCTGCACTCCGGAACCGGTTGTCGCCAAACCTGCTGCGGCGAGGGCGATCGCCGCGCCTGCGCTCGCCAAGCGCCTGAACAGGCGCGTCCCGTGTGGACGTCTCAGCATCGGTGCTGTCTCCTCCAGAAACGACCCGCGGTTAATCAAGCCATGGCGAAGGGTGCAAAGACCCATCTCCCGTCTGGATCACACCGGAATGAACGAACCCCCCAGGCTCCAGGCGCCGTGCGGGTCACGCCGGCTGCCTGTGTGGACACTATGATCGAAAAAGATGAACGATCAAGCACGGCACGTGAGCAACTTGTCGCTAGGAGTTGCCCGCCTGGCGGCGGGTTTGACAATTACTGTCACGGCCATGACCAAGTTGGGCAGAAACTGCCCAACGTTTCCGGGTGGGTGCGGTGACCGAGGACGACGACAGCACGACGCCCGCCCGGTTCGACGAGACCGGCAGCCCGTTCCCCCTGGTGATCGCGGTGACACCGTCACCGGCCGAACGGATCCGGCTCGCCGAGCACCTCGACGGCATCGCGCCGCTGCTGCTGGTGGCCGACCTTGACGAGCTGCGCAGGCTGATCGCGACCTCACAGCCACAGCCACAGCCACCGCCCGGGGCGGTGCCGGCGCGGGCCCCCGCCGCCGCCGCGCAGGCGGCACCGGACGACACCCTGCGGATCGACCCGGCCCGGCTCACCGCCCGCTGCCGGGACCGCGAGGTCCCCCTCACCCGGCTCGAACACGACCTGCTTGCCTGCCTGATCACCGAGCCGGTCCGGGTCTGGAGCTACGCCGAGCTGCACCGATCGGTCTGGCGGGCCGAGGGACGCCAGCGCACGGCGGACGTGCAGTCCCTGGTGAAGCGGTTGCGGCGCAAGCTCGGCGAGCTCGGCACCGGCGTCACCGTCGTCGCGGTGCGCGGTGTCGGGCTCCGGGTGACCGATCACCGACAGCCGAGGGTCAGCGGCGCGGACGGCTGACCCTCGCCCGGCAGCCGTGGACCAGCCGCCCGTGGCAGCCCGACGGGCGGGCGCTTCGTCGCGGCCGGCCGGATCGCGCCCTGAGGCGCGTGGTCACACACCTACGAGCGGACCCTCGGCCCGCTGCCACCCCTCCCGCCGGCCGCCGACACGCACTAGAGTCCGAACTTCCACTGCTAGGTTCCGGCCGACGCACGTGAGGGGCTCGATGGATCTCGCACGGACCGACTTCCACCTCGACGGCCGCTGGGTCGCGGCGTCCTCCCCGGAAACCCTGCCGGTGCGGAACCCGGCGACAGAGGAGATCATCGCGACGGTGCCGGCCGGCACCGCGGACGACGTGGACCGGGCCGTCTCCGCCGCCCGCGCCGCGTTCGACGGCTGGGCCGCCGCCGCCCCCGCCGACCGGGCGGCGGGCCTGGGCCGGCTGCACGACGCGCTCACCGCCCGCGCCGACGACATCGCCCGGACCATCGCGTGCGAGCTGGGCACCCCGCTCAAGATGGCCACCCGGGTGCAGGCCGGGCTCCCCCTCACCGTCCTGCGCGGGTACGTCGAGCTGGCCGCCCGGCCGCCGGCCGAGCAGACCGTCGGCCACTCGCTGGTGGTACGCGAACCGGTCGGCGTCGTCGGCGCGATCACCCCGTGGAACTACCCGCTGCACCAGGTCGTGGCCAAGCTCGCCCCGGCGCTGGCCGCCGGCTGCACGGTGGTGCTCAAGCCGAGTGAGCTGACGCCGCTGGTGGCGTACCTGCTCTTCGACGCGATCGACGAGGCCGGCCTCCCGCCCGGCGTGGTCAACCTGGTCACCGGCACCGGCCCGGTGGTCGGCGAGGCCATCGCCGCCCACCCGGACGTCGACATGGTCTCCTTCACCGGGTCCACGGCCGTCGGCCGGAGGATCTCCCACCTCGCCGCGGACCGCATCGCCCGGGTCGCGCTGGAGCTCGGCGGCAAGTCGGCCAACCTGATCCTCGACGACGCCGACCTGGCCACCGCCGTGAACGTGGGCGTCGGCAACGCGTTCCTCAACTCCGGGCAGGCCTGCACGGCCTGGACCCGGATGCTGGTGCACCGCAGCCGGTACGACGAGGCCCTCGCCCTCGCCGCGCGGGCCGCCGAGGGGTACCGGCTCGGCGACCCGTTCGACCCGGCCACCCGGCTCGGCCCGCTCGTCTCGGCGGCCCAACGGCAGCGGGTGCGCGACCACATCGAGAGGGGCCTGGCCGACGGGGGCCGGCTGGTCTTCGGCGGACCGGACGCGCCGGTTCCGGAGCGCGGCTTCTTCGTCGCCCCCACGGTGATCGCCGACGTCGACCCGGACAGCGCGCTGGCCCAGGAGGAGATCTTCGGGCCGGTGCTGGCGGTGATCCCGGTCGACGACGACAAGCACGCCGTCGCGGTGGCCAACAACTCCCGGTACGGGCTGGCCGGCGCGGTCTGGTCCGGCGACGAGGAGCGGGCGGTGCGGGTCGCGCGGCGGATGCGTACCGGCGCGGTCGACGTCAACGGCGCACCGTTCAACCCGCTCGCCCCGTTCGGCGGCTACAAGCAGTCCGGCCTCGGCCGGGAGCTGGGCAGCCACGGGCTGGAGGAATTCCTCCAGACCAAGGCGATCCAGCGATGAGGGCACTGGTCGCCCGGGCACGACATGGTCACCCTGAGCGCCGTGGACGTCTTCCACTCGGCCCGTACGCTGCGCTCCTCGGTCTACGGCTCGTCCGCCCCGGCCCGGGACGTGCCGAAACTGGCCCGGGCCGTGCACCAGTGAGGGCCGCCCGTGTCGCGGCGGCCCTCACTGGTGGCGCGTCGATCAGATGATCTCCACCCCGTAGACGCTCAGCGCCTCGGTGACCGGCTGGAAGTAGGTCGTCCCGCCGGAGGTGCAGTCGCCGCTGCCGCCCGAGGTCAGGCCCACCGCGGTGCTGCCACTGAAGAGCGCGCCGCCGCTGTCGCCCGGCTCGGCGCAGACCGTGGTGCGGATCAGGCCGGTGACCGTGCCCTCGGCGTAGTTCACCGTCGCGCCGACCGCCTCGACGGCGCCGCCGTGCAGGCCGGTGGTGCTGCCGGAGCGCTGTACCGACTGCCCGGCGAAGGCATCGGCCGCGCCGGTGATGTCCCGCGTGGTGCCGTCGTAGAGGTCGACGCTGCCGTCGGCGGCGGCCGGGTTGCTGTGCTGGACGATGCCGTAGTCGTTGCCGGGGAAGCTGCCGGTGCCGCCGGAGCCGAGCGGGCTGCTCTGCCCGGAGTCGGCGTACCAGTTGGCGGCGATGGCGGTGCAGTGCCCGGCGGTGAGGAAGTAGTAGCTGTCGCCGCTGCGCACGTTGAAGCCGAGCGAGCAGCGACCGCCGCCCTCGGCCCAGATGGCCTCGCCGCCGGCGGCCCGGGTGCTGAGCTTCCCGGCCTCCCGCTCGATGCGGACTGTCCCGTCGAGCCGGTCGGCGACGGCCTCGACGCGCTGGAGCTTCGCGCCGGTCACGGTGCTGTCGACGGAGACGACGACCTGGTTGGTCGCCGGGTCGGTCCACCACGCCGTGCCGGGGATCCGGGCGGAGCCGTCGAGGGTGGCGGTGGCGCGGGCCAGTTCGTCCGCGCCACGGGTGACCAGCTTCGGGGTGGCGCCGGCCGCGCGGACCTTTCGGGCGGCGGCGTCGTCGGTCACGGTGACGACCATGGTGCCGTCGGCCTGGGCGTACGCCCCGCCGGAGCGCCCGCCGAGTGCGGCGGCGAGCGCGGTGGCCTGGTCGGGGGAGGCGTTCTTCGCGGGTGCGGCCTGAGCGGGAACGCTGGTCAGCGCTCCGACGACCAGGGCGCCGGCCACCGAGAGAGCGGTGACGTGGCGCAGCGGGGACCCGGAGAGTCGCATGTGGATACCTCCATGGAGCTGAGCACGGACCGTCCTTTCGGGCGGCCCCGGGCAACCGATCGGCTGGTGAGGCTCACCCGACCGGAGGCGTCGAAGTATTCATAGGTTTCACAATGATTGCAAGAGTGATGGTTGGCCGGACTCGACCGCTTCTCACACCTTGGGTCCCGACAGCCCGACGAGTGGCAAGTCGGACGATTAGCGGCTATTGGGCGAGTCTCCGCAGGTCAGTAAGCAAGGTCGGCGGCCCTGCCGGGCGGGCCCGCGTGCCGGTCCGACCGGATGGCGGGACAGGATCGATTCGGCGGGAATCGGTGCCGGCGGGAGTTGCGCGGGCGCCCCGGCGGGTCGGGCCCCCGCCGGTTGCACGGCCGGGGGAGTCGACCGGGGTGCCGACTCGGCCGCGCCCAGGCCCGTCACGAACCAGGCGGACCCGGGCGCGGTACGCCCCCCGAGCCGCCCAGGCCGAGCCATGTCCCGCGAGAGTCGCCGATCGCGCCTGTGGGCGAGCGCGGCGTCGTAGCGTTGTCAGTGGGTACCCCCGTCACGGGGCCGGAGACTGAGCAGCGGGAGGCGACTGATGACCGAACCGGAGGAAGAGCAGGAGAAGAGCGCCAAGACCGACCGTGTCCTCTTCTCCCCCGACGGCGACCCGCACCACACCCTCGCGGAGGCGAAGCAGCCGGACGAGCACCTGGCCGTGCGCTACCAGCATGACGGTGAGATCGAGACGGTGGGCGACGACGAACAGCGGTCCTGACCGCGCCGGCCGACCAGGCCGGCACCGACCGTCGTCAACGGCTACGCACCGCGCACCCCACCTCACCCCATCTGACGGGCCCTCGGACGGGCCACCCCAGAAGGGTCGCGAGCGCTCTTCATATTCTCCTTGATCGGGTTTACGCTCTGCCTCAGTCCTGATGCGACTCATAGTGGAGGTTCCCCATGAAGAAGATGACCGTCCGTCGCACGAGCGCGCTGCGCCTGGTGTCCGGTGCCCGTCGGCTCTGGATCGAGTGGTGCTGGTAGTTCCCGGCACGGCGGGCGCTCTCGGGCGCCCGCCACTGCGGCGACGGGCCCGGTCGTGACCGGCGAGCCCGGCCGCTACGACTGCCACCGCGCCTACGGGCCGTACGCCGGGGTCGCGGACTTCCTCGGCCGGGTCGCCGCCGAACAGCCCCGCCTGGCGTCCCGCCACGTGGTCGAGCTGCACTCCATCGCGCCCCGGCTCGACCACGCGGCACGCCCGGCCGCCGAGGAGGAGCCGATCCGGTTCCATCCCGCCCGGCGCACCGCCTGCCTGGCCTACGGCGCGACGGAGTTCGTGGCTGCCTGGGCGGGCAAGCTCCGGCGCCCGGTCACGGTCCGGTTCGACCACGTCGCCAGCGCCGACGAGACCACCCGCGAACTGCTGGACGCGCTGGTCCGTCGGCTCGGGTCGGCCCCGGTACGCCTGGACCTGCGCGACGGCGGCGACCGCGAACCGGCTGCGGCCGATCCGACGCCGGAGGCGACGCGTACGGCCCTCGGCGAGGGCCTGGCCCGCGGCTTCTACCACCACGCGGCCCGGGTGGCGCGGCGCGGGCGCGCCACGGTGACCCCGGTCGGCGACCTGCCGCACTGGTGGGCGTTCACCACCGGCCTGGCCACCGCCCTGGCGGCGCTGGGCGAGGCCACCGAGGCGCTCGACCTCTACCGGGAGGCCCGCGCCGCCACCGACGACCCGAAGATCACCATGTCGGCCGCGTACGCCACCGCCATGTTGTACGCCCGACACCTGCCGGCGGCCGACCAGGACCCGGCGCAGGCGCGACAGTGGCTGGAGCGGGCGGTCCACCTCGCCGCCGGCCTGGACGACCCGCGGCAGCGGATGCTGTCCACCGTCTTCTACGAGCAGGGCCTGGCGCTGCTGGACAGCAGGGCGGGCGAGCCCGCCCGCGCGCTGCGGCTGATCGACGACGGGCTGGCCAGGCTGACGGCGGTGCTGGGCCCCGGCGAACGCCCGCAGGACCTGGCCCGGCTGCGCCACAACCGGGTGCAGGTGCACCTGGCCCTCGGCGATCCGGCGCAGGCGCTGGCCGATCTCGACACCGTGATCGCCCACGATCCCGGCAACTGCGAGTACTACGTGGACCGGGCCGCCCTGCACCGCGCGGCGGGGCGGGCCCCGGCCGCGATCAAGGACTACGACACCGCGATCCGCCTGGGACCGCACCTGCCCGAGGCGTACTACAACCGGGCCGTGCTCCAGCAGGAGCGGGGTCGCACCGAGCGGGCGCGTGCGGACCTGGACCGGGTACTCGCCATCGACCCCGGGCACCTCGACGCCCGGATCGCCCTGGTCAACCTGCACCTGGAACGCGGCGCGCTCGACGCGGCCGAGGCGGGCGCGCGAGCCGGCCTGGCGCTGGTCCCACAGGAACCGGCGCTGCTGTGCACCCTCGGGCTGATCCGTTCGGAGCGCGGCGGCCTCGCCGAGGCCGACGAACTGCTCACCCGGGCCCTGGCGGGAGATCCGGAGCTGGTCGAGGCGTGGACGAACCGGGCCGCCGTCCGGTTCGAACGCGGCGACGTTTCCGCCGCCGTGGCCGACCTGGACCGGGCCGTGGCGCTGTCGGCTGCGCCGGTGCCCCGCTACAACCGGGGCACGGCGCTGATGCGACTGCGACGGTGGGACGAGGCCGCCCAGGACTTCACCCACGCGCTCGCCCAGCCCGGCCTGGACCGGGCGCTACGGCGCGACCTGCGCGCGGAACTTGACCGCTGCCGTCGCGCGATGGCCGGATGACCGCGAGCAGGGCGGGCTGACGGTCCCGACCGCGATCGGTGGTGCACCGGCTGGCTGTCGCCCGCTTCTCCGACGGGTGCCGCCGACGCCGACGCACCACTGACGCAACCGCCCCGGGCGGCGCACCCGCCCGAAAAGCGCTTGCTGCGCGCGGCGGGGTCCGGGAGGGTGTGTCCATGACGTTCTGACGGACCGCACCCAGTTGCTCCACGGCCGCACGGCGCCGACCCGCGCCGTCGTGCCGTCCGTCCATGACCGCTTTCACCGAAGTGAGCGTCCTTGTCTCAACCACCCTTCCGGCCGGGGTCCCTGCCGCGGTCCGCCCCTGCCCCGGGCTCGGCCACCGTCACCGTGTTCGCCTCCCCCACGAGCTGGATCGAGTCCGACGCCCTCGCGCAGTGCCACCAGGTGGCCGCCCTCGACGGCATGATCCACGTCGCCGCCATGCCGGACCTGCACCCCGGCAAGGGCGCCCCCATCGGCGCCGCCATGGCCTCGACCCTGTTGTACCCGTTCCTGGTGGGCTCCGACATCGGTTGCGGCATCGCCGTGTTCCCGCTCAGGCTCAGGCGTGCCGTGCCCGAGCGCCTCGCCGCCCGGTTTCCCGACCTCGACCGCGCGTTGGACCCCGAGCGTGATGCCGACGACCCGGCCTGGGCCGTCGTGACGGGCGATATTCCCGCCGGCCACGTGGAGGGCCTCGGGACGGTCGGTCGGGGTAACCACTTCGTCGAGCTGGCCCGGATCGACACCGTCTTCGAACCGGACCACGCGAACCGTCTCGGGCTCGCCGCCGGCGACCTCGTGCTCATCGTCCACAGCGGCTCCCGAGGGCTGGGCGAGCGGATCCTGCGTTCGCACACCGAGGTCCACGGCGTGGGTCCCGCCCCGGATCCCGAGACCTACCTGAGGATGCATGACGACGCCGTACGCTGGGGCTCGCTCAACCGGCGGCTCATGGCCGCCCGGGTCGCCCACGCCCTGGGAGCCGAGCCCACCGAGCCGATCGTCGATGAGTGCCACAACCTGGTCGAGGTCCGCGACGGGGTCTACCTGCACCGCAAGGGGGCGGCGCCGGGTGACGGCCGCGACGTGCTCGTCGCCGGCACGCGAGGCACCCGTTCCTATCTGGTGGCTGCCCACGCCGGGCCGGACGCCAACCGTTCCGTGGCACACGGCGCGGGCCGCAAGATGTCGCGCGCCGACGCCCTGCGCCGGGGTCGGGCCAAGCACACGGTCGAGGAGCTTCGCCGCACGCCGGTGGGGTCGCTGGTGGTGTGCGGCGACCGTCAACTGCTGTTCGAGGAGGCCCCGACTGCCTACAAACGCATCGAGCAGGTGATCGCCGACCTCGTCGCCCACGACCTGGCCACCCCCGTCGCCGCCACGGTTCCCCTGGTCACCTACAAGACGCCCGACCTCGGGTCCACGCCCCCACGGGATCGCCGGGAGCACCGCCACCGGCGAGGTCGGCCGTGAGCGTCCACCTGCTCATGTCGGCCGGGCGTGGCCCGCGCGAGTGCGCGTGGGCGCTGGCCCGGTTGGTGCGCCGCCTGGAGGCCGACGGCACCCGGCAGAGCCTGGCGATCCGTCGGGTCGAGACCGTTCCCGGTGACCGGCCCGGCACCTACCGGTCGGTCCTGGTCCGGATCTCCGGAGCCGGCGCCGAGGCGTTCGCCGAGGCATGGACCGGAACGCTGTGCTGGCAGGCGCCCAGCCCCTACCGGGCCGACGCCGGACGGAAGAACTGGTACGTCATCGCCCGACCGTGCCAGGTCGACACCCCGCACACGGCGTTCGCGGAGAGGGATGTCGACATCGTCGCCTGTCGCACCGGCGGCCCCGGCGGTCAACACCGGAACAAGGCCAGCACGGCGGTACGGGCGACCCACCGTCCCTCGGGGCTCGTCGTCGTGGTCGACACGGAGCGGCAGTTCAGCCTCAACCGGCGCATCGCAGTGCAGCTGCTACGACGGCGCATCGAGCAGTGCGACGAGACGGCAGGACGCGCCGTGACCACCGCCCGCTGGCGTATCCACGACGAGCTCGTACGCGGCGACCCCACCCGCGTCGAGCGTCCGGAGACGTAGGCCAGCACCTGCGGGCGGCGTCGAGGCGGGCGTCGGCGCTGAAGTCGACTACGGGCACGATCTCGCTGCCGGTACCGACCCTGAGGGTATGCCACATTGGATTGTTCACGCGTTCTGCCCTCGCGCGCCGCAACAGCGGTTTCAGTACCGCAAGAATTGCGCTGAGTAACTCCCGATGCGGAAGCCTGGACGACAGTATCAGCGACTTCCCAACCCCCGCGCCGCCGTCTATATTGGCCATGCCAACCGGGGCGACTGTCAGGACGGCGGGGTGCCCACGTGCCGAGCGTCGGGCAGACCAGTATCGCGACAAAGGAATCTGAATGCCAGCGGTTGTTGAAATCCGCGAGTTGGTCCGCACGTACCGAACACGGCGCAAGGCCGAGGAGACAGTTGCTCTCGGTGGCGTCACGCTGACTGTCGATGACAGTGAGGTCCTCGGCCTGCTGGGGCCGAACGGAGCAGGCAAGACCACACTTGTCAAGATCCTCTCCACCGTCCTCCTGCCCACCTCCGGTACCGCGAGGGTGCTGGGGAAAGACCTGGTCACCGATCCGCAGACGGTCCGGGAGAACGTCGGTGTCGTATTCGGTGGTGAGCGGGGGCTGTATCCCCGGATCAGCGCGCGACAGAATCTCGCCTTCTGGGCCGCACTTTATCGGCTGGACCGCCGTACCGCTCGGACCCGCTGCTCCGAACTGCTTGAGCGGATGGGGCTCGCCGACCGGGCGGATGAACCCGTGGAGACATTCTCCCGGGGAATGAAACAACGGCTGCACCTTGCTCGTGGGCTGATACACGGACCCCGCATTCTGTTCCTCGACGAGCCGACCATCGGTATGGATCCGGTCGCCGCCCGCGATTTCCGCGCACTCGTGCGGGAACTGCGGCAGGAAGGGCGTACCGTTTTCCTCACCACGCATGACATGGCCGAGGCCGAGGCCCTCTGTGACCGGGTCACCCTCATCGACCGCGGCCGGCTCGTGCTCGATGAACCGACCAGACACATCGGCCGGTACCTGGATGCCCGCGAGTGCGTCGACTTCACCTGCGACGACCCGGCGGTGCTGGCCCAGGTGTCGGAGTTGGCGTTCGTGGAGAGCGTCGAACCACGTGACGGCGGCCACCGGGCGCTGCTGAGGGAACCCGCTGACGTGGCACGGCTCCTGATGTGGCTGATCGAGCGGGGTGTGCTGTCGGCGCGCCGGAGCGAGCCCACGCTCGAGGACGTGTACCTGCGGCTGATCGGCACGAGAGCGATGTCGGTGTGAACGCGCTACGGGTCATCGCCGCGGCCTTCCGGTTGCAGCTCGCCATCACCCGGCGCAGCCCGGGCCACCTGCTGATCCTGCTGACCTCGCCGCTGTTCAGCGTCATCTTCCTGTCCCTTGTCGTGAGCGGACAGCGGTCGGGGACGCTGGTGAACGGCGTACTCGCGCCGGGCCTGATCGGGCTCTGGCTGATGTCGCTGGACCTGGCCGCCTCGATCATCGAAGAGGAGCGGTGGGCCGGGCGGATGGAACTGCTGGTCGCCTCGCTGACTCCGGTGAGTCTCGTGGTGTTCGGGCGGATCGGAGTCGTCATCCTGGCCGGCGCGCTGACCTTCCTCGAATCATGGTTGGTGGCAGTCGTCGGATTCGGAGCCGACGTACCACTCGAACGACCTGGCGTGTTCGTCGTGGCCATCCTGGCCACCTGCTTCGCGATGGCCGGTACCGCCACCCTGCTCGCCGCCGTGTTCATCAGGTCGCGCGCGCTGCACGTGTTCCAGAACGCGCTCACCTACCCGTTCTACATTCTCGGCGGGGTCCTGGTGCCGGTCGCGCTCCTACCGGGCTGGCTGGAACCGATCAGCCGGGTCATCTTCCTGTCGTGGAGCGCCGATCTGCTGCGCGGCTCGATGAGCGGGGACCTGCCGGAGGCATGGCCGGCCTGGATCGCCATGACGGTCGGTCTCGGCGCGGCAGCGCTGATCGCCGGGTTCCTGCTCATCAACCGAATCATCGATCAGAGCCGCGAGACGGCACACGTGGGTCACTCATGAACAGTCCTTCTTCTCTCCGAGCTTCTTCGTTGGGTACCGGTTGGCTGCGCCTCGGGTACCAGTCGCTGCTGTTCTCGATCGCGGAGATGCGAACGGTGCACACGTGGCGCACCTGGCTGTTCGGCTGGGTGGCACGGCTGCTGACGCAGGTGACGTTCTTCGCGTTGATCGGGAAGTTCGTCGCCGACGACGCCACCATGCAGTTCGTGCTGGTGGGCAACATCGTCGCGCTCTCGTGCCTGGAGTCGATGATCGTCGTGCTGACGATGGCCGGTGAGCGCCGGCTGGGCACCCTGCCGCTGCTCGCGATAGCCCCGACCAGCCACGTACCCGTGTACCTCGGGCGCGGTCTGCACTGGCTCGCCAGCGGTATCGCCAGCTCTGTCATCGGCTGGCTCGTCCTGCCGCCGCTGCTGGGCGTACCGCTGCCGTGGCCGGAGGCGTTGCCCGCGGCGGCGATCATCCTCCTCGTCGCGCTCAGCTGCTACTGCTACGGATGTTTCCTGGCCGGTCTCGCCGTGCGCTACCGCAGCCTGCAGGTGATCGTGCTGAACCTCGGCTACCTGCCCATCATGGCGTTCTGCGGCGTGAACGTTCCGATCTCCTTCTGGCCCGCCTGGCTGCAACCGGTTCTCCACCTGTTCCCGTTGACCAACGGCCTGCAGGCCATCCGTGCCGTTCTCGCCGGTGGCGCCTGGTCCGAGGTGTGGCCGAGGCTCGCGCTGGAGGCGCTCGTCGGCATCGGCTGGTTCGCCCTGGCCACCGTCTCGATCAACCGTGTGGTCACCAAGGGTCGCGCCGACGGCAGTCTGGAGTTCGGAAGCTGAGCGCACGGACGCTACCGCGACGTCCTTTCCCAACTGTCGGCCGACATCGCGACCGACAACAGTTTCAGTTCGGCCACCCTGCCCGACCACCCTCCCGTCGACCACACCTGCTCGACACGATTACACTTGCCCGATGACTGAGGCTCCAAATGCCCCGCTTGCGGCGGCGATAGCCCGCAACCCTGCCCTGGTGCGGGAGATTTCGGAGCATCCCGAGCGGTTCCGGATGCTGACGGGGGAGCGCCCCACCGGTCGGCTGCACGTCGGTCACTACTTCGGCACTCTGCAGAACCGGCTCCGCCTGCAGGATCTCGGCGTCGAGCTGTTCGTCCTGCTCGCCGACTACCAGGTCTTCACGGATCGTGACATCAGCGCCGAGATCGGCCAGAACGTCCTCGAATGCATGGCCGACTATCTCGCCATCGGGCTCGATCCCGAACGGTGCACGATCTTCGCGCACAGTTACGTACCTGAGCTGAACCAGTTGATGTTGCCGTTCCTGAGCCTGGTTTCGGTCAGCGAGTTGCAGCGGAACCCAACTGTCAAGGAAGAGATTCGTTCCTCCAACCGGCCGCAGGTGAATGGCCTGATGTTCACCTACCCGGTTCACCAGGCCGCAGACATTCTGTTCTGCAAGGGCAACCTGGTGCCCGGCGGGAAGGACCAGTTGCCGCACGTGGAGGTGACCCGGGACATCGCCCGGCGGTTCAACGAGCGGTTCGGTGCCGGTGAAGCCTACTTCCCGGAGCCTGAGATCCTGCTCAGCAACGCCCCGCTGCTGTTGGGGGTCGATGGCAAGAAGATGGGCAAGAGCCTCAACAACTCCATCAACCTCGGTGCCACGGCCGAGCAGACCGCAAAACTGATCAAGGGTGCGAAGACCGACTCGATCAGGGAGGTCACCTACGATCCGGATCAGCGACCGGAGGTCTCCAACCTGGTGCTGCTGGGCTCTCTGGCGGCGGGCCAGAGTCCCGAGGAGTTCGCTGCCGCCTGTGCCGACAGCGGCGGTGCCGGGCTGAAGAAGGCCGTGACGGAGGCGGTGAACGAGTTCTTCCGCCCGATCCGCGAGCGCCGCAGCGCGCTGCTGACTGATCCCGGCCACCTGATGTCCGTCCTCAAGACGGGGAACGAACACGCTTCCGGAATCGCGCGACAGACCCTCACCGACGTCCGCCGGCTCATGGGCACCGACTACTACCCGCTCGGGAACGCCTGACCCCGGTGCGGGCGACCCGGACGTCGCGTCAGACCTCGCGGTACTTGGAGGTCCCAACTACCCGGGGCCCGGCCGTGGCGGATGCCGCAGCGAAGCATACTGGCCCAGGGCGATTGCGAAGTCGGGCGGGAGCGCTTGATCAGGGAGTCCGGGCTCCATAGGCGGCGTCCCACGGCATCGAGCCGCCGTGCCCACAGCTCCGCCGGGCCACGGTCCCCGGCCGACCGGGGACCCAGGGCCCCGGCAAAGTCGCGAGGTGTCCGATCCCGCCCGAAGTTCATCCACCCCTCGGGAATCCCGTTCCGCATCTCAGGATGGCCGGAGATCATGGAAGGAATTGGCCCCTCCGGGGGCCATTCTTTACCAAGATCTCCCGCGTGGTCAGTCGTGCCGTCGGAAATGGCGCTCCTGGTAGTGGTGCGCCGTACCGGGGGCCGGGGCCTCGGTTCCGCCGAACCTCAGCTGTTCCACATTTCGCCCAAATGCCCGGGAGGCCGCAGCTACGCCGCCCCGTGCGCCGGGCAGTCGGGCGGCGACCTGACAAATGCCCCCACCCGGCCGGGGACCTGCCCTTCAGCCCTTACGGAGCTGCCCCGTCCACGCTCCCACTCCACCGACCGCACAAACGGGGCAGCTCCATAGGGACCAACACAGGGCAGACCGACCCGGCAGGGGCCGATGATGCCGGCAGCGCGCGCATCCCCGGGCGCCTACCAAGCCGGAGACCCCTCACGACTTTGCCGGGGCCCTGACCGGGGACCGCACCCGCGACAACGCAATGATCCTGCGTCTTGGCCATGGCGACATATTCGGCGGCTCCGCCCGCTGTTGATCGACGCGGACCTCGGCGCATTCGAGGAATCACTGCGCGTCCACTGGCATGCCGACGTTACGCCGGTGGCCCCCGCTCGTCAGTTCCTGATGCAGACCGATGCGGGCGGGAAACTCTTTTGCCAGGCACCCCTCGCTTTCGTTTTCGAGGTCGACCTCTCCCCCGCCACCGCTAACCGAACGCACCGGCCCGGTCACCCGACAATCAGGCGTTTTGGAATACGCCGCACGATGTGGGTGACATCATTGACAGTGCCGAGGGCAGACCTTAGCATTCCCCATAATGTCGCAGCCTGATGATAACCATGTAACAGTCAGCACTGATTTGTTTACGGTTCTGCGTGACGTGGGGCCGGCGTTGACGGGTCAAGTAGACCAGCTCGAAATGATGCGGGTGGACAGGGCCCTGGCGGCTATGGGCCACCTCGCGAGGTATGTCGTCGTCGGGGCCGGGAAGCCGGGCCCAAAGGGCCTCCTTCCGGTTTATCCGGTCGGGCAGCCGTACGCCGTGGCGCCTCATCCTCGGCTGGTGCTCGAAGGGTCGGAGGCGACCCGGGGATGGCGTACGGGCAGCTACCTCGGTTCGCTCGGCCGGGCACCGGCGGTGGCCGCGGTGAGCCCCGCCGCCGAGTCGGGCCCCGTGCGGGCCGCCCTGCTGAAAGCCGGCTGGAAGCTGGTGACGGAGGAGTCCGAGCGGCTGGACTTCGCGTGCTTTCCGCTGTTGGACGACGAGCTGCTGGCGGCGGTGCTGCCGTTGGTCGCGGCGGACGACCCGGTGCTGGTGGAGAGCAACGAGGCGTTCGTCCCGGTGTCCTTCGACTCCTTCGCGGGATACCTGGCGGCGCAGTCTTCGAGTCGGCGGGAGATGATCCGCAAGGAGCAGCGGCGGTTCCGGGCGGCGGGATTACGAATCGTCGAGGTCGATCTGTCGGCGTGGCACGGGCGCCTGGCGCCACTGCTGCGGAATGTGGAACTGAAGTACGGGGTGGCCGGCACCGTCCAGGACTACGAGAACTACCTGGCCAGCATCGCGCGAACACTGGGCGATCAGGCGACCTGCCTGGCGGTGTTCGGCGACGATGATCCGGACCGCGGCGACCCGGTCGCGTTCACGATCGTCGGGCGGCAGGACAGGATGTGGCGGGTGCGGTGCTGGGGCTGTGACTACGAGCGGACCGCGGGTACGTACTCGTATTTCAATCTGGTCGTCTACGAACCGCTGCGGCTCGCGATCGAGGCAGGGGCGCAACGGCTGATACTCGGTCGCGGAAGCCTTGAGGCGAAACTCGCACGAGGTGCCGAACTGCTGCGACTGACCAGCGTCGCCGTGCCACTCGGCACAATGAACACAAGATAGAGGGAACCCATGTCTGGCGAGGTCACTACACAACTGGTCACCATCTGGCGGACGGCGCTGAAGAACGACGCGCTCGGCGCGGAGAGCGATTTCGTGGAATTCGGTGGCACGTCACTGACGGCGGTGCGTATCCGGGCCCTCATCCGGACGGATCTGGCGAAGGACGTCGATCTGCTCGACATCCTCGACTTCCCCACTCCGGCGACGCTGGCCCCCGCCGTCGCGGCGGCACCCGCCTGGAGCGGGTAGCGGTCAGGTGGCCAACGCCGCCGCGAGGCCCGCGATCGTCGGATAGCGGAACAGGTCCAGCAGCGCCACCTCCCGCGACAGCCGACGGGACAGCTCCGTCTGCACCTTCAGCAGGTCGGCCGACGTACCGCCGCAGTCGAAGAAGTTGACCTCCGGCCCCGCCGGTTGCGTGTCCAGCACCGTGCTCCAGACGTGGGTGATCGTGGCCACCAGCGCGGCGGCTCCCTTGACGGGAGAGGCCGGCGCGCTGGTGGCGGTCTTCGCGATGTCCGCCAGCCGGGCCATGTCCGGCTTGCCGTTCGGGGTCAACGGGAACGCCGGCATGACCATCACCCGGGTCGGCACCATGGTCGCCGGCAGCCGTTCCGCGAAGTGCCGGAGCACGGTGTCGCCGGTCAGCGCCCCCGGGTCGCCTTCCACGAAGGCGATGACCTCGGTCGACGACGACCGGACCGCAGTCGTCACCACGCAGTCACGTACCAGGGGGTGTTCCCGGGCGACGAGTTCCAGCTCCGCCGGCTCCACCCGGAGACCGTTGACGGTGATCTGCCGATCCGCCCGACCGGTGATCACGACGGTGCCGTCCGGCCGGGTGTGCCCCACGTCGCCGGTGCGGTACTCGCGCACCCCGTCGCCGAGCCGGAACTGTCGCGCCGTCCGGGCGGGGTCGCCCAGGTAACCCAGGGCGAGGTACGGGCTGCGTACGACGATCTCGCCCGCGCCGTTCACCGGTGCGCGCGCACCGGAGGGCGTGACCACCGACACCTGCGCGGTCGGTCCACCGGAACCGATGCCCGCGTCGGTGCCCAGGTCGGCCACGCTCACCACCTGTGGCGTCTCGGTGGTGCCGTAGTACGACATCAGCTGTGCCTGCGGGAACAGGACCCGGGCATCGGCGGTCCCCACGCGCGTCATCGCCGCGCCGCCGAACCCCACCAGCCGCACCGACGGCAGCGTGACTCCTTCGACGACCGCCGCGGCACTCAACAGCCGCCCCAGGGCGGGTGTCAGGTGCAGGACCGTCGGCTCGATCTCGGCGAGCCACCGCACCATCGCGATCTGTGACTCCACCGCCGCCCGCGGAGGTACGAAGAGCCGCGCGCCGATGGACAGCGGCGTGAGCACGTCGCGGAAGAGCGGATCATGCCCGACCCCGGACAACAGGACGAACCGGTCCTGCGCGGTGAGGCCGAACCGCGGCACGTACCACTCCAGGAATGCCCGCAGCGGTTCCTCGCCTGCGGCGATGGCCGTGGGCGCACCGGTGGTGCCGGACGTGAAGGCGACGTACGCGGTGCCGTCAGCGACGTCGGCACCCGCGCCCCAGTCACAGCCGTCGAGCTGCCCGACCAGTTCCGGGTACTGCCCGTCGGTGGCATCCCACCAGTGGCCCAGCCGCGCCTGCGCGATCATCCGGCGCAACCGGGCGAGCGGCTGCGCCGCGTCGAACAACACGAACGGAACGCCGGCCGCGAGTGCCGCGAGCACACCGACCGGCAGCGCGGAGGTCCGCCCCGCCACGATGCCGATCGGACCCTTCCCGCGCCAGCCGGCGGCGAGCTCCGTGACCGCCGTGTCCAGCTCCGCGTACGAGTGCGAGTCGTCGATCGCGGGCGCCGCCCCGTCCCGCGACGCGGCCTGCCGGAACCGGTCCACGATGCGCGGGCCCGGCGTGACGAACTGTCGTGGCGCCCGGCCAGGGTCGTGCAGCCCGAAGTCGAGGTCACGGATCGCGCCGTCCGGCGCGGTCGCGGCCAGTGGCAGCAGCGTGCGCAGGTGCTCGGCCATCGCCCGGGCGTGGCCGGCCTCGAAGAGCTCCGCGTCGTAGACGACCTCGACGTTCAGGTCGGCGCCGTCCTCGACGAAGTACCAGGACAGGTCGAACAGCGCCCCGGCCAGCGGCACCGGCAGCGGCTCGACCACACAGCCGGGCAGCCGCAGCGGCGCCGGCGGGTAGGAGAGCATGTTGCACCACATCTGGAACAGCGGGTTCGCGCCCGGCGTGCGGGGGGCGTTCACCTCGCGTACCAGCACGTCGAACGGGACATGCGGGTGCGCCAACGCCCCCATGAGCCGCTCGTGCGTGGCGGTGGTCAGCTCCGCGACCGTCGCGTCGTCGGCCACCTCGCAGCGCAGCGCCAGCGAGTTGTTGAAGAACCCCACCGCGTCCTCGGCCCGCAGGTCGTCACGCCCCGCCACCGGCATACCCAGTAGGAACTCGTCGCGACCGCTGTATCGGGCGACGATCACCTGGACGCAGGTGACGAGCACGGCGAACACCGTGGTGTGCAGCGCCCGCGCCAGTTCCCTGACGGCGTCCATGGTGGACTCCGGAACCGGAACCGTCACCCGACCGCCGTGAAACCGTGGCCGGGCCGGCCGTACCCGCTGCACCGGCAGCCGCAGCGGCGCCGGGATCGCGGCCAGCTCCCGCCGCCAGAAGTCCAGCTCAGCGGCGACTGTCTCCTGGTATCCGGGGGCCTGCTGCTCGGCCGCCAGGTCGATGAACTGCGCCGGCAACGGCTCCCACGCCGGCGGCCGGCCGGCCCGTACGGCCTCGTACGCCAGCCCGAGATCGCGCTGGATCACGTTGAACGACCAGCCGTCGGTGACGATGTGGTGCGCCAGCAGCAACAACGCGTGCTGGTCGGCTCCCATCCGGAACAGCACCGCCCGGAACAGCCGGCCTCCGGACAGGTCGAAATCCGCCGCCGCGACCTCGGCCGCACAGTGCTTCGCCAACTCTTCCTCCGGCACCGTCACCACCGGCAGGTCGATCGGCTCGTGGTCGACGACGCGCTGGACGTCCCGGTCGGCCACCGTCGTGATGATCGTGCGCAGCGCCGAATGCCGTTCCACCAGCAGGTTCAGCGCCGTCGATAGGGCGGCGACGTCGAGGTCACCGGTCAGGCGGTGCGGCACCGCCAGGGTGTACGCCTGGCAGTTCGGGTACAGCCGGTGCAGCAGCAACAACGCCTGCTGCGCCGATGAGAGCGGCCCGATCCGCCGGCTCGGCCGCGCGGCGCTCGGCACCGCGGTGGTGGCCGCCTGAGCGTCGATGGCCGCGGCGACGGCGGACACGGTGCGGTGCCGGTAGACGTCGGCGACGGTCAGGGTGACCCCGAAGTCGCGTCGGATCCGCCCGCCCAGCCGCACCGCGGCCAGCGAGTGCCCGCCCAGCGCGGTGAAATCGGCGGCCACGTCGATCGCCTCGACGCCGAGCACCTCCGCCCACAGGCGGGCCAGCGTCGCCTCGGTCGGCGTCCGGGGCGCGTTCCCGCCGGTCGGAGCGATCGGCGCAGGACGCCGGGCCAGGGCTGCCCGGTCGAGCTTCTCGTTCGCCGTCAACGGGAACTCGGCGACGAAGACCGCCCAGTTCGGCACCATGTAGTCCGGCAGCAGCTCACGCGCGTGGGCGAGCAGGGATTCCGCGGTGCCGGCGCCGGTGACGTAGGCGCAGAGCGTCTCGGCGGCCGACTCCGGCTGCACGACGACCGCGCCCGACACACCGGGGTGGCGTTCGAGCACCGCCTCCACCTCGGCCGGTTCGACGCGGAATCCGCGCAGCTTGATCTGCCGGTCGGCGCGTCCGCAGTAGACGAGGTTGCCATCGGGGCGGTGTCTCACCAGGTCGCCGGTGCGGTACAGGCGGGCGGAAGGGGCGGTGTCGAAGGGGTCGGGGACGAAGCGTTCCCGGGTGAGTTCCGGCCGCCGGTGGTAACCGAGCGCCACCTGGACCCCGCCGACCCACAGCTCGCCGACCTGCCCGGCGGCGACCGGGCGGCCGTCGGGGTCGAGGACGTGCGTGGTGACGCCGCGTACCGCCGTGCCGATCGGGGTCCGGCCGTCGTCCGGCTCGGGGTCGTCGCCGGTGATGTCGTACGCGGTGGCGATGACGTGGGCCTCGGTCGGCCCGTACGAGTTGATGATCTTCAGCCCCGGTACGGCGGCGGCGATCCCGTGCAGGAGCCGCTCCGGGATCGGTTCCACGCCGACCATCAGCCGTCGCAGCGTGAGCGCACCCGGGTGCGCGTCCACCCACGTGCCCAGCGACGACAGGACGGCCGGTGGCAGGTAGGCGGTCGCCACCGCGTGCCGGGCCATCAGCGCGAACATCGCCGCCGGCTCCAGCCGCACGTCGTCGGGCACGACCAGCAGGGTGCCGCCGGCGAGCAGCACCGAGAAGATCTCGTACACCGACGCGTCGAAGCCGACCGACGACCACATCGTGCCGACCGCGCCCGGGGCGAGCGGCTGCCGCGCCGCGAAGTCGGCCAGCAGGTTGATGATCCCCCGGTGGTGGCAGAGCACCCCCTTGGGCGTACCGGTGGAACCGGAGGTGTAGATGAGGTACGCCGGATCGTCGCCGTGCGCCGTCGGCTGCGCCACCGGGGCGGCGGCCGGCGCCGCCGCCCAGTCCAGGTCGATGACCGGCGTCGTCGTCACCGGCAGGGGAGACGACGGTGCCCGCAGGACGGCGGCCGGGGCGGCCTCGCCGAGCACGGCGGCGACCCGGCCCGGTGGCGTGTCCGGGTCGATCGGCAGGAACACCGCGTCGGCGGCGAGCGCGGCGAGAATACCGAGGAGGTACTCGGTCGACCGCCCGGCGCAGACCGCGACGACGTCGCCCGGCCCGACACCGGCGGCGCGCAACTGCCCCGCCAGCCACGACGCGGTGGTGAGCAGCCGCGCGTAACTGATCGACCGGTCGCCGGACCGGATCGCGGCCAGCTCGGGGTCGCGCTGCCCTGCCGCGCTGATCAGCGAGAACAGTCCCTCGTCGGTCGGTGACGTGAACGGTTCCCCGTCAGCCGGTGACATCGAGGATGAGCTTCCCTGTCGTCTCCCGGTTGGCCAGCGCCGTCAGCGCCTTGCCCGCCTCGGCCAGCGGATACACGTGCTCGGTGACCGGGGTCAGGGCACCCCTGCTGATCATCGCGAACAGACCGGTCATCGTCTCCGCCGTGATCCGCGGATAGCGGGTGACCAGGTCGTTCGCCCAGAAACCGACGACGCTGCGGGAACCCTGCATCAGCGACTCGGAGCGGATCGGTGTGCTACCCCGGCCCGACGCCGCGCCGTAGGTGACCAGTCGGCCGAGCCGCCCCAGCGACGCGAGCGCGGTGTCGAGGGCGGCACCGCCCGACATCTCCAGGTACAGGTCGACCGGCTTGCCGTCGTTCGCGGCGGCCAGCTCGTCGGCGAGGTCCTCGGAGGTCGGGTCGAGCGCCACATCGGCGCCGAGCTGGACCGCGAGGTCACGCTTGGTCCCGGTGGACGCGAGCGCGATCACCCGCTTGGCGCCCCACGCCCGGGCCAGCTGGACCGCCAGTGATCCGACGCCCCCGGCGGCGGCGGTGACCACCACGGTGTCCTGCCGGGTCATCCGGCCCGCGGTACGCAGGATGTGCCACGCCGCGAACCCCTGGTTGGCCACCGCGAGTGCCTGCAGGTCGGTGATGGCGTCGGGCACCGCGACCAACGTCGCGGCGGGCGCGGCCACCCACTCCGCCCACGCCCCACCGGTACGGGGCAACGCGACGACCCGCCGCCCGTCGGGGTCGGTGCCGACCGCCTCGATGCCCGGGATGTACGGCAACGAGGGCCGGTAACTGTAGGAGCCCTCGACGACGTGCTTGTCGGCGAAGTTGATACCGGCCTTCTCCACCCGGACGAGGACCTCGTTCTCGCCCGGCACCGGTTCGGCGAAGTCGGTCGCCGACAGCGACTCCGCGGGGCCGAACCGCTCCACCACGACGGCTTTCACACTGCCTCCCACCGAAACACCAGCACCACCGCACCCTGCGGCCGATGATCTGACCAAACAGCGTCGCCGCCACCGACCGCTCGGTGTCGACGACGAAGAACCAATCCCCGGTCACGACATGGCGCCGCGCGGCCGGGCGGGCCGCGGCGGGCAGCCGGCGTCGTCGGCGCCAGGTGAACGCTCATCGGCCGAGCCGATCCACGCAGACGAACCTGAACTCCCCGGTGTACCGCCGGCCGTGGGCGTCCTTGAGCCACAGCTGCTCCGGCCCTGGCAGCATCTCGCTGAACCGGAGCTGGGCGTTTCCCCGCCGTCGCAGTCGGTGGCTGAGCACCGCCAGTGACATCGGGTTCGACAGGTCGACATGGAACGGCTTGCGTTCTCCGGCAACGGTGGCGAAGACGTGCCGGGGCACGCCCAGCTCGTCGCGCAGCCGACCGGCCGCGGCATGCGACACCCGACCCGCGCCGTCCAGGCGCCCCGCCGGGACCGTCCACGACTCCCGCGCCACGACCAGGTTGTCGACCGTGACCCGCGGCTGGTGGGGGCGGGTCGGCAACATCCCGAACCGCTGCGCCGCCGCGTGCGACAGGAAGTCGCCCAACACCTGCACCGCCGGTGCCTCGAAGTCGCCCCGCACGTCGGTCACCACGAGCCCCGCGTCGCCGCGCCGCAGCCGTAGCCGGGAAGCGGGCAGCAGCCTGTCGGCCGGGCCGTACGGCGCCTCCGCGGTGAGTCCGAGGTAGCGGTACCGCGCCGACAGGTACGTGTCCGGCGGCACCGTGCGGGAGTTGAGCACGCCCGCGCCGAGCTGGTAGAGCGGCATGACCCGGTCGTCGCCCATCGCCTCGTCGATCAGCGCGTACAACGCCGGGCGATCCGGATGGAACTCGTACGCCGACAGCACGTCCATGGTCTGCATGGCCGGATGCACCTCGCCCAGCACCGTCAACGCCCGGCCGGCGCGCACCTGCTCCAGGTCCGTGGCCGCGAACATCAGGTCGGGGCTGTGCCAGCGGGCCTGCGCCCACAGCGGCGGGCCGGCTGGGAACGCCGCCTCGACACCGGCCCGCAGGCCCTCGCTGGTCAGCTGCACCGCCCTGGCGTCGGGATCGGGTACCAGCAGGCTCTCCCAGCGGCGCCGCAGCTCCGCGGCGGCGGCCTCCGCGGGCGGCGACGAGTCGCCGTACGTGGCCGACCTGCCGACCATGTCCATGACGTTGAGCAGCGGCACCCCCGCCACCGGGTCCACCTGCGGCGTGAGCCACGCCTCGTACTCGGCGGCGGTGCGGCGGCAGTACCACGCGGCCCCGGCGAGCACGAGGTCCAGCGCCGGTCCGACGTCGGCGAGCAGCCGGGTGCTCAGCGAAACGTCGAGGTCGCCCAGGCAGTCCTGGAACAGCACGGTGCGCCCGGCATAGAAGTCGCCGGCCCGGTGGTACGCGTCGCCGCTGGTCAGCTCGACGAACCGGGCGTCGAGGTCGGTCAGTGCGGCGTCGAGCGCGGGCAGGTCCTCGTGTACCGCGGCCACCCGGTCCCGCGCCTCGACGACCCGGTCGAGGTCGGTCAGCGCCGCCGCGCGTCGGGCCGGGTCGGTCACCCGCAGCAACTGGCCCCGCAGCGCGCGCTCCGGTCTCACGCCTCGGATCACCGCGAAACCGCTGGTCAGTAGCCGCATCGTCCGCAGCCGGTCGATCTCGCCGAGCACCGTGTCGCGGTCGGTGTCGGGGACCTCCGCCACGACGTCGTCGACGGTACGACGGCCGTCGCACAGTTGCAGCACCCGGCTGCGCAGCGCCGACAGCCGCAGTTCGGTGCCGTCGGCGAGCAACAGCGTCTCGCCTTCCAGGTGGGTCACCGGCGCACGTCGCGGTACTGTCCAGCGGCTCAGGTCGTGCCGTTCGTGCAGGGCGTCGGTGACGGCGCGGATCGCCCACGACTCGAAGAACGTGCCACGTTGCCGTGGTGGCCGGCCTGCTTCGCTGACGTCGGTGGGCCCGTCGGTCCACCGCCCCCAGACGACCGGGCCGAAGAAGCCGATCATGTCGTTCTTGGCGCAGTACCGGGAGGCGTAGGCCCACAGTGCCCGGTCCCGTTTGCGTTGTTCGCTCGGCTTTCCCGCCTTCTCGCGGGCACGGTACCGGCGACGGTAGACCGCGGGATTCTGCCACAGCAGCGCCTCCCGCAGCCGTGGCTGCTCGTCGACGGCTGCCAGCGCCTGCCGCGCCGCCTTCTCGTCGACGTCGAAATCGCCGGTCGCCTCGATCTCCAGCCAGTCGAACGGCATTCCGGCGGTACGCGCCACCAGGGTCGGCCACACCCGCCACCGTTGTCCGTGGCCGAACTCGTACTCAGCCGATGGCATTGGCGGTCCGGTCGGAATCCGAGTCCAGCAGGCCCGCCAGTTTGCGGATGGTCGGGTACTCGAACATGTCCGCGGCGGACAACTCCACCGTCAGCCGTTCCCGGATCCGCGACGCCAGCTGCACCACCGTCAGCGACGAGCCGCCGAGCAGGAAGAAGTCGTCGTCGATACCGACCTGGGTCAGCCCGAGCGACTCGCACCACAGCCGCGCCAGCTCCCGCTGCACCGGTGTCTGCGGCGCCACGAACGTCGTTCCGATCGTGCGTACCGGCTCGGCGACCGTCTCCGCCGCCTCGACCGCCTGCTGGTTGAACGTACGGGCGATCGCCAACCGCTCCGGCAGCGATCCGATCGACGTGATGACCTGCGGCCCCGGTCGCAGCTGCATGATCCGCCGGAACAGTTCGCCGCCCTCGGCGTTGGTCAGCATGCCGGCACCGCGAGCGGCCTGCTCGACCCCCGGCACTGCGGCCGTGACCGCCGCTGCCTCGTCCACGCTGCGCAGCGAGTACCCCTTCACGGTCACGCAGACCGTGCCGTCGGCGTCGACGACGACCTCGTCGATCTCCATGAACTCCGGTCGCGTCGGGTCGCTGTGATAGGTCTGCACCACCCAGCACCGTTCCGGAATACGGCGGTGCACCTCCACCGACCGGTACAGGAACGGCAGGTAGCGGCGACCCTCGACGCCGGACAACCCGTAGACCGCCCGGTCCAGCAACGCCGGATGCAGCGCGTACCGGTCCGCGTCGTCGCGCCCCACCGCCGGCAGCTCCAACTCGACCAGGCCCCGGTTGTCCTTCGCCCAGTACCGGCTGACCGCCTGGAACCGCTGCCCGAACGCGACGAGCCCCGAGTACGGCTGGGTCGCGTCCTCCTCGACCAGTTCCTCCCGGAACTCCGCGATGTCGATACGCTCGGCGGTGCCGTCCGGTACGGCACGGACCTTGCCGCGACAGTGCACCGTGGCCGACTGGCCCGCGAGGGCGAAGCTGATCGCGAATTCGAATCCGCCCGCGTGCGCCGGCGACAGCGTGATCGTTCCGGTCGCTGCCGCCGTGACGCGCACCGGGTCGATGAAGACGACGTCCTCGAGCCGTACCGGCACCTCACCCCACACGTGCCGGGCAGCCGCGTGGACCATTTCCAGCAGGCTCGTGCCCGGCAGCACACCGACGCCGCCGATCCGGTGATCGGTCAACACCCAGTGGCTGTCCACGTCCAGGTCGACCTCGAAGGTCCAGCCCTCTCCGTCGGGCGACGCGCGGTGCACCAACGGGTGGTCGAGCGCCGTCACCGCCGAGCCGCCCCGCAGCCGTCGCAGGGTGCGGAACCCCTCCCCGGCGCGGTCGGTCGACACCATGCCGACCTCCTGCCAGCCCCACCAGTTGATCGCCACCACGTACGGCGAACCGTCCGCGTGGGACGTGGCGTACGCGTCGAGGAACGTGTTCGCCGCCGCGTAGTCACTGTGCCCGTAGTCGGCCGAGACGGCGACGATCGACGAGAAGAGCGCGATGAAGTCCAGCTCGGGCAGCTGACCGGCCCGCACGAGCGCGTCGAGCACGAGCGTGCCACGCACCTTCGGCGCCAGCACCCGGTCGGCCGTCTCCGCGTCGTGCAGTGCCAGCAGTTGTCCCCCGGCGATCCCGGCAGCGTGGATGATCCCGGTGATCGGCCCCAGCTCGGCCTGGCTCCGCCGCACCACCGACGCCATCGCGTCGGCGTCGGTCACGTCGGCGCGCAGCACCAGTACCCGGGCGCCGCTCGCCTCGATCCGCCTGACCGCTGCGATCTGGTCCCGCACGCCGTGCGGCGTACCCGGGTCGTCCCAGCGCTCCCGGTCCGGCAGTCCGCCCCGGCTCACCAGCACCAAGTCGGTCGGTTGCCGCGCCGCCAGGTCCTGCGCGATCGCCAGGCCGAGGCCGCCGAGCCCACCGGTGATGAGCAGGACGCCGCTGCCGTCGACCGACCGTGGCACGCTCACCGGTTCGTTCGGGATCGACGCGTGGTGGTGCACCCAGCGCCGATGTCCGCGAAGCGCCACCAGTTCCGCGTCGCCGCCGGCACCGATCTCACCGACCACGGCCACCGCGACCGCCGCAGCGGTCAGCGCCGCGTCGACCTGCCGCACCCGTACCGTGCTCAGCTCACGCGGCAGGGTACGCAACGGACCGGCGACGGTGGCGCCCTCGGGCCGCGCCGGCTCGCCGTTGACCGACCACACCCGGTCGGTGACCGCCACCAGTTCCACCTCGGCCCGGAAGGTCCGAAGCATCGCCTTGGCCAACGCCGCCATCCGGTGGTAGCCCCGCATCGCGACCAGTTCCGGATCGACGGCCGGGCCGCCGTCGAACACCGCGTAGACGATGCGGTCCGGCAGCAGACCCGCCTGGTACACCGCCTCCACCAGCAGTTCCACGTCGTGGCTGTCGTCCGGGTCGAACTCGTAGCCGTCCGGTGCCGACACGAACCCCGGGCCGGCGTACGCGGGCAGCACGAACACGTCCCGCCGCCGGGCCTCCGCGATGATCTCCGCGCCCACCGGGTCGTCGCCCGCGAGGATCAGCCACGTCTCGCCGAGCAGGCTCCCGCCCCGGCGCGGCACCGGCTGCGACCGCCACGCCGGCAGGTACAACGGCGTGAGCAACGGGTCGTTGGGCACCTCGACGTCGTCCTCGAACACCCCCGGGCGCACCGGATCCGGGTCCACCCAGCAGCGCCGCCGCTCGTAGGGGTAACCCGGCAGGCTCACCCGCCGGCCGCCGTCGGTCGTCCGCACCGCCGAGAAGTCCAGGTCGACGCCGGACACCCACAGCCGGCCCACCGTGGTCGCCAGCACCGTCACGTCGGTGGCGGTGGTGTCGTTCGGCAGCGCCATCGTGGTCAGCGCGCTCGTCGACCGGCCCTGACTGGCGGCGTACTGGCGGGCGAAGACGCACATCGACTGCCCCGGCCCGACCTGGACGTGCACCGCGTCGGCCAGCTCGTCGAGCCGCGCCAGGCAGTCCTCCAGCCGCACTTCCTGCCGTACGTGCGTCGCCCAGTACGCGGCGCTCGTCGCCTGCTCGTCGGTGATCCAGTCGCCCGTGACGTTCGACAGGTACCGCAGCTGCGGCGCCTGCCGGGGGAAGCTGTCCACCAGCGCCGCCAGGTCGTCGCAGATCGGTGCCATCATCCGCGAGTGGAACGCGTGCGACGTGCGCAGCAGGGAGCCGGACAGCCCGATGTCGGCCAGTTCCTGCGCGAACTGCTCGACCGCGGCCAGCTCACCGGACACGACGCACGACGACGGCGAGTTGCTCGCGGCGATGTCCAGCTCGCTCGGCAGCATCGCCCGTACCGCTTCCGCGCCCAGCGACAGCGACAGCATGCCGCCCGGCGGCAGCGCCTGCATCAGCTGTCCCCGCCGCGCGACCAGCCGCAGCGCGTCCGGCAGCGCGAACACGCCGGCGACCGTCGCCGCCACGATCTCCCCGATGCTGTGGCCCAGCAGCGCCACCGGTTCGATGCCGAACGAGCGCAGGAGCTGCGCCATGGCCCATTCCACGGTGAACAACGCGGGCTGGGTCACGGCGGTCTCGTTGAGCTTCGCCGCGGCCTGCTCGTCGGTGACCTCGGCGTTCAGCAGCTCCCGCAGATCGAACCCGAGCAGCGGCGCCAACTGGTCGGCGCAGGTGTCGACGGCGTCCCGGTAGACCGGCCAGGTCCGGTACAACTCGCGCCCGGAGCCCGGGAACTGCGCGCCCTGGCCGGGGAACAGGAACGTCACCTGCGGCGACCCCGCGACCCCTGCGACAGTGCGTACCGTCGGCTCGCCGCCCAGCTCCGCGACCGCCGCCTGCGGGTCGCCGGCCACCACCAGCCTGCGGTGCGCGAACGCGGCCCGCCCTTCCTGCAACGTGAACGCCACGTCGGCCGGGTCGTGCCCGGCGTCGCCGAGGTGCTCGGCCAGCGCCGCGCAACTGGCGGCGAGGGCGTCGGCGGAACGGGCGGACACCGGCCACAGCTGCGGCGTCCCCGTCGTCCGAGCCGGTGGCTCCGGCGGTGCCGGTGGCTGCTCGACGATGACGTGGGCGTTGGTGCCGCCGATGCCGAACGAACTCACCGCGGCGATCCGCGGCGCGTCCCGGTCGCGCCACTCCGGGTTGGACCAGTGCTGGACCTCCCTGGCCAGCCGGAACGGGGAGTTCGCGAGGTCCATCGCCGGGTTCGGCTCGACGCAGTTGATGGTCGGTGTGATGACGCCGTCGCGGACCGCGAGGATCGCCTTGAGCAGGCCGACCGTGCCGGCCGCCGGGCCGAGGTGGCCGAGGTTGCCCTTCGCCGAACCGAGCCAGCAGTACTGGCGACGTTCGGTGCGCTCCCGGTATGCGGCGCTCAGCGCCGCCACCTCGATCGGGTCACCGACGACCGTGCCGGTGCCGTGTGCCTCGACCATCCCGATCGCCTCGGGATGCACCTGAGCGTCGTCCAACGCCGCCCGGACCAGCTCCAACTGGCCGTCCACACCGGGCGCGGTGAACCCGGCCCGCCGGTTGCCGTCGTTGTTGACCGCAGAGCCCCTGATCACCGCGTACACCTGGTCGCCGGCCGCCGTTGCCGCAGCCAACGGCTTGAGCACCACCAGCGCGCCGCCGTCGGCGAAGATCGTGCCGGTGGCATCGGCCGCGAACGGACGGACGTGCCCGTCCCGCGACAGGATCCCACCCTCCAGGTACGGGTAGCCGCCGCCCAAGGGCAGGTCGACCTGCACGCCGCCGGCGATCGCGACATCACACTCGCCGCGGCGCAGGGCCTGCATCGCCTGGTGCACCGCGACCAGGGACGTCGAGCACGCGGTGTAGACGGACACGCTCGGTCCCATGAACCCGAGGCGGTACGACACCAGCGGGGCGATGTAGTCCGGGTTGTTGCCGGTGCTCATGCTGGTCAGGCCGGCGGCGCGACTGACGGCGCGATTGCGTTCGATGTAGTCGATCCGGTACCGGTTCGTGGTCGCGCCCCCGAACACGCCCACCCGCTGCCCGATCCCGCGCGGGTCGTAGCCCGCGTCGGTGAGCGCGGTGTAGGAAAGCTCGAGGAACAGCCGGAACTGCGGATCGCAAAGCTCGGCCTCACGTTGTGTGAATCCGAAGAACTCAGGATCGAACAGATCGAGATCGGCGGCGGTGCTTGTAACCGGTTGGAAACCCGGCGTGTCCACCGCTTCGGACGGCAGTTGCCGTGCGCGCGCCACCTCGGGGGCGAGTCGCTCGACAGACTCCACACCGCCTTGGAGGTTGCGCCAAAACTCACGGACATTGCGTGCGCCCGGTAACCGTGCCGCCACTCCCACAATAGCTATGGCGTTGTCGGATGCGCCGTGAGTGTCTGTCACCAACACTCCCTTACAATACTTTTGGGCCAACCAGCCTCCGGGACGATAGTCGGGCGTCCAGGGCATGTCAACGGTCACTGCGCCACGCCTCCCCCATCGGTTCCCAGCTACACTGACGCGTGCCACAAGACTCCCTGAGCCGCTTGAGTAGCGAATTTGCCGATTACGCGACAGTCGGCAGCCAAATGGTCATCGCCGAGGCGATGGGATTGTTACAGCTGCCGCCGATCCACGTTACTCTCGGTGAGTTGGGCATCATCGACGGGGAATGGGAACGCATCCGGCGCGATCTGTTCGAGATTTTCCACCTCCGCGCCGACGCGGCGGCACTCAGCGTGCTGACTCCGGCACAGCTCGGCCAGTTCATCGCCGACCAGCCGATCAACCGGCCCGGCCCGCAATTGCGCCTCGCGGGGGAAAGCGGTACCGCGACGTGGCTGGTGCACGGGGCCGACGGCGAGGTGAGCTGGTTCCTCAAGCACCTCGACGGGATCGGGTTGCCAGCCCCCCTGATCGGTCTGCGCGCCCCCGGTTGGTACGACGAGCCCACGCCCGCGTCGATCGAGGAACTCGCCGTCCGGTACACCGACCAGATCCGTGTCGCCCAGCCGGCGGGTCCCTACCGGCTCGCCGGGTACTGCGCCGGCGCCGTCATCGCCGTCGCGGTGGCGAACCTGCTGGAAGGCCAGGGGGAGACGGTCGAAAGGATGTTCTTCATCGACCCTGACCTGCGGCACCTGGCCGCGTCGAGACGCGACGCCGTCATGTTCCGGCTGCACCAGCTCAAGCGCCGTCCCGAGCCGGCCGCGCGCCTGCTGCGCAAACCCGCGACCGAGACACCGCTCGCCCAGGTGCTGGAACGCATGGATGACCCACGCCCCCACCAGGACCCGATGGAACGCGTCCTCTACCGCGGGCTCGGGGTCGTCGCCGACCTGATCGGCCTCACCGGTGGCGACACGCTGGTCCCGGTCGCCACCCCGGCGACCGCCTGGTTCACCGACTCCTACCTGACCTCGATCGCCGAGAGCAAGGACAAGGTGATGGCACACCTCGCCACCATGTTCAGCGACGGCGTCGACATCCGGTACAGCTCCTCACACACGGAGATATTCGCGACCTCCGAATTCCGTGACTGGCTCATCCAGTACTCCGAAGCGGAAAGCCACAACGCCGCCAGATAGCCGCCATCTCCCGCAGCCCGGCGATTCGCTCGCCCATCGTGGCGCCGCGTGGCGCGACCGACAACGTGCCGAGACCGGCTGCGGCGTACGAGCGCACCTTGGCCTCGATCCGCTCGGCGGGGCCGATTAGGCACGTACGGTCGAGGAATTCAAACGGTACCGCCGCGAGCGCGTCCGGGTCGCCTTCCTGGAACAGTTTTCGCACCTTGCGCGCCGCGTCGCCGTAACCGAGTCTCTCGGCCTGTTCGACGTAGAAGTTACGGGCCGTTCCGCCCACGCCCAGGAATTGGGCGGCATACGGCCTCACCCTATTCGCGCACGCCTCCAGGTCATCACCGATCGCCATTGGCAACGTGGCGACCAGATCGAACTCGGATTTGTCGCCCGGCGCCCGGTCCCGGCCTGTCGCGATATGCGCGAGTGTCTCCGTGACGCCCTCCGGCGGCAGGAAGAGCGACAGCGATCCGTCGGCGATCTCCCCGGCCAGTTCCAGATTCTTCGGCCCCAACGCCGCCAGATAGATCGGCAGGTCGCCCCGCAACGGGCGCATCGTCAACCGTTGCGGCTCGCCCGGCGCCCCGGGCAGCGGCAACGTCGTGTGCCGCCCGGCGAACCGGACCGGCCGGCGGGTCAGTGCCGCGCGGACCACGGCCACGTACTCCCGGGTACGGGTCAACGGCTGTCCGAAGGGCACCCCGTACCAGCCCTCCGACACCACCGGGCCGGAAATCCCCAGCCCCAGTCGGAAACGGCCGCCGCTGGCCAGGTCGAGCGTCGCCGCGGTCATCGCCGTCATCGTCGGCGCCCGCGCCGGAATCTGCATGACCGCGGCGCCCAGGTCGATCCACTCGGTCTGCGGGGCCAGCCAGCCCAGCAGCGTCGGCGCGTCGCTGCTGTACGCCTCGGCGATCCACAGCGCGTCGTACCCCAACTGGTCCGCCGCCTGCGCCAACGCCAACAGATCATCGAGACTGGTCCGGTCGTGCAACATACCGAGACTGAGTCCGAGCCTCATCGTCACGCCCCATCCGATTGCTGGTTCAGCACGAACCCGGCCAGCGCCTGCGGTGTCGGTGCCGAGAAGATCGCGGCCAACGGCACATTCACCCCGGTCGACCTGGTGACCTGTTGCGCCAGTTTCGCGGCGAGCAGCGAATGACCGCCGCTGCGGAAGAAATTCGACTGCTCGTGCAGCTGCGGTGCCCTGAGGATGCTCCGCCACAACGCCACGAACTCACCGACCAGGCCGTCGGCCACCGGAGCACCCTCGGCCGAATCGGCCCTCCGGGCCGCTGCCCGCTGTTCGGCCATCGCGGTCAGCGTCGGATAGTCCACCTTGTCGTTGCCGGTCGTCGGCATCGCTTCCAGCACCGCCACGTCGGTGGGGACCGCGTACGACGCGATCTGGTCCTTCGCGAAACGCCACACGTCGTCGGCGATGTCCGCGTCGGCACCGCGCACGAAGGCCACCAGCGCGCCGTCGGCGCTCGGATCGCCGGCCAGTACCACCGCGGCGGCGCTCACCCGCGGATGCTGCTCCAGCACCGCCTCCACCTCGCCGAGCTCGATCCGGTGGCCCCGCAGCTTGACCTGACGGTCGGTGCGTCCGCGCAGTTCGAGCGTGCCGTCGTGACGCCAGCGGCCCACATCGCCGGTGCGGTAGAACCGGCCCGCACCGCCGAGCTCACCGAACCGCTGCGTGGTCAACTCGGGACGACGCAGGTAGCCGATGGCCACGCCGTCGCCGCCGATGCACACCTCGCCCGGCATTCCGGGCGGCTGCGGCCGGCCATCCCCGTCGGCGATGACCACGGTGGTGTTCGCGATCGGCCGCCCCACCGCCACGCCCCCGTCGACGTCGGTGACCAGCGCGCTGGTGGACCAGATCGTCGTCTCGGTCGGCCCGTACACGTTCCACAGCGTGCAGCCGGTCGCGAGCAGCGCCCGCGCCAGATGCGCCGGCAGCGGCTCACCACCGCAGAGGACCCGCCGCCCCCGCAGCCGGCCCTTCGCGTCCTGGACCACCAGCCGCCACGTCGTCGGCGTCGCCTGCAGCACCGACACGTCGTAGCGCTGCACCAGGTCGAGCAGGACCGCGCCGTCGCTGCGGGCGGCGTCGTCGGCGACGACCACCCGGGCGCCGGCGACCAGCGGCAGGAAAACCTCGAGGGCGGAGATGTCGAACGCGTAGGTGGTCAGCCACAGCAGGGCGTCCTGCCTGGTCACGCCGATGTCGGCGATGAAGTGCCGCACCACGTTCGCCAGGTTGGCGTGGCTGATCACGACGCCCTTCGGCAACCCGGTCGAGCCGGAGGTGTAGATGACGTACGCCGCATCGGTCGGTGCCGGCGCCTGCCAGCCGCGCTCATCCGGATCCACCGTGCCGAGCGCGATCACCCGGCAGCCGGCGGGAACCACGCCCGGTGGTGGCTCCCGGTCCGCCAGCAGCACGGTGACCTCGGCATCCGTGAGCTCGTACGCGAGTCGCGCGGCCGGTTGGTCCGGATCGAGCGGCAGGTACGCCGCCCCCACCTGCCAGATGCCCAACGCGGCCACCGCGCACGGGAAGCCCCGTTCGGCGTAGAGACCGACGATCGCGCCCCTTCCCACCCCGGCCCGCGCCAGCAGCGCGGCGACACCGGCCGCCCGCGCCACCACGTCTCGGTACGTCCACGTCACGCCGTCGCGACCGATGATCGCCGCCGACTCCGGCTGGGCCGCCGCCTGCGCGGCGATCTCCTCCGCCACCGTTCTGCGCGGGCCGTCGACCGTCGTCGCGTTGGCGTCGTCGACCACGGCCCGATCCGCGGCGCTCCAGACGTCGAGCCCACCGATCGGCCGGTCGACCTGAGCCGGCAGGCTTTCCAACACCGCCTCGTACCGCGCCAAAAGCGCGGCGATGTCGTCCGCGTCGTGGACGTCCGAACCGTAGACCGCCTTCAGCGTGACGCCGTCACCCTCGCGCATCACCACCAGTTCGAGGTCGACCCTGCTGTGATTGCTGTCGATCTCCCACATCTCCGCCGCCAGTTCGTCCCGGCCACCGGTCATCGGCTCCGGGGGCGGCCGGTGGTTGAACATGTGGCGGAACGGCGGCACCCACCACGCCGCGTCGTTGCGCGTGTGCGACGTCTCCAGTCCCTCGTAGGAGACATCGGCGTGGTCCATCGCGGTGACGAACAACCGACGGACCTCCCGCACCAACTCATGGAACGTGCGTTCCGGTGCCACATCCAGCCGCAGCGGCAGCGTGTTCATGTGATAGCCGACCGCCCGACGGGCCGCGCCGTCCCGCAGATCGACCGGGACCCCCACCACGACGTCCTGGCCCGCGCCATGCCGCATCAGCAGCACGTAGTACAGCGCCAACAACACAATGTTGTCGGTCGCGCGGCACGCCCGGCGCAGGTCTCGCATACCGGCGAGCGCCGCCGCGGACAGTCGCCGGGTGACGGTGCCGCCGGCGAACGTCGGTGCCGCCGGGTCCGGCCGTCCGAACTCCAACGCCGCCGGGACGCCCGGCAGGTCCGCGAGGTGCCGCTGCCAGAAGGCGAGCGCCGCCGCTGTCGGCTCGGCGAGCTCCGGGGCCGGTCCGGGCCCGGCGAGCGCCGCCGGCGGCCGGCCGTCGACGAGCATCGCCGGATACAGCGCCGCGAACTCCTCGATCAGCACCGCGCCTGACACGGCGTCCACCGCGAGATGGTGCAGGCACAGGCAGATGAGGTGCCGGTCCGAGCTTCGCACCAGGACCGCGCGGACCGGAATGTCGACGGCGAGGTCGAACGGCCGCCCCGTGACGGTCCGGCACACCTGACCGGCCTCGTCGGACGCTGCCTGCACCACCTCGAGCGGCACCGTCGCGGACTCCGCCACCACCCGCGTCGGCAGCCCGTCAACCTCGACGAACCGGGTCCGCAGCGCCCGATGCCGCCGCGCCAACTGGTCCAACGTCGCCTGTACCGCCGCGGTGTCCAACCGTTCCGCCGTCACCAGCGCCAGCGACACGTTGTTCACGCCGGTCTCCGGCAGCAACCGCTCCAGCATCCACAGCGCGTTTTCCTTCGCGGACAACACGGTTCACCTCACCCGATCGACGTCGAGGACGTCATGGCAGTCGTCTGATGCGGTTCGCCGAGCGCGGGCCGAGCGACCCTCGAGTGAGGACACGAGCCACCTCTGCCGGTGACAGTCAGTGATCCGGCCGTCCGGATCACGGACGGCGTCGAGGCGCACCCGCACACCGTCAGAGGCCGCCGTCCGGACCAGGCGGAGCAATGCGGCTTCCGGCACACGAACCCCCTGAGGCGCGACTCTGAGCCTCCCGCGACGAATGATCCTCGACAGGCTACGGCGCACGTCACGTGGCATCAAGCGCATGCCACAGGCGGACGCGACCCCCGACCGCCACACCGCACGCCGGCCCTCGGACCCGGCCCCGGACCTCCGCCGCGGCAGCGATGTCGAACGGTCGGCAGAACCGACACAGACTCGGGCAACACGGGGGCCCGCGGGTTACCAAGGTCACTCAGCGTCAGCTTACCGGCACTTCGCCGTCAGGTCGGATGCGGTCGTCCGTCGAGCGCCGGCTCCGCTGCGGCGCGACGGAGGCCGCCGCTCAGCGATCCGGGGCGTTCTCCGCGAGGTACATCTCGAGCTGGATGTTGTCCGGGTCCCGGAACGCGATCAGCGTGAAGTCCATCGGTGGCGTAACCGTGATCCCGGAGTGCGCGACGCCGGCATCGGTCAGCCGGGAGGCCCACGCCTCCAGCTCGGCCCGCGTCCGCACCGCGAACGCCAGGTGGTCGAGTCCCGTCCGACGTTCACTGAACTCCGCGCCGGCATCCGCGTGCCTGTGCGTCGTCAACCCGATGACGACCCCGCTCGGGTGGCGCATCAGCTGCCGGTCGAAGCTGTCGGTGTCCCACCGGAACAGCGGTGAGAAGTCCAGGACGTCGCTGTACCAGCGTACCGAGGCATCGAGGTCGCGCACGTTCAGCGCGATGTGGTGAATCCCTGAGAACCCTGCTACCGCCACGTCTCACGCCTTCCGCAACCGTCGGCCCCCGCTGAACAGTAAGGCGGATGCTACGGCGCGGGCTGGAGCGGCTGCACACGCGGCCAGCCTGATCACGTCACCCGATCGCCGCCGTCGGCGCCAGCGCCCGGTTTGCAGGTCAGGGTTGATCCCGGCGGGTTGAGTGGATGGCGAGCAGGGCGATGTCGTCGGTGGTCTGCTCGGCGGCGAGTGTGGTCATGATGCGGGCGCAGACCGATTCGGCGGGACCTGGCTCGACGGCTGCGCAGAGCCGCTGGATGCCGACGTCGATGACTTCGCCGCGGCGTTCGACGAGCCCGTCGGTGTAGCAGATGAGACACGCTGACTGGCCGGCCCGGCGCGGCCAGGATGGGTTGCAGGTGCCCGGCGAGGGACAGTCGGATGGTGGTGCGGTCCGGGGAGACCATGGCGTACAGGACCGTGGCAAGGTTCCCGGTCTCGAAATGGTGGACCTTGCGGTCGAGCAGGGTCAGCGCGCTGGCCGGGTCGTCGCAGACCAGGGCGTAGGCGCGCAGCGCGCTGCGCAGGCGTCCCATCACCACGGCGGAGCGCAGTCCGTGTCCGGACACGTCGCCGATCACGACCCCCAGCCAGCCGGAGGGGAGCGTGAACACGTCGTACCAGTCACCGCCGACGCCGGCGTCGTGGCCGGGGACGTAGCGGGCGGCCATGTCGACGCCGGGCGCGTCGGGCAGGTGGGTGGGCAGCAGGCCGCGTTGCAGGGCGAGGGCAGCGGCACGGTCCATGCTGCCGGCCCCGGCCTGACTGGCAAGGCTCGCCCTCTCGCCGGCCAACTGAAGCAGCTTCACGTCGTCATCGGTGAATCGGTGCGGCTTGAGGCAGCCGACGTGCAATACGCCGATCACCTCGCCGCCGGCGAACATGGGCACGCCCAGCAGCGAGCGGACCCCCTTGCCGAAGAGGATCGGGCTGACCACGTCGCCGGCCGTGAGGTTGTCCATCATGACGGGATGCCTGTCCCGAGCGATCCGGCCGGCGAATCCACTGCCGACGGAGATCCGGACGCCCCTGCGGACCTCCTCCTCCAGCCCCTTCGCCGCGGTGGCCACAAGCTGCTGGGCGTGCACGTCCAGCAGCAAGATGGCGGCGGTGTCAACCCTGAGCACCTCTCGGACGCGGTCAAGGAGCTCGTCGAGGAAGTCGGTGACGCCGAGCTGGGACAGCGCGGCGTCGGCGACCGCCTCGATCCGGCGCAGCCGCTCGTCGCTCCCACCACCCCGCACCATCACCGGAATCGTAGCCTCCCCCGGCCGGAACAGATTCCGGGAACGACCCGTCTCGGACCGGACCACGGTGTGCCGCCCGCCAGTTTGGAGCAGGGCGTATCGGCGTGACCTCGGAGGGTGGGCCGGCCGACGTGCCGGCCGTTCGGGCGGCGCCCGTTGACACCGGGGAATTCAAGGCTTAGAACAATTCATTGATAGTCATAAATAGAAAGTTCGTCACCGGAAGGCGCCACCCCACGCCCAAGGAGGACCCGGAGCATGCACCGACCAGGCCCGTCCCGTCTGCTCAGCCTGCTGGCCGCCGCCATCACCGCCACGTCTGCGCTCGTCGCCGTCGCCCCGCCCGCCGAGGCCGCGGCGGCCGATCTCACGCAGCACGTCAATCCGTTCATCGGCACCGACGACAGCAACGCCCCCAACCCGGTGGGCGGCGGCGCCGGTGGCAGTACGATCCCCGGCCCGGTCCAGCCCTTCGGCATGGTGCAGCTCAGCCCTGACACACCGACGGCCTCGCCCTCCGGCTACCGCTACAGCGACACCGAGATCGAGGAGTTCAGCCTCACCCACTTCAACGGCGCAGGCTGCCCCAACAACGAGGACCTCGGCATCCTGCCGATCACCGGCGCCCTCGGGTCCTCACCCGGGACGTCCTGGACGTCCTACCGGGCCACTCAGAACAAGGGCCAGGAGCAGGCCAGTCCCGGCTTCTACCAGGCGGTGCTCAGCAACTACGGCAACACGAGGGTGGAGGCCACCGCGACCACGCGCACGGCCGCCCTCCGCCTGACGTACCCGTCCAGCACCACGGCCAGAGTGTTGATCAACACCAGCCGCAGCGCCACGGGCAACCGGAACGGCTCGATCACCATCAGCGGTTCCTCCGTGACGGGCAGCGTCACCGGCGGCGGCTTCTGCGGCAGCGCGAAGACCTACCAGATCTTCTACCGGATGGAGTTCGACCGCGCCCCGACCGGGGCCGGCACCTGGTTGGGCGGGACGGTCAACGCCGGATCGGCCAGCACCAGCGGCACGAACTCCGGCGGCTACCTGACCTTCGACACGTCCAGCAATCCCACTGTGCAGGTCAGGGTGGGCATATCGTTCGTCAGCCAGGCCGGTGCCCAGGCCAATCTCGCCGGCGAACAACCCGGCTTCGGCTTCGACGCGACGCGCGCCCAGGCCGCCGCCCAGTGGAACGCCGTGCTCAACCGGGTTCAGGTCGCCGGCGGCTCCGGAGCCGACCTGCAGAAGTTCTACACCGCGCTGTACCGCGTCTTCATCAACCCCAACGTGTCCAACGACGTCAACGGGCAGTACCGCGGATTCGACAACGTCATCCGCACCGCCGGCCACCCCGTCTACCAGAACTACTCCGGCTGGGACATCTACCGTTCCTGGGCGGCGCTGATCGCGTTCCTCGCACCCGGCGAGGCGGCCGACATCGCCAGGTCCATGGTGCTCGACGGGCAGCACGGCGGCCTGCTGCCCAAGTGGTCGCACAACACCAGCGAGGCGTTCGTCATGACCGGCGACCCCGGCCCGATCGTCGTGGGCAGCCTCTACCAGTTCGGTGTCCGCGACTTCGACACCGCCGCCGCGCTGGCGCTGATGAAGAAGAGCTCCGCCGGCGGCACGACCCAGGGCAGCCCGGTCCGGGGGCGGCAGAGCGGCTACGTGCAGCGCCAGTACATCGACGGCGACCCCTCAGACTCGTTGGAGTACTCGGCGAGCGACTTCGCGGTCGCCCAGTTCGCCCGCGCCCTGGGCGACCCGGCCACGTACGACACCCACATGGCACGGGCCCAGTGGTGGCGCAACGTGTTCAACACCGAGTCGGGCTACGTCCATCCGCGCAACGCCGACGGCACCTGGCCGTGGCCGCTCGACCCGGCCAGCCAGTCGAACTACGTCGAGGGCAACGCGTCGCAGTACACCTGGATGATTCCCTACAACCTCGGCGGCCTGATCGACCTGATGGGTGGCCGGCAGACCGCGATCCAGCGGCTCGACCACCACTTCACCCAGACCAACGGCGGCCAGTCGCAGCCGTACTTCTACATCGGCAACGAGCCGGAGCACGGCGTGCCGTGGGCCTACCACTTCGCCGCCGCGCCGGCCGGCACCAGCGCCGCGGTCCGGCGGATCATGAACGAGTCGTTCACCACCGGCGCCGGCGGGCTGCCCGGCAACGACGACCTCGGCGCGACCTCGGCCTGGTACGTCTGGTCCGCGCTCGGCATGTACCCGCCCACGCCCGGCGCGGACACCCTGGCCCTGCACGGGCCGATCTTCCCGTCGATCCTGGTCGACCGTCCGACCGGTGACCTCCAGATCAACGCCGCCAACGCCGGGCAGGGCAACCAGTACGTGCAGAGCCTGTCCCGGAACGGCTCGGCGACGCAGCGCACCTGGCTGCGGTACGGCGACCTCGCCGGTGGGGCGACGCTGTCGTACGCGATGGGCGCCGCACCCTCGTCGTGGGGCACCAGTCCCGTCGACGCGCCGCCGTCGTTCACCGACGGGTCCACCCCTCCGGCCGTCGCCCCCGAGCTGGGCCCCAACCTGGCCGCCGGGAAGCCAGCCACCGGATCGGCCGGGTGCAACTCCACCGAGGGCCCCGACAAGGCCCTCGACAGCCGGCTCGGCAGCGCCAGCAAGTGGTGCTCGCTCGCCGCCGGCACCAAGTTCCTCCAGGTCGACCTGGGATCGAACCAGACGGTCCGCTCGTTCGTGGTCAAGCACGCCGGACTCGGCGGAGAGACCACCGGCTGGAACACCGGCGACTTCACGATCCAGACCAGCACCGACGGCAACGCCTGGACGACGCGCGTCTCGGTCTCCGGCAACCGGTCGAGCCGGACCTACCACCCGATCCTCGCGGCGCCCGCCCGTTTCGTCCGACTGAACGTCACCACCCCCACCAACAACGGCAACAACGCGGCGCGCATCGACGAGTTCGAGGTGTACGGCACGAACAACCAGACCAATCTCGCACTGAACGGGCCGGCCACCGCGGACTCCCAGTGCGCCGCGAGCGAGGGGCCCGAGAAGGCCGTCAACGGCAGCACCTCGGGCGGCGGCTCCGACAAGTGGTGCGCCACCGGCGGCACCAGATCCCTGCGCGTCGACCTGGGCGCGAACCGCCGGGTCGGGTCGATCGGCATCCACCACGCGGGCGCCGGCGGCGAGAACCGCGCGTGGAACACCAGGGACTTCGACGTGCAACTGTCCGCCGACGGTGCGACCTGGACGACCGTGGCGCAGGTCAGGGGCAACACCGCCGACATCACCAGCCACCAGGTCTCGACCGACGGCCGGTACGTGCGCCTGAACGTCCTCACCGCCACCCAGACCACCGACACCGCCGCCCGGCTGTACGAGGTCGAGGTCTACGGAACCTGACGCCCCCGTGGCTGGCCGCACGGCGCGGCCAGCCACGTAGGGCCGAATCGGGCGCCTGACGGCACACGCCCTGGCCGGCGGCCTACGCCCACCAGTTGCCGGAGGTGCTGTCCGCGCCCTGGACGTCGTCGGTCATCTGCGCGTTCACGGTGACCTGGTGGAAGGACTGCCACCCGAATCCGCTGAAGATCAGGATCTCCCAGGCAACCGGACCGCTCGCGCAGGGCACGTCCATGGACGTCATGCCGAACGAGAACGGCATGACCTGCGTCGCCGACACGCTGATGTGCGCGGCACCGGTCGACCCGGTGCAGGTCACCGTGCCGTTGACCTGAAGCTGGTCGACGGTCACCGCGCTGGCCGAGGTGACGGTGATGTCGGCCGTCGCCGCCCGCGCCGGCACGGCGACGGCCAGCCCGGCCGTGGTGAGCACGGCGACGGTCAGCACCCCACGACAGGCCCGTTCGATCATGGTCATCATCCCCTCGGGATTCGCGCAACTGGCGGGACAGGCCGGACCAGCCTAACGAATACATCCATAGATATGAATTTTCCATGACAAATGTACTGACCGTCGCGGCGGCGAGGGGGCATTCGAGTGTGCAACGCGAGGGTGCCCGGTCAGCGCGGGACCAGACCGTTCTGGTACGCCCAGACCACGGTCTGCAGCCGGTCGCGTACGCCGATCTTGGCCATGGCCCGCCCGAGGTGGGACTTGACCGTGCTGGTCTCGATGAACAGCTCACCGGCGATCTCGACGTTCGACAGGCCCTGGGCGAGCAGCCCCACGATCTCCCTCTCCCGCGCGGTGAGCTGGTGGGCCGCCGCGGCGTCGGACGGGGACGTCGGCCTGCGCCGCGCGAACTCCGAGATCACCCGATGGGTGACGGCCTGGTCGACGAGCCCGTATCCGTTGGCGAGGCGGCGGACCGCGTCGATGAGGTCGTCGGGCTCGCAGTCCTTGAGGATGAATCCGCTCGCCCCGGACTCGAGCGCGCCGAAGACGTACTCGTCGAGGTCGAAGGTCGTCACCACGAGCACGGCCGGCGGCGCCCCGACGGCGTCGGCGACGATCTGGCGGGTCGCGGCGAGCCCGTCGCCGCCGGGCATCCGGACGTCCATGCAGATGACGTCCGGGTGCAGCCGGCGGGCCAGCTCGACAGCCGAGGATCCGCTGGACGCCTCCGCCACGACCTCGATGTCCCCCGCCTGCTCCAGGATGACGCGGAAACCGGCCCGCACGACCGCCTGGTCGTCGACGAGCATCACCGTGATCATGCCGGGTCCTCTCCCTTCGTGGCCGTAGCCGTCGAACCGGCTGGCGCGTCGTCGCGTCCCGTCGGCAACGTCACTGTGACAGACCACCCGCCGGTCGGCGTCGGCCCCGCGTCGAACTGCGCACCGATCAGCTGTGCGCGTTCCCGCATGCCGACCAGGCCGACTCCGCCGCCGGTCCGTGCCGCAGGTTCGGGGGCGCGCGTGGCGGGTTCGTTCGACACCCTGAGCGCGACCTCGCGCGGCAGGAAGCGGAGCTCCACGCGCACCGGGGCGCCGGGGGCGTGCTGGCGGGCGTTGGACAGGCACTCCTGCACCATCCGGTACAGCGCGACGTCGGCGATCGGGGACACCTCGCGCCGCGGTCCCTTTCCGACGAACTCGACGGAGGTGCCGAGGTCGCGTGCGGTGCGCACGAGGTCGTCGAGGCTGACCAGTCCCGGCACCGGGGCGTTGTCGTCGTCGTGCCCGGCGCTGTCCCTGTCGACCGACCGCCCCCGGAGCACACCCACGACAAGTCTCAGGTTGTCGAGGGTCTCCTTGCCCTGCCCGCGGATCCACGCGACGCCGGCCTTCGCCGCCGCGGGGTCGCGGTCGATCAGCCGCTCGACCGCCGCCGCCTGCACCACCATGCCGGACAGGTGGTGGGCGGCGACGTCGTGCAGCTCCCGGGCCATCCGGGCGCGCTCCGCGCCGATCGCCACCCGCACCTTGTCCCGGTGCGCCCGGAGCGCGTCGTCCGCCCGCACCCGCACCAGTTCCAGGTAGCGCCGGTGGGTGGCGACGTAGCTGCCGACGAAGGTCGCCCCCAGGTAGGACAGGGCACCCGAGGCGAGGTGGCCGAGTCCCGCGACGAGGATGTCGGGGGCCACCCCGGCGGTGACCGCGATCACCCCCGACGCCTCGGCCACCGCGGCCGCGCCGGCCAGCAGCAGCGCCGTCCTGGCGGGGAACAGGGTGCCGACGGTGTAGGCCGCGACGAGCGGTGCGGCGCCCCGGACCGTCGCTTCGGACGGGACCACCGCGGTGACGACGACCTGTAGGCCGACGACGAGCCCGAGGCAGAGCCGCGGACGTACCCGACGCAGGCACAGCACCAGCGCCTGCACGCAGGCGACGGCGACGAGCACCCGGGCCCGCGCCGGGTCGACGGAGAGCCCCTCGACGGGCGCGGCGAACCGGAGGAACGTCGTCAGCGTCGCGAACGTCGCCACGGTGACACCGGCTGCCAGCAGGCAGTCCCGCGCGAACCGTCCGGTCACTCCGATCCGGGTGAGTCGTTCGTCCAACTGCCGGGTCAGCCCTGGCAAGCCGGGGGTGTCGGCGGGCGCTCGGCCAGCACCGGGGTGATCTGCCATGGCGATCAGCATCCTTCGTCGGGGGTCGGCGCGCGTCGGCGGGTCAGTAGGAGATGTTTGGGGCGAGCAGCATGAACTCGACGGCGAACCATCCCGTACCGGCGAGCGCGAGCAGGATCAGGCCGCTGGCGGCCCTCCGCTGCCAGCCGGCACGGCGGCGGATGTCGTCGACGAGCCGGACGGCGGCGGGCAGCACACCGAGCAGACCGATCAGTTGTAACGCCTGCACGGCCCGCAGGGCGGCGCTCGGGACGTCCTGGAGGCCCATGATGCTCACGATGCTCCACCCCCAGCCGACGAGCGCGAGGACGGCGCTGGCGACGGCGAGGCGGCTCAGGATCCGCGCGGTGCGCCCGGCGGGATCGCGGGGGGCGCGGCCGAGGCGGCGGCGGACGACCGCGCCGACCGGCCAGGACAGGACGGCGAGGACGAGCACGCCCGCCGACGCGGCGATCACCGGGACGGCGAGGGCGGAGCTGCGGGCGGGCTCGACCGGCAGGAGGGCGAACGCGGACTCGAAGCCGATCGCCTGCACCCTGCCGTCGACCGCCCGCATCGAGAGAACGCGCTGCCCGCCGACCTCCCGCCAGACGTGTGGGGTGATCTCCTCGTACAGGGCGGGAGACTCCGACAACGGGCCGGGCTCGAACAGCAGCCGTCCGCCGTCCTGGACGCTCACCGTCGTACGGCCGACCAGGCCGATCGCGGTCAGGAAGGTGCTGCGCATCGCCCGCGAGCTCTCGTAGGTGCCGGCGGCCATCGCGGCGTGCTCGGCGGTGGTCGCCGCGTCGACGGCCCGGGCCGGCAGGGGCTTGGCCGGCGGGAAGTAGCGGTCGGCGAACCCCGACAGGACCGCCTGCCGCAGTTCGTGGCTGTCGATCGCGCCGCGTCCGTTGCTGTTGAGCGAGATGAAGATGCCGGCCCGGTCGTCGGGGTAGATCTGCAGGTGGGAGTGGAAGTACGAGGTGTCGCCGCCGTGGCCGAGGATCCGGTGGCCGTTGCGGTTCTCCTCGAAGAACCCGAGAGTCATCCGGGGGCCGCCGGCGAGGGTGCCGAGCGAGGCCGCGTCGAGCGCCGGCCGATGCATGAGTTCGAGGGTCGCGGGGCTGAGCAGGGCTGCCCCACCGGCCGGTGCGCCGAGGTGGGCGAGCATGAAGCGGGCCATGTCCGTCGCCGGTGCGCTGAGCGCCCCGGCAGGTGGGACGCCGACGGTCTCGAACGGTACGGCCGGGGCGGAGGCCTCGTCGTATCCGTTCGACAGCCGCTCCCGCAGGTGCGGCGGCAGCGGCTGGGCGAAGGTCGACGACGTCATGCCGGCGCGACCGAGGACGTTGCGCTCGACGTACTCCTCGAAGCGCGTTCCGCTCACCCGCTCGACGATGTACCCGGCGAGCGCGTTGCCGTAGTTGGAGTAGGCGGGCACGGTGCCCGGCTCGTAGATCTGCTCGGGCGGGTCGGTCGCCAGCGCCTCGCGCAGGTCGGTTCCGGTGCCCGCCAGGTCGATCAGGCCGCCGACCCGCTCCTCGAACCCGGCGGTGTGGGTCAGCAGGTGCCGCAGGGTGACGGCCCGGTCGTAGCTGCGGGGCGGGGTGAAGTCGAGATGGTCGCGGATGTCGGCGTCGAGGTCGAGCGCGCCCTTCTCGACGAGCTGCATGACGGCGGTCGCGGTGACGAGCTTCGACACCGACCCCACCCGGAACAGGTGCCGGTCGGGGTCGACGGGCACGGGGACCGCGCCCTCGTCGGTGCCCGTGTCGGCGTGGCCGTATCCCCGTGCGGTGAGGATCTTCCCGTCGCGGACGACGGCGACCGAGGCTCCCGCGATGCCGGTCCGTTGGAGTGCGGCCGGGAGCAGGCCGTCGAGCCAGGCGTTGACGTCCCTGCCGCTCAGAGCGGCCGGGTCGGTCGACGCGCCCGGGGCGGCCGGGGCGCCGACGGGCGGGGCCGGGTTGGTCGGCGACGTGCCGGCGCCGCAGCCTGCGACCGCCGTCGCGGCGAGGGCGAACAGTGTCGCCAGGAACGCCGCGCGGCGCGAGGGGCGGGACCCGGATCGGGGTGGGCGGGGTCGTGCGGTGAGCCGAACGGGTGCGTCTGCGTGGAACATGGTCGTCTGCTGCCTTCCGAGGCTCTCGGGTGTCCGGAGGAAGTCCGTTCGGCGTCACTCGAATGCCCTTGGCACAGCCTGCTGGAGCAGCGCCGCCGCGCCATCTGGCGCAGGGACGCAATCGGTTTGCGACCTGAGTAGGAGACGGTGGCGCCACGAGCCGGCCGCGAGGCAAAAACCCCGACCGCTCGGCGATCCCCTTCGGTCCACTGTGTACGGTGGCGGTCTAATTCCCGCTCGGCCGGCGACCTTCTGGGCGGTTGCCGGGCCGCACCGGTCGCTGCCGCGCCGGATGGTCGGCCGGCTGGGCAGCCGAACCCCCATCGGAGGAACTGCGAATCATGTACGACGCGATAGTGGTCGGCGCCCGCTGCGCGGGTGCCTCCACCGCCCTGCTGCTCGCCAGGCAAGGGCACCGGGTGCTCGTGGTGGATCGGTCGTCGTTCCCCAGTGACGTCATCTCGACACACTTCCTGTGGCCGCACGGGATGTCCTACCTCAACCGCTGGGGCCTGTTGGACCAGGTCACCGCGGTCACCCCCACGCACACGAGCATCGACATCGTCAACGACGGCATCCGATTGACCGGATCGGTGCCGACGGACCTGCTGCGCGAGTACTTCCGGGACCTGCACGGCGACGACTCGGGCGTGGTGCAGAGCTACGCCTCCGTCCGCCGCCGGGTGCTGGACGAGATCCTCGTCGAGGCCGCGGCCAAGGCCGGTGCCGAGGTCCGCACCCACTGCACCGTACGGGAGCTGATCGTCGAAGACGGCCGGGTCGTCGGGGTCCGGGGGCGAGCGGCCGACGGCCAGGTGTTCGAGGAGCGGGCCCGGATCGTGGTCGGTGCCGACGGCCGGAACTCGTTCGTCGCGCGCGCCCTCGATCTGCCCAAGTACGACGAGCGGCCCCGGTGCACGTTCGCCTACTGGAGCTACTGGTCCGGGTTCGATCTCGGGTCCGGGCAGATCCACCGGCGTGGCCGGCTCGGCTGCGCGGTGGTGCCGACCAACTTCGCGCAGAACATGGTCCTGGTCTGGGGGCCGAGCGAGTGGTCCCGGGAGTTCCGCGCCGACGTGCCGGGCAACATGCAGCGGGCGCTGGACTTCGTCAGCCCCGAGCTGGGCGAGGTGGTCCGCACCCGGGGGACGCGCCAGGAGCGGATCTACGGCACCCTGGACCAGTCGGCCTTCCTCCGACCGCTGCACGGGCCCGGCTGGGTGCTCGTCGGCGACGCCGAGTCCGCGAAGGACCAGTGCACCGCGATCGGCATGACCCACGCCTTCCGCGACGCGGAACTGGTCAGTGCCGCCCTGGACCGGTGGCTGACCGGGGAGGTGTCGATCGACGAGTCGATGGCCGCGTACGAGGGCCGCCGCCGCAGCCAGAACGCCGCCGCCTACTACGACTACGTGTGCACGTTCGCGGAGATGCAGCCGTACCGGCACGACGAGCTGCAACTGTTCCTCGCGTTGCGCGGCAACCAGGAGGAGACCGACCGGTTCATCGCCACGCACGCCGACGTCGCCCCGGTCTCGGAGTTCTTCCAGGCGTCCAACCTCTTCCTGCTCAACGACGCCGCGAAGGAGTCCTCGGCCGACTACGCGGTCTTCGACGACTTCGCCGCGACGTCCCGTATGTACCAGCAGAACCTCTTCGCCTGATGCCGCACCAGGGAGCCGACACCGTGACCATCACCGACCTGCACCAGCGTGACGACGGCGAGCTGATCGAGGTCATCCTGCACGCGGCCCGGCGCCGCGACGTCGAGGCCATGGCGCGTACCGCGGCCGAGGTCTCCGAGATGACCCGCAACTGGGCCGTCCACATCCCGTGGGACGACTTCCCGACCCTCGACCGGTCCGGGGCCGACGGCGAACTCGCCCAGATCGTCGCGGACCTGACGGAGATGTGGGAGCCCGCCCACCTGCGCAACCCCGTCGACCCGGACGAGGAGTACGCGCTGGACAAGAACGCCTACGACTTCTACCGCCCCGCCGGCCGGAACCTGCTCGCCCGCACCGAGGACTTCTACGGCTGGGTGCAGGCCCGCCGTCGTACGGAGACCTGGCAGTACTCCCGGGTGCTGGAGGCGGCCCCGGACAGCATCGCCGAGATCACCAACGACCTGGGCCGGCGGACCCGGGGCATCAACTTCAACTCGCAGGACTACCTGTCGTTCAACACCCACCCGGCGATCCGGGAGGCGGCGGCCCGCGCGATGCGCGACTACGGTCCGCACAGCGCCGGCTCGCCGATGGTGCTCGGCAACACCCGGATCTCCGACGACCTCGAGGCGGCCCTCGGCGACCTGGTGCGGCTCGACCACGTGACGCTCTTCCCGACCGGGTGGGCGGCAGGCTTCGGCGCGGTGGTCGGTCTGGTCCGCCAGTCCGACCACGTGCTGATCGACCGGCTCGCGCACTCGTGCCTTCAGCAGGGCGCCCGGGCGGCGACCCGCAACGTGGTGCGCTATGAGCACCTCAACGTCGAGGCGGTCCGCCAGCACCTGGTCGACATCCGGTCGCACGACACCCGCAACGGCATCCTGGTGGTCACCGACGGCCTCTTCTCGGTGGACGCCGACTGGCCGGACCTGGTGACCCTCCAGCGGGTCTGCCGGGAGTACGACGCCACCCTGCTGGTCGACGTCGCGCACGACCTCGGCTCGATGGGGCCGGGCGGCACTGGTGTGCTGGGGACGCAGAACCTGCTCGGCGAGGTCGACATCGTCATGGGCGCCTTCTCGAAGACGTTCTGCTCCAACGGCGGTTTCGTGGCGTCGAACTCGCCGGCCCTGAAGCAGTACATCAAGATGTTCGGCGGCTCGCACTTCTTCTCGAACGCGCTCTCCCCGGTGCAGACCGCGGTGGTCCGGGAGGCCACGCGGATCATCCGGTCCCCCGAGGGGGACGCGCTTCGCGCCCGGCTGTTCACCGCGATCCATGCGCTCCGCGACGAGCTGACCAACCGGGGCCTGACCTGCATGGGGGAGCCTTCGCCGATCGTCCCGCTGCTGATCGGCAACGAGAAGCTCGCCCGAACCGCGAACCGGCTGCTCTTCGACCGGGGGGTCCTCGCGTTCATGGTGGAGTTCCCGGTCACGCCGACCGGCTCGTCCCGGTTCCGGCTCCAGGTACAGGCCGGTCACGGGCCCGAGGAGGCCCGGGAGGCGGCCCGGATCATCGAGGGCGCGATCGCGGACTCCCGGGCGTACCTGTCCAGCGCGTTCGGCAGCGCCCCCCGGTAGTCCGCGGGTGGGGCACCGGGCCGCCACGAGGCCCGGTGCCCCACCCGGCCTCGTGACGGCTCACCGGCGGCCACCACCGACATCGACGACGGGACGAGGGGACGAGAGTTGACGCAGGTCACCCCGGTTGGGCCGGCTGCCGTTCACCACCCGCGAGCTGGGTAGGCTGGATCACCAGCCTGATCAACGTCAGGGCGGGTTGGGACAGCAGGAGCCCAAGGAAGGGAGCTGTCATGGACAGCAGTGCCCCGGTCGTGGTGGGTGTCGACGGTTCTGCCATCGCGCTGGACGCGGTCCGCACCGCTGCTCGGGAGGCTGCCAGCCGTCGGCGCCCCTTGCGGGTCGTGCACGCGTTCATCTGGCCGCTGATGCGCGTCACGGTCGATCCGGCGCCCGGCGCCCCGGCCGGTGCCGGGCTGCGCAACCAGGCCGAGCGGTACGTCGCCGAGGCGGTGACCGAAGCTGGCAGGATCGCCCCGGAGGTGGAGGTCACCGGCGCGGTGGTCGACGGTTCGCCGGCTCCGGTGCTCCTCGCCGAGTCGCGCGACGCTTCGTTGCTGGTGCTGGGCAGCCGCGGCCTGGGCGGCTTCGCCGGGCTGCTGATCGGCTCGGCCACTGTGCAGTTGTCCGCCCGCGCGGCGTGCCCCGTGCTCGTGGTGCGCGGCGAGTCGCGCGCCGACGGCCCGGTGGTGGTTGGCGTGGACGGCTCCGAATTCACCACCGAGGCGATCGAGTTCGCGTTCGATGAGGCGGCCCGCCGGGGTGTCCCGCTGGTGGCGGTGCACGCCTGGCTCTACCCGGCGCCGCTCGGCCCGGGTGACATCCTGCCGCTGGTGTACGACCTGGAGGCGCTCGCCGCGGAGGAGGAACGCGCTCTCGCCGAGTCCGTGGCCGGCTTCGCGGCGCGGTACCCGGACGTGCCGGTCCAGCAGCGGCTGATGCGGGGCTCACCGGCCGGAGTGCTGGTGGAGGAGTCGAAGACGGCCCAACTGGTGGTTGTCGGAGCCCGCGGCCGGGGCGCGCTCGCCGGCCTGCTGCTCGGCTCGGTCAGCCACGCCGTGCTCCAGCACGCGCACGCTCCCGTGGCCATCCTCCACCACCGGGGTGCCACCGCCGGGAGCTGACGCCCCTGGCCCGACGCCGCCTCGATCCAGCACCGGCGACCAAGAACGTTCGGAGCGGACAGGGGCCGACGAACGATCGGGTCACCGCAGTAGCCGATGCCCGCCCACGGCAGTCTTGATCTTTGCGGGGTACGGAGGGGTATGGCCGGGAATGATGGGACAATGGCCCAATCAGCGACGCAGGCGCACGCCTGGTACGCCGTTCCCGCCGAGCACGTCGTCCGGGACTTGGGAGTGGACCCGGCGACCGGCCTGTCGTCCGAGGAGGCGGCCCGCCGGTTGGAGCGCCACGGTCCGAACCGGCTGACCGAAGCGGCGCGGGAGTCGCGGTTGCGCGCGTTCCTGCGGCAGTTCCAGGATGCGTTGATCCTGATCCTGCTCGTCTCGGCGCTGGTCAGCCTGATCGTGAGTCGGGAATGGGAGACACCGGCCGCGATCGCCGTGGTGGTGCTGTTCAACGCGACGATCGGCTTCGTTCAGGAGTCGCGGGCGGAGGCGTCGCTGGAGGCGTTGCGGCGGATGCTGGTCACGACCGCGACGGTTCGCCGGGACGGGCGGCTGGTGCGGCTGGACGCCGCGCAGTTGGTGCCCGGGGATGTGATCGCGGTGGAGGCGGGCGCCCGGGTGCCCGCCGACAGCCGGTTGCTGACGTCGGCCTCGTTGGAGGTGCAGGAGTCGTCGCTGACGGGCGAGGCGCAGGCGGTGGCGAAGGCGGCGGACGCGCAGATCGACGAGCGGGCCCCGTTGGGAGACCGGACGACCGCGCTGTTCATGAACACCATGGTCACCCGGGGTCGGGGGGCGGCCGTGGTCACCGCGACCGGGATGGCGACGGAGACCGGCCGCATCGCCGGCATGCTGCAACAGGCGAAGCCGGGACCGACGCCGCTGCAGCGCCAGATCGACACGCTCGGGCGAACCCTGGCCCTCGTCGCCGGCGCGGTCATCGTGATCGTGTTCGTGCTGGGCCTGGTACGCGGGCAGGACTTCGGGGACCTGTTCATCAGCGCGGTGTCGCTGGCGGTGGCCGCCATCCCGGAAGGGCTGCCCGCGGTGGTGGCGTTCACGCTGGCCATGGGCACCGGCCGGCTGGCCAGACGCGGCGCCATCGTCAAGCGGCTGGCGTCGGTGGAGACGCTGGGAAGCACCTCGCAGATCTGTACCGACAAGACCGGCACGTTGACCCTCAACCAGATGACGGCCCGGGAGATACTGCTGGCGGGTCGGCGGTTCACCGTCTCCGGGGAGGGCTACCGCACCGACGGACGGATCCGCACCACCGACGGTTCTCCGCTGCCCGGGACACTCGACGAAGCGTTGATCGCCATGGCGCTGTGCAACGACGCCGTGCTGCGTGACGGCGACCTGGTCGGCGACCCCACCGAGGGCGCCATGGTGGTGCTCGCCGAGAAGGGCGGCATCGACGTAGCCGGCCTGCGCCGTGAGCGCCCCCGGCTGCTGGAGATTCCGTTCGACGCCGACTACAAGTTCATGGCGACGTTCCACCGATGGACCGACGAGCACGGCCGCGAGACGATCCGGTCCTTCGTCAAGGGCGCCCCGGACGTGCTGGCAGCCCGCGCCGACCGCCACCTCGGCGGTGCGGAGATCCTGCCCTTCGACGATGCCGCCCGGGCCCACTACGACCAGGCCAACGCGATGCTCGCCGAGCAGGGCATGCGGGTGCTGGCGGTCGGCGCGCAGGACTTTCCGGCGGATGGGTTCGAACCCACCGATGACCCCAAGGACATGCTCGATCGGGTGGTCCTGGTCGCGCTGGTGGGGATCGTGGATCCGCCCCGGCCCGAGGCGCGACAGGCCATCGCCGAGTGCCGGGCCGCCGGCATCCGCGTCCGGATGATCACCGGGGACCACGTCGTCACGGCCGGCTCGATCGCCGCCGAGCTGGGCATCCCGGGGACGGCGGTGAGCGGCACCGACCTCGATCGGATCGAGGACGACGCCGCGCTTGCCCGCCGACTCGACGACATCGGGGTGATCGCCCGCGTCTCCCCCGAACACAAGATCCGCATCGTTCGGACGTTGCAGGCCCGCGGTGACGTGGTGGCGATGACCGGCGACGGGGTCAACGACGCCCCCGCGCTGCGCAGGGCGGACATCGGTATCGCGATGGGCCGCACCGGGACCGAGGTCACCAACGAGGCTGCGACGATGGTCCTCACCGATGACAACTTCGCCACCATCGTCCGCGCCGTCCGCGAGGGCCGCGGCATCTACGACAACATCGTCAACTTCACGCGCTTCCAGGTGTCGACCGCGTTCGGCTTCGTGCTGACGTTCCTGGTCGCGTCGCTGACCGGCATCGCCGGCGGCACGCCGTTCACCGCCCTGCAGATCCTCTTCGTCAACCTCGTCATGGACGGCCCACCGGCGATGTCCATCGGCGTCGACCCGATCAGTCAGGACGCGATGAGCCGGCCGCCACGGCCCGCCGGCGAGCGTATCCTCACCCGGCACCGGCTCGGGCGGATCCTGCTGGCCAGTGCGGTGATGGCCGCCGGCACCCTCGCGGTTCTGGTGCTGGCGCCCGGCCCCGAACCCGCGCCGGGGCTGGCCACCGTCGCCGGCACCATGGCCTTCGTCACCTTCGTGTTCTTCCAGGTGTTCAACCTGCTCAACGTCCGGCACTTCAGCCGCAGTGTCTTCGCCCGCGAGACACTGCGGAACCCGTCGGCGTTCATCGCCGTCGCGGTCGTCGTCGGGCTTGTGGTCCTGGTCGTCGAGATGGATCCCCTGCGCCGCTTCTTCGCCACCGTCGACCTCACCTCCGGCCAGTGGCTGGCGTGCGTGGCGGCGGGCTCCACCATCCTGATCGCCGGTGAGCTCGACAAGGCCTGGACGCGCGCCAGGCTCCGCCGCCGGAGCACGGCGCAGACGTATGCGGGGACCCCCTGACCTTCCGTCGGAGATCCGGTGGCGACCACACCCGGGTTCTACTCCAGCGAGGGTGCGAGACGGTGGCCTGTGTCGTCGGTCGGTAGGTGGTCCGGGCGGTGGCGGGCGAAGGCGTCGACCTTGCCCCAGCGGCCGGGGATGTCCAGCAGTGCGATCCGCCTGAAACTGGGTGGCAGCGCGGGGTTCACGGCGAGATGGTCCTCGTGGGGGTCGATGCCGAGCATGGTCCGGATGAGCAGCAGAGAGGCCCCGCTGGACCATGCCTGGGGGCTGCCGGCGGTCGGGTAACGGACCGGGTATCGGGTGGTGTCACGGGCGAAGCCGCCGAAGGCTTCGGGAAGCCGACCTTGGAAGTAGGCGGCGGCGTCGATGATGCCCTCGGCGATGCGGCCAGCCTCGGTGGCGAATCCGTAGCGGCGCAGACCCCAGGCGATGAACGAATTGTCGAACGGCCACACGGTGCCGTTGTGGTACCCGAGTGGGTTGTAGCGGCGTTGCCCCTCGGCCAGGGTGCGTACTCCCCAGCCGGAGAACAGCGCCGGGCTCATCAGGTGCTCGACGACCTGCCCGGCCCTCTCCGGCGGGACGATGCCGCTCCACAGCAGGTGTCCGATGTTGGAGGACAGACTGTCGACGGGGGTGCCGTCGCGGTCGAGTGCGAGGGCGTAGTAGCCGCGGTCGTCGATCCAGAAGTCCCGGTTGAAGCGGTCCTTGAGCGCCGCCGCCTCGCGTTCCAGCCGGTCGGCCAAGGCCGGGTCGCCCCAGAACGTACGGGCCAGCCGCGCCCCGCGAACCTTGGCGTCGTAGGCGTAGCCCTGCACCTCGCAGGTGGCCCTGGGGAAACCCGGCAGTCTGCCGTCGGCGTAGGAGATGCTGTCCCAGGAGTCCTTCCAGCACTGGTTCTCCAGGCCGGTGGCCCGGTTGCGTCGTTCGTACGAGACGTAGCCGGTGGACGTCAGATCCGCGTACTGGTCGATCCACGCCAGGGCCGCTCGGGCCTCCTGCTCCAGCTCGATCACCAGCGCCGCATCGCCGCTCCACCGTTCGTACTCGTCGAGCAGCACCACGAACAGCGGCGAGGCGTCCACGGTGCCGTAGTACGGCGAGTGCGGCTGTTCCTCGAACGCGGCCGACTCGCCGTAGCGCAACTCGTGCAGGATCCGGCCGGGGTCCTCCTCCAGGACGTCGTCGGTCCGGGCGCCCTGTAGTGAGGCGAGGATCCGCAGTGTCGGCGGGGTCAGCGACGGCGTGACGGGCAGGGTCTGCAGGCAGGTGAGCAGGCTGTCCCGGCCGAACAGGGTCATGAACCAGGGCAGCCCGGCCGCGGGTACGGTCGAGCCGCCGAGGGAGAGCGGGGCGAAGCGCAGCGCCGCCAGGTCCACCAGGCTGCGCTGGTACACCTGTTGCAGCGCGGTGTTCTCGGTGTCCAACTGCGGGGCCGCCGCGACCCACGCGCGCACGCTCTCCGGCAGGGTGGACTCGTCCGGACGCAGGGTCCGTACCGCGGAACGGAGGTCGACGCCGTCCGGGCGCAGCGCCCGCATGACCACCCGCAGTTGCGTCGACCACTGTTGTCCGGGCCGCACCCGAGGCCTGAACCGGAGACCGTGCGGATCGAAGGTGGTCGGCTCACTCGCCGACACGGACACCTCCCGCTGGAACGTGCCGCGCCGATAGCCCAGACGCAGCTCGTCCGGACCGACGTGGGTGTAGTAACTGCCAGCCTTGTCACGGATGTCGAACTTGATGTCGAAGATGTCGGCGAAGTCGGCCGCCACCTCCCACCGCACGTCGAGGTCGACGTCCTGCTCGCCGTAGTTGAACACCGTCAGCGACTCGGTCAGATCCGGCCCGATCCGCCGCCGCCGGATCGCCGACACGTCAGCCTCCACGTAGTCGACCCGCCCGCCCGGCACCACGAAGAACGCCACCTCGTAGTACTGGCTGTCATCCACCGACAGCGCGGTCAACCGCTCGCCGTTGACGGTGAGCACCCATCGGGACAGGAAACGGGTGTCGGCGGCGAACAACCCGACCGGGGTGGCGGGCGAGGCGTCCACGTCACCGCTGGCGTCCGACACGATGAAGGTGCTTCCGTCGATGCACGACACGGTGCCCGGAGTGTCCTCCATCGGGTCACTTTCCTCCGCGGTGGGCGACTGCTTGCCGCTGTGCGGCAGGCGGCACCGGGAACAGCCGACCGATCCGCAGCGCCAGGCCGAGGTCCCCGTCGACCAGGATCTCACCCCGCGTGATCGCGGCGAGGCCGTTCAGCTCACCCCGCGCCATCGCATCCGCGACCTCGGCAGACGTGGTGATGACGGTCCCGGCGGGACCAGCGTCCCGCGTCACCCGCAACCGCCCATGATCAATGTCCAGCAGCCACTGCTCCACCCGATCCCCGTCCCGGATGTCGAACCGGACGTTACCGCGCACCTTGCAGAACCGTGGGTCTTGGCCAACTTCGGTCAACCGCGTGAAGAAGGCGCTGATCGCCGTCATCCGACCTCCACAGCCGTTGGTAAGGGCGCACGCCGCCTACCCAGCGCACGCGGGTCCTAACTCTCGGCGGGTGGCGGGAAAGTGCGCCGGTGCCTGCGGAAGTTCGGCGCCGCGCCACGATCGCCGTCGTCGGCGGGCGAGGCGGCGGGGCACGCCGAGCGGGGCGGCCTGCCGGTACCCGACGGAAGGGCAGGTGGGGTGGCCGTGCACATCAAAGGTCTTCGTTTGATCTAATCCGGTCTCCGGCGCAGCCCCACCGCGACGGCCCTTCAGGGATCAAGGAGAGCTAATCATGACCGTCTCGCAGCGTGTCGCGATCGTCACCGGCGGCTCCCATGGTATCGGCCGGCGGACCGTGGAACGGTTGGCGGCGGACGGCTTCGCGGTTGTGCTCAACTACGCCACGAGCAAGGTCGAGGCGGAGCAGGCCGTGGCCGAGGTCATCGCCGCCGGCGGAGACGCCGTCGCGGTGCAGGCCGACGTCGCCGACGAGTTCGCGGTGGCCGACCTCTTCGACACCGCCGAGCGGACGTACGGCGGGATCGACGTCGTCGTGCACTCGGCCGGGATAGCGATGCACTCCCCCATAGCCGAACTGGATCTCGCAGACCTGGACCGGGTGCACCGCACCAATGTCCGCGGCACCTTCGTGGTCGACCAGCAGGCGGCCCGCCGGGTCCGGCCCGGAGGCGCGATCATCAACATCTCCAGCACGACGCCCCGGCTGTCCCTGCCCGGTTACGCCGCCTACGCCGCGAGCAAGGCCGCGATGGACTCGATCACCCTGATCCTGGCCCGGGAGCTACGGGGGCGCGACATCACCGTGAACGCGGTCGCGCCCGGCGCCACCACCACCGCGCTCTTCCTCGAGGGCAAGGACGAGCAGGTGATCGCCCAGATGGCGGCGATGTCGCCGATGAACCGGCTCGGCGACCCGAGCGACACCGCCGACGTGGTGGCCTTCCTCGCCGGCCCGGCCCGTTGGATCAACGGCCAGGTGCTGTACGTCAACGGGGGCGCCGCCTGAGCCGCCGGAGCAGGGCCGCACGCGTCGATCCGGAGCCCCGGCCTGGGCCGGAGCTCCGGACGTCGGGACCGGCGGGAACCGGTCGGCGTGGTGTTACAGGGCCACCGTCCAGCTGTTGATGTAGCCGACGTCCCCGGCGGCGGCGTCCTGCACCCGCAGCGTCCAGGTGCCGGCACGGACCTCACTGGCGAGGTTGACCGTGTACGTCTGGTTGATGTTGTCGGCCGAACCACCGGTCCGGTTGTGCAGGGCGTAGACCGAGCCGTCCGGCGCGACCAGGCTCACCACCAGGTCACCGATGAACGTGTGCACGATGTTCACCGCGACCGTGCTCGTCGCGCTGGCGTTGCCGGCGCAGCCGGCGATCGCGATGGTGCTGCTCACCGTGCTGTTGTCCGAGATCGTCACGTCCGTGTCGCTGGTGCCGTTGCAATCCGGGGTCACGGGGCCGTCGAGTTTGAGCGTCCAGCTGTTGAGGTAGCCGAAGTCCCCGGAGGCCGCGTCCTGCACCCGCAGCCGCCAGGTGCCGTTGCTGGTCTCGCTGGAGAGATTGACCGGGTAGGTCTGGTTGATGTTGTCGGCCGAACCACCGGTCCGGTTGTGCAGGGCGTAGACCGAGCCGTCCGGCGCGACCAGGCTCACCACCAGGTCACCGATGAACGTGTGCACGATGTCCACCGCGACCGTGCTGGCCGCCGAAGCGGTGCCGGCGCAGCCGGAGATGGTGACCGAGCTCTCCACCGTGCTGTTGTCCGAGATCGACGCGTCCGTGCCGTTGGTCTGCGAGCAGCCCGGCGGGCCGTTGACCGTCAGCGCGTACGAGGTGCTCTGGGTGGTCTCCGGGCCGGTGCCCCTGATCGTCACGGAGTAGGTGCCCGGCACCGTCGTGCCGGCGGTGCTGAGCGTCAGGGTCGCCGAGCCACCCGAGGTGACCGATGACGGGCTGAAGCTCGCGGTCACGCCGGCGGGCAGGCCGGACGCGGTCAGGGCCACCGTCTGCGGGCTGCCGATCGTCGTGGTCGTGCTGACCGTCGCGGTGAGCGAGCCGCCCGGGTTGACCGCCCCGGCGGCCGGTGCGACCGCGATGCTGAAGTCCTGGGTCGGCGGAATGATGTTGCCGGTGTAGAGCAGCTTGTTCGGCGAGCCGGTGCCACCGCCGGTCACCACGTCGCTGGTGGCGTCGTTGTACAGCTTGTCGCGTACCTGCTGCGGGGTGTACGACGGGTTGGCGGCGAGCACCAGCGCGGCGGCGCCGGTGACGTGCGGGGCCGCCATCGACGTGCCGCTGATCGTGTTGGTCGCGGTGTCGCTGGTGTTCCAGGCCGAGGTGATCGACGACCCGGGGGCGAAGATGTCCAGGCAGGTGCCGTAGTTGGAGTAGCTGGCCTTGGCGTCGGTGGAGGTGGTGGCGCCGACGGTGATCGCGGTCGGGGTGCTGGCCGGCGACTTGGTGCACCCGTCGGTGGTCTCGTTGCCGGCCGCGACGCCGTAGCTGACGCCGTCGGCGATCGAGGCGGTGACCGCGTCGTTCAACGCCTGGTCGAGGGGACCGCCGAGGCTCATGTTCGCCACGGCCAGTTCGCCCGGGTCGTGGTCCGCGGTCACCCAGTCGATGCCCGAGATGACCTGGGCGTAGGTGCCGCTACCGGCGTTGTCCAGCACCCGCACCCCGACCAGGCTGACACCCTTGGCCACCCCGTGGGCGGTGCCGCCGACGGTGCCGGCCACGTGCGTACCGTGCCCGTTGCCGTCGTCGGCGCTGCCACCGTCGATGGCGTCGAACCCGGTGACCGCCCGGCCGCCCAGGTCACTGTGGGTGAACCGGATGCCGGTGTCGATGATGTACGCCCGCACACCCGCGCCGTTGTTCGGGTAGGTGAAGGTGTTGTTCAGCGGGAGGATGCGCTGGTCGATGCGGTCCAGGCCCCAGGACGGGGTGGGCGTCTGGGTGCCCGCGATCGACACGGTGCGGTTCTGCTCGACGTAGTTGACCGCCGGGTCGGCGGCGAGTCGACGGGCCTGTTGTGCCGACAGCCGCGCCTCGAAACCACGCACAGCGTTCTGGTACGTCCGGGCCACCGTGCCGCCGTGCCGGGCGGCGAGGGCCTTGGCACTGTCGATGACCAGGGAACGGGTCACCATGGTGTCCTTGAAGACCACGATGTACGAGTCGGCGACGGCGGTGGCACCGCCCGCATGGAGGATCTCCCCCTCCGCCGGCGCCGCCATCGCCGGTGTCCCGAGGGCCACCACTGTGGTGGCCGCGGTGGCCGCCAGTCCAAGACGCCAACGGCGCCGAGACGAACCTGTCATCCTTCCAGCCTCCTTACGATCCCCGGTCGACGCGCTTGTGACACATCGACCGACAACGCTGCATCTGCCTGACACAGATGCTAGGGCCAGGAGGCATCGATGGTTAGATATGTGATTCGGACTCGCACTGCCGTACGCTGTCCTCCGATTACAGGAATCCCGGATGGGAGCGCCTTCGTTGCCAGAGGGAAATCATAGACCTTCGACAATGGCTCGATTGTCGAGCCATTACGCGACAGCCGCGCGATCCGCATCTCCTGCGGGGTCAGGCTCCGGCCGCGGGTGGTGGATGCCCGCCGACCGGATGGCCGGCGGGCACCGTGCCGCTGTTGGTGGCGGGCGTCAGTCGGAGCAGCAGCCGCCGGTCCGGGCGGCGGGGGCGGCGTTGAGGGTGACCAGGCTCGGCGGCGCAGCCAGGAGGCCGCCGGAGATGCCGGTGGCCAGGCCCCGCCCGGCGGGCTCGGCGGCGGGGGTCGGTCCGCAGCAGTCGTCGCCGGTGGAGTCGGCGGGGTTGCTGTTGCACACGCCGGTCTCGGGCAGGTCGAGCTGGACGTCCCGGGCGGCGTCCCAGGTCCCGGCCAGCGCGGCGACGACGGAGCGGACCTGCTCGTAGCCGGTGGCCATGAGGAACGTCGGCGCCCGTCCGTAGCTCTTCGCGCCGACCGCGTGGTAGCCGGCCTCGGGGTGGGACAACTCGTCCACGCCGTGCGGGGGGACGGTGCCGCAGGAGTGCTCGTTCGGGTCGATCAGCGGTGCGAGGGCGCGGGTGGCGCCCATGACCGGGCCCAGGTCCAGGCGCAGTTCGGTGGCGATGGAGTGGTCGGGGCGGAAGCCGGTGGCGGCGACGGCGGGACCCTGACCGGCAAGCTCGTCGTCCTCGGCACGGAAACGCCGGTGTGTTTTCTCGACGCCAATCAATAGGATCAGCGACGGCAGGTGACGGCGACACCACGGGGGTCGGAAATGGAGCCGGTAGCGCGACGCGCGGACGAACGGCTCGGCACGGGCCGCCCAGCCGGTGGCCGGCTGTCCCTGGCTGGCGACGCCCCGTCGGGGTCGGTCGACCAGGCCGGCGGGCGGTAGCCCCACGATGTCGGCGCCCCCGGACCCGACGATGCCAGCGGAGTCTCCGCCCGCGCACCAGCGGCTGTCGAACGCGGGTACCCTCCCGCGGTTCGTCCTGTTGATCGTCCTCTTCGTGGGGACCGCCGCGGTCATCACGGCCAACCTCATCAAGGCACGCACCGACCCGAACGGCGTACGGGTCGGCTGCGGGCTCGCGGCCGGAGGCGACCCGGGCCTGAGCGACCTCGACGTGAGCTTGCGGACGGTCGACCAACAGTCCGCGTTCGAGACCTGTGTGGACCGCTTCGTGCCGGCCCTGGCGTGGTGGTGGAATCCTGCGGCGCTGCTGTTGCTGGTGGTCTGCGCGGCGGTGCTGTACTGGGTGCTACCGATGTGGAAGGGGCGGCGGGGCCGGGTCGTGCCGGTCGAGCAGGTCGACGGCGACGGCGGGCTGACTGCCACCCTGGCGGAGTTGGTTGCCGTGGCCGGGTTGCGCCGCCCACCCCGCTTCGTCATCGCTCCCGCCGTGCCGACCACCGGCGCTGTGGTCTTCGGCCGGCTGCGCCGCTACACCGTCTGCCTGGACGGTGGCCTGGTCGCCCAGCGCCACCGTGAGCCCGAGGGCTTCCGGGCGGTGGTGTTGCACGAGTTGGCGCACCTGCACAACCGCGACGTCGACATCACGTACGCGACCGTCTCGCTGTGGCGGATCCTGCTGGGGGTGGTCGTCCCCCTCGATCTGGCGTACATCGCGGCCGTGAGCCTGCCTGACACGGCCGGCTCGTACATGGCGACGCGGGAACAGTCCCGGGTGGCGCACCACGTGGCGATGCTGGCCGTCACGATCGTCCTGGTCTACCTGGCGCGCGCGGACATCCTGCGCAGCCGTGAGTTCCACGCCGACCTCACGGCCCGGCGCTGGGGCGCGGACGTACGGCTCTGGGAGGCCGCCGCCGGGCCGGAGGTGGCAGAACGGGCCGCCTCCCCCCGGTTCGCCACGAGGCGGCTGGTGGCCGCCGGGGCCTCGCTCTGGCACACCCATCCGAGCTGGGAGCAGCGGCTCAGGTCATTGGCCGATCCGGGGGCGTTGTTCACGCCACGGGCGCTGCCTTTCTTCCTGACCGGCGCGACGGCGACGATCGCCGCCACCAGGATGCCGGCGCTGCTGTCCCTGCTGGGGGTCACCGGCAGCTGGGAGAGCTGGGCCGTGGCGGTGGTCGTCGCGGTCCTGGTCACCACGACCACCGGGCTGCTGCTCTGGCCGGCCGTGACCCACGCGGCGCTCACCACCGGCCCGGCACCCTCCGGGCTACCGGCCGGCTGCTGGCTGGGGGTCGGCCTGGTCGTGGGTGAGCTGGCGGTCGGTCGCACCGGCAGCGTCTGGGACCTGCTCCCCGAGCAGCCCGTCTTCCTGGTGCTGCCCGTGCTCGCGGGGCTCGCGGCCGTCTGGTGGACGGCGGAGTACGCCCAGGTCTCGGCCGCCGGGACGACGGGTGCGCGACGACGCTGGCCGCTGCTGGTGGGGCTCGGCGTGAGCTGTCTCGTGCTGGCCCTGTGGTGGCGATGGTGGGAGGCCCAGGGCACCATCCTCGCGGGCGGTCTCCTGTCCTTCAGCGGCGATCTCGTCGACGCACACGAGCAGAGCCTGACCGGCGGCCACGGGTACGAGGGACCGCTGCTGGCCCTCGCTCCCGGACTACCGGTGCTGCTGGCCCTGAGCAGGAGCCCGGAGCTGCTCTGGACCACCGGGGCACTCTGGGTCCTCCCGTTCCTGGCCTGGCTCCCCCGCGCCACCGGCCCCATCCGGCCGCGACCGGTCCTGTCCGCCGCCGGGATCGGTGCGCTCTGTGTCACGGTGGCGGCGGTGGCGGCAACCGCCGCCCTGCGGGTGTGGTCGCCGGTTATCGCCAGTCGGGAACAGACCCACCTCGTCGCCTACGTGACGTGGCTCATGGTCGTCGTCATCGGTGTCATGTGGCTGGCGGCCGGGGTCACCGCCGCGCTGGCGGACCGCTGCCCGCTGATCCAGGCCCTGGTCGTGGCGGGCGCCACCGGGCTGGCCGGGCTGGTCACCACCGCCACGCTGGCCTCGGTCGACGGTTGCGTCCGTCCCCTCACGATCCTGGCGTCGTCGTGCCGGCCCGATCCCCTGGGCGGCTGGTCGTTGTTGACGTTGCTGGCTCCGACGACGTTGGGCCTGGGCGTGTTCCTCGCCGTCGCGGTCGCCGCCCTCGGCACGCTGGCAGGAAGGACGCTCCGCCGGTTCCGCGCCCGTGCCGCGGTCGCCCGGCGGGCCGGGGACGACTCCCCCGCCCCGGTCCACCCCAGCCGGCTGACACCGCGCCGGGCATTGGTGGTGGCGCCGTGTTTGTTGATGGCGGCGTTGACCGCCGCCGTGACCGTGTCCGACCTCCGGTCACCTGCCTCGACGCCCACCGCCTCCGCCGCGCTGGCTCCCGTGCTCAGTGCGCAGGCCACCTCACCCACGGTGCGGGCGGCGCAGGTGCACGCCTGGCGGGCGCTCGGCGGGGACGAGCGGGCCGACGAGGTCCTGACCGGCCTGCTCGACGTGCTGCGGCGGCTCGATCAGCTCACCGCCGACGGGACGGACCGGGCACTGACCGACTGGGCGTTCATCGACACCGAGGTGCGGCCCCGCTGCGTCGACCTCTCCGAACGGGTCGCCGGCGCCCGCCGGTACTTCCGCCATCCCGACCCGCAGGGCCAGGCTGCCTGGAATGCCCTGCTGACCAGGGCGGGGCAGGCGGGCGGCGCCTGTGACCTCGCCATCGGGCACCGGGACCGGGCCGGGTACCTCACGGCGATCCGACAGCTGGTGTCGCTCGGGCGGGACGTGCCCGACATGGGGAAGGCGATCTTCCGCTGAGCGGGTCCGCCAGGCCGGAGGACGCCGTCGCGCAACGGCTCGCGGCTGTCGGCCGACCCCGGGCACCGGGCCCTGATCCGGTCGACGCGCGGACCGTCCTGGCGTCCGGTCAACGAGGGCTCGGCATGAGCGGCAGGACCATCCCCGCCCGCTTGACGGAACGTAGGGCAACGGCGATGTCCGCGTGTTGCAGGCCGGGCAGCTGGCCGATGGTGCCGGACAGGAACTCGTAGAGCGCGGCGTCGTTCTCCAGCGCGACCTCGCCACACAGGTTCCGGTCCCCGGTCGTCGCGGCGATCATGAGGACGGCGGGGTGCTCGGCGAGCAGTTCACCGGCCTGCCCGAGCTGGGTGGGGTTGATGCTGAGGAAGATGAACGCGTTCACCGTGAGCCCGACCACGCTGGGCTCGACAACCGTCCGCATGCGCAGGAATCCGGCCGCCATCATCGCCTCGGCCCGCCGCCGTACGGTGGCAGGGCTCGCGCCGCACCGCTCGGCCATCTGCTGCCAACCCTGGCGGCCGTCCTTGGCGAGGCTGGCGACGATCATCTCGTCGAGCGGGCTGAGCCGCTGCGGCGCCTCGACGAGCGATTGTTCGTCCCATCGATCCGTCCGTTGCGCCCGTAGCCTGTCGACCACCTCCGCCGGCAGCAGGCTCGGGCTCCAGTTGTGTGGTGTGGCGAACCTGCGGATCACCTGGTTGCTCCAGACGGCGAGGACGCCGTCCAGGCCTGGCAACTGCTTGAACATGAGCTGGAGCAGGTGCTCGTTGGAGGTGTAGGAGACCTCGGCCAGGCAGTCCACGCTGCCGGTGAGCAGCTTGACCGATCCGCATTCCTCCCACCGGGCCAGGTGCTCGGCCGAACGGCTGGCGGCGTCCGGACGGCAGCGCAGCCGGACGAACAGTGATCGCGCCCGGCGGGTCGCCTCGCCGTCCATGACGCCGATGACCCGGACCGCTCCGCTGCGGAGAAGCCGCGGGATCCGCCGGGACACGGTCGCCTCCGAGGTGAACACCGCCTCGCCGATCTGCGCGTGGGTGGCCCGCGGGTGAGCGAGCAGCGCGCCGACGATCCGGCGGTCGAGTTCGTCCAAGGATCCGTCTATCCCGTCACCTGAGCGGTTCTTCATACCGGAATCTTGCATCTCACACCACGATCTTGACAATCTGCCTCGTGCCTCCGGCAGACTCTCGTCCACGGCTACCAAGGGGTTGAGGGAGGCAGAAGGTGGCGCATCCGATCAGGCGCTCGAACGCGGCCAGAGGCATCGCGGCGGGTACGGTTGCACTGCTCGCGGCGGCTGTGCTGCCGGCGGGCACGGCGTCGGCGTCGTCCGACAAGGCGAAGAGCCCAGCGCGGCCCGCGCAGCACGTGATCATGTTCGACTTCGACGGGTTCGACCCCCGTTTCCTTGAGGGGCGCTACGCCGACCTGGCGGAACTGCCCAACATCCGGGCACTGATCGAGAACGGCGCCCACGGCGTCGCAGACGGGTCGTACTCGTCGTATTCCAACTCGTCCCGGACGACGACGGCGACCGGCGCGTACCCCGCCGTGCACCGCAACACCGGCTACTACTACAACCACGAAACCAACCGTGGCGTCTCCCAGGAGCGGTACATCGAGCCCGGCGTCGAGACGATCGCCCAGTCGCTGAAGCGGCAGGACCGCACCTCGGCCTACCTCCAGTGGTACGCGGTACAGAACTACGGCGCCACGTACGGTGACCCCGCCGCGCTGTACACCCAGCCGGGCGGAAACTGCGAGACCCGCGCCAACCAGGCGATCGCGCTGCTGCGTGGCGAGCCCGTCAACTCCGGCGGCACGATGGTCGACCCGGCCGCGATCCCGGACCTGATCACCGTCTACTGCGACGACGTCGACGGCGCGCTGCACGACGGCGGATTCACCGACCCCGACCTTCCGGCCGCCCTGGCCCGGGTGGACGCCCAGATCGGGCGGGTCCGCGACGCCGCCCGCGAGGCCGGTATCCTGGACCGGACGGCCTTCCTCGTCACCGCCGACCACGGTGCCCGGGAGTGGACCGTTCCGCTGCTGCCCGAGGTGCTCGACCGGCTGTCCGTGACGGGCCTGAAGGTCCAGGTCATCTCCTCCTCGGGAGGCGTACCGGACCCGACGAGCGAGATCGTCATCGTGGCCTCCCCGCGCACCGCCGACATCACCCTGAGCGGCAGGGCGGACACTGCGAAGAACGCGCGCCGCATTGCCAAGATCATTAAGGGCATCCCGGGGATCGCGGCCGTCCACGACGAGCGGGACCTGCGCCGGATGAACGCCAGCGACAAGCTCGGTGACCTCGTCGTGGAGCCGGTCGAGCCGTACCACCTGTCCACGCTCACCGACGGCGCCCCGCGCGCCTCGCACGGCGCGCTGCCGGAGGCGCACGTCCCGATGGTGCTCTCCGGAGCCGGGATCCGTCGCGACGTCCCACTGCGCAACGTCGGCCTGGTCGACGTGGCCGCCACCATCAGCGCACTGCTCGGCGTCCAGCCGCCGGCGACCTCACAGGGGCGCGTCATGCGCGGGGCCATCGAGCGGTCCTGATCGTCACCACACGCACATCAAGGAAAGGCACGACATGACCCACCTGACCAAGCGCCGGTTCGCGGCGGCGATCGCCGCCGCGACCGCGCTCACCACCCTCGCCGCCTGCGGCGGATCGGGCGAGTCGGAGGCGGAGAAGGCCAAAGAGATCACCTTCTGGACGCCGCAGACGACCCCGCAGCGGGTCGCCGCGCAGGAGAAGGTCGCGGCCCGGTTCACCGAGAAGACCGGCATCGCAGTGAAGGTCGTCCCGCTCAGCGAGGCCGACCAGAAGCAGTCCCTGGCGACCGGTGCCGCCTCCGGGGACGTACCGGACGTGATGTTGCACGGCGCCACGACCACGGCCGCCTGGCGGTCCCAGGGGCTGCTGAACACGAAGGCCGCCGAGGAGGTCGTCGAGGAGCTCGGTGCCGACACGTTCAACGCGAACGCCCTGAAGGCGTTCAGCCTGGACGGCAAGGTCGGCGCCGTGCCGAGCGACGGCTGGGTGCACCTCCTGGTGTACCGCAAGGACCTCCTCCAGGCCGCCAACGTCAAGGTGCCCGCCAGCCTCGAGGAGGTGGCGAAGGCCGCCACCACGATGAAGGCGACCGGGGTGACCGGCATCGCCATGGGCACCCAGGCCGGCACCCCGTCCGGCACCGAGGGCATCTACTCCATGTTCCAGAGCGCGGGCTGCCAGCTCGTGCAGGACGGCAACATCAAGATCGACTCGCCTGAGTGCACCCGGGCGGCTGAGCAGTTCAAGGTCCTGCGCGACTCGAGCGCGCAGGGCGACTTCGACGTGACCAGCGCGCGGGCGGCGTACCTCGCCGGCAAGGCCTCGATGCTGCTCTTCTCGACCCACATCCTCGACGAGCTGGCCGGGCTGGACAAGGCCAACCCGCCGACGTGCCCGCAGTGCAAGGCCGACCCGGCGTTCCTCTCGAAGAACTCCGGCTTCATCACCGTGCTCGACCGGAACCACCCGGCGCAGTACGGCGCCACGCTCGGCTACGGCATCCCCGAGGGCGCCAACACGGCCGGGGCGAAGGAGTTCATCAAGTTCATGATGGAGGAGGGCTACTCGGACACGCTCGCCTCGGCGACCGAGGGCCGGATCCCGCTGCGCAACGGCACCAAGGCCGACCCGAACGCCTACCTCGACGCGTGGGGCAAGCTCGGCATCGGGCCGGAGGCCAAGAGCTCCGTCGCCGAGCTGTACGGCCCGGAGATGGTCACCCAGATCCGCGACGGCGTCAACGCCGTGAGCCTGTGGGGCATGGGCACGAAGGACTCGCCCCTGGCCGGGGCGGTCACCGCGGAGAACGTGCTCGCGCAGTTCCTTGAGCGTCTCTACGGCGGGGAGTCGCCCGCAAAGGTGACGAAGGGGATGGCCGAGGAGGTCAAGAAGGTCCAGGCCGGCCTGTGAGCACGCCCTCAGGCCGGTTCTCTCGCTGGGAGCGGCTGAGCCGCTCCCAGCGAGAGAACCTGAACGGCCAGCTGCTCACCGGCCCGACTCTGCTGCTGATCGGCCTGGTCGTCCTGCTCCCCTTCCTCCTGGTCCTCGTCTTCGGGTTCTCCGACACGAGACTGATCGACATCCCCCGGTTGTCGCCCTCCACCATCGAGTGGACGTTCGACAACATCGTCGACGCCTGGCAGTCGGAGGCGTTCTGGGGGGCGCTCTGGACCACCGTCATCTACGCGACCCTGACCACGATCGGGTCCATCGGTGTCGGCCTCGCCCTCGCCCTCGCCCTGCGCCGCCCCTTCCGCGGCCAGGGGATCGTCCGCGCGCTGCTGCTGATCCCGTACGTGCTGCCGGTCGTCGCGGCGGCCATGATCTGGCGAACGATGCTCAATCCGCAGTACGGCATCGTCAACGCGATCGGTCAGGAATACCTCGGCTGGCAGAATCCCGTCGGTTTCCTCAGCACCACCTCGACCGACGTGGCGGGCCTGCCCGTCCCGGTGTCGCTGCTCGTCGTCATCGCCTTCGAGATCTGGAAGTCGTTCCCGCTCGCCTTCCTCTTCGTCACCGCGCGGCTGCAGAACGTGCCAGGCGGGATCGAGGAGGCCTCGGCGCTGGACGGAGCCTCCCGGTGGCAGAACCTGCGCCACATCATCCTCCCCCAGTTGCGGGGGGTGCTCCTGCTGTTGCTGCTGATCCGGTTCATCTGGTCGTTCCAGAACTTCAACGACGTCTACCTGTTGACCGAGGGCGCCGGCGGCACCCAGGTCATGGCGATCAAGGTCTACACCGAACTGGTCACCCGGTCCGACATCGGCAGCGCCGCGGCCTACGGACTGCTGATGTCGCTGGTTCTCTGCGTGCTGCTGGCCGGCTACGTCCTGCTCTCCCGGCGGAAGGAGGCGTTGTGAGTTCAGCTATGCGGCCCTCGCGCCCGGTCAACGTCCTGCGGTGGACGCTCATCGCCGTCGCGCTCGTCTGCGCGGTGGGGCCCGTGCTCTACGGGGTGCTGCTCTCGCTGCGCCCGTACTCCGCGGTGCTGCTGGAGCCTCTCGACATCGTCCCCGGCCTCGGCGAGATCGACCTGTCCAGCTACGTCACGGCGATGAAGGACGAGTCGGCGGGCGGCTTCGGGCTCGGCCGGTTCGTGCTCAACTCCCTGCTGGTCGCCCTCGCCACCGTCGTGGTGTCGATCGTCGCGTGCATCTTCGGGGCGTACGCCGTCGCGCGCCTGCGGTACCGGGGCCGCCGGTTCACGAGCGGGATCATCCTCGCCGTCTACCTGTTCCCGGGCATCGTGCTCGCGGTGCCGAAGTTCGTCATCCTGAGCCGGTTGGGACTCTCCCGGTCGCTCGTCGGGCTGCTCGTCGTCTACGTCGCCGCCACCGTCCCCGTCGCGCTGTACATGATGCGCAACTACTTCCTCGCCCTGCCGGAGAGCGTCGAGGAGGCGGCGCTGCTCGACGGGTGCTCATTGCCGACGATGCTGCGCAAGGTCGTGCTGCCGATCGCGCTGCCCGGCGTCGTGGCGACCGCCATCTACGTCTTCATGATCGCCTGGAACGAGTACTTCTACGCGTTGCTGTTCCTCGTCCAGGACCGGTCACGATGGACGGCTCCGCTCGGTCTCGCCCAGCTGACCGACTTCCAGGTGCCGGTGACCGTGCTGCTGGCCGGCTCCATCGCCGTGACCGTGCCCGTCATCGCCATCTTCTTCCTCGCCCAGCGCTACATGGTCGCCGGCCTGACGGCGGGGGCGGACAAGTGAACACCGAAAGGATCATCGACGTGACAGGCCCTGTGACACCGGGATCGGGTCCAGTGCGACTGCTCGTACTCGGCGCGGGAGGACGCGGCGCCCACGCATACGCCACGTGGTGCCTGGAGCACCCCGAGGCCGCTCGGGTGGTCGCGGTCGCCGAACCCGACGCGGAGCGCCGCGACCGGCTGGGTGACGCGCATGCCATCCCGGCTGCCCAACGCTTCACCGACTGGCCGCAGGCCCTCTCGACGCGTGGGCCGTGGGACGCGGTCATCGTCGCGACACCGGACCGTGATCACGTCGATCCCACCCTCCGCGCTCTCGAACTGGGCCACCACGTCCTGCTCGAGAAGCCCATCGCGCCGACGCCCGAGGAGCTGAACAGGCTGACGGCTGCGGCCCGCGACAGCCCCGGCACGGTGACCGTCGCCCACGTGCTGCGGTACACCCCGTTCTTCGGCACCCTGCGCCGCCTGCTCGACGAGGGCCGGATCGGCGAACTACAGGGCATCTCGCACATCGAGAACATCGCGTACTGGCACTTCGCGCACAGTTACGTACGCGGCAACTGGCACCGTGCCGACCAGTCGAGCCCGATGCTGCTGGCGAAGGCGTGTCACGACATCGACATCCTCCGGTGGCTGGTCGGGTCGCCGTGCACGGCGGTCGCCTCATTCGGCGAACGCCGCCACTTCCGGGTCGAGCACGCGCCGAAGGGGTCGACCGAGCGCTGCATCGACGGCTGCGCGGTCGCCGACACCTGTCCCTACAACGCCGAACGCCTGTATGTCGACCAGCTCGCCGCCGTCAACGGGCCGCCCGTCACGGTCGTCACGAACGACACGAGCGTGGCCGGCCGACGGCAGGCCCTGCGGATGACCGACTACGGGCGGTGCGTCTACCGGATGGACAACGACGTCGTCGACCATCAGACGGCGGCGCTGCGGTTCGGCAACGGGGTCACGGCGTCGCTGGTGGTCTCGGCGTTCACCGCGTGGAACACCCGGACGATCACGTTGATGGGCAGCCATGGCCAGATCACCGCGGACATGCGTACGGGCCGGATCGACCTGACGCCCTTCGTCGAGACGCCGCCCAGCCTGGAGACCCACCCGGCCGACGAGACGTTCCAGGTCGACGCCGTTGACCCCGGGGGCGTCAACGATGTCACCGAGGCCTTCACCGGACACGGGGGCGGAGACGCCGGGCTGATGAAGGACTTCACCGAGCGCGTCCGGCGCGCGCTGGCCGGTGAGGATGTCGAGGCGGCGCCGAGCTCGTTGGAGGAGAGCGTGGAGAGCCACTTCGTCGCCTTCGCCGCCGAGCGGTCGCGGCTGAACCACACCCTCGAGGAGCTGTGACGGTGGACGAGGTCCGCGCTCTCGTGGCTCGCGTCGCCGGCACCGCCGACGACGTGCGGGTGGAGAGGGTTCCCGCCGGGGAGGACGCCGCCGTCGCCGGGTACGAGTGCCGCGACGGCGTCCTCACCCTGCGCGGCTCGGACGCCGTCGCCGCGGCGTCCGCGTTCTCGCAGTACCTCAAGGCGCACGCCGGCCGCCAGGTGACCTGGGAACAGCCACGGCTCGAGCCCCGGCCGCAGCCGTGGCCGGAGGCACCCGCGACAAGACTCTCCAGCCCGTTCCCGGTCCGTTACTACCTCAACGCCGTGACCTACGGCTACTCGGCGGCGTACTGGGACTGGGACCGCTGGGAGCAGGAGATCGACTGGATGGCGCTGCACGGCGTCACCCACCCGCTCATGCAGGTCGGCCACGAGGCGGTGCTGGCGGAGATGTTCCGGCGCGCCGGGCTCGACACGGCCCGGATCGACGAGTGGATCGGCAGCGCGGCGCACTTCCCGTGGACGTGGATGGGTAACACCAACTCGTTCGGTGGGCCGCTGCCGGCGGACTGGATCAGCCGTCACGTCGAGCTGGCGCAGCGGATCCTCGATCGGCAACGCTCGCTGGGCATGACGCCGGTCCTGCCGATGTTCGGGGGGCACGTGCCTCCGGAGCTCGCCGATGCTTCGGCCGGTGAGATCGAGTGGCAGGGTTGGCTCACCCCGATCCTCGGTCCCGACAGTGAGCGGTTCGCGTCGTTGACCGCGGAGTTCCTGAGCATCCAGCGGGGCCTGTTCGGCACCGACCACCACTACGCCGTCGACCCGTTCATCGAGTCGGTGCCCCCGTCGGGCGAGCCCGGCTACCTGGCGGCGGTCGGCCGGGCGGTCTACCAGGCGATGACGGACGGCGACCCGGAGGCGACCTGGGTGCTCCAGGGCTGGCCGTTCCACTACCAGCGCGACTTCTGGCGGCCGGAGCGCGTGCGCGCGTTCCTCTCCGGCGTACCGGAGGAGCGGTTAGTCCTGCTCGACCTGTGGGGCGAGCACGCCCCCATGTGGCGCCGCGACGACATGTTCGACCGGCGCTGGGTCTGGTGCGCGATCCACAACTTCGGCGGTCGCTTCGCTCTCTTCGGCGACCTGAGCGGTCTGCGCCGCGACGTCGACGAGCTGAGGCGTGCGCGGCCGTCCCGGCTTGTGGGTATCGGGCTCGCGCCGGAGGCGATCGAGAACAACACGGTCTTCTACGAGCTGGCCACCGACCTCGCCTGGGACGTTCCGCAGCTGGAGGACTGGCTGCGCTCGTTCGCACGGCAGCGCTACGCGGCCGGGCACGACGACTTCGCTTCCGCCTGGCAGATCCTGGCCGACACGCTCTACGGGCCTGGACGTACCCGATCCATCCCGTCGCCGGTCATCGCCCGGCCGTGGTCGGCCGAGACGCCGTTCGCCGCCCAGCGCCTCGCCGGCGAGTTCGTGCCGCAGACCGAGGAGCCGCAGCGGCAGTCGGCGAACATCGACGCCGAGAACGACCCGATGGTGCTCGGCGGCCTGCCGCGGATCGCCGAGGCCGCGCGGTTGCTGCTCGGCCGGGCGACGGAAGCGGGGGTTCGGGGTCAGGTCGAGCGGGACGTCGTCGACCTGGTCGGCCACGTGGTGGCGCAAGGGTGCCGGGTCCATATCCGCGGCATCGTGACGGCCTTCGCCGAGCGCGACGCAGACGGCGTCCTCAGCCACTTCGCCCGGTTCCGGACGGAACTGCTCGACCTCGACGAGCTCGCCGGCACGCGCGCGGAGTCGCGGGTCGGCCAGTGGATCGCCGACGCCCGCGCGTGGGGCGGGTCGCCGGCCGAGGCCGACGTCATGGAGCGGGACGCCCGCAGTCTCATCTCCGTCTGGGGACACCAGTCGAGTGGACTGCACGACTACTCCGGACGGCACTGGGCCGGCCTCATCCGGGACTACTACCTGCCCCGTTGGGAGTTGTGGGCGGACTGGTTGGCCCGGGCCGCCGCGGCGGGGATGGAGCCGGACGTCGGCGTCCTGCGGGCCCGCATCGTCGAGCACGAGGAGTCCTGGCGGGGGGCGATCGGGGGCTACCTCGCCGTCCCGGAGGGGAACACCCTCGACGTGGCGGCCCGGATCCTCGACCGGCTCGGACACTGACCCGGACGGCCCCTGAACCCGGCGTAGGGCTGGGCCGGACAAGGGCACGCTCGCCCGGCGGGCTCGGCGCCTGATCGCAACAGCGCCTCCGCCACCGGGCGAGCGTGCCCTTCCGTTGTCTACTTCGGCACCGGCGAGGTGAAGCCGACGACGGATGCCGCCTTGTTCGACGTGCCGAGGAAGTGCTGCACCTTGTTGGAGCGGTTACCTTCGATGGAGTTGAAGGTGCCGTCGGTGTTGGTCTCGTAGAACGACGTGACGATGCCGACGTGGTCGATGACCCCGTCGCCCTCCCAGTCGTACACCACCGCGTCGCCCTTGCGCGGGATGTAGCTGCCCTTCGAGTGCCAGGTGCCGTTGTTCACACCGTAGGTCTTGAAGCTCGAGGCGAGCGCGTTGAGGCCCGTGTACTTCGCGGTGCCCCAGTAGAAGGCGAACTTCGCGAAGTCGGCGCACCACGCGCGGGCGCGCCAGTTGACCGTCACCCAGGACTTCGTCCCGTCCCGGTACTCGTACCCCTTGCTGGAGTTCCCACAGGTGGAGGCCGGGTTGTTGTCGTACCGGTCGTTGTTCGGGTCGGCCCAGAAGCCGGTGTAGAAGTTGCAGTTGGTGCCCTTCTCGGACAAGCGCTCCAGCACCTCGGCGTTGTCCGAGTAGAGCTGGTTGTACGCGATGTTGCCGACGTCGATGCCCAGGTTGGTGTCGGCGGCGTGGGCGGCGGTCGCCGGAATGATCACGCCCGCGCCTGCGGCTGTCACAGCCACAACCGCGGTGACGGTCCTTTTCACGATGTTCATCGGTCCTCCAGGGATGGGCCGCAGCCTCTGCTACGGCGTGCAGTCAGCGATCTGCGCCCGACGACATGCGCCTCGACCAGACGCACCGGGTCGCCGTCGACACGAATGCGCGATCCCGACGCGCTCGGCTACACAATGGATGCGTTTCCTTTCTAGCATCAGGACCGTCGTTCGGAATTGATTCGGAACAGGTCCGGACAGCCTCGAACGATGACGACCAGCCTCATCACAGGACGCCCTGTCGTGTCCCGATCTGTTCGGAACAGTCTCGGAAGGCTCGGACAACGCGTTTTCCCACCTGCCCGTGCTTCGATGTCCAACAGGGCTCTCCCAGCACGACGGATAGCCGCACCGCGCCCGGCGCAGGACTGCGTCCGAACGGGCCGACAGCAATTCCTTCCGGGAGCGCAACCGCTGATTTCCCGCCCAGTCCCCCAGTCCCTTAAGGATCCTGATGAGAACAAGACTGACCACCGCACCACCCCGGCGGTCACGGACGACGACCTCCGGAGCACTGGTCGCCCTCGGGGTGCTCCTGGTGACGCCGTGGACGCCCGCCGGACCCGCCGGCGCCGCACCAGCCGCACCCGGCAGCGCGGAAACGACGGGGCCGGCCGACACGGTGTCCGGCGTCCACGCCGAAGCGCTGCGGACGGCGGCGACCGACGCGCGGCGTACGGGCCTGCCGGTGATCGTACCGGCCGCGACCACCGCGACCTCGATCACCAGGGCGACCCCGGACGGCAAACTGGTCACCGAGATCACCACCGGGCCCGTCCGCGCACGGGGGGCAGACGGGTCGTGGACGCTGATCCGGCGGCCGGCGAAGCCCACCGCCGGCCGAACCGCGACCGCACCGTCCGCCATCGACCCACCGGTGGCGCTTCCGCTCCTCGGCGACACCGATGTCAACAGCAACTTCGACGGGAACAACGCCGACGGCGAGTACCTGAAGGCAGGCACCGAGGCCGACGGAGAGAAAGCCCGGGCCTACCTGGCGTTCGACACCCGCGGACTCCAGGTCCCCACGAAGGCGGAGCTGACCCTGACCAACGTGGACGCCCCCGGGTGCGGCGCCACGGTCGGCGCGGGCATCCAGGTCCGCCGGGTAACCGACTTCTGGGACCCCGCCGCGCAGACCTGGACACCGCAGCCGACCAGCAGCACCACCGACGCCGTGCTGAGCCGGGAGGGCTCGCAGCTGGGCAGCTGCGGCAGCGGACGGATGTCCTGGGACGTGACCGGGATAGTGGCCCAGTGGGCCGCCGGAACCGCGAAGAACCACGGCCTGGTCCTCCAGGCGCCGAGCGAGACCAGGACGGCCAACTACCGGGTGTTCACCTCCGCCGAGAACACCGAGGAGCTGGGTCCTCCGCCCACCCTGACGGTCACCTCGGAGATCCCGACCACGCCCGGCGAGGGGGATGACCCGGCCGATCCCGGCCCCGCGCCGGCCGACCAGTGGCCGGGCCTCGCGGAGCCCGAGACCGGGTCGTGGGTCACCCGCGGCTCGGACGTCACCGAAGACGGGCTGCTCACCGTACGCAGCCACAGCGCCGGGCAGCGGATCGACCTCACCAACCCCAACGAGAGTGTGCTCGGCCCCAACTGGCGTCTCGAACCCCTCGGCGGCATGCTCGGCAACCGGCTCAAGGACTACAGCGCGAACGGTTACCTCCAGGTCAAGCTCTCGATCGGCACCCAGTCGCTCCGATTCGAGGCCGACCCGGCGCGACCCGGCACCTTCGTCGCCCAGGACGGCGGCACGGTGGTCCGGAACGCGGACGGCAGCTTCACCCAGAGCGGCGGCCCCGACGGCCTCACCTACGTCTGGCGCACGGTCGGCGCGGACCGGCTCATCACCAGCATCGGCGACGCCGCGACCGGCACGGTTCTGATCGGGTACGACGCACAGGGCCGGATCAGCCGGATCACCGCACCCGCCTCGGAGCAGGACGACTGCACGGTGCCGAACGCGGCCGGCTGCGCCTCGGCGACCTTCGGCTACGCGACCAGCACCACCGCCACCGCCACGCAGCTCGGCGACGTGGCCGGGCAGCTCAAACAGATCGATCGCACCGCCGCCGGCGCCACCACCCCGGTCACCGTGGTGCGCTACGCGTACGACCAGCTCAAGCGGCTCCGGGAGGTGCGCGACGTCCGCCAGGTCGACGGCGATCCGGTACTGGTGTCCGCGTACACCTACGACACGAAGGGCAACATCACCCGGCTGAACACGCCCCAGGAGGGGGCGTGGACCCTCACGTACGCCGCACCGGGGAAGCTCTCCGGCGCGACGGCGGACCCGGCGCCCCTGGCGCTACCGACGCAGTGCAGATACGCCACGCAGTACCTCCTCGGCCAGAACGGCTGCTGGGCCGGCCCGGTGCCGATGGAGTACGGCGGGCGGAAGATCCAGCCGTCGTGGAAGCGGACGCCGACCCGGAAGGCCGTCGTCGGGGTCACCCACGACCACTGCACGTCGTCGCCCGACCGACCGTCCGGCTTCGACTTCCGCAGCGCCTGTGACGCGCACGACTACGGCTACGGGATCATCTACCTCAAGACGCAGCAGTGGGACAAGTCCAAGAAGGCGTCCGTGGACGCGGTCTTCTACAGCCTGCTGCGCGACCACACCTGCCCCCGCTACAACATCCTGGTACGGGCCAACTGCCGGTCGACCGCCTACACCTACTACACGGCCGTGCGACTGACCGGCGGCCGGAGCATGAAGTACCGCAGCGAGTACTGACCACCGCCCGGGTTCCCGTCCGGTCCGATCCGGACGGGAACCCGGGCGGCCCGGCTCGCTCGGGGCACGGGACGGTCGTCCGCCGGCACTACGATGGGCATCGACTGCTGCCTCGTGCCGGAGGATGGACATGACCCAGCTCAGTCTCGATCCGCCGCGCCCCGAGCAGCCGGCCACACCGGCCGAGTTCATCGCCGCGCTGCGCGCGCTGAGGCTCTGGTCCGGCCTGACCTTCCGGCAGTTGGCGGCCAAGGCGGGGGCGTCGGGCGACCATCTCGCGGTGAGCACACTCGCCTCCGTGCTGAGCCGGTCCACGCTCCCAAGGCGCGAGGTCGTCGAAGGATTCGTCCGAGCCTGCGGGCTGGACGACCGGGCCGTGGCCGACTGGGTGACGGCCCGTGACGCGCTGGTGGCCCGCTTCGGGCAGCCGGGCGGCCAGGGCCCGCCCTCGGCGGGGCACGGGCCCCCGGCGACGGCTGCCCGTCCCGGCCGTTCGGCGCCCGGCATGCTGCCACCCGACATCGCGGACTTCACCGGTCGCGCCGCACAGGTGGAGACCCTGCGGGACCTGCTCACCGGGCCCCAGGCCGACGAGGGCGGCCCCGGCGTCCAGGTGGTCGCGGCGGTCTCCGGCATGGGCGGCGTCGGCAAGACGACGCTCGCCCTGCACGTGGCGCACCTGCTGGCCGGGGCGTACCCGGACGGCCAACTCTGGGTCGACCTGCGCGACGCGGAGGGTTCCCCGCTGGACCCGGGTGACGTGCTCGCCCGGTTCCTGCGGGCCCTCGGGGTCGACCCCCGCGCCGTCCCCGACGGTCAGAGCGAACGCGCCGAGATCTACCGCACCCTCCTGGCCTCCCGTCGGGTGCTGGTCGTGCTGGACAACGCGAGTTCCGAGCGGCAGATCCGCCCACTCCTGCCCGGCGCCCCGACGTGCGCCGTGGTGGTCACCAGCCGGCTACGGCTGACCGGCATCGAGGGCGCCCGGCACATCGGGCTGGAGCTGTTCACGCCGGCGGAGGCGATCCGGCTGCTCGCCCGGATCACCGACGGCGAGCGCGTGATGCGGCACCTCGATCAGGCCACCGAGATCGCCGAGTACTGCGGCGGACTGCCACTGGCCGTACGGATAGCGGGGGCACGGCTGGCGGCCCGCCCGGCCTGGCGACTGGCGCACCTGGCGGCGCTGCTCGGCGACGAACGTCGGCGGCTGGACCGGCTGGCCACGGGCGACCTCGCCGTACGTGCGTCGCTGGCGCTGAGCTACCGCGAGCTCGACGAGGAGCCCCGGCGGCTCTTTCGCCTGCTCGCCCACTTCGACCTCCCCGACTTTCCCACCTGGCTGGCCGCGACGGTGTTGAACTGCCCGTTCGAACAGGCCGCCGAGCACGTCGAGACGCTGGTCGACGCTCAGCTCCTCACCGTCGCCGGCACCGACGTGGCGGACCAGGTCCGTTTCCGCTTCCACGACCTGGTCCGGCTGTTCGCGGTCGAGTCCGCCGCGGCGGACGAGTCGGAGGAGGCCATCGCCCGGGCAGTCGTGCGTGGGCTCGGCGGTTGGGTCGCGCTCGCGGAGCGGATGGTCCCGGCGATCCCGGGCCCGTGTTTCGCCCTCATCGCCAGCCCCGCGCCGCGTCCGTCGATCGACTGGGCAGAGGAGCACGTGCTGGGCGTCGACCCCCTGGACTGGCTCGACGCCGAACGTGCCGCACTGCTGTCCGCCACCCGCCAGGCCTGCCGGCTCGGCCTGGACGACCTCGCCTTCGACCTCGCGGGCCTGCTGGAGAAGTACTTCGACCTGCGCGGCATGTACGCGGACTGGACCCGCCTCAACACCGAGGTGATGGCGGTCTGCCAGCAGGCCGGCAACCTGCTCGGCGAGGCCGTCATGCTCCGCGGTCTGATCGACGTCACCACCTGGAGCGCCAACCAGAGCGACGACGCCGCGATGGCCCAGTTGCACGCCGACTCGTTCCGGCTGCTGGAGATGTTCGGTGCCCTCGGCCATGATCAGGGCAGCTCGGACGCGGCCGTGATGTGCTCCTGGGCGTTGACGGCGGCCGGCTCGTACCCGGAAGCCGTCACGATGGGCGATCGGGCGCTGCGCCTCGCCTCGCGCTCGGATCACCTCGGCGGTGAGGCGCGGGCCCACCTCGCGCTGGCGGTGTCCACCTTCGAACAGGAGCAGTTCGACACGGCGGCCACCCACACGGCCGCCGCTCTCGACCGGGCCCGGAGGCTCGGCAATCCGCGCTGGGAGGCGACCGCGTTGCAGTTCTCCGGCATCGCCCACCGTGAGCTGGGAAAACTCGACGAAAGCCACCGGTTGCTCACCGAGTCCCTGACGATCTCCCGCACCTACCGGGACGACTACACCGCGACGCTGACCCTGCTGGCCCTGGCCCAGCTGCACTTCAGACGGGGTGCCCCGGGCGCGCGGGAGGCAGCCGAGATGTCGCTGGCGCTGAGCCGCGAATACCACCTGACCCACCACGTGGCCGAGGCGCTCCGGCTCCTCGGCGAAATCGAGCTGGTCGAGGGCCGCCCGACCCAGGCCGTCCCGTACCTGGAGGAGTCCGTCTCGTTGTGGCGTACCCGAGGCTGGCACTCCTTCCAGGCCGCGACGCTGACCATCCTCGGCCGGGCCCGGCTGGACTCCGATCGGCGGGCCGCGCGGGAGGCGTTCCAGGAGGCGCACGCGTTGTTCACCCGGCTGGGCAACACGGACAGGGCCGCCGAACTGGACCTGCTGATCCGCGCGACAGACGGGGCGGTGGAGGGTGACAGCGGTGCTCGACCGTGATCCGCGACCGCGTCCGCCGCCCGGTTGCCCCTGCCGCTCAGGGCCTGGCGTACCGACGCGACCGGCCGTACCGCACGACAGCCCTCACCTGTGCCTCCCCCGGGCGGTTACGCCCGCCGACGCCGCGGCGACCAGCACCACGCCGACCACCAGTGCCGCCGCCACGACGGGTGCCCACAGCGGTGCCACCCGCAACGTCCACGCGCCCAGCACGGCGCCGCCGAGCAGTCCCAGCAGCCGGCTGACCCCGCCCGCGCCAGCCGCGAACCGGTGCGGATCGAGCACCACGCTGCGGACCACGGTGGTCAGCGAGCCGGTCAGGTACGTCGTCGACGCGCCCCGTACCCCGGAGCTGATGGTGACCACGCTCTGCATCCCGCTGGCCGCCGCGGCGGCGAGGAGCAGCGCCAGCCCGCCGGCGTACCCGGGACGCGCTCCGGTGCCCACCCAGCCACCCGCCACGCCGACCAGCAGCACCGCCTCGGCCACCGCGACGGCCCCGGTCCGGCGTCCCCACCCCGGCCTGACCCGCCGCAGGTACAGGGTGGTGCCGGCCACCCCGAGCGCGTAACCGCCCACCGCCGCCGCCCCACTCGCCAACACCCGGGCATCCGCCGTGGCGATCGCCTGGCCGGACTGCACCAGGTTGCCGGTGATCACGCTCGCGAAGAAACCACCGAGTCGGGTCAGACAGAACACGTCGAGGCAGCCGGACGCGGCGGTCAACACCACCAACAGCCGGACCACCAACCGCCTGGGCAGGACCGACCCATCGGATTCGTCCCCATCGCCGGGTCCAGTCAACCCCGGCCCCGGATGCCACTCATACGACTGCTCTCCCCGGCCCGTGTCACTGACTCGCGAAGCGCTTCTTCCCGCTCCCCCGCCGTCCATGCCGCCGGCCGGGGACTTACGGGCCCGCGGACCAGGACCGCCCAGCCGCGCCCGGGGCACCCGGCGCACGTCCCGGCGCGGCCGGTCCGGTGCGCCCGGGAACATGTGCGGCCGGTCCGGTGCGCCCGGGAGGAGGGGCGCTGTTGCCCCAGCGGGTGACCAACGTGGTGGCGGCGGGCAAGGCGATCGGCACCACCCACATCACCAACGGGCGCTACCGGGCGCACCCGTAGCGCGGGTGCCGTCAGCCGACCTCCGGGGCGCCGGTCTCGGTCAGGCGCCCGTCGGCCAGCCTCAGCCAGCGGGTCACCCCGATCTCGGTCAGGAAACGCTCGTCGTGGCTGACCACCACGAAGGCACCCTGGTAGGCGACGAGCGCGCTTTCCAGCTGGCCGACGCTGACCAGATCCAGGTTGTTGGTGGGCTCGTCGAGAAGCAGCAGCTGGGGCGCGGGTTCGGCGAACAGGACGCAGGCGAGCGTCGCCCGCAGCCGCTCACCACCGGACAGCACCCGCACCGGCAGGTGGACGCGGGAACCGCGGAACAGGAACCGGGCGAGCAGGTTCATCCGGTCGGCGTCGGGCAGGGCGGGCGCGGACGCGGCGAGGTTCTCGGCGACCGTACGGTCGGAGTCGAGCAGGTCGAGCCGCTGGGACAGGTACGCGACGCGGCCGTCGGCTCGGACGGCGGTGCCGGCCACCGGTGGCTGGTCGCCGCTGATCAGCCGGAGCAGGGTGGATTTGCCCGCACCGTTGGAGCCGGTCAGTGCAATGCGTTCCGGGCCCCGGATGGTCAGGTCGACGCCCTCGCCGGCGAAGACCGGGCGGCCGTCGTACCCGGCCCGCAGGTGTTCGCCCTGAAAGACGGTGCGCCCGGCCGGCACGTTGGTGCCGGGCAGCTCGATCGCGATCCGGTCGTCCTGGCGGGCGGCACGGCTGGCCTGGTCCAGGCGGGCCTGGGCGTCGCCGACCCGGTCCGCGTGGGTCTCGTTCGACCGGGCCGCCGAGACCTGGGCATCACGCTTCAGCCCGCCGGCGACGATCCGGGCCAGTCCCGCGTTGGGCAGGTTGCGGGACGCGTTCGATGCCCGGCGGGCGGCGCGCTCGCGGGCCTGTTGCATGTCCCGCTTCTGCCGCTTGAGGTCCTGCTCGGCGTTGCGCACCTGACGCTCGACTGCCTCGCGTCGGCCGCGCGCGGCCTGCTCGTAGTCGGTGTACGTGCCGCCGTACCACTCGATCTCGCCGTGCTCCAGGGCGGCGATGCGGTCCACCTCGTCCAGCAGCGCCCGGTCGTGGCTGACGACCAGGAGGCAGCCGGTCCACGCGCGCAGCACCGCGGTCAGCCGATCCCGCCCCTCGCTGTCGAGATTGTTCGTCGGCTCGTCCAGCAGAAGCACGTCCGGACGCTTGAGGAGCTGGGCGGCCAGGCCCAGGGACACCACCTGCCCGCCGCTGAGGGTGCCCAGTAGCCGGTCCAGGGTGAGATCGCCGAGGCCGAGCCGGTCCAGCTCGGCGCGGGTGCGCTCCTCGACGTCCCAGTCGTTGCCGACTGTCGTGAAGTGCCCCTCACTCGCGTCGCCGGCCTCGATGGCGTGCAGCGCGGCGATGATCCGGTCGACGCCGAGGAGCTGGGCGACGCTCTGCTCGCCGGTGAAGGGCAGGTGCTGGGGCAGGTAGCCGAGCGTGCCCCGCACCGTGACGGATCCGGTGGTCGGGAGCAGTTCCCCGGCGATCAGCCGCAGCAGCGTGCTCTTCCCCGCGCCGTTGGCCGCCACCAGGCCGGTGCGGCCACCGGGCACGGAGAAGGAGAGACCGCTGAACACCGGGGTCTCGTCCGGCCAGGCGAAGGACAGGGCGGAGCAGACGATGTAGCCGTTGGACATGGTGAGATCCTCAGAACGCGTGATCCGGGCGCACACACAGCGGGGTGCCCGGCGGGAAACAGGGACGACAAGATGGCCGCGGCGACAGCGCGATCACGCGCCTGTCGGCGGCCGGTCCGGGATCTCACCCGGAGATGTCGTCGTCACCTGCCACGTTCACTCCGTTCTCCGGCAACTGGGGCAAGAATAACGCGCGGTCGCTGCCGCGACCATCCTGGCGCGCGGTGCCTGGTCGGAGCCCTCGACTACGCCTCGTGACCGTTCGGACGCTCACCGGAAGACGAGTCGCTGCGGGCCGCCCACCGGCGCAGCAGGTCGATGCCCTCGTCGAGCCGGCCGTGCTCGGTCAGCAGCGTGACCAGCAGCGGCAGGGAGCGCCGACTGCCCTGGTCGACGGACCTGCGGAGCAGGTCGATCGCCTCGTCCGGGCGACCGGCGGCGGCCAACAGGGCGGCCAGTTCGTCGTACGCCCGCACGTCACCGTGGTCGGCTGCGACCCGCCAGTACCGCTCGGCCTCGTCGGCCTGCCCCCGCTCGGCCAGGAGAGCGGCCAGGCGGGCCGCGGCGTGCCAGTCGCCGTGATCGGCGCGCAGCCGCAGCTCGTCGGTGTGCCCCCGGTCGGCCAGCAGGTCGACCAGGACGCTGCCCGCGCCCATCGCGCCGGCGGCACCGGAGTCGGCGAGGTCGCGCAGGTACCCGGTGGGGTCGGGCACGGGGGTCAGCCCGGTGGCCTCGGACCCGAAGAACCGGCTGCCGCCGAACTCGTGGCGCAGCCGGTCGTCCAGGTCGTCGGCCAGCGCGATCATGGCGCGTACGGCCAGCAGCAGGTGGGTGGGGACGAAGTCCTGCCCGAAGACGGGGATGGACGCCCAGACCGTGCCGCCGGTGCAGTAGATCCGGCCGACGACCAGCCCGTTTGTCAGGTCGAACAGCCGCTGGTACAGCGTCTCCGTCGGCTCGACGCCGGTGAGCAGCGGCGAGAAGACGTCCACCAGGGGCGGGTCGTCCTGGGCGCGTACGAAGATCATGGCGGAGCCGGCGCGGATGCCCACGTCGCCGTCGGCGTCGACCCGGAGCTGGTCGGCGGTGACGCCGAGGACGGCGGCCAGGATCCCCTTCACCCGTTCCGTCAGCTTGCCGTCGCCGGTGTGCCGATCGGCCGGCCCGGCCACCTGCGGGCGGCTGGGGGCGGTGACCGGCCGGGCCGCCAGCGCGGCGGCCAACCTGGTGCGCCGGGGCACCGGGGCGGTGGTGGCGGTGACGGCCGGCCGGGCCGCCAGCGCGGCGACCAGGCGGCTCCACCGGGTGTCACGCGCCGTCATCGTGCTCACCGTCCGGTCCGGCGGCGGGCGGGTCGGCCGGCGGCTCCACCGTCCGGACCTGGTCGAACATCTTGGCGATCACCAGGGGCGCGGACACCCCGAAGGTGAAGCTGGCGAACGCGGTCTCCGCCAGGCCACCCGCACCGGCCGCGGCGGCCAGGCCGGTGCCGGCCACCGCCCGCAGCAGGACGGCGAAGACGACGATCGGCCGGTCCCGGCGGTCCCGCCACGGCCACTGCCACCGGCCCTCGGACTCGGTGGTCGGGCGCATCATGCCGTAGAGGTTCAGTGCCTCGGCGACGGCGCTGCCGACCATTCCCCACATCGCGGCCATCCATAGAGACACGTCCCTACCCTAGCGATCGAGAGATCCACCACCCGCACCGCCCTCCGCGCGGGTGTCGACGTTATCGCCGACGGTAACCGGCCGGCACAAACCACCGTCCCTTCGGGACGGATCGGCCCGACGGGGCCCAACGGTGAAGAGCCGGACAGCTTCCTGCGCCGTAGGCCGGCGTGAAGACCAGTCGGCCCCAGCCGGGGTCACTCCCGAGACCTGCCGACCCGGGGGTACAGCAGGCGCTACCGCCGGCCGTGGACACTCGCCCGTGGAGAGCAGCCGGAGCGCGGCGCGGCGCGGCCGTCGGGTTGCCGAGATCAATACACTGTGGACTCATTTGGTTCGCACTCGGAGGTGATTCGCGTGCCGCCTTCCGGAAAGGCACCGGGCCGGCGCGGTTCGCAGGCCGCCCGGCCCGAGGGCGGGGCGGGGCGGGTCGGCACCTCCCCACCGCCCCGCAGGCGCAAGCGCGGGGAGAAGACCGGGCAGCCCGGGGCGGCGGGGCAGGGCAGCCCCGAGCCCCGTCCGGCCGCCCCGGACACCCCGCCGGCCCCCGCGGACGGGCAGCCCGACGAGGCGCCGGACCGGTTCTCCCGGCGTAACCTGCTGTTGGCGGCGGGCGGCGGCCTGGCCAGCGCGGTCGTCGGCGCGGCGATCGCAGAGATGTCCGGCCGGCTCACCTCCCCCGGCCAGGCGGTGCGCGACGACCGCGCGGTCGAGGCGGCCAAACAGTCGACGGCCCGGCAGAAGCCGCCGCTGTCCGTCAACGCCTACTATTACGACCGATCCGTCGACGCCATGGCATACCTCTTCGCCCAGCCATTGACGGCGGACCAGCGGCGGCGCGTGTTCACGCCCCCGTCGGGAATGGGGACCGAGGACCTGCTGGTCACCGAGGGCGGCATCCGAGCGGTGGTGACCGTCTCCGACCAGCATCCGTACCGGACGTTCACCCGGGTCCGGCTGTCGGTGGTCGGCCAGTGGACCGGACCGGTGTTCGTCACCCAGATCCGGGCCAGGGTGCGGCAGCGCTCGACGCCACTCGCCGGCGCGTTCGTGTTCCGGGGAAGCCAGGGCGGAGAAGATCCCTTGGAGGTCGCCTTCGACCTGGACGAGCCTGACAGCGTCGCGCGCGTCCTCGAGGACGGCGGCGGGCTCGGGGCGGCGTGGATCGACCGCCACTCGCTGACCCTGTCGCCGGGGGAACCGCTGACCGTCGACGTCCAGGCACAGACGGACCGGTCGTACTGCGAGTGGGTCATCGAGCTCGACGTCGCCCTGGGCGGCGAGCGGCGGGTGATCACCGTGGACGACGACGGCCGGCCGTTCCGGAGCACCGCCCTGGCCCGCCACTACCAGGAGAGGTACCACGCCCGGATCACGGGCGGCTGGCGCACCGACGGCGCCGGACCTCCGGAGTATCAGTCTTGAGCGGCCGACACCGTCGGCTCACCCGACTCGTCGCCGTCGGCGTGCTGCCTGCCGTACTCGCGTTTGCCGTGGTCCGCGCGCTCGGATCGGGTGACGGCGGCGGCGGGGGCCACCAGGCAGCGCCGCCCGGCACCATGGACGCCGGCCCGGTCGGCGCGCTGGACATGACCGCCACGCTCGTGGGCACCCGTCACAGCACGGAGCTGGCCTTCCAGGTACGTGAGGAGCAGGCCAGGAACGGCCCACCGCAGGACGTGCGGGACTGCCGCCAGTTCGCCGCCTGGGCCCAACGGGAGGGCGGCATCGTGGTGGGCTGGGATCCAGTCCACGCCCTGTCGCTGCATGCCCGGCGCGCCGTGGACGTGAACGTCTTCAGCGTCCTGCCGGTACCGGTCGCGGAGGTTCCCCTTACCGAGGAGAACGGGCCCTGGGTCGAGCTGGCCTGCCGCGACGCCGCCGGGCCCCTCACCGTCCCCGGTCCCGTCGCCGGTTCGCCGCGAGCCGACCCGGCCGACGACACGCCCCATGCGCTCGCCGCCGGGCAGAGGGTCGAGCTGCTGGTGGGTCCCGAAATGGCGTGGTCCGACGAGGGCAAGGTGAAGGCCTTTCCGTCCGGTGTCGTCGAGTACCACCTGGAGGTGCGCCTCGGTGTCGACGAGGGGTCGGAGACGCTCAGGCTGCGGAACGGCACCGGGCCCTTCCGGTGCTGCGGACGTGTCACCTTCATGGGCTTCCAGGCCGCCCGGTACGAGTGGACCCTCTCCCCCGCCCGCACACTGCGCTACTGCCCTGAGCTGCGGTACGCCGACGAGCCCCCGCCCCGCACGTGCGCGCCGCGCGAGCCCGGCTGAGTCGCCGACCGACCCGCCGGCCGCGGCAGGTCCGCCGGCGGCTCGGCAGGTACGGGACCCAGGCCCCGTCGGGCCGCCATCCGCTGGCCGGCGGGGCCAGGGCGTCGGTGAGCACCCCGGCTACGGTGAAGGACGGCATCGTCTTCGCCGTCGCGCCCACCACCGCGACGCACCGGAACTCCAGCCCTTTCATGGCGTGCATAGGTGGCCAGGCGCACCCCGTCGGCGTCCGCGCCGGGCTGGTTGCGTACCCGCACGGTCGGCAGCGCTGGCGACGCCTCGGCTCCGCGCATCCCTACGCAGGATGCGGCACAATAATCCGCTCGTATACCCGACGAAGCGGATCTACACGAGCTTCCACTATCAAGGAGTCAATCGGTGACATTGCTGCAGAGAATGGCGAAAGTCGTCAACAACGTCGTACTTCCGCTCGTGTCTTCACCCACGTTGAATCGACTGACGGGGAACCGGATGACTGTCGTTACCTACACGGGACGCCAATCTGGTCGAAGTTTCTCGATTCCTGTGGCGTACCGGCGCACAGGAGAGCGCGTGAGTATCGACGTCGCCCTCCCGAATCACAAGGGTTGGTGGCGAAATTTCACGAGAGACGGAGGGCCAATCACGATGCGAGTCGATGGAATCGACCGACCCGGGCACGCAGTCGCGCGGAGGCAGGGTGGAATGGTGCGGGTCGGGGTCGAACTACTTCCCCCACACAAGCGATCATCCTCGGAATGAGCCCGGTGTTTGGGACTGCCCCTGGGCAGCTGCGGGTCTCAAACGTCCTCCCGCCCACCACTGATGACTCGTGATCCTTGGACAGTTCCGTGCCAGGAGCGCCAGAGGGCAGCGTACGTCCCGCCGGCGCGGACCAACTCGTCGTGGCTGCCCAGCTCCGTGATCCGGCCGTCCTCCAGCACCGCCACCCGGTCCGCGTCGTGCGCCGTGTTGAGCCGGTGCGCGATCGCGATGACGGTCCGCCCGGCGAGCACCGCCGCCAGGGCCCGCTCGGTACGCCGGGCGGTGGTCGGGTCCATCGCGGCGGTCGCCTCGTCGAGGATCAGCGTGTGCGGGTCGGCGAGCACCAGCCGGGCCAGCGCGAGCTGCTGGGCCTCGGCCGCGCCGAGTTGCCGGGCGCCGTCACCGAGCGGGGTGTCGAGGCCGTCGGGCAGGTCGGCGTACCAGTCGGCGCCCACGGCGGCCAACGCGGAGCGCATCCGATCGTCGGTGGCGTCGGGCGCGGCGAAGGCGAGGTTGTCGCGGACCGAGCCGATGAAGACGTGGTGTTCCTGGGTGACCAGGGCGATCCGGCGACGCCGCTCGGCCGGGTCCAGGTCGGTGACCCGGCAGCCACCGATGCTCACCTCGCCCTCGCGCGGGGCGTCGATGCCGGCGAACAGCCGGGCCAGGGTGGACTTCCCCGCCCCCGAGGGGCCGACGACGGCCAGCCGCTCGCCGGGGCGTACCTCCAGGTCGATGCCGTGCAGGACGTCGCGGCCGTCGGCGTACGAGAAGCGCACCCCGCGCGCGACGAGCCGCTGCCCCGGCGGCACGGAACCCGTGCCGGGTGGCTCCGGTGGCACCTCGCCGACGCCGAGCACCCGGGCGTACGACGCGATGCCGCGCTGCGCCTGCTCGGTCCACAGCAGGATCCGGTCCAGCGGGTCGATGGCCTGTTGCAGGTAGAGCGCGGCGGCGACCACCTCCCCCAGCGACACCGCTCCCCGGGACAGCAGGTAGCCGCCGGCGAGCAGCACCGCGGCGACCGGCAGCGGGTAGCTGGCCTCCACCACCGTGAAGAAGACCGTCCGCAGCGCGAGGGTCGCCCGCCGGGTGGCCCAAAGCCGGGCGATGCGGTCGGTGCCGTGCCCGATCCGCTCCTCGGCCAGCCGCAGCGCCTCGACGGTGCGGGCGCCCTCGGCGGTGGTGGTCAGCGTCTCGGTCAGTTCGGCGGTGGCGGCCCCCTCGGCGAGATACGCGGGGCTGGCCCGGCGCAGGTACCAGCGGGTCACCGCCCAGATCGAGGGCAGCCCGGCCAGCGCGACCAGGCCGAGCAACGGGTGCAGCAGGAAGATCGCCCCGAACAGCAGCGCCAGCTGCGCCGACGCGATGACCATGGTGGGCACGACGTCGCGGACGGTGGTCCCGACGGTCGACACGTCGACCGAGCTGCGGGTCGTCAGGTCGCCGGAGCCGACCCGCTCGACGACGGAGACGGGCAGGGCGAGGGTCCGCCGGACGAACTCCTCACGCAGCCGCGCGACGGCCCGCTCCCCGAACCGGTGGCCGGCGTACTGGGCGTACCGGGAGATCAGTGCCTGCGCCAGCACGCAGCCGACGATCGCCAGCGCCAGCCGGTCCACGGTGGCCACGCCGGTGCCCGCGCCGACCTGGTCCACGATGCGGCCGAGCAGCCACGGCGCGGCGAGCCCGGCGACCGTGGCGGCGACGTGCAGCGCCAGCACGACGGCGACCGCCCGCCGGTCCCGGCCGACGAGGTCCACGGAGGCCCGGCGTACGGCGGCCCGGTCCGCCACCGGCAGCCCGCTCACCGCAGCACCCCCTCGACCCCGGCGGACGGGTCGAGGTCGGCGGCGTCGCCGTCCCCGGCCACCAGCGCCCGGTAGCCACGGTCGCGGTCGAGCAGCTCGGCGTGGGTGCCGGTGGCGACGATCCGGCCGGCGCGCAGGTGGGCGACGGTGTCCGCGTGGCCGAGCAGCAGCGGCGAGGTGGTGAGCAGGATCGTGGTCCGGCCGGCCCGCGCGGCCCGCAGTCGCTCGGCGATCCGCGCCTCGGTGTGCGCGTCCACGGCGGACGTCGGGTCGATCAGGATCAGCACCTCCGGCTCGACGAGCAGCGCCCGGGCCAGCCGGACCCGTTGCCGCTGGCCGCCGGAGAGCGTGCGGGCGCGGGTGCCGAGCGGGGTGTCGAGGCCCTCCGGCAGCGCGTCGACGACCTCTTCGGCCAACGCTGCCCGCAGTCCCGCCGTCAGCCGCGCGTCGTCGGTGGCGGCGTGGGCCCGGTGTTCGTCGACCCGGCCGTCGCCGCCGACCCGCCCGGCCCGGTCACCTGACGGCCCAGCCCGGTCGCCGACCCTGCCGGCCTGGTCCCCGGCCCGCCCGGCCCGCAGGACGTCGCGCAGTGTGCCGGCGAAGAGGTAGGAGTCGTGGTCGGCGACCAGGATCCGGGCCCGCACGTCGTCGAGCGGGACGGCGTCCAGCGGCACGCCGCCCCAGGTGACGTCGCCGGGGACGTACCGGCCGAGCCGGTCGGCGAGCGCGTCGGCCTCGCCGGGGTCGGCGGCGGCGACGCCAACCAGCCGGCCGGCCGGGACGGTCAGCCCGGTAACCGGGTCGTGCAGATCGCCGGCCCGGCCCGGGGCAGCCGGATTCCCGGGCGGACGGGCGGTGGGCACGGAGGCCGGCGGGCCGCCCTCGGGCCGCGCTGCCTTGTCGGCGGGCCGACGCGCTTCAGCAGCCCGGCGCGGCTCGGCGAACTGGCGCGGCCCGGCGGACTCGCGCGGGCCGGCGGCGTCGTCGGGGACCAGGGTGAGCAGGGCGACGATCCGGCCGGCGGCGACCCGGCCCCGGATCAGCTGGTAGCTGCCCTCCAGCAGGAACCAGACCGGCACGATGAGGGTCGCCACGTAGCCGTAGACGGCGACCAGTTGCCCGATGGTGATGTCGCCGGTCACCGCCATCCGGGCGGCGAGCCACACCACGGCCGCGAGGAACAACCCCGGGATGGCGACCGTCAGCGCGTCGATCCAGCTGTTGACGGCCCCGACCCGGTAGCCCTCGGCGAGCAGGCGCCGGGACCCGGTGGCGTACCGGCGGGCGAACAGGCCCCGGCCGCCGACCCCGGCGAGCACCCGCAGCCCGGCCACGATGTCGCCCGCCTGGGTGGTGAGGGCGCCCTGCTGCTGCCGGTAGACCGACTCCGCCCGTTCCAGGCGGCGCAGCAGCGGCCCGACGACGAGCGCGATCGCCGGCACGCCCAGCAGCACACACACCGCGAGCGGCGGGGACACCGACCACAGCACGACGGCGATGACCGCGTACGCCAGCACGGCACCCACCCCCGGGCCGGTCAGCGTCAGCACCTGCGAGGTGTGGCTGATGTCGGAGCCGCCGACGGTGGCCACCTCCCCGGCGGCGAGCCGGCGCGGCAGCACCGCGCCGATCCGGGCGAGCTGGCGCAGCAGGACCGCCGCCGAGCGGGCCGTCGCGTCCTCCCGGACGAAGGTCATCGTGCGGTGCCGCATGATGCCGAGCCACGCCAGGCCCACGCCCGCGAGGACGATCGCCGCGACCCAGAACACCAGGGCGCCGTCGTCGCCGGCGCGCAGCCCGTCGTCGACGGCGCGGGAGATCAGGTACGGCCGGACCGACAGCCCGATCATCCAGGCCGTGCCGAACAGGCTGCCGCGCAGCACCCGCCAGGGCTGGCAGCGGACCAGCCACCACATGTAGCTCAGCGGCCCTCTCGTGTCCGGGACACCGGGATCGGGGTGGGGAATCTGCGGCGGCACCCGCCCAAACTACCGAGCGGCTCCGACGCGTGCAGGCCCGTTTCCGCGCGGCGCGGTCAGGTGGTCGGTGTGGTGAGGAGGTAGTCGTCCGCGTCCGCGTTCCACTCCAGCCGGACCGCCCCGCTGGTGGCGGCCGCCTTGCAGAACTGGAGGAAACCGCGGTAGCCGAGCTTCTTCTCGCTGAAGTCGGGCCGGACCCGGCGGAGCTGGTTCTTCAACCCGGACAGGGCCACCTCGCCGTCGTCGCCGGCCAGGTCCTGCACCACGGCGCGCACCAGCGCGAACGCCACCTCCCGGTCGCCGTGCTCGGGCAGGGACACCTCCGGGTCGCCCTTGGCCGGGCCCTCCGCCAGCTCGATCACCGTGTGCGCGGCGAGGTGCCGCAGCAGCTCGCCGAAGGTGCGGAACCCGTAGTCGGACTCGCTGAAGGTCGGGTCCTTGCGCAGCAGGGTGCGCTTCAGCGTCGAGGCGGTCACCTCGCCGCCGGAGCTGCCCTGGAGGCCGGCCACGGTCTGGGCCACCAGCACGGCGAGGGTGTCGACGTCGCGGGCCGACTCCTCAGCCGCCGGCTGCGGCTCGGGCTCGCGCTCCTGCTCCTGCTCCGCCGGCGGCGGCTCGGCGTTGGGCAGCCGGGCCGGCCGGCCGCGCCGGCCCCGCGCCGGCGGGGCGTCGACGCCTTCGAGACGGTCGTAGTAGAGGAACTCGTCGCACGCGGGCGGCAGCAGCGCCGAGGTGGACTTCTCCACGCCCACGCCGATGACGCGCTTGTTCAGCTCGCGCAGCTTGTGCACCAGCGGGGTGAAGTCGCTGTCACCGGTGCAGATCACGAACGTCGAGACGTACGCGCGCTCGAAGGCCAGCTCGACGGCGTCGACGGCCATCTTGATGTCGGCGGCGTTCTTGCGGGAGGCGCCCATCCGCTGGGGCATCTCGATCAGCTCGACGTGGGACCGGGTGAGCATCCGGCGGTCCTCGTCGAAGTACGACCAGTCGGCGTACGCCCGCCGCACCACCACCCGACCGCGCTCGGCGAGGGCGTCGGCGATGGGACGCAGGTCGAACGCCATGCCGCCGAGGTGTTCGCGGGCCCCCAGGGCGAGGTTCTCGTAGTCGAGGAAAAGGGCGATCCGGTCTTCTTGATCCACGGCTGCCAGCCTACGCCCGGCCACCCGGCCCACCAGCGGGTACGCGCCGCGAACCGCGATCGCGTGCGGGCTCGCCGCCGTCAACGCCGCTCTCGCCGGCTGCCCCGGTCAGGTCCCGACGGGGCGCCCCGTGCCCGGTCCGAATGTCGTGCCACGGCGTCGGCCGGGCCGCGGGCCTGTCCCTCGTCGCGGACCGAGCCGAGCAGGATGTCCAGCGGGACCGGGCGACCCAGGTGGAAGCCCTGGCCGGCGTCGACACCCAGCCGGCGCAGCGCGGGCACCAGCGGTTCACGGTCGACCGACTCGGCGACCGTGTGCATGCCCAGCCCGTGCGCGGCGCGGACGACCGCGTCGATGAGGACGGGGTCGGCTCCGCCCCGGTCGGCCTGGTGGACGAAGTCACCGGCGATCTTCACGGTGCTGAACGGCAGGTGCTTGAGGTAGGTGAAGGACCCGAACCCGGCGCCGAAGTCGTCCAGGCTCAGCCGGCAGCCGGCGTTACGCAGCGTACGGGCGAGGTTGCGGACCGCCGCCACGTTGGTGATCGCCGCTGTCTCGGTCACCTCCAGGCCCAGTCGGCCAGCCTCGACGCCGGCCGCGCGCAGCCGCCCCACCACCCAGTCGCCGAAGCCCGGCGATTCCATCGAGCGGGCGGAGATGTTGACGTCGAAGCACATCCCGACCGCCGCGGCCCACCGATCGGCCAGCGCCGACGTGGCGGTGGCCACCACCCACCGGTCGAGCTCGCCGATCAGGTCGTCGCGTTCCACCGTGGGCAGGAAGTCGGCCGGGGGCAGCGGCGGCTGCCGGCCGTCGCGCAGCCGGATGAGCAACTCGTGGCTGACCACCTCGCTGGTCAGCAGGTCGACGATCGGCTGGGCGTCGAGTTGCATCCGGTGCTCGTCGAGGGCGCTGCGGACCCGGGTCACCACGTTGACCCGCTGCACCGCGTGCCGGTACTGCTCCGGGAGGTACAGCCGGGCCCGGTTGCGGCCGGCGTTCTTCGCCTCATACAGGGCGAGGTCGGCGTGGGCGAGCACCACGTCCCGGCTGTCGCCGGGCCGCAGCGAGGCGGCCCCGATGCTCAGGGTGACCCGCAGCCCGGCATCGGTCAGCGGCACCGGGGTGCCCACGGCTGCGTTGCACAGGCCCTCGGCGACGGCGAGGGCGTCGCCGGCCGAGGCGTCGGGCAGCACGACTGCGAACTCGTCGCCACCCAACCGGCCCAGCACCGTGCCGGGCGGAAGGTGGTGGGCGAGCAGCCGGGCCAGCACCCGCAGCACGTCGTCGCCCACGCCGTGCCCGTGCACGTCGTTGATGTCCTTGAAGTTGTCGATGTCGATCAGCAGCAGCGCGCCGGACGGGTCGCCGCCCGGGACCAGCAGGTCGTCCAGACGGGCGAGCAGGGCCCGGCGGTTCGGCAGGTCGGTCAGCGGGTCGTGCTCGGCCAGCCGGATCAGCTCGTCCTGGGCCCGGCGCCTCTCGGTGATGTCGTGGGCGGTGCCCAGGACGCGCGCCGGTGCGCCGCCCCCGTCGGTGAAGACCTCGCCGTAGCACTCGAAGACGCGCAACGTCTCGCGGTCCGCGAGGTACATCCGGTGGGTGAACGAGAACGGCGCCCCGGTGCGCAGCGCGGTCTGCAGGGTCCGCTCGATCATGGCTACGTCGTCGGGGTGCAGCAGCTTCCGGTACGACGGGTAGTCCAGCGCGGTGCCCGGCGGGAAGCCGACCATCTGCAGCAGCACGTCAGACCAGACGATCTCGCCGGTAGACACGTCCCACTCCCAGCTACCCACCTTGGCTAGCTGCTCGATGTGGGTGAGGCGCCAGCGGTGGTTGCGCCCCTGCTCGCGCTCCCGACGCTCGGCGGTGACATCGCGCACCTCGTACAGGCGCAGGCACTGCCCTTCGTGGTGTAGGCCCTGGCAGCGCACCTGGAGCCAGCGGGCGGGGCCGGCGGCGTCGGGCCAGGGGGCCTCGATGGCCGGGCCGCCCGGCTCCACCTGGGTCACCGGCAGGTCCTCCGGCCGGACGCCCAACCGCCGCGCGGCCTCGTTCGACCACAGGCACCGGCCGTCGGGGCCGAGGACCATCAGGGCGGTGGACGCGGCGTCGGCGGCGGCGGCGGGCAGAGTCCTCACCTGGTGGTCACCCCGTCCCTTGCCCCGTCACGACACCAGCACACGGTGATCCGACCGCGACGCGGAGTCTACCCACGGGCGTGGGCGCGGTGCTCGCCACGCTCACGGGTGACCGGTGGGTACGCGCCGACTGAGTAGTCAGGCAGGTCGGCCCCTGCGCGAAGGTGCCCGACCGGCATCGGCTAGGAACATCACATGCCGCGCTACCTGCTCTTTCCCGGCCGCCACCATCTGTTGACCCGCTTCCAGGCGGAGTACCTGCGCCAGCTCGCCGGCTCCGGCGACGGCGACGGCGACGGCGACGGCGACGGCGACGGGGCCACCGTGGTCTGGGCGGTCACCTCGGCCAACCACGAGAACACCCGGCGCAACCCGGTCCCCTACCACCGCCGGGAGGCGGCGATCGAGCGGTTCAGCGTCCTCGCCGGGCTCCGCTCGGTGGTCGTGCCGGTCTTCGACACCGCCGTGACGGACCGGTTCGCCGAGGTGACCCTGAAGAACGTGGCGGCGACCACCGGCCTGGAGCTGACCCCGGCGGACACGGTGGTCGCCTGCTCCACCCCGGAGGTGGCCGCGATGTACGAACGGCTCGGCTTCCCCATCGCCGGGGTGGAGGCCGACGTCGCGCCAGCACCCGCCCGGCCGTGGGACGTGCTCCTGCGGCTGGCCGACGGCGACCCGTCGTGGCGGGACCTCGCCCACCCCGCGACGATCGACGTGTACGCCCGCTACCGCCTCGACGACCTGGTGCGGGCGGTGGTCAACGACCCCGTCGTCGGCGACGAGGGCGGCCTGACCCCCACCCGCGACTACCGGACGTACGCCGAGGCGTTCGCCGACGCCGCGCAGCGCAAGTGGGCGGCGGTGCGCGAGCGCGTCCGGCCGGGGCGGATCGTCGACATCGGCTGCGGCGCCGGCGCCGTGCTGGAGTTGGCCGACCGGGAGCCGGCCCTGCGGGAGAGCGACCTGATCGGCGTCGAGGTGGCCCGGCACCTGTTCGAGGAGTGCGTGCACAAGAAGGCACAGGGCTTCTTCACCAACCCCAACGTCTTCTTCTACCGCCGCAACGTGCTCGGCGGGGCGGTGTTCGCGCCGCGCTCGGTGGACACCACGATGACCTTCGCGCTGACCCACGAGATCTGGTCGTACGGCGACAGGATGGCCTCGCTGCGCCGGTTCGTGCAGGCCATCTACGACCACACCGTACCCGGCGGGGTATGGATCAACAGCGATGTGTGCGGGCCGGACGGCCAGGACCGGACGGTGCGACTGCGCCTGGCAACGGCGGACGGCACCAACCCGGCCCGGCCGCGCACCGACCTGGCGTCCCTGTCGCCGGCGGAGGCGGCGGCCCACGTCGCCGGGCTGTCGACGCGGGCCCGGCTGGATCAGTTCGCGGTCGACTGGCGGTTCCCGTTCGCGTACCGGCCGGTGGCGGACCCGGCCGGGGCGGTGGTGGAACTGACGCTGGGCGCGGCGATGGACTTCCTGACCCGCAAGGACTACACCGACAACTGGCTGTCGGAGACCCAGGAGCAGTTCTGCGGCCTGGAGTACGCCGACTGGAAGGCGCTGCTGGCCGACGTCGGCTTCGAGGTCGGCCCCGCCAGCGGGCCGTACCGCAACCACTGGATCGCCACCAATCGCCTCGACCCGGTCGCCGCCCTGTCCACCCCGGACGGCCGGCCGCTGGACTGGCCGGTCACCCACGTCCTCCTGGTCGCCCGCCGCCCGGTCAACACCTGACCCGGCCGCCACCCGGCGATCCCGGGGACGACACCGGACCGGGTCGGGAACGGGAAGCGGCCCGGGACGAAAGCGTCCGGGGCGGCCTTGAGCTACCCGGGACCGCCGTGAGATTCTGATGCGTCGATTAGTCGCCGCGCGGGGCTGACAGTCGTCCGATGGGCAACCGGGGGCCAGCACGGCCTGCGGTGGACGGCGGCAACTGCGATGACCACCGGGCAGTCCGTCCACGAGTCCGCCCGCCGCCGAACCGGCGCACCCGCAGGTGCGAGCCACCCGTCACCGGCCCGGGCGAGTCTCCGTCGTACCCACGAAGGACACTCCACCATGCAGAACCCGATCAGCCCCGGGTGCCCCGCGCAGCCCCCACCGTCACGCCCGGCCCGGTCCGCTCGCCGCCGCTGGCCGGCCCTCGCCGCGAGCCTGCTGCTCGTCGCGGCGGCCTCGGCCACGGTCAGCCCGCCGAGCGTCAGCGCGGCGACCACCACCCCGGTCGCCGTCACCGTCAACGCGCGGGCGGGACTGGCGACCGTGCCGGACACCGCGCTGGGCGTCAACCAGGCCATCTGGGACCAGAACCTGGGCACCGACGAGACGTCGGACCTGTTGCGCGGCGCCGGCGTGAAGATGCTGCGGTACCCGGGCGGCTCGTACGCCGACATCTACCACTGGAAGACCCACACCGCCCCCGGCGGGTACGTCGCCCCCAACACCGACTTCGACACGTTCATGGCCGGGGCCCGGCGGGTCGGCGCCCAGCCGATGATCATCGCGAACTACGGCACCGGCACGCCGGCCGAGGCCGCCGACTGGGTGCGGTACGCCAACGTCACCAAGGGCTACGGCGCGAAGTACTGGGCGGTCGGCAACGAGAACTACGGCAACGGCCACTACGGGTCGGCCTGGGAGGCCGACGACCACCCCGACAAGAGCGCCACCCAGTACGCCCGGCTGGTCGTCGACTACGCCGACGCGATGAAGGCGGTCGACCCCACCATCAAGGTCGGCGCGGTGCTGACCATGCCGGGGAACTGGCCGGACGGCATCACCGCCGGGGCCGACCCGGGGCCGTGGAACCGGACCGTACTCTCGATCGCCGGGCCGAAGATCGACTTCGTGGACGTGCACTGGTACCCGGGTGGCAGCGCCGCCGAGTCGCTGGCGCGCACCGGCCACATCGACGACGCCGCGCACCTGCTGCGCCAGCAGATCGCCACGTACGCCGGGCCGAACTCGGGACGCATCGGCATCAGCTTCACCGAGCTGAACGTCGACACGGGCCGGACCACCCAGCCGGGGGCGCTGTTCCTCGCCGACGCCTACAGCGACCTGCTGGAGAACGGGGTCTTCACGGTGCAGTGGTGGAACGTGCACAACGGCATCGGCACGGTCTCCGAGGTGGCGGGGCACACCGACTACGGGGACTTCGGCATCCTCTCCAGCGGCAACTGCACCGCCGACGGGTCGGTCTGCCAGCCACCGCTGAACACGCCGTTCGCGCCGTACCACGGGCTGTCCATGATGAACCTGTTCGCCCGGGCCGGCGACCAGTTCGTCCGCGCCGGCACCAACGAGCCGCTGGTCACCGCGCACGCCGCGCGCCGGGCCAACGGGGACCTCGCGGTGCTGCTGGTCAACAAGGACCCGGACAACGAGCACCCGGTCACCATCGACTACGCCGGGTTCACCCCGTCGGGCGCCGCGCCGACGGTGCACACCCACACCAACGGCGCCACCGCCATCACCACCGGCCAGTCCGGCAGCGCGACCAGCCGGGTCCTGCCGCCGTACTCGCTGACCACGCTCGTGCTGCGCCCGGCCGGCGCGGCCACCGGGCAGCCCGGCGCGCCGGGCCAGCCCACCGCCACCGCCGTCACCGACCGGGGCGCGACCATCTCCTGGCCCGCGGCCGCCCCGGGCCGCAGCCCGATCGCCAAGTACGAGGTGTACCGGCAGAACGGGGCGATCAGCGAGCAGCTCGGCGAGACCTCGGCGACCTCGCTCACGGTCGGCAACCTCGTCCCCGGCGGCAGGTACACGGTCAACGTGCTGACCCGGGACACCGCCGGCCGGGTCTCCTGGTCCTCACCGCCGCTCACCTTCACCACCGGCAGCCCCGCCACCAGTTCGTGCGGTATCCGCCTGACCGACACCTCGAACTGGGGCAACGGCTACGTCGGCGCCGTCGACATCGTCAACAACGGAGCCGCCCCGATCAACGGCTGGACGCTCACCTGGACCTGGCCCACCACCTGGCAGCAGGTGAACAGCGGCTGGAGCGCGAACTGGGAGCAGGTGGGCCGGACCGTCCGGGTCACCAACACCGCCGACAACCGGCAGATCGCCGGCGGCGGGGGCAGCACGAGCGCCGGCTTCGTCGGCTCGTACGGCGGCCCGAACGTCCTGCCGACCGCGTTCACCCTCAACGGCGTCGTCTGCACCGTGCTGTGACCTCGCCGTCGGCCCGGGCCCGGCACCCGCCGGTCCCGGGCCGACGGTCTCACCCGGGCGGGTGCGGCCCCAGTGCCCCGGGCCTCCCCCGTACACCACCACCAGGAGCGCCATATCCGACACCAGGCCGGATCATGATGGGAGATCTTGGAGCGAAATGGCCCCTCCAGGCGGTCCCATTTCGCTCCAAGATCTCCAGCCATCCCAATAGGTGGTACGGAATTCCTGGGAGGTGGACAAGTTCGGGCGGGTTCGGCAGGGGGCGGTGATCAGCGCGGCGGCACAGGGCTCCCGTGGGGGCGGGACCGGCGGCGGGACAGAGTGGCCGGTCGCGCGGCGACCGCCGCACCGGAGACAGCCGCGCACGCGGCTTCGATATGCGAGCCTGGAGGCAGCGCCGACAGATTGGAATGTCGGCCAAGGCGTTATGACGCGCTACTATGCGTAACCTGCGCCGTTCCCGCTCGAAACTCGGGTGCCGTGCGTCAGGAGGCGGAGAGCCGGCCCAGGTGGTCGCCGAAGCGGTGAGTTGGCCGGTAGCCCTGCGCGCGCGCCCGGCTGATGTCCAGCACCATGGCCCGGGCGAGTTGGTCGACGGCGTACCGGGTCAGCACCGGCGCCCGGCGGGTCAGCCGGGACAACGCGGTCGCCGCGCCCGCCGCGCCGGCGGCCAGGCCCACCGGCAGGTGCGCGAGCCGAACCGGGGCGCCCGTCGCGGCGAGCGCCGCGCGCAGCACGGCGTCCCGCGAGTACGGCCTGTCGTCGGCGATGTTGTACGGGCCGGGCGTCCAGTCGGCCGCCGCCAGGGCGGCGTCCGCCAGGTTCTGCACGGCGGTGAGGCTGAGCCGGACGTCGGGGCCGGGCACGGGCAGCCACCCGCCCCGGCGGGCCCGCAGCAGCCGGGGCAGCAGGTGCGGGTCGCCGGGCCCGTACACGGCGCGGGGGCGCAGCACGACGGCCCCGGCCGCCAGCGCGAGCCGCTCCCCGGCGGCCTTGGTGCGCCCGTACGCGGAGAGCTGCCCGTCGACCGGGTGGTCCTCGGTGACCAGGGTCGCTCCCCCGGGCCGGTAGACGCTGGCGCTGCTCATCCAGACCAGCGGGCGGTCCCCGACGGCGTCGAGCAGCCGGGCCGTGCCGTCCACGTTGACCGCCCGGTAGGCGCGCTCGGCCGCCGGGCCGGGCACCGGGTCGCCGACGGCCGCGGCGAGGTGGATGACCACGTCGGCCCCGGCGAGGTCGGGCACGGCGCGGCCGGCGTCCCACGGCACGTGCCGGCCGACCGGGCCGGGACGCCGGCCGAGGCAGCGCACCCGGGCCCCGGCTGCCTCGGCGGCCCGCGCCACGGCGGCCCCGCAGAAGCCGCTCGCGCCGGTGACCACCACCTCGACCCCGGTGAGGTTCACCGGCCGGGCCTGATCACCAGTCGCGCCCAGCCGGGCAGCGCCGCGCGCCCGTCGGCGCGGGCCCGCACCACGACCGGCCGGTACGACGCCAGGGCGGCGAGGGTGTCGGCGAGCTGCGCGCGGGCCAGCCGGGCCCCCGGGCAGGAGTGCGCGCCGGCGCCGAAGACCAGCCGGGCGGTCCGGGCCGGCGCCGGCGCGGCGCAGTCCGGCCCGGCGAGGTGTGCCCCGGCGGCATGCCGGGCGACCAGCAGCAGCCGGTCCCCGGCCCGGACCGGGCAGCCGGCCACGGTCGCGGCCCCGGCGGCCACCCGGGGCAGCACCGGGCTCGGCGCGGTGACCCGCAGCAGCTCGTCGACCAGGACGGCCCGGCTACCGGCCGCGTCGGCCCGGTCCCACAGCCGGTCGTCGGCGCACCAGGCGACCGCGCGCGGGATGCCGGACACGGTGGTGTTGACCGCGGCGAGTGCCAGCATGCCGGCCAGGCCGGCGTGCTCCGGCGGCAGGTCGAGCAGCTCGGCCAGGTCGGCGACGGCCCGGCGGGCGGCGCGGGCCCGCCCGGGTGGGCGCGGGCCGGGGAGCTGCTCGGCGGCGGTCGTGGCGGCGGCGTGGCGGGCCGCCTCGGCCAGCGCGACCGGGTCGGCGTCCACCCCGAGCAGCGCCGCCGTGGTGGCGCCGGCCAGCTCGGCGACCACGGGCACCAGGTCCACCGGTTCGCCTGACCCCAGTGGGGCCAGCCGCCGCAGCAGCACCGCCGTCCAGACCGGACGCAGCCGGGCCACCCCGGCGGGGCCGAGGTTGTCGGTGAGGGCGCGGCGGGCCTGCCGGTGCTCCGGGCCCTGCTGGTCGAACAGGAGCCCGTCGGTGCCGAGCCGGTGGGCGGTGCCGCCCACGGTGCCGGCGGCGGCCCGGTCCAGGGGGGTCCGGGTGAGCGCGTCGAGGTAGCCGTCCGGGTCGTGCACCACCAGCGTCCGGCCCAGCCGCACCGCCGGCCAGCGGCGGGTCGCCGCGAGCAGGGTGAACAGCACCGGGTACCGCCGCAGGTAGACCCGGCGGTCCCGGCGTCGTCCCCGGCTCGGCGCCGGGCGCCGCGCGTCCCGGGCGGGGGCGTCGGCCGGGCCGTCAGCCACGGCGTCGACCGTCCACCAGGGCTCGTCCACGCGCCCGGCGCGGGCGCCCCCTCGCCGGTCAGCCATGGCGGCGTCCGCCCGCCGGGGCGTGCCGACCGGTCGCGGCGGCGGCGAGGGTGGCCGCGGCGGCCCGGTCCGGCTTGCGGGACCGCCCGGAGGTGGGCACCGGGGCGAAGACCAGCGAGTCGGGGCGGGCGGCCCCCATCCGGGCCAGGACCGGGCCGAGTGCGGCCCGCAGCCGGCCCGGGTCGGCGCCCGGCTCGGGCTCGACGACGACGACGAGCCGTTCGTCGCCGTCCTCGGCCGGCACGCCGACCAGTACCGCCAGGTTGACCCCGGGGACGTGCAGGGCCGGCTCGTACAGGCCGGGGTAGATGTTCTCCGCGCCGCGCAGGATCATGTCCTTGCTCCGCCCGCCGAGGACGACCCGACCGTCGTCGAGCCGGGCGACGTCGCCGGTGTCCACCCAGTCGTGCGGGGCCTCGCCCAGGTAGCGGTGCGCCTGGCCGGGGCCGGTTAGCAGCAGCCGCCCGTCCGGCTCGACCCGGGTCCGCACGCCCGGCAGCGGCGCCCCGACGAGGTCCCCCTCGCCGGTGAAGGCGGCCTTCTCTCCGGCCTCGACGGCGGCGGCCGGAAAGAGTTCGGTCAGCGCGTACACCCCCCACGCCTGCTCGGCGCCGGCCCGCCGGAGCCGGGCGAGCAGGGCGGCGCTCACCGGCGCCGAGCCGCTGTAGAACCGGCCGGACAGCCGGGGCCGCCGGGCCAGCAGCGCCCGCAGCTGGGGCGGGGTGAGGTAGCTGGCCTGCGGGCGCAGCCGGGCCACCTGCCGGGCGAGCACCCGGGGCGACCGGGCCGGCAGGGCGACGGGGGCGCCGCTGGCCAGGGCGGGCACCAGGACGAAGAACATGCCGCCGAGCACCGGTTCGTCGGGTAGCGGCCGGACCAGGTCTGCGACGGCGCGCATCCCGGCGTCCAGCCCGGCCCGCCGGTGGACCACCGCCCGGGGGCTGCTGGTCGTGCCCGAGGTGAAGATGACGACGGCGTCGCCGTCCTGCCCGGTGCGGTCGGGCACCGGCCCCGACCGGGGGCACAGTGCCGGGGCGCAGCCGGGCAGCCGACGGCCCACGGTACGCACCGGGCCCAGCTCGGCCAGCCGGGGCAGGGCCAGCTGGGCCCGGCCGGCCAGCGGTCGCGCCCACCCGGCGACCGCCTGCGCCGCCGCGTCGGCGACGACGAGGGCGGGGCGGGCCAGGGCCAGCCGCGCGGTGAGCACCTCCGGGCCGGCGCTGGGGTCGAGCACCGCCGCCCGCAGCCCGAGCCGGTGCGCGGCGAGCAGGATCGACAGCGCCCGGGGGCCGGGGCGGACCGCCACGCCGAGGGTGTCCCCGGCGGTCAGCCCGTGGTGGTGCAGGGCTGCGGCGTACCCGTCGGCGAGGTCGGCCAGCTCGCCACGGGTGGCGCGGATGCGGGGCCGGCCGGACCGGGCCGTGGTGAGCACCGCCGGCCGGTCAGGGTGGCGGCGCAGCGCGGCGGCCAGTTCGTCGAGCATCGGAAACCCGCTCTCCTGGTGCTGGGGTGTCGGTCAGCGGGGGTCCGGGGACAGCCGGCCGCTGCCCCGGTCCAGGTACCAGGCGGCGGTGCGGCGCAGCCCGTACGCCCGCAGCCGGCGGGTCGAGTTCTCCACCACCATCGTCCGGTCGTGCACGATGTCGCCGGTGTGGCGGCGTACCCGGTTGAGGAACTCCCGGTCGGTCGGCGACGGGCGGCGCGGCATGCCGCCGGCGCCGAGGTAGGCGGCCGGGGTGATCGCCATGTTGTTGCCGGCGTGCATCCGGTACGGGGCCAGGTGGCCGGGCCCCCGGTGGGCGGGCCGGAGCCGGCCGAAGGCGGCGGCGACGGCGACCAGGCCGCGGAACACGGCGCGGCCGACCGGGCCGTGCTCGTCGCGGCGGGCCTCGATCCGGCCGCAGGCCATCGCCGCGCCGCCGGTGAGCGTGCGGCGGGCCGCCGCCACCCAGCCGGGCCGGGGCAGGCAGTCGGCGTCGGTACGGGCCAGCAGCGTCGCCCCGTGCGCGATGGCGTGCCGGAAGCCGGTGTCCACGGCGGCGCCGACGCCCCGCTGCCGCTCCTCGACCAGCAGGGTCGGCACCGGCGACCGGGCGGCGAACCGGCGAACCGCCTCGACGGTGCCGTCGGTGGAGGCGTTGTCCACCACCAGCAGGGTGAAGTCGAGGTCGGTCTGCCGGGACAGCGCATCCAGGGTGGCCCCGATCCGGGCGGCCTCGTTGTAGGCGGGCACGACCACCCACAGCGCGGTCACGACTTCTCCCAGACCATGGTCATCACGCTGACGCCGCCGCCGAGGCCGATGAACAGCACCCGGTCGCCGGGGCGCAGCCCGGCGTCGACGCGGGCGAGCTGCACGCCGAGCGTGGCGCTGGCCAGATTGCCCAGCTCGGCCACGGTGATCTCCAGCTTGTCCCGGGGTACGCCGGTCACCTCGACGAACCGGTCCAGGTAGGGCAGGGTGACCTGGTGGACCAGCACCCGGGCGTAGTCGGCCCAGTCCAGCCCGGTGCGGTGCCGGACCCGGTGCAGGATGTCCGTGCCGATCTTCTCGAACACGTCGCGCAGCGCCCGCCCGTCGCCGGTGAAGTAGGTGTGCTCGTCGCCCCGGGGATGCCGGGAGCCGCCGCCGGGGATGCCGCCCACCGTCCAGTGCTCGGACCAGGTCTCGGTGTCGACGTCGACGATCCCGCCCCGGGCGACCGGTTCCACCAGCACGGCGGCCCCGGCGTCGCCGAACGTGTAGCCGGCGAAGGCGCTGCGGGCCTGGTCGAGGTCGGTGAGCTGCCAGCGCATCGCCCGGGTCGGTGTCTCGCCAGTCACCACCAGGGCGCGCCGGGCGCGGCCGGCGAGGACGGCCGACCGGGCCAGGTCGATGCCGTTGAGGAAGCTGTTGCAGGCGTTGGTGACGTCGAGGGCGTGCGCCCGGCCGCCCAGCTCCGCCTGCACGATGTGTGCGGTGGCCGGCTCGACGACGTCCCGGCTGGCGGAGGCGAACAGCAGCAGGTCCACCTCCTCCGGTTCGCGGCCGGCGGCGGCGAGCGCCTGCCGGGCGGCGCGGACCGCCAGGGTCGAGGCGTACTCCCCGTCGCCGGCCATCCGGCGGGAGGAGATGCCGGTCATCCGCGACAGCAGCCCGTCCGGCAGGTGCAGACCGCTGGCCTCGGCGATGCGGCGGTGCAGTTCGGCGGTGGGCACGACCTGGCCGGGCAGGCTCGCGCCGACGGCGGTGATGCCCACTCGTTCCCGGGCGGAAGACGGCGCTGACGTGGGGGCGATCATGCGTTGAGCTTGCCCAACGCCGCCGGCGGGCGGATGAGTAGGGGTGCTCATGTTCGCCGGGTGACCGCCCGGACACGCCACCGCCCGGGCCCGGCCGCGCGGTGGCGGTGGACGGGCCCGGGCGGGCGTCGGGCGGGGGCCGTTCCGCGACCGGGTCGCGGGATCCGCCGGCCTACCGGTAGAGGGTGATCGCGACCTCGGCGCCGTACTCGATCGGCTGGGTGAGCGGCAGCGTGAGGGACTCGCCCCACCACGGCGGCGGAGGCGGCGGCCGGCGCCACCACCAGTACAGCCACCACCAGAGGTCGTTGCCGCACCAGGCCGAGTAGAGGTAGTCGTCGACGGCCACGAGCGCCACCGGGCCGCCCGGTTTGGCGGCACCGGCCGCCGTCGTCACCGACTGCTGCCACCCGCCGGCCATGTTGGTCACCACCCGGACCGCGCCGTCGGAGCCGGCGAAGAACACGTTCGACGGGCCGCCGGTGAACTGCGCCGCCGCGAGGCGGGCACCGGGCGGGGCCGCGCCGGCACCGGTGATCGCCACCGGCTGCCAGGGCTCGGGGCGTGGGCCGAAGGCGAAGCCGACCTGCCAGATCCGGCCGTCCAGCCCGGTGACGTACGCCTGCACGCCGGCCGTGGCGGCCACGGCGACCCCGCCGCCGGGCGGCGCCAGGCCGGCCGGACCGGCCGGGATCGTCGCCCAGGTGCCGGCGGAGGTACGCCAGACCGAGGTCAGCGCACCGTCTGCGCCGACGAAGACCACCCCCGGCATGGTGGACTGCCAAGCCGCGGCGACGACCGCCCCGGGCGGCGCGAGGCCGGGCGCGGACACCCGCTGGGGGCCGAAGCTGGGCTGCACCCTGCGGTAGTAGGAGGTGCTGTAGATCGCCCCGTCGGTCCCGGCGAAGAAGACGTGCACGTAACCGGCCGAGTCGGTCACCGAGCTCACGTGCGCGCCGGGTGGGGCGAGGTTGGCCGCCCCGTCCCGGTACACGCTGATGTTGGAGGTGGCCGAGCTGGTGACGGCGGCGACGAGCCCGCCCTGGGTGCCGATGACGAACGCGGCGACGTTGCCGTCCGGCTGCCGGGCGGCGGCGACGCCCGCCCCCGGCGGGGCGACCGGCGTGCTGCCGAACGGGGTGATGCCGGCCGTCGACGCCCGGTAGAGGCGCCCGTCCTGGCCGACGGTGAAGCTGACGACCTGCGACGCCGCGGCCTGCGCGGCCCGCGCGGGTGGCGCCCCGGTCGGGGTGACGGTCAGAGCCAGTGCGGCTGCGACCGCCACCGCGACGCGGGGGCGCCGGAAGCGGGTGGATATCACGATGTCCTCTCCGTTCGCCGGGTACCGGGAGGACAGGTTCCCGGCCCGGGCGAGGTCATCGCCAGAAACCGGCTGAACGGGTAGCCATCTGTGCGAACACCCATCCGGCGGAGCTCCGCAGCCCGCCGTCCGGCGCCCCGAGTCGCCTTCCCCGGCCACGCGCCCGCCCGCGCTACGGGCCGCTGACCAGGGCAAACCCGCGCCTGCGTCGGGCCGCCCGGCGTCCGGCGTCCGGGAATCCGCCGGACGGCCCGCGCTTGCGTCATCGTTCAGGCTGGGGCACCAGTCGCTGCGCCGGGTCAGCCCGGTCAGCCCGGGTCGGGCAGGATCCCGGCGGCCGGTGCGGGCGAGCTCAGGGGGCGCCCCGGGCGTCGGGGGCCAGCCTGGCCCGGACCTGGTCGGCGTCCGGATGACCGAGCCGGTCGAGAATGTCGACCGCCCGACGCCAGGCGGTGCGGGCAGCCCCGGGAGCCCCGGCGGCGTGGCGGGTGTCGCCGAGGTGCGTCAGCGTGGTGGCCTCGAAGTAGCGCTCGCCGGCCTCCCGCCAGAGCGCGAGCGCGCGTTCGTAGCAGTCGACGGCCTCCGCGGCCTGGCCGAGGTGGTGGTGCGCGTAGCCGAGGCTGTCCCAGGCGTGGGCCTCCCAGTACCGGTTGCCGGCGCGCTGCTGCTGGGCGAGGGCCCGCCGGCAGTAGTCGAGCGCGCGCCGGTGGTCCCCGAGTTGGATGTGGTACCAGCCGATGTTGTTGAGCGCGTTGCCCTGACCGTAGGCGTGACCCGCGGTCTCGAACAGGTCGAAGGCGCGTTGCGCGTGCCCGAGGGCCTGCCGGTGGTGGCCCTGCCGTTCGGCCAGGATGCCGAGGTTGAGCTGGGTCCGGGCGCTGCCGACGTGGTCGCCGAGCGCACCGTGCAGGTCGAGGGCCTGCTCCAGGTGCGCACGGGCCTCGTCGTGGGCGCCCAGCCGCAGGCACGCCACGGCGCGGTTGCGGTGCGCCCGGGCCTGGCCGTTGCGGTCGCCCGCCTGCGCGGCGGCACGCAGCGCCAACTGTTGAGCGGTCGACTGGTCCTGCCAGGCCCCCACCCGGTCGAGGTAGGTGTTGACGCTCCAGGCGAGTTGCCAGGCGTGAGCCCCGAAGCCGTTGCCTGCGGCGAGGGCGACGGCGGCGAGCAGCACCCGGTGCTCGGCGGTGAGCCAGGCCCACGCCTCGTCGCGGTCGCGCAGCTCCGGCAGCGCCGCACCGGGGTCCGCCGCCGGCAGGTCGATGTGGTCGCGGTGCCGGTAGAGCAGCAGGTCCGCGGCGTGGGCGGTGTGCAGGTAGTGGTCGAGCAGCCGGCCCAGCGCGGCCCGGCGCACGGGCTCGGGGTCGGTGGTCCGGGTCAGCTCGGCGGCGTACACGGCGAGGAGGTCGTGCAGGGCGTACCGGCCCGGGGTGGGCTCGGCGAGCAGGTTCGCCCGGGTCAAGGTCGCCAGCGGTTCCCGAACCCGCGCGACGGTGGTGGCCGCGAGGCTGGCGGCGGCTGCGACGGAGAGGTCCGGGCCCGGGTGCAGCCCGAGCAGCCGGAACAGCGCCGCCGCGGCCGGCTCCAGGCTCTGGTACGACCAGGACAGCACCGACCGCACGTCGGCGGCGGCCTCCCCGCCGGAGAACCCGTCGAGGCTGCCCCGGGTGTCGTCCAACTCGTCGGCGAGCCGGGCGAGGGGGAACTCCGGTTGGGTGGCGGCCCGGGCGGCGACGACGGCCAGGGCCAGCGGCAGCCCCGCCGACGCCCCGACGATGCGGTCCACCGCGTCCGGCTCGTCGGCCACCCGGGCCGCGCCGAGGCGTCGGGACAGCAACTCGCGGGCCTCGGCTGCGGACAGCAGGTCCAGGGCGAGCGGGTGTGCGCCCTGGACGGCGACGAGGCCCGGCATCCGGTGCCGGCTGGTCACCAGCACCAGGCAGCCCGGCGAGCCGGGCAACAGTGGTCGCACCTGGTCGGCGTCGCGCGCGTTGTCCAGCAGCACGAGCATCCGCCGGCCGGCCAGCAGGCTGCGGAAGAGCCCGGCCTGGGCGGCGAGTCCGGTCGGGATCCGCTCCGGCGGCACCGCGAGCGCCTCCAGGAAACCGCCCAGCGTCTCCGCCGGGCTCGTCGTCCTCCCGTCGGGGTCGAACCCGCGCAGGTTGACGTAGAGCTGCCCGTCCGGAAACCGGTCGGCCACCTGGTGTGCCCAGTGCACGGCGAGGGCGGTCTTGCCGACCCCCGCCGTCCCGCCGATCGCGGAGATCAGCACCGGGCCCGGGGCAGCGGCCGGGTCGGCCAGCAGCGCGGTCAGCGCGGCGAGCTGGGACGCCCGCCCCACGAAGTGCGGCACCGCCGCGGGCAGTTGCCGGGGCACCATCCACTGCCCGGGCGTCCGCCGGTCCCGGCCGACCGGCTCGGGCGGCGACGCGGCCCGGGCCCGGCGGCCGAGTTGGGCCCGGGCTGCGCCGCCGAGCCGGTCGCCGGCCCGTGCGGCGTCGGCCGCCCGCAACAGACGCCAGTGCGCGTCCTCCCACCGGGCGAGTTCCGTCAGCTCCGCCGGCAGCCGGGCGCCGACCTGCTCGGCGTGGGCGCGGCAGGCGCCGACGTACGCGACGACGAAGTCCCACTCGGGCAGGGACTTGGCGTTGAGCTTGTCGCTGAGGGTGGACCGGGCGAGCGACCTCCCCAGCCCGGCGGCGACCGCGACCAGCGTGTTCAACGACGGTCCCCCGGCGAGCGTCCGGAGCCGCGTGAGCTCGCCGACGAACACCACGAGCGCGTCCCGACCGGTCTTCCCCACGTCCCACCTTCCCGACGCACGGACGAGCTTCGATGAGCTGGGGTCAGGGTAGCCACCCGGGGCCGGTGCTGTCCCGACCGCCGGCGGCCCGCCGAGGAACGGCCGACCGCCGCCGCTGCCAATGCTCCGTCCGGCCACCCGCGGACGGGCTCGTTCACCACAGTGGACGGACGACCGGAGACGCCGCGGTTCCGCGCGGCCCAGGCCGGCAGCACGCTGGGACGGCGGTCGCGTCGGGGCGTGCGTGGCTGTCGGACGGCGGTCGCGTCGGGGCGTGCGTGACTGCCGGACAGCGGACAGCGAGGCCGCCCCTGAACCGCTACCGTGGACGGTGCTCCTGCGGTCTGGTGCTCCCCCGAGTTCCTGACGAGCCGGGTGGTTGGTGCGACTGATGCGACCGGCCGTGACGGCCACGGGTTGCCGGTCGCCGGTCGGGCCATCGCGAGGGCCCTCGGCTTCGCCGCCGCCCCGCCACGACGAAGGAGAACCGGCATGAAACCCCAGCTTCTGGTGGTGACCCCCGGCGGACAGTGGTTCCGGGAGTACCTGCTGAACAGCATCAGCCAGGACTACCGGGTGCACCTGTTCTGCGACCGGGAACCGGCCTGGGAACGGGAGTACCTGCACGGCTGGACGTTGTTGAACACCCTGGACGTGGACGCCATGACCGCCGCCGCCCACGCCGTGTCGGCCGAGAACCGCATCGACGGGGTGATCTGCTGGGACGAGACCCGGATCCTGGGCGCCTCGCGGGTAACCGAGGCGCTCGGGCTGCCCGGCGGCGACCCCGAGGTGGTGGCCCGCTGCCGGGACAAGCACCGCACCCGGCTGGCGCTGGCCGCCCGGAACGTGCCGCAGCCCCGCTCGCTGCCGGTCGCCGACGTCGACGCGGCGCTGGCCGCCGGCCGGTCGACCGGCTACCCGGCCGTGCTGAAGCCCCGCGCGCTGGGCGGCAGCATCGGGGTCACGGTGGTGCGCTCGCCGGCCGAGGTGGCCGCCGGGTTCGCGATCGCGGACACCGGCCACGCCGCGCTGCCCGAGGTCCCGGCCGACGACTGGGGGATCCTGTGGGAGGAGTACGCCGACGGGCCGGAGATCAGCGTTGACGCGGCGGTGTTCCGGGGCGAGGTGCGGCCGATCTGCGTGGGCCACAAGCAGCTCGGCTTCGCGCCGTACTGCGAGGAGGTCGGCCACCTCGTCGACGGCGCCGACCCGTTGCTGACCGATCCGGAGCTGCTCGCCGTGCTGCGGGACACCCACGCCGCGCTCGGCTTCACCGACGGCATGACGCACACCGAGCTGCGGCTGACCGCCGCCGGCCCGCGGGTGATCGAAGTCAACGCGCGCGTCGGCGGCGACCTGATCCCGTACCTCGGGCTGCTTGTCGGCGGAACCGACCCGGGGCTGGCGGCAGCGGCGATCGCCTGCGGCCGGCAGCCGCGCACGGTGCAGCCGGCGGCCCGGGTCGCGGCGATCAGGTTCTTCTACCCGGAGCACGACGACACGGCCGTCGGGTCGGTGCGCGTCGACGGCGGCCTGCCGCCTGCGGTCGACCGGTTCGTCGTGCTGGCCGAGCCGGGCGCCACACTGTCGCCGCCGCCGAAGGGCACGATGGTGGGCCGGGTCGCCTACGCCACGGTCGTGGCAGACGACCGCCAGGGGTGCCTGGCAGCGCTGGACGCGGTGCAGGAGCGCCTGCGCATCCTGCCACCGGACGCCGCCTGACCCGCCCTCGCCGGTCAGGACGCGTTCGGCGCCGGTTCGGCGGCGGGGCGACCGACGAGCGGGGCCCCACGCCGGTCGCCCGGACCGGGGAGGGGCGGTGTCCCGCCCCTCCCCGGTCCGGCGGGCCGACTCAGGACAGGAACTTGTCCAGCGCCGCCTCGATGCTGCCGCTGTCCGGCGCGGCGTACGACTTCATGGTGGTCTTGTTGTACGAGATGAAGCTCGGGCAACGGTTGGCCGGGGCGCTCACGGTGCCGCCGTCGCCGATCTTCTCGCCGGTCTTCGCCGCGTAGAACGTCAGCGTGTACCTCGAGGAGATGTAGGAGACGCTCACGGTCTTGCCCGCGCTGTCCTTGTAGTTGCACTCCTTGGGCGCGCCCTCGCTGCCCTCCACGACCTTCAGGCATCCGACCACGGACACCGTCTGGAAGTCGGCCGACTTGGCGTAGTACGGCTTGTTCGAGCTCACCGACTTCGACGACCAGGACGACGGCCGGTCAGGAGAGTTCGAGAAGGCGTACGCCTTGGCGCCGGACGGGCCGTTGTACGGTGCCGCGTTCAGGATCTGGCCGCCGTCGCAGACCGCGGAGAGCTCGCTGGAGTAGCGGGCGGTCACCCCGTTGTTGTTGTTCGGCTGCTCCTGCGACTCGGACGGCCGCGGCTCCGCCGAGGGGTCCGAGCTCGGCTGCGGGCCGTCGGTGGGGTTCGCGGGCGTGGACGCGGACGCGATCGGCTTGGGGTCATCGTCGTCCCCGTTGACGAGCAAGAACCCGATGCCGGTGCCACACAACGCGAGCAGGACGACCACGGCGGCGCCCACGGACAGTCCGATGACCAGCCCTCGGTTCGACTTCTGCGGCGGCGGCACGGGGGTGGCGAACTGCGGCGGCTGGCCGTAGGCAGGGTATCCGCCCGGCTGAGCCGGTGGGGCCGGCGGCCCGCTCCACGGAGTGACGTTCGGGTCCGGCTGCCCTCCGTACGGAGGTTGACTGTGGGTCATCTGAAGCCCTTATCGCTGTCGACGGGTGCCCATGCACGATGAACATGAACAGGGTAGTGAGCCGCACAAGCCCGGGCACCTGCCGGCTACCGCGACGGGCCACCACCGGCCCGAATGGGCCGCAGTCCGTCACTCTGCGCAGACAGGGCTGAGCAGTTCCGTGGCCGTCCCCAGTGCCGCCGAGGGGGCACCGGGGACCCGGTGACGCCCGCTGGCAAAGGGAATCCGCGCCGTGGGACCATTCGCCTCGGGCCCCGGTGGGCCGATTGCAGGCTGTGACGAAAGTTACTGGGGCCCGGATTCCCCGGCCGACGCCCTCACCGCGCCCGTACCCGCCGCCGCGCACCGCGACGGGACGCCGCCCGGCACCGGGCCGGCCCCGCCGTCCGGCCCGAAGCGGCGGGGTCGCTCCGGGGTCCGCCGGCGGACCGGCGGGCGGGGACAGGCCCGGGCAGCAGGAACAGGACCAGGGCGAGCAGGGCGGCGGCCACGACGCCGTCCAGCCAGTAGTGGTTGCCCGTGCCGACGACGACCAGCACCGTGGCGATCGGGTGCGCCAGCCACAGCCAGCGCAGCCGCCCGGCGGTGGCCGCGACGAGCGCGACGGCTACGGCGACGGCCCAGCCGACGTGCAGGGATGGCATGGCGGCGTACTGGTTGCTCAGCTCGTCGGCGCCGGGTGCGCCGTAGACGGCGGGCCCGTACCGGCTGCCGGTGTCGACCATTCCGGTCAGCGGGGTCAGCCGGGGCGGAGCCAGCGGCACGAGCAGGTGCAGGGCCAGCGCGGCGGCGGTGAGCCCGGCCAGCGCTCGGCGCGTCCAGCGGTAGTGCGCGGGGCGGCGCAGGTACAGCCACACCAGGCACGCCGCCGTGGCCGGGAAGTGCACGTAGGCGTAGTAGCTGTTGGCCAGGCGCACCGGCAGGTCGCCCGCGAGCAGTGGGAGCTGGAGGGCGGCCTCGCTGGGCAGCCGGAGCAGCCGCTCCAGGCGCCAAATGAACTCCCCGTTCTCCACCGCGGTCGCCGCCCGGCCGACCACGGCGACGCGAGCCACCTTGTACGCCAGGAACAGCACGGCCACGAGCGTCAGCTCGCGCATCGCCCGGTGCAGCGGGCCGCGCCGCCGGCCGGGCACCGCGAGCGGAGCCGGTGCGGCCTCGGCAGTTTCCACGGGTCCCTCGACTCGGTCACGGCCGTGGGTGACGGCCCTCGCTAAGCGGATCGGCAGCGTACGCCCGCCCCGGCGCTCCACACAGGCCGGGGCCGCCACCGTCGTCGGACGGTGGCGGCCCCGGGTATGTAGGTCAAGCGCCGGGTCGTACGTCAGGCGCCGGCGGCGGGTGGGCGCCTCGTCCCGCCGGAGCCGACGCTCACCTGGTCGGAGGCGGGCGCGCCGTCGACGGCGTCGGCGCCGACGGCCGCGAACTTCGCCGGGTCGGGCAGGTCGAGGCTCGTGCGCAGGTTGACCGGCTTGAGCAGGAGCGCCGCGATGATGCCGACGACGGCGATGGCTGCCGAGATGAGGAAGATGTGCCCGGTGGCGTCGCCGTACGCCGCGCGGATGATGTTCGCCACGGGCTCGGGTAGGACCTCGAGGTTGAGGCTGCCGCCCCCACTGCCGGATGCGGGGATCCCCGCGGCGGTGAGGTCGTGGGTGACCTGGTCGCTGACCCGGCGGGCGAGGACGGCGCCGAGCACGGAGACGCCGATGGTGCCGCCGAGGGAACGGAAGAACGCGACGGTGGAGCTGGCCGCGCCGATGTCCTTGAGCGCCACGGTGTTCTGCACGGCGAGGACGAGGTTCTGCATGGTCATGCCGACGCCGGTGCCGACGATGAACATGGCCACGCTGACCAGGACGAGCGACGTTTCGTGGTCGATGGTGCCGAGCATGCCGAACCCGATGACGAGGACGACCGCCCCGAAGACGATGTACGGCTTGAGCTTGCCGGAGTTGGTGATCATGCGGCCGGCGATGATGGACGAGCCGAGGACGCCGGCCATCATCGGGATGGTGAGCAGGCCCGCCTCGGTGGGGCTGTAGCCGCGCCCGATCTGGAAGTACTGGCCGAGGAAGACGGCGCCGCCGAACATGGCCATGCCGACCGCGAGGCTGCCGAGGATGGCGAGGGCCGTGGTGCGTTGCCGGATGATGCTGAGCGGGACGACCGGCTCGGCCGCCCGCGACTCGACCCAGACAGCCAGGCCCAGCAGGAGGACGGTGCCGCCGACCATCGCGCCGGACTGCCAGGACACCCACGCGAACGAGCTGTCGACGAACGAGATCCAGATCAGCAGCACGCTGACGCCGGCGGCGATCAGGCTCGCGCCCAGATAGTCGATCTTGACGTTCTCGCGCCGGACGGTGGGCAGCCGCAGGGTCATCTGGAGCAGAACCAGCGCGATCGCGGCGACGGGCACGCCGACGAAGAAGCACCAGCGCCAGCCGAGCCAGGACGTGTCGACGATGAGCCCGCCGAGCAACGGTCCGCCGACCGTCGCGACGGCCATCACGCCACCGAGGTAGCCGTTGTACCGGCCGCGCTCGCGGGGCGGGATCATCGCCGCGATGGCGACCTGGACGAGGGCCTGCAGGCCGCCGACGCCGATGCCCTGGAAAGCGCGGGCGGCGATGAGCTGGCCGGCGCTCTGTGCGAAGCCGGCGACCACCGAGCCGACCAGGAAGACGACGATGGCTACCTGCACCAGGGTCTTCTTGTTGAACAGGTCGGCCAACTTGCCCCAGATCGGGGTGGTGGCCGTCGCGGTGAGCAGGGTGGCCGTGACCACCCAGGTGTACTGGATCTGCGAGCCGTCCAACGCCCCGATGATCTTCGGCAGCGCCGTCGAGACGACCGTGCCGCTCAGCATGGCGACGAAGAGCACCAGCAGCAGTCCGCTGAGTGCCTCCAGCGTCTGCCGATGGGTCATCGGCGCGTCTGCCGCCGTGGCGGTGGGTGCGCTCATCGCGCGTCCTCCAGGTTGTCGTTGGTTTCGAGGGCGACATCGAGGTCGCGGGTGAACCGGCCGAGTGCGGCGCACAGCGCCGTCACCTCGCCGGGGGTCCAGTCGGCGAGCGCCCGCTCGATCAGTTCGGCGTACCAGCCGTGGGCGTCGGCCAGGGCGCTCTGGCCCTTCGGGGTGGTTGCCAGCCAGCTGGCCCGCCGGTCGGCCGGGTCGGTACGCCGCTCGACCAGGCCGTGCGAGACGAGCGAGGCGACGGCGCGGCTGACGGTCGACGGGTCGAGCCCGGTGCGGGAGGCCAACTCCCTGGCATGGCAGCCGGTGGCGGCCTGGTCGATCTGGATGAGCATGCCGACCAGGCCGATCGGCACGGACGGCCGGTCGTCGGCCCGCCGCTGCTTGATCATCCGCACGCTCTTGAGCAGGCCGAACATCCGGATCACGAGTTCACGGGCGGTGGTTTCCACGCTTGTCCTCCCGGTGCCCGATGGTTGCCGCATGCAACTATCCAGCAATCTTGCGCAGCGGGCAAGTTTGCGCATTGAGAACTAGGTCACCATCGCGTAGCCTGACCGCATGGACGAGGCCACCGGGCTACGGGAACGCAAGAAGGCGGCCACCCGCCTCGCCCTGCACGAGGCGGCCCTGCGCCTCGCCGCCGAGGAGGGCCTCGACCGGGTGACCGTCGAGGCGATCGCCGATGCCGCGGACGTGTCCCGGCGGACGTTCTCCAACTACTTCTCCAGCAAGGAGGAGGCGATCTTCCACGGCGACACCGTGCGGCTGCGCCGGATGCTGGAACTGATCCGGGACCAGCCGGCCGACGAGCAGCCGTGGACGGTGCTCAGTCGCGCGGCGGAGCGCTTCACCACCGAGGTGTACGGCGACCTGACGCCGTCCTGGCTGGCCCAACGCCGACGGGTGCGCGGGCACCCGGGCCTGCTCGCCCACCAGGTGGCGGCGTACACGACGGTCGAACGGGAACTGGCCGCCGAGCTGACGCACCGGCTGACCGGACCGGAGGTGGCCCTGCGGGCGCGGGTCCTGGCGGCGACCTGCCTGGCCACCCTGCGCGTCGCCCTCCAGCAGTGGATCGAGCACCCAGACGGTCCGCTGCTCGACACGATCCGGATCGCGCTCGCCGAGGCGGCGCCCGCAACCGGCACCCCGAGCCGGGCAACCGGCACCGACTGACTATCAGGCCGGTGCGGGGTCGGTGCCCGACCGGCCCGCCGCCCCGACCTTCAGCGGGTCCGCCAGCAGTTCGGCGAAGGCCATCTCGGCAGCCCCGATCAGGGCGGCGTCGCGGCCGAGCGTCGCCACCCGCAGCCGCAGGTGCTCGCGGAAGGCGGGCAGCACCATGGCGTCCAGGCGACGGCGGACGGTGTCCGCCCCGACGGCGTAGATGTCGCGTAACGAGCCGCCGAACACCACAACGCCCGGATTGACCACGTTGGCGAGGTTTGCCACGCCGAAGCCGAGCCAGTCGGCGACCTGCCGCACCGCCGCCTGGGCGGCGCGGTCGCCACCGGCCGCCGCGCGCAGGACCTCGACGACCGCCGGCAGCCCGGCCCGCTCCCGGCCGGCATGCCGCAGCAGCGCCGCCCCACCGATCTCGGTCTCCCAGCAGCCGCGTGAGCCGCAGCCACAGGGCAGACCGTACGGGTTGACCACCATGTGGCCGACCTTGCCGCCATGCCCCCGGTGGCCGGCCACCAGCCGGCCGCCGACGATGATGCCGGCGCTGACCCCGAGATCGCCGTGCAGGTAGACGAGGTCGTCGACGCCCACCGCCACGCCCCGGACGTGTTCGGCCACGCCGGCGATGTCGGCCAGGTCCCCGGCGACGAGACCCGGGCCCGCGGCGATTCCGGCCTCGAACGCGGCACGCAGCGCCTCGTCGGGTCCGCCGACCCGGATCCTCCCGTCGCGGTCACGGGTCGTGTCGGTCACCGCGACCGCGCCGCCCACCAGCAGCGCGTCGCCGGTGACGGCGCGCTGCATGTCGCGGACCAGACCGGCCAGCGGGCCGATCGCGTCGAAGGTGGACATCCCACCGGGCCTTTCGACCTCGCGCAGGTCGAGGATGCGACCGCCGAGGCCGATGCGGGCGGCGCGTAGCCGGTCCGCCTCGACGCTCAACGCGTGCGTGTACACCTGTTCCGAGCGGGGGCGCACCACCAGCGACGGCCGCCCTGCCCGGTGGACGGTGGTCGGCGTCTCCTCGGTGACCAGCCCGGCGGCGGCGAGGTCGGCCGCGAGCGCCCCGATGGTGCTGCGGTTGAGGCCGAGCCGGCTGGTCAGCTCGGCGCGGGACGTCGGGCCGTGCACGTGGACGTGACGCAGCACGGCGCCGAGGTTCCGCCGGCGGGTCTCCTCCTGGGTCACGCCGGGCGCCCCCGGCGCGGCAAGGTCCGGGTCGCGGCCGACCCGCGCCTGCCCGGACCGGGTGGGTGTCGCCACGGTCGGGCCTCCTCCCCCGGGTCGGCTCGGCGTCGCTGGTGGACGCTGTCACGGCGAAGGGCCCCGGACGTGGACTCCGGGACCCTTCGCCGCTGGCTACCTCGCGGTGCTCACTTGGTGAGCGGCGCGAGCTTCGGGTCGTTCGCGTAGGCCTCGGCCGCGTTGGCCTTGGTGACGGCGACCGGCGGGAGCAGGTACGTGTCGACGACCTTGCTGCCGTTGTTGTAGGACTTGGTGTCGTTCACCTCGGGCGTCTCGCCGGCCTGCAGGGACTTCACCATGGTGATGGTCTGCTTGACCAGGTTCCGGGTGTCCTTGTTGATCGTCATGTACTGCTCGCCGGCCATGATGGACTTGACCGACTCCACCTCGGAGTCCTGGCCGGTGACGACCGGGATCGGCTTGTTGGCACCCTTGATCGAGGTGATGATCGCGCGGCCGAGCGTGTCGTTCGGGGACAGGACGCCGTCCAGCTCCTTGCTGCCGTACGTCGAGGTCAGCAGCTGGTCCATGCGGGCCTGCGCACCCTCGGCCTTCCAGCCCTGGATGGCGGTCTGCTTGACGTCGACCTGCTTCGAGCCGACGACGACGTTGCCCTTGTCGATCTCCGGCTTGAGCACGTCCATCGCGCCGTTGAAGAAGACACCGGCGTTGTTGTCGTCCGGCGAGCCGGAGAAGAGCTCGATGTTGTACGGGCCGTTCGGCTTCTTGGCCTTCATGCCGTCCAGCAGGGCCTGGCCCTGGAGCTGGCCGACCTTGAAGTTGTCGAACGCGACGTAGTAGTCGAGGTCCGGGGTGTTGGTGATGAGCCGGTCGTAGGCGATGACCTTCACGCCCGCCTGGTGGGCCGCGGCGACCTGGGTCGACAGCTGCGCGGCGTCGGTCGCGCCGATGACGATGACCTTGGCGCCCTTGGTGACCATGGCGGTGATCTGCGCCTGCTGGTCGGCGACCGTGGTCGACGCGCCCGCGTACTGCACGTCGCTGGTGAACCCGGCCTCCTTGAGGCCGTTGGTGAACAGGTCACCGGCGAGGACCCAGTTCTCCGAGGTCTTGGCCGGAAGGGCCACGCCGATCAGGGAGTTGGCCGCGAAGCCCTTGGCGTCGCCGCCGGAGCTGCCGGACTCCTCGTCGCGGCCGGAGCCGCAGGCGGTGAGGGCCAGCGCTGCGATGGCACCGATGGCCACCGACTTGCCGAGGAAGTTGCGCATGAGCAGTAATGCCCTTCTACGGAGGTGATACGGGAAGAGAAGGTCGGTGGGCGTCAGCCGGGCACCTTGGTGCGGCCGGGCTCGCGGTCCACCTTGGGTGACGCGGTGGGGGGGCCGGAACCGTCACGGCGGAACGCGCGCGTGAGGCTGCCGATGACGGAGAACCGTCCCTGGCTCTTGTTGTAGACGTCGATCGCGACGGCCAACAGCAGGACCAGGCCCTTGATGATCTGGACGCGGTCGGTGCCGACGCCCATCAGTTGCAGGCCGTTGTTGAGCACGGCCATGACCAGACCACCGACGATCGAGCCGCTGATGGTCCCGATGCCGCCGGCGACGGCCGCGCCACCGATGAACACCGCGGCGATCGCGTCCAGTTCCCAGCCGTTACCGTCCTGCGGACCGGAGGCCGCCGAACGGGCCACGAAGATCATGCCGGCCAGGGCTGCCAGCACGGACATGTTCATCATGACGAAGAAGTTGACCCGCTTGAGCTTGACGCCGGACAGCTCGGCGGCCCGGGAGTTGCCGCCCACCGCGTAGATGTGCCGGCCGCCCGCCGTGTTGCGGGTGTAGAAGGAGTACGCGAGCACCAGGGCCACCAGGATGATGCCGGAGACCGGGAAGCTGGTGCCGACGCGACCGCTGGCGAAGCGCAGCGAGGCGAAGACGATCACGCCGATCATCACGGCCATCCGCAGGATCGAGATCCACATCGGGGCCGCGTCGGCGTCCATCTCCCGGCGCGTCCGGCGCGACTGGAGCTCCCGCCACACCACGGCCGCGCACGCGGCCAGGCCCAGCAGCAGCGTCAGGTTGTTGTAGCCGGTGTTCGGGCCGACCTCGGGCAGGAACCCGGAGCCGATCACCCGGAAGCCCTCGGGCACCGGAATGGTGTTCGCGTTGCCGATGAACTGGTTGCCGCCCCGGAAGAGCAGCATGCCCGCCAGGGTGACGATGAACGCCGGCACTCCGACGTAGGCCACCCAGAAGCCCTGCCAGGCGCCGATCACCGCACCGATCACCAGGCCGAACGCGATGGCGGCCGGCCAGGGCAGGGACCAGTCGGCCATCGACTTGGCCACCAGGATGCCGGCGATCGCGGCGACCGAGCCGACCGACAGGTCGATGTGCCCGGCGACGATCACCATCAGCATGCCGATGGCCAGGATGAGGATGTACGAGTTCTGCTGGAACAGCGCGATCAGGTTGTCCGATCGCAGGGTCAGGCCGTCGGTCAGGATCTGGAAAAGGACGACGATCGCGACCAGTGTGAAGATCATCCCGAACTGACGGGCGTTGGAGGTCGTGCCTCCGAACAGGTTCTTCTGAAGGTCCTTGATCCGGCTCATCGTGTCTGCATCTTCTTCGTCGAGGTCATCTGCTTCATGAGGGTCTCCGGGTCCGCATCGGCCCGGGCGATCTCGCCCGTGATGGCGCCTTCGAACACGGTGTAGATGCGGTCGCAGAGCCCGATCAGCTCAGGCAGTTCCGAGGAGATGACGACGACGCCCTTCCCCTGGTCGGCGAGCCGCTGGATGATGCCGTAGATCTCGTACTTGGCGCCCACGTCGATGCCGCGGGTCGGTTCGTCGAGGATCAGCAGGTCCGGGTCCGTGAACATCCACTTCGCCAGGACGACCTTCTGCTGGTTGCCGCCGGAGAGCTTGGAGACGCCCTCGTCGACCGTCGGGGCCTTGGTCCGCAACTCCTTGCGGTACGCCTCGGCAGCCTGGTACTGGGCGACCTCGTCGAGCACGCCGTGGTGCGAGATCTTGGACAGCTTGGCGGCCACCGTCGAGGTCTTGATGTCGTCGAGCAGGTTCAGGCCGATCGCCTTGCGGTCCTCGCTGACGTACGCGAGCCCGTGGGCGATCGCGTCCGCCACCGACTTGAGCACGATCTCCTTGCCGTCCTTGACGATCGTGCCGGACTCGTACACCCCGTAGGAGCGGCCGAAGACGCTCATGGCCAGCTCGGTGCGGCCCGCGCCCATCAGCCCGGCGAAGCCGACGATCTCGCCGCGCCGTACGACGAAGCTCTCGTTCTTGCAGACCTGGCGCTCGGCGGAGATCGGGTGCCGGACGTTCCAGTCGCGGACCTCGAAGAAGACCTCGCCGATCTTCGGGGTGTGGTCCGGGAACCGGCTGCTGAGCTCGCGGCCGACCATGCCCCGCACGATCCGGTCCTCGTCGACGCCGTCGGCCTTGACGTCGAGGGTCTCGACGGTCCGGCCGTCTCGCAGGATGGTGATCTGGTCGGCGATCGCCTCGATCTCGTTCAGCTTGTGGGAGATCATGATTGAGGTGATGCCCCGGGCGCGGAAGCCGCGCAGCAGGTCCAGCAGGTGCCGGGAATCGGCCTCGTTCAGCGCGGCGGTCGGCTCGTCCAGGATGAGCAGCTTCACGTCCTTGGCGAACGCCTTGGCGATCTCCACGAGCTGCTGCTTGCCGACACCGATGTCCTTGATCAGGGTGTCCGGGTTCTCCGTCAGGCCGACCCGGGCCATCAGGTCCAGCGCCATCCGGTTCGCGGACTTCCAGTCGATCGCGCCCCGCCTGCGCGGCTCGTTGCCGAGGAAGATGTTCTCGGTGATCGACATGTCCGGGATGAGCGCGAGCTCCTGGTGGATGATCACGATCCCCGCGCTCTCGCTCGCGCGGATGTCGGAGAAGCGGGTCTCCGCGCCCTGGTAAATGATCTGGCCGTCGTAGGTGCCGTACGGATAGACCCCACTGAGCACCTTCATCAGCGTGGACTTGCCGGCGCCGTTCTCGCCACAGATGGCGTGGATCTCGCCGGCGCGCACCACCAGGTTGACGTCGGCGAGGGCCTTGACTCCGGGGAACTCCTTGGTGATGGAGCGCATCTCCAGGAGGATGGGTACGCCGCTCATCGTTCGCACCACCTCGCCAACATCATCGATACCTCCGGAAGGGGAAAAACCCTCACCTGGTTTTGTTGTTGGAGGCAACGTATTCCGGCGAAGGGTCAACCGCAAGGCTCGGCCGGCCCGAAGATGTAACAATCCGGCAATGCGGGGGGTAGCTGGGCGTCATCCGCACCACTCGCCACGCCGGCACCACCGGAGGGCCGTCGAACAGCCCACCACCGATGCGTCCGCCCGCACGGAGCGCGGACGCACGGCGACACGGCCGCGTCCCGAACCGCGCGGAACCACGGGCCGAAGGACAACGGTAGACGGCCGATGCGCCCACCGCCCGGCGAGCGTTCCGCCGGCACCGTGGTAGTTGCACGGCAGGGTATGGACAGCCGGCTATGCGTGTGGAACAGTTGACGCGCTGCTGTCAAACGGTCACCGACAGTTCCGAATCCCAGCGTTGCCGCGGCCGGCCTCCGCCCTCCGCGGTCACGTCACCGACCAACCTCGCCGGGCGGCTCACACCGCCCAGTCACCCCCCACCGGGTGTTCCCGGGGCCCTTCCGAGCGAGGGCGCGCCGAGACCCGCCACCGGGCGGGACCAACCCGTACGCCACGGCCAGGAGCGTGCCCTGTGAAACCTGTGATCCACGAGCTCGTGGAAGATGATTTCACGCACCGAGAGGTGCCCGAGTTCGGCCTGGCCGAGGACGACTACGCACGAGCACTGGACAACCTGGTGCAGGCCAACGTCGATGTCATACCGCACACCGCGGACGGTCGGGTGCTGCTCGGTTACCGGGAGGACCTGCCGCTGCGGAACATGTTCTGGGTCTTCGGCGGCCGGATGAAGGTGGGCGAGACGCTCACCGACAGCGCGGTCCGGGCGCTGCGGCGGGAACTACACCTCGACGCCGATCGTTCCCGGCTGGTCCTGAACCACACCTACAACGTCAGGTGGGGCACCAGGAGCGTTCCCCCCGAGGAGCGTGGCTTCCAGACCATCCTGACACTGATGACGTACCAGTGCACCGACGAGGAGGCCCGCTCGCTGACCCCCGCCGACCGGACCCACGGCTGGGTCCGCTGGCACTCCCGGGCGGACCTGCGGCAGCTCGAGGAGTCCGGGTCCGGCCTGCTGCACCCGTTCCTTCCCGTCGTGCTGCGCAACGCGCACCTGCTCTGAGGCCGGGCCCGGCGGCGGGCGGCCCGGGGCGGGTGCGCGGCCGTCCCGGCGGGTGGCCGCCCGCACGCCCAGCACCCGACGAACCAGGCCGTTGGAGGCACCTGTGATCTGCCGATCCTGTCACGCCACCGGGCTCACCGAAGTCCTCGACCTCGGCGACCAGTACCTCAGCGACTTCCGGGACGACGACCTCCGTCCGCCCCGGTGGCCGCTGGTACTGGTGCTGTGCGAGCAGTGCGGACTGGCGCAACTGCGGGACACCACCCCCCGCGAGCTGATGTACCACGATCGCTACGGCTTCCGGTCCGGCACCAACGAGGCGATCCGCGAGGACCTGCGGACCGTGGTGAACCACGCGCTGGACAGCCGGCCGGACGCGCGGCGGTGGCTGGACATCGCCTGCAACGACGGCACGCTGCTGTCGTTCGTGCCCGAGCGGGTGCACCGGGTCGGCGTGGACCCGGTGCGCGCCTTCGCCCGGGAGTCCGGCCGGCACGCCGACCGCGTCGTCACGGACTTCTTCGACTCCCGGCACTTCCGCGCCGCGCACCCCGCCGGGGGGTACGAAAGGTTCGACGTCGTCACCAGCGTCTCCATGTTCTACGACCTGGACGACCCGAACCACTTCGTGGCCGACGTCGCCAGGGTCCTCGCCGACGACGGCGTCTGGCTGATCCAGCAGAACTACGCCCTGACCATGGTCGAGCTCGGCGCGGTCGACAACGTGTGCCACGAGCACCTCACCTACTGGTCGCTGACGGCCCTGGAGAGCCTGCTGCACCGGCACGGCCTGGAGGTCAACGACGTACGGCTGTCCACGGTGAACGGCGGGTCGTTCCGCACCCTGGTCTCCCGTCGGGGCAGCCGGCCGGTCGAGGACTCCGTGGCGCGGCAGCGGCGCCGCGAGGGGGAGGCCGCGTTGCACCGGCCCGAGGTCTGGCTCGGGTTCGCGGCGCGGGCGAGGAAGGCGTTCGAGGGCCTGCGTCGGCTGATCGACGGCATCAACGCCGCCGGGCAGCGCTGCTACATCTACGGCGCCAGCACCCGGGGCGGCACCATCTGGCAGGCGGCCGACCTGGACGTGACGGACCTGCCCTTCGCCGTCGAACGCCAGGCCGCCAAGATCGGCCGCAGGATCGCCTCCATCGGCGTCCCGATCATCTCGGAGGAACAGGCCCGCTCGGACCACCCGGAGTACATGCTGGTCGCGCCGTGGTTCTTCCGGGAGGTGTTCGTCGAACGCGAACGCGCATACCTGGAGAAGGGCGGGAAGCTGATATTCCCGTTGCCGGACCTGGAGATCGTCGGTCAGGACGGGGCCTAGGTGGCCCGCCGGGGCCGACGAGGAGTTCACGTGCCACGCGCTCTCATCACGGGAGTCACCGGTCAGGACGGCCTCTATCTGGCCGAGCTGCTGATCGCGAAGGGCTACGAGGTGTTCGGCCTGGTCCGGGGACAGAACAATCCCCGGGTCCCCCGGGTGAAGCAGATCGTTCCGTCGGTGCGGCTGCTGGACGGCGACCTCCGCGACCTGCCGAGCCTGATCAGCGCCCTGGACACCGCCCAGCCCGACGAGGTCTACAACCTGGGCGCGGTCAGCTTCGTGGGCATGTCCTGGCAACAGGCCGAGCTGACGAGCGAGATCACCGGGATCGGGGTGCTACGGATGCTCGAGGCGATCCAGATCCACACCCACAACGAGATGGGCCGCGTCCGCTTCTACCAGGCGTCGAGCTCGGAGATGTTCGGCAAGGTCCGCGAAATTCCGCAGACCGAGACGACCCCCTTCCACCCCCGCTCGCCGTACGGGGTCGCGAAGGTCTTCGGCCACTTCATGACCGTCAACTACCGCGAGTCGTACGGCGCCCACGCCTGCTCGGGGATCCTGTTCAACCACGAGAGCCCTCGGCGCGGCCACGAGTTCGTCACCCGGAAGGTCACCCGCGGCGTGGCCCGCATCGCCCTCGGCCTACAGGACAGGATCACGCTGGGCAACCTGGAGGCACGCCGGGACTGGGGCTTCGCCGGCGATTACGTCGAGGCCATGTGGCTGATGCTTCAGCAGGCTGAGCCGGACGACTACGTGATCGCCACCGGCGTCACCCACTCCGTGCGCGACCTGCTCGACGTCGCCTTCCACCGCGTCGGGATCGGGGACTGGGCCAGGCACGTCGCGCAGGACCCGCGCCTGTTCCGCCCCGCCGAGGTCGACCTGCTGGTCGGTGACGCGTCGAAGGCCCGGTCCCGGCTCGGGTGGAAGCCCCGCAGCGAATTCCGATCTCTCGTGGAGACGATGGTCGACGCCGACCTCGCCGACGCGAGGCGGGAGGGGCACGGCCCGGCCGAACGGTCGCCGGACGACGTAGTTCGTCAGGCGGGCGGTCCCGGCTGACGCGCCGACGGACCCGCCGACCAGGCGACCCGGGTGTCGCGCCCGCCGGCCGGGTTGGCGGGGGCCGGTGGCGGGAGCTGGCGGTCCTGCAGCCAGCCGTGCGTCCACCGGCCGGGCCGGCGTCCCCCCGCCCACCGGCGGGCCGGCGACGGCTGCCGGCTCACCCGACGCGGGCGCGGGCCGTACGACGGGACAGGGGCCGCCCTCCGGCGATGCGGAGGACGACCCCTCGTCGGCGAACGGACGGGCCTGTCAGGCGACGGATGCGGGGAACCGCTCCCACACCCGGTGCGCGGCCAGCAACTGCCCCACGGTGGTGAAGACCTCGGTTCCGGAGCCGCCCGTGACCACGCCCGGCGTGCCCGTCACCCCCGCCTGGTCCAGCACCGTGACGCCGTCGCCCCACGCGCCGACGGCCTTGGCGTGCCGCCAGCACTCCTCGACCAGGAGCAGCACGCGCGGGTCCACGGACGTGGGGTCCGCCGCGCCCGCCTTGGCGTCGCGCGCGGGGAGCGCGTCGGGCGCCGGCGCCGGCGCCCCGGCCAGCAGCAGCGCGTCGAACTCGACCGACCGGCCGGTGGCGAAGGTCCGCTGCACGGGCAGGTCCCCGACCTTGCCGCCGTGCGGGGCGATCAGCAGCGGCACCATGCCGGCGGCGAGCACCTCGCGGCGCACCTGGCCGACGCCGTCGAGGTCGCTGTCGGGGCCGACGACGATTCCGATCGTTCGCCCGTCGGTCGGCCACAGCCGGCCGACCTGGGACAGCGCGGGGCTCGGCGCGACGTCGGCGAGCGGCATGGTCGGCTCCGGCGCGGGGAGGCCCAGGCCGGTGGCCACCTGAGCGCAGAGCACCGGGTCGATGTTGGCGAGGCTCTGGAGCTGACGCTCCTTGATCGCCTGGTGGTAGCACTTGCCCAGCTCGAAGGTGTAGGCACGGATGATGTGCTCCTTCTCGACCGGCGCCATGCTCAGCCAGAACAGGCGGACCTGGCTGTGGTGGTCGTCGAACGAGGCCGGGTTCGCGCGCACCTTGGGCGCCTCCGCCACCGTCACCGGCACGTCGACGAACGCGTGCTCGGCGTCGCCGGCCGGGAAGGGGTTGCCGCCGTCGAGCGAGTTCGGCCGGTACGGCGCCACCCCGGCGTGGACGGCGTGCTGGTGGAAACCGTCGCGCAGCATGTCGTTGACCGCGGCGTGCGGGCGGTTGATCGGGATCTGCGAGAAGTTCGGGCCGCCCAGCCGGGTGAGCTGCGTGTCCACGTACGAGAACAGCCGGCCCTGCAGCAGCGGGTCGTTGGTGACGTCGATCCCCGGCGGCAGGTGGCCGACGTGGAAGGCGACCTGCTCGGTCTCGGCGAAGAAGTTCGTCGGCGTGCGGTTGAGCGTCAGCTTCCCGATCGGCTGCACCGGGGCGAGCTCCTCCGGCACGATCTTGGTCGGGTCGAGCAGGTCGATCCCGGCGAACGTCTCCTCCGGCGTGTCGGGGAAGACCTGGATGCCGAGCTCCCACTCCGGGTACGCGCCGGCCTCGATCGCGTCGTACAGGTCCCGGCGGTGGAAGTCCGGGTCGATGCCGCCGAGCAGCTGCGCCTCCTCCCAGGTCAGGGAGTGCACGCCCAGCTTGGGCTTCCAGTGGAACTTGGCCAGCACGGTCTCCCCGGCTTCGTTGACCAGCCGGAAGGAGTGCACGCCGAAACCCTCCATCGTCCGGAACGAGCGCGGGATGCCCCGGTCGGACATGTTCCACATCGTGTGGTGCTGCGCCTCGGTGTGCAGGGAGACGAAGTCCCAGAACGTGTCGTGCGCGCTCTGGGCCTGTGGGATCTCCCGGTCGGGGTGCGGCTTGCCGGCGTGGATGACGTCGGGGAACTTGATGGCGTCCTGGATGAAGAAGACCGGAATGTTGTTGGCGACCAGGTCGAACGTGCCCTCGTCGGTGTAGAACTTCGTCGCGAAGCCGCGGGTGTCGCGGACCGTGTCGGCCGAGCCGCGCGAGCCGAGGACGGTGGAGAACCGGACGAAGACGTCGGTCTCCCGCCCCTTCTTGAGGAAGCCGGCCCTCGTGACCGCCTCGGCGGTGCCGTAGGCGGTGAACACGCCGTGCGCCCCGGCCCCCCGGGCGTGCACGACGCGCTCGGGGATGCGCTCGTGGTCGAAGTGGGTGATCTTCTCGCGCAGATGGTGGTCCTGGAGCAGCACCGGGCCGCGCGGCCCGGCCCTCAGCGAGTGGTCCGTGTCGCGCAGCCGCGCCCCCTGCGAGGTGGTGAGGAAGGCGCCCTGCTGTCCGTTCGCGGTCGACGGCGCGCCGGTTCTCGCGCCGGTCGGGGTGCGCGTCTCCGGGGCCCCCTGCTCCTTCTTCGGTGGCAGCGGGTCGTGTGGCGTCGTCGGCTCCGCGGCGGTCGGTGGGGCGCTGCCCGGCGCGCCGGGCACGTCCGGGGTCAGGATGTCGGCCACCTTTCCCGTGGCTGCCTCCACGACACCCTTAACCGCCTTAGCGGGATTGCTGCTCATTTAGTCTGTTACCTCCGTGGAGCGGCTGTTTTGCAGGCTCCTGCGCGGTACCCCCGTTCGCGCGAGCAAAACGGACCGGGCGTGTTCCGGCACGGACAGGCCACCGGACCGGCGCTCACCGGTGATGCAGCCCACCCGCACCTGCGGCAGCCGCGCCGCCACGGGTCTCGCCGAGTGACTGTTGCCCGGCGGGTCCGACGGGCGGCACGATGGGCGCGTGGACATCGAGCGGGTCGATCCCGCACCCGATCGAACGTTCCGCCGGAGGGTCCTGCGGCAGCGCTGGGAGGACCTCACCTTCCTGCACTGGGCGGTCGAACCGGAACTCGTCGCGCCGCTGCTGCCCGCCGGCACCCGCCCGGACACCCTCGACGGGGTCGCCCACGTCGGGCTGATCGGCTTCCGGATGGTCGGGCTGGGCCTCGGCCGGGGACCGGGGGTGCCGTACCTCGGCACCTTCTGGGAGACCAACGTGCGGCTCTACTCGGTCGACGACACCGGCCGCCGGGCAGTGGTGTTCCGCTCGCTCGACGCCTCTCGGCTCGTCCCGGTGCTGGTCGCCCGGGCGACCCTGCGGCTGCCGTACCTGTGGTCGTCGATGCGGATGGACCGCGACGGCGACCTCCTCACCTACCGGTGCCGGCGTCGCTGGCCCGGCCCGGCCGGCACGACGAGCCGGATGGTCGTCCGGGTGGGCGGGCCGATCACCGATCCGACCCCGCTGGAACACTTCGTCACCGCCCGCTGGGCGCTGCACACCCGGGCGTACGGCCGCACTCTGCACCTGCCGAACTGGCATCCACGCTGGCCGCTGCACCGGGCCGAGCTGCTGCACCTGGACGACGAGCTGGTCACCGCCGCCGGGCTGCCGGCGCCGGCCGGTCCGCCGGTGAGCGTGCTCCACTCCCCCGGCGTCCCGGTCGCGTTCGGCCCACCGGCCGCCCTGCCCCGGACCGGCTGACCACGCCGCGCCCAACCGCGAGGCGCGGAGGGCGCGGTCCACGATCGACACCGCAGAGCCGGCCGGCGGTCAGCGGCTACGGCGCCCCGGGGCCGCAGTTGTTGCTGGTACGCGTGACCGTGTACTCGGTGTCGTCGTGGGTGATGCCCGACGGTGAGCCGTCGAAGTGGGTCTCCACCTTCTGCCAGCCCCGGTGCTGCTCGTAGTGCAGGTGCGGCGCCCCGGAGTTGCCGGTGCTGCCGACCCGCCCGAGCTGCTCGCCCCGGGCCACCCGCTGACCGACCCGGACCAGCGGCGGTTCGAGCAGGTGGAGGTACTGCGTCTCCCACTTGCCGCCGTGGTCGATCTTCACCCAGTACCCGCCGCCCCGGCCGCGCGGGCCGTCCGGGTCGTCAGGGGTGCGCCCGCCGAGGGACCCGTTGATCCCCGCCTCGGTGACCGTGCCCGCGTCGGACGCGAGCACCGGCCGCCCCCACGCCTCGCCCTCGGTGGGGAACAGGTCGACGTCGTAGTCGTCGTGGCCCGGGTAGGTGCCGAGCTGCCAGGTCTCGCCGCACGCGACGGGGAGCTGGAAGGACGGGCGCGGGCCCGGCGGCAGCAGCAGCGGGACGACGACCGCGGCGGCGACGACGACGGCCGCGAGCGCGCCGAGCGCGAGGCCGGCGCGAAGGAGTCGGTTGCGGCGGGCGCGCGGGCTGGTCGGCTGGCCGGGCGTCATCGCTGACGGGGTGGTGCGGTGCTGTCGCGTACGACGAGTTCGGTGGCGAGTTCGAGGCGGGGGCTCTCGATCTTCTCGCCCTGGGCCAGCCGCAGCACGGTGCGCGCGGCCAGCATGCCCATCTCGGCCAGCGGTTGGCGGACCGTGGTCAGCGGCGGGGAGCACCACCGGACCTCGGGCAGGTCGTCGAAGCCGACCACGCTGATGTCGTCGGGCACCCGTAGGCCACGTTTGCGGACCGCCTCGTAGACGCCGAGCGCCATCTGGTCGCTGGAGGCGAAGATGGCGCTCGGCGGGTCGGGCAGCGCCAGCAGTTGTGTGCCGGCGGCGTAGCCGGACTCGTGGTAGAAGTTGCCGGGGCGGATCAGCGCGTCGTCGACGGCGACGCCGGCCGCGTCGAGCGCCGCCCGGTAGCCGTCCATCCGCGCGCGGCTGCACATCAGCTGCGGCGGGCCGGCGATGAAGCCGATGCGGCGGTGACCGAGGCCGAGCAGGTACTGGTTGGCGCCGAGGCTGCCCGCCCAGTTGGTGGCGCCGATGGTGGGCGCCTCCTGCGGGGCCACCCCGGCGGGGTCGACGATGACCACCGGAACGTTGAGCCGGCGCAGCTCGGCCTGCAACGGGGGCGCGACCATCGAGGTCACGAAGATGACCCCTTCGGTCGAGCGGGTACGCATGTTGTCGAGCCACTGCTTGGCCGAGGAGGTGCGCCGGTGGATGGCCGAGACGACGGTGCCGGCTCCGCTGCTGTGCGCGACGTCCTCCACCCCTCGGATGATCTCCACCGCCCAGGGGCTGTCGAGGTCGTTGAAGACCAGGTCGATCAGGGCGGTACTGGGCCGACGGCGCGGCGAACGGCGGCGGTAGCCGTGCCGCGTGAGCAGTTCCTCGACGCGTTCCCGGGTCTGGGGGGCGACGTCGGAGCGGCCGTTGATGACCCGGGAGACGGTGGGCACGGAGACGCCGGCCAGGCGCGCGATCATCGCGATGGTGACGTTCCGGCTGTTGTCGGGGCCCACGGTCCGCCCTTTCGCCTTGGGGAGCCTACGGTCGCAGAAGGCTACCGCAGCGGGTGCGCCTCACCCCTTCACGCTGCCGGCCAGGCCGCCGATGAGCTGGCGTTCGGCCACGGCGTAGAAACCCAGCGCCGGCAGCATGGACAGCACCACGTACGCGAGCACCCGTGCGGTGTCGTCGGCGTACTGGCCCTGGAATGCCTGGACCCCGACGGGAAGGGTCCACCAGCTCTGGTCGGTGAACACGACCAGCGGAAGCATGAAGTTGTTCCAACTGGTCACGACGGCCAGCACCGACACGGTGGCCAGGGCGGGCCGGGCCATCGGTAGCAGGATCCGCCAGAAGAACCCGAAGGGGGTGCACCCGTCGAGGATCGCGGCCTCCTCGACCTCGCCGGGGATGGTGCGGAAGAACTGGCGCAGGATGATGATGGTGACCGGCAGCCCGAACGCGGCCTGGGGCAGGATCACCCCGAGCGGGTTGTCCAGCAGGCCCAGGCCGCGCAGCAGGACGAACAGCGGCAGGATGGCCACCGCGAACGGGAACATCAGCCCGACCGCGAACAGGGTGAACAGCAGTTCCCGGCCCCGGAAGGCGAAGCGCGCGAAGACGAACGAGGCCGTCGCCGCCGCGCCGACGACGACGAGGGCGCTGGTCACGGCGATGAGGACGCTGTTGCCGAGCTGTCGCCAGAACACGCCGGAGGCGAGGATGCCGGTGTAGTTCCCGGTCACCCAGGGGTCGGGCCAGCCGAGCGGGTTGGTGGAGAGCTGCCCGTTGTCCTTGAACCCGCCGAGCACCCCGAACCAGACCGGTACGACGATGAGCGCGCCGACGGCGACGCAGACGAGGTGCAGTGCGAGGCGGCGGGCCCGCAGGGCCGGGTTCGCAGGGCCGGTCATCGCTGGGCTCCCTGGGTGGTGATCGCGCCCTCGGTGTCGCGGCGCATGACGACGCGCTGGTAGAAGAGGGCGAAGACGAGACTCAGGACGAACATGACGATGCTGATCGCGCTGGCGTAGCCGACCTCGAAGCGGCGGAAGCCGTACTGGTACATCGTCACCGCCATGGTCTCCGAGGAGTGGATCGGGCCGCCGCCGGTGAGCACCCAGACCATGTCGAACAGCTGGATGGTGCCGATGACCGACAGGAACACGCTGATCCGGATCGTCGGCCCGAGCAGGGGCAGGGTGACGTGCCGGAATGCCTGCCAGGAGCTGGCGCCGTCGGTGGTGGCCGCCTCGGACAGTTCCTTGGGGATGCCCTGCCGGGCGGCCAGGAAGAGCATCATGTACAGGCCGAAGTACTTCCAGGAGACGACCATGAAGACGGCGACCAGCACGGTGTCCGGGTCGGCGAAGACCGCCCCGGCGTCGGCGCCCAGCCACCGCGAGATCGCCTCGCCCAGCCCCCGGTTGGGCGAGAAGACCAGGGTGAACAGGACCGCGGTGGTGACCTCGGAGAGCACGTACGGGGCGAAGAACACCAGCCGGTAGACGCCGCGACCCCGCAACGGCTGGTTGAGGAGCATGGCCAGGCCCAGCGCGGCGGGCAGCTGGACCACCAGCGACAGCACGATCAGCACGAGTCCGCGCCACAGGTCACCACGGAAGGTCGGGTCGCGGAAGGCGCGGGTGTAGTTGTCCAGCCCGACGTAGTTCTCCGGCAGCCCGAAGCCGTTCCACTTGTACAGGCTGGCGTAGCTGGCCACCACGATCGGGGCGATGACCAGCAGCAGGAAGAGCACCAGGGACGGGGTCAGGAAGGCGGCGAGGACGCCCCGGCGGCCCGGCCGGGGCCGGCGGGCGCGCCACCGCGTGGCGTCCGGCCCCGGTGCCGACGGGTCGGTCGCCTTGTCGCCGTGCCACCTGTGCGGCACGGTCGATGGCCTGGTCATGCCTGCTCCACTCCATTCTCGCAACCGGCAACGGGTCGGCGGGGGGTGGCCATGCCTACTGGCTCTTCGCCACCGTGGTGATGTCCTTGACGATCTGCGCGGGCGTCTTGGAGCCGGCGATCAGCTCGGCGACGCTGTCGTTGACCTGCTGGCCGACTGCGGGCGGGTACGCCTGGTCGAGGTAGAGCTGGAAGCCGGTGGCACCGGCCAGGCTCGCCGCGACGACCTTGTTGTTGGGGTCGGAGATGGCGTCGGTGGCGTCCCTGACCGTCGGCAGCACCGCGCCGGTCCTGGCGGCCCTGCGCTGGTTGTCGGCGGTGAGCAGGGTCTTGAGGAAGTCGACGGCCGCGGCGGGGGCGTCCTTACCGACGGCGAAGCCGTTGCCGCCGCCGAACGCCTCCGAGGCGGAGCCCTTGCCGCCGTCGACGGCGGGGAACGGGAAGAAGCCGAGCTTGTCGCCGAGGCCCTTCTTGCCGGTGGAGGCCGAGGCCTGCACCGACGGGGCCCACTGGCCCATCAGTTCCATGGCCGCGCGACCGTTGCCCATGGTCGCGGCCTGCCCGTCCGGTGAGCTGTAGTCCGCGCCGAGGAAGCCCTTCTGGAACGGTTGCAGGTCGACCAGTTCCTTGAGCCGGTCGCCGGCTGCGACGAAGTCGGGGGTGTCGAAGTTGTTGTCCTTGGCGGCCTGTTGCAGGGCGCCGAGCCCGCCGATGCGCATGGCCAGGTACGCCCAGTAGTAGTGGGCCGGCCACTTCTCCTTGCCGGCCAGCGCGATCGGAACGGTCCCGGCGGCCTTGAGCCTGCGGACCGCGTCGAGGACCCCGGCCCAGGTGGTGGGTGCGGCGGTGACGCCCGCGGAGGCGAAGAGGTCCTTGTTGTACCAGAAGCCGACCATGCCGACGTCGAACGGGACGCCGTAGATCTTGCCGTCGACGGTGAACGGCTGCACGGCGGCGGGCAGCAGGCCGCCGATCCAGGGCCGCACGTCGTCGGTGAGGTCCTTGACCAGGCCCGCGTCCACCTGCTGCTTGAGCACGCCGCCGCCCCAGGACTGGAACAGGTCGGGCGGGGACCCGGCCTGGGTGGCGGTGGTCAGCTTGGCCTTGAACGCCTCGTTCTCCAGCGGCTGGACCTCGACGGTGACGGTGGGGTGTGCGCCGTGGTACTCCTGGGCCATCGCCGCCCACACCGGCAGCATCGGCTCGGTGTTCTGGATGTGCCACCAGTTGACGGCCTGCGGAGCGTCCGGGTCGCCGGACTCCCCATCGCCGCAGCCGGTGAGCAGATAGGCGCCGGCACCGGCGCCGACGAGGCCGAGCAGCGTTCTGCGGGAGAGGTGCGCGGTCATGGTCCATCCCTTCGGGGACTCACGAGGTGCTCGGATGCCGATCCAGCCGGCGGGTATCGAAGGTGGATCTCCGGAACTTTCGGTGCTTCGGTCGGTATTACCGATCGATGGCCGGCACGCTACGACGTAGCTTCTACCCGGGTCAAGGGGTCTGTCCTATGGCGACACAAACGGCTACCGTGGTCGGCATCCATCGAGATTCCGGATAGAGCATCCGGAAGTTTGCCGAGAGCCACACCAGAGGAGCCGACGTGTCGACCGAGACCGCTGACGTGGCGACCGCTGCCCGGTCGATCCGCAACCCCGTCCTCACCGGGTTCCACCCGGACCCGTCGATCCTGCGGGTCGACGACGACTACTACCTGGCCACCTCGACGTTCGAGTGGTATCCCGGGGTCCGCGTGCACCATTCCCGGGACCTCGTGCACTGGCGGGCACTGGGCGGGATCATCACCGAGCGCCGCCTGCTCGATCTGCGCGGCTGCGGCGACTCCAACGGGGTGTGGGCGCCCGACCTGTCCCACCACGACGGCGAGTTCCTCCTCGTGTACAGCGATGTGGCCAGCTTCGCCAGCGGCTACTGGGACCCGCAGAACTACCTGGTCACCGCACCCGACATCGCGGGCCCCTGGTCGGATCCGGTGGCACTGCACGGGCGCGGTTTCGACGCCTCGCTGTTCCACGACGACGACGGATCCAGCTGGCTGCTGAGCATGAGCGCGGACTGGCGACCCGGGCGCGACCGCTTCGCCGGCATCGAGATCCAGCGCTACGACCGGGCCGCGCGGCGCCTCGTCGGCCGGCCCCGCCTGCTGTTCACCGGCACCCCGGTCGGGCTCACCGAGGGCCCGCACCTGTACCGCCACGACGGCTGGTACTGGCTGGTCACCGCCGAAGGGGGCACGAGCTGGGAGCACCAGGTCACGGTGGCCCGGTCCCGGGGGCTGTTCGGGCCGTACGAGGTGGACCCGGCCGGGCCGCTGCTGACCTCCGTGGGCCGGCCCGACCTGCGGTTGCAGAAGGCCGGCCACGGCAGCCTGGTCCGCACCCCGCATGGCGACTGGTACCTGGCCCACCTGGTCGGTCGCCCCTACGCCCCGCTGGGCAACTGCGTGCTGGGCCGGGAGACCGCGATCCAGCGGGTCGAGTGGGCCCCGGACGGCTGGCCCCGCGTACCCGGGGGCGTGCCGGCGGACGAGGTCCCGGCGCCTGACCTTCCCACGCACCCGTGGCCGGCTGATCCCGCCACCGACCACTTCGACGCCGCGCAGCTCCACCCGGGGTGGTCGACGTTGCGCCGGCCCGCCACCGCGGACTGGGTGGACCTGCGGACCCGACCGTCGCACCTGCGGATCCACGGCGGGCAGTCGCCGGTGGGCCGGCAGACCCCCAGCCTGGTCGCGCGGCGCGTCGGCGCGGCGCGGTGCTCCCTGGAGACCGTGGTCGAGTTCGACCCGCTCGACCATCGTCAGTTGGCCGGGATCACCGCCTACTACAACACCCTCAACTGGCACCACCTCTACCTGACCCGCGCCGACGACGGCCGGACCGTGCTGGAGCTGCTCAGCTCCGACAGCGGGCGGCGCACCCCGTACCCCGGGCTGACAGTCGACGCCACCGGCGTCGCCCGGGTCGGGCTGCGGGCGGTGTTCGACGGGCCCGCCGTGCGCTTCTGGTACGACCTCGGCAGCGGCTGGCGGCAGCTACCGGTGGACCTCGACGCGACGATCCTGTCCGACGAACACGCCGCGCTGATCATCGACGGGGAGCCGGCGGCCTGGGGTTTCACCGGGGCGTTCCTCGGCCTGTGGGTGCAGGATCTCGGCGGCGACGGCGGCTACGCCGACTTCGACCTGGCCACCTACCGGGAGGGCTGACCGGCGACCGACGCGGGTCGCCGGCCGCAGAAGGGACATCCCGATGCCACCCTCCGCGGCCGGCCGTCGGCGAGTGGGAGCCACCGGGCACCGACGAGCTCGTCCACCAGGCTGAGCGACGGCGTCACGCCCGGTGCCGTGGTGCTGCCGCACGACGGCGGCGGGGACCGCTCAGCCGACCGCCGCCGGGGCGGTACGGTGGCCCGCCGCCTCGTCGCGGTGCCGCAGCACGAGGTCGGCGGCGACGGCGACCCCACCGGCCTGCCGCATCCGCTGGCTGAACAGCTCCGCCCGTTCCCGGAACGAGTCCTCGCTCAGCAGTCTCCTGAGCTTGGCGAGGATGTCCTCGACGTCCAAGGGGTCGGTCAGCTCGACGGCCAGCGCGAACCCGCTGTCGACCGCGCGCACCGCGCCATCGGGACAGTCCAGCCAGAACGGCATCATCAGCTGTGGGGTGGCGAAGTAGATGGCCTCATGGATCGCGTTGGCGGCACCGTGGTTGAAGAAGACCCGCACGTGCGGGTGGGCCAGCACCCGAAGCTGGGAGGGCAGCCACTCCTCCACCCGAAGGTTGCCCGGCAACCGTGCCGCGGACGGGAGGAGGCGCTGGTGGTCCGCGGACAGCTTCCAGAGCACGGCGTGCTCCGGCCCGAGCCGCTCCGCGACCTCGACGACCGCCCTCACCTGCGCCTCGGACGGTCGCATGATGGTGCCGAACCCGACGTAGACCACTGAGGGATGGTCGTCCAGCCAGCGGTTCAGTCCGTCGTCCTGCTCGACCGGCGGCAATTCCCTGGGCACCACCGGACCGAGCATCCGCAGGGTCGTCGGAGCGGTCTCGAACGGATATTCGAAGCCGAAGACCGTGTACGACATGAGCGCCACGGCATCCCCGAGGTAGTGCGCCGGTCGCATCTCCGGATTACGAAGACCGGCTTCCTTGCGACGGGCCATGGCGACGATGTTGCGCCGTAGCCGGTCCGGCTCTACGAACGCCCGCACCATCCTGCTCCGGAAGCTGGCGTTGGCCGCCTGCTGCTGGGGCGTCATCCGCTGCGGCAGCCCGGAGAACGGGGCGGGATAACGGGGTGGCAACAGCTCCTGGAGGAAATTGGACGGCGGCGTCGAGATGCTCACCATGAAGGGCACCTGCCGGGTCTGCGCCGCGTCCATCGCCCAACTTGCCTGGCTGTCCACCACGGCCACCGCCGGCCCAACGTCGTCGATGACCTCCAGGCAGCGCAGGTAGAGCTGCTGTATGTGGTCGTAATCGGTGCAGACGTCGATGTACCGGACGAACCTGACCGCCCGATCGCCGCTGGTCAGGGCCTGATATGTCGCGTCGTCCCAGGTCTCCGGTGACGACTGCGGGAGGGCCTCGCCGAGCGAGACGAAAGTAACCTCACCCGGGCCGGAGAGCGCCTCGACGTCCGCCCGGCGGTCCTCGGTCGACGCGAACCAGACCTTTTCGACACCTCGGGCCTTCAGCTCACCCACGATACTCAGCAACGGGTTGAACAGACCGGCACTGTTGTACGTGAATACCAGCACCGCTCTGCCGCACTCGTCTGCAGTCATGAACACCGTCCCATCCGTCTGTCAAGGTGCGCCGACGCGCCACATGTCGGCGTGGCTCCGGTTCAGACATTGCCCCTCAGCGGCCCCCGAAACCTTAACATCGCCGCATTTAAATACGGTTATCTCGCGGCCACGACATGGTGCGCAGCCGTGGTGGCGCAGGACCGCGATGACGAGGTTGCGCGGGCCGGCGTCGCGCGAGGAGGGACACCGGTGCGGGCCGGGTCGGGCGCTGCGGCGCGCTGTCCGGTCCGGACAGTCGACGTTCCTGCCGACGCCGCGTGGACATCGGCCGGCACCACGGCGAGATGCCTGGCCGGTTGTTTGACCGAGGGCGTTTCCGGCAAGTAGTTGGTGGCAGCACGAGTACACGCGAGGGACAGACGGGAGTCGGAAATGGTCAAGGGTGACATCGACACGTACCAAGAGGACGGGCAGTGGAAGACCCGCGCCGAGGGCAACCAGCAGGCCAGCAGCACCCATGACACCAAGGACGAGGCGCAGGCCCGGGGGCGCGAGATGGCGGCGGACCGTGGCGTCGAGCACGTGATCAAAAAGCAGGACGGCACGATCGGGGAGAAGAACACGTACCCGCGCAGCCGCGACCCACGGGACATCGAGGGCTGACCGGGCGAAGAGAGCCTACGCCAGCACCCGGACCAGCGTCGGAAGAACAATGGAATGCGGGGCCGCCCCACGTGGCCGGCCCCGCATCCATGCGTACGGGAACGGCGCTCGTCCGGCCGGGCCGGTCAGTTCGACGGTGACGCGAAAGGGCGACACGCGATCCGCAGCCGCAGCCGCAGCCGGCCATGGTAGGCCGACGGGGACCCTGACGTGGGCCCCGCTGCGGCCGGATCCCGGCGGACGACGTACGGGAACGGGCGACCCCGGCGGTACGCGACCCTCACTCCGCGGGCTGGGGCTCCCCTCCCCGACTGATGCGCAGGGTCAACACATCGGTGCGAACCGTGATGTGGCCGTGGAACAGCGCCGCGTCGTCCACCCCGTAGCCGATCTGGGTCGCGGTGACCAACGGATGCCCGAGCGCCACGCCGAGCCGGGCGGTGGATTCCTCGTCGGCGAGCACGGCGGCGAGTTCGATCTCCGCCCGCCGCACCGGCATGCCGGTCGCGCTGGCCAGGAACTCGAACATGTCCAGGTCGATGCTGACCAGCCCGGACGGGTCGAGGTCCCGGCCGGCGAAACGCAGCGGCAGATGATCCCGGATCCAGGCAGCCGCGACCCCGTCCACGGCGAAGAGCCGGTCGACCCGCCACACCGTCGAGCCCGCCTCCAACCCGAGTACCCTGGCGCAGTCAGCCGGGCACTTCGCCCGGCTGACCGCCGCGTCCTGAAGCGTCGGCCGGTGGCCCGAGGCGGTGATCCGGTCCCGCAGCGCGGTCACGTCACCGATCGACACGGGCACCCGCTCGCCGCCGTCGTGCACGAAGGTGCCGATCCCCCAGGTACGGGTCACCACCCCCTCGCCGGCGAGTTGACCCAGCGCCTCACGCACGGTGGCCCGGCTGACCTCCAAACGGTCGGCCAGTTCCCGCTCGTTGGGCAGCTTGTCGCCCGATCGGAACTCGCTGCCGATCAGCTCACGCAGCCGACCGTGCGCGGCCTGTAGCGCGGTCTCGCGCCGAACCATCCGCTCCACCTCTTCGCTCCCCGCCGCCGGCCGCGGCCTACGGAGTTTAGTTCGTCTGCGCCCGCCCGATGAATCGGCCGGCGGGGCGCTACCAGACCTGTTCGAGCACCCGGACGGTGTTGCCGCCGATCACCTTGGCGATCTCGTCGTCGGAGTAACCGTGGGTGACCAGCCACCCGACGATGTTGCCGAACGCCTCGCCCGGATTCTCCACCCCGGACACGTACTCCACCCGGGGGTGCTCCGGCCGGTTGCCGGCGTCGTGCGCGTAGTTGCCGGCGTAGGTGTTGTGCACCCCCACGTGGTCACCGAACATGGTGTCCGGCCCGAACGTGACATGGTCGATGCCGACCAGCTCCACGCAGTACGTGAAGTGGTCCATCACCGACTCGATCGAGTGGTGCGGATGATCGGCCGACAGGGTGGTGTGCGGGGCCGCCTCGATGCCGATCACGCCACCGCGCTCGGCGCAGGCCCGGATCACCTCGTCCGGCTTCATCCGCGAGGTGTCCCACACCGAGCGGGCACCGGCGTGGGTGATGAACACCGGCACCCGGCTGGCCTCGACCACGTCCAGCGAGGTCTGGTCGCCGGAGTGCGAGATGTCGATGGCGATGCCCAGCTTGTTCATCCGGTCCACCGCGCGACGACCGAAGTGGGTCAGCCCGCCGTCGTGCCGCTCGGAGAGGCCACCACCGAGCATGTTGGCCTGGCTGTAGGCGATGCCGAGCTGGCGGACGCCGAAGCCGTAGAGGATGTCGATCCGGTCCAGCTCGTTCTCGATCGGGCTGGCGCACTCCAGGCCGGCGACGAGCGCCAGCCGGCCGTCCCGCTTGGCGGCGTGGATGTCGGCCAGCGAGGTGGCCAGGAAGACGTGGTCCTGCTTGTAGAGGTCACTCATCCGCATCCCGAGGGCGTAGACGAGGTCGTTCCACTTCCAGCCGTTCTCGCTGGTCACGCAGGAGGCCCCGGCCATGAAGTTGTCGAACACCGCGGTCAGGCCGGAGCGCGCCAGCCCGTCGTAGCCGGTGCGCTGGCGCGCGGTGCGGTTGTACGTGCGCAGCTCGCGGACGTCCTCGGGCAGGACCACCGGGTGCTCGTGCAGGGAGATCGCGACGTGCTCGGTCAGCAGCCGGGTCACCCGCTCGCGCTGGGCGTCGGTCAGGCCGAGGTCGTGCTCCGGCACCCGGCCGACTTCCCGCGCCAGCTCGAACACCCGGTAGTCCGAGTGCGGCTCCAGGTACGAGTAGGACCTGTGCCCCTGGTACCGGGGGGCGGGTTCTTGCAGCAAGACACTCTCCTTCGGGACGGTCGCCGGTCGGTTACGCGGCCAGCGGGAAGTGGCAGGCAACCGGGTGCACTCCGGCGGCCAACGGCGGTTCGGTGGTGGCGCAGGTCTCGGTCGCCTGCCAGCAGCGGGTCCGGAACCGGCAACCCGAGGGCGGGTTTACCGGGCTGGGCGGGTCACCGGCCAGCAGGACCCGTTCCCGTTGCCCGCGTCCGGCCGGGTCGGGCACCGGCACGGCCGAGAGCAACGCGCTGGTGTACGGGTGCCGGGGCGTGTCGTACAGGCACGCCTCGGGGCCGGTCTCCACCAGCTTGCCGAGGTACATCACCGCCACCCGGTCGGAGATGTGCCGCACCACGGACAGGTCGTGGGCGATGAAGACGTACGCCACTCCCAGCTCCTCCTGGAGCCGTTCCAGCAGGTTGACCACCTGGGCCTGGACCGACACGTCCAGCGCGGAGACCGGCTCGTCGCAGACGATCACGTCGGGCTGGAGGGCCAGCGCCCGGGCGATGCCGATGCGCTGGCGCTGCCCGCCGGAGAACTGGTGCGGGTAGCGGTCGAGGTGCAGGTCGGCGTCGAGGCCGACCAGGTCGAGCAGGTCCCGGATCCGGTCGAGCCGGCGCCGCCGGTCCAGCACGTCGGGGTGGATCTCAAAGGGCTGGAGCAGGATCTCCCGGATGGTGCGCCGGGGGTTCAGCGAGGTGTACGGGTCCTGGAGCACGATCTGGATCCGCCGACGCAGGGCGCGCAGTTCCCGCCCCTTGGCGGCGTGCACCACCGACTCGCCGAAGCGCACCGCGCCGGAGGTGGGGTGTTCCAGCCCGACCAGCATCCGGGCCAGGGTGGTCTTGCCGCAGCCGGACTCGCCCACCACGCCGAGGGTCTCGCCCCGGCGCAGGTCGAAGGAGACTCCGTCGACGGCCTTGACCACGCCGCCGGAGGTGAACGGTATCCGCCCCTTGAGCGGGAAGTGCTTGACCAGGTTCTCGACCCGCAGCACCACGTCATCGCCGGGTGGCACTGAGCACCTCCTCATGGTGGTGGCAGGCGCTGGCCCGGTTGGCGGGCAGCACCTCCAGCAGCGGCAGGGACGTCCGACACTCGTCGGTGGCCCGGGGACAGCGCAGGTGGAACGGGCAGCCGGCGGGCAGCCGGGCCGGGTTGGGCGGGGCGCCCGGAATCGCGTAGAGGACGTCGTCGCGCCGGTCCACCCGGGGCATCGAGGCGAGCAGCCCCTCGGTGTACGGGTGCGCGGGGCCGGCGAAGATCTGCTCGACCGAGCCCTGCTCGACGAGCCGGCCGGCGTACATCACCGCCACGTCGTCGGCGACCTCGGCCACCACCCCGAGGTCGTGGGTGATCAGCAGCAGGCCCATCCCGCTGTCCCGCTGGATCTCCGCGAGCAGCTCCATCACCTGGGCCTGCACGGTCACGTCCAGGGCGGTGGTGGGCTCGTCGGCGATCAGCAGGTCCGGTTCCAGGGAGATGGCCAGCGCGATCATGATGCGCTGCCGCATCCCGCCGGAGAACTGGTGCGGATAGTCCCGGATCCGGTCCTTGGCGGCCGGGATCCGCACCCGGTCGACCAGTTCGACGGCCCGGCGGCGGGCGTCGGCCCTGGACATGCCGCGGCGGACCCGTAGCACCTCCATGATCTGGTGCCCGACCGTGAAGACCGGGTTGAGCGCGGCCATCGCGTCCTGGAAGACCATGCCGATGTCTTCGCCGCTGACCCGGTCGCGCTGCTTGCGCGGCAGGGTCAGCAGCTCCCGGCCGTGCAGCCGCACCGCGCCGCTGATCCGGGCCGGCGGCGTGTCGAGGATGCCCATCACCGCCTGCGCGGTGACGCTCTTGCCGGAGCCGGACTCGCCGAGGATCGCCAGGGTCTGCCCGGCATCGACCCTGAGCGTCACCCCGTTCACCGCGTTGATCGGCCCGGTCGGGCCGGGGAACGCGACCCGCAGGTCATCGATCTCCAGCAGGGTCATCGCAGCACCCCGGCTTCGGCGAGGAAGTCGCGCACCACCCGCTGGAACAGCTCGGGCTCCTCCAGCTGCGGCGAGTGCCCGGACTTCTCGAAGACCACCAGCCGGCCGTCAGGGACCAGGTCCGCGATGACCTGCGAGGCCGCCACCGGGGTACGCCAGTCGTGCCGGCCCACGGTGACCAGGGTCGGGCAGGTGATCAACGGCAGCTTCGGCTTGAGGTCGTAGTGGGGCATGTTCTGCCCGAAGGCCGCGTTGTGGGTCCGGTAGTGGAACCGGGTGGCGGCCAGCTTCGCCTCGTCCTTGGCCGGGTCGTGCTGGTGGTCGTACAACGGCAGGATCGCCCGCCAGTACTCCCGCAACTGCTCGTTGCCGGCGAACCGGCCGGTGCCGATCCGCTCGATGACCCACTCCGGGATCACGGATCGGTCGGTGTTGCGGGCCCGCTCGACCGCGAGGTGGTCGTGGGCGGTGTCCGCGGCGGTGTCCCGCAGCACCAGGGCGGAGACCCGGTCCGGATGGGCGACGGCGTACTCCAGTGCGATGAACCCGCCGTACGAGCCGCCGGCCATCACGATCTTCTCGTAGCCGAAGTGCTCCCGGATGGCGTCCACGTCGGCCACCCACTGCTCGTGGGTGAACGGCTCGTCGTCGCTGGACTCGCCCGACCCGCGGGCGTCGAAGACGATGACCCGCATCCGGTCGGCGAACGGGCCGAAGGAGCGCTTCGGCTCGTTGCGCGAGCCCAGGCCGGGCGCGCCATGGTGCACGATCATCGCCGGTGCGTCGGTCGGGCCGAACGCCTCTACGACCAGTTCTGCGCCGTTGATCTTCATCGGACCCCCTCGATGACGTTGGATGCCAGGTCACGCGGATAGCTGGTGAGCCGGCGCGGGCCGGCCTCCCGCACCAGGACGGTGTCGGAGATGCGGTAGCCGGCGTGGCCGGGGACGTAGACGCCCGGCTCGCTGGAGAGCAGCATGCCGGGGGCGAGCACGGTGTCGTCGCCGTCCTCGACCCACGGCGCCTCGTGGTTCTGCAACCCGATGCCGTGCCCCTGCCGGTGCCGGATGTAGTCGCCCAGCCCGTGCCCGCGCAGCACGTCCAGGCAGATCCGGTTGACCTCGGCGCAGGTCCGGCCGGCGATCATCGCCTCGGTGCCGACCTCCTGCGCCTCCCGGTCGGCCTCGTAGTAGCGCGCCTGCTCGGCGGTGGGTTCGCCGATGACGAAGGTGCGTTCGCTCTCCACGAACCGGCTGGCGACCGCCGCGCCGAGGGACAGGATCAGCGTGTCCCCCGGCTGGAGCCGCCGGCGGGTCGGCAGGCCGTGCGGCAGGGCGGAGTTCGGGCCGGCGTAGACCAGCCCGCCGGCCAGCTTGGTGGTGTAGACGACCAGGTCGTACTGGGCGTACATCCGGTCGGTGCCGTACCCGATCACGTGCCGGGCGATCTCGTCCTCGCGGGGCAGCGGTCCCCCGCCGGCCAGCGCCTCCTCGATCAGCGCCCGGCCCGCGCCGAGCATCTCGTCGCAGATCCGCGCGGCGGCCTCGTGGAACGGGATCTCCGCGGGGAACTTGCGCAGCCGCAGCCGGGCCACCGCGTCGGTGGTCTCCAGGGTGGCCCCTGCGATGGCCAGGGACAGTGCCCGGAACGCGCCGACCGTGATGCCGGTGCTCACCCCGATCCGGCGGATCGGGCCGTTGGGGCGGGACAGCGCCGCGGCGAGGGTCTGCTCGGCGGTGACCACGCCCGGGTACTCGAAGTAGCTGGCCGTGGCCATCTGGACGCCCTGCTGGGCGGCGTACTCCTCATCGAGTCGGGGGATGACCAGCAGCGGATCCCCCGCCCGCGGCATCCAGAGGTAGACGGGGCGTTCGGTGGCGATGTAGAAGAAGCCGCTGAGGAAGGCGACGTCGGCCGGTGAGGTGGCCAGGAAGCCGTCCAGGCCACGCTCGTCGAGCGCCTCGGCGAGCCGGGTCCGGACGCTGGTGTAGAAGCTGTCGGGCAGTCGCATGGTCAGCCTCCGTTGCGGCGGGGGTCGCGGGTGTCGTTGAACCTCATGCCGGCGACGGTCGCCGAGAGCACCAGCAGCAGGATCGCCAGCGACGGGAAGAGCGTCTGCCACCAGGCGATGGCGATCACGCCGCTGCGCTGGGCGTTGAGCAGGATCCGCCCCCAGGACCAGGCGTCCGGGTCGCCGAGGCCGAGGAAGCTCAGCCCGGCCTCGGAGATCACCGCCCGGGAGGCGGTGAGCAGGACGCTGACGATCACCAGCGAGACGACCGCGGGCAGGATCTCCCGGGTGACGATCCGCCAGCCGGTGGCGCCGAGCACCCGGGCCCCGTCGATGTAGGGCATCGCGCTGACGACCAGGCCCTGCGACCGGATCAGCCGGGCCACCTCGGGCCAGGCGAAGAAGCCGATGATCATGGTCAGCGTCCAGACGCTGGGGCTGATCACCGCGGCCAGCATGATCATCAACGGCAGGGTGGGCAGCGCCAGCATCACGTCGGTGATCACCGTGGCGACCGCGTCGATCGGGCGGAAGTAGGCCGAGGCAAGCCCGATCGCGGTGCCCAGCACGATCGCGATCACCGAGGCGGCCAGGCCGATCACCAGGCTGGTCCGGGTGCCCCAGACCACCTGGGCGAAGATGTCCTGCCCGAGGTCGTCGGTGCCGAACCAGTGCCCACCGGACGGCGATTGCAGCACGTCCGAGCCGGCACCGACCGGCTCGTCGGCGATCAGCGGCGCGAAGACCGCCATCACCACCATCACGAGCAGCACGAGCACCGACAGCGCCGCGGAGGGCTGGCGCAGGTAGCCGTACCAGGACCGCTTGACGGGGACCGGGACGACCGGCGGCACCGTCTGCTCGGTCAGCACGGGGGCGCTCACGGCGTTCTCCCTTCGAAGGTGGCGGTCACAGTCGGATCCGGGGGTTGAGGACGGCGTAGAGCATGTCGGTCAGCGCGTTGGCGGCCACCACCGTGACGGCGAGCATGATGAACGCCCCCTGGAGCACCGGGTAGTCCTGCTGCCCGACCGCCTCGAAGATCAGCCGGCCGACTCCGGGATAGGCGAAGACCGTCTCGGTGAGCACCGCGCCGCCGACCAGAGTGCCCAGTTGCAGGCCCATCAGGGTCAGCGCCGGCAGGATCGCGTTGCGCAGACCGTGCTTCCAGACCCGACGCCGGGCCGACAGTCCCCGGGCCTGGGCGGCCCGGATGTAGTCCTCGCCGAGGACCTCGATCATGTTGGTGCGCAGGGTCAGCGCGTACGGGCCGAGTTGCACCAGCACCAGCGACAGCACCGGCAGCACCAGGTGGTGGGCCAGGCTCAGGTAGGCCGCCGCGCCCCGGGTGTCCGGGTCGATCGCCCCACCGATCGGGAACCAGCCGAGCTGGGCGCCGAGGAAGACCAGCAGCAGCATGGCGACGCTGGGCACGAAGAGCGCGTGCCCGCCGATGCCGAGCGCCTGCAGCGTACGGTCCAGCCATCGGCCCCGGTGCACGGCGGCGGAGACGCCGATCGGAATGCCGACGGCGATGGTGATCACGAACGCGCTGCCGGCGAGCAGCAGCGTCCAGGGCAGCCGGTCGACGATGATGTCGGCGACCGGCTGGATCTGCCGGAACGAGATGCCCAGGTTGCCCTGGAGCAGCTCACGCAGGTACGACACGTACTGCTCCCACAACGGACGGTCCAGGCCGTACGTCTTGAGCAGCGCCGCCTGCATCTCCGGCGTCATGTCCCCCTCGACCATCAGGGCCGTGGGGTCCCCCGGCAGCATCCGGAGCAGGAAGAACGTCGAGGTGATCGCAATCCACACGGTCAGGACGGCCTTCAGTGCCCGGCTGAGCATGAAACGCGCCACGGGGGACCCCTCCTTTCCCTCTGGTTATCGGCTACTTGACCGGGGTGACCTGGGCGAGCGAGTACGCGGTGACCATGCCGAGCAGGTCCGACGGCGACGGGGTGAAGCCGGTGAACTTGCTGGCGTTGTAGGCGAACCGGAAGTTCTCCACGTACAGCGGGGTCAGGTACGCCTGGTCGTGCACGACCTTGTCCAGGTTCTTGATCTTGGTCTTGAACGCCTCGGGGTCGGTGGTGCCGGCCGCGTCGTTGATCAGCTTGTCGATCTCGGCCGACTCGAGCAGGTTGTAGTTGATGCCACCCGGGTTGCTGGACAGGTAGGTGCTGCGCAGCTGGTCCATCGGGTTGTCGAACACGCCCCACTGCGAGGCGTCGATGTCGTACTCGCCGCTCTTGGTGCGGGACAGGAAGGTGTTCCGCTCGACGCACTCGTTCTTCAGCTTGATGCCGGCCTTGGCCGCGCTCTCCCGGAAGAGCTGCACGACGCGGGTCATGTTCGCGTTGGACTGGTCGCACGCAACGCCGAAGGCCAGCTCGTCGAAGAACCCGTCGTTGTTGGCGTCCTTGTAGCCGGCTGCGGTCAGCTTGGCCTTCGCCCCGGCGGGGTCGAACGCGTACGGCTTGACCTCGGAGTTGTCGTAGTCCGAGAAGACCGGCGAGATCGGGCCGGCCATCTCCTGGGCGTCGCCCTGGAGCACAGCCGAAATGATCGACTTGGTGTCGACCGACATCGACAGCGCCTGCCGGACCTCCTGGTCGGCCAGGAACTTGTTCTTCATGTTGTAGGTCAGGTGCGCGAAGCCCAACGCGCCGACCTTCTCCATCTTGATCTTCGAGTCACCCTCGAAGGTCTTCGCCGCCGACACCGGCACCGGGGTGCCCATCAGGTCGATGTCGCCGTTGCGCAGCGCCAGCATCATCGTGTTCACGTCCGGGTAGACCCGGTACTCGACCTTGCTGACCGCGGCCTTGCCACCCGGGGCGAGCGGGTAGCTCTCGTTGCGCTTCATGACGTAGCGCTGGCCCTTGGTCATGCTGTCCAGCACGAACGGCCCGGCGCCGACCCAGTTCGAGTCGTTGGGGAACTTGGACAGGTCGCCGGCCGGCTCGAAGACGTGCTTCGGCACGACCGACATCCAGAACCCGACGCCCTCGGCGAACGGCGCGTACGGCTGGGAGAGCTTGAACTTGACCGTGGTCGCGTCCGGCGCCTCGATCGACTCGACCCAGGTCAGCTTCGCGGCGACGTTGCCGAGCTTGTACTTCATGATCATCTCGGCGCTGAACTTGACGTCGTCCGCGACCACCGGCTTGCCGTCGGTCCACTTGAAGTCGTCCCGCAGCACGAACACGGCGGTCTTGCCGTCGTCCTCGTAGCGGTACTCCTTGGCCAGCTCAGGTGCCTTCTTCGCGTTCTCGTCGATCCGCAGCAGGTGCGGGTACATCGCGTTGAGGATCCACGAGTCGGTCTTGCTCAGCGACTGCAGCGGATTGAAGTTGCTCACGTCGGTGGTGGTGCCGATCCGCAGCACCGAATCGCCCGTCGAGCTGCTGGAGGACGCGTTGTCCTCGTTGATGCCGCAGCCGGAAACGCCGAGCGTGGCCACCACGCCGAGCGCGACGGCGAGCCGCCACCGACCCTTGACCATGCTTTTCACCAGACCTCCTCAAGAACCCGGATGATGTTGCCGCCGATGACCTTGGCGATCTCGTCGTCGGAGTAACCGTGCGTGACCAACCACCCGACGATGTTGCTGAAGCACTCCGCCGGGTTCTCCATGCCGCTCACGTGCGGGACCCGGGGGTGGTCCACCACTCCGTGGGCCTTCCCGATCGCCAGGTGCTGGGTGAAGCTGTCGTGCAGCCCCACGTGGTCACCGAAGTTGGTGTCCGGGCCGAACGCCACGTGTTCGATGCCGACCAGCTCCACGCAGTACGTGAAGTGGTCCATCACCGACTCGATCGAGTGGTGCGGATGCTCGGCCGAGAGGGTGGTGTGCGGAGCGGCCTCGATGCCGATCACGCCACCGCGCTCGGCGCAGGCCCGGATCACCTCGTCCGGCTTCATCCGAGGGGTGTTCCAGACCGAGCGGGCACCGGCGTGGGTGATGAACACCGGGACCCGGCTGGCCTCGACCACGTCCAGCGAGGTCTGGTCGCCGGAGTGCGAGATGTCGATGGCGATGCCCAGCTTGTTCATCCGGTCCACCGCGCGCCGACCGAAGTGGGTCAGCCCGCCGTCGCGGTCCTCGGAGAGCCCGGATCCGAGCATGTTGGCCTGGCTGTAGGCGATGCCCATCTGGCGGACGCCGAAGCCGTAGAGGATGTCGATCCGGTCCAGCTCGTTCTCGATCATCGTGGCCGCCTCCAGACCGGCCACCAGGGCGATCTGGCCGTTGCGCTTGGCCTCGAAGATCTGTTCCAGCGTGGTTGCCACAACCACGTGGTCCTGCTTGGCGACATCGGCGAAGCGCAGGCCGATGTCGTAGATGACGTCTTCCCACTTCCAGGCGTGCTCACTGGTCACGCAGCCGGTGCCGTTCATGAAGTTGTCGAAGACCGCGGTCATGCCGGACCGGGCCAGGCCCTCGAAGCCGAAGGAGTTGCGGCCGGTGCGGTTGTAGTCGCGCAGCTGCGACACATCGGCCGGCAGGATCTTCGGGTGCTCGTGCAGCGAGATGGCCATGTGCTCGTGGAGCAGCCGGGAGACCCGGCCGCGCTGGTCGTCGCTCAGGCCGAGGTCGTGTTCGGGCACCCGGCCGAGCTGCGGCGCGAGTTCGAAGACCTTGTAGTCGGCCTGCGGCGTCAAGTAGTCGAAGGACCGGTATCCGGCATAGCGGGGGGCGGGTTCCTGCACTCGTCAACTCACCTCGTCGGGTTAGAGGTATGAGGCATGAGGTCTGACCTCGGGCCTCACCGGACGCTAGCCGAGCTAGAACGGGTCCGGAATACCTCGTGACCTGACCGTTACCTCAATCCGCCAATGTTCCCGCAGGTCAGGACGGCCCTGGTGAGTCGCAGCGGTTGACGCGGGTCGGCCAGCACCCCGGACGCCCGCCCCTTCGATCCGCCGAAAGGTGGAACGGCGGTCCCCCTCACGACAGGCAACACGGCCCAGTGGTCCGACCATTAAGCCCGACAATTTGCCCGAACCGGATTCCGACCCCCTGGCAACGCGCAGCGACGGGAACGACGGGCAACGACGGGCAGGCCGTTCACGCCGGCTTCGGTCGCAGGCGACCTCGGGCCACCAGCTCGACGGTGAGGACGACGGCGACGGCCTCCACCGCCAGCGCCACCGGCACGCGCGTGCGCCACCGGCGCAGGGCCGGGAAGCGCTTCCTCACCCTGCCTGCGCCGTCATCCGCCGGTGCCGGCTCCGGGACGCGCGCAGCGGCGGGCAGTCGAGGAGCTTGCCGACGCCGCCCGGGCGGTTCGCCGGGTCGACTGTCAGGACGGGGCCTTGACCTGGCCGTCGAAGGCGATGCTGCGCCACAGGTCGAACTGGCGGTCGTTGCCGATCAGGGGGTTGCCGACCAGCGCGACGGCGGCCGTCACCTCCTCGTTGTTGCTGAGCTGGCGGAAGTAGCCGGGGCCGACCAGGGCGATGCCCCGGTTGGTGGACTGGATCAGCCTCATGTCGTCCTTCCACAGATCGAGCGGCGGCGTCGGGTTGACGTAGGTCAACGGGTTGATCCGGCGGCCCGCGGGGTCGATCATGTGCCAGTGCAGGTGCGGCCCGGTCGAGGAGCCGGAGCCGGGAGCGCCGGCCGCGCCGCCGGACCTGCCGACGATGGCTCCCGACGCCACCGAGGTCCCATTCGCCAGCAGGAACTGGGACAGGTGCAGGTACTGGCTGCGGTACCCGTCGGAGTGGTTGATGGTCACGGTGTGACCGGCCGTGCCGTTGTTCGGGATGTTCGAGATCGTCCCGGCGCCGCACGCGGGGAGGTTCGTGCCGACCGACATCGCGAAGTCGACTCCCCCGGCGGAACCGCGGTCGATGTGCTCCTGCCACCCGTCGGTGATCCGGTAGCCGCTGAACGGGTTGTAGATCACCGGTGCCGCCAGCGCGGGCGCCGACTGGAACAGCCCGCCGAGCACCACACCACCCGCCACCACCGCCGTACCCCGCAGCAGTTCCCTGCGGCCCACGGCCGGCAACCCGCCGCCGTCGCCGCGGTGAGACTGCGGCTCGTTCGCCATGACTGCCATCCCTCCTGGCCCCGGGCGGGACGCGGGTCCATCGAGGACCTCGGTGGAAGGTCATCCCGGACCGACACTATATCCACAGAGGCAGATGTCCTCAGCCCTCCGACCGAGCCTGCGGTGACGGCGGCCCGCCGGGCAAGGTGCGCGACACCGGTGTAGCGACACCGGTCGAGCGCGCTGTCGACGGCCCCGGAGGCAGCCGGCACCACTGGCGACCCCAGCAGCGGAAACACGGCGAAAGCGGGCACTGCGGACAACGCAAACAACTGTCGACATTCTGACACGCGTCCCCCTGAGCGCTACGGTGATCCAGTCCCCCTTCCAGGCCGCCAATGGGCGTCTGACCTGCACATATGGTTGATTCATGTGGTTTGGGACCGCAGGCGGGCCGTGCGACGTGGCCCGCGGTACGGAGGGTGATGCGAGCACGCGCACCCGGCGGGCCGGCGGGCCGTTTCCCGGCGTCATGTCCCGACACCGCAGCGGCAGCGTCGTCGCGCGGTGCCACGTTCGAAGATCATCGATTGTCCGTGCGTCGACGGGGCCGCACCTGGGGAAGGGAGTGTGCAATGGGGAGCTTGCGGGATCGGACGAGCAACCGGGTGTACGAGTTCGCGGTCCTCGCCACCACACCCGTGTGTGGCCTGCTGATGGCCATTGGTGGCATCCGGCCGCATTCGCTGGAGGTGGCTATGCCCGACCCGGTCAGGGTCCTGTGGGAGTTCGGCCTGATCGTGGTCGGCGCCGCAGGCCTGCTCGGCATGTTCTGGCCGGGGCAGCTCAGCACCGGGCTCGGCATCGAGCTCTCCGCGGTGCTGGCGCTGGGCGCGATCGCCGCGATGTACGTGATCGCCGTCCTGGTGGTCGCCGGAGACCAGGCGGTGGTGGCCGCGTCGTTCGTCGGGGCGGTGGCGCTCGGATCGTGGCTGCGTTCGGCCGAGATCGTGGGATCACTGCGCTGGCTGATCCGGATGCACCATCCGCAGGCTGATCCGTGCTCGAAGGTGCAGACATGATCGCCGCATCGAACCCGGACACCCCGTACTGGGCGCAGTTGATGATCTCCATGCTCGGGATGCTCGGGGGCGCCGGCGGGCTTGCCGTGCTGGCCACAGTGACCGTGCAGCGGCGAAAGCTGAAGGCCGAGACGGCCGGAGCACTGACCGATGCGGCGCTTGCCCTGGTGCAGCCGCTGCGGGCACGGGTCGCCGAACTGGAGGCCGAGGCGCTGACCGTCCGGGAGCAGCTGACCGCATCCCAGCGTGAACTGCAGGAGCTTCGGAGCACGGTGTGGGACCTGACCAGGACGCTGGAGCGGTGGCGGGAAGTGATCATGGCACCAGGCGCGACCATCCGCCGGGTGCAGTCACTCGTGGCGGAGGATCGTCGTGCGCCCGGTCAGTCCCCCCGCCGCCTGCCGTAAGCCGGCTTCCGGTGGCAGCGGTCGGCGGGACGCCCGCCGGACGCGGGGCAGGGCGCCTCTTCCGGCGTCGTTGCCGGCGCCACCCGAGCCGGGTCAGGCGCGGCCGGTCGGTTCGGCGGGCGCGGTGACAGGGCGGTCCCCCGGTCCGCCGTCGGCGTGCCCGGCCGGCACCGCATCGGGCGCGGGGGCGGGGGCGGGGGCCACCGTCCGCAGCCGGCGGACGTCCCGGCTCGCCAGCATGCCGACGACGGAAAGCACCACGAGCGCCGCGAGGATCAGCAGCGTCTCGCGGGTGCCGATCGCCCCGGCGACCGGCCCCACCGCCACCTGACCCAGTGGAATGGCGACCCAGGACCCCAACATGTCGTACGAGTAGACCCGGGCCAGCCGCTCGGCGGGAATGTGCTGCGCGATCGAGGTCTCCCAGGCCACCGCGAACTGCTCGACGGCGATCCCGACCGCCACCCCGGCCACCACCAGCACGACGACGGTCGGTGCCAGGGCCAGCCCCAACAGCAGGAACGACTCGGCGAACATGCAGGCCACCCCGAGCAGCAGCAGCCGGCGCACCCGGATCCGTAGGGCGATCAGCCCACCGACAACCATCCCGACGGTCTCCGCCGCCAACACCACACCCCAGGCACCGCGCCCGATCGTCTCGTCGGCGATGGCCGGGCCGAGCACGTTCACCCCGCCGGCCAGCGCCGCGTTGAGGACCATGAAGCCGAGCACCACCACCCAGACCCAGGTCCGCGCGGTGAACTCGCTCCAGCCCTCCCGCAGGTCGGCCAGGATGCCCGTGCCGGTGCTCGCCGACGGGGTGGCGGCCACCCGGACACCGGCGAAGGCCACCGCCGCGAGGGCGAAGGTGAGCGCGTCGACGGCGAGGCCCCAGCCGGGCCCGGTAGCGGCGACCAGCAGGCCGCCGAGGGCCGCCCCGCCGATCATGCCGGCGTTCATGCCGAGCCGGATGATCGCGTTCGCCGGCTGGATCAGCTCCGGCGGCACGGTCTGCGGCGTCGCGGCGGCCGACGCCGGCTGAGCCAGCGCGCTCACGACGCCGTTGGCCGCGCCGAGCACCAGCAGCAACGTGATCGTCGCCGTGCCGGTCAGCACCAGGGCGGCCACCACCGCCTGGGTGAGCGCACCGAGCACATTGGAGCCGACCAGCACCAGCCGGCGCGGAATCCGGTCGGCCAGCACCCCGCCGAAGAGCACGAACAGCACGTTCATCAGCGACCTTGCGCCGACCACCAGGCCCAGGTCGCGCACCGAGCCGGTCAGATCGAGCACGGCGAAGGCCAGCGCGACGGGCGCCATCGCGTTGCCCAGCATGTTGACCAGCCGGCCGGCAGCCAGGTGACGGAACGCGGCGTACCGCAGCGGAGCGAACATCAGCCCTCCATGTGGAAGGGCGATGATAACGCCGACGTGGCGCACGCTCGGGGCACGTGCAGCCGCGCGGCCGGGCCGGCGCCGCGGCTGCCTCGACGGATCGAGGCGCGGCGCCGGCCCGGCCGACTCGGGCTCAGCGCGTTGCGGCCTGCTCAAGCTCACCGATGCCGCCGAAGCGGACACCGACGTCGGCCGTCCCGGCGGCCGGCGGAGGACCGTCCGGGCCGGCGGTCCCGACCCGGCCGTCCCTGCGCCGCTGCCACTGGTCGACGACGAGGTTCAGCACGAGGCCGACCGCCCCCCAGATCGCGATGACCAGGAGGTTCCTGCCGACTCCGTCGCCGCCGAAGTAGATCAGCGATCGGGCCGTGTCGACCGCGGCCGGCAGCGGCAGGATGTCCTGCAGGGCACGGAACAACTCGGGCACCATGTACACCGAGAGTCCACCGCCGGAGGCGGGCACACCTGCCAACATCATCACCACCATCACCGGGACGATCGCGGCGAGGCCGAAGGTCCGGGTGAACACCCCGGTCACCAGGGACACGGCGAAGATGGTGACGGCGCCGAAGCCGATCATCTCCCAGGCGTGCCCGCCGACCGCGCCGATGATGACGTCGAAGAGCAGCCACAGCCACCCGGCCATCCCGATCGACCAGCCGCCGAGCAGAGGCAGGAACTGGCGCAGCCGCCTCAGCTCCGGTGCCCCGCCGCGCAGCACGGCCAGCATCAGGAACCCGGCCATGATCCACGACATGCCCATGTACAGGCTGTTGCTGCCCATCGTGTCGGTGTCGGTCAGCGGTGCCACGTCGGTCAGCTTCAACGGACTCTGCTGTTGGGCGGCGACCTGCTGGAACATCGCCTTCGCCACGCTCTGCTGGCTGACTCCGGCGCCCGAGGAGGTGTAGAGCGTCGCCTCGCCGCCGGGCGCCTGCGGCAGCACGTAGGCGGCCACGATGTCCTGGTCGAGAATGCGGTCGGTGGCCTCGGTCACCGACGCGGCGACCTGGACGTCGAGCATCCCGCCCAGTTTCGACTCCAGGCCGGCGGCCACCTGCTCGGCCTGCTCGGTCACGGCGCCGACCACGACGACGGGTAGGTCATGGACCTCCGGCTTGTGCATGGAGAAACTCATCAGCCCCACCACCATCACCAGGATGGAGAGTGGGAACGCCGCCACCGCCACGTAACGGAACCGCTTGGACCTCGGCGGGCCGCCGGCGAGCGCCGGCAGCGGCGCGTCGGGGTGGCTGACCACCGGGGCGCCGGGGATCCTGGATCCGCCCGTGCGCTCCTTGAGCAGACACAGCAGCAGCGCGCCGACGAGCCAGACGGCCAGCGTCAGCAGGTACGCCCCGGCACCACGGCCGTCGAAGTAGAGGAGCGCGCGGAGCGTCTCGCCCGCCGCCGGGAGCGGGAGCACCCCGTGCAGGAACGAGAAGAATCCGGGCATCACGTCGACCGGCAGCGCCAGGTTCGACGCAGGCATGCCGAGTACGACGTAGAGCAGCATACCGATGATGACCGCGAGCGGCCCCATCAGCTTGGTGAGGAACAACTGGGTGAGGCCGACGGCCCCGGTCGCCAGCATTCCGACGCCGAGGAACTGGAGGTAGTGACCGTCGACGGCGCCCACGATCGGCCCGAGGATCAACCAGATGATGGTGCTGGTGAGCGCCGACCAGCCGGCCAGCAGCGGCAGGAACCGGCGCACGGACAGCAGGTGGGGAACCGCCATCAGCAGCATGCTCAGCGGCACGTACCCGGCGAGCATCATGCCCATGGCGGCGAACAGGACCGCGGTGCCCGAGCTGTCGCCTTCCGGCAGGGGAACGATGTTCTCGGCCGCCGTCGTCCAGTTCTGTCCCACGGCGACCGGGGCGAGCAGTTGCTGGACGGTGGTGGCCTGGGAGGCTCCGGCCGCCATCGCGGTGTAGATCGTCGCCCGGTCCGACCCCTCGGCGGGAACCTGCAGCGCGCCCGCGATCTCGCGGTCCCTCAGCAGTTCCACCGCGTCGCTGCCCGCCGGGACCAGTCGCGCGTCCACGGCCTGTCCCGGTGCGGAGTTCAGCGCGTTGACGATCGCCTCCGCCCCGGGTCCCGTTCCCACGACGGCCACCGGCATCTCCCGCGGGTGCGGTGAGTGCATGGTGCCCATGTAGGTGGCGAACATCATCGTGACCATGATGAACGGCATGGCGAAGAGTGCGATGTAGCGCGCGATCCGGGTCTTTCGGTCCTCCGCGGCCGGAGCATTTCCGGGGGCGGTGGTGGACGAGGGGTCCGGCGGGGACTCCATAGGCGTGACTCCTGGGGTGTTGTCGGACGGGCACCGAAGGGACGAGGCCGTCGCGGATTTCGCCACGCGTACTGACCCACCGAACAAATGTAAGTCACGTGGCTTACGAAGTCGCGGTCGGGTACCTTGATGTCCGTCACACCCGCCCCGACGTGCGAGGAGGTGCCCCGATGGCCCGCTCAGAGGCGGCGCGGACCGCGCTGCTCGACGCGGCGGAACGCCTGTTCGCCGAGGCGGGCATAGCGCAGGTCTCCGACCGCAGGGTGGCCGAGGAGGCCGGCAACACCAACCACTCGGCCGTGCACTACTACTTCGGCGGCCGGGAGGGCCTGCTGCGGACGCTGGTCACGCGGCACGGGATCGCGCTGGAGGAGCCCCGCCGGGCGATGTTCGCCCGCTCCGACTCGGTCCTCGACGACGTGCGGAGCCTCGTGATGCCGTCGATGGACGCCCTGGCCGCACTGCCCCGGCCGAGCTGGCGGGCCCGCTTCCTCAACCAGGCCATCAACGACCCGGCCACGGCCACGCTGATGCGCGAGTCCACGGAGTCCGTCCCGACCGCGACCCTCATCGCCCGTTCGGTGGCGTCCCGCCTCGCCCACCTGGATCAGGGGGTGGTGACCGCCCGGGCGAGCCTGATCGCCCTGATCGTCGCGACGGCCTGCGCGGAGGTCGAGGCACGCGCCGAACGGGGCGGGCAGGACCCGCGCTGGCACTCGGTGGGCGACTTCCTGTCCGACGCCATCACCGGGATGCTGCTCGCCCCCATCAGCCAGGCGGGGAGCAGGAACCCGTTGACCGAGACGCCGACGCCACCGGTGCCGTAAGGGCACGGCCGTGCCGGCGCGGCACGTGCCACGGGTGCCGTCACCGGGGCCCCGGTCAGCGGCCCACCCGTCGCCGCGACCACCACGGCGGTGCCGCCGTGGTGGTCGACGTTCCCGCCACCGACACCGATGGCGGCACCCTCGACATCGTCACCGGCAGCGGAACCACCGGGCGGACCAGGTGGCCCGCCACGGCGGGGTCAGCCGGCCGGACGTGGCGGGAGCCCGAGCCGCTGGCACGCCTCCTGGTACATCCGCACCACCTCCTGCCGGATCTGGACCCGCTCGGTCAACCGGTGGGCGAACGGGACGCGCACCGGAACCTCGATGTCGTGCACGGTGACGGCGAACTCCATCCCGTCGACGTCCAGCCCGGTGACCCGGGCCCGGGTGGCAGCCGGCTGCCCGCCGAGCGCCCGACAGATGAGCAGCGAGTCCCCGCCGTGGTCGTCGTTCATGTGCCGGCTGACGGCGGCGACCACCTCCGGGGAGAACGGGGCGCTCACGCTGCTGCCTCCGCGCCGTCGCCCGGCACGAGCCGGGACAGGCCGGCGAGGACCTCGGTGTTGTGCCGGTACGCCACGAGCACCTCCGCCAACAGGGTGGCCCGCCCCGCCTCGTCGAACGGGAGGGCGTCCAGCCTGGCCCGGTAGGCGTCCTTGTACGCCCTGGGGTCGGGGATCCGGTCGAACCGGTAGAACGCCGCGCCGGCCTCCCCCGTCAGGCCGTGGTGCCGGGCGAGCGACCGACCGATGTGCAGCCCGCCGGAGAGGTCGCCGAGGTAGCGGGTGTAGTGGTGGGCGATGAACCGTTCCGGCGACCCGGCGCAGACCTCGCCGATGCGCCCGGCGTAGGAGACGGTCGCCGGGTCCGGGTCGACCCGTCCGCGCCAGTCGGGCCCGAGCAGGAACTCCAGGTCCGCGGCGAGGGCGGGCAGCCGGGTCAGCGCGTCGTCGACGAACGGGCCGGCGAGCGGGTGGTGGCGCATCGCCTCGGCGGCGTGCTCCAGCGCCTCGTAGATCACGTGGTGCTGGACCACCATCGCGGTGTAGCCGGCGCGGTCCAGGTCGCCGGCCACCAGGGCGGTGACGTACCGCTGGGACTCGGCGGCCTGGTGGGCCTCCTGGCCGGTGGCACGTAGTTGCGCCGAGAACGGGATGCTGGTCATCGTCATCTCTCCTCCAGGGTGACGGGGGGTCGCACCGCTGGCCGGCGTCGGGGGACGATCAGCGGCAGTCGGGTACGTGGGTGCGGCACGACCTCGACATCGTGCCGGTAGACCTCGCTGAGCAGCGGGGCGGTGAACACCTCGGCCGGCGGGCCCACGGCCCGCACCCGGCCGTCGGCGAGCAGGGTGACGGTGTCCGCGTACGCGCCGGCCAGGGCCAGGTCGTGCAGCACGGCCACCACGGCGTCGCCGGCTCGCGCCCGGTCGCGGGCGATCCGCATGACCAACTCCTGGTGACGCAGGTCGAGGGCGGCGGTCGGTTCGTCGAGCAGCAGCACGACGGCCTGCTGCGCCAGCGTCCGGGCCAGCGCGACGCGCGCCTGCTCTCCGCCGGACAGCGACGGGTACGGCCGGGCGGCGAACCCGGCCACGTCGCACCGCCGCAGGGCTTCGGCGACGATTTCGTCGTCCCGCCGCTGTTCGGGCCTGCCCGCCCAGGGCGCCCGTCCCATCCGCACCACCTCGTCGACCGTGAACGGAAAGCTCAGCGTGCTGCGCTGGGGCAGCACGGCCCGGCGCATCGCCAGCTCCACCGGGGACCAGCCGGCCAGCGGCACCCTGTCGATCTCGATGGTGCCCGCTGCGGCCGGCAGATCGCCACTGACGGCGGCCAGCAGAGTGGATTTGCCCGCGCCGTTCGGCCCGACCAGGGCGTGCACCTCGCCGGCACGGACCCGCAGGTCGACCCCGTCGAGCACCGGCCGCCCGGCGCGGGCCACGCGCAGGCCGGCGACACTGACGCGGGTGGCGCCGAACGGCACCGGGACCGGTGCCCGGGGCGCCGACCAGCGGCGCGGGCCGCGCGGCCGGCTGCGCGCCGCCCCGCCTGCGAGCGGGCTCATCCCCAGCCTCCGGCCCGGCCGCGGGTGCGGCGCAGCAGCCAGAAGAACGCCGGCCCGCCGACGACCGCGGTGAGCACCCCGAGCGGGAGTTCCTGGTGGTCGACCAGGGTGCGGGCGGCGAGGTCGGCCGCGATCACCACGATCGCCCCGCCGAGCGCGCTGGCCGGCAGCAGCACCCGGTGTCCCGGGCCGGCGACCATGCGGACCAGGTGCGGCACCACCAGGCCGATGAAGCTGATGATGCCGGTGAAGGCCACGGCCGCCGCGCCGAGCAGCGCGGTCACCACGATCATCCGGATTCGCAGCCGCTCGACGTCGACCCCGAGGTGCCGGGCGGCGGACTCGCCGAGGGCTAGCAGGTCGAGCCTGCGGGCGTCGGCGTACGCGACGCCGAGCCCGACCACCAGGCAGGGCGTGGCCAGGGCCACCGCCGACCAGTTCGCCGGGGCGAGGCTGCCCAGGTTCCAGAAGGCGATGGCCTGCACCCCGGCCTCGTCGCCGACGAACATGAGCAGGCCGATCGCCGCGCCGGCCACCGCGTTGACCGCCACGCCGGTCAGCACCAGGGTCACCACCTCGGTCCGGCCGCCGGAGCGGGCCAGCAGGTAGACGGCGTACGTGGTGGCCAGCCCGCCGGCGAAGGCGGCGGCGGGCACCGTCCAGCCACCCAGGACGGTGACGCCGGTGACGATGGCCAGGGCCGCCCCGACCGCCGCCCCGGCGGACACCCCGATCACGCCGGGTTCGGCCAGCGGGTTTCCGAACACGCCCTGCATGACGGCGCCCGCGCAGCCGAGCGCGGCACCGACCACGGCGGCCAGCACCACCCGGGGAAAGCGGACGATCCACAGCGCGTTCTCGCCCTGGGGGTTGGCCGGCGGGGTGCCGATGTCCAGGCCGAGCCGGTGCAGGACGGAGCCGAGCACCTCGGCCGGGGAGACCTGGACCTGCCCCCGGCCCGCCGCGACGAGGACGACCAGCACCAGGGCGGCACCGAGCCCGGCGAGGAGCGCCGGCCCGCGCCCGCTCCTGCGGCCCGCGACGGGGCCCGCCGGGCGTCGGGCGGTGGTGTCGACGCCGGTCACGACGGCTTCCCGCAGGAGTACACGGCCGAGGCCAGGGCCTGCACGGCCGGCCCTGATCGGGTGCCGAAGGTGAGCAGGACGCCGTCGTCCATGTCGACGATCCGGCGGGCCGCGCCGGCCGGGGTCTGCGCGATCCCGGGGAGCTTCAGCAGGCCCTCGACGCCACCGACGGAGGCGAGGCCGGCGCTCATCACCAGGATCACGTCCGGTGCCGCGTTGATCAGGCCCTCGCTGGTCAGCGGGCGGAACTTGGTCAGGCCGGCGGCGCTGCCGGCGTCCACCCCGCCGATCGCCTCGATCATCGCGTCCGAGCCGGCTCCCCGGCCGCCGATCAGGTAGACACCGGCGGTGCCGCGCAGGTAGAGGAAGGCGATCCGGGGGGCACTGCCCTGCGGCGCGGCGCGGCGGGCGGCGGCGATCTCGCCCTCGACGCGGGCCACGAGCTGCTCACCGGCCGCCGCGACGCCGAGGGCCGCCGCCACCGCGCGGATGTGCCCCGGTACGGCGGCGAGGGTCTGCTCGGCCTCGACCATGACGACGGGGATGCCGGAGGCGCGGAGCTGGCGCAACGCCTCCGGCGGCCCGATGGTGTCGTCGGCGAGCACCACGCTCGGGTTGAGGGCGAGCACCGCCTCGGCGGACAGGTCGTGCCCGGCCGGGGTCACCACCGGCAGGTGCGCGGCGGACGGGAAGGTGGTCGAGGTGTCGCGCCCGATGACGTCGCCGCCGAGGCCGAGTGCGAACACGGTCTCGGCGATCGACCCGGAGAGGTTCACCGGCAGGATCCGGCCGGCGTCGGTGACGGTGACGGTGACGCCGTCGGCGGAGGCGACGGTGGCCGGGAGGACGGGCGTCGGCGCGGGCCGTAGCGCGGTGACGTCGGCGCTGCCGACGGTGGCGGTGACCGGCCCGCAGGCGGCCGGGTCTGCCGGAGCGACGCCGGCGCTGGGCGTGGAGCAGGCGGCGACGGCTCCGACGAGCAGCGCCAGCACAGCGGGCAGGAAGGGACGGCGGGCGGCTTTCGGGGTGGTCCGGCGGCGGCCGGCGGGGGCGGTCACCGGGCCGCTTTCCGGCGGCGCCACCGGCGCAGGACCAGCAGCGCCGTGGCCGCCGCCACGAGGAGCAGCAGCGCGAGGGGCCACCCCCGGCAGACACCCGAGGCCGCGCTGACCCGGCTGACCGCCAGCTCGGTCGCGCCGACGCCTGCCCCGGGGGCGCCGTCGGTGGCGGGAGTTCCGGCCACCGGGGCACCGGCGGGGGTGGCGGGACCGGTCCGACCGGCCGCGGTGGCCGGCGGGGCGGTGGGAGCACCGGTGACGCCCGACGCGGTCCGGCCCGGGGCTGCGGCGCCGGTCGGCGCCGGCCGCGGGAGGGCCGGCTTGGAGGCGGCGGCGCGGGCGAAGGTCACCGGCACCCGGACGTCCTGGGACCGGTCGGCGGCGCGGGTGTGGTCGGCGCGGGTGATGACCGCGCACCGGCGGGTGGCGCAGTCGACGGCGCCGATGGTGGGGGTGACCCGGAGGGTGGCCCGGAACGTTCCGCCCGCGCCGTAGGGCACGGCCAGCCCCTCACCGTAGGAGGGCGGGTTCGACGAGATCCAGTGGGACGCCCCGAGCTCGCCGGTGGTGTCGGCGCCCCCGCCGCACGGGCTGGGCACCGCGCCCGCCCCGTTGTCCACACAGAACGCCACGTAGATGCCCTTGGTGACGTCGTACCCACGGCCGGAGACGGTCACGGTCGCGCCCGAGCTGCCCAGCCCGGTGCTCGGGGTGACGGTGAGCGTCTGGCCGCCCGCGCCGCGGCCGGTGCCCGCCTGCGCGGGAGCCGGAGCGGCGAAGACACCCAGAGTGATCAGGGCGGTGGCCAGGGTGGCGTGGCGCCGTGCTCGCATCGGACTCCTCACGCGACAGGGAACGGCATCGGCGGCCGACCCGGAATTAGGTTTGCCTAACCTAAGTCACGAACCCGCTGCTCACAAGGGGTTGTTCGGTTTCGGATCTTGACTCGATTGCGGATGGCGGCAGAAGTTAGGTTTGCCTAACCTCAATCACCGTCCGTAACGGATCGAGAGAGGAAATCAGCATGGTCCGATCCAGAGCCGGTCACGCCTGGCGGCGGTCGATGCGTTGGGCGGCGGTCGCCAGCCTGGGCCTGTCGGCCGCACTCGCGGGTGCCGGCCCCGCCTCGGCAGCCGAGGCCGACATCACCGGCGGCAGCCTGACCTGGGGCTTCAAGCAGACGTTCCGCACCTACGTCTCGGGCGGCAACGGCAGCCCGCCGATCGCGGTGAGCAACGGGGCCACCGTCAACGCCGACGGGACGTTCACCTTCCCGTCGACGGGGGGCACCCACGACTCCGCCACCGGCGCCACCAGCGCCCGGTACGGCGGCACCGTGGTCTTCTCGTACCCCGGGCACTTCTTCAAAATCACCCTGGCCAACCCGACCGTCGACGTCTCCGGCGGCACCGCCGCCCTGAAGGCGGACGTGGACCTGGTCACGACGGCGGCCGAACCGGTCTCGGTGCGGCAGGCGACCATCGCCACCCTCGCCGTGAACGGCGGCAACCCCGGCGGCGGCGCGGGCACGGTGACCGGCACCAGCCTCGCGGCGACGCTGACCAGCGCGGGCGCCTCGGCGTTCAACGGCTTCTACGCCGCCGGCGACGCGCTCGACCCGGTGTCGTTCACCGCCACCACCGGTGGCACCGGGCCGGCGGGTCCGGCGGTGTCGGTCACCCCGTCCAGCGGGCTCGACCCGGCCGGGGCGACGATCACGGTCGAGGGCTCCGGCTTCGATCCGGCGGCCAACCGGGGGGCCGGCTTCTACGTCTCGTTCGGCCCGAAGGTCGACCAGCACTGGCTGAACGCCGGCGTGTTCCAGGTGACCAAGTGGGTGAGCCCGACGAACCAGCCCACCGAGTCGCGGGACAAGCTCAACGCCGACGGCACCTTCCGCACCACGTTGCCGATCAGCGCGGCCTACACCGACAGCACCGGCAAGCAGGTCGACTGCCTGGCGGTGCAGTGCTACGTGGTCACCTTCGCCGCACACGGCTCGACCGACCGCAGCCAGGACACCTTCGCCCCGGTCACCTTCACCCGGGCCGGTACCGGCGGCGGCGACGCCCAGCAGCGGATCACCGCCACCGTGACGGGCGGTCCGCTGACCCTGAGCGTGGCCGGTTCCGCCGTCGCGCTGCCGGCCGTGACCAACGGCCAGGTGGCCAGCGGTGCCCTGCACGACGCCACCGTGGCGGACCTGCGGGGCACCAACGCCGGATGGAGCCTGGTCGGTGAGGTGTCCGACTTCACCTCCGCCACCGGCGCAGTCATCGCCGCGGACAACCTCGGCTGGACGCCGAGCGCGGTCACGGTCGACGACCCGCTCGGGGGCACCGTCGGCACCGTCACGCCGGGCGCGGTCGCGGCGCCGGGCGCCGGCCTCGGGGCGGCCCGGGCACTGTGCACCTCGCCCACCGGGGCCAGCGGCGGCACCTTCGCCTGCGGCGCCCAGCTCAACCTGGGCGTGCCGGCGTCCGCCGCGGCGGGCGACTACACGACGACCCTCACCCTGACCCTCTCCTAGGTCGGGACCGGGTCACCGGTGGGGCGGGACGTTCCCCGTCCCGCCCCACCGGCCGTCCGGCCCACCGCGTCCACCCCTCCGGAGCCCGGCATGTCCCTCGTCACCCTCCTGTCCCGGACCGGCGCCGCACTCGCCGCCGCGCTGCTCACGGCGGCGCTCGCGCCGCCGGCCGCCGCCGCAACGCCACCGGCCGCCGCCGCCACGCCGGCCGCCGCGCCCGCGCCGTCGCCGGCCGGCACCACGCCCGCGCCGGGCCGGGCCGGGCCGGCGTCGCCGGCTCCCAGCCCCGCCGCCACCCGGTGGGCGGTCCAGCCGTCCGGGCCGAAGGGCCCGACCGGACGCAACTACTTCGTCTACGACCTGGCCCCCGGCAGCACCCTCACCGACCACGTCGGCGTCAGCAACCTCAGCAACCGGCCGCTGACCTTCCAGGTGTACGGCACCGACGCGTACACCACCGCCGACGGCGCGTTCGCCCTGCTGCCGGCGGACCGGGGGGCCACCGACGTCGGCTCCTGGATCAGCTTCGAGCGGCGGAGCTGGACGGTGCAGCCCGGCCAGCGGGCCGACCTCCCGTTCCGGCTGAGCGTGCCCGCCAACGCCACCCCCGGCGACCACGCGGGCGGGGTGATCGCCGCCATCGCGCAGGCCCGCACCACCGCCGACGGGCAGCAGGTCCGGGTGGACCAGCGGCTGGCCGCGCGGGTCTACCTCCGGGTCGCCGGCGACCTCCGCCCCACCGCCACGATCGAGTCGGTACGCGTCAGCTACGACAACCCGGTCAACCCGGTCGGCGGGGGCGACGCCGTCGTCACCTACCGGCTGCGCAACACCGGCAACGTACGCCTCGGCGGCACCGGCACGGTGACCCTCGACGGTCCGCTCGGCTGGCAGCTGGCCCGCACCGACCCGGTCGACCTGCCCGAGCTGCTGCCCGGCGCGGTCTTCACCGTCACCGAGCGGGTCACCGGCGTGCCGCCGGCGCTGCGGCTGACCGCCGAGGTGGACCTCGCGCCGACCACCGTGGACCTCGCGCCGACCACCGTGGACACCGCGCTGCCGCCGGTGCTGCGTACCGCGACCACCTGGGCCCCGCCGTGGCTGCTGCTCGCCGGGCTGGCCGTGCTGGCCGGCTGGCTCGCCGCCCGCTGGCGCCGCCGCGTCGCCGCCGCGCGGGCCTCCCCCGCCGGCGGACCGGCCGGGGCCACGGGGGCGGACCCGGGTCGGCCGGCCGGCGGCCCGCCACCAGCGGCCCGGCCCGCCACCGGCCCCGCGACCGGTACGCCGTGACCCCGCTCACGCCGATCGGCGTCGCGTTGCTGGCGCTGGCCGCCGCCGCGCCCACCCCCGCGCCGACCGGCACGCCGTCGGCGGTACCGGGGATCACTGTTCCGGCCGGCCCGCTGCGGGCCGGTCAGCAGGTCCTAGTGGCCCTGCGCGGCTGGCCGCCCGGCACCGTGCAGATCGAGGTCTGCGGCAACGCCGGCCGGCGCGGCGCGCTCGACTGCGCGGCCAGCCACGCCAGCGACGGGCACGTACCGCCCTCGGGGGCGGCGACCCTGCCGGTGGTGCTCGCCGCCCCGCCGGTCGCCTGCCCCTGCGTGCTGCGGGCCCGCACACCCACCGGCTCCGCCCGCGCCACCGTCGCCCTGCCGCTGACCGGCGTGACCGCGCGCCCCGCCCCGGCCCCGGCCGGCACCCCGGAGCTGGTCGTCGTCGGCCTGCGCGCCGCCGACGGCTCCGGGATTGCCGGCTGGTTCGGCCTCCCCGGGGACCTGACCGTGGACCTCACCCTGCGCAACACCGGCCCCGTCGACGTGGTCGACCCCGCGTTCACGTTGCTGTTCGGCCGCCCCGGGCGGGTGCACGGGGTGGTCGACGCCCCGGCGCTCGGCACGATCGCGGCCGGGCAGACCCGGCAGTACCGGATCCGGGTCCCGCTGGATATCGCCACCGTCGGCCGGCACGAGCTGCAGGGCCGGATCGAACCGCCCGACCGGCCGCTCGCCTTCACCGTCGAGGCGGCCCGCTATCCCTGGGGCCTGCTGGCCCTGGCCGCCGCGCCGATCGTGCTGGCGCTGGCCCGGACGCGTCGGCGTCCCGTGCCGGGGCACTATGGGCCGCTGTGCACCAGCAGGGCCCAGAGTTCCGGGGAGTCCGGGTGCTCGTCGCGCAGTTCGAGCGTCACCTGACGCAGCGCGTGCGCGGCGGCGTCCGCAGTCGGGGTGTCGGGCAACCTGCGGTAGAACGAGCGTGCCGCCTGAACGGCCACCTGGTCGACGAGCGGCCACAGGCTCGCCACCACGTGCCGGAAACCGGCGAGGTGGAACGCGGACGCGAGGTGGAGCACCTCGTCGGCGTACCTGCTGCCGTGGTTCGCGGTGGAGCAGGCGGACAGGTAGGCCAGCTCCGCCCGGGGCAACCGCAGGGCGCCGATGTCGGGAAGGCGGAGCGTCGCATCGTGCAGCAGCAGTCCGCTGTCGGCCTGGGAGGACGCTTCGACGACAGCGTGGCAGGCGAAGTGCGTCCAGGTGGCCTCGGTCATCGCGTCGAGGACCCGGTCGGTGGTGGCGTCCTCATTGAGCAACACCGGCCCACCCAGCACCGTCGCCTCGTCCAGGGCACCGGGCAGCTCGGCCTGCCCGGGCGTCTGCTGCATCGCGACGGTGAGGGGGCGTCGGTTCCCGGCGGGCGGACGCTCGCGGGCCTCGCGCAGCGTCCGCAGGGAGGGCACGTACGACGACACGAGGGCGTCCAGCGCGCCCGGCCGGCCGGGACGCCCGGCGGCGTGCAGCGGCAGCAGCCCCAGCAGCCCGGTCGGCAACCACCACACCCGATGCCCACCGGCCGGCCGGTCCGGCAGGGCCCGCACCACCGGGGCGACGGCGGCGTCCCACAGCCAGCCCAGCACGTCGCTCACGACCTGACGCCTGCGCAGCGAGGCCGCCAGGCTCGGCGCGGCGGTGACGGCGGCCAGCAGCGTGTCGACCCTGGCCACCACGTCGACCATCCGCAGGTCGGGCAGTTCCACCAGGACCGGGTCGGCGTCCGCCGGCACGATGACGGCGTCGCTGCGGTGCCGGCTGGCGTTGATCAGTACGCCGTACCCGCCCTGTACAGCCGGTCGCAGGTCGACCAGCCGTGGCGCGGCCAGGAATCCGTCCAGCCCGGGCAGGGCACCGATCTCGGCCAGCAGGCCGTCGTAGTCCGACCACCACCGCTTCCGTTCCCCGGCGGGGAAGCCCGGAGTGTTGAGCCGCTCGCACACCCACCGGAACCTGGCGGCGAGCCGTGGATCCTGCTGACGGAGCCCGTCGAGGTCGACGCGGGTGCTCGCCTGACCGGCCAGCAGGACCCCCCGGCCGCGCTCGGCGAACTCCACCGCCCCGGCGGGGTCGCCGATCACGCAGTGCGCGGCCACCCCGGCCCCGACCAGGCCGAAGTGTTCGCCGAGCCGATGCTGCTGGTCCGCCCAGCCGGCCTCCCGGGGCGCGACGGACGGCAGGAACGCCGCCGCCGCGTCCAGCATCCGCACGGCGAGCTGTGGATCGCCGACGGTCTGGGCGAGGGCACCGACCGCGTGGTGGGCCGCCACCCGGTCGACCGGGGCGGCCGATGCCGCCTCGCGTACCTCCCCCGCCAGTTCCCGGAGCCGCGCCCCGTCCAGGCCGCGACCCTCGCCACCGGCGCGCTCCTCCCCGGCGGCACAGAGCAGGGCCACCAACCGGGACCGGCCCGGGTGGCCGCTCGGCGTGACCGCCAACGCCCGCTCGGCGAGGGCGACGGCGGCCTCGACATCCGCCGGTGACCGGGCGAACCGGTAGCGGGTCAACCGGGCCGCGGCGAGGTCCGCCAGCCGCTCCGGCAGGTCGAGGTGGTCGTCCGGGGTGCGGGCCACCGCCCGGCCCCCGAGGTCGATCGCCCGTCCCAGGTCCTCCCGGCCCGGCCGCTGGACGTGCCGGCTCAGGTAGGCGGCGGCGGTCCGGGCCTGCCGGGCGGCGAGGGCGAAGTCGTCGTCACCGGTGGCGGCGATCGACCGCTCGCCGAGGTCGACCGCCCGGTCCAGATCGGCCAGCTCGTGGCTGACGCGGCTGCGTAGCTGGTACGCCTGTCCCAGGACGGACGCCCATTCCGGCCGGCAGGCCGGCGCACCGGCAGTCACCTGCTCGCCCAGCTCGATCGCCGCGGCCAACTCGACGAGCACCCCCGTCTCCAGGTGACGGGTCAGCCGCACGGCCACGAGGTCCATCGAGACCTGCGCCCGTTCGGGACGGCCGGCCGGAATCGCGGCGAGGGCCCACCCGAGGAGGGTCAGGGCGCGGTTCAGGTCGGTGTCCGCGCCGAGACGGCGGTAGCGCTGGTGCAGAGCCGCGGCGAGGCAGCGGAGTACGTCGGGCCGGCGGGGATGCTCGTCCTCCAGCAGCGCCAGCGCGTCCTCGTTGAGTTCCACGGCCCGCCGCAGGTCGAGCACTTCGTGACTGCGCTCGTACCGCTTCAGCAGGATCGCGGCGGCGTCCGCCAACTGGACGGCCCGCTGCGGATCGTCGTCCGGTACCTGGGTCACGACCTGCTCGGCCAGGTCGGCCGCCCGCCACAGGTCCGCCCGGTTCCCGGACCGCTCGTAGCGGCACAGCAACGCCTCGGCGAGATTCACCAGAACCGTGGTGCTCTCCCGACCGCCCGACAGCGCGGCGGCCCGTTCCGCCAGGGTCACCGCCTGTTCGATGTCTGCCGGCTCGTCGTCCTGGCCGTAGCGTTGCCGGTGGGCCGCGCTCAGCTCCGTCAACAGGGCGGCGTCCCGGCCGTCCCGGGCCGTCGCCGCGGTGAGCAGGTCGATGACCTGACGCAGATCGGCAGGTTCCGCCCGCAACCGGTGCCGGCACCGGTAGGCCCGGGCGAGTTCGGCTTCCAGCGCGGCGGGTGGGCCACCGTCGCGGCGTGCGACCGCTGCCGCCTGTTCGCCCCAGGTGATGGCCTGGTCGAGGTCACTCGCGGAGCCGTCGCGCTCGTGGCGGCGGCGCAGCGCCAGGCAGAGCCGGGCCAGCAGGCCGGCGAGGCGCGGATCCCGCCGTGGCATCCGTCGGGCCGCGGGCTCCAGCAGGAGGATGGCCGCGTCGAGCAGGGCCGGTTCGTCATCGACGGCTGACGCGTCCAGCAACGTCACCGCCGCGGCCGCCTGCTCGCCGGGCTCGGTGAACCGGCCGACCATCGGCCGCAGCTGCGCCGGGACGGCCCGGACGTCGTCCGCGACCTCGTCCACGCAGAGCAGGGACCGGGCCAGATCGACGTGACCACCGCCTTGCGGGGCATGACGCCAGCGGTGGTAGTGGAACCAGCCCAGCCTGAGGCTCGCCGTGGCGACCCGTGCCTCGACGGCGGCGGAGGCGGTCTCCGGGTCGTTCGTCCGCAGCAGCCGCCACAGGGCTGCCGCGTCCCGTTCCGCGGTGACGGAGAAGAGCGGCTCCGGGCCACTGCCCCGGTGGTAGCCGGTGACCCGGTCGGCCACCAGCCAGGTGAGTTCGTCGATGAGCACGTGGGTGCCCTATGCCGCGTACGCCGTCACCAGCGCACGTCCAGTTGGACGACGCGGGGCGGGACGGCCGCGCCGCCGACCGCCAGCAGCAGTCGACCGTCCGGCGCGACGGCGAGGTCGACGGCCGGGTGGGGCCTCGTGTCACCGTGGTCCAGGCCGGCGAGCAGCGCCCCCGACTCGACCTCCCAGGCCCTGGTGTGTCGGCCGACGGTGGCCACGACGACCACCCGCAGGTCGGGCAGCACCGCGAGGGCGACGTCACCGATGCCGGGCTCGGGCATGGCCAGCGTCCGTATCTCCCGGCCGGTGTGCCCGTCCCAGACCCGCACCTCGGCACCGGCGACGGCCGCCACCCGGAACGACCGGTCGGCCAGCGTCGCCACCGCGACCGCCGGCCGGTGCTGGCCAAAACCGTCCTGACCCATCGTCAGCTCGTGCAACCGGCGCCCGGTGGTGGCATCCCAGACCTGGACCGGAGCGACGCCCAGCGGGTCCACCCCCGCCACCACGCACAGGTGCCCGTCGGCGAGCAGCGCGCCGGCTGTCGACCACACCAGATTGACGCTTGGCTCCCCCACCGTCAGCTCCGTCAGCAGCGCCCTGTTCTCGACGTTCCAGACCCGGATCGTGGCGTCGTCGCCCCCGGTGACCAGCAGCGGCACCCGCCCCTGCGGAAGGGCCCAGAAGAGCGCGTTGACGGGACGACGGTGCGCCTCGATCTCCACCAGGGCTGCCCCGTCCCTGGTGGACCAGGCCCGCGCCAGCCCGTCCTTACCTCCGGTCGCCAGCACCGAGGTGCCGTCGGAGAGCACGGCCGTCCCGACCGACAGGACCCACTCGCTGTGGCCGGAGACGTCGACGACGCGCCGGCCGGTGCGGACGTTCCACAGCGTCGCGCCGTCGTCGTGGCCGGCGGCGAGGAGTTGCCGGCCGTCGGGGAGCACAGCCAAGGCCAGGGCGTTGACGGACGACGGCCAGTCCTCGTTCCGCCACGCGGCGGGGGTGACCTCCCAGACATCGGTCGAGGTCGGCCCCCAGTCCCGGGGCTCGGCGGTCATCGGGCCCACCGCGCCCGGCGGTACCGGCGCGGGGTCTGTGGTGACCGGCCACCGGGACCGGTACGGCAGGCCGTAGAGGCTGTTGTACTCGTCGAGGTCGTCCGCGGCGAGAATGACGCCGTCAGCCAGGACGTGGAGCCCCGCCGGCGGCTTGGACCTGCGGCTGACCAGTGCGTCGGGCACGTCGCTGGACCGGTGCGGGAGGTCCTCGTCCGCGCTGTCGCGGACCGACTCCTCGTAGTCGGCGTCCGCCATCGCCTGATCGGCGTGGTCGACCACCAGCCAGTCCACCCCCGACTCCCGGGCCGTCGACGCGGCATAGCGGTCCCGCCCGTGGTAAGGGTCCCGGTACCTCACCAGCTCGATGGCGCCGTCGAGAAGCGCATGCGTCTCGGTGCGGCGCAGCGTGGTGCCCTCGTTGATCGCCCGCAGGAACCTGCCCCAGATCCGCTCCCGTCCGCGGCCCCAGCACGCGTAGAGCGAATCCTCGTGGGTGGCGTAGAGCACCCGTGAACCATCGGGCCGGCACACCGCCGAGAAGGGCGCATGATCGATGTCGATCTGTTTCCACTGCCCGTCGTGGTGGCCCATCAGCCCACGGGCGGCCCGCCAGGCCGCATGCCGGTCGCCGAACTCGCGAAGGCCGAACCCCCGGTGCCGGACGTACCATCCGCCGCCCGCGACGGTCCCGACCTGGAGGTGCACGGTGCTACTTACCGCAGCCGGCTCGTCGACCGCCCACTGCATGACGGCGACCCGGCGCGTGTCGTCCACGGGAAACTCCGCGATGGGATCACTGGCCACCCACCTGATGCTAGCCGCGTCACCATGACCGACCACAAGGGACACACCTGCGTGCCGTGCGCCGGTTTTGGCGTGGTGCGCCGCCTACCGATACATTCCCGGCCGTGGATGACGAGCGGGTCAGGCTGGTCGAGCGGTGCACGTTGGCCGGACTCTGTGACGACCTGCCGGCGCTACGGGCGTACTTCGCCGCAGGATCCGAGCAGCAACGGCTGCTGCTCGCCAGCATCGAGACCGAGGCCCGGGCACGCCGACCGGTCGCCGGGCTGGTCACCCGGCTGCTGGGCGCGGGGGCTACCGGAACCTCGCGCAACCTGGGCGCCGGCCTACCGGGCTCCGGCCCCGGACGGGCCGACGAGGAGTCGTTCGGCTGCCCCGACCACGCGTGCGACCGGGTGCTCGCCGCCGTACCGGCCGGGCCGGCACCGCGATGCCTGCTCACCGGCCTGCCGATGAGCAGGCGATGACCGGTGAACAACTTCTTCGGGGAACTGGCCAAGCAGCTCGCGGAGCGCTGGGTCGGTCTGCTCGCGGTACCCGGTCTGCTCTTCGTCGCCACCGCCTGGGCCGGCCTCCGGCTCGGCTGGTCGCACGCCGTCGACCTGCCGCTGCTGGCGTCGGGGGCGACCGAACTCGGATCCACCCTGGGTAGGGCCCCCGGGCCGGCCCAGGCGCTGGTCGCGATCGGGCTGCTCCTCGCCGCCAGCGGTGTCGGACTGACCGTGCAGGCACTTGCCGCGCCGGTCCGGGCCTGGCTGCTGGGGCTGTGGCCGCCAGGGCTGCACTGGGCACGGAAGCGGCTGGCCGGCGCGCGGAGCAGCCGCTGGCACCGGTTGGTGGCGGACCGGTGGAAACTGCAGAACGGGTATCCGGCGGCCAGCCGGACACCCGCTCAGCAGGCCGAGATCGACGACGCGGCAGCCCGGGTCAATCGGCTCGCCCTGGCCGCACCGACGCGACCGACCTGGATGGGTGACCGGATCGCGACGGTGGAACAGGTCGCCCTCGACCGGTACGGGCTGGACCTGCGTTTCGGCTGGTCGCGCCTGTGGCTCGTGCTGCCCGACACCGTGCGGGCCGACCTCGGCACGGCCAACGGCCAGTTCGCCGCCACGGTGGTCACCACCGCGTGGGCGCTGCCGTACGTCGTGCTGGGAATCGTGTGGTGGCCGGCGCTGCTGATCGCGCTGGCGGTGGGGTTGACCGGTTGGGTCCGGGCCAGGGCAGCCGTGGCCGACCTCGCCGATCTCAGCGAGGCCGTGCTCGACGTCCACGGCCGCACGCTGGCCGTCGCGCTCGGCGTCGCACCGCTGGAGAGCACCGGGCCGCTCAGCCTGTCCGAGGGCACCGAGATCACCCGCCACGTGCGCAAGGGTCGCTGACCACGGGCTCGGTCGGTGACGCGCCGCACGCCGTGCGTGGCCGGGCGCGGACCGCCCGCTGTCCGGTCCCGGCGAACGCGTCCGGCACCGGACCCCTGGTCATCGACCCACGAGCCCCAACTGGGTGGAGTTGTCGGGGAGGCCGGCGAGCGAGACCCGGCTGCCCCTGGCCGGCGTCGGGGTTCCGACGCCCGGCAGGCTGTTGAACGCCGTCCAGGAACCGCCGGCGCCACGCACCCGGTGGTAGATGGCGTCGTCCGAACCGACGATGACCACCTGCGCGGTGCCGTCGGGCAGCCCGGCGACGGTGACGTCCTTGGCCACCGCCGGGCTGCTGGTGCCGACGCCGTTGAGCGGCTGGAACTGGCTCCAGGCGCCGTTGGCGGACCGGATGCGGTGGTGCAGGTAGCCGTTGACGCCCGCGATGACCACCTGCGCCGACCCGTCGGGCAGGCCGGCGACGGCCACGGCGCTGCCGATCGCCGTCGTGCTGGTGCCGGTGCCGGTGAGCGGCTGGAACTCGCTCCAGGTGCCGTTGGTGTTGCGGATCCGGTGGTAGACGCCGCTGTCCATGCCGACGATGACCACCTGCGCGGTGCCGTCGGGCTGCCCCGAGATGGCGACGTCCCTGGCACCGGCCGGGCTCGGGGTGCCGAAACCGTTGAGCCTGCCGAATGCGGTCCAGTTCCCGTCGGCGTTGCGGATGCGGTGGTAGACCGTGTCGTCGGCGCTGATGATCACGACCTGGGCCGAGCCGTCGGGCAGGCCGGCGATGGCCACCCGCTTCCCCCGCGCGGTGCCGGTGGTGCCGACGCCGTTGAGCGGCTGGAACTCGCTCCAGGTGCCGTTGGCGTTGCGGACGCGGTGGTAGACGCCGTCGTCCAGGCCGACGATCAGCATCTGCGCCGTGCCGTTGGGGAGGCCGGCCACCGCCATGTCCTTGGCGCTGCCGTGCGCGGGGGTCTGGTAACCGTTGAGCGGCTGGAATCCGGTCCAGGCCCCGCTGGCGACGCGGATCTGGTGGAACATCGGGCCGCCGACGTCCACCGGCGGGTTCTGCGCGATGTAGGCCAGCGGATTGAGATAGGCCCCGGCGGGGTTGATCATGTGCCAGTGCAGGTGCGGCCCGGTCGAGCTGCCCGATCCGGGTGCGCCCGCGGCGCCGCCGGACAATCCGACGACCGCACCGGCCGGAACGTACGTCCCGTTGGCCAGTGCGAACTGGGACAGGTGGAGATACTGACTGCGATAGCCCTCGGAATGGCTGATGGTGACCGTGTGTCCGCCGCCGCCGTTGAACGGCGTGTTGGTGACCGTGCCCGCCCCGCACGCGGGCAGTGGTGTGCCCACGCGCATCCCGAAGTCGATGCCGCCCCGGGAGCCCCGGTTGAGGTGATCCTGCCACCCGTTGGTGATCGGGTACCCCCCGAAGGGGTTGTGGATCGCCGGGCCGGCGTAGGCCCGACCTGGCACCAGGAGCCCCCCGGCGGACAGGCCGGTCAGGGCCGCCACGCCACGGATGAGACTTCTCCTCGCGACTCCCATGTGCTTCCTCTCCCGAGCGTGGCTGATCAACCACGGCAGAGGTATTCCTACATGTACACACATGGAAATATCAAAGCCCCGTCCCGTGCCGTCGGGCCGGGAACCACCGTCACCGCTGCTTGAGGCGGCGGTTGACCTCCTCGGAGATCCGTCGGTTCAGCTCGGCCAACCGCTCGTCGGTGTACGTGGCCAGGTTCTTCAGGTCGGGGCTGCCGTTCGCCGCCTCCTCCTGCTGCTTCTGCCGCTCCCGACGTTGCAGTTCCTGCTCCTCCGGCGAGCCGGGGGCGGCGTACGCGCACCGGACCAGGACACCGTCGGCGTTCTTCAGGCAGGTCGCCTCCCGTCCGTTGACCTGGCCTCGCCCCTCCACCCGGTACCGGATGCTCTGCGCGCTGCCGAGCGTGGCGGTCCAGGTGCTGCCGCCGGTCGGCACCACCTCGAACACCTGGTCGTCGTTCCAGCAGCAGACGTCCCGGTACTCCGCCTTGATCAGGGCGACGATCGCCTGGGGCGACGACCAGGTCGGGCTGAGCCGGTGCACGGTCAGCGGGGCGAGCCCGCCGCCGGAGTGCCGGGTCGGCACCGTCGACACCGCCACCACCGAACTGGCCTCGCCCTGCGGGGTGAGCGGGGTGACGTACGCGCTGCCTCCGCTGCCGTCGCGGTGGCGCAGGGTGAACTCCGACTCGTTGCCCTCGTTCGCGCCGTCCTCGGAGGCGTCCCAGCCGCTGCGCTCGAACCACCAGTCGGCGAAGCCGCCGACGGCGGCGGTGCCCTCCCGCTGCTCGGCGGCCAGGCTGATCGGATAGGACGGTCCGGGCACCTTCGTCGTGTCGTCGGTGATCGTGACCTTCCCGGTCCGGCCGTCGTACAGCGCCACGCCGGCCGGCCGCTCGGTCACCACCAGGACTCCGGTCTGGCGCTTCAGCGGCACCACCACGACCGGGGTGTCGCCCCGGCAGTGGACGTACGCGTCGTCGGCGGAGAACCGGACCCCACGCCGCTCGGCGGAGATCTTCCGGCCCAGGTTGTGGGTGAACCAGCCGCCGATCCGCGCGTCGGCGGTCGACACGTCGAACTGGCACCGCTGCTGTGCCCGGCTGTTGCCGCCGAGCGGTACCTCCTGCACCAGGCCGACCTCGTAACCGGTCAACCAGCCGCGCCGCTCGACCAGGACGGCGAACCGGTCGGAGTCGGGTAGGTAGCTGACGTCGGTGATCTCGCCGGTGACGTCACCCAGGTTGGGCGCGGCCTGTGCCTGGCCGACCACGTACGGCGCGCGTGCGGTCAGCTCCGGGACCGGATCGGTCACGACCCGCATGGTGGTCACGTACGCCCGGTCCTGGAGGTACTCGCCGTAGGCCAGCCAGAACGCCCCCAGGGCCAGCCCGACGGCGGCGCCCAGCCAGCCGAGGACCACGATCCCGCCGGCCGCCGCGGGCGTGGTCCGGCGTCGGCGTAGCCGGTGGGTGAGCAGCCGCACCAGGAACGGCGCCCCGGCGAGCAGGACCACCAGGGCCGGCGCCACCAGCCAGGGCACCAGTTTGCGCGCCTCCCACACGAGGATGGTGGTGACGTACGAGGCGTACCAGCCGACGGCGGCCAGCAGAAGAATCGGGATACCCACCCGCAGCGTCCGCCCCATCGACACCCCTCCTCGCGACATGACGAGCTTCGATCCTATTTCGGGCGGTCAAGGCGGGCTGGAACATCGGGGCGGCCGGCCGAAGGACCGTTCGCCGAGCAGCCACAGGGTGGCAGCGCCCCGATTCTCAGCCACCGCCCATGGTCGACGAGCTGTTGTCCGACGAGTTGCCCCGCCGTGACGTGTACCGGCCCGCCCGCAGCCCCGCCCTCGCACGGCGCCCCAGCACCTTGATGATCGACAGCAGGACCGCGGCAAAGAGCACGGGTGTGCCGACTGCCACCGCCGCGACCATTCCACCCGACATACCGGTCGCCTCCCTGCGGCTCCACGGCTCGACTCCACGCGCGGGGGTCGGGCCGTGGAGCCGGCACGCACCACCCGAAGGGACACGGCCCACCCGACGCGCGTGGAGGTCTTCCGATGGGCCGAGACCGATTCTCCTCCCCGCACCCGCAGTGGGAGACCCGCCGGGGCCGGGAGGCGGCTGCGGGCACCGACCGGCACGCCGGCTCAGGTCGACCGGCGCACCGGCGACCACGGTCACCGGCTCGGCCAGCGACCGTCGGGGCCGGTCAGGCTCGGCGGCGCGCGACCAGGACGGCGTCGTGGATGGAGATCTCGCGCCCCTCGGGGTCGACCGCCACGCGTGGTCGGGCCTCGGCGGCCAGCACCTGCCACGCGGTCGGGTCGAGCGAGGACGCGACCTCCTCACCGGTGAACATCATCTCCGGGAAGTGCATCCGGCGGGCGGTGGTACGCAGGTCGAGCGGGTGGTGCCCGACGATCAGCAGGGTTCCGCCGGGGGCCACCGCGGCGGCCAGCCGGGCGAACAGCTCCCGTCGCGCCGCGCCCGGCAGGTGCATGAACTGAGACGACACCAGGTCGTACGCGCCCTCGGCGGGCGGCTGGTCACGCAGGTCCGCGTGTGTCCACTCGATGCGGCCGGCGACCTGCGGGCCAACGGCCGCGGCGTGGGCGGCGGCCCGCTCCAGGGCGGTGGTGGAGATGTCGACCGCCGTGACCCGCCAGCCCCGTTCGGCCAGCCAGACAGCGTCGGCGCCCTCGCCGCAGCCGACGTCGAGCGCCCGGCCCGGGGGCAGCCCGGTGGCGTCCGCGACGAGCTGCGGGTTCGGGCGTCCGCTCCACACCGCCGCTCGGGCCCGGTAACGCTCCTCCCAGGCGGCCTCCTCGAACATCGTGTCCGCCTGGTGCCGGTAGGCGGCCACGGCGTCACGGGTCTCCTCGGCGACGAGGTCCGCGTTGATCGCCGCGCCGGCGGCCAGACCCGCCGCGGCGGCCGTGATCACCTGGGCGCGTACGTCGGCCACGTTGCCCGCCACCCACACGCCGGGCACGGCGGTGGCCCCGGTCGGGTCGGCGGAGACTTGGCTGCCGATCACCTGACCACCGAACTCCACATCGGCCGGCTTCAGGCCGAGCGACTCCAGCACGCCCGCGCGGGCGGTGAACCGCGGCGCGACGACCAGCGCGTCGAGCGCGACCACCTCGCCCGAGGCCAGCCGTACCCCGGTCAGCGTGTCGCCGGCCACCTCCAGCCCCGCGACCGGCCCGTCCACGACGGTGATCCCGCGCGCCGCGAGCCGCTCGGTCTCCTCGACGCCGGGCGTCGCGCCGTGCAGCAGCAGCATCACGTGCGGGCTCCACTGCCGCCACAGGTCCGCCTGGTGCGCGGCCGTCGGGCCGGTGGCCAGGACGCCGAGGCGCCGGTCCCGGACCTCCCACCCGTGGCAGTACGGGCAGTGCAGCACGTCACGCCCCCACCGCTCGGCCACCCCCGGCACGTCGGGCAGCTCGTCGACGAGCCCGGTCGTCACCAGCAGCCGACGCGCCCGCACGCCGCGCCCGCCGTCCAGCGTCACGACGAACCCGGCACCCTCCCGCGACGCGGTCTCGACCCGCCCGGCGACGACCTCGCCGCCGTACCGGGTCACCTCGGCGCGCCCCTCGGCCACCAGATCGGCCGGCGGAGTGCCTTCCCGGGTCAGGTAGTTGTGCACGTGCCCGGCGGGCGCGTTGCGCGGCTGTCCGGCGTCCACCACCAGCACCGACCGTCGCGCCCGCGCCAGCGCCAGCGCCCCGCCCAGCCCGGCTGCGCCCCCACCGACCACCACCACGTCGTACGTCTCGTCCGCCATGTGCGTCCCCTCCGCTCGTCTGGGCCAACCGTTCCGCGGGCCCCGCCGATCCGACAAGTAAATTTGCCGTTCTGGCAAACGACGAAATCGCGGCGAAGTGACCGGCGGGAACGGGTACGGCGGTCCCGGGGACCGCCGTACCCGTCCGAGGGTCAGTAGCCGACCTTGACCTGCATCTGCCGCCAGGTCTGCGGGCCGACGACCCCGTCGACCGTGATTCCGCGCATCCCCTGGTACCAACGCACGCCGGCCTCCGTCCGCGCGTCGAAGGCACCGGTCGCCCGGCCGCACCGCCGCTCCCCCACGAACCGCTGGACGAAGGCCACGTCGTCGCCGTTCGTCCCCCGGCGCAGGGTGCGTGAGCCGGGCACCCGCCCGGCCGGCGTCGGCGCGGGCGGCGTGGTGGCCTCGCGCAGCGCGGCGACCGTCCACGGGCCGACGACGCCGTCCACCGCCAGCTTCCGGGCCTGCTGGAAGGTACGCACCCACGCCTCGGTGGCGACCCCGAAGTCCCCGTCGACGGCCAGCTTGGCGCCCAGCCGGCCGGCGACGGTCTGCAACTCGCGCACGTCGCTGCCCCGGCTGCCGCGCCGCAGCACCCGGTCACCGAGCTTCGGCACCGGCGCGGTGACGATCCCCCAGCTCCGGTCGCTCCGCTCCGCCGACGGGGTGTGGCTGACGCTGACGTGCAGGTGCTTGTCGTGCGGGTTGCTGCCCGTGTACCGGGCGGGGGTGAAGCCCCGCGTCCGGCTCCAGATCGTCCGGTTGAAGATCACATACTGGGTGGACGGGTGCGCGATGCACTTGCGGATCACCAGCGGCGGGTCGATGCCGTCCCGGTCGACGTCGAGCGCGTTGACCGAGCGGTCGTCCGCGTCCGGGTTGTGGTCGGAGGTGCCGGCCTGGTGGGCGGCGTCGCCGATCCAGCCGTCCGAGGCGCGGTCCCGGTGCGGCCAGCGCCGGTCGATCTCGTCGCGCAACAGCCGCAGCGTCGGCGCCAGGTGGTACGCCACGAGCCCGGGTGGCTCCGGCGACGGCTCCTCCTCGGCGGCGAAGAGGTCGTACTCGACCGCCTCCCCGATCCGGCTGCCCGGATCGTCGTCCTCCGGGGTCCGGTCGACGTCGACCTGATCGATCACCGCGTCCACCTCGTGCTCCTCTCTGCTGATCGCCGGTGGGGTCGTCACGCGGCGGTGGGGGTCGCCGACGCCGGATCGGGCGTCGGATCGGTGGCGGCCGGGGCGGGCCGGACGGTGTGCGGCGCGGCGGCGGGAATTTCGGCCACCAACGGGTCGAGATCCGCGCGGATCGCCGAGACCTGCCAGAAGAAGGCGTGCGACGCCTTCGACCCGTCGACGGCGCGGACCCGGAACTCGCCGGCGGTGACCCGGGACGCCGCCAGCGGCGACACCGGCTCGTCGTCGTCGAAGACCGGGGTGAGCTGGACGGTGCGGCCCTCCAGCCGGGTCAACGCCTCGAAGTACTCGGGCAGGTCGACGGTGGCGGCCCCGTCGACGAGCCGACCCTCGCCCCGGTAGTAGACGCCGTTCTCGGGGCCCTCCAACGCGGCGTGCACCAGCAGCCGGCGGTCCGGATCGGCCGGGTCGTCGAGCGGGTGGTCGATGACGAACTGCTTGGTCCGGCCGACGATCTTGCCGCTGGCGGCCTCCAGCGAGATCGGGTACGGGCCGCCGGCCGGCCCGGCGTACATCGCCCCGGAGACGAACAGGTCGAAGGTGCTGACGCCCCCGCCGCTCCAGTCGGGAATCGAGTTCGGGCTCGTCTTCACCCCGAGTCGGCCGTTGACCTGCAGGTCACCGCCGAACAGGCCCCGCTTCTCCACCCACAGGCAGCCCGCGTCCGGCTCGGAGCTGCCGCCGTGCCCGACGTACACGCCCTGGGTGTTGAGCAGGAACAGCCGCTCCGGGCCGCTCAGGTGCAGCCGGCCGGCCCCGGCGAGATATCCCGAGGCGGGGAGGTTGACGTTCCCGCCCACCCCGAGCGCCCCCTGCACGGTCAGGTTCCCGCTGGAACCGGCCTCCTTGACCACGAACAGCCCGGCGCCGGCCCGGACCGCCACCTGGCCGTCGCTGAGCAGGTTCAGCCCGCCGCGTCCGCGCACCCGGGCGGCCCGCAGTTCGCGCACCTCCAGGTCCGCGTACTCGCGGCTGTGCAACGGGTAACCCAACGAGGGGGTGACCGTGCTGGAGTCGACCAGTTCGAAGCCGCGGCCGGCCCGGAAGGAGAGCTGCCCGTGCTGGACGCCGACCCCCCAGAAGCCGAGGCTGGCAACCACCTGGTCGGCCTGCACGGCGGTGCCGTCGAGGCTGCCCAGGTGCAGCATGCTCTGGCTGATCCGCAGCCGGTCCGCGCCGGCCTGGTGGAAGGTGATCGCGTCGTCGGGGTCGTTGTTGTTGCCGATCCGCAGGACGGTGTTCTCGCCGGCCGCCGCCCAGTAGCGGATGAACGCCTCGTCGCCGACCCCGCCCCCCGGGTTGGCGGGGAACTGGATGCCGGCCTGCGGCGAGTTGCCGACGGACGGCACGATCGCCCCGGCCGGCACCCGCAGGCCGGCGACCAGCCGGCCGGTGGCCTGCACGGTCACCACGCCCTGGCTGCGGACCACCCGGCCGAGCACGATCGCGCGCCCCGGGTCGGCCGGCGGGGCGCTGGTCAGCTCCACCCGGCCCTCCTCGGTCCACCGGGTCTCGGCGGCCACCCCGCCCTCGTCGCGCCGGTCGGTCAGCGTCTCCAGGTAACGCAGGGTGACGTGGAACGTGCCGTCGCCGGGCGGGCTCACCCGGCGGCTGGCGGGCACCACGATGAGCAGCCCGTCGGCGTCGACCGCCGCCCCCTCGGTGACCGTGACGTCGCCCCCGGTCGCGGTGAGCTCCAGCCCGCTGACCACCCCGACCGGCTGCCGCAGCCGGGCGGTGAGGTGCTGGCGGGACAGCAGGTAGTCCACCGCCTGGGCCAGGTCGGCGGCCCGCAGGTACTGGTGGTCGTAGTACCGGGGCCGGGCCATCGGCAGCGGCACGTCGTTCTTCCAGTTGATCGTCATCGGTTTCTCCGCGCGGTTTCGAGATCGGTGGATACGGGCGGGGCGGCAGGGCTCATCGGGGCTCCACGGCGTCGTAGCGCAGGCCGCTGGAGACGTCGCCGCCGGTGGCGTGCCGGGAGCGGCCGAGCCACAGGTGCACCGAGCCGTCCACGCCACGGGCCAACTGCCACCGGCGCAGCACCCGGACCCCGGCCCGGCCGATCTCCTCCTCGGGCACGGCCAGTTCGACCACCCCGGCACCGCCGGGGCCCGGCCGCCAGTCGAGCACCCGGCTGTGCCCGAGCACCGGGACCGGCGGCCCGTCGCGGGTCGGCTGCTGGATCGGCACCCGCCGCAGCCGCACCGCGGTCGGGTCGCCGGCCAGCGGGGTGGGCACGAGCGGCACCCAGTTCTCCGGCACGGTGGTGGCGAAGGCGTAGGACAGCTCGGGCACGACCACGGGACGGCCGGTCGCCGGGTCGACCGGCGGCGGGTCGGGCACCGGCGGTCGGGCCGGTACGGCGGGCCGGGCGACCTGCGCGCTGCGGTCGATCGGCCGGCCGGTCGCGCCGGTCACCGTACGCTCGATCGCCCAGGCCAGGTTCGCCATCTCGTCCCGGCCGAACCGGACCTCCTCGACCGGCTCGGAGTCCAGGGTGGCGGCGGCCGTCGCGGGCAGGACGAGCACGTCGGCGGGCCCGTCGGTGACGGCGCCGGACGGCCGGAACAACGCCCAGCCCCGCCCACCGGGGGCGGCCGGCACCAGGGTCCGGGTGCCGAAAGTGTCCGTGACGATCAGCGACCGGATCCGGGTGGCCGAGCCGACCGGCAGCTCCAGCGGGACGATGAAGTGGTCGTTGGCGTAGACCAGGCCGTACTCGAGCAGGAACATCCGGGCCAGGTCACCGGCGCCCGCCCCGACCTGGCCCAGGTTGATCCGGGAGTCCTCCATCTCCCAGAACCGGGTGGCCGGCATCCCGGCGTAGCCGACCGGGGTGGGCAGGGTGATCCGGACCAGTTCCTGGCTGGCCGGTTGCGCCTGCAGGGTGTCGACCGGCGCGTGGTCGAAGTGGTACCAGTCCAGCCGGTCACCGTCGTACTCCCGGGCGGCGAGCACCAGCTCACCGGCCGATCCGGCGGCGCCGACGGAAAACTCGTACTCCATCCGCTCGCGCTGCCAGGCGGTGCCCTCCAGCCCGGCAGCGCTGATCAGCGGGTGGAAGTCGGCCGGTGGCCACGGTGGCGTGTCCGGCCGGGGGTCGACCCCCGGCGCGATGACCGCCGGTAGCTGCAACAGGTATCCCCCGGGCGGGCCGGGCGGGCGGGGTGGCACCCCGAGCCAGGCCAGCCAGCCGGTGATCGCGGTACGTAGCGCGCCGGCCAGCGCCGGCGGCACCGGCAGGTCGTCCTCGACCGTCCCGGCCGCGCAGGCGCGCAGCAGCAGGTCGCCGTGCGGCACCCGGCCGGCGACCACCCGCAGGTAGCCGACCGTGCCCGCGTCGGCCGCCGACGGGGCGTCCGGGGGCACCGCGGGGATCCGGTAGCGGCCGGCGACCGCCGGGCCCAGCTCGCCGGCGCCGGCCTCGGCCAGCAGCCGCAGGAACTGCTGGCCGGTCTCCGCCGAGAGTCGCAGGTCGTCGGCGGTGGCCGCGCCCTCCCGCTCGACGAGCGCCTCCAGCGGGATGCCGGACGGCAGCCCGATGGTGCTGCCCGAGGCGGCCCCCGGGCGGTACCGGGTGAACGGGGTCACCTCGGCGTGCACCCGGGCGACCACCGGCGAGCCGGCGTCCTCGCCGGTGAACTCGCCCAGCTGCCACTGCCGGGCGAGCAGCCACAGCGGGTCTGCGATGCGCGCTTCCAACGCCGGGCTCAGGTCGCCGCGCCGGGTACGCGGCTCCAGCCGGGTCCAGGTGGTCACCGACCCCGGCGGGTCCTGCGGCGCGGCCGGTGGCCCGGCACCCGGCGCCACCTGGTTGTCGTGCACGAGGTGGCTCATCGGCCCTCCTGCTCACCCGGTGCGACGGGTGCCGCGTCCGGTACGAAGTCGGTGGTGGTCGCCGCCTCGGCGACGTTGGTCGGCAGGTAGAACGCGGGCAGGTACTGCCCGCCGGCACCGAGCGAGTCGAGGTCGGTGACTCGGGCGACGGCCAGGTCGAGGGTCTCCTCGACGGCCTGGGCGAGCCCCGCCGGCTGCCAGGTCGCGGCGCCGTCGGCGCTGACCGCCAGCAGCACCGCCTGGCCGGCGGCGGCAGCGGGCGCGTCGTACTCGAAGGTCAGCCCGGTCCGCGTCGTGGCCGCCGGCACCACCTCGGTCCACTCGTCGACGAGCAGGCCGTGCACCGGCTGGGTGAGGTCGAGGTCGCCGAGGCTGACCAGGACCAGCGAGGTCGGCTGGCTGTCCGGCCTCGGTGCGGCCTCACCCACCCACCGGTCGCCGGCCTGGTACGGCAGCTGGGCGACCCGGACCCGCGCCGGCACCCGCACCACCCCGCCCGCGCCGAGCGCGTCGGCGTAGGTCAGCACCTCCTGCAACCGGCCCACCGCCGGGCGGACCCGGCCGTAGCGGGCCAGCCAGCGCCGTACCGGGTGGGGCGAGCCGCCCTGGAGGGCGTCGCTGGCGGCGAGCGCGGTGGTCAGCGCGACCGGGTCCGGGGCCCGGCTGGCCGACAGCACCGGCATGTCGGCGCCGAGCAGCGCCCGGATCCGGGCGACGTGCAGCTCGCGCCGGTCCGCCGGCGGCGCGGTCGGGGTGTCGAAGTCGGTCTCCGGATCGCAGACGCAGCCGCCCACCGGGCACGGGGTGCGTCCGCGCGCCTCGGCCATTAGCCGGCAGTGCGCGGCGACCCGGCGGGCCAGCTCGTCCCCGGCGGACCGGGCGGCCTCCGCCGCGGTGGCGGAGGCGCCGGGCCCCGGCAGCGGCGGGAGCACCCCGACGATCCCGAAGCCGGCGGCCGTCCGCAGCAGGATGTGCACGGTGGTCTCGTTCCAGCCCGGGTCGTCCGGGCTGCCGGCGGCGCTCAGCCCGGTGGCGGTGTCGAGGGCGAGCTGCCACAGCTCGGTGGCCTGGTGCCGGGTGGCATCGTCGACCTGCGCCGGCGCGTCGGAGTCGGTGCCCAGGTCGGCGGCGAGCAGTTGCCGGCCCCGGCCGAACAGGTCGCGCAGCGCCGCGACCGCGGCGAGGAACTCGGCCAGGCTGACCCGGGAGGCCGGCCAGCCGGGTGCCCGGTCGTAGTCCAGCTCCAACCGCCACTCGGGGGTCACCTGGGACGGCGCGAGGCGGCTCCAGGCGACCATTTCGATCCGTCGGTCCAGGTCGGTGCCGGCCGGGGCCCCCGGATGCGGCGGTGCGGCGAGGTGGTCCACCGCCGCCGCCTGGAGGCGGTCCAGGCTGCCCTCGACGTGGTCGGTGACGACGACGCCGTCCGGCGCGTGCCAGCGCGCCCGCCAACACACCCGGTTGGCGGGCGGCAGCAGCGCGGCGGTCAGCGCGTCGACCGCGGCGCCGATGATCCGGGGCTGCGCGGACTGGCCGGCCGGCCAGTCCGCGCGCCGGTTGGCGAACCGGCCGTCGAGGTTGAACAGCACGGCGACCCGGTGGGTGACGCTCACCCCGCTGGCCGGGGTGCGGGTGAAGTGCAGCTCGGGCGGGGTGGTGGCCGCGCCGGAGGCGACGTCCACCGCCGCGGCGGCGCGGTCCATGTCGCCCACGGCGAGCTGGTGCACGCCCTCGGCGAGCAGGGCGTCGGCCACCGCGTCGGCATGGTCGGCCAGCTCGGCGAGCACCTCACCGACGGCGACCCGGGCGCTGCCGGGCAGCTTCGCCAGCTCGGTGGCGAGCACGCCGGCCCGGTGCAGCCGGTGCAGCTCCAACCCGTCGGCGACGGCGGTGGACGCGACGGTGCCGACGATGTCCGGCGGGCCGTCCCCGTTCGGGTCGACCCGGTGCGCGCGGACCGGGGCCAGCCGGCGGAACAGCGGGATGTACTGGTCGAGCGGGCCGCCCGGGTGATCGTGCAGGCCGCGCTCGAAGCGGTAGCCGAGCAGTTCGCCCAGCGCCTGCCCGTCGCGCATGCCGGCGAGGAGCTGCCCGGCCAGCCGGACCCGGCGCGAGGAGAGGTCGACCGCGACGGGGTTGTCGTCGCCGCCGCCGTGCGAGCGCCACGCGCTGCGCAGCACCGCGGCGGTGACCGCCTGCGCCGGCGACGGGGCGTGTACGTGGCCGGCGCCGGCCGGGGCCGCCACGAGCTGCGGGGGCGCGGCGGTGTCCGGTACGTGGGCGGGCCGGTCGACCAGCGTGGGCGGCGGCGCCGGGTGCAGGTCGGTGAGCCAGCCGTACGCGCCGACGTGCACCCCGTCGGGCGTCCCGGCCGGGCGGGTGGCGGCCAGCCGGTCCAGCCGGGTGCTGGCCAGCGAGGTGATCCAGGCGTCCAGCCGGTGTGCGGTGAGCCCGAGCGTCCCGGCGACGTACCGGTCCAGGTCGGCCGGGTCGAGGGCGGCCGGGTCGCCCCCGGTGGGGGTCAGGCCGGTCGCCAGGTCGGCCAGCGCGTCGCGTAGTTCGCGCAGGTCGGTGGTTGCCAGCCGGTGCCGGGTGTCGTCGTCCCCGGCCGCGGCGGCGAGGTACTCGCCCACGCTCCTGCCGCCGGTGCCGGGCACGGTGACCGCCAGCCGTCGGCGCAGCGTCGGGGTGATCTCGCCCGGCCGGATGTCGATCAGTTCCGGCTCGGGGATCTCGGCGGCGGCCGGCAGCCCGGCAGCCTCGGCGAGCAGGCCCGCGGCGGCCGAGTGTTCCGCGATCAGCGCCGCCCGCAGCAGCCGGTGGAACAGCGGCACCGGCCCCGCCGAGGCGGGTGCCGCCGGGATCTGGTCGCCGCGCAGGCCCACGGCGGCGAGCGCGTCGAGGTACGCGCGGATCCGGTCGGCCCGGTCCTGACCGGGTGCGGCCACCAGCGGGGTGCCCAGCGCGAATGCGCCCTTGGCGAAGACCGCCAGGGACAACCGGGGGTCGACCGGCCCGCCCAGGCCGAGCGCGGCCAGCAGCGCCCGGCCTGGTTCGACGACCTGCTGCCGCCAGCCCGGGCCGAGGTCCAGCCGGGCGAACCGCCACAGCCAGCTCACGTACTCGTTGCCGAGCATGCTGCGGGCACGGACCTCCAGCACCCGGGCGTCGGTGGCCAGGATCTCCACCATGGTCTGCTCGGGGTCGGCCAGCCCGGGCCGGATCCGGGGCGCCGGGGCGGCCAGCCAGACCTGCTGCCAGAGGTTGCGCAGCACGGTGACCGCGCGGGCCTCGGCGGGGCTGGCCGGCTGCCAGCCGCGCAGCGCCGCCACCGGCAGCAGTCCGTAGGGCTGCGCGCCGATCCGCAGGGTGGGCAACGGCCCCTCCGGGTGCAGGTGCTCGACGAAGTGGGCGCGCAGCTTGCGCTGCTCGGCCGGGGTGGCCACCGGCAGCAGGTGCCGCAGCATGCTGCCCGGTCCGGCCGGCCAGAGGGCCCGGCGGACCAGTCGGGCCAGCCGGCGTTCGTCCCGGTCGGCTGAGGCGGCGCGGGCCAGCGCGGTCGGCGCGTCGGGGCGTACCGCCCGGCGGCGGACGGTCGCCAGGTCCTCGGCGGCCGGCTGGGGCGGTGCGCCCACGGCCGGGGTCGACCCGGCCGGCACGGCGCTGAGCGGCACGGCGCTGAGCGGCACGGCCAGGGCCCGGCCGGCCAGGGCGGCGGCGTTCTCGACCTGCGGCCCGGTGCCGCCGGGTACCGCGTCCGTGCCGGTGACCGGGGCGACCGGGGAGCGCTCGGCCACGGTGACCGTCTCGGTGTTGTTGGTCGGGGTGCCCGGCGGCAGGAAGGCCAGCCCGTCGGTGGCGGCGTGGGCCTCCAGCAGCCGGTTCAGCCGCGCCGCGGAGATGTCCGGCGCGGTGTCGGCGTCGACGCCGAAGACCAGCAGGCGGTCCACCGGTTGGGGCCGGCCGGCACCGTCGGTGGGTACGTCGACGGCGAAGGCCATTCCGGCGGCCACCGCGGCCGGGTAGTCGACCATCCAGCGCATGCCCTCGTCGACCGGGGGCGACTCGGCGGTGCCCGTCCCGATCGGGGTCCCGGTCGCCGGGCCGCCGGGCGGCACCGGGGTCGGCCCGGCGGCCAGGTCGCGGGTGACCGGCCCGGAGACGCCGGTGAACAGCACGTTGCCGGTCGTGCGGCCCACCGCGTACCAGCGGGTCGGCAGCAGCCGGACCCGGGCCGCTTCGCACCACGGCGCCGGCCGGCGCAGCGGATCGGGCAGCTCGCCGGTGGCCGGGTCGGGCTCCATCACCCGGGCGATCCAGCCGGCCCGGGTCGCCCCGAACCGCCGGACCAGCTCGGTCCAGGCCTCCGCGCCGGGCGGGGCCCGCAGCGGACCGTCGGCCGGGCCGTCGACCGGACCGTCGACGCCGGGCGACGCCGGGTCGCCGTCGGCGGTCGGGCCGAGCCAGTACGCCCGGCCGGCCGCCACCTCGTCGTCGGTCAGCCGGGGCTCGTGGCCGTCGATGTGGATCTGGTCGGGGTAGACCCTGATCCGCAGGGTGGCGCCGGCGAACCGGGTCTCCAGCCGGACCGGCAGCAGCGCCACCGGGTACCCGGTGGACAGCGTCCACGGGGTGCCGGTGAGCGCGTCGGACAGCGGCGGCGGGGCGGCGGAGGTGGTGCCGACTGAGCGGCGGGGGGTGACGGTCATGGTTGGGTCTCCGGCGTGAGCAGCAGGTCACTGGCGTGGCGGGCGAGCATGACGGGCCGTTGCAGCGCCACCCGGGCCATGTCGGCGGCGTTGCGGCCGAACACCGCACCGTCCACCGCCGTGCCCGGGAAGCCCGGCGCGTACGGGGAGAGGAACAGCGCTCCACCGGGCAGGTGGCCCCAGTGCAGGTCGTCCCAGTGCTCGCCGGCCCAGGCGGGGATGTCGGGCGGGTCCGACTCCGGCCAGTCGTCCGGCTCGGCGTCCAAACCGAACCGGGGCGCGGTGGGCTGCTCCCGCAGGACGAAGAAGTAGCCGGGATCGCCGAGCGCCTGGTCGGTCGCGCCACGGGCCTCGTCGGCGGTGTACGGGAAGCCGAACAGCAGCAGGTCCGGGGAGAGCCAGGCGTTGAAGATCGGCGGCAGGTCCACCCCGGTCGGTTCCCGCCGCTGCGGCCCGGTCCAGCGGGCGCGGCGCATGGTGACCACGGTGGACGGGAAGCGGCGCAGCACCTCGCCCCGGATGACCAGGACCAGGGACTGCTCACCGGGGGCGCCGACCGCGGTCAGGTGGCTGCCGAGCGGGCCGGTGAGCCAGGCCGCGTCGGTCAGCGGCGGTATGTCGGTCAGCGGCGCGCCGGCCGACAACGCGCCGCGGACGTCCCAGAACTGCCGGAACCAGGTCTGCCGGGGGTCGGCGGGGAAGCCACGCCACAGCATCTCCCGGCTCATCTCGTGGTTGAGCCCGACCAGGAACGCCTCGATGAACCTGGGATTGGCGGCCAGCGCGGTCATCGTCTCCGGCGCCACCGCCGGCAGGTTCGGCACCACGTGCTCCTGGGACAGCCCGCGCAGCAGTTCGTAGCTGGGCACGTCGAAGGTGATCCCGGCGAGCAGCCGGCGCAGCGGGTCCCCGGTGTCCGGCAACGCGTCGACCAGGAGCTCACCGCCGACGCTCAGGCCGGCCAGCACCTCGCCGGCGACCGCGGTCTCCGGGCGGAGCGTGGCACGTACCGCGCCGGCCGCCGGGCCGAGCGGCACCGTCGGCGGCTTCGGGTCGACGGCCAACGCCTGGGCCGGGGCCAGCCGGTCCTGGTGGTTCGCGGCGGCGGCCATGAACCGGTCACCCATCGTGGCGCGGGCGGCCACCAGGTCGGCACGCAGGTCGGCGACGAGCAGGCCGCACCCGCGCCCGGCCGCCGCGTCCGCCGCCCCGGGGATGTCCTGCGGCGGGCTCCAGATCACCGGCACGCCGGCCGGGTCCAGGTCGAAGCCGACCCTGGTGGTGAGCACACCGACCCGGGAACGGTGTGCCACCACCAGGTCGGGCCGGCGGGTGCCGCTGACGTCGACGACCGCGACCCCCGCGGCGACGCCTGCGGCCACCTCCGCCTCGCCGCCGACCGGCAGCGGGCTGGTCCACCCGGCGTCGGCGATCCGGCCGCGCCGGTTGACGCCCCGGCCGGTGAAGTACCGGGCCACCTTCTGCCCGGCGGTGTTCTCGCCGGCCACGAAGACCAGCAGGTCCGGCACCTGGTCGCCGGTCATGTCGACCACGTCGACGCTGACCGAGCGGATCGCCTTGAAGGTGTACGGGGTGGGCAGCGAGTCGGTCCAGCCCCGGGTGACCCGGCCGGCCGCGTCCAGCCCCCAGCCGACCCGGTAGTACACCCGGTTCGCGGCGGCGTCGGGGCCGTCGATGGCGTAACCGACGACGAGTTCGGGTGACCCGTCGCCGTCCAGGTCGGCGACGGTGACGTCGAGCGCGCCGGCGTACCCGCCGACCGGGTCGGGCAGGTCGTACGGGCCGGCCCAGCCGCCGGTGGCGGCGCCGTCGGCGCCGATCCCGCTGCCCACCCAGTAGGCCAGTCGCCGGGTGCCGGCCACGTTGCCGGCCAGGACCGCCACCGCGAACAGCTGCGACGGCCGGCCGCCGGTGAGCGGCGCGGCGGTGACCGCGGTGGCCAGCGCGGGCACGCCGGTGAACGGTCCGGCCGCCGCCGTGGTGAGGGCGTTCTCCCGTAGCACGCCGTCCTCACCGAGGTGGTGGGCGGCCTGCGAGCGGATCCGGCTGCCGGACCCCTCGTCGACCGTGTACGACACCAGCAGTGAGGAGAGCAGGCCGACCCGGGGCGCGAAGCGGACGTGGGCCGGGGCCGGGGCGGTGTCCGGGCCGGCGCCCCGGGGATCGGCCGGGGTGCCGTGGTCGACCCACCCGCCGCCCCGGTTGCCCCAGGAGTACGCGGCCAGCCGCCCGTCGGCGGTCCGGACGAAGACCTCCCCGTCGCGGTCGTCACCGGTGACCGGGCCGGGCCGGTGCGCCGCGATCCCGTTGGCCGGCCGGCCGATCTCCTCCCAGTACCAGGAGTAGACCCCGGTCTCGTCGTTGCGCCACTGGTAGCGGCCGTACAGCCGCAGGTCTGCCGGGTCGGCGTCGGGGTGGGCCAGGACGAGCAGCTCCGGCTCCTCGTCGTGGCCGCTGACCACGGTCTGCTGGCCCAGCGAGACGATCCGCAGGTTCTGCGGCAGCGGCGCGCGGAAGGAGACCCGGCCGTGGTTGAGGAACCCGCCCCAGCCGGGCACCCGGGTGACCAGTTCGCCGGTCGGGGTGAGGTAGCCGAAGCCGTCGGCCCGGGGATGGCTGAGGGTGTGGTAGGCCGCCGGGGAGCCCCAGATCGGCGGCGGTTGGCCGGGACCGTCGGCGACCAGGCTCCACTGCCCGTTGTGGACGAACAGCCGCTGGGCGGTGGTGGCCACGAACACGCCGGCCGGGGTCGGGCGCGGCGAGCCCCACAACCGCTCTCCGGTGGCGAGCTGTGGGCGGCCCAGTGACGCCCAGGTCCGGGCCACGGTGCCGAAGCGGTACAGGTCACCGCTCGGGCCGAGCATGAAGACGTCGGTGCCGCGGGCGGTGGGCCGGCTCGCCGTGCCGCCGGGTGGGCTGCCGCAGTCCGTCCACACCCAGCGGTCGCCGTCGTAGCGGCGCTCGTAGAGCCGGCTGTCGCGGGTACGCACGTACACCCGGTCGGGGGCCACGGTGGCGCCGGAGGTGACGACCTGGGTGCCGGCCGGGGTGCCGTGGTCCCGCCAGGTCCAGACGCCGTCGAGCCTGCGGCGTTCGAACAGCCGGCCGTCGGCGGCGGCGACGAAGAACCGGTCCGGGCCGAGCAGGTCGCCGCCGTTGCTGAACAGCGTGGTGACCGGATCGTCCGTCGCGGCCGGGGCCCAGGCCGCCGGGGCCCAGGTAGCGGCGGTGTGCCACCACGGGTTCCGGCCGGCAGCCTCGATGGCGGCCCGGGTCAGCCGGGCGATGCCCTGCCCGGGCGGGACCAGGGTGTCGAAGACGACGCCGCCGGCCGGGATCCGGGCCGGTGGCACCGGGCTCGCCCCGCCGGCCAGCCGCAGCAGCGCCGACGACGACGGCGCGGCGGGACGCAGCCGGCGGGCCAGCGGACCACGCGGGCGGGCCAACCGGCGGAACGGCGCGCTGGTGGCCGCCCGGGCGCCGGCGTTGCCGTCGAGCAGCTCGTCCAGCGACTCGACCGGGGCCGCGCCGGAGCCGGCCAGCCCGGTCGCGGCCGGGGCCGCGACCAGGTCGTGCACCGGCCGGGCCAGCGCGACGAGCTGGTCGTCACCGAGGGCGTTCCCCGGCGCGGCCGGGTCCACCCGCTTGGCGAACAGGGCGGCGGCGCTGTCCCGGGCGGCCTGCCCGCGCAGCAGTTGCTCGTTGACCTCGCGCAGCTCGGCGGCCCGCTGCCAGGCGGCGGCGGCCAGGTCCTCCTGGTGTTTCTGGATCACCCGGGTGCCCAGCGCCGCCGCCGCCCGGTAGCGCGGGTCGAGGTTCAGCCCGGCCAGCCACCGCGGCTCGCTCCCCGGCGGTGGCACCTGCCCCTGCCTGCTGTGGATCTCGCCGTACAGCGGTGGGGTGAGCCAGTCCTCGACGTGCGCCAGCAGCTCGGTCATCCGGGCCTGCCAGGGCCCGGCGGCGGCCGGCTGCCAGACGGTGGGGGTCATCGCGGGCGAGGCGAGCGCGCCCTCGAAGGCCAGCACGGAGCGGCCCTCCACGCCGGCCGGCTCAAGGTCCGGCAGCCCGCCGCCGGCGGCGCCGACGTCCACCGGCTGCCGGCCGACGTCCGCCGGCAGGGCCCGGCCACGCAGCCGCCGGGCCAGCGACTCGAAGTCGCCGTCCGGACCGGTGCGGAAGGTCCAGTGGTGGTAGACCGGCAGGACGATCGGGGCCTGCGGATCGGCCGCCGGGGAGCCGGGGCCCCAGGCCGGCACCAGCGGGCCGTCGTCGAGCGACAGGCCCAGTCCGGCGCGCACGCCGGCGTCGAAGGCCGGCACAACGGCGGCCAGGTAGTCGGTGTCCGGGTCCAGCCGCCGGGGGCAGACCAGCCGGGACAGGGTGCGCTCCGGTGCGTCGGCGATGACGTCGGCGACGTCCTCGTTCTCCGTGACGACCAGCACCTGGGCGTGCGCCCAGGCCCAGGACTCGACGAGGTCGGGCAGCTGCCCGACGATGGTGCCCAGCCGGGCCAGCGGTTGCCCCGCCGCCGTCTCCAGCCGGCCCTGCGGGCCCACCGGGACGACGACGAGGACCAGCCAGGGCCGCAGCCGGCCCTGCGGGTCGGGCCTCGCCGGGGTGTACAGCCAGGGCAGGTCGGGCCGGTCGAACTCGACCGCCGCGAACAGCGTCCCGTCGACGTTGTCCGCGCCCGCCGCCGGGTGGCTGCGGATGATCTGCTGGCCGTCGAGGCCGGTCACGTCACCAGGTCCGTGCAGCAGCGCGGTGGTGGTGCCGACGACGTCCACCGGGTCGACCCCGGCGGGGCCGGTGCCGCGCGCGGTCACCGAGAGCGTCACCTCGGACCGGGTGGCCGGCAGCGGACCGGTGAGCGGGTCGGGTTCGGAGACGAGCCGGGCGACGCCGTCGCGTACCCAGGGCAGGAAGCGGAGGCCACCCATGTCAGGACACCTTCTCGGGTTCGGGCAGGACGATGGTCGGTTCGGGCACGTGGACGCCGGCCCGGCGGATCAGCCGGCCGCGGTCGCCCCCGGGGGCCACCTCGGCGGCCTGGGTCGCGGTGGGCAGGGCGGTCACCGGTGGGCGTACCCGGGCGGGGGCCTGACGGGCCCGCCGGCCGGCGGGGTGCGGGGTGCCCCGGCCGGCCAGCCAGGACGGCCCGGCGTCGCGCAGGCCGAGGCCGGCGCCGCTGAACCGGGCCGCCCCGCTGGTGCGGGCGCTGGCGTTGGCGGCCGGTCCGGTGGCGGCGAACAGGGCCAGCAGCCCGCCCGGTACGGCGTCGGCGGCCGACAGCGGGTGCGCCGCAGCCGGCATCTCCCGGCCGGCGTCGTCGGGGTCGTCGATGATCACCCGGTCGTAGGCGCCGTCGCCGTCGAGCCCGGCGAACACGGTGCTGCCGTCCGTCGGCAGGGCGGTGCCGTCGGGCAGGGTCACCTCGCGGCCGGCCTCCAGCCGTTCGAAGCCGGGGGTGAGCACCCGCTGCTCGGGGGTCAGGTCGCGGAACTGGCCGGGGGCGAAGTCGTCGAGGATCGGCGCGCCGAGGGTGCCACGCACCGTGTCGTCGCCGGTGCCGGCGCTGACCTCGGTGAGGGTGAACCGGTTCGGGCCACGGAGACGGGAGGTGCCGATCCGCTGCAACTCGACGTCGAGGGGAAGGACGTTCTGGCGTACGCCGAGGGCGGCCCCCGGGGAGAGCAGCAGCGCTCCCCCGGTGTCCTCGACCGCCCGCAGGGCCACCGGTTCGCCCCCGACGGCGGCGGCCCGGATCTCCCAGGCGTCCGGGGTGGACAGGGCCGGCCGGAGCAGGTCCTCGGCTTCCAGGTAGGTGGGTTCGGGCTGGTCGGCCTTCTTCCCGTCGGTCCAGTCGAGCTTGGCCGACACCTCCCACCACAGGAACTTGATGCGCGCCTCGCCCCAGGCCCGCCAGGGGCCGGGGCCGCTCACCCCGATGAACAGCCGGATGACCAGCAGCTCGGTGCCGTCGTAGGTCAGGGCGACGTACGCGCCGATCTCGGCGGTGAACCAGAACGGCTTGAACTGGAACAGCACGTCCAGCCAGGCCCGGCCGTCGAGGACGAACCCGGCCGCCTCGAAGCGCATCAGCAGTTCGGCGCCGAACTGGGCGGTGTTGCTGGTGACCGCCAGGTACGCGTTGAGCCTGATCCCCTTGCCCAGCTTCAGCAGCTTGATCTCGAACCGCTTGAGCGACGGGAAGCCGGCCGGCGGGCAGAACCTCGGATGGAACCCGCCGATCGACAGGGCGAACGACTTGTCCCCGCCCCACCGGGCCCGCAGGGCCATCTCGCCGGAGACCGGCTGGCCGAACAGGTTGGAGTCGATCAGGGCCGCGTCGAGGCTGATCTCCTTGCGGGCGACGTCGACGATGCCGACCGAGTCCAGCCGGAGCCGACCGGCCGGCCGGAAGTCGATGACCAGCTTGCCGAGCAGCAGCACCCGGACCGGGTCGGGGAACTCGACCAGCACGGCCAGGTCCGCGACGATCTGCCCGGAGAGGAAGTTCAGCCGGACCATCGCGCCGAGCACGGTGCCGGTGGGGTCGACCGGGAAGATCCGGCTGAGCGTGGCGATCACCGCCGGCGCGCGGCCCACCGCGTCCTCGGGGAACAGCAGCGAGTCCAGGGTTCCGGCGCGGGCGGCGTTGCGGACCTCCTCGGGGTTGCTGCGCCGGTTGTGCCCGACCACCAGGCCCAGGCCGGTGATCGAGATGCCCCAGAACAGCATCAGCCCCGGGTACCACTGGAAGGTCCCGACGACGAGCATCGAGAAGGTGTGCTCGCCGTCGGCCTCGGCCAGTCGGCTGCCGTCCGGGTTGCGGGTGTTGAGGATCGCGGTGGCCTGGAGCAGGAAGCCCCGCATCGGCGACAGCCCGTCCTTGGCGGCGATGCCCAGTTGGAGCGCCCCGGCGTACATGCCGCGCGGCTCGTCGATGAACAGGTAGCCGCCGCCGTTGACGAAGCCGTTGTCGATCCGCAGCCCCACCCCGTCCGGGGCCTTGAAGCGGGGCACCAGGTCGGCGCCGCCGAGGTTGCCGGTGCCGGCCGGCAACGCGGGCGGGAAGGTCAGGTCGGCGCGGATGCCGATGTTCTCCACGACCGCGTGCAGCGGACCGATCTCGGCCCGGACGGTGGTGGTGACGGTCAGGTCGACGCTGGCGGTGTGCGTGCTGGCCGCGAGCGCGACCCGCAGCCCCTCCAGGTGTACGCCGCCCAGCGAGAGGTGCATCGGGTACTCGGCGGTCAGCGCGGCGGCCCCGGACAGGTGCAGGCCGGTCCGCAGTGACCAGCCGAGGCCGAGGTCGAAGCCGAACCGCAGGCCGTCGGGCGGCAGGAGCCGGGCCAGCAGCCCGTCGCCGTCGCCGGCCTTGACCACCAGTTCGGCGCGGCCGGCGGCGAGCATCAGCTCGATGTCGTCGCGGCCGGTGCCGAGCGCCGCCCGGCCGCGCAGCACGAGCTGCCCGATGGCCAGGTGGGTGCCGTCGGGCGCGCCGATGACCCAGCCGGGCTCGTCCTTGGGCGCGATCCGGGCGACCTCGGCGGAGAACTTCACCGCCGGTCCGCCGCCGGCGACCGTCACGCCGGCCGAGTTGATCGCGATGGCGGGGCCGGCCCCGGCCAGGTCGGCGGCGACGTTCCAGCGACCGAACGCGCCTTCGAGGTGCGTCTCGCCGGTGGGGGCGACGATCCCGGTGAGCAGGCCGTCCCAGCAGGCCAGGGCGAGGGTGACGCCGAGGTGGAGCTGGGCGTCCGGGTCGGCGTCGATGTCCGCGCCTGCTTCGGCGTGCGGCACGCCGTGGATGTCGGACAGGACGGGGCGCGGTCCCGGCTGTCCGGCGAGCGCGGCCGGCTCCCCGCCGCCGGGCGGCCCGGCGACGGCGAACCGGACCCGGAGCAGCCCGTCGGCCAGCCGCAGCCCGGCCTCGCCCTGGTCGGGGCCGATACCCGGCCGCACCCCGTGCGCGGCGTCCACCCCGAACGCGCGCAGCGTCGCGGCCAGCCGGGGCAGCAGCCGCGCGGCCAGCGCCTCGACGGCCTCCGGGGTGCCCCAGCCGGCGGGCGCGTACAGGTCCTTGAGGTACCCGCCGGGGTCGGCGACCAGCTCGACGAGCCGCTCCAGGTGCAGCTCGTCGCGGTGGCGGGGCAGCCGGATCGGCGCGTCGCCGGCCGGCATCGGCGGGCTCGGCGGCAACTCGACGCCGGGGGTGACCAGGCCGAGGAGGGTCAGCAGCGGCACCGTCCAGGGTGCCCGGCGCAGCAGGTAGGTCAGGATCAGGTGGTCGACCAGGTCGTCGACCAGCTCCTCGGGCAGGCCGTCCACCGGGGGCAGCTTCCCGCGCACCGTCGGGGGCAGCGTGCCGACCTGTCCGAACGCGGTGCCGGCCGCGGTGGCGATCTTCTTGAGGTCGGCCAGCGAGTCGGGCAGGCCGTCGGCGATCGCCGCGTCCAGCGTGTCGACCGCCGTTCCGACGGTGCCGACCCACGTCTCGAACGTGTGCGCGTCGACCCCGCTGATCGCCTCCAGATCCCAGCCCAGCGCCCGCATCAGCCGGGCCCGCCGCCACGGGTCGTACGAGCCGAGCACCGGCTCGGCCAGGATGCGGAGCTCGCCCCAGAGCAGGGCGAGGACGTTACGGTTCCGCTCGACGTCGTCGCTCATGCGTCCGGGTCTCCTTCACTGCGGTGGTGGTCATGGCGCCGGGGGCTCATCCGGTCACCCGGGACAGTTCGCCGGTGTCCAGCCGCAGCGAGCCACGCCGCGTCGACAGCGTCCGGTCGGCCGCCGGCAGCGCGGCGACCGGGAGCTGGTACCCGGTGCCGCCCGGCCACGCCGGCCAGGCCCGCACCGCGGCCAGCGCGGCGGGCAGCCCGGCGTCGGCCGTGGCCCCGGCGACCTGGCCGATCGCGGTGATCAGGGCGGTCTCGTGGGCGTCGGTCCAGCCGGTGGGCGGGCCGGTGAAGTCCGGCCCGAGGGTCCGGGCCACGGTCAGCACGGTGCGTAGCTCGGTGGCGGCGCGGGGCACGGTCCGCTGCTCGGGCGGCTCGCCGGCGACCGGCGGCCCGAGGGCGACGAGGTGGTGTGCGCGGTACGCCTGCCAGCAGGCGAGCTGGGCCACCGCCCGTTCCGAGGTGAACAGGTCACCGACCCGGGCCCGGCGGGGATTACCGTCCGGGCCGGGCACGTCCGGCACCGTCACCGGGGCCGCGCCGGGCGGGTCCCACGCGGTGCTGAGCAGGTCGTGCAGGCCCTGGCGGGCGAAGCGCCAAATGCTGTGCCGGACTCCCCGCTGGGTTCGCAGGCCCGTCGTGAAGCGGTGCACCCAGTGCCAGCCGCGCAGGTCGAGCAGCTCGACGACGTTCTCGATCGGCTGGCCCGCGCCGCCGGTGTGGTCGCTCATCGCGGGTCGGGCCCGGCTGACCCGCAGCTCGGGGTAAAGCAGGGCGCTGCCGTCGATGCCCCAGCCGGGCGTCGCGGACAGCCCGGCCAGCCCGCCCATGGCCTCGTACGCGTCGCGGTCGGTGGCGCGCAGCGCGGCCAGCCAGGCCCAGAGCTGGCCGGGTTCGGTGCGCCAGTCCGGCCGGGGCGGCAGGGTCACGGGCGTCGTGCGGGGCCCGTCCGCCGGCCAGCCGAACGGGCCGATCCGCAGCACCCCCGCGTCGGTGCCGTCCAGCACGTCGAACCAGCCGCCGGTGGAGCCGGGCCGGGTGTTCTCGGCAACCGCCCGCAGCACCTTGAAGGTGGACAGCCGGCGGCGGGCCGGGTCGGCGGTCGCGGGGTCGGCGCTGCCCGTGGCGGCGACCAGCGCGGCCAGCGACGGCCCGACGGTCTCCCCCTCCCCCGGCGGGATCAGCGCCTCGGGGAGCAGTTCGACCGTCGGCTCGACCAGCGGGCCGGCCCACTGCGGCGCGGCGGGTCGGCTGCTCCAGCCGCCCAGCGGGATCAGCTCGGGGTGGTTGGCCGGCGCCGGCCCGGCGCCGGCCGGGCGGCCGGTCACCACCCGCGAGTAGAGCCGCTGGTCGGCCGGGTGTGCGGTGTCGGCGTGCCAGACGTTCCCGGCGGCGAGTTGTTGCGGGCTGCCGCCGGCGACCTGCCACGCCTCCACCACCACGGGGCAGCGCCAGCGCTTGTCCAGCCAGTGCCGGACGGCGAGCTGGGTGGCCAGGTCGGCCACCCCGGTGACCGGTCCGGGATAGCGCTCGGCCTCCGGCACGTCGACCGGCGCCAACCGGTCGGAGTACCGGGTGGCGGGCGCCTCGGCGGGTTCGTGGGCGACCCGGGCCGCGCGGGCGTACGTCTGGAACTCGCGTACCGCCCAGTAGGTCGTCGAGTCGAACTCGCCGGGGTTGCGCGCCGGGCCGAACCCCAGCGTGGCCAGGTCGGCCTGCAACCGGGTCACCCATCGGTCGGTGACCAGGGCGGGCGGCCGGTCTGCGCCGTCGTAGTGCGCCTTGGCCCCGGAGCGGGCGTCGTGGTCGTCGGGGCGCAGCACGTAGCCGTACGGCGGGTCGGCCAGCAGCGAACAGCCGTACGACAGGTCGATGGTGTATTTGGTCAGCGCGGCGGCCCGGTTCTCCGAGGGCAGGTGCCACCAGAGGCGCTGGGTGGCCGACTTGCCCTCGCCCGCCGGCCAGTTGAAAGTGATCTCGCCGAGGTTGTTGTGGCCGACGATCTCCTTGCCGTTGCCCCATTTGCCGAGGTACCCGTCGAGGTTGCGGGCGGCGGCCAGGTACTGCGCCAGCGCCTGGTCGCGGGGCAGCCCGGTCGGGTCGAGGACGCCTTCCGGTGCCCCGTCCCGCCGGACCGTCGGGTCGGCCTCGTCGTGGTGGGCGAACTGCACCTGGATGCTCCACTCCGGCGGGCGGCTGAGCAGCTTCAGCCGGTCGTAGTCGCTGACCGCGGGCCGGCCGGAGACCCACCATTCGGAGACGGCGTCGGCGGCCACGCTCACCTGGAACCCGGCCTTGAAGCGCCGACCCTGCCGCTGCTCCTCCTCGTTGGCCCAGCCGACCAGGTCGATGCGGCCGAGGCTGTCCAGCAACGGCACGTAGCCGACGTCGTGCAGCATGCGGGTCAGGAACACCTCGTTGCGCAACGCGCTGGAGACGAAGCCGGCGATCACGCCCTCGGTGCGGTTGACCCCCTGGAAGGGGTGGGCCGGGTCGGGACCGCAGGCGTACGGCAGCGTCGCGGAGTAACGGATCCGCTCGGCCGAGCCGAAGTGGATGTCGCCGCCGAGCATGACGATCCGCCGGCGCCGGACCCCGTCGGGGCCGGGCGGGGCGGCGGAGAGCAGCCGGCCGAGGAACTTGTGGGTGGCCGCGTCGCTGGTGATCCACGCGTCCTCGGCGTCGGCCTCGTACCGGCCGGCGAGGGCCTTCATGGCGGGCTGGGCCACCTGTTCGAGCAGCGGCATGCCGAACACGGCGACCGGTTGCGCCAGCACGGTGACCGACTCGTCGTCCAGCACCCCGCCGCCGCTGATCATCTCGTTGAGCGGGTGGTCGGCGAGCAGCAGCCCGCCGGGGTGCTCGGCGCCGGCCGGGAACTCCCGCCAGGTGCGGGTGTCCAGGGCGACGAGCTGGTAGCGCGGCCAGGTGACCGTGAAGTGGTAGGTGAGCGCGCCGGCCGGGCGGACCGGCCGACCGTCGGTTCCGACCGCGGTGGGCAGGCCGAGGCGTTCCCGCAGCCGCAGGTCGTCCACCGCCCCCGGGGCGGCCAGCCAGCCGCTCAGCGCGGCCAGCAGGTCCCGGCCCGGCTCGCCGGCCGCCCCCTGCTCGGCGAACCGGTCCGGCGTGTTGCCCCAGGCCTGGAAGACCGCGTACGCGGCCATCGCGTTGCGCACGACGCGCCGGCCCAGCTCCGAGGTGATCACGGCGCCGGTGACGAACTCCCGGGTCATGTTCCAGTCGTCGGTGACCTCGTGGTCGTCGGCGACCATGTACGTGGGCACGTTGGCCAGCAGCCGGCGCACGGCCACCAGCCCGCGCTGGAAGTTCATCAGCCGGATGGTCTGTTCCCGCCACCGCAGGTAGCGGTGGATGATCTTCTGCTGCTGGCTGCTGGCGTCGTAGGCGCGACCGGCGAGCAGCCGGTCGTAGACGGTGTCGCCGGGCCCGCCGCTCTGCGGGTCGCGCAGGATCCGGGTGTCGGCCGGGAAGACGTGCTCGAACCTCGGGTACGTCGCCGGCCAGAGCTGGTCCGACCAGGTCAGCAGGTACATGCAGGCGTACTCGCGCAGCGACATGAGGTGGCTGTCGGCCTCGCCGGAGGTGAACTTCGCGTCCCGGGCCAGGGTCACCGCCCGGTTGCCGGGGGTGAACAGCCGGTCGGCGGGCGGACTGGTGGAGCCGTCGGGGAGCAGCTCCGGCGGCAGGCCCAGGGCGGCCCCGATGCCGGGCGACGCCGGGACGGCCGGCAGCCCGTCGCGGGCGGGGACCGCGTCGTGCCCGTGCACCATGGACAGCAGGACGTCGGCGACGTCGTCGGCGTAGATCTGGTCACCGCCGAGCACCAGTTGGTGCGGGCGGAGCGTCGGGTTCCCGCCGGCCGCCGCGATGATCGGGTCCAGCACGGCCAGCGCGTCGTGGCCCTCGCCGTGCGGCTTGCGGCACGACCCGTGGAAGATCCGGAGCTGCCCGGGGTCCGCCGGGGGCGTCACGAAGCTGGGGTACTCGGGCGCACCGCCCTTGTTCAGCGGGTCACCGGCGTAGCTGAGCAGCGATCGGGCGGCGGTCCTGTCGACGGCCACCGCCCCTGCGGCCAGCAGGCTCGACCAGGCGCCGGTGGAGCCCGGGAAGGACAGGTCGTAGCCGTAGAGCCGGCCCTGCTGGAGGCCACCGACGGCCTGGACGGTGGCCACGTACAGGTTGCCGCCGAGCCGGACCGCGGCCCGGCTGCCCGTGGCCACCGTGGCACCCCGGGCGAAGTCCGGACCGGGGCCCACCTCGAACACGGTGAGGGCGACGGTGCAGGCGGACCGGACGGCGACGAAGACCGCCACGCTGCCCGGGTCGACCCGGCGCACGATCGGCCCACAGACAACGTGGGGTGGTCCGCCCGGAGCGTCCATCGTCGAGGTTCCTTTCGCAGTTCCACGAGCCGGATCCGGCCGTGTGGGTCGGTGCACCGCGCGGGCCGGCGGGGAGTCTCACCCGTCGCTGCCGGCGACCGCTGATTCGCGGCACGGTGAACGCGCCACGGCCGCTGCGGTAGCGGCGCACGGCAGTCTGTCCGGCGGTCGCGCCCGTCCACCAGAGACGGGTGTCCCGGGTGGTCGGGACACCCGCCGCTCGGCCGTACGGGCAGCGGACCCCCGGCCCGTTCGGGCGGCGGCGTCCCGGTGCAGAATGAGCGGCTGCCGACCCCACTGGCGGGGCTTGCGTGAGCTTGCGAGGCTTACGCCGTGTATGACTACGATCTGTTGGTGCTGGGCTCCGGGCCCAGCGGTCAGAAGGCCGCGATCGCCGCCGCCAAGCTCGGCAGGCGGGTCGCCATCGTGGACCGCCGCGACATGATCGGTGGGGTGTGCATCAACACCGGCACCGTCCCCTCCAAGACGTTGCGCGAGGCCGTGCTCTACCTGAGCGGCATGAGCCAGCGGGACCTGTACGGCAGCAGCTACCGGGTCAAGGAGGACATCACGGTCGGCGACCTGGCCGCCCGGACCCAACATGTGATCAGCCGGCAGACCGACGTCATCCGCAACCAGTTGGCCCGCAACCGGGTCGCGCTGATCACCGGCACCGGGCGGTTCGCCGACCCGCACGCGATCTGGGTGGACGGCGGCTCCGGGCAGGAGTCCCGGATCACCTTCGACCGGGCCGTCATCGCCGCGGGCACCCGCCCGGCCCGCCCGGACAGCGTCGACTTCGACGACCGCACGATCGTCGACTCCGACGGCGTCATCAACCTCGAGGCCGTACCCCGCAGCATGGTCGTGGTCGGCGCGGGCGTGATCGGCATGGAGTACGCGTCCATGTTCGCCGCACTCGGCACCAAGGTGACCGTGGTGGAACGCCGCGACCGGATGCTCGACTTCTGCGACGAGGAGGTCGTCGAGTCGCTCAAGTACCACCTGCGCGACCTGTCCGTGACGTTCCGCTTCGGCGAGGAGGTCGCCGCCGTGGAGAAGCACCAGACCGCGGCGCTGTGCGTCCTGAAGAGCGGCAAGAAGATCGTCGCGGACACCGTCATGTACTCGGCCGGCCGGCAGGGCCAGACCGACGACCTGGCGCTGGAGGCGGCCGGGCTGGCGGCCGACCGGCGCGGCCGGATCGCGGTCGACGCGAACTACCGCACCACGGTGGACCACATCTACGCGGTCGGTGACGTGATCGGCTTTCCCGCGCTGGCTTCCACGTCGATGGAGCAGGGCCGGCTGGCGGCGCAGCACGCCTGCGGCGAGCCGGTCCGCGAGCTGCACGAGTTGCAGCCGATCGGCATCTACACGATTCCCGAGATCAGCTTCGTCGGGAGGACCGAGGAGCAGCTCACCGACAGCTCGACGCCTTTCGAGGTCGGCGTCGCGCGCTACCGCGAGTTGGCCCGCGGCCAGATCGTCGGCGACTCGTACGGCATGCTGAAGCTGCTCGTCTCGCCGGACGACGGCCGCCTGCTCGGCGTGCACGTGTTCGGGACCGGCGCCACCGAGATCGTCCACATCGGGCAGGCGGTCATGGGCTGCGGCGGTACGGTCGACTACCTGGTCGACATGGTCTTCAACTATCCGACCCTGGCCGAGGCGTACAAGGTGGCCGCCCTGGACGCGTCCAACAAGATCCGCAACATCACCCGGATCGACGGCTAGCAAATACGCCCGACTATGCGTCGGACGCATCGCACAAGGTTCACCATATGAAGGTCGGCGCATTGTTCGACGTCGAACGTTGACACCCTGAAGCTCCTGTGGCAGGTTGACGAATGGCACGGGGCGCCCACCCTCTGAAACTTAATCTCGGCGTTTTCGCCGTTTCGGGGTGTGGCACTCCTGGCCTCGTCCTACCCGTATCACGGATTACTGCCGGGTCGCCGTCAGCTTCACCGACGATCCGAGAGCCGAGCGGAAGGGGGGCCCAAAATGCGTTACCTCCACTGACATGTCGCGCTGCCGCGGCCGTCCGGCGCGTCCGGGCGGCCGCGGCGCCATGTGCCCGCGAACAGCCCACCACCTCGGAAGGGACGTCTCCTGTGGCGGACGAGGCCACTGCTGCGGTGCGTGACCCGATCTACGATCCACTGGCCCCGTCCGTGATCGCGGACCCGTACCCGTACTACCGGAAACTCCGGGAAACGAATACGGTCCACTGGCACGAGTTTCTGGATTCCTGGGTCGTCACGGGGTATGCGGAGTGCCGACAGGTGCTCGGCGACACCACAAACTTCGGCTCCGACTTCCGGCGGATCGGTGTCGAAATCCCGGACACCCAGTTGAGCGTGCAGTCACTCGATCCTCCCGAGCACGGCACCATTCGACACCTGCTCGTTTCGGCATTGCACGAGCAGCCGCTGACCACCGTGCGACAGCAGTTCGCGACGATCGTCGCGCGGCAACTCTCCGAACTGTCCGGGCAGCCCGGGGCCGTCGACCTGGTGAGCCGGTTCGCGCGCCCCGTCGCGCTGCGGACGATCACCGCCTTCCTGGGCGTGCCGCCGCCCGACGGCGCCGAGTTCGAGCAGTGGTCCAACGCGATCGTGCGGAGCATGGACGCCGGCATCGAACCCGCCCGGGCGGAGCCGGGCAACCAGGCGCGGGCGGAGCTGAGCCGGCTCGTCACGCAGTGGCTGGCCGACGCCGACGAGCGGGGATTCGTCGGGGCGGCCCGGCGCGCCGCCCGAGCTCAGGACGTGCCGGCCGCGGTGCTGGCCAATTCGTTGCGCGCGGTGCTGCACGCCGGTTACGAGTCGGTCAGCCGGCTCCTGGGCGGCGTCCTCACCCGGCTCGTCCGGCACCCGGAGCTGCTGGCCGGACCGGCGACCACCGACGAGGCCCTCATCGACGAGCTGATCCGGTTGGACGGCCCGGTGCAGGCCGACGCGCGGGTGTGCGTACGCGACCGGGAGGTCGGCGGGCAGGCGGTGCGGCGGGGCGACGTGCTGGTGCTGTTCATCGCGGCGGCGAACCGCGACCCGGCGGTCTTCCCCGACCCCGACGCCGTGCGTCTGAACCGGCGCAGGGGCCTGCACCTGGCCTTCGGGCGGGGCGCGCACGCCTGCCTGGGGGCCGGCCTGGCGACCCTCCAACTGCGCGAGGTGCTGAGGGCACTGCGCGCGGGCGGGCTGCGGCTCGCGCCGGCCGGCCCGGCGACGTACGAACCCACGGCCACCCTGCGCGGGCTGGCCGAGCTTTCCGTATCGGTGCGCCAGTCGCACCAGGCTGACTGACCGTGCCCGACAACAACCGGAGGTGTCGTGCGTAGCGTGAGGGTGTACCACAGACTGGCCGGGCTGGTCGGCGGGTTGTTGCTGGCCGGCGTCGCCCTGCCCCCGGGCGGGGCCGCCCGGGCCGCGCCGGGTTCCCTGGCCGACCGGCTGGCCGCGACCGTCACCGGCGCCGGGGTCCACCGTCACCTGGCGGCGCTCCAGCACATCGCCGACGCCAGTGGCGGCGACCGTGGTTACAACCGCGTCGGGTTCACCCGCTCGGCCCGGTACGTCAGCACCGTGCTGCGGGCCGCGGGGTACCAGGTCGTGGAGCAGACCGTCCCCTACACCGACTTCGACATCACCACCGAGCGGCTACGAATCGACGGGGCCGGCGGGGACGTGCCGGTGCTGATGACCCGGTTCACCCCGTCGACGCCGGCCGAGGGCATCGAGGCGTCCGTGGCGGCGCCGATCGACGGGCGCACCGGCTGCGACCCGGCCGACTACGCCGGCGTCGACGCCGCCGGAGCGGTCGTGGTGCTCGCGCGGGCCGCCTGCGGCTACACCCGCCAACAGCAGGTCGCCGCCGGCCTTGGCGCACGGGGGGTGCTGCTGTACTACGTCACCCCGTCCCCGGAGAACAGCTACCGGTTCCACGCCTTCACCCCGGAGGCGTTCACGATCCCGACCGCCTCGGTCGCCCAGCGGGACGGGGAGGCGCTGGCCCGCGCCGCGCGCGGCGACGGCGCCCGCGTGCACCTCACGCTGCGGGCCCGGGCCGTCGCCCGGACCACCGTGAACGTGCTCGCCGAGACCACCGGTGGCGACCCGGACAACGTCGTGCTGCTCGGTGCCCACCTCGACAGCGTCCCCGAGGCGCCCGGCATCAACGACAACGCGGCGATGGCCGCCACGGTCCTCCAGGTGGCCCTGGCGCTGGCCAGCCGCCAGCACGCCGTGACCAACAAGGTGCGGTTCGCCTGGTGGGGCGCGGAGGAAATGATCAACGTCGGCTCGGGGCACTACGTGGCCGCCCTCTCCGGCGACGAGCGGCGGCGCATCGCGGCCGTGCTCAACGGGGAGCTGATCGCCTCGCCCAACGACGGTCGCTTCGTCTGGGACCCGGGAACCGGCGGCGGACACGTGCTCGCCGACCTGTTCGCCGGGTACTTCGACCGTCGGGGGCTGCCCTACGAGCGGACCGGCCCGGAGTCCGTCGGGTCCGACCACCTGGCGTTCGAGGCCGTGGGCATTCCGACCGGCGGGATCGACGGCGGCAACCTACAGGTCAAGACGCCGGCGCAGCAGGCCCGCTTCGGGGGCCAGGCCGGGCAGATGTTCGACCACTGCTACCACCAGAGCTGCGACCGGCTCGACACCCTCAACCGGCAGGCCCTGGACGCCAACGTTCCCGCCGTGGCGTGGGTGCTCGGGCGGCTGGCCGAGGACGTCCGGGACGTCCGGGCGGCGACCGCTGCGGGGCCGGACCGGCAGGCCGCGTACCCGCCTGTCCGGGACTGAGCGGAGCAGCACCGCCGGCAACGCGTCCACGAAGGGCGGGCGGCACCGATTCCGTACGCGCGAGAAGGGGCCCGACAGTGGAAGTACCGCCCGACCCTGACCAGGTCGAACGTCTCGCCACGCTCCTTCAAGGACACGCCGTCACGCAACTGCTCGCATCGGCGGCTCGCTTCCGGATACCCGACCTGTTGGCCGAGGACGCCCTCCCGGTCGCCGGCATCAGCGCACGGACCGGGATACCGGTGTCCGCGCTGAACCGGTACCTGCCGGCCCTGGAGGGGCTCGGAATCGTCCGGTGCGAGCCCGACGGCACGTACCGCGTCACGCCGCTCGGACGGCTGCTGCGGCGCGACACCGGTTCGCTCCACGGTCAGGCCCTGATGGCCGGCGACGAGTACTACGGCGCCTGGCAGGAACTGGACCACTGCCTGCTCACCGGCGAGTCGGCGTTCCACGCCCGACACGGACGCGGGCTGTGGGAGATGGCGGCGGGGAAGCCGGACCTCGCCGCCGGTTTCGCCCGTACCATGCGCTGGAACTCCGCCCGGGCCCTGTCCGACGTCCTCGCGCTCTACGACTTCACCGCCGCGCGGCTCGTGGTGGACCTGGGGGCGGGGGACGCCACGTTGCTGTGTGGTGTCCTGGCCCGCTACCCGAAGGCCCGGGGGCTCGCCGTCGAACAGGGTTCGATGGCGGCACACGCCGCAGCGACCGTGCGGGAGGCCGGCCTGGACGAGCGGTGTGCCGTGCAGACCGGCGACATCCGCCGGGCGGTGCCGAGCGGTGGTGACGTCTACATCCTCAAGTCGGTCATCCACAACTGGCCGGACGCTGCCGCCGTGGACATTCTGCGCACCGTCCGGGACGCCATGCCGGCCGGAAGCCAACTGCTCCTGGTCGAGAAGGCCCACGACAGCGCCGACCCGCAGGCGGCGCTACGGGATCTGACGATGATGGTGCTCTTCGCCGGCCAGGACCGCACGCCCGCCGAATACCACGCACTGCTCACCCGGGCCGGCTTCACACCCTCCGCACCGCGACTGGGCAGCTCCGGGATGTGCCTGATCGCCGCCACCGCCGACAGCGTCGGCCACCGCGACGCGGCGCGGCACATGCCGAACACCGGGGAGACGCCGCGCTGACGCCCCCTGCCCGGGGTGTCGGCCTCACCGCTCCCCGCTCGGGGGGACCGCACCGGTCTGTGCCGCGAACCGGGCGACCAGACCCGCCCGGGAGGTGACCCGGTCTTGCGGAACACCCGGGTCAGGTACGACTCGACGGTTTCACCACCACCTTCTACGCCATCGCGCCAGCTCGATCTGTTCAATCCGCTGCTGGATGACAGCGTCGCCGCCGCCGCCGGCCACCAGCCGAACAACAGCACCGAGAGAACGAAGACCTCGAATAGCCCGAGACCACGACACGCGGGGTTGAAGATCACGCCGGGACGCATCCTAAATGGGCGGCTCGACGGCAAATAGCATGGCAAGAGAACTTGGTCTACCGCTTGCGAGCCCACACCGACGCGCACCGCTCTTTGTCGGTAAATGTGCGGACCAGGACAAGTGCGGCGAGTGGCTACGGCAGGCTCCGGCAGCGGTCCGGAGCAGTCGATCAATGGCCGCATCACAGCGCATGGATTCACTGGCCACACCACTCGGACACGATCAACATGACGCAGGGTCGATATGACGAATACTTGCGGCGAGCGTTACGGTCATGTTACTTTTTCGCCTGCCGAGGAGTTGGTGATTATCAATCGGTAGGCAAAGACGTTTCGAACCTCCGAAAGGATCTTATGAGACCGGGGTGAACAAACAGTGCTCGCGGCTGCTCCCTGCTCCGGCCGCCGCCACCGCGAGCACCCCGCCCAGCACCGTCACCGCTTCAGCCTCGACGGCGCACACCTCCATCGCCAATCTGGGTGGGCGGGATGCGCCAAGACGCGTCCGGCGGAACCGCCTCGCCAGACACAGCCATGAATGCCTCGACGTCCGCGACGAAAGGCACTGCCCAGCGGCGGGTGCGCGCCCAGCGAGCCTGGCAGACAAGGTAGGTGTCGACCGGAGACCCTGCACCTGGGGTTACGTGTTCCGGGATGCGCATATCCAACCCGGCACGGCCGGGTTGCCATTGCCGCCATTCCCCTCGGCCGCCACCTCGCCGGGAGTTTCATCGACTCCACCGCACCCTGCGGCCCGAATGCTGACCGCGCCGGCGAAACATCCGGAAACGCAACCAATCCTGTTCGTCAGTGGCCTCGCGCCACAGCCTCGACATGCCTCTAGAGGAGCATCATGTTCAACTTCAGACAGAGCCTGTCCGCCGCCCTTATGGCCGTCCTCGCCGCGGCCACCGGCGTGGTCGCCGGATCTGCGCCGACGTCCGCGGCACCGGCATCCACGATCGGGCCGATGTTCACCACCACGACCATCGTCAACCGCGCGACGATCGTGGTGGGCAATCCGATGTGCCTGGACGTGCCCGGCGGTTCCACCTCGAACCAGTTGCAGGTCCAGCAGTACAACTGCAACGGTGGCACCAACCAGCAGTGGGAATACATCCCGGGCTCGACCGCCGGTTACGGCCAGCTACGCAACGTCGCCAGCCAGAAGTGCCTGGACGTCCGCGACACGAGCAGTGCCGCCGGCGCGGTCGTCCAGCAGTACATCTGCATGAACGTGCCGAACCAGCAGTGGCTCTACGACTCGTCCAGCGGATACCTGATGGCCATGCACAGCGGCGGGTGCGCAGCCGTGTACGCCTTGGTGTACAAGTCGAAGGCGCACCAGGAGGTCTGCGGTGGCGGCAGCGCCCCGTACCCCATCTTCACGCGGTGGAACGCCAGCATCTAGTGCCGCGTCTTTGAACGTTGACCGGGTAATCCGTCGGTTCTGAGGACGTGTCGCGCAGGCTGTTTCCTGCGACCCGCGTGGCGGATGGTGGCCGGTGGGTAGACGTCCAGAGGTCCGGTACGTGACCCACGCTTCAACGATCGGGGTTCGACGCGCTGAACCCACGGTGGAGCGGCAAGCGCACCGGGACGGATCGATGACGCAGACCTGAGACTGGATCTGCGTCATCGCCCGGTGCGACCCCCACTTCCTCGGCCGATCCTTCTCCTGCTGGTCCCTGACCAAGCCGCGCGACTATCTGGTCGCCGCCGGCCACGTCGCGGAGGCAGCGTCGAGACCGTGCGGCGGATCCTGCACGAGCGCGGCGTGTCGTGGCGGCGATGTTGTCCGACACCTGCTCACATGGCGTCGCGGGCTGCCATGGTTGCTCGCTGGTTGACGACGTTTCACGGTGTCTTGTGCCCCTGCGTGCCCCAGCCCGCCGGACGCCCTTCGCCATCACCAATCGATGCGGAGTCTGTGCAGGTGATCCGCCCAGTATTCGGGGTTCCCATGGAAGATCGGCCAGTTGTACTCGCCGAAGTGGTCCTGCTCCCCCCAGAGACGACTGATCACGCGTACCGCCTCCTCGTACGTCACCCCATGCCGTGACACCATCGCAAGCGCGATGTCATGGAAGCACTCCCGGTGCTCGCCGGGTGCGTCGAACTGGAACTCCGGATAGATGCGACCCACTTGGCCACTGTCTCACAGATAGACGCCTTGACCGCCAAGCAACCAACGAGCAATCTTGACCAGCAGCGCCACAGCCACCCACCTGCACAAACAGCCCCCGTCGTCCGGGGCGTGTAACGCCGTTCAGGATCCGGTCGTCTGGTATCTGCGGAGCGCAGCTTCAACGAGCTGGGTGAGGAATTTGCGGTCGCCGGATAAGTTGCCCACCTCCTGGACGGCCACCAGAGTGGTTCCGATCCGGACGAGTATGCTGCCGGATTCCAGCGTGCCAGAACCGGACGTCATGCTGCAGCTGACGTGAATACTGTCATCGCCCAGCCTCGGCCCTGGTGCCGTTGCGTAGCGGTAGCTGTCGCCGAAGCGGGACGACGCGACGCTGGGGCAACGGCTGATGAAGGTTCGCAGGTCGGTCATTGCTCGTCGTGCGCCGTCGTCGGCGTAGGTCCGGAGGACTTCGGTTCCCACCCAGGGGTCATCGGGATCCGCGCCATAGCTGAGGGTGGCTGCGGCCATCGCGGACGGAGTCCCGGTTAGGCGCGTGGCCGACAGCAGCGGGATCATGCTCTCCGAACAGGGCACGTCGACGCCTGAGCGTTGATCTCCAGCATCCGACGCCATGACTGTCGCGATATCCACAGTGAATCCGGGCGGCAGTGAGTCCGGGGTCAGCAAGCGTGCGGAAAGCGTCGCGGAGTAGCCGGACCCGCCGGTCGCCGGAACTGCGGGGGAGGCTGGCTTCGTGGCTGTGGCCGAGCCCGTCGCCTGCGCCGTGGAGGGGATCGTTTCGCCCCCTGATCGATCCGCTGTATGAACCGTTGAAGAACCGCACGCGGTCGCCATGCAGACGGCCACCACCGCGACTGACCTACGCAGCGCCATCCTGAGCACCGGGCAAACTCCACCTCTCGCGCGAGACGCGTCACGCTACCAGCGCGCGTGGCTTCAGCCGTCGCGCACCCTAAACCGCGTGGGCCTCGCAGCTCGCCGCCAATCCGTCCGGGCCTCGACCTGTGTCATGTCCGCCGTGCCGTCTGCTGCATAGCAGCACCGGAGGGCACATTCATCGAGGATATTTCCTCTGACCTCTGTCGGGGGTAACCGGATTCGAACCGACGACCTCTTCGTCCCGAACTCTCGGCAGGCCGGTCGGATCGGGTGTCATTCGAGGTTGTCCGGCGTGCTGGGGTCGCTTCGGGTTGGGTTCGGTGGGTCGGGTTCGGTGGGCTGGGTTGCTGTACTTCGCTGCTGTACTGCTCCCCGACGAGGAACTGCCTGAAGTGGGTTCGCATCTCCAGCCAGTGTCGGCGATCGTCGCAGGGATGGAGTCGGCCGCGGCGGCACAGGCTCAGGGCCGACTCGGAGTGCTTGGTCAGCAGGATGTCCGCGTAGGCCACCTGCGCCCTGACGTACTCGCGGAAGGCCGCCGAGGTGTAGATGGCTCCCATCGGTCACCGTCCGCCCTACGGGCATGGCGGTGATGCCAGAGGGCTTCGGCGACGGCGTCCACGGGGTCAATGTCCCCGGCCGCAAGGCGCTCGCGGGTGACGGCGATACAGGGCGGCGAGGCGCTGACGGCTTCGCCGCAGGCGGTCCGCGCCAGATCGCCGTGGTGACCGAGGCCCCGGACCACTCGCCAGTCGGTCTGCGCAGCGTGTACACGATGCTCGGCACCTACCTGGCCGGACGCACTGACCCAGACGAATCGACGTTGACCTCCGTGATGGCCTCGTTCGAGTTGATTCGTTAGCCGTTCTGGTCATGCGTCGTGGTCTCGGGCCATCCGCCCTCTGACCGGCGGCGGCGCCGCCAGGGCTGCCGCGCCGGCCGGCGGGTACTACGCCGGCGGGATCCCGACGTGCATCTGGACCGGCCGGTGGTCGCTGCCGGTCTGTTCGAGGTGGCGCACGTCCCGGGTGGTGATGGCAGGCGAGACGTAAAAGCCGTCGATGCGTAGGCCGCTGTTCGGGCCGCGCGGCTTGAGGCCGGTGCGCGCGCCGATCTCGTTGGGGTCCTGGTCGACGATCTTGTTCCAGTCTGCGCCGAGGATCGTCAGCACGTCGGACCGGTTGGCGAACTCGACCACGTTGTCGGCCATCACGGCATACGGGCTGCCGGGCCCGGACTGGCAGCGCGGCGGCGGCATGTGCAGCGACGCGAGCCGCACCGGTCGGCCGTTGGTGAGCCGCAGGCGCAGCTTGGTGATCCACCGGGTCATGATGGGCTCGCCGCCGCAGGACGCGCCGTCGGTGCCCTTGACCAGCTCGAAGTCGACGATCTCGGCGACCAGCGCGCGGCGGATCGCCACCGCGCTGCCCTGCCGGTCCTCCGCGGAGGTGTCCTGCCGGACGATCCACCCGTCGCCGAGGACGTCGGCGAGCCGGACGTTCTTCGCCTCCTGGAAGAAGACGATGTCGGCGTACGGGCCGATCTTCGTCCAGTCCTGCCGAACGCCGGGGGCCTGGCGGAACGCCAGGTTGGCGGTCACCACCCGCAGCTCCATGGCGGCGGCCGACGCCGGCCCCGTGAACGTCACGATGGTGAGTGCCCCGGCGGCCAGCACGGCGGCCAGCAGGCCGGCGATGCGTGCTCTGATGCGCATGTCGTCCTTTCTTGCTCGGTGGTGGGTCACAGGAACGCGCCGACGCGGGGCGTCGCGCCGTCCCAGCGCAGGATCGCGGCGTACAGGGCGCGGCGGGCCCCGGCGGGCAGCGAGCCGTCGGCCCGCTGCTGGCACGGGGTGGTGCCGGAGCAGACCCAGCCGTGCAGGAAGATCCGCTGCTCGTCCTCGACTAGGGCCGGGACGAGGTCCGCGCCGCCCGGGCCGCAGATGCCGGTGTTGCCAGTGGTGAGCAGCGGGTGCTCCGCCTGGCCGTGGAAGTTCCACCGGTCCGTGGAGGTGAGGTACACCGTGGCGTAGCTGCAGTTGTTGTAGCCGTACCGGGAGGCGAACAGCACGAACGTGGAGCCCCGCTGGCGCAGCACCGGGTTCTCGATGATGCCGGCGCTGCGGACCAGTTCGGCGCTGGGGTTGCCGATCCAGCGGGTGCCGTTGTCGTTGACCCGCAGCATCCGGATCGACGACGGCGTCTGCTGCGTCTTGTACAGCACGAACCGGCGGCCCTCGGTGTCCTCAAACGGCGCCGGGTCGATGACGCCGGCGGCGGCCACCGGCCGGCCCGGCGCGGCGTCGTCGGCACCATGCGTGCCACCCGGGCAGATCAGCGGGGCGTCGCCGACCGGCTGGTACGTCCCGCCGACGGTGTCGGAGGTCGCGACGCCGATGCACCGCTGCCCGTTCTTGCCCTTGGCCGGGGCCGAGTAGTACAGCACCCAGCCGGCCGGGGTGTGCACCGCATCCGGTGCCCACACCGCGCCACTCTCGGCCCATCCGGGAACCGACCCGAGCACCGTGCCGAGGCTGGTCCACGGCCCCGAAGCGGTGCCGCCGCGGTACAGCGGGGCCCGACCGCCGGTGGCGAACACGAAGAAGTTGTCGTTGTGCCGCACCACTCCGGGGTCGGCGATGCCGCCGGCCGGGGCGTAGACGGGCTGCGGGGTGGCGGCCGAGGCGGGGGCGGCGACGGCGCCGAGGGCGGCGAGCGCGACCGCCGCGACGGCGGCCAGCAGCGGTCGCCGGAACCTGGGCAGGGGCATGTGAGTCCTCCGGGAGAGGGACGGCGAAGACCGCTGGGGCCCGACGGCGCGGCGCGGCGAGCGCCGCCATCCGAGCGCACCGAGCATTGACGAGTGTGCCCACCAGTCCTAGGCTTGTCAATATCTGCCACTGGCATTCGAACTGTCGTTACTTTTATTCATGCATTTACGGTGTTGAATGCGGTAGGCAACCGGCCCCGGGGGGGGTCTGTTGCGTTGGGCGAAAGCATGATCCAATTCGGCTTGCCGGGTGTGGCGTGCTTGGCCGGTGTGGTCGTCGTCCCGCGTCCGGTCCTGGTCCCCGCCGCCGTCGGCGTTCGTCGGATTCCGGTTTTCCGCCTGAGGTGATCGTGCTGGTGGTCCGTTGGTATCTGCGATTCAACCTCTCCTACCGGGATGTGGAGGAACTGCTGGTCGAGCGCGGTGTCGGGCAGGGATCACCGGCGTGCCCACCGATCCGCCAACGCAACAGCGCCCCCCGAACCACTCCGGGATTTCATCGCCCGCGCGCACCCCGACGACGCCTGCCAACGCGCGGCCCTCAACTACTCGGCCTACTGGGTCGGCGAAATCCCCTACCGCCAATCCAACGACTCCTTCATGCCCACCACCAGCACCGCATGGCGCGGCAACCAGACTCCTGCGCCACTTGGTCGAACGCCTCGATGCCAGCCACCCGTTCATCGACCTCAACATCCACAACCTGTGGGCACTGCTCACCGCCCGACGCGGACTCGTCCACGATCACCCCACCACCGGACAAGCCCTCGCCAACCGTGCCGTCGCCATCCTCGACCGTGACCGGATCTCCGCGCAGTCCCGTCAGGAACTAACCTCTATCGTCTACAGCCTGCCTCATTGTGGCCGCATTGGAAGCCACTGCAGTCATTGCGCTCATGAGTCTTACAGAAATGCTTCGGATGCGGACTTGACTTCAACGCGCGGAGATCGAATTCGAATGAGCCATAAGCCTAGTATCTGCGCCTGCAATGTTTTGACGCTGAACGTGGGGAACTGTAGGGTCCGGTTGCCACACGGGTGGTGCTGCGTCCCGGACGATGACGCTCGGAGTGGCCATGAGCTCACGGGATCACACCCCTGTTCACTGGATGAGGAAGGGACCGATGATCAGCGTCACCACGCTCCAGTCAGATGACCGTCCGGTGTGGGAGCAGCTGTTTTGCGGCTACAACGCCTTCTATGGACGCACGTGGCCCGCGGAGCGGTATGACCATGCCTGGCAGGAATTCCGGCGCGGCGACCGAGTGCACGCGCTTGGGGCACGGCTGGATGGTCGACTGGTCGGTATTGCCCATTTCTTGGTCCACGCCAGCACGACGTCGCCCGACGTGTGTTATCTGCAAGACCTGTTCACAGCTGTCGACGCGCGCGGCAAGGGAGTCGCCCGGGCGCTCATCAGGGCCACCGAGGCGTGGGCTCGCCAGCAAGGCTGTGATCGGCTGTACTGGACGACAAAGCAGGACAACCACACGGCCCGGCGGCTGTACGACCAGGTCGCCGAAAACCGCGGTTTCATCCAGTACGTGGTTGCCCTTTAGCTTCGTGTGTCTGAGTTCTTTCGATGGCTGGCTTTGCTGAGGATCTGGTCGGCGGTTCTGGCCCAGCGGAACGGTTCGCAGCGCTGGTTGTAGGTGCCGATGAACGTGCGGATCGCGGCGGCAGGTCGCTGACGCTGGTGAAGGTGCCGCGGCGGATGGCTTGGCGGGCGATGATGCCGAAGAAGATTCTCGACCATGTTCATCCAGGATCCGCTGGTCGGAGTGAAATGCATGGTGATCCGCGGGTTCTTGGCGAGCCAGGCTTTGACGTCCGGGTGGTTGCCTGCCGCAGCATCGGCCCCGGCTGGCACAGCCATCCACCGTGGTCCGTGGACGTCCACCGCCGCCTCTACCCGTCACCCAGATAGTCACCCAGCCCCGAGCGCAGGACTGGGCGAGGGCTGCCAGTGTCGCGTGTCTGAGCTCCTTTGACGGTTGGTCTTGGTGAGGATCTGGTCGGCGGTCTTGGTCCAGACGAACGGCTGGCAGCGTTCGTTGTAGGCGTCGATGAAGGTGCGGATCGTGTTGATCAGGTCCGGCGCGCTGGTGAAGGTGCTTCGATGACCGGCGGGCGCCCAGGGCGCGGCAGGTCCGCCAAGGCGTCGATCCCGCCGGTGACGTACCGGGCCCGCCACCCGATGACGGTCTGGCGGTCGCCCCGACCCGCCGCGCGATCTCCGCGTTGGGCAGCCCTTCCGCCGCCAGCAACACCATCCGCGCCCGCTGCACATGCCCGGCCGGCGCGGTAGACGAACAGGTCAACTCACGGAGACGAACACCATCACCCGGACGGAGAACCAACGGCGCAGCTACAGAAACGCCTCACTCTCCCGCAACCCAACCGTAAAGCCACTTCAGACACGCGACACTAGCGGAGAAATCCCGTAAAAGGGTAACGGTCCGGACGGCGAGCCAGTGATCGGCTTCAGCATGCCCGAGATCGAGACCATCGATCCAGAGGCATCTTTATCGACAGACGTAAATACGAACATCTTGCTGTTGACCGGGTCGCGCGAGATGTGGGATACCTTTCAGGAGTCGTCGAGTTGCGCTACAGGTCATTACCTCAGGACGTGCCCTGACGGCCCTCTGTCGCCGTGAGTCTATGTAGAACGAGTCGGAATCCCTCGAGAACCACGAAGGAGTAGGTGATGACCCTTCAGTCCCCCCGACCCCGCAGAACGAGGCGTCTACTGACAGGTGCGGTGCTGTTGGCGACAACTCTGGCGATCATGCCCACGATTGCCTCGGCGGCGATTCCCCACTCCGGCTCCGGCCAGATCAGCGCCTGCTACACGATCGGGTCTGGTGCGCTCCGCGTGATTGACAGCGAGGCTGGCCAGGCGTGCGACTCCACCGAGCGACCGTTGAGTTGGCCGTCGGCGGGCACCGCGGCGACGCAGTACCAGACGTCCGCGCCGGTTTTCCTGGCACAGGGCGCTGGCGGTCTCACCACGGTCCTGCCAGGACCGGTACTGCCGGCCGGCCACTACGACGTCACCATGGGGACCATGCTCATCAATTCCACTACGCAGACGGACACCCTGAGATGTGGCCTCTTCAATGGGGCCGGCGGATTGCTGAGAGGGGATGCCGTTTCGGTTTTCGCCAGCTCCTATGAAAGCACCAGCATCACCGCCCTGGTCACCCTTACTGCTCCGGACCGGATCAATGTGCAGTGTCTGCATGACATCTCCACGCCGCCCGCTGGGCCTCGCCTGCAGGTCTATTATGCCAACGTTGTGGTGCGAAAAATAGCACAGCGGTTCTAGTGCATCGTCAGGGAGCGTTGTCCGCCGCCAGCCGGGTGCAGCACAAGCCCGCCGAGCCGCTCAGCTCGCGCGAACTGGAAGTGCCGCACCAGTTGGCGGCCGGCGTTCGAACGCGGAGATCGGCAAACTTCCTTCGTCGCGCCCGGCCCAGCCTGAACTGTCGGCTGCGATCGGCCCGGCCCACGACCTCGCCCTGTTCGCCAAACAATTCGTCCGGATACGACACCGCTATCCGGACGAACCTCCGCCTTGCCTGATCACCGCCCGGACTCAGCCTCGCTCCACCAAAATCCACGAGATAGCCCTAGTGTCGCGTGTCTGAAGTGGCTTTACGGTTGGGTTGCGGGAGAGTGAGGCGTTTCTGTAGCTGCGCCGTTGCTTCTCCGTCCGGGTGATGGTGTTCGTCTCCGTGAGTTGACCCGTTCGTCTACCGCGCCGGCCGGGCATGTGCAGCGGGCGCGGATGGTGTTGCTGGCGGCGGAAGGGCTGCCCAACGCGGAGATCGCGCGGCGGGTCGGGGCGACCGCCAGACCGTCATCGGGTGGCGGGCCCGGTACGTCACCGGCGGGATCGACGCCTTGGCGGACCTGCCGCGCCCTGGGCGCCCGCCGGTCATCGATGAGGCCGCCGTGGTGAGCGCGACGTTGAATCCACCACCGCAGGGCCTGGGGATCACGCACTGGTCGGCCAGAACTCTGGCCGACCAGTTGACCAGGGCGGGCACGCCGGTCAGCTTCGCCGAGGTCGCCCGGATCTGGCGGGACTGGGGCCTGCAACCCCACCGGGCCGAGACGTTCAAGTTCTCTACCGACCCGCAGTTGGAAGCCAAGATCCGCAACGTGGTCGGGCTCTACCTCGACCCCCCGGACAAGGCCGTGGTGGTCTGCGTCGACGAGAAATCCCAGATCCAGGCCCTCGACCAGACCGCACCACTGCTACCCATGCGCTTCGACCAGGCCGAACGACGGACCCACGACACGGTCACCGCCGCCACCGGCCGATGGCGTCGCCGGCGAACCTCTCAGCGGCCAGGTAGACCGGCCAGCCAGCGGTCCAGGGCTGCCGGGGAGCGAAACAACAACACCGGCGGCCCGGACGGATCCGTCTGCCAGGCCCGCATCCGCCGGCGAGCCCGGCCGAACGCGGTGACGTGCCACACCAGGATCGAGTCCCGGGACAGCACACTGCCCAGCGACTCGCGGTTGCCGTTGCAGATCTCCTCCCCCGTCACCAGCCGACGCACGGTACGGCGCAGCAGCCGCCACGCGGAGCACCGACGCGGGTAGTCCAGGCAGACCACCAGGTCGGCGCGAGCCAGCGGCACATCCCGCCACCCGTGGTACGCCCCGTCGATAATCCAGCGGTCCCGTCGGCAGATCTCCTCGATCCGGCTGCGCTGCTGCGCGACCGGCACCTCGACCCAGCCGGGCTGCCAGAGCAGGTCGTCGACCGGGTACCACGGCACCCCGAGGCGCTCGGCCAGCCGCTCCGCGAGGGTGGACTTGCCCGCGCCGTACACCCCGTAGATCAGGATGCGAGATGGTGCGCTCATCGCGGCAGCGTACGCCCGTCAGCGGCCCGGCATCTTGTCACGGAGCGTTGCGATTGGTGAGGGCGATGAGGAGTTCGCGGGCGTGCGCGAGCCGGTCGGCGGTGATCGACGGGTCGTAGTGCGCGGCTGCCGCCATGCCTTCGGCTGCGTACTGGACGACGAGGACGCAGTCGGGGTGCAGGCCGTCCTGCGCGAAGGCGTCGGCCCACTGTTCGGCGTCGGCCTGGGCGGCTTCGGTCACGCCGGGCACCATGTGCACGCTGTTCCACAGCCCGGAGTAGGCGAAGAAGTTCATCGCCTCGGCGCTGCCGCCGCACAGCGCCCGGACGTAGGCGCGCAGGACCTTGCCGGGGTGGTTCTCGGACAGGTCTAGGAACCTCATGACCTCCGCTCGGAATCGTTCCAGCACGTCGGTTGCGACCGCCAGCAGGAGCACGTTGCGCGTGGGGTAGTGGTGCAGCAGTCCGCCCTTGGACACGCCTGCTTCTTCCGCGATGCTGACCAGCGTGACGCCGCCCCCGTGGGTGGCGAGCGCGCGGGCTGTGGCGTCGAGGACGGCCCGGCGGGTTCGTTCGGTGTTCCGGGTGTGCGGCGTCTGATCACTTGCCATCGTTTGCCCTACTTTTTCTTCCGCAGGTCGGCTGGCTGGACCTGACGCTTTCCTACGGGGGGTACCACGCGCCAGGCGATGATGCCGGCGAGGAGCGTGAGCGCCGCCGCTATGACGGCGGTGACCTGCATGCCGCCGGTGAAGGCGTGCCGTGCCTGTTCGAGCAGCGCCATGGCTTCGGGGCCACGGTCCGCGAGGACGCGGGTCGCGGAGGCGAGTGACTCGGTCACCGCCTCACGGTCCTGCTGTGACACGTCGGCGGGAACCGTGAGCCGGAGCCGGTAGAAGAGCGTCTGGATGGAACCGAGAACGGCGATGCCGAGGGCGATACCCAACTCGTAGCCGGTCTCGGAGATCGACGAGGCCGCGCCGGCACGTTCACGGGGCACGGCGTCGATGACGGCGTCGGTTGCCAGGGTCATCGAGACACCCACGCCCAGTCCGATGACGGCGATGGCGACGGCGATCCACAGATAGGTCGGCAGGCCCTCCGCCACCGCGAGCAGGACGAGCCCCAGGGCGGCGACCAGAAGTCCGGCTCCGATCGCGGGTCCACGGCCGAGCCGTGTGATCATCGCGCCGACGAAGAAGATCACCCCGATCGCGGCGATCGTCGAGGGCAGCTCGGCGATGCCTGCCCGCAGCGGGCTGAAGCCACGGACCAGTTGCAGGTACTGGGAGAAGAAGAACAGAAGTCCGCTGAAGGCGAAGATCGAGATCGTGTTCGCGCTCACCGCGCCGGCGAAGGCGGGCATCCGGAACAGCGAGACGTCGACGAGCGGGTACGTGAGTCGACGCTGACGCCGGACGAACCAGACCCCTGCGGCCAGGCCGATCAGTGCGACCCCAACACCCTGGAGATCGAAGCCCGCGGACACCGTGTGCTTGACCGCGTACACGACCGGCAGGATCGTCGCCACGGACAGCGCGGCCGACAGCAGATCGATCGGCCCCGAGTCGGGGTTGCGCGACTCGGGCAGCAGGAGCGCTCCGGCGATCAGCAGAACGACCATGACGGGGACGTTGATGAGGAAGACCGAACCCCACCAGAACTGCTCCAGCAGCGCCCCGCCCACCAACGGTCCGAGCGCCGCGCCTCCGGTGGCGCCCGCGGACCAGATCGCGATCGCCCGCGTGCGCTGGGCCGGGACCTCGAACATGTTGCGGATGATCGACAAGGTCGAGGGCATCAGAGTGGCACCGCTCACGCCCAGCAGGACCCGGGCCGCGATGAGCAACTCGGCCGACGGCGCGAACGCGGCGAGGACGGATGCCAGCCCGAACCCGACGGTGCCGATCAGCAGCAACTGTTTCCGGCCGATCCGGTCGGCCAGGTTGCCCATCGTCACCAGCAGGCCGGCCAGCGCGAACGAGTAGATGTCACCGATCCAGAGCAACTGCGTCGCGGACGGGTTCAGATCCGCCGTCAACGCCGGCACGGCAAGGGCCAGCACGGTCCCGTCCACGGCGAGCAGCACCACCGCGAGGGTCAGGACACCGAGGGCGACCCATTCCCGCCGACCGGCGCCCCGAGAAGGCTCGGTTGCTTCTACCATTCGTCGAACATAGCTCAACCGACCAGACGGTCGGCTAGAACTGTGTCGCACGTCCTCGTTCCCGCGGACGACTGCAACCGCCACGGCACCACCGGGTCGGGTCCGGGGCGAGGACCGCCCCGGACCCGACCTCGATCAGCCGATGACGGCAAGGACGATCTTGCCGGTCGTGCGGCCGGTCTCGCCGATCTCGTGCGCCCTGGCCACCTGCTCAAGCGGCAGGACCACCTCGACCTCGGGGCGCAGCCGCCCCGTTTCGACGAGCGAGGCGATCGCCCTCATCCCCGCGTGGTCGGGTTCGACGATCGTGAAGCCGGCCCGTACGCCGCGCTCGCGCGCCTTCGACGCCAGATCGGCCTCCGCCGGCGCAGCGAGCGACACCACGATGCCGCCGTCGCGCAACGTCTGGAGGGAGCGCGGCCCGTAGTCGCCCCCGATGGTGTCGATCACGATGTCGACGTCGCTCACCGCCGACGCGAAGTCGACCCGCGTGTAGTCGATGACCTCGTCGGCACCGAGGCCGTACACGAAGGCGTGCTTGGCCGAGCGGGCGGTGCCGATGACGTACGCGCCGTGGGCCTTGGCGATCTGGACGGCGAGGTGGCCGACGCCACCCGCCGCGGCATGGACCAGTACCCGCTGACCCGGGCGAACCTCGGCGGTGTCGACCAGCGACTGGAACGCGGTGAGCGCCGCCACCGGGAGCGCGGCGGCCTCCACGTGGGAGAGCGCGGCCGGCTTGCGGGTGAGGTGCCGGGCCGGGGAGGTCACGTACTCCGCGTACGTGCCCGCCGGTTGCGGTAGGCGCGGCATGCCGAACACCTCGTCGCCGGGCCTGAACATCGTCACCCCGAGCCCGACCGCCTCGATCACGCCGGACACGTCCCACCCCAGCCTGACCGGCGTCTCGCCCAGCAGTCCCCCGGTGGCCCGGTGCCACCAGTCGGTCGGGTTGACGCCGGCCGCGTGGACCCGGACGAGCACCTCCGAGATCCCCGGCTCCGGGCGGTCCACCTCGACCACCTTCAACACCTCGGGCCCCCCGAGCGAATCCTGACTGACAGCACGCATGATCTTTCCTTTGCTCCCGTACGAGTCGCCGATCGGCGTACGGCCAACACTGCGGGAGGCGGGTACGTGCTTCGAGTGGCCAGATCGCCAACATGTGAAAGGATCTGGCCATGCATCGCGTCGTCGTCCTGGCTCTTGAGGGTGTCTATCCGTTCGAGCTGAGCATCCCGGTGCGGATCTTCGGCAGCGCGACAGGGGAGGATGGCGAGCCGCTCTACGAGGTGATCACCTGTAGCCTCGACGGCGCTCCGGTCGCGACGAGCGCGGACTTCGTCGTCGCGGTGCGGCACGGGGCCGAGGTCTTCGAGACGGCGGACACCCTGGTGATCCCCCCGTTCGTGTGCGGTCCCCCGGAGGACCGGAACCTGCTTCCTGACGAGCTGGCCGAGGCATTGACCCGCCTCCGGCGGGGTGCCCGTATCGTGTCGATCTGCACCGCGTCGTACGTCCTCGCCGCCGCCGGTCTCCTGGACGGCCGCACGGCGACGACGCACTGGAACGAGGCCGACCGCTTCCAACGGATGTTCCCCCGGATCAAGGTCGACCCAGGTGTGCTGTTCGTCGACGACGGAGACGTGCTCACGGCGGCGGGGGTCGCCGCCGGGGTCGACCTGTGCATGCACCTCCTTCGCCGCGACCACGGCAGCGAGGTCGCCAACCGGGTGGCTCGGCTGTGCGTCGTGCCGCCCTGGCGCGAGGGCGGCCAGGCGCAGTTCATCGAACGTCCGGTGCCCGAGCCTTCCACGGCCACCACGTCCACGACCCGCGACTGGGCGCTCGACCGGCTCCATCGACCGCTGACCCTGTCCGAGCTGGCCGGCCATGCGCGGATGAGCGTGCGAACGTTCTCCCGGCGCTTCCGCGACGAGGTCGGGACGACCCCCGGCCAGTGGTTGACCCAGCAACGCGTCGCACACGCGCGCCGCCTGCTGGAGTCGACCGATCTCCCGGTGGACCGCGTCGCCGGCGAGGCGGGGTTCGGGACCGCCGCCTCGCTACGCCAGCACCTGACCGCCACGATCGGCGTGTCGCCGACGACCTACCGCCACACGTTCCGCGCCAGCCGTGCCACGCCGACGAGCGCGCCGCGCTGACCGGCTTCCGGGCACCGCCCCGTGGAGGACCCACCCGGTCGCGGTGCCCGACGGAGGCGGCGGCGCGGCGGCGGGCCGCGCCGCCTGCACGGTCCGGTCATCGACGCCCGGCGTCCGACAGGCCGACCGCGGCGTCGGCGGTCACGACCGGCCGACGGACCCGGGCCGGCGGGGCGGGCAGGGCACCCCGGTCGACCTTGCCGTTCGCGGTCGCCGGCAACTCCGGGAGGACCACGTACCGCAGGGGCACCATGTAGTCGGGCAACTGCTGCGCCATGAGGGCGCGCAGCGCGGGTTCGGCCAGCCGCCGCGGGTCGGCGTCGCGCTCGGCCACCAGGTACGCCACCAGGGTCGCCGCGACGCCCAGGTCGTCGCGGAGCAGCACGACGCTGTTGGCGACGAGCGGGTGCCGGTTGAGCACAGACTCGATCTCGCCGAGTTCCACCCGCTGCCCGCGGATCTTCACCTGCGTGTCGATGCGCCCGCCGTAGTTGAGGTGCCCGCTCGGCGACCACCAGGCCAGGTCGCCGGTGCGGTACACCCGCTGCGGCCACCCGGCGACGTCGACCTCGACGAACCGCTCCGCGGTCAGGTCGGGCCGCCCGGCGTACCCCCGGGCCAGGCAGTCCCCGCCGAGGACCAGTTCCCCGGGCACGCCCAGCGGCGCGAGTTCGCCGCGCTCGTCGAGGACGTACGCGGCGACGTTCGTGATCGGCCGGCCGATGGGGACCGTGTCGCCCGGTTCGGGCCGCCGGCACGGCCAGGCGGTGACGTCGATCGCCGCCTCGGTCGGCCCGTACAGGTTGTGCACCTCGACCTGCGGCAGAGCGGCGGTGAGCTTGTTGACCAGCTTCGGCGGCAGCGCCTCCCCGCTACAGATCACCCGGCGCAGGCCGGTGCACCGGCCCAACCCGCTCTCCTCGACGAACAGGGCGAGCATGGACGGCACGAAGTGCACCGTGGTCACCGACTGGCGGGCGACGACCTCGACCATCTCCTGCGGATCGCGGTGCGCCTGCGCCTCGGCCGTGACCAGGGTCGCGCCGGTCATGAACGCCCACAACAGCTCCCACACCGACACGTCGAAGGTGTACGGCGTCTTCTGCAGCACCAGGTCACCCGGGCCGATGGGGTACTCGTCGCGCATCCACACCAGCCGGTTGGCCAGTGACAGGTGCGTCATCTGCACGCCCTTGGGCGCTCCGGTGGAGCCGGAGGTGAAGATGACGTACGACAGCCCCCGCACCACCTCCTCCGGCGCCCGGTAGCCGCGCCAGTCGACCGGCGCGGCGGGCAGGTCACCGCCCGCCAGCGGCCGTACGGGCACGGACGGCTCCCCGCCGGAGCCCAGCGCGGTCCGCCCCGCGTCGTCGGCCAGCACCAGCGCCGCGTCGGCCGTGCGGAGCATGAGGTCCAGCCGGGGGCGCGGGTGGGACGGATCCAGCGGCAGGTACGCCCCGCCGGCCAGCAGGACGCCGAGCACCGCGACCACCATCTCGGGGCTTCGCTCGGTGCACAGGCCGACCACCGACCCGGGCCCCACGCCCTCGGCGCGCAGCCGCCCCGCCAGCGCCGCCGCCTCGTCCAGGAACTCGCGATAGGTGCGGTCGCGTCCGCCGCCGCGCAGCGCGACGGCATCGGGGGTGAGCTGCGCCTGGCGGCAGATCGTCTCGTGCACGGGCGTACGCGGCGCGGGGGTCGGCGCGGCGTTGAAGCCGAGCAACGTCCGGCGCTCCCCCGGGCCGAGGAGCGCGGCTTCCCGTACCGGCCGGTCCGGGTGGGCGGCGAGCCAGGCGTGCAGGGTGTCCAGGCGCTCCTGCAGGTGTGCGGGATCGCCGTGGCCGCGGGCGAACCACACCGGTGTTCCGCCCAGCACCGCCGACGCCCCGGCGTCGCCCGTCGTGGGCGCCGCCGGCCCGACGTCCACCGCGACGGACGCCGAGGGCTCGTCCGACGTGGGGACCACGACGGCGGGACCCGGCTGCGGGCCGCGCGTCTGCTCGCGTACCTGGATCATGGTGCTGTCCGGGAGGACCCGCACCAGGCTGTCGCCCCACGGGCCGTGCACGGCGACCGAGGTCGCGGCCGACAGGCGGTGGCAGAGCACGGCCGCCACCGCCGCGGCCAGGGTCGGATCGACCCGGCCGGTCATGCCGTCACCAGCCCGGCCAGCACGCGCGGGGTGGGGTCGGCGGACAGTGCCTCCGTCTGCACGCGCACCCCGAACCTGCGCTGCACCTGGCTGATCATGCGGATGAACAGCAGCGACTCACCGCCGAGCGTGAAGAAGTTCGCGTCCGGCCCGATCTCGGGAGAGCCGAGCATCCTGCCCCACAATTCAATGATCTCCTTCAGCACCTCGTCCCCGCCCTCACCGGCGGGGTCCGCCGCCGGTTGCGGAGGGTCCTCGGCCGGTCGCGCCGGTGCGGCGTCGAGCCAGTGCCGGGTACGGGCGAACGGGTACGTGGGCAGCGCGACCCGCCGCGCCCTGCTGTCGCCGCGCACCGCGGCCCAGTCCACGGCCGCTCCGGCGGTCCACAGCCCGCCGAGTCCGGCGAGCACGTCACCGGCGTCGGCCCGCTGCGTCGGCCGGGGCTGTAGGGCGAACCCGGGTACCCGCCGCCCGTCCTGTGGCGTGTCCCGGGCCGCGCCGGTCAGCGCGGTGCCCGGCCCGACCTCGACCAGGACCGGATCGGGCAGGCCCAGCCCGGTCAGCAGCGCGTCGTGGTAGCGCACCGGGCTGCGCAGTTGCGCGGCCCAGTAGCCCTCGGCGCGCGGCAGCCCCTTGCCGAGCAACCCGCCGTCGATGCTGCTGACCACCGCGATGGTGCGGGGTCGCTGGGCGATGCGGTCCGCCTCGACGCCGAGCAGCCGGGCCGCCCCGGCCATCATCCGCGAGTGGAAGGCGCGCTGCGCGGGCAACGTCCGGCAGCGGATCCCGGCCGCATCCAGGCGCTCCCGGAACGCGGCGAGCTGCGCCACCGGCCCGGCCACCACGGTGACCTCGGGGCCGTTGCGCGCGGCCACGTCGAGGTCGTCGAGGCCCGCCAGGTGCTCCTGGAGGGCGGGCACCGGCGCGAGCACGGCCAGCATGCCACCCTCGGGCGCGTCCTGCATCAGCCTGCCGCGGGTCACGACCAGGCGCAGCATGTCCTCGGCGGCCATCTCACCGGCCAGCGCCGCGGCCGCGAACTCGCCGATCGAGTGGCCGATCAGCGCCGCCGGGCGTACGCCCCACGACACCAGCAGCCTGCCGAGCGCGAGCTCGTGCAGCGCCAGCGCGGGCTGGGTGATGTCGGTGCGGTGCACGACGCCGTGCGGGTCGACGTCGACCAGCACGTCGCGCAGGTCCAGCCCCAGGTCCGGGGCCAGCAGCCCCGCCCCGTGGTCGAGGTCGGCGCGGAAGGACGGGTAGCGGTCGTAGAGGCCCCGCGACATGGCGGGGAACTCCGCGCCCTGGCCCGGGAACAGGAACACCACGCTGGGCCGGCGGGCCGCCTCGCGGACCGGCGCCCTGCGCAGCCGGGTCAGCGCCGCCGGGACGTCCCGCGCGGCGACCGCGAGCCGGTGCGGGAAGTGCCTGCGGTACGTCTGCGACGTCAGCGCGACATCGCCGACGGCCAGGTCGGGGCGCTGCCGCAGGTGTTCGCTCAGCTGCTCGGCGCCCGCACGGACCGCCTCCGGGCTGCGCCCGGACAGCACGATCAGCTCGGCGTCGCCGTCGGTCGTGGAGGAACCGGGCACGGCCGGCCCGTCGGCCTCCTGGAGCACCACGTGGGCGTTGGTGCCGCCCAGGCCGAAGGAGCTGACCGCCGCCCGGCGCGGCCCGCCGGCGGTGTCCCACTGTCGGGCCACGCTGTCCACGGTGAACGGGGTCGACCCGTCGAGCAGTTCGGGCCGGGCCTGCTTGAGGCCGGCCAGCGGCGGGATCTGCCGGAAGTGCAGCGCCAGCGTGGCCTTGATGAGGCCCGCGACACCGGCCGCCGCGTCGAGGTGGCCGACGTTGGCCTTGACCGAGCCGATCGAGCACGGCTGCTCGCCCCGACGGAACACCTCGGTCAACGCCGCCAGCTCGATCGCGTCGCCGACCTCGGTGGCGGTGCCGTGCGACTCAAGGTAACCGACGCTCGCGGGGTCGACGGCGGCGGCGGCGTACGCGCGCGTCAGCACGTCGATCTGCCCGGCGACGCCGGGCGCGGTGTAGCCGACCTTCAGGCCCCCGTCGTTGTTCACCGCCGACCCCTTGATCAGGGCGTACACGGTGTCCCCGTCGCGGCGGGCGTCCTCGGCGCGTTTGAGCGTCACCATGGCGACGCCGTTGCCGGGAACGGTCCCGTCGGCCGAGGCGTCGAAGGGCCGGCACGTGCCGTCGGCCGACATGATGCCCTTCGTCTCGTAGAGGTAGCCGGCCTGCTGCGGCACGGCCACACACACTCCGCCGGCGAGCGCGACATCCGAGTCGCCGGCGCGCAGGCTCTGGCACGCCAGGTGCACCGCCACCAGCGACGTCGAGCAGGCGGTCTGCACGGTGACCGCCGGACCGCCCAGGTCCAGCCGGTACGCGATCTTCGCGGCCAGGTGGTCCTTCTCGTTGCCCAGCACGACCGACAGCAGCCCCTGGGTCTCGACCAGGCCGGGCTGCGTGAACACGTGGTGCAGCGCGTAGTAGTTGAAGCCGGCCCCGGCGAACACGCCGACCCGCCCGAACGGTTGCTGGCCGGCCAGCCCGGCGGACTCCAACGCGGCCCACGCCGTCTGCATCAGCAGCCGGTGCTGCGGATCCATGGTCTCGGCCTCCCGTGGCGTGATGCCGAAGAAGGCGGCGTCGAACAGGTCCGGGTCGGCCAGCACGCCCCGCGCCGGCACGTACGTCGGGTCGTCGAGCCGGTCGGCGGACACGCCCGCGGCCAGCAGTTCGCCGCGGGTCAGCTCGCTGATCGTGATCGTCCCGGCGACCACGTTGGACCAGTACTCCCAGACGTCGGCAGCGCCGGGGAACCGGCCCGCCATGCCTACGATCGCGATGTCGCCGTTCATGAGGATGCGCCTGCTCCTTCGGTCTGTGCGTGCAGATGCCTGGCCAGCGTCTGGACGGTCGGGAAGCGGTAGAGGTCGGTCAGCGGGATGACCCGGCCGGCCAGCCGCTCCTGCAGCAGCCGGCGCACGATCGCCAGCCGCAGCGACTCCCCGCCGACGTCGAAGAACGCCTCGTCGACGTCGAAGTCGTCGGTGCCCAGCGCCTCCACCCAGGCCACCGTCACCAGTTCCTCGAACTCGGCCAGCGACACCGAGCCCCGGGCGGGGATCCGCGCCGGCCGCCCCACCGCCGGGTCGGCCACCGCTGGGTCGGCCCGGGTCGGGTCGGCCGGCTGCGGCACGCCGGCCAGCGCGCCCACGGCCCGCAGGTCGACCTTGCCGTTGCGGTCGAGCGGGAACTCGGCCACCGTCACCCACTGCTGCGGCCGGGCGTAGGGGGGCAGTTCAGCCTCCACCGCCCGGCGCACACCGGCCACGTCCAGGCCGTCGGGCCCCGGCTTGAGCGCGGCGCACAGGCGTACGCCCGTCACCGGGTCGCCGGTGGTGAACACCACCGCGTCGCGTACCCCGGGCTGCGCCCGCAGCCTGCGCTCGACGTCGACCAGCTCCACCCGGTGCCCGGCGATCTTCACCTGGCGGTCGTTGCGGCCCAGGAAGCGCAGTTGCCCGTCCGCGCCCCAGCGCACCAGGTCCCCGGTGCGGTACAAACGCACCCCGGGGTCCCGGTGCCGGACGAACGACGCCTCGGTGCGTACGGGGTCGTTGAGGTAGCCGTCGGCGAGCCCGGTCCCCGCCGTGCACAGCTCGCCGACCGCACCTGGCGCGACGAGGCGTCCGGACGGGTCGACGACGTACAGGTCGGTGCCGTGCACCGCCGCGCCGATCGGCAGCGGGTCCGGCGTCGCGTCGGCGTGGTCGACCGGGTACGTCGTGGTGAACGTGGTGTTCTCGGTGGGGCCGTAGGCGTTGGTGACCCGCAGCCCCGGGCAGGCCCGCAACACCCGGCGCACGTGCGGCGGTGAGACCACACCGCCGCCGGTGAACAGCTGCCGCAGCCCGGCGAACGCGTCCGGGCGGTGGTCGGCGACCAGGTGGAACACGCCCGAGGTGAGCCAGACGTGGGTGATCCCGGCGGTGCGCAGGAAATCGGCCAGCCCGCTCGGCGTCGGCTCCCCGGGCGGGAACACCACCACCGTGTCGCCGTTGGCCAGCGGCACCAGCAGCTCCAGCGTGGACGCGTCGAACGCGAGCGGGGACAGCCGCGTGATCCGCATGCCCGCCGGGTCGGCGAACAGGTGGGGATCGTCCGCCAGCCGCAGCACCGCCCGGTGCGGCACGACCACGCCCTTGGGCACCCCGGTGGAGCCCGACGTGAAGGAGACGTACGCGGTCCGCGCCGGGTCGGTCGGGGCCGCCCCGACCGGGCGGTCGCCGTTCCCTGCGCCGGAGCCGTCCGCCCCGCCCCGCGGCGGCGTCGCCGAGCAGGCCAGGGCACATTCGGCGACGCCCGACCACTCCGGGCCGGGCGCGTCCGCGCCGAGTCGGGCCCGCGGCGCGACGGCGGCGGCGACGTGCGCCCGCCACTCGCCGGTGGCGTGCTGGTCGACCGCGACGTAGTGCGCGCCCAGCCGCAGCACACCCAGCACCGCGACGGCCTCGGCAGCCGAGCGCGGCAGCTCCAGGATCACCGCGTCACCGGCGCGCACGCCGTGCGCGTGCAGTAGCCGCGACTGCTCGACGGCATGGTCGTGCAGCTCACGGTAGGTCAGCGTGAGCCCGGCGTGCGCGTCGACCAGCGCGATCCGCTCGCCCGCCGACTCCGCGTGCGCCGCGAACCGGCTCCACACGTCGCCGGAGGTGTCGTACGAGCCGCCCGCGCCCAGCTCCCGCAGCCGGGCGTGCTGCCGCGCCGACAGGGTCGTGACGTCGCGCAGGGCCGCGCCCGGACCGGCGGCCAGCTCCAGCAGCGTCGCCCGGAACGACTCGGCCAGCTCCCCGGCGTCGGCGGCGGTGAGCGCCGACGTCGCGTACTCCAGGGCGAACCGGGGACGACACGACCACGACTGGAGGTAGAGCAGCGCGTCGAACACCGCGCCGTGGCAGTGGCCCTCGTGGACCCGCCAGGTGCGACCGCCGGCGGCCAGCTCGTCGGGCACCAGCTCGTGGTGGGCGGCGAAGCCGAACTGCGCCAGCGGGTTGCGGCCCGGGTCGCTGGGGACGCCGAGCCCGGAGACGACCCGCTCGAACGGCACGTCGGCGTCGGCCACCGCCTCGGCCAGCGCCGCCGCCACGCCGCGTACGTAGTCCCGCGCGTCGACGTCGTCGGCCGCGGCGCAGCGCACCGGGACGACCCGGGTGCACAGGCCCACGATGCCGTCCATGCCCGCCTCGAAACGGCCCGCCGCCGGCACCCCGAGCACCAGGTCGCTCAGGCCCGCGCGGCGGGACACGGCCAGTGCCCACGCCGCCATGGCCACCGACGTCACCGTCACCCGGCAGTGCCGGGCCAGCTCGGTCGCGGCCCGCGCTGCCTCGGCGTCGAGGTGCAGATGCAGCCGTGCGCCGTGACCGTCGGCCTCGACGACCGGCGGCAGGTCGGTGGGCAGCGTCACCGTGAACGGCGCGCCGTCCAGCCGGGCCGCCGTCCGGGCCAGCGCGCCGTCCAACGCCCCGGAGGCCTCCTGCGCGGCCAGCCGCGAGCCGACCCAGTCCGGCGACGGCGCCGCGCCCGCCGGACCGGCGCCGGCGTAGAACTCGGCGAACTCGCGCCAGAGCACGCCGACGCTCCAGCCGTCGGCGATCGTGTGGTGCACCAGCATGGTCAGCAGGTCACGCTGCCCGGCGCGGGTCAACACGAAGACGACCGGCGGCTGCTCGAAGGGGCGCAGCAACCGCGCGGCCGACCGGCCGTAGAGCTCGTGCACGGCGCGTACCGCGTCGTCGTCGGGCAACGTCTGGTGCAGCAGCCTCGGCTCGTACGGCGCGGGCAGCACGATCCGGGCCTGATGCGGGTCCCGGACGAACCGGGTGCGCAACGCCTCGTGCCGGGTCGCCAACTCGCGCAGCGCCGAGCGGGTCCGGTCCTCGTCGAGCGGCCCGTCCGCCTCCAGCGTGAACATCAGGTGGTAGGGCGCGTCCTGGTCGAGCAGGTGCGCTGCCAGCATGGACCGCTGGCCGGGCAGCAGTTCCAGCTCGGCGGGTCGCTGCGCGGCCACCGGCGGCGCGGTGTCCACGTAGTCCACCGCGCCGGCCAGCGCCCGCGCCAGCGGCAGCGCCGACAGCAGCCGGGCGCTGTCCACGTGCGCCCGCAGCTCACGCTGACCCAGCGAGACCAACGCGATGGCCTGTAGCGAGGTGCCGCCGAGGGCGACGAACGACTCCGTGCCGGCCGCGTCGCGCAGGTGCTCGGGCGTGAGGCCGAGCACCCGCGCGGCGAGCGGCGTCCAGGTGGTGAGGTCGCGGGCGGCCATCACACGCTCTCCGCCACGGGCTTGTCCGGCGACACCTGGCTCGCGACGTCACGCAGGTCGGCGAGGCGGGGGTTCTCCAGGACGTGGCCGAACATCACCGCGAGGTTGAGCTCCTGACGGATCAGCGTGCTCAGCCGCAGCGCGCTGAGCGAGTGGCCGCCGAGGTCGAAGAAGTCGTCGTCGTCGTCGACCGTGTCGACGCCGAGCACCTCCATCCACAGTTCCTCGAACTCGGCCACCCAGGTCCGGTCGTGTACGTCGCGCATCAGTGGTGCCTCTCTGTGTCCAGGTGGGTCGCGGGGGCGTCCAGGTAGTGCCGGGTGGCCGCGAAGGGGTAGGTGGGGGCGGGCAGCCGACGCCGTCCGGTGTCGTGCACGCCGTCCCAGGCGCCGATGACACCCAGCTGCCACAGCGCGCCGACGGTCGCGAGCAGCCGGGCGTGCCGGTCGGCGGGCAGCACGGGCTGGTCCGGGCCCAGGTGCGGGGTGACGCTCGTGCCGACCTCGATCCAGAACACCGGGTCGAGGTCGACGGGCAGCGTCGCCGGCGCAGGCGGTTCGGCCGCCCGCGCCCGCCAGTACGCGAGGTCGCCGCCGCCGGTCAGCGGCTGCCCGTCGGAGGCGTGGACGGGCAGGTCGGCCGGGCCGAGCCGGATGCCGTCGACGCCGGTGCCGCGGATCAGCCCCAGCGCGTCCGCGACGGACATGATCCCCGCCACGACCGCGCAGGCCACCGCGCCGATGCCGGCGCCGGCCACGGCGCGCGGGGCCAGCCCCCGGCTGCGCAGCGACTGCGCCAGGCCGACACAGGCCAGCAGCCGGTCGCAGCGCTCCCGGACGGCCTCGTCGAGGTCGTGATCGCGCAGCAGCGCCACGCCCTCGTCGACGACCCGGCGGTACACCGGGTCGGCGTCGTAGTTGGGCCGGTTGCCGGTCAGCTCGCCGGCCCCGGTGAGGTGCAGCGCCACCCCGCGCGCCCGCGCCTTCGCGCCGGCCTGCCGGACCGTCGACGGCGAGCCGTGTGCTCCGGTCAGGAACGCGGCCCGCCACGGCAGCTCGGCCCGGCCGGTCCGCAGCGTGTACGCGAGGTCGGCCAGTTCGCCGGGCGTCGTCCCGGCCACGTGGGCGACGGCGCGGTCCAGGCTGTCCTGCGCCACGACGGCGGTCTTGGCGGAGACCAGGACCAGCTCGGTGACGTGGCGGCGCGGCCGGGGCCGGACGGCCGGGGCCTGCTCCAGCACGACGTGGGCGTTGGTGCCGCCGATGCCGAAGGCGCTCACCCCGGCCCGGCGTACGCCGTCGATCGGCTCCCAGGGTCGGGCCGTCGCCGGCAGCTCGAACACCGAACCGTCCAGTTCGACCGCCGGGCTGGGTGTGAGCAGGTGGGCGATCGGCGGGATCACCCGGTGCTTCAGCGCCAGCACGGTCTTGATCAGGCCGATCACCCCGGCGGCGGTGTCCAGGTGCCCGACGACCGACTTGGCCGCGCCGAGCGCGCAGGGCAGCCGGTCGGGCCGAACGCTGTCGAAGACCTGTCGCAGCGCCGCCACCTCGATCGGGTCGCCGAGCGCGGTGCCGGTGCCGTGGGTCTCGATCAGGCCGACGGTCTCCGGGTCGACGTCGGCCACGCTCAGCGCCGCCGAGATCACACCGCTCTGGCCGGTGGGGCCGGGCGCGGTGAAGCCCGCCTTGCGGGAGCCGTCGTTGTTGACCGCGGAGCCGCGGATCACGGCGTGCACGGTGTCGCCGTCGCGTAGCGCGTCCCCGAGCCGCTTGAGCACCACCACACCCGCGCCGTCGCCGGGAACGGTGCCGTCGGCCGCGGCGTCGAAGGCCCGGCACCGGCCGTCGGCGGAGAAGATCCCGCCGGGCTCGTACAGGTGCCCGCGCCGCGTCGGCGGGGCAACCGTGGCGCCCCCGGCCAGCGCCACGTCGGCGTCGTAGGTCAGCAACGCCTGCACCGCCTGGTGCACCGCGACCAGCGACGTCGAGCAGGCGGTCTGCACGGCCAGCGCCGGACCCTGCAGGTTGAGCTTGTACGCGATCCGGGTGGCCGCGAAGTCCTTGTCGCTGCCGATGATCAGCCCCAGGCCGCCGGCCGCCTCGACCGCGCGTTCGTTGGGCCACACGTTGTCGAGCAGGTAGACGTTCAGGCCGGTGCCGACGTACACGCCGATCCGGTTGCCGTCGGCGGCGACGGGCGGGTGGCCGGCGTGCTCCAGCGCGGTCCAGGCGCACTCCAGCAGGATCCGCTGCTGCGGGTCCATCAGCGCACTGTCCGACGGCGAGTAGCTGAACAGCCGGTGGTCGAAGCGGTCCGCGTCGCGCAGCACCGCCCGGGCGGGCACGAAGTCGGGCCGCTCCACCACGTCCTTGGGCACGCCCCAGCCGACGAGCTGCTCGGGTGTGAAGAAGGTGACCGCGTCGACTCCGTTGACCACGTTGTGCCAGAACAGGTCCAGGTCGCGTTCGGCGCCCGGGGCCCGTACGGCCATGCCGACCACCGCCACCGCCGCGCTGTCGTCGAGTTCAGCCACGGCCGCCTCCGGTGCGGCGCCGGTCGGCGAGCAGGGCGCGGCCCTGACGGCGCTGCGCCACCTTCGCGTCGGCGAGCACCGGGGCCTCCTGTTGCAGGTGCGCGGCGCAGCCGGCGACCGTGCCGGAGCGGAACAGGTCCGTCACGGAGACGTCCAGGCCCTCCTCGGAGAGCCGCTGTTGCAGCGCGATCAGCGTGAAGCTGTGCCCGCCCAGGTCGAAGAAGTTGTCGTGCAGCCCGATGTCGACCCGGTCCAGCACCTCGCCCCAGCAGGCCCGGATGCGCTCCTCCAGGCCGGTGCCGGCGGTGCGGTCGCGCCGCGCCGCGGGGGCGGCGGCCGTGCGCGCGGCGCGGCTGTCGGCCAGCAGCCGCGCGGTGTCCACCTTGCCGTGCGCGGTCAGCGGGATCGCCGCGACGGTCAGGATCCGCGACGGCACCATGTACGCCGGCAACGTCCCCCGCACGTAGGCCCGCAGCTCGCGTTCGGCGTCCGGGCCGAACTCGCCGACGACGAAGGCGGCCAGCTCGTCGTTCTCCGCCGCCACGGCGCACGAACGCACCGCCGGGTGGGTCAGGAACGCGCCCTCGACCTCGGCCAGCTCGACGCGGTAGCCGCGCAGCTGCACCTGGGTGTCGTTGCGGCCGAGGTACACCAGGTTCCCGTCGACGCCCCACTTGACCACGTCGCCGGTCCGGTACATCACGCCCCCGCCGTACGGGTCGGGCAGGAAGCGCGCCCCGGTCAGCTCCGGGTTGTCCACGTAGCCGTGCGCGACGAGCACGCCGCCGCAGTACAGCTCGCCGGGCACGTTGAGACCGGTCGGCCGCAGGTCGTCGTCGAGGACGTAGCAGCGCCCCGACGGCAACGGCACACCGACGTTGCCCTCCCTGACCCGGGCCAGGTCCGCGGCGGGCGCCGCGAAGATCGTGACGTGGATGGTGCCCTCGGTGATGCCGTACATGTTGACGAACACCGCGCGCATGCCCGGCGTGCCGGCGACCAGCGACGTGACCCGCGACCAGCTCAGCGCCTCGCCGCCCAGGATGACGTAGCGGATGCTGGAGACCTCGTGCGCGCCCAGCAGCCGCAGGTAGGGGGGCAGCAGCCGGTAGAGCGCACCCGGGGTCTGGAAGACCACCGTGACGGCCTCGCGGCGTACCAACGCGGCCAGCCGCTGCCGGTCCACCAGGTCGGCCTGGTCGGCGACGACCAGCCGGCCGCCGGTGGTCAGCGCTCCCCACATCTCCCACACCGAGGCGTCGAACGAGAACGAGCTCGCCGCCAGCCACACGTCGGCGGCGGTGACGTCGAGGCCGGCCGGGGTCGGGCTGTGCAGGGCGTCCAGGCCGCCGTGTCCGACCATGACGCCCTTGGGCACCCCGGTGGAGCCCGAGGTGTAGATGATGTACGCCTGGTCACCCGGCCCGGGGAACGTCTCCGCGACCACGGACGTCCCGTTGAGGGTGTGCGCGTCGGCCAGCCGGATGTCGCGGTCCTGCGCCAGGGCCCCGGCGGTGTCGGCGGTGCTGGCCTCCACCAGCATGAACGGCATCGCGGCGCTGGCCGTGATCAGGTCGAGGCGCTGCTGCGGGTACTCGGGGTCCAGTGGCACGTAGACGCCGCCGAGCTTCCACACGCCCAGGATCGCCGCGACGATCGCGGGCGAGCGGCGCAGCAGCAGCCCGACCCGGTCGCCGCGCCGTACGCCCCGATCGGCCAGGCCCGCCGCGATCCGCCCGGCCCACCGGTCCAGCTCGGCGTAGGTGACCTCCACGTCCCGGTGGCGCACCGCCACCGCGTCCGGGGTGTGCGCCACGTGCTCGGCGAACCGGCGCAGCACCGACGGGTGCTCGACCGGCCGCTGCGGGACCGGCGGATTCACCCCCTCGGTCAGCAGCAGCCGCTCGGCCTCCGCCACCATGGACGGCTCGTCGCCCGGCTCGTCGACGACCGACCTCAGGAAGGTCAGGTAGTGGTTGAGCAGCGTCTCGACGGTCGCCGGGGTGAACAGTTCGGTGCTGTACTCGGCACGCAGGAACGGCGTGGCGGTGGAGACGTCGAGGGTCAGGCCCAGGTCGAACTTGGTGACGTCGATCTCGACGTCGACCTCGGTCAGCTTCACCCCGTCGAACTCGGGGAACGCGAACGGGAAGTTCTGCACCGTCAGGGAGGTCTGGAACAGCGGGGCGTGGCTGAGCTGCCGCTCCCCCACGGTGGCCCGCACGATCTGTTCGAACGGCACGTCCTGGTTGGCGAACGCGGCCATGCTGGCCCCGCGGGCCCGGTCGACCAGTTCGGCGAAGCTCGGCCGGCCGGACACGTCGAGGCGGATCGGCAGCGTGTTGACCAGGCAGCCGACGACGCGCTCCTCGGCCTCGTCCATCCGGTTGGCCACCGGCACGCCGATCACCACCTCGTCCTGGCGCGCGTACCGCGACAGCACCGAGGCGTACGCGGCAAGCGTCACCGCGAACAGCGTTGCGCCCCGCTCCCTGGCCCATCCGGTGAGCCGCTCGACCAGCGCGGGCTCGACGGGGCGGCGGAGCACCACGCCGTCGGCGCTGAGCACACTCGGCCGGGGGAAGTCGGTGGGCAGCGCGAGCTGCGGAACGTCACGCAGCCGGGCTCGCCAGAAGTCCAGCCCGGAGCTGTCGCGCTCCCAGGACTCGCGCTGCCGCCGCGCGTACGTCAGGTGGGACTGCGGCGGTTCGGCGTACGCGGCGGCGGCGGTTCCGGACAGCGCGGCGTTGTACTCGGCGGCGAGGTCCCGCAGCAGCAGGCCCACCGACCAGCCGTCGCAGGCGATGTGGTGCACCAACACCGCGAGCGTGTGCTCGTCCGGGCCCCAGGAACGCAGGAAGGCGCGCAGCACCGGCCCGTCGCCGAGCCCGAAGGGACGCCGGGCCTGCTCGGCGACCAGGGTGTGCAGGAAGGTCTCCTGGGTGTCCCGGTCGGCCCACCCGCCCACCTCGACGTCGATGTCCGCGTGCGGGGTGGGCGACACCCGCTGGGTGAGCACACCGTCGACCAGCGCGAACGTGGTGCGCAGCGCGTCGTGCCGGGCGACGACGCGCGTGAGCGCCCCGCGCAGCACCTCGGGTCGCAGCGCGCCGTGCAGGTGGACCGCGAAGGCCACCACGTACGCCGGGTTGCCGGGCTGAAGCTGGTTGAGGAAATAGAGTCGTTCCTGAGCGAAGGAAGCAGGACCGGTACGAACCATGCATCGAGCGTGGTCCGCCGGACGTCCCACCCGACAGAGCATCGTTCCCCGCTCCCCGGGGAAAACCTCCCGGGTCGGGTTCCCGGCACCTTTGACGCCTCCGCCGGACGCGGCCCGGCCCCCGGCCCGACGGGGTCAGCCGTCGGACCGGGGGCCGGTCGGGATTCGCGCACCGCCGTGGAACGTCGCTAGTACTCGCCGCGGCCGAAAGCGGCCAGCTCCGCGGAGTGCCCCGGGTTGCTGACGTACGTCGCCCCGATCGGGGCGGTCACCCGGCACCACATGTCGAGCCGCTCCACGTCGATGCCGGCCGCCGCTGCCAACTCGTCACGCCGGCGCAACATCTCCGCACGGTCCAGGCCCTCCAGCACGTAGTCGACCGCGTCGAAGCAGGGGTCACCGGCGCAGGCCATCGGGTCGATGGCCACCAGGCCCTTCGCACCGCCGCTGAGCACGTTGCCCAGGTGCAGGTCGCCGTGCAGCAGCACGGTGTCGGTGGGTGCCGCGAACAGGTCGTCGCGGAGCCGCTTCGACCCGGCGAGGTCGGCGCCGCGCCGCACCGCCGAGTTGAACAGCACGTCGATCCAGTCCTCCAGCCGCCGCGGCGCGGCCGCCGGGTCCCCGACGCCGTGCAGGTCGTTGAGGAACGCGGCGTACTCCGCCGGCGAGGGCGGCTGCGGCATCTTCTCCACCAACGTGCCCGGGTGGATCGATTCAAGCAGCACCGCGCCCTTGGCCACCGCCAGCACCGCCGGCACCCGCCCGCTGGCCGCGAACTGGCGCAGCATGTCGACCTCCTCCCGCACGGCGTAGCTGTCGGGTGACAGCTTCAGCACCGCGTCTCCCTGCGGGCCCCGGCACCGGAACACCACCGAGGAGTTGCCGGACTTGAGCTGGTCGCCGAGGTCGAGCCCCCACTGCTCGACGAGTTCGTCCAGCCGCTGGGTCAACGTGCCGACCCAGCGGTGCGCCGCCTTGCCGAACCTCGGCTCCAGCCGATTCGTGATCGCTTCCAGATCAAGGACCATCCCACTCACCTCTTCGTCGATCGCGCGTCGGCGTACTCGGCGGAGTCGCCCACCTTCGGCAAGGGTGTCGCGCCCCACCTGTGTGCCAGCGGGACGCTGCCACCGGACACCCGGTCGGGACTCGGCGCGGGACGCTCCAGCCTGGCCTTCCGGGCGACCTCGATCGCCTCGTACCGGTCCGACACGTTCAACTTGTTGAAAATTGTCGAGATGTGGTTGCTGACCGTCTTGGGCGACAGGTGCAGCTGCGTGGCGATCGCCCCGTTGCGCATGCCCGATGCGATCAGCTCCAGCACCTGCCGCTCGCGCGCCGTCAGCTCCGGAAAGAGCTGCTGGTTGCGGGGTTCCCGGCCGAGCTTCGCGATGAGTTGGTCGGCCACCCTGGGTCCAAGGATCACCTCGCCCGTCGCGAGGCCCCGGATCGTCCGCACGATGCCGTCGCCCGGACAGCTCTTGAGCACGTAGCCCCGCGCGCCGGCACGCATGGCCGCGAAGACCGACCCCTCGTCCTCGACCGCGGTGAAGACCAGCACCGCGGTCGAGGGCGAGAGCCGGGCGATCTCCTGCAGCGTCACCCCCGCCTGGAAGTCCGGCAGCTCGATGTCGAGCACGAGCACGTCGGGGCGCAGCGACGCCGCCCCTTTCATCGCCTCCCGCGCGGTACCCACCTCGGCGACCACGGTGACCTCGGCCGAGGAGGACAGCAGGGCACGCAGGCCCTTGCGCACCACCGGCTGGGCGTCGGCCAGCACAACTGTCACGGCACGCGATCCTGCCTCGTACGCGACACCTCCTGGCTCCCGCCTCATCGTAAGAGCCGATTCGGTGGTCGAGCCCACGCTGACCATCACAACACCTCACCCGTCCTAACTGGCCCGCGACGCCTCCCTTCCGTGGAGGCGTCGCGGAATCGCCGACTCCGCATCGGCGTGAACATCTGATGACCACCAACAGAAGAACATGCGTACTTAGCCGTACGGTATCCATGTCCATCTTCTGACGCAATTGCAGTGATCAAATTAATATGAACGATCGAAGGAAGCTTCTCGACGACGAAACGACCCACATCGGACCGGACGGCCGGGGCGAAACCCGCGGACCGCCTGCTCAACGCCTCGCACGACTCGGGACGCCCGCCCTGGTCGGGCCGCGCAACTAGCCCACCGCGCTCCGGGCGTCCACGGGCAACCGTCCCGGTCGACCCAGGAATTCGTCCCACCCTCCGGCCCACCGAACGCCCTGTCCCGCCCGACGCCGCCACCGCGATGATTGACGCCGACCGCTCCCCCACACCAGGATGTGCGAATATGCCCTTTTCGCGATTGATTGAATCCGGAACCCGTTTGGTACCGACCGATCCGCTACGCAGGAAACTGATCGCGATCCGGCTGGCCGAATCGATCGGCAAGGGAGTCTTTCTCAGCGGCAGCGTCGTCTACTTCACGCTCCGCGTCGGGCTCGACCCCAAGCAGGTCGGCCTGGGCCTGTCCGCGGCGGGCATGTCCGCCTTCATCTCATCGGTCCTGTTCGGCGTGATCGCCGACCGGGTGGGCGCGCGCCGGCTGCTCGTCATGCTGTTCGCCGCGCTGACGGTGGGATTCGGGCTCTACGCCCTGGTGGACAACGCGACCCACTTCTTCGCCCTGGTGGTCGCCGTCGGCTTCATCGAGTACGGCACCGGCCCGACCAACGGGGCTCTCGTGGGCAATCTCGTGCCCGCCGAGGAACGGGTCAAGCTCAAGGCCATGATGCGGTCGGTGTTCAACATCGGTTTCAGCATCGGCATCGGCGTGGCCGCCGTCGCCGCGCTCAGCCAGCGGCTGCTGGTGCTGATCCCGCTCACCACCGCCGCGCTGATGGCCAGCGCCGCGCTGCTGGTCACCCGCCTGCCCGACACGCCGTCGCGTCCCGTTCCGGTGGGCTTCAAGCGCTTCGCCGCCGTACGCGACCCACGCTTCCTCTCCGTCGTCGGCGTTTCGACGGTGCTCGCCTCCCACGTCACCGTCATCCTGGTCACGATGCCGCTGTGGGCGCTCAACCGCACCTCGCTGCCGCACTTCCTGATCCCGCTGCTGCTCATCTTCAACACGGTGTTCGTCATCCTGTTCCAGGTGCGGGCCAGCCGTGGCGCGGACACCGTGGACGGTGCCGGCAGGCTCGCCCGGCGCTCCGGCTACTGGCTGGCCGGCGGCTGCGCCGTCATCGCGGTGACCGCCCTCAACGACGACGTCGTGCTGGTGTCCGTCGCGATCGTCGCCGCGGTGCTGATCCTGTCGGTGGCCGAGGTGATGCAGGCCGCCTCGGGGTGGGGTCTCGCCTTCGGCCTCGCCCCGGAGCACGCCCAGGGCGAGTACCTCGGCGCGTTCGACCTACACGTGATCACGCAGAACATCATCGGTCCGGCCGTGCTGTCCGGCCTGGTCATCGCCTTCGGTTTCTGGGGCTGGCTCGGCATCGCGGTGGCCGCGCTGGTCGCGTCGGCGCTGATCGTCCCGGTCGCGCGCCGCGGCGAGGTCACGCTCGTCCGGGCGGCGGCCTCCGCGACCAGCCCGTAGGGCCCCGCACCGCCGGCCGGGGTCATCCCGGCCGGCGGGCTGGGCACCCTACGGACGTCGCCGGCCGCCGCCCCGGGGGGCGGCACGGTCGCCCGACCGTCAGCCGGGAGGCGGTCGCGGCCGGATCAGCTCCCGGGGGCGGCTCCGGGCCGGGCATCGCGCGCGGACCGCGAGGCCCCGCCCCGCAGCACCCGACGCACGATCGCCGGACGCAGCAGCCGGTGCGGCGGGTCGACGAGGTTGAGGACCCGCAGGAAGGCGGTGCCGAGCACCGCGTCGGTGCGGGCGGCGGCGTGGAGCCGGTGCACGTACGCGTTGACGAGCCGCACCCGCACCGTCCGGCGCCCGTCCACCTCGGGGAAGCGCAGATCCGTGCCGACCGCGATGGACCACGGGCCGTCGATGAGCTTGCCGGCCCCACGGAAGAACCGCCGCCACAGCCGGTCCCGGTCGCCCGCCAGCAGGGTCCGCAGCAGCAGGCCCTCGGTGGCCGCGACCGTCATTCCCTGACCGTAGACGGGGTTGAAGCTGCACAGGGCGTCCCCGAACACCAGGTAGCCGAGCGGAAAGCGGCGCAGCCGCTCGTAGCGCCGCCGGACGCTCGCCGGATACCGCATCAGGGCCGGTTCGCCGACGGGGGTGGCCTCGCGCACCAACCGGCTGATCAGCGGCAGACCCAGCGACTCGGCGAACCGCGCGTAGCCCTCGTCGTCCAGCGGCGGCTGCTCGCCGAGCACCCCGGCGAGGGCCACCCCGAAGCGGCCGTCCTCCTGGGCGGCGACGATGCCGGTGCGCGGACGCCCCGGAACGGCGTTGGTCAGCGCGCCGAGGAGGCCGTCGAGGTGGCGGGGGTCGCGCTCGTAGTTGCGGGTGACATAGGTGACGTCGACCGCGACCCGCTGTTCTTCCGGGGCCGGGTGGCCGAGCGCGGTCAGCCACCCCGGGGTACGCGACGCCCGGCCGCAGGCGTCGACCACCAGATCGGCGTCGAGCCGGTAGGCCGCCCCGTCGCGCGGCGTCACCAGGACACCGGTGATCCGGCGACGGTCGTCGGTGCTCAGCAGACCGGTCGCCTCCGCGGGCGGCTGGAAACGGACGTTCCCCAGCTTCTCCACCCGGGCCCGCACCGTGCGCTCCAGCAGGGGGCGGCTGACCCCCACGCCGATGAGCTGGGACGGGGAGCGGCGCATCGGGTAGCCGTCGTTGCACCAGTGCACCTGCCCGTTGAGGTCGACGAGGGGTGCGCCGGCCGCGTGCAGCTCGTCGCTGAGACCGTGGAACAGTTCGTCGAGCGCCTGCCGCCCGCGGGCCAGCAGAACGTGCAGCTGACGCGACTGGGGCACCCCGCGCCGTGGCGCCGGCGCCTCGGGCAGGATGTCGCGGTCGACGATCGTGACGGTGTCGTACGCGTCGCTGAGCACCCGGGCGGCGATCAGCCCGCCCATACTGGCGCCCAGTACCACGGCGTTGCCTGCGCGGACCATGGTCGAGACGGTAGGCGACCGAGGCGTGCCGGTCCTCTTCGAGATTGCGCAACCGGGACGACGGCTGATCCGGGCCGGCCACTGAGGACGTCGCCCGGGTCGGACGAAAGCTGTCCTCAGTGGCCGGCGGCCGAGGTGGTCAGGGCGAGGTGGTCAGGGCGAGGTGGAGAGCGTGGCGACGAGCGCGGAACCACCGCAGCAGAGCAGCCCGAACACGACCAGCGTGACGAGCAGGACGCTGTAGTTCGACCACATGCCGAACTTCGTCACGTCGGTGCCGTGCCCGTCGTGGACGCGGTTGCGCCAACCGCCGAAGCGGAACGACAGGGCGTGCAGGGCCCCGGGGTGGGCGACGAGCGCGGTGGTCATGACGGGGATGCCCATGAAGTCGGTGTAGCGGACGTCGTGCGGCCCTGCCGGGACGGCCACGTACCAGGTGCCCTCGCCGGGGATCGGCACCGTCTGACGGTCGACCTTGAACTTGCTGGTGGTCGGTGCGGGCACAATGTACGGCCCGCGGTTGACCGAGACGGCCAGCACCGCGTGGCCCGGGGGCGGCGAAATCGGGTGGGGGTAGGCCATCAGCGGCGTGACGGCGCCGGGCATGGGTGGGTACGACGGATGAGGAGGGTACGACACCGCCACATCCTGGCACGGCCCCGCACACCCCGGCAGGACCGCCGGTGGTCACGAGGCGGGCACCGATCGGCGGCCGAGCCGGCGCAGGCTCTGCCAACTCCCGCGCCCCCGAGATCCGGTTCAGGACAAGGCGAAAGACGCACCGCCCCACATCGTCCGTTCGGCTAGTAATTAGCCAATCCTTCGGGTAGTGTTCGCGACATCATCTGGACGACATGACGCGGTGGCGAGGCCCGTGATCGTGGCCTTGCGACAGCGCACCCGCCCGTACGTGTGCTCCGGCGACAGCCGGTTCGGAGAACTTCCGGTCGATCCGATCCACGGGCACGTGCGGAAGGACCACCCCATGGCCACCACCCTCGAACCGGCGACCAGCACCCGCCTCGGCAGACGAAGCGGCGCGCAGAACGCCGAGAGCGCCGACGACCTCCTGGCCGCGATGGCCGCCACCCCGGCCGACGACCCCCGCCGACCGGCACTGCGGGAACGCGCCATCGAGGCGTGGTTGCCACTCGCCCGCCACCTGGCACGCCGCTACGCCGGACGCGGCGCACACGACGAGGACCTGGCCCAGACCGCCGCGGTCGGGCTCATCAAGGCCGTCGACAACTTCGACCCCACCCGGGGCGTCGACTTCACCGGATACGCCATCCCCACCATCATCGGCGAGATCAAGCGGTACTTCCGTGACCGCACCTGGGCCGTGCGGGTGCCCCGCCGCCTGCAGGAACTACGCCTGACCATCAGCGAGGCGAACAGCACCCTCACCCAGACGTTGGGGCGCTCGCCGACCGTGGCCGACATCGCGACCTACCTCGACCTGACCGAGGAGGCGGTCCTGGAAGGACTGGAAGGGGCCCGGGCCTACCGGGCCACCTCGCTGTCCACCCCGGTCGGAGCCGACGGCAGCAGGGAACTCGGCGACACCCTGGGCGCCAACGACCACGGCCTCGACCTGGCCGAGATCCGCGTCGCCCTCGGCCCGGCCCTCGCCACGCTGCCGGAACGCGAACGCAGGATCCTGAGCATGCGTTTCCACGGCAACCTGACCCAGGCCCAGATCGCCGACCGGATCGGCGTCTCCCAGATGCACGTCTCCCGGCTCATCACCCGAGCGCTCGCCAAGCTGCGCGGCCAGCTCTGCGAGGACTACGCCTGACCTCCGGTCCGTGCGGCGGTTCAGCGACCCCCGCCCTCGACGCCGAGGGCGGCGAGCAGGTTGTCCACCGCGGCGTCCGACGCCCGGCGGACGCTCTCGGTCGTCGCGGCGCCGAGGTGTGGCGTCGGCACCACCCGGGGATGGGCGAGCAGGGCCGACGGCTCCGGCGGTTCGCGGTCGAAGGCGTCGACCGAGTACAGCGCGATCCGGCCGGACTCCAGCTCCGCCAGCAGGGCCGCCTCGTCGACCAGGGTCGACCGTGCGGTGTTGAGCAGGACGGCGTCGTCGCGGAGCAGGGCGAGTTCGGCGGACCCGAGCAGCGGCCCGGCCGGTGACGGCGGGACGTGCAGCGACACGACCTCACTGGTGCGCAGCAGGGCCTCCAGCGGCAGCAGCGCCACGTCGCCGCCGTCGGTGACGAAAGGATCGTGCGCCACGACCCGCATGCCGAGGCCGCGCGCCAGGTGGGCGAGGCGGCGCCCGATCGCGCCGAGACCGACCACGCCGAGGGTACGCCCGGCGGCCTCCCGCCCGGTGCCGCGCCGCCAGTGGCCGGCGCGTAGGGCGGCGCTGGCCTCGGGCAGGCCGCGCAGGCCCATGAGGGCGAGCGCGAGGGCGAGTTCGGCGACACCCTGTGCGTTGGCGCCCCGGGCGGTGAGCACCTGGACGCCGGCCGCGTCGGCGGCCGGACCGTCGATGGCGTCGCGGCCGGCGCCGTTGCGGCTGATCACCCGCAGGGCGTCGGCGTGGGCCAGGACGCCCGCGTCGATCGTCTCGACGCCGGCGATCCAGCCGACGACGCCGGGCAGCGCGGCGGCGAGTTCCGCGCCGGTGGGCTGCCGCCCCGGGGCGGGTGCGACGACGGTGAAGCCGGCGGCCCGGAGCCGGTCGACGGCTGCCGAGCCCGGTGCCGACATCGACCGGGGGGTGACGAGGATCCGGGGCGCGGTCATGACAGCACCTGCGGTGTCTGCGGGCCGAGCAGCGTGATCAGGCGCTCGACCTCGGCCGCCATGGCGTCGCGGGCCGGCGCGACGTACTTGCGCGCGTCCAGCAGCCTGGGGTCCGCGTCGAGCCGCTCGCGCACCACCCGGGTGAAGACCTTGTTGAGATGGGTGGCGATGTTGACCTTCGTCATCCCCCTGGTCACCACGGCCCGCAGGGTCGCGTCGTCGACGCCGGAGGAACCGTGCAGCACCAGGGGCACCGGCACCAGCTCGGAGATCGCGGCGACCAGTTCCAGGTCGACCACCGCGTCGCGGGACGCCATCGCGTGGGAGGTGCCGACCGCGACGGCGAGCGAGTCGACTCCGGTCTCCTCGCAGAACCTGCGGGCCTGGGCGGGGTCGGTCCGCACCCCCGGGGCGTGCACGCCGTCCTTGCCGCCGACCTCACCGAGTTCGGCCTCGACCGCGACGTCGCGGGCGTGGCAGTGCGCGACGATCCGGCGGGTGGTGGCCCGGTTCTCGTCGTCGGGCAGCCGGGAGCCGTCGAACATGACGGAGGTGAAACCGAGATCCACCGCCTGGTGGACGAGGTCGACGTCCTCGGCGTGGTCGAGGTGCAGCACGACGGGGACGGTCGCCGCCTCGGCGAGCGCCCGCGCGGCCAGCGCGAGGGGGCGCAGGCCACCGTGGTAGCGGACCGCGTTCTCGCTGATCTGCAACACCAGCGGCGCGCGGGCCGCCTCGGCGCCGGTGACCAGCGCCTCGGCGTGCTCCAACAGGGTGGCGTTGAACGCCCCGACGCCGTGCCGCGCGCTGCGGGCGGCGGCGAGGAGGGGGCGTGGGTCTGCGAGGGGCATAACGGCTTCTCCTATGTCGTGGTGCGGTGGTGGTCGGTCGCCGCCGCGGCGGCGTGGGCGCGGGTCGCCGCGCGGGCGGCGTCGAACCGGGCGCGGGGCAGCGCGTAGGCGGCGAGGTCCGGTCGCGGTTCGACGCGCACCGCCGCGCGCCGGGCCGCCCGCAGGATCGCGGTGTCCGTCCAGGCGCCCGTGCCGAGCAGCGCGAGCGTCGCGGCGCCGAGCGCGGCGCCGTGCCGCGCGTCGTCCGGGCGGCTGATCGGCCGGCCGACGAGGTCGGCGAGGACCTGGAGCATCAGCCGGCCGCGGGCGCCGCCGCCGGTCGCGGTGATCTCCGGGGCGGCGGGTACGGCGGCGAGCATCGGGCGCGCGGCGTCGGCCAGGCTGAAGCCGATGCCCTCGACCAGGGCGCGGGCCAGGTGGCCGTGCGTGTGCCCGAGGTCCAGCCCCAGGTACGCGCCGCGCACGCCCACGCCGCCCTCGGCGACGGTGCCGCCGGCGAGGGTCGGCACGCAGGTCAGCCCGTCCGCGCCGACCGGCACGGCGGCGGCCTCGTCGAGCAGGGCGTCGAGGTCGTCGTCGCGGCCGAGCACGGCGGCCAGCCAGCTCAGGCTGCTGCCGCCGCCGAAGGTCGACAGGGCCGAGATGTACAGGCCCGGCAGGACGTGGTCGAACACGAACGGCCGGCCGACCGGGTCGAGCACCGGGTCGGCCGCGGCCACCGTGACCCAGTTGGAGGATCCCAGCGACACGTACGCCTCACCGGCGTGGTCGAGGCCCGCCCCGAGCGCCATGCACGAGTTGTCGACCCCGCCGGCCACGACGGGTATCCCGACCGGTAGGCCGGTGGCCGCCGCGGCAGCCGCGGTGAGCCGGCCGACGACCTCGGTGGACGGCACGACGGGCGGCCACCAGTCGGCCGGCAGCCCGAGAGCGGCCAGCACGTCAGGCTGCATCCGGCGGGTACCGAGGTCGTAGGCGCCGCTGCCCGAGGCGTAGCTCGGGTCGGTGCGCTGGACACCGGTGAGCCGGGCGTTGACCCAATCCTTGCTGCCGAGGATCCGCGTCGTGCGGGCGGCGACGTCCGGGTGCGCGGAGCGCAGCCAGGCGGCCTTGAACACCGTGTACATGCCGCGTGGGAAGCCGTTGCCGGTGCGCGCGTACCAGTCGGTCTCGTCGGCGTCGGCGAAGTACGCCGCCGCCGCGTCCTCCCCACGGGTGTCGGACCAGATCGGCACCGAGTCCAGCAGGGGCGCGCCGTCCGCGTCGACCGGCACCATCGCCAGGCTGTGCCCGGACAGCCCCACCGCGACGACGCGATGCCGGCCGGCGTCGGCGGCCAGCAGCTCCCGCGACGAGCCGACGACCGCCGCCCACCAGTCCGTCGGGCGCTGTTCGTGCCGTCCCGGTGCCGGATAGGCCGTGGGGTAGGGGGCGAACGCGGTGCCGACGACCTGTGCGGCCAGGTCGACGAGGGCCGCCTTGCAGCCGCCGGTGCCCAGGTCGAAGGCGAGCGCGACGTCGCTCATATCTCCTCCCGCCGGTCCGCGCCACCCTGGTACGGCAACCCGGTACGCATCTGCGCCAGTCGGGTCTTCATCTCGCGGACGTCGCCGAGCGCCGACTCTCCCCGGCGCAGCAGGGTCATGGTGGCGATGGTGTCGATGACGACGAGCTGGGCCAGCCGCGAGATCGTCGGCGTGTAGACGTCGGTGTTGTCCAGGGACTCGACGATCAGCGCGATGTCGCTCAGCTCGGTCAGCGGCGACGGGCCGCCGGTGATGCCGACGACGGTCGCCCCCCGGTCCCGGGCGACGCGTACGGTGTCCAGGATGGAGGCGGTGCGACCGGTGTTCGAGATGGCCACCAGGACCGTCGACGGTGTGCTGGTGGACGCGGCGAGGAACTGCTGGTGCGTGTCGATCGGCGCCGAGCACGGCACCCCGAGCAGCGGGAACTTCTGCTCCGCGTCCATGGCCACGATGCCCGAGGCGCCGAGCCCGATGAAGATGACCCGGCTGGCGGCGGTGATGGCTCCCACCGCCCGGTCGAGGGCCTGGGGATCCAGGTGGCGTCGCACGTGGTCGAGCGAGGTGATCGAGAAGTCAAAGATCTTGCTGACCAGGGTGGCCGTGCCGTCCTCGGCCTCGATCACCGACTGCGTCGCGGGGATGCCGAGCGCGACGCTCTGCGCGAGCTGGATGCGGAAGTCGTGGAACCCGTCGCAGCCGATCGCGTTGGCGAACCGGACGATGGTCGGCTGGCTGACCCCGACCGTCTCGGCGAGTTCGGCCAGCGTCATCCGGACGACCCCGTGGGGATCGGCGAGGACGACGTCGGCGACCTTGCGCTCGGAACGACGCAGTGTCTCCAGGCCCTTGTTGATGCGCTCCAGCACGGTCCCGGCGTTCATCGGGCAGCCACCAGATCGAGGGTGTCGCCATGGTGGGGTACGCGCACCGTGACGCCGCGGCGCGCGGCGGCGTCGAGGTCGAAGGTGGCCGGATCGACGGTGTTGAAGTCAAACATTCCCCAATGATGTGGCACCAGGGTGGGGATGCCGGCAGCCGCGCAGAGCTCGACGGCCTCGGCGAAGTCGAAGTTGCCGGGTACGCCGTGGGCGAGCCGGTGCGCGTCGCGTCCGTTGACCGGTAGCAGCGCCACGTCGATGTTGAGTTCGCCGAGCCGTTCGACCTGCCCGTCCCACGGCGCGCAGTCGCCGGAGTGGTAGATCCGGGTGCCGGCGGCCTCGACGACGTAGCCGAGGAAGTGGTCGTCGCCGCGGCTGTCCAGGAGGCGTTCCTCGTGGGCGGCGGGCAGCGCCGTGACCGTGAAGGGCCCGTAGTCGGCCCGGTCGCCGTCGGCGAGGGGGTCCAACCGGGACCGGGGGGCGCGGGATCGGCGCAGCGCCTCGCCGAGGACCGCGCGGGGGCAGGCCAGCCGGAGTTCCGGCTGGGCGGCCATCAGCGGTACGAGGGTGTCCGGGTCCATGTGGTCGGTGTGCGCGTGCGAGCAGAGCACCGCGCGCAGCGGCGGCAGGCCGGTCGCGGTCACCGGCGGCGGGAGCATCCGGACGTGTGGGAACGTCGTGCCGGCGTACTTGCGGGCCAGGGAGTCCGACAGGTACGGGTCGACGAGCAGGTGCGCGTCGCCGTCGGGGCCGGCGGTGGTGACCCAGAAGCCGGCCTGTCCGAGCCACCGTGCGCGTACCGTCATCGCACCTCCTGGGCCGCGTCGTACAGCCGCTCGAAGTCCGGGCCGCCGGTGGGGATCCCGAGGTCGAACACGGCGTCGATCGCCCTGGTCCAGCCGTGGACGAAGTACCGCCAGCCGTCGGTGACGGTGAGCGCGTCGGCCTCGGCCCGGGCCCGCGCCTGGCGCAGGAAGCCGAGTTCCCCGCGGTAGTTGAACTCCCAGGCGTACCCGCCGTGCGGGAAGGTGGCGTCGTCGCTGAGCGGGGAGCCGGGCCGGTCCTTGCCCATGCCGGTGGCGTTGACCACGAGCGCGCCCGGGGCCAGGCCCGCCAGCAGTTCGTCGTGCACCTCGCCGCGGTCGAGGCGGTGGGTCCGCCAGGTGATCGCCGGGTCGCCGGTGGCGACGTCGGCGGTGAGGGCGGCGAGTCGCTGGTCGGTGACGTCGGTGACGACGACCCGCCCGGGCGCGTCGTCGCCGGCCCGGTGGGCGAAGTGGTCGCAGAGGGCGAGGGCGGCTCCGCCGGCCCCCATGACCAGCACGTCCCGATCCGCCATGTCCGCGACGATGGACCGCAGGGCCATCTGGCTCGTGACGGTGTCCAGGGCCAGGCCGTCGATCCAGCCGTCCCGGGCGACCAGCGCGCTGGTCTCGCGCAGCCGCGCGGCGTCGTCGTTGACCTGTCGCAGCAGGTCGTGGCTGGACGCGTAGAGGTCGAGCTTGTGGGTGGTCACCAGGGCGCCGCGGGAGAGTTCGTCGTCGCGCAGGTGCTCGACGACCCGCCGGTAGACCGCAGGCTCCGCGCCGACCGGCACGTCGATGCCGACGAGGTCGACCCCGTCCAGGTCGAGGAGGGGACGCCATGCCGCGAAGACGCGGTGGATCGCCGACGACGCGGTGCTGACGCCGATGAAGTACATGGTGGGCCGGGTGGCCGGCCGCAGGTCGTCGGGGGTCACGGCGTCACCTCCCCGGCCTGCGCGACCAGCCGCACGGCGTACGCGGTGTTGATGCCGAACCGGGTCGCCCCGGCGTCGAGCAGGGTGTGGAGCTGGGCCAACGAGCGGATGCCGCCGGACGCCTTGATCTCCCGGTCCGCCCCGGCGATCTCGCGGATCACGCGGACGTGATCGGGCGTGGTGGGCCGGGGCTGCCAGCCGGTACCGGTCTTCAGCGACGCGGCCCCGGCGTCGACCGCGGCCCGTGCCGCGTCGCGCAGTTGACTCTCGTCGAGCAGGCCGACCTCGAGGATGACCTTGACGGGTACCCGTCCGTCGACGGCCTCCAGCACGGCGGCGACGTCGCGGGTCGCCGCGGCCAGTTCGCCGGAGCGGACCAGCCCGACGTTCATCACGACGTCCATCTCCTGCACTCCCGCGTCGAGGAGCCAGCGCGCCTCGGTCACCTTGACCGGGGTGGCCGTGCCGCCGGACGGGAAGCCGACCGGGGAGCCGGCGTTGGTGTTCGATCCGTCGAGCAGCGGGCGCAGCACGGGCAGCCAGGAGGGCAGCACGTGAGCGGCGACGAAGTCTCCGGCCAGGGCGTGACCGGCGAGTTCCTCGACGTCCACGCGGCCGTGCTGGGCCTGCACGGCGCTGATGTCGACCATGCGGGCCAACGCGTGGCCGGTGATCTCAACGGGCGGCATAGGAGCGGTTCTCCTCGAGGCGCCATCCGGCTCCGTCGGCGACGGCCCGGTGCCGCATGCCGCCGGAGCGGGCGATGATGCCGTAGTCCTGGCCGGCGTCGGCCGGGTAGCAGAAGAGCGTGACCAGGTCGGTGTCGCCCAGGTTGACGCTGCGGTGGATGTGCACCGGCGGCACGTACGCGACGACGCCGGGGCGCAGCTCGGTCACGACGGTGCGACCGTCGAGGGTCTCCATCAGCATCAGCCCGTGGCCGGCCAGGCAGTGGTAGATCTCGGTGCGGTCCTGTTGGGCGTGGATGTGGCCTCGGGTCATGTGGAACTCGGTGCCGACCCGGCCGGGCGACAGGGTGGAGATCCCGGTGATCAGGTCGCCCGCCTCGGTCGACGGGCGGAACTCGTCGACGTGGTAGATGATCCGGTCGGCCTCGGTCGCCAGGCGCGCGGTGAACGCCGCCTCGTCGGCAAAGAGCCCGCCGAGGTCGGCCAGCCTCTTCTCGTAGCGACCGGTGCGTCCGGCCATCCCCCTCGGGGTGATGACCAGGCCCGGTCCCTGTTGCGGTGCGGTCACCGTGCTCCTCCTGCCCCAGGCGGCGGACCCGTACGGCACGCCCCTCAGCTCACTTTGTAGCAAAATTACATCAGGATGTCACCCACCCGCATGGCCCCGAGGTGCCGTTTGTAGCGAAACCGTACTGATTTCACTCGGTTGGCGGAATGGTTGGGGGTGCGATAACTGAACTTCACGGGTAAATCGGACTTATAGCGGTAGTGCAGTTACCGGATCGCTGCACCCTCGGCTAACGTTCGGGAAACACAGCGTTGACATCCGGACGGTCAAATGTAGTGTTGCTCCGTAAGTGTGGGCCTGCGCACACGGCACACGTGCAGAGACCACAGCGACGCCGAAGGGATACGTCCCGGGTCACCCGGGCGGCGCCCCTATGGCGGACCACTGACTCCTCGAAGAACGCACGGGGAACGTCCCACCCCCACCAAACATGGAGGAAAGATGTCCAACCGGACACGCGGCAAGACGCTCGCCCGAGGCGTCGCCGCACTGCTGGCCGTCACCCTGGCCACCACGGCCTGCGGTGCCGACGACTCGGGCAGCGGCGAGCCGGCCGACCCGATCGCCGGGCGTCCCGTGCCGACCGACCAGGCTCCGGACTCCGAGGTCAAGATCGCCATGATCGGGTTCGCCAACAACCCGTACTGGGTCTCGGTGAAGGCCGGCGCCGACTACGCCGACCGGGTGCTGGGCTCCAACAAGGGCAAGGTGGACTGGATCGTCGCGGGCGAGAACATCGACGTGCAGACGGTCTCCAGCGCCATCCGCGCCGCCGACGCCCAGGGCTACAAGGGCGTCGGGTTCTTCATCGCCGGCGAGGGCAACTGCGCCGACATCAAGAACCTGTCGGCCAAGGGCATCAAGATGGGCGTCTACAACACGCTCTTCGACTGCGTGGGAACCTCCGGCGGCACCATCAACTACGCCCAGGAGCAGTACAAGGCCGGTCAGACCGCGGCCCAGGAGATGATCAAGGCCGCCGGTGACAAGTCCGGCAAGGTCGGCATCATCGTCAGCCAGTTCACGGCCCCCGGCTCGGAGCAGCGCCGACAGGGCTTCGTCGACGGGCTCAAGGGCTCGAAGCTGACCCCGGTCAGCCAGGGCGTCGAGGCCAAGGACTCCGCGTCCAACACCTTCGCGGCGGCGCAGAACTACCTGCAGTCCACCGCCGACCTCGTCGGCATCTACGCCACCGCCGGCGGCCCGTTCGGCGCGGCCCAGGCCGTCGCCGCCGCCAAGAAGCAGGACACCGTCAAGGTCATCGGTTTCGACATCACCACCGAGAACATCGCGGCCGTCAAGGACGGCTCGATGCACGGCGTGATCGGTCAGGACGCGTTCGGTCAGGGCTACAACGTCGCGGTCGAACTGTTCAACGCCGCCGTGACCGGCCAGCAGCCCGCCGAGGTGAAGCAGGAGGCCACCGCCCCCTTCGTCACGAAGGCCAACCTGGCAGAGCACGACCCCTCGGTGAAGCCGCTCGGCGCCCCGGGCGCCTCCTGATCGGAGAAGCCACCACCTCATGGAACCGACTAACCATGTGGACGACGTCAGGCCGGCGGCCCTCGCGGCCGCCGGCCTGACAAAGTCGTTCGGCGCGGTCAGGGCGCTGCGCGACGTGTCGCTGGAGTTCCCGGCCGGTCAGGTCACCGGACTGCTCGGGGAGAACGGCGCCGGCAAGTCCACCCTCATCCGCCTGTGCTCCGGTCAGATGCAGCCCGACGCCGGCCGGCTCACCCTCAACGGCGAGGACGTCTCCTTCGCGAGCCCGCTGGAGGCGATCGCCGCCGGAGTGGTGGTGGTGAACCAGGAGCCGCTGCTCATCGGCGAACTGACCATCGCCGACAACCTGTTCCTCTACGACCTCGGTGAGCGCTCCGGGTTCGGGCTGGCCCGGCGCGGGGCGAACGTCCAGCGGGCCCGCGAGTTGCTCGACCGACTGGAGATGGCCGACTACCTGCCCGACCCGTCGACGCTGTGCCGCAACCTGTCGGCGGCGTCCCGGCAGATGGTCGACATCGTCCGGGCGCTCTCCCGCCAGCCCAAGGTCCTCTTCCTCGACGAGCCCAACTCCAGCCTGACGCACGAGGAGTCCGAGCGGCTCTTCGCGGTGATGGCCCGGCTGCGCGACGAGGGCGTGGCGGTCGTCCTCGTCAGCCACCGGCTGGCCGAGGTCTACTCGATCGTCGACAACGTGATCGTGCTGCGCGACGGCACGTTCATCGCCGCCGGCCCGCCCGGCGAGATCGACCAGAAGCGGGCCGTCGCGTTGATGGCCGGCGAACGGAAGCGGGCGGTCGTGGCGGAGGTCATGGCCGACCGGAGCGGGGCGATCGAACAGGCCGAGGTGGCGTTGGAACTGCGCAACCTGACCGGCGAGGGCTTCACCGACGTCAGCTTCACGGTCCGCCGCGGTGAGATCGTCGGGATGTCCGGGCTGGTCGGCGCGGGCCGTTCCGAGATCGCCGAGGCCGTGATCGGGCTGCGCCGCCTGACCGGCGGTGGCATCAGCGTCGCCGGCCGGCCCGTGCGGATCGGCGGACCCGGCGCGGCCCAGCGGCTCGGCCTCGCCTACGTCGCGGAGGAACGCCGCACCGAGGTCTTCCACGCCCAGAGCGTCGGCTACAACCTCACCGTCCGGGTGCTGTCGGACCTGGGTCGGCTCGGCTGGGTCTCCCCACGCCGGACCAGCGCGAAGGCGCGCGAACTGACCGGGCGCTTCGGCGTCAAGGCCGCCTCCAGCGAGGCGCCCATCACCTCGCTGTCCGGCGGCAACCAGCAGAAGGTGCTGCTCGCGCGGGCCCTCGCGGCCCGGCCGAAGGTGCTGATCCTCGACGAGCCGACGCGTGGCGTCGACGTCGGCACCAAGGCCGAGATCTACGCGACGCTGCGCGCACTGGCCCACGACGAGGGCCTGGCGGTGTGGTTCATCTCGTCCGAACTCGAGGAGGTCGTCGAGCTGGCCGACCGCGTGGTCGTCGTCCGTGGTGGACGCGTGACCCTCGATGCCCCGAACAACGCCGGACCCCAGCCCATCGTCGCCGCGGCCATGGGCGCGACCGAAGGATCAACATGAGTGCCACTCTCGCCCCCCAGAGGCAGGAGCGCTCCTGGAAGGAGGGCGTCCTGTCACTCGTCAAGCGCCAGGAGACCGGGCTGCTTGGCGTGATCATCGTGCTGGCCCTGATCGTCAGCGTGGCGAACGAGAACTTCCTCCGTAAGGACAACCTGTACAACGTACTGCAGACGGTGGTCGTGGTCGGCATCATCGCCGTCGGACAGACGTTCGTCCTGATCTCCAAGGAGATCGACCTCTCGGTCGGCTCGGTGCTGGCCCTCTCGGCGGTAACCGCCGGCTCGGTCTACGGCAGCGGGGCCAACCCGTGGGTGGCCGCGGCCGTGGGCATCGGCGTCGGCGCGCTGTGCGGTTTCGCCGTCGGCTCCGTCGTCGTGCTCGGCCGGGTCAGCTCGTTCATCGTGACCCTCGGCATGCTCTCCATCGCGCGTGGACTGACCCAGCTCATCACCGGCGGCCTGCCCCAGGCGATGCCGAGCGAGCTGTCCTTCATCGGTCAGGGTCGGGTCTTCGGCGGCATCCCGGTGAGCGTCATCATCTTCCTGGTGCTGGTCCTGATCGGCCAGCTCCTGCTCACCCGCACCGTCTTCGGCCTGCGGGTCACCGCCATCGGTGACAACGACGCCGCCGCCCGTACCGGCGGCATCCCGGTGGCATGGACCCGGGTGCTCACCTTCGTCCTGATCGGCACGCTCGCCGGCATCGCCGGGATCGTCTTCTCCACCCAGGTCGGCGTGGCCGAGGCCCAGGCCGGCATGGGCTACGAACTGGACGTCATCGCGGCGGCCGTCATCGGCGGTGCCAGCCTCTCCGGCGGCCGAGGATCGATCATCGGAGCCTTCCTGGGCGCCTGCCTGCTGGGCGTCCTGCGCAACGCGTTCATCCTGCTGGCCCTGTCGCCGTTCCTCCAGCAGCTCAGCATCGGTCTGGTCATCGTCCTGGCGGCGGTGTTCGACCAGTGGCGTCAGGGCAACCTGGGGCACCTGCACCCGCGCAACCTCCGCCAGCAGCTCATCCGCCGCAAGGCCTGACCTCCGCTTCCTCGCGAAAGGACCCGCACCATGAAGCCTCAACCTTTCCGCCTCCACGACCAACGGGTCGTCCGCGCGTTCGTCGAGGCCCGTCGGGAGCACACCCCGACGGAGCCGCGGCTGAAGTTCGGCTGGAGCAACTGGGGGTTCGGCACCGAGGAGCTGGCCGCGACCGCGGCGCGGCTGGAGAAGAACGACGTGCGCTACATCGAGCTGCACGGCAACCTCTACTCCCCCGACCTCGGGTACCGGCCCGACGAGACGCTGCGGGTGCTCGGCGAGCACGGCATCACCGTCTCCGGCGTCTGCGGCATGGTCACCCCCGACCAGGAGTTCGCCCACAACCTGCCGCACGTGCGGGCCCGCGCCATCGAGTACTTCCGCCGCCAGGCGACGTTCACCCAGGCGGTCGGCGGCTCGTACCTGCTCTTCGGCGCCGGTTCGGTCGGCCGGCCCACGGTCCAGGACTCCTACGAGCTGGAGCGTTCCGCGCAGACGATGCGGCTCGTGGCCGACGACTTCGCCGCCGCCGGCATCCGGGGCGCGGTCGAGCCCATCCGGCCCGAGGAGACCAGCGTGGTGCACACCTTCGCGCAGGCCCTTCGGCTGCTCGACCTGGTGGACCACCCGGCGATCGCGCACATCAACGGCGATCTCTACCACATGCTCAGCGGCGAGCGGCACATCGGCGCCACGATCCTCGACCACGGCGACCGCATGATCAACCTGCACCTGGCGGACAGCAACCGCCACGCGCTCGGCCACGGCCTGCTCGACCTCGACGTGGTGCTCATGGCGCTGTACGCCATCGGCTACCAGCGGGGCGACAACTACTGCTCGGCGGAGCCGCTGGGCGCCGGCGGCAACCCCTACGCCGCGATGAACCTGCCGCCGCAGCCCGAGCGGCTCGACGAGCTGGTGCGCGACACCGTGCGGACGTTCCGCGAGCGCGAGGACGAGGTGCTGGGCGCGAGCGACGAGGAGCTCTACGCCCTCTACCAGATCGACTCCGAGTAGTCCGATGTCGGCGTTCACGCTGCACGTCGTGTGTCCCAACCCGGCCCTCGACCGGCTCCAGGTGGTGGAACGGTTCCGGCCGTTCGAGGTCAACCGGGTGGTCGAGGTACACAGTCTGGCCGGCGGCAAGGGCATGATCGTCTGTCGGGGGGCGCGTCGCCTCGGCGCGGGCGTCGCGGCGTACGGCTTCGCCGGTGGCGCCGTCGGCCAGGTGATCCGTGACGGCTGCGTCGACCTCGGCGTGCTCGACCGGCACGTCGGGATCGCCGGTGAGACCAGGGTGACGCCGGTCGTCATCGACCGCAGCACCGGTCGCTCGACGGTGCTCAACGAGCGCGGCCCGCAGGTCACCGCCGGTGAACAGGAAGAACTGTTCGCCGGACTCGACGCGACGGTGCGCCCGGGGGACGTCGTGGTCTCCACGGGCAGTCTGCCGCCGGGCTGCGCCACCGACCTGCACGCCCGGGTCGCCCGGCTGGCGCTCGCCCGGGGGGCGACAGCGCTCGTCGACGCGCACGGCGAGCCCCTCGCCCGGGTCGTCGACGACGCCCGGAGCACCCGGCCCGCGGGTCGGCTCGTGGTCAAACCCAACGCGGAGGAACTGGCCGGCGTGCTGGGCCGGCCGCTGCCGGACCGGGCCGCCACCATGGCCGCCGTACGCGAGCTGCACGCGCAGACCGGCGCCACCTTCGTGGTGACCCTCGGCACCGACGGGGCGGTCTGGACCGACGGCGCCGACGACCTGGCGGTGGACACGCCGACGGTCGAGACGGTCAACGCGACCGGCTCCGGTGACTCGTTCCTGGCCGGCCTCGCGGTCGCCCTCGGCCGGGGCGAGAGCCCGGCGGCGGCCCTGACCCTGGCCTCGGCGATGGGGGCCGCGAACGCCGCCTCGCTCGCACCCGACGTCGACCCGGTGCTGGTCGGGCGGCTGCGGGAGAGTGTGACGGTGACCAGGGGGACGGCCGGACGGGCGGCCCACGGATGAGTCAGTTCATCGGCGTGGACATCGGCACCACGCGGACGAAGGTCGGTTGCTACGACACCGACGCGGGCCGGCTCGTCGCGCTCCGGCACGCGCCCACCGTCGTCGACCCCGACCCGTGGGGCGGCCGACGGGACGCCACGCGACTCGCGGCGGCGGTCGGCGACCTGCTGGCGGAGCTGCTGGCCGACCCGGCGGTACGGCCCGACGACCTCGCCGGGATCAGCGTCGGTTCGGTCGGGGAGGAGGTCGTCCTGCTCTCCGCCGACGGCACCGTCACCGCGCCGGTGCTCGCCTGGTTCGCCGGGCACGGCCAGCAGGCCAAGGTGGCCCTGGGCGGTGACAGCGGCTGGGCCGGCACAGACGAGACCTTCTCGGTGTTCAAGCTGCGCTGGCTGGCGGAGCACCTGCCCGACGAGCTGGCGGCGGCGCGCACCTTCACCTCGCTCGCCGACTTCGTCGCCCGGGACCTGCTCGCCGACCGGACGGCCCCGGTGTTCCTCAACGTCTCGCACGCCTCGCGTACCGGGCTGCTCGACATCCGCGCGGGCCTGCTGCGTACGGACGTGCTGCCGGACCTCGGTGTGGCCACGCCGGCGCTGCCCGACCTGGTCGACAGCGCCACCGTGGTGGGTCGCACGTCGGGCGGCGGCGTGCTGCCGGCGGGTGTCCCCGTGGTCGCCGGCGGCCACGACCACATGTGCGGCGCCTTCGGCACCGGCGTCCGCACCGCCGGCGACGTCTACGTGTCGGTCGGCACCTCGGAGGCGCAGGTGCTGCTGGTCGACGAACTGCCCGACAGGGTCGGACCGGGCCTCGACACGGGGATCTTCGTGGCGGGCGGCCTGCGTTTCGTGCACCGCGCCACCCCGTCCGGCCGGTACTACCAGGCCTGGCACGACATGCTCTACACCGGTGTCCCCGACGCGACGATGTGGGAGGAACTGGCCCGCGTCGTCGACCAGGTCGACCCGGCGGTGGTCGAGGCCGACGTGCGTCGCGCCCGACTGGCCGCCATGCCGATGGACGTCACCCGCGCCCACGCGATGGCCAGCCTGTTGAAGGGACTCGCGGTGGAGGCCGAGGCGACGACCGCGCGGCTGGGCCGTCTCAGCGCCGTCGAGATCACCGACGTCACCGTCGGAGGGGTGGCCGCCGGCTGGCAGACGTGGCGCCGGTTGCGCCAGGAGGCCACCCGCCGCCGACTGAGATTCGTGGACGAGCCCGAGGCGACCGTTCTCGGCGTCGCCGTTCTAGCCCAGTTCGGTGTCACCGGCCGGGCCGACGTCCCGGTGCACCTGACCACCGCCGAACCCCCCGGAGGAAACCATGAACACGCCTGAGTTGCTGCGAACGCACCGCCTGGTTCCGGTCGTCGTCCTCGACGACGCCGCGTCGGCCGAACCGCTGGCCGACGCGCTGGCGACCGGGGGCCTGCCGATCGCCGAGGTCACCTTCCGCACCCCGGCGGCGGCCGAGGCGATCGCCAGGATGGCCGCCCATGGCGGCGTCACGGTCGGCGCCGGCACGGTCACCACCCCCGACCAGGTGGACGCGGCGGTGCGGGCCGGTGCGCGGTTCGTCGTGTCGCCCGGGTTCAGCGCGGCCGTCGTCCGCCGGTGCCAGGAGCACGGGATCTTCGTGCTGCCGGGTGCGAGCACCGCGACGGAGGTCATGACGGCCCTCGAAGCGGGGGTCACGGTGCTCAAGTTCTTCCCCGCCGGCAGCTCCGGCGGGGCTGCGGCGGTGTCCGCCCTGTCCGCGCCGTTCCGTCAGGTCTCCTTCGTGCCGACCGGCGGCATCGACGCCGACTCGGCCGCCGACTACCTCGCGCTGCCGTCGGTCCTCGCCGTGGGCGGTAGCTGGATGGTGCCCCGTGCGGCGATCGCGGCCGGCGAGTTCGACCGCGTCGCGGACCTGGTGGCCGCCAGCGTGGCGGCCGTCGCGCGCTGAACCCGTCCCGTTTTCGCAACAAAGCCCAAACCGCCCTGGCCGGCTCACCGATGGGACGAGACTGGAGGTGCAGAGGCACGAGAATCAGCTGGTGAAGGGCCGGGAGGGAGCACGCCGTGACATCGGGATCGATGAGCCGACGGATCAAGGATCTGCTCAACAGCCCCAGAGGGCGTGATTTGATGCGGCGTGGCCGCCACCAGGCGGCCAAACCCGGCACTCAGCAGAAGCTTCAACAGTTGGTGGCCCGCCTGACCGGTCGGTCGGGCCGACGCCGCTGAGCCGGCCGGCTGACAGGACCAGCGGGAGCAGCCATCATGAGCGACACCGGCCTCGGCACCGACCGTCAGCGGGGCAGCGATTACGCCGACCTGTCCCGGCAGGTTCGCGCGGAGGGTCTACTCGACCGGCGGCGAGGCTACTACGCGGTACGCATCGGTCTCGTCGTCGGTTCCTTCGCCGGGCTGTGGGCGCTGTTCGGCTGGTTGGGTGAATCGTGGTGGCAACTGGGCGTCGCGGTGGCCCTCGCGGTGGTCTTCGCGCAGGCCGGTTTCATCGGCCACGACGCCGGGCACCGGCAGATAGCCAGCTCGCGCCGGATGAACGACCTGATCGGCATCCTGCACGGCAACCTCCTGACCGGGATCAGCTACGGCTGGTGGGTGGACAAGCACAACCGGCACCACGCCCACCCCAACACCGAGGGCAGAGATCCCGACATCAGCATGGCGGTGTTGTCCTTCACCAGCGGCCAGGCCCGGCGACGGCGCGGCCTCGGCGCACTGTTCGTCCGGCACCAGGCGTACCTGTTCTTCCCGCTGCTCCTGCTGGAAGGCCTGCACCTGCACGCCGCCAGCGTCCGGGCGGTCTTCGGCCGGCGCCGCACCGCGCGTCGACCTGTCGAAGCCGGGCTGCTGGCCCTGCACCTCGTCGGCTACCTCGCCGCCGTCTTCGTGGTCCTGAGCCCGGCACAGGCGGTCGCATTCGTCCTCGTCAACCAGGGCGTGCTCGGCCTCTACCTCGGCTGCTCCTTCGCCCCGAACCACAAGGGCATGCCGATCCTGAGCGCCGGGGACAACCTCGACTACCTGCGGCGGCAGGTCCTCACCTCCCGCAACGTGCGCGGCGGGGCGTTCCTCGACACCCTGCTCGGCGGCCTGAACTACCAGATCGAGCATCACCTGTTCCCGAGCATGCCGTGCCCCAACCTTCGCCGCGCCCGGCCGTTGATCATCCGGTTCTGCGCCGAACACGACATCGCCTACCACGAAACCACCCTGGGCCGCTCCTGGGCGGAGGCACTGCGCCACCTGCGCGACGTCGGATCGCGTACCCCGTAGACGCACCTCGCCGCCGCTGCGGCCACTACGCGTGGGCGCCGCCTCCGGGCGGCTACCGAGCGGAACTCCCCCGCCGTCCGCCGGGCGGTGGTGGGAGTTCGACCATCGCCGCGATGAGCGTGTCCACCGGCACGGTGGCGAAACCGACCCGGGCGTCGCTGGCCCCGTACGGCAGCCACAGCAGGCCGGAGTGGACGAGCCCACCGCAGGAGTAGACGACGTTGGGCACATACCCGTCGCGTTCGGCCTCGTCCGGCGCCAGGAGCGCGCCGGGGAGCTCGGCGAGGACCCGTTCCGGTCGGTTCAGGTCGAGCAGGAGCGCGCCGATGGCGTACCGGCGCATCGGGCCGACACCGTGGGTGAGTACGAGCCACCCGGCGTCGGTTTCGATGGGTGACCCGCAGTTGCCGACCTGGATCAGTTCCCAGCTGCGGCCGGGGGCGTGCAGCTGCACCGGCGCCTGCCACCGGCTGTCGCCGTCCAGGCAGGTCAGCCCGATGGTCTCGCCGTCGGCGCGGCACAGGGCGAGGTGGCGACCGCCGACGGTACGGGGGAACAGCGCGACGCCCTTGTTGCGGGCGCCCGGGCCGCGCATCGGGGTGATCTCGAAGCGCCGCAGGTCGGGGCTGGCCAGCGCCCGGGTGGCGATGCGCCGGCCGTCGTACGCGGTGTAGGTGGCCCGGTACACCGGTCCGGACTCGTCGGTGAACCTGACGAACCGGGCGTCCTCCATGCCGTTGCTCTCCGCCGGGGTGGCCGGCCAGAGCACCCGTTGATGCAGGCTGGTGTCGGCGGGGAAGGTCACGGCGTAGCTGGCGGCGTTGGTGCGTCGCACCTGTTCGACGGTGTGCGGCGCGCTGCCGCGGGAGAGCAGGTCGGGCGGGAGGCCGGCGAGGGTCCGCTCGAAGGTGGCCTCGTCGTAGCTTTCGGGCAGGGAGTCCAGCACGGTGGCGGAGACCTCGTTGTCGCAGTCGTCCTCGGCCAAGCCGGCGGCGAGCAGGTCCCGGCGGTGCCGTACGGCGATCTGCTGCCCGACGACGAGCGGGCCGGGGCGGCCGGCGACGGCGAGACGGCCGTCGGGTCCGAACACGGCGCTGGCGAACCCGATCGAGGACAGGTGTCCCTCGCCGATCTGGCGCAGACTGATCGCGACCCGCTGTTGTCCCGGTTCCAGGCCGTCCTGGTCGGGGTGGACCACCATCGACGGGTTGCACAGCGCGGCGGACTCGACCGCGTACTCGTGGGTGAAGTAGGCGCCGACCAGGAGACGGGTGGTGGGGGAAAGGTCCCGGGCCCGGGGGGCCCGGTGCCGGACGAGGTCGTAGTGGTGCTGGAACGTGCCGGCCAGGTCCCGGTGCCGGCCACCGAATCGGTGGAGGGTGTCCCGCAGCAGCCGGCCGGTCTCCTCGTCGTCGAGGTGGGCGACGCGGTCGATGAGCGCCTGCGCGCGGGTGCGGGCCACGGCGGCGTCCTCGCCGGGCACGAAGAGCTTGACGATGACCCGGCTGGGGTCCGGACTCAGGGTGAGGTTCTGCCGGACGGCCAGGTTCCGGGTCACGACCACCGCCGTGCGTGCTGCAGGGTGGAGATCAGCGCGAGGGTGGACTCGGCACCCTGGTTGAGGTTGGGTCCGTGCGGGGTCAACCCGTCGTAGCCTCCACCGGTGGCCGGATCCCACATCGGCGTGCCGACGTCGTTGTCGCCGAGGAACCAGCCCACAGCCTGCCGCACCCCGCCGTCCCAGACAGGGTCGCCGGTGACCGTGCCGGCCGTGGCGCAGGCATCGGCGAAGGCGGCCACCTCGATCGGCTGCTGGTCGTGGCGGAGCCGCGCCGCACCCCGCTCCCAACCCGCGGCCGGTACGACCGACAGCCGCCCGTCGCGCAGTTGGACGTCGCGCAGCCAGGCCAGCATCCGCAGGCCGCCGTCGAGCAGGGGGCCGTCGTGGCGCAGTTGGCTGGCGGCGATGACGACCTCCGCGAGGGCCGCGCTGGCGTAGGTCAGGCGCGGCTGGGGCCAGGGCCATCCCGGCTCCGCCGACGGGGTGCCGATCGCGGCTGCCGCGTCGGCCAGCAGCGCTGCCGCGGCGGCATGGGTGGGGTGACGGCGCAGCACCTCGACGGCGCCGAGCCCGGCGAAGGCCATCGCGTGCGGGGCGGGGCTGCGCCGCACGGCCCCCGCGCTGAAGGCGACGAGCGCCTCCTCCCGGATCCAGGCCGCGGGGCTGCGGGCGGCGGCGGTACCCAGGCCCCACAGGGCCCGTCCCCACCAGTCGCCGAGCCCGGGCCGGTCGGCCCAGCGCCGGTCGTGACCGAGCCGGTTGTGGAAGGCGCCACGGGCGTCCTGCGCGTGGGTCAGGAAGGCGAGGTAGCACTCCGCGAGCCGGAGCACCGCGCCGGTCGGCTCCGGCTCCCGGCTCGTGACGAGCAGACCCCGGGCGACGTCGTCGGTGCAGTAGCCGTGTTCCCGGCGGACGATGGCGTGCCGGGCGTGCTCGAACAGGCCGGTGTCGTCGCTCAACCGGGCCAGATGAGCGAAGCTCGGCGCGGGCGCGCTCAGGCGGTAATCGGGCGGCGGGCTGCCGGCCGTCGTGGCGGGACGGCCTGCGGGCAGGGTCACGCCGCCGCCGCGCTGACCACCGGCGGGCGGGCGGTGGTGAGCCGTTCCGCGAGGGCGTCGTACCGGGCCGCCACGGCCGGCCAGCGCAGCTCCGCAGCCGCCGGCCGGACGCGGCCGGCCAGCCGGGCGGCCAGGCCGGGCTCGGTCAGGATCCGCCGGATCGCCTTGGCCAGCGCCACTGGATTGCCATGGGGTACGAGCAGGCCGGGCCCGTGGGTGAGCAACTCGACGGCGTGCGGGAACGGCGTGGCCACGACGGGAACCCCGGCGGCCACCGCTTCGACGAGGACCCCGGAGGTGACCTGCTCACGGGAGTCGTACGGCAGCAGGACCACGTCGGCGGAGCGGATCAGCGCGCCGAGCGCGGCCGGGTCGTGGTACTCCGACTGGTAGTCCACGGTGTGGGCGACACCCAGCTGCGCACCGAGCTGGTGCAGTCCCGCCCGGTACGCCTCCCCATGGTGCTCGATCACCTTCGGGTGGGTCCGGCCGGCGACGGTGAAGGTGGGGGTCGGGTCGAGGTCCTGCAACCGGGCGAGGGCCCGCAACGACCACTCGATGCCCTTGCCGGGGCCGAGCAGCCCCCAGGTGAGCAGGTGCGGACGGGTACGGCGTGGGGCGGAGAGGCCGGCGTGGTCGTCGGCGCCGTGCGGGATGACCGTGACCTTCGCCGGTTCCACGCGGTAACCGACGAGAAGCCGGTCGCGGGCCGTTTCGGTCATCGTGACGACCGCCCCGGCCTCGGCGACGATCTGCTCCAGCAGGGACTTCTGCCCGGCGGTGGGGTTGCTGAGCACGGTGTGCAGGACCACGATGCTCGGCACGGTGAGTTGGCGCAGCAGCGGCAGAACCTCCCGGCCGTCGGCGCCGGGGTAGATCCCGTACTCGTGCTGGACGATCGCCACGTCGAAGGCGTTCAGGGCGGCGGCGGCCTGCCGCCAGCCCGCCGGGGCGTCCGCCGCCCAGGTGTGCACGACGTCGGGCAGGGCACGCTGGTCGTCACCCCTGTCGGTGAGCCGTACGACGCCCCCGTGGGCACCGCCGGCGGTCAGGTGTGCGGCCAGGAGGGAGTTGAAGCTGGCCAGTCCGCACCGGGTCGGTGGGTGGGTGCTGAGAAAACCGTAGCTGGGCATGGCTTGGGCCTTTCGGTTGTGGGCCGCCGCCCGAGGAACAGGGGGCGTGCCCCGCGCGGGTGACAGCGCACGCGGACGGCGTCGTGGCCGGCGCAAGGGGCCCGGGTCCGGCCGCCGCGGGTGCGGGGTCCGGTTCGTCAGGGGTCGTCGGTCGTTGCGCGGGTTCAGCGGTGTGGACGGCCGATGAGGTCGTCGTAGACCGCGAGGTAGTCGTCGACCATCCGGTCCGCGTCGAAGCGCTGCCGCGCCCGCTCCCGGCACCCGGCCCGGTCGATCTTCGCGACCGTGGCGACGGCGTCGACGGCCTGCTCGACGGTGTTCACGAGCAGGCCGGTCACCCCCTCGTCGACGACTTCCGACATGGATCCGCGCGCGTACGCGACGACCGGCGTGCCGCACGCCATCGACTCCACCACCGACAGGCCGAACGGCTCGTCGAAGGCGATCGGGTGCAACAGGGCGGCGCTGGCGCCCAGGATTTCCGCGCGCCGTCGGGGGCCCACCGAGCCGAGGAAGATGACCCGTTCGCCGTCGATGTGCGGCGCCACCATCTCGGTGAAGTACCGCTCGTCCTGCACGATGCCGCAGATCGTCAGGGGCCGACCGGCGAGCCGGGCGATCTCGATGGCGGTGTGGGTGCCCTTGTCGGGGTGGATCCGCCCGAAGGCGACCAGGCCGGGGCCGGCCTCCGGGGTGAACGGCAGCCCGGTCATGTCCACGCCGTGGTGCACCGTGGCGACGTAGTCGAGCCCGGTGACCCGGTCGGCGTCGGAGATCGACACGTAGGACGACCGGGCCTTGGCGTACGCGGGCAGGATGCCGGCGCCGGAGAAGCCGTGGACGGTGGTGAGCAACGGGGCGCGGCAGTGCTCGGCGAAGGCCAGCGGCAGCCAGTCGAGGTGGTTGTGCACCAGGTCGAACTCCGCCGAGCGGGCGAACGCGTGCGAGACGTGCATCGCCTCCCACACCCGCCCGTCCATCGACGGCTCGTCGGCGTACCCCCGCGGGCAGACGCCATCGAGGGCGGCGGAGGTGACCGAGTCCAACGTCGCGAAGAGTGTCACGTCCACCCCTCGGGTGGTCAGCCCTTCGGCCAGCAGGCCCGTCACCTGCTCCCAAGGGCCGTAGTGGTGCGGCGGTGTCCGCCACGCAACCGGTCCGAGCAGAGCCACCCTCACGGGGATAACGCCTCGACGAGGTCGGCCGGATCGAGATGCAGCGTCGAGAGCAGCCCGGTGTGCTTGGCGGGGTCCACCCACTCCGGCAGCTCACGCTCGACCCAGTCGGCTCTGGCGTGCTGGTCCCGCCCGCGAAGGGCGTCGACAATCCGGTGCCGTGCGATCCTCATCGTCTGCGCTCCCTCTGTTGAACCGTGGGTACGGGTGTGGCCTCCTCCCGGCTCGGAGGAGGTAGCGGTGTGCAGGTGCCGGGCCCCGGCTCTGCGGGCCCGCGAATCTCCAGGTTGACCGAGGGGCCGGCAGTCAGGGTGCCGTCGCTGTCGCGACGGAGCTGAGCGTTGCTCACTGCCCGTCAGGGGTTGGCGGCGGCGGAATTGGCGGGGCCACCGGGGACCCGGACGACATGGCAACCGTACGCCTCATCCGGCATGAGGGCAGCCTGTGGTCCGTTTCCTTCAGCTTTCGTCGACGTCCCTCAGCGGGGAGCGGCAGGGCGTAAGCCCTCAAGGAGCACCTGGTGGTACCACTTGGCCGCGTTTTGATGATCAAGACCGGCCATACGTGCAGCTTACCCGACTTTAGACCAGTCGCCGAATGTCGGCGGCCTCCACGCCCGCCCCGAGCACGTCATCGGGACCGGTCGTGGACAGCTCGAACCGCTCGCCACGGCCCGCCACCGTCGTCCAACCCCTCAACGCCTACCATCGATTCATTTCAATCAGTACACTCGTGTCTGGTCAGCCAAGCCACGACCGGCATGATCACCAACCCGGGAACGGGTTCGCCGACGCACCTGCCGCACCTGGCTCCCCCTTCTGATCAGCACCGTCGCCCCACCGGCTCCGAGGCGGTCCCGCCCTGGGGCCGGTCCCATCCGGTGAGGAGAAGCGATGACCAGTTCACGCGTGCGGGGTCGGGCGCTCGCCTTCGCCCTGACGACCGCACTGAGCGCCGCGCTGCTCCCGGGTGGACAGGCAGCCGCCGGGACCGCCGCCGAGGGAACCATCCGCTACGCCGGCACCGCCGACGCCGTGCCGGGCAGCTACCTCGTCGTGCTCCGGGAGGCCCCGGTCCGGACGTCGGTGGGCGCCGCCGCCGCTGAGGTCGCCAGAGCGGCCGACCGGCTGCGGGCCCGCTACGGGGGCACCGTCGGCCACGTCTACGGCAGCGCCGTGGCCGGATTCGAGGTACGACTCACGGAGCGGGCCGCTCGCCACCTCGCCGCCGACCCGGCGGTGTCGTACGTCGAGCAGAACCGGGTCACGCCGCTGATCGGCCCCGGCGTGCAGACCAACCCGCCGTCATGGGGACTGGACCGGATCGATCAGCGGAACCTTCCGCTCGACGGCCGGTACGCCTACCCGAACACCGCGCACAACGTGCACGTGTACGTCGCCGACACCGGTGTCCGGGCCACCCACACGGACTTCGCCGGCCGGGTCAGCGGCGGGATCGACCTCGTCGACGGCGCCCTTCCCGCGGACGACTGCAACGGCCATGGCACCCACCTGGCCGGCACGATCGGCGGCACCCGCTACGGGGTGGCCAAGGAGGTCCGGATCCACCCGGTCCGGGTGCTCAACTGCACCGGCAGCGGCACCACCGCCACGGTGATCGCCGGGATCGACTGGATCACGGCGAACGCCCTCCGGCCTGCGGTGGTGGAGCTGGCCATCGGCGGCCCGGCCACCACCACCCTGGACACGGCGGTGACCAACTCGATCAATCGGGGGATCACCTACGTCACCGCCGGGGGCAGCTCGGGCGGGAACGCCTGCAACAACTCGCCCGGCCGGGTGCCGGCCGCGCTGACCGTGGTGGGCACCTCGTCCACCGACGCCCGGATGCCGAACGGCAACTACGGCGCCTGCATCGACCTGTTCGCCCCGGGGGCGAACATCCCGTCCACGTGGCACACCGGCGACGCCGCGACCGCCACGATCAGCGGCGGCTCGGCGGCCTCGGCCCACGTGGCCGGCTGCGCCGCGCTGGCCCTGTCGGCCAACCCGGGCTGGACCCCGGCCCAGGTCGCCAGCTACCTGGTCGGCCGGGCGACCGCCGGCGTCGTCACCGGCGTCGTCGCCGGCACCCCGAACCGTCTGCTCTACTGCGGCCCGTGACTCCGGGACGCTCACCGGGCGTCACGGGCCCGTCGCCGACGACCGGTGGGCGCCCCGCGGCGCCCCCCGCTCGGCGACCTCGGACGCAAGGTGTCTCCGGCCCGTGGGCCGGAGACACCTCCACCTTCAGGACCACGATCGACCCCACTCCCGATCGTGACAAAGCACCGCTGGATCGACAGTAGCGGCCGCTCCGCCGCTGGCGGCGGCAGGCGAGGAGGGCGCCCACGAGCGCCGCGCCGGCCCGACAGGGACCGCTGTCCGGGTGCCTCCGGCGCTCCTGGCCACCACCGACCTGATCGGTACGGGAAGGGCGATCGTGCCTTCTGCGGTGCGTCGCACCGTCCCGCTGGCTGCCCGGGTTGCCGCTGCCGATGTTCGCCCGCTGCGAGGTTTCGACTCCAGCCACAAACACCGAGGGCTACTGATAGCCTCCGTTAAGCGACCGGGACAAACCAGTCGTAACGGGTAAATACCCCCAGTCTCGCCCGAGGTGTCCGCCGCCGCGTCAGGCCGGCCGCCGCGCCTACCCGGACTGACTGGCGGCTCTCTCGATCGACAGTCGCGAAGGATCAGGACAGTGCATCTGACACCGAAGGAATTCGACAAGCTCACCATTCTCTCCATGGCGGTGGTGGCCAATGCCCGACGGGCCAGAGGAGTGAAGCTCAACCATCCCGAGGCCGTCGCGGTGATTTGCGCCGCCGCAATGGAGGGGGCCCGCGACGGCAAGACCGTCGAAGAGGTCATGAATGACACGCGCAACGTCCTCAGTGCGGACGACGTGATGCCCGGAGTGGGGGAAATGCTGCCCATGATCCAGGTGGAGGCGGTCTTCACCGACGGCTCGCGCCTGGTCACCGTCCACTCACCCATCCGATAGGGGTACAAGCGGAGACGTGTTCTCCAGGAAAGCGGGGGCGAAATGGCCAAGCAACATCCCGGCCCTAACTCGAAGCACCTTCGACCCATCGGCGGCTACCTGCTCAGCGACCAACCGCTGGAGCTCAACGCGGGTCGACCGGTCTCCGAACTCGTCGTGCACAACACCGGCGACCGACCGATCCAGGTCGGCTCGCACTTTCACTTCTTCGAGGCCAACCGCATGCTGGCGTTCGACCGCGAAGCGGCCTTCGGCAAGCGGTTGAACATCCCGGCGACGACGTCGATCCGCTTCGAGCCGGGCGACAAGAAGACGGTACAGCTCATTCCCTTCGGTGGCACACAACGGGTCTACGGGTTCAACGGATTGGTCCAGGGCTGGACCGGCTCCGGCCCCATCCCCGGCTACCGTCCCGACCGGTCCGAGGCGATCCACAACGCCAAGACCCGGGGTTTCAAAACCAGCCCGGAAAACCAGGAAGACACCAAGAGCAAGAAACAGTAGTTCCACTATTTCGCGGGCTGTCCGACCTCGGGCACGGGAGAGACTTCGATGAGCCAGATTTCACGCAAAGAATATGCCGGAATGTACGGCCCCACGACGGGCGACCAGATCAGACTGGGAGACACCGACCTCCACATCGAGATCGAGAAGGACCTCCGCGTCCTCGGCGACGAGGTCATGTACGGCGGCGGCAAGACACTGCGCGACGGCATGGGCGTCGACAATCAGTACACCAACGCCGCCGGCGCCCTCGACCTCGTCATCACGAACGTGACCATCGTCGACGCGACGCTCGGAGTGGTCAAGGCGGACGTCGGCGTCAAGGACGGCAAGATCGCCGGCATCGGCAAGGCGGGCAACCCGCGCGTGATGGACGGGGTCACCCCCGAACTGGTGACCGGACCGGGCACCGACGCCATCTCCGGCGAGCACCTCATCCTGACCGCCGGCGGCATCGACGCGCACGTGCACCTGGTGGCGCCGCAACAGGCGTACGCGGCGCTCAGCAACGGTGTGACGACGCTGTGGGGCGGCGGCACCGGGCCCACCGACAGCACCAACGGCGTGACCATCACCCCCGGCCCGTGGAACATCCAGGCGATGATGCGGTCCTTCGAGACCATCCCGATCAACATCGGCATCATGGCCAAGGGCAACAGCAGCGGCCGCGCGCCCCTGGTGGAGCAGATCATGGCCGGCGCGCCCAGCTTCAAGATCCACGAGGACTGGGGTGCGCCGCCCGCCGTGATCCGGTCCTGCCTGGCCGTCGCCGACGAGTACGACGTGCAGGTCAGCATCCACACCGACACCCTCAACGAGAGCGGCTACATCGAGGACAGCATCGCCGCGCTCGAGGGCCGGACCATCCACACCTTCCACACCGAGGGCGCCGGTGGTGGGCACGCGCCGGACATCATCAAGATCGCCGGCCAGCCGAACGTGTTGCCGAGCTCGACCACCCCGACGGTCCCCTACGGCATCAACAGCCAGTCCGAGCTCTACGACATGATCATGGTCTGCCACAACTTCAACCCGGCGGTCCCCTCGGACGTCGCCTTCGTCGAGAGCCGGATCCGCACGGAGACCATCGCGGCCGAGGACGTGCTGCTGGACGAGGGCGTCATCTCGATGATGCAGAGCGACTCGCAGGCCATGGGACGGGTCGGCGAGACCTGGCTGCGGACCATCCAGCTCGCCGGGCAGATGAAGACCGTTCGCGGCAAGCTCGCCGAGGACTCGGCCGCCAACGACAACTTCCGGGTGCTGCGCTACGTCGCCAAGATGACCATCAACCCGGCCATCACCCAGGGCATCTCGCACATGCTCGGGTCGGTGACCCCGGGCAAGATGGCCGACCTGGTGCTCTGGGAGCCGGCCTTCTTCGGCACGAAGCCGAAGCTCGTCCTCAAGGGCGGGCTGATCGCCTGGTCGATCATGGGCGACCCGAACGCCTCGCTGCCGACACCGCAGCCCGTCTACTACCGCCCGATGTTCGGCGCCTTCGGCAGCCAGCTCGCCAAGAGCTGCGTGACCTTCGTGTCCCGCGCCGCCCACGAGAACGGGATCGGCGAGCAGCTCGGCCTGCAACGGCAGATCCTCCCGGTCTACCGGACGCGGGGCCTGACCAAGCGGGACATGGTCCGCAACGACAGGATGCCGAAGCTCGAGGTGGACCCGGAGACCTTCGCGGTGAAGATGGACGGCGTGCACGCGACCGTGCCGCCGGCCAGGAATCTCCCTATGAGTCAGCTCTATTTCTTCAGCTGACACCCGGCAGGACGTCTTCCCGATCGTGCCCGGTTCCGGCACACCCGCGTGAAAGGAGAAACCAGTGCTCATCGAAACGGTGCTGGGCAATGTGAGCGAGCCGAGCTGGATCGCCCGGCTGAAGGAGGCACGGGTCGACGATCTCGTGCTCGACCAGTGGGACGCCCAGAAGAGCCGGCTGCGCAAGGCGACCACTTCCGGCGCCGAGCTGGCGGTCTCGCTCAACCGTGGCGTCCGGCTGCGCGACGGGGACATCCTGGCCTGGGACGATCTGACCGCCACGGCGGTGGTGGCCCGGGTCAGGCTCGGCGACGTGATGGTCGTGCACCTCGACGGGCTGCACGGGGAATCACCTGACCTGGTGATCCGCTCGGCCGTCGAACTCGGCCACGCGATCGGCAACCAGCACTGGCCGGCCGTGGTCAAGGGCGCGAAGATGTACGTCCCGCTCACCGTGGACCGCAAGGTCATGGACTCCGTGATGCGGACCCACGCCTTCACCGGGATCACCCACGAGTTCGTCCCCGGCACCGAGATCATCGCCTACCTCGCGCCGCACGAGTCGCGGCGGTTGTTCGGTGGCGCGGACTCCACGCCGCACACCCACCTCCCCGCCAACCTGAACTGAGGGGGCCGGCCGGTGCGCGCGATGGTCGAGACACTGAAACTGTTGCAGTTCGGCGACTCGGTCTTCCCGGTCGGTGCCTTCTCCTTCTCCAACGGGCTGGAGATGGCCGTTCAGCACGGCGTCGTCCATGACCGGAGGACCCTGCAGGACTTCGTCCGGACGGTCACCCGGCTCGCCGCCACGGGGGACGGCGTCGCGTTGCTCGCCGGGCACCGCGGCGCCGCTGCCGGCGACCTCGACCGGATCCGGCACGCCGACGAGGCCGTCTGCCTGCGCAAGATCAACGAAGAGATGCGGACCATGTCCGTACGCATGGGACGGAAGCTTGCCGAGGCATCGACCCTGATCGTCGGGGAGTCGCTGCTCAAGAAGCGGATCAGCGAGTCGGCGAACGGGGTGCCGGTGACCTATCCGGTCGCGCTCGGCGTGCTCTTCGCCGAACTCGGGGTGAGCGAGGAGGACGCCTTCGCAGCCCACCAGTACGGCGCGGCCTCGATGGTGCTCGGCGCGGCGCTCCGGCTGATGCGGGTCGACCACCTCGACGCGCAGTCGATCCTCTACGCGGTCAACGAGAAGGTCCCCGACGACTACCGCGAGGTGCGCACGGCGAGCCTCGACGACATGCAGAACTTCGCTCCCCATATCGACGTTCTGGCCGCCGCGCACCAGCACGCACACGTACGGATGTTCATGAGTTGAGCGCCCCTGGCCCAACCCGTCGGGCCTCCGGATCACCCCGGAGAGATTCCGGCATCAGCAGGTCCCGAATTTGGTGAAACCTTCCAGAAGCAGAGGTCACGTCATGAAGTCGGCAAGTCGTATCGGAGTGGGCGGCCCGGTGGGCAGCGGTAAGACCGCGATCATCGAAGCCGTCGTGCCCCGCCTCGTGGAGAACGGACTGCGGATTCTGGTCATCACCAACGACGTGGTCACCACGGAGGACGCGAAGCACGTGCGACGCGCGCTGACCGGGGTCCTGGTCGAGGAGCGGATCATCGGGGTGGAGACCGGGGCGTGCCCGCACACCGCCGTCCGCGAGGACCCCAGCATGAACCTGGCCGCCGTGGAGGACATGGAGGCCCGCTTCCCCGACAGCGACGTGGTGCTGATCGAGAGCGGCGGGGACAATCTCACGCTCACCTTCAGCCCGGCCCTGGTGGACTACTTCATCTACGTGATCGACGTCGCCGCCGGCGACAAGATCCCGCGCAAGAACGGCCCGGGGATCTCCAAGTCCGACATCCTCGTGATCAACAAGACCGACCTCGCACCGTACGTGGACGCCGACCTCGACGTCATGGCGCACGACGCGGATCTGATGCGCAACGGAAAGCCGGTCGTCTTCACCAACTGCAAGACGGGTGACGGCATCGACGAACTGGTCTCACTGGTCCGCCGCAACGCGCTGTTCGACGCCGAAGTGGTCGCATGATCTCACTGGACACCGTCCGGGAACTGGAGCCGTACCAGGACCAACCCGCCCAGTTGCCCGCCGCGTCCAACGGCAAGGTCGGCGTGCTGCGGATGGGTTTCGAGCGACGCGGCGACCGGACGATCCTGGACGACCTCTACCGGCAGTCGCCGTTGCTGGTGCAGCGGGCGCTCTACTGGGACGAGGAGATGCCGGGGCTCCCCTGCGTCATGATCCTCACCACCTCCGGGGGCGTGCTCCAGGGCGACCGCCTGCGGATCGACGTCGACATGGCGCCGGGCAGCCAGGCCCACCTGGTCACCCAGGCCGCCACCAAGATCCAGGAAATGGACGCGAACTACGGCACCCAGATCCAAACCTTCACCCTCGCCGACGACGCGTACCTCGAATACCTTCCGGAACCCGTGATCCCCTATCGGGGCAGCCGGTTCGTCACCGACAGCCGGGTGCGGCTCCCCGAGAGCGCCACCATGCTCTACGCCGAGGTGCTGCAACCGGGCCGGAAGTACTACCGCGACGGCGAACTCTTCGCCTACGACCTCTTCTCCTCCACGCTGCGCGCGGAGCGGCCCGACGGTCGGCAGTTGTTCGTCGAGAAGTTCGTGGTCAGCCCCGGACGGTTCGAGGTGGCCCGGACCGGGGTCATGGACCACTTCCACATCTTCGGCAACGTCGTGCTGCTCACCAGCCCCGAGCGGGCCGCGCGGGTCTTCGACCGAACCGCGACGCCGGTCTGGGACACCGAGACGCCGCTGGCCAGCGCGGTCAGCCGGCTGCCGAACGACGCCGGGCTCATCTTCAAGGTCCTCGGGCAGGAGACGGAGCCGGTTCGCGCCGCGGTACGCGCCTTCTGCGTGGCCGCCCGCGAAGAGGTGACGGGCCGGACCTTTCCGCCGGCATTCAGCTGGCGATGACGAGGCGAAGGAGAGGGACATGACCCAGGTCGTGCGGGGCTGGAACGGTCTGAGCGACCGCAATCCGCTGATCGAGTTCGTCGACGCGTGTCTGCGCGGCGCCGCGCAGGTCGTCTTCCAGAACAATCCGCTCTCCGGCCTGCTCATCCTCGTCGCGATCGCCTGGGGTGCGATCGAGAACGGGCAGCCCCGGATCATCGGCGGGGCGGTCCTCGGTCTCGTCGTGGGCACGGCCACCGCCATCGTGCTCAAGGTGGACCGGCCCTCGTTTCGGAAGGGACTGTTCGGCTTCAGCCCGCTGCTGACCGGGATCGCCGTCCCGACGTTCCTCGACGACCGGCCGTTGATGTGGCTCTACCTGGTGCTCGGCGCCGCGGCCACCACCGTGGTCACCCTGGCCCTGAACAGGGTCTTCAAGACCTGGGGGCTGACCGCGTTCACCTTCCCGTTCGTGCTGACCACCTGGGTGCTGTTGATGGGCGCGTACCAGTTCAACCGGTTCACCGTCCTGACCGGCCTGAAGCCGAAGTTCCCCGGCGAGGGGCCGCTGGCCGGCGGCCGTTTCGACTGGGACCTCATCCCGACCCTGTTCCGTGGGATCTCCCAGGTGTATTTGACCAACAGTTGGGTCAGCGGGCTGATCATCCTGGTCGCCCTGCTGATCAACTCTCGCTGGTCGGCGCTGTTCGCAGTCGTCGGCAGCGCCGGCGCGACCCTGCTGGCGCTCTGGTTCGGGGCCGACGGGCTGTCAATCGACAAGGGGCTGTACGGCTTCAACGCGGTGTTGACGGCGATCGCGGTGGGCGCGGTGCTGCACCGTCCCGGTGTGTTCGTGACGATCTACACCCTCTTCGGAATCGCCTTGACGCTCTTCGTGCACGTGGCTCTCGCGACGGTGCTCACCCCGCTGGCCATTCCCGTGCTGACCGGGCCGTTCAACATCGCCACCTGGCTGTTGTTGCTGCCCCAGCGGCACTTCGGGCAGGTGCCCAACCACGACAGCGTCAAGGAGACCATCGACTCCGCGGCGAAACGCACCATCCAACCCTTGCACAAGGAGAGGTGAGGTCCCGTGCTCGCTCAGAACGCGGTGAACCCGGGCGACACCGCCTGGGTGCTGGTCTGCGCCGGCCTGGTGCTGTTCATGACCCCCGGGCTGGCCGTCTTCTACGGTGGCATGGTCCCCGCCCGCAACGTGCTCGCGATGCTGCAACAGAACATCATCGCGCTGGGGGTCGTCAGCCTGACCTGGGTGCTGGTGGGGTACACGATCGCCTTCGGCGACGACGCCGGCACCGGCCTCTTCGGCAACCTGGAGCTGCTCGGGCTGACCGATCTCAAGGTCCCGCCCGCACCCAGCCTGCATGTGGCCGCCGGCCAGGTGACCATTCCGACCCTGGCGTTCATCGCCTTCCAGATGATGTTCGCGGTGATCACTCCCGCGCTCGTCACCGGGGCCACGGCCGGCCGGCTGAAGCTCGCCGGCTGGGCGTTGTTCCTGGCGGTCTGGTCCATCGTGGTCTACGCGCCCGTCGCGCACTGGCTCTGGCACCCCGACGGCTGGTTGGCCAAGTTCGGTGCCCAGGACTGGGCCGGCGGGATGGTGGTCCACTCCTCGGCGGGAGCCGCGGTCCTGGGGATACTGCTGGTCGTCGGCCGCCGCCGTAACTGGCCACACACCGCCGCCCCGCCCAACTCGATTCCATTGACCATCATCGGCGCGGGCATCCTCTGGTTCGGTTGGTTCGGGTTCAACGCCGGCGACGGGCTCCAGGCCAACGGGGTGGCCGCCCAGGCACTGATCAACACCCACGTCGCCGCCGCGGCCGGCATGCTCGTCTGGCTGGTGGCGGAGCGGCTCAAGGACGGCCACTGCACGGTCGTGGGCAGCGTCACCGGTGCGGTCGCGGGGCTGGCCACGGTCACCCCCACCGCCGGCTACGTCAACACGCTCTCCGCCATCGCCATCGGCACCATCGCCGGCATCGTCTGCCATACCGCGCTCCGGCTGAAGTACCTGTTCCGGCTCGACGACGCGCTGGACGTCCTCGCGGTCCACTTCGTCGGCGGCATGCTCGGCTCGCTGCTGCTCGGCTTCTTCGGCGACAACGGCATCAACCCGCTGGGCGTGGACGGTCTCTTCTTCGGCGGCGGCGGGTCCCTGCTCTGGCACCAGATCGTCGGCGTGGTGACCGTGGTGGTCTTCTCCTTCGTGCTCAGCTGGGCGATCGCCGCCGCCGTGCAGGCGGTCGTCGGGCTCCGCGCCCCGGCCGACACGCAGGACAGCCTCGACCGGACCCAGCAGGACACCGACGCGTACCACCTCGGAAGCGTCGCGGGACTGAGTGGAACGGGGGCGACCCAGCGCGGCAACCGGCGCGGGCGGGGCCGGTCCGGCGATCGGCCCACCCGGGGGGCGGCCCAGCGGGACAGGCTGGTCATCGCGATGCTGGATCCGGTTCTGCTGCCCGACACCCGGGAGTTGCGAGACACCCTGCTCGGCGCGGGAGCCAGCTCGATCGTGGTCTCCGACGCCACGGTCTCCACCGCCACGCCGGCCGCCCTGGCGCTGCCCCGGGGCTACTGGCAGGAGCAGGATCTCCTCGACCGGGTACGGGTCGAGGTGCTGGTGGGGCAGGAAGCCACGGCCGCGGTGCTGGACGTGCTCAACCGGTACGGCGCCGACCGGTCGGAGAGCTACGTGCAGGACGTCCGGCCCGCGACGGACCTGCACTGAACGGTTCGGGTCGACAGGCCGGTGCCCGGAGGCTGCGCGGGCGGACGCGGGGGCCGGCGTCCACCGCTCTCACGTCCCGGCCCGGACCCGGCGGACCAGCAACGCCACCGGCACCAGCGCGAGCAGCCCCCAGGCCGGCACCCAGTGGGGTCGCTGCTGCGCCACGGCCCCGATGCCGCCACCGATGGAGTAGCAGACGAGCGTGAGCAGCCCGAGCAGCGATGCCTGCCTGGCCCGGTTTCGGTCGGTGCCGGAGGCGGCGAACCACCGGACGATGTGCCCACCGGTCTTGACGACCGTGCCCGACTGGTACGTGATGGTGGTCGTCACCCCCGCCGTGCGGACGAACAGCGTCGTGAAAGCGCCCGTGGCGAGTCCGCCGGCAGCGGCCAGGACGGCCCGCGACACCGGGCCGTCCTGGCCGTGGTGGAGCAGGACGTTGAGGAACGTCCAGAGCGACAGGCCGAGCGTCGTGGCAGCCAGGCCGCGTAGGGCTGGCGACCAGCGGCCCGGCAGGGAACGAATCCAGGAGACCACGCCGGCCGCAGCGGCGAAAGCGACCAGCGAGGCGCCCGCGGCCGGCCAGGCCGGGTGCCATCCGGCCGGACCGATACCGAGGAAGATGAGGTTGCCGGACTGGTTGGCGACGAACGTGCCGTAGCGCAGGAACGCGAAGGCGTCCAGGAAGCCCGCGGTGCCGGTGCAGAGCGCCAGCACCGCGATGGGGCGACGGAACTCGCGGTACGACTCCTCCGGCCCTGGCCGGGCCGGGTCGTCCGGTGACGGCGGCGCGGGTTGCGAGCTACTCATTGTCGTCGGCACCCCCGGGGCGCACACGTCGGGGGCGTCGCCTCGACCGGACCGCAAACCTACCCCATGTTACTGCATTTCGGACATAAGTTGCTCAAGGGGCTGGTCTGCGGGCCGGATCCACGCCGAACCGGGGAACCCCTCAGGTGGTTGCGGACGCAAGCCTCGTCGCGGCAGCCGACCAGGCCCCGGCGTCGCCGGTCGGCTCGTACCGGCGGATCTGCCGGGTGGCCCGCGGCAGCGACCGCATCGCGGTCAGGCCGGGCGGTGACCCTGAGCGTCCGCCCCTGGACATCCGCGTCTCCCAGGCGTCCGTCCCGTCAGAAGTTCAGCCTGTCGATGTTCTCGGCGGTGAAGGTGAACGGATCACCGAGGACGACGACGCCATCCTTGCCGGCGGTGAACTCGCCCAGCTTGCCGGCGGTGAACGAGGGTGCACGTCCCCCGCCGGTTGCAGGTCGTGATCGTGGACGCACCTTCCGCCGGTGCCGTCAGTGCACCAGCCGACCCATCAGCCGCTTGAGTTCAGCGGCCGGATCCGTGGTGAGGCCACCGTGCACCGGACTGGTCTGGATCACCGTGCTGCGCGGCGCGGTGAGCCAGCCGAACCGTGCCCGCCGGGTGCCGGCAGCGATGCGGCCCGCACCGGGATCACCCACGCACACGGCGCGGATCGCGTCGAGGGCCGCGGAGACCATGTCGACGTCGACGTCGACGTCCAGCGCGCGCAGCCGTTCGACGTCCACGTGGACGGCGGCACCGAGGAAATCCGCACCCGGGCAGTAGAGCAGGGCCCCGACATTCACCTGCTCGCCGCGGTCGACCCGGGGAACAGCCCGCAGCAACGCGTAGTCGAAGCCCAGGGCGGGGATCGGGCCTGCGGTCACGCGATCGCCTCCGTCGGCCACCAGCCACGCTCGCCCATCCGCCGGGCCAGCAGGTACTCGACGTATCGCTGCCGCAGCTCCGCCGGGTCGGCGTCCTCCGTCACGGAATTCAGGCTCACCAGGAAGCTGTCGGGCACCAGGGCGACGACCTCCGCCAGGAGCTCGGCGGTCACGATCGCCGCCAGCTCGGCGTCCAACGTCGCGAGGACCACCGGGCCCAGCTTCGTCACGAGGTCCGCGAGCACGTGCTGGGACAGGTCGTACCGGCGGTCGGCCCAGGCCGCGACCGATGGCCAGGAGTGCTGGAACAGCAGCGCGGCGCCGTGGTCGATCGCCCACAACTGGCGATGCCAGATGAGCAGGTTGGGGTTGGACCAGGTGCGGTCCACGTTGGCGGTCAGTGCGTCCAGCCAGTAGATCCGGGCGGCTTCCTCGGGCGGCGGCTCCCACCCGACACCGTCGTAGCCCACCGATCCCGGCAGGAAGTCCATGCCGAGGTTCTCCCCGGCGCTGGCCCGCAACAATTCCTGAACCTCCTGGTCCGGCTCGCGGCGCGCCACCTCCGGGTCGACGCCGATGACGGCGAGCTCGGGCACCCGGATGCCGAGCCGGCGGCCGAGTTCACCGACGACGACCTCCGCCACCAGGGCCGCGCTGCCCTGCCCCGCTCCGCGGAACTTCACGACGTACGTCCCGTCGTCGTCCGCCTCCACCACCCCGGGTAGGGAACCGCCCTCCCGCAAGGGAGTCAGGTACTGCGTTCCCGTTACTCTCTGCAACAGAATCCACCCTCACTGATCACTGACTCACATACTGAATCGTATCGGCATACGATAGTGTATCCGAGTTCACGGAAGGGGTCGATCATCATCAACAAGAGGCTGACGCGGCAGGAAAGTCGCGAGATCACCCGCAAGGAGCTGCTGCAGGCAGCAGCGGAGCTGTTCGCCGAGTGCGGCGTCAACGGCACCTCGGTCGAACAGATCGTCGAGCGTGCCGGCTACACCCGGGGCGCGTTCTACGGCAACTTCGACGGCAAGCACGAGCTGGTCCTGGCCCTGCTGGAACAGCGGACCGAGCACGAGCTCAAGGAGGTCCAGGCGCTCAGCCTGCGGGCGGGCTCGTTCGAGGAGACGATCGAGCACCTGCGGGGCTGGCACCGCGAGCGGGACAAGAATTTCGCGAGCTGGCTGGCGCTGCGTACCGAACTCTGGCTCTACGGACTGCGCGATCCGGAGATGCTGCCGCTGCTGGCCGATCGAGAGCGGCGTTCCCGCGAGGCGATGACCCAGGCGCTCGCGCAGGGCTTCGCCGCCCGCTCGGTCACGCCACCCGCACCGGTGGAGCTGCTGGCCCTGATCGTGCACGCACTGGACGACGGGCTGTCCATCCAACGCGCGCTCTCGCCCGACGACCACACCGCCGGAAACGTCATGGACGCGGTGGATCTCCTGATCAGGTCCTGGACCGCCCTGGCCCGGACCGGCGCGAACGAGCCCACCGACCCGCCCGGCTTGGGAAACGACACCCCTCGCCCATCCGACGACCGCCGCCGCGAGGACCGCTCGGCTCAGGCGCGCTCGTAGGCGGTGCCGGCATGGTTGCGCTTGAGCAGGCCCTCGTCCACCAGGGCACGGCGCAGGGTCACCCAGTCGTCGAACCACTCGGCGCAGAGGGCGTTGACCCGGGTCTCGGGGTACACCTCGCCGGGGGTGAAGGTGTCGACCACCACGGCCAGCACCCGGGAGCGGATCTCGGCGTCGCCGGGAATGGCGGTGATCCGGCCACGGCGGAAGTACGCGCCCGCGCCGTGCCCGCCGCTTCGGCCGCCGACCCGGATCTCGGCCTGGACCGCGCGGCGGAAGGCGTCCTCCACCGGGGCGTACGAGTGGGTCGCGCGGTCCTCGGCTGCGATCCCTCCGTCCACCAGCTTGCGCAGCGCGCTCGCCGTGACCTTCTGGGTCAGGCCCGCCCGCTCCGCCACCGACCCCACGGTGCGCGCGCCGAGCACGAGCGCGGCGAACGCGGCACGGCGCGCCGGCTCGGCGAGCAGTCCGACGATGTCACCACAGGACGGCGGGCGCTCGTCGGAGCCGGCCGGCGGTTCCGGGTCGACAGTGGACACCGGGCACCTCACCTCGGGATCGCTGGCCGGCGTCGGCCGCTGCCGGATTCTTGCACTTGCACAACGTAGCAGTCACCGGCATTTCAGATACAGTATTGCATTAGAATACGATCCTGCATTTGGGGCGCATCCGAGGAGGCCGCCATCGCTGCCACGGCCGACCCGGGAGCAGACGCGCCGCGCCGGCCCGCCCGGCGACTCCCGACGCCCCACGCCGGCCGTCCCGGGCGGCCGGGCCACCACCGCCTACACCCCGATGTGGAGATCCCGCAGCCATGAGCAGCAACACCTACAAGGTCATCGTCCGCGGCAAGTTCGCCCCGCTCACCGAGGAGCAACGCGCCTCACTGCTCGCCCAGGCCGACGAGCACGACCTCTTCGCGGCCAGGTTCACCGACGAGGGCACGGTGACCTACGAACGGCCCCTGCGCGTCTTCACCTTCCGCTGCCTCGTACCCGTCACCCCCGACGACAGCGAGGCAGTCGTCTTCGGGAAGGCGGAGGAGGCCGCAACGGCCGCCGTCCGCAAGCTCGGCGCGGACAGCACCGACCTGCACTCGGTCTCCAGCGACCTGGAGAACATGCTCCGACGGCGGCAACGCTGACCCTGTCGGTACGCGCCCCGGCGCATCAGGCCGTCGGGCACTCGTTGAGTTGAAAGGACGCGAGCCGTCTCATGACCCCTGAGGAATTCACCCTCCTGTTCTCCGAGCCCGCCCCGCGTCGGGTGTTCTGCGCGGTCGACCTGGGTGGGGCCACCCCCACGGAGATCCTCGCCGCCTCCGGCCTCGATGCGTCGGAGGCCGCCCCGGCCATCGGGAGGCTCCTCCGGACCGGGTTGCTCAGGCCCGACGGGCCCGGTCGCCTCGCGGTGAACGAGGAAACCCTCGCCGCCGTGGCGGCGGTGGCCACCCTCCGGCAGGAGGAGCAGGCCGTCGCCGAGCAGCCCGACCCGCAACTGCGCGGCTTCGTCCGCGGGGGCGTCCTCGCGCACCTGCCGGAGGAGGACGCCGACGCCCGCCGAACCGTGCTGCGGCACGTCGCGGAGACGTCCTTCGCCCCTGGTGACGGGTACGACGAACGCCACGTCACCGATCGCCTGCGGCCCTGGTGCGCGGGTGGCGCGGTCGACGCCGTCCACCTGCGGCGTCTCCTCGTCGACGGCGGCGTCCTGCGGCGGGACTCCGGGCGGTACGCGCTGGTCACCCCGGACGGATCCGTGGTGACGCGGTGACGCGGTGACGCCGTGACGCCGAAGACGACGCGACCGACGTGGCCGGCCGTCCGCCCTTCTTGCGGCGCTCGGTCCCGGCGGTGAGATCGGGGCCCCGACACCTACCGTTGCGCCGAGCGAGGTGCTGTCTGCGAGTTGCGAACGGCGACATCCACCCCGCCCACATCGATCGATGGTTGACAATCTATCGATGATTGGTCTGCCATTCGATTCACGCGATGAGCGCCCTTGCGATCATCGATGAATCGCCCCTAGGATCCAAGCCAGCGCCCCTTGAAACTTCCAAGTAGTCGCTTACGGCGATAGTGATTGCGTTCCCAACGCACCTTTCGGTGCCCGGAATTCCAGGAGAAACGCATGACGGAGAAAACGTCGGTGAGCCGACGGAAGGGGCTTGCTGCCTTGGGCCTGACCCTGGGCGTGACCCTGCTGGGCGCGGCAGTGACGCCTTCGGCGCAAGCCACGGCGAATGCGGCGTCAGAAAGTCGGAGCACCACCGGTCTCGCCGCAACGTCGTACAGCGTCACGATCGTCAACAACTCCGCGATCGACGACGAGAACGCCATCGTGTTCCAGCAGCAGCCGACCCAGCCGTCGGACGTGCACTCGCTGGCCTGGCTGTCGAAGATGTGCCACGCGGGCACCAGCGTCACGTTCTCGTGGACGGTGGACTACAACTTCGTCTGGGGTCAGACCGGAACGCTCAAGCCCGGCGTCAACTACGATGCGGGGCAGATCATTCCAGCCGATCTCGATACCGCGAACACGGTTCCCCTGTCGTACATCAAGGACGGTTTTGAATTCGGCAAGCCGACCTCAGGGGCCGCCAGCGGGTCGCTTGTCATCAACGAGGACGACACGGTCCCCGGCCCGGATTCGTCCGATCAGGGAAGCGTCGGCATCGGGATGTCGGGAGCGGGAACGTTCGTGGTATCGACACAGCCGGACACCGGGGTCCAATTCGAGATCACCCCGACCTACTGGCTGGCATTCGGCAGTTACGAGGCCGGCACCGTCGTCAGCGAGGACATTCTGACCAGGCCCTACCAGTTGCAGTTCCCGGACGGGGCGACCAAGGCCGTCGCCACCTTCGACGGCAAGAACTGGACGGTCGAGTACGGCGGATAGCCAGCACGGGAACCGAAGGCCGCACGGTGGAGGGCTGGCCAGCGACCAGCCCCCCACCGCTCTTCGCTCCGGCCAGGGCAGCTCAGGCGCGGGCCTGCCCCTGCCCCGAGGACCTGCGGGCCAACCACAGCCGGTGGGCGAACAACAACCCGTAGCCGGCGAGGACCGCGCCGAGCAGCGCCAGCGCACCGGCGTCGGCGGAGCGGCGCGCCGCGTCCAGGATCACGCCCAGCATCGCCGCCGCGACGATCAGGGACACGTGGTTCGAGGCCCAGAACACCACCGGTGTCATACTCCTGGGATCGAGGTCACGCATCGCGCCGCCCCGGAGCTGCCTGACGAGCCAGACCGAGAGCGGCGCGGTGGCGGCCATCGCGGCCCAGACCAGCCACGGCAACCAGCCGAGCAGCGCGAGGACCGTAAGCATCGCGTACGCGACGAACTGCGCGCCGACGATCATGTGCACCGCCGGCTGGTAACCGACGATGACGGGCAGCGTGCGCTTGCCGACCATCGCATCCGACCGGCGGTCACCCAGGTTCATCACCATCATCCGGGCCACCTGCAGCACCGCGGTGGGCGCCAGCACGGCCAGCAGCAGCATCGGTACGGTGCCGGCCTGGAGCACTGCCGCGACGGCGGGCCACAGGCCGTTGAGGATCGCGGCAACCGTCAGCTCGCCCGCGCCCCGATAGTTCAGCCGCAGCGGCGGCGCGGTGTAGAACCAGGCCAGCACCACGGCCCCGGTGGCGAGCACGCGCGCCTGCCAGGACGGCATGACGGCCACCATCAGCGTCGAGGCGCTGAACAGTACGAACGCGGCGCCGAGCGACACGATGGGTGCGACGGACCCGTCCACGAGCGCCCGGCTGCCGCCCGTCCACGGGGTGAAGTAGACGTTCGCCCGGTCGGCCTCCAGGTCGAAGTACTCGTTGCAGTAGTGGGTCATGACGTGGACCGTCCACGCGAACAGTTGCGCGACGACGTACCAGGTGAGATCGAGCGGGTAGCCCTGGTGTACCGACACCGCCACGGCGAGGCCGACCGGCAGGACGTTGTACAGCAGGAAGCGCAGTCGGGCCAGTCGGAGGAACCCCCTCCAGGAAGTTCCGTCCCGCCCGGCGGCAGCTTGACGAGGTCCTGGGACCAACTGAGATTCCCGTATCGCGGCCATGGTTGACGCCTCCCCGTAGTCAGACAGTGGCAGCAACCTATATCTCGGGGAACGGCAACGGAAACGATCTGTCCGGAAAAAGCTCGATACCCCCTTCGGCGGACACGTCCATTTCGCCAAGGACCTGAGGGGCCGCCCGTGGCCGTACGCCCGCCCCGGGGCGACATCGGGCGACCGTGTCGAGGCGAGCACCGGCTGCACCTGGATGGACATCCGGTTGACCGATCCGCACCCGCGTCAGAGGCGATTCATCGAAGCCGAGAAGACGAATCGCGCCAAACCAGCCGCAGACAGCTTTTTTTGCGTCTTGACTAAACCATTGAACGTTGCTTTGATCAGCACTCATTGATGTTCCTGCAAGGGCCGCGTCGATGGCCGTCCGTCCCGCCCCGTTCCCGCGCCGCGTCGAGTCAACCCGTCCCGTCGGCTTGCCGCTGCATCCTTGCTTCTGTGGAAGGAGTCCCTCCTTGTCCCCCTCCGGGAATCCGCCGCACGACCTGCCACCCAACCGCCCGCCCACCGCCACCCGACGTCCACGCCACCGCGGGTTGGCCACCGCCCTGCTCGCCGTCTGCGTGCCGGCAGCCGCTGGGATCGCCGTGGCCACCGCCCCGTCCGCCTTCGCCGCGCCGGTTTCTGTCGGTGTCCATCTCACCACCACGTCCGACGCCGCCGGCCGTACGGTCACGCGCGGACTGCAGCAGCAGACACCGGTCGGGTTCGCCGCCAGCAGCCCGAACGCCGACCAGACCATCACCGTCGACGACTCGGTCCGCTACCAGACCTTCGAAGGCGGCGGCGCGTCGATCACCGACACGACCGCCCACCTTCTTCGCGGCGGCGTCGTCAGCGCCGCGACCCGCGATGCGGTGATGACCAAGCTGTTCAGTCCCACCACGGGCATCGGGCTGTCGTTCGTGCGCAACCCGATCGGCGCCTCCGACCTGTCCCGGCCGGGCAACACGTCGCTCGACGACACGTGCTGCGACCTGTCCGATTTCGGCACGAACGGCTATGACACCAACGTGCGCCTGCTCACCCAGCAGGCGAAGCAACTCAACCCGGAGTTGCGGGTCAAGGGTGTGCCATGGAGTGCGCCCGGGTGGATGAAGACCAACGGTCGGATGGACCAGATGGGTTCGCTGAAGACCCAGTACTACGCGCTCTACGCCCAGTATCTGGTGAAGTACATCCAGTCGTACGCCCGCGCCGGCGTGCCGATCAACTACATCTCCGTGCAGAACGAACCCAACTGCTGCAAGGCCGACAACCCCACGGAGATGAACTATCCGGGTATGGCCTGGACGCCCGACCAGCTCATCGACCTGACCAAGAATCACGTCTACCCCGCGCTGCGGGCCGCCGGCCTCACCACCAAGGTGATGGTGCAGGACTTCAACTACGGCGACTACTGGACCCTCGGCCAGAACCTTCTGCAGGATCCGGGCATCCGGACCGACCCGCTCTTCGGCGGCATCGCCTGGCACGGCTACTGGGGCGAGCCCAACATCGGCACCGTGGTGCACCACGACTTTCCGAATGTGCGGCAGTTCAGCACGGAGCACTCGGGCGGGACCTGGATCAGCAACCAGCACAACGAGGACCTCGGCGACATCGTCAACTACGCCCGCAACTACAGCAGCAGCCTGATCAAATGGAGCCTCGCGCTCAACCAGAACCACGGCCCGCACAACGGCGGATGCGACGTCTGCACCGGTCTGATCACCGTGCAGGAGGGCGGAGCACGGGCCGGTCAGGTCGACTACACCGTCGAGTACTACACGACCGGCCATCTGACGAAGTTCGTCCGCCCCGGCGCGCAGCGGATCGACTCCACCGAGACGTGGGGCGTGCAGAACGTCGCGTGGCGCAACACCGACGGATCCAAGGCGCTCATCGTGCACAACCCCGCCGCCAACGCCCAGCCCGTCAAGGTCAACTCGGGTGGCCAATCGTTCACCTACACCATGCCGGCGCGTACCACGGCCACCTTCACCTGGAACGGCGCAGCGACGCCACCGACGACCCCGCCCGCGACCACGACGCCACCGACGACCCCGCCGCCGACCACCCCGCCCCCGACCACGCCGCCGCCCACGGGTTCCGGGACGGTCACGGGTCTGGGCGGCCGGTGTCTCGACGTCGTCGACAAGCAGAGCGGTGACGGAACGCCCGTGCAGATCTGGGACTGCCACGGCGAACCGAACCAGCAGTGGTCACGCCCCGGGGACGGGACGCTTCGATCGCTCGGGAAGTGTCTCGACGTAAGCGGAGCGGCTACGAACAACGGTGCCAGGGTTCAGATCTCGACCTGTAACGGCACCGCCGCCCAGCGCTGGACGGCCACCACTGCCGGCACCCTGGTCAACCCGCAGTCCGACAGGTGTCTGGACGTCGTGGACGTCAACAACTCCAACGGCGCCCGGCTGCAGATCTGGGACTGCCACGCCCAGCCCAACCAGACCTGGGTCCTCAACGGATAGCCGTACCGGGTCCGCCGTGGGCTGCCCTGTCCCGGTCAGCTCACGGCGGACCGCACTCGGGTCAGGACAGGACCCGCATCGATCCCCATAGTCCGTCGAATGGCGCCGGCCACGAGGACAGTCCCCGATATCGAGGAGGCGCCATGAGGCGTTCCACCATGACGGCGCTGGTCGCCGCATCGACGACCCTGGCTGTGCTCACGAGCACGCCGTCCGAAGCCGGCACGGCCGGCCACCCCGGACAGGGCGCGCTCGTGTTCGGCACCTACTCCGCAGGCGCCGAACACGCATGGCGACAGCTGCCGACCGTCCGCGTCGGCGACGACAGCGGCCGACCCGTCGACGCGACCGTCGTGGTCGACCCCAGTCGGACCCGCCAGCGATACGCGGGCATCGGGTTCTCCCTGGACGAGACCAGCGTCTCCAACCTGTGGAAGCTCACCCCGGCAAAGCGTGAGGAGGCCATCCGGCTGCTCGTCGACCCGAAGACCGGCGCGGGTCTCGACCGGTTCCGCCTGACGATCGGCAGCCCCGACCTGATCGAGCATCTGCCGTTCTGGTCGGCGGACGACCTTCCCCCCGGGGTCACCGAGGACTTCGGTCTCAAGCACTTCTCCATCCAGCGCGACATCGACCTGCACATCATCGACACCGTCAAGCTGATCCAGCGTTACAACCCGCGCGCCACATTCTTCGCCTCGGCCTGGAGTGCCCCGGCGTGGATGAAGACGAACAACCGGTTCACCGGCGAGGTCGCGCTCCAGCCCGGCAGCACGACCAACTACTACCAGGTCGGCAAGCTGCGCGATGACTGCATCGACGTGTTCGCCCGCTACTACGTGAAGTTCGTCCAGGCGTACGCGAAGCGGGGCATTCACGTCGACGCGCTGACGCTGCTGAACGAGCCCGGCATGGACGTGGTCTACCCGGCCATGGACATCAGCGTGGCGCAGCAGCAGAAGCTGGCGCTCGCGATCGAGCGCGAACTCGCCGCCGCCCGGCTGCGCACCCAGCTCTACGTGCACGACTTCAACTTCTGGGACTGGCGCGACCCGAACAGCGCCGAGACGAAGAACTACCACCGCATCCTCGACGACGCGCCGGACGGCTCCGTGACCGGTAAGCAGGTCAGCCGCGCGACCGACGGCATCGCCTTCCACCCCTACTGGGGCCACCCACGGGTCATGCGCGACGCGTACGAGCAGACCGGCAAGCCGGTGCACCTGACCGAGACGAGTGACCTGTCCCCGGCCACGGTGCTGAGCTACTTCCGGCTCGACGCGAGTTCGTACGTCATGTGGGCGCAGACCACGGACCAGGACGGTGGGACGTTGCACTGGACGCCCTCGCGCGACAACAACATCGACTGGGCGGAGGTCGGCCGGACGACGAAGTGGCCGAACCGCCTGGTCAAGGTGAACACCTCGACCCGGGACTTCACCGTCCGGGACGAGCTCTACCAGCTCGGGCAGTTCTCGAGGTACCTGAACCGTGAGCACGTGCGGGTGGAATCGAGCGCCACCAGCGGCGGCGTCAACAACGTCGTCTACCGGGACAGGGACAACTTCGTCGCCGTCCTCGGAAACAGCAACGGCGCTCCCGCCACGACGCGCGTCGTGCTCGCCGACAGGTCCTTCGTCGTCACGGTGCCGGCGCGTTCGTTCGCCACCTACCGGTGGAGGGCTGAGCTGCCGTCGGCCCGAGGCAACCACGCCCCGGTCCTGCGTGACGTCGCCGACGTGGTCGCCGACCAGTACAGCACGGTTCAGGTGCCGCTGACCGCGTTCGACCGCGACCACGACCGGCTCGCCTACTACGCGCCCGAGCTGCCGGACGGCGTCCGCATCGACGCCGCCACAGGCGTGGTGACACTCCACCCGACCGTCGCCGGCGAACAGAACCTGACGTTCACCGTCACCGACGGCATGGCGAACGACACGGTGACTGTTCGCGTGAACGTGCGGCCGCACGGCGCACCGATCGGCGAGCGGATCGAGGCCGAGGCATACGTCGAGCAACACGGGTGGACCGAGGGGGGCAGCAACTTCATCGAGAACAATCCGGCGGCCAGCGGCGGCAGGAACGTCGGCTGGACCGAGGGGGGCAAGTGGCTGAAGTACCGCATCGACGTCGCCCAGGCCGGCACATACGACCTGGAGGTCAGGGTCGCCACCGGCACGGGTGCCGGCATCACGGACGCGCTGTCACTGCGCGATGCCGCAGGCAGGGTCCTGGCCACGGTCTCGGCGCCGGACACGGGCGGCTGGGCCGCCTACCAGTCGGCGCACGCGACCGTCGAGCTGCCGGCGGGCGACCAGGTCGTCACGCTGTACTGCGAGACCTGGGGATTCAACCTCGACTACCTGCGGCTCACGCCCCGGACCCTGTCCCGCGAATCGTGAGTCGGAGCTGACCGACCACGGTTGGGCTGTGCCGGCACCGATGCTGCCGCGTCGTCGCCGGCGCGGTCCCGCCGACCGGATACCCTCGCCGTCGTGACGCACGAGAACGAGATCACCGAGCCGACCGACCTGTGCCTACCGGGCGGACGGCTCCAGCCCGCCGCAGTCGGCTGGAGCCGCCGCCCGCTGCACCGGGCGAACCTGCGCGGCTGGGGCCGCAACAAGCGCTGGGAGTACTGGGGCGTCGTCACCCCGACCCACATCATCGGCCTGGTCGCCTCGTCGCTGGACTACGCGGGCGTGCACGGTCTCTACGTGCTCGACCGTGCGACGAAGGTCGAAATCGACAGGGGTGCGGTGGTCCCCTTCGCCCGGGGCACGGTCTTCCCGCCGGTCAGCGGGGCAGGCGCCGTGCGCGCCCACGGCGGCGGGCTCTCGATCGACATCGACCAGGGGCCCTCGGGGACCACGATCCGCGCCACCGCCCCCGGTCTGGAGGTCGATCTCGTGGTGCCGCTGCCGGCGGGTCACGAGTCGCTCGGCGTGGTGGTGCCCTGGAGCACCCGCCGGTTCCAGTACACCGTCAAGGACGTCGGCCGCCCGGTTCGCGGCACCCTCCGGGTGAACGGGGTGGATCATCCGGTCGCCGAGGCGGACTCCTTCGCCGTCCTCGACCACGGCCGCGGCAGGTGGCCGTACGCGATCCGCTGGAACTGGGCCGCCGGCAGCGGCCCGGGTCGGGCGATCCAACTCGGCGGTAAGTGGACCGACGGCACCGGCTCGACCGAGAACGGCCTCTTCGTCGACGGCCGGCTGCACAAGATCGGCGACGAGCTGCGCTGGGAGTACGACCGTGCCGACTGGCTGCGGCCGTGGCGGATCACCGGTGAGCGGGTGGCGGTGGAGTTCCACCCCTTCCACGAGAAGATCGCCCGGACCAACTTCGGTGTGCTCGCCAACGAGACGCACCAGTGCTTCGGGCACTTCACCGGCTGGGCGGCCACCGACGACGAAGAGCGGGTCGACCTGGACGGCCTGGTCGGCTGGGCCGAGGAGGCTCAGAACCGCTGGTGACGTAGCCGGGCGTTGACCTGCCGGACCACCTCCTCGGGCAGCTTGAGCACCCGCCGGTCGTAGCTGAACAGGCCGTTCAGTTCGTCCTCCACGTCGGACAGTTGGGTGTAGACGGTGGCGGTGAGACCGTCCGGGATCGCGGGCACGATCTGTTCCTCGTGCAGCCGGGTGAACGCCCCGGCCAGTTCGGCGCCGGTGCGGTAGCGCTTGTACCCGAACTCGGCCGGCCCGAAGGTGTGCCCGTCGACGCGCAGGTGGTAGCCGCCGTACTCGGAGAGCACCAGGGCCCGGCGGTCCCGGCCCGGCGCAGCGCCGACGCGGACCGCTCCCCCGCCCGGCGCGGCGTCGCGGCGTGGTCGACGCCGCGACGCGCGGAAGCGGCGGAAGTAGACGTGCAGGCTGCGCAGGTCGCCGCCGCCCTGATCGTGCCAGCCGCTGGCGTGGTCGACGGTACGGGTCGGGTCGAGGGCGCTCACCTCCCGGGCGACCTCGGCTGCGTCGAACTGCCCCCAGCCCTCGTTGAACGGCACCCAGACGGCGATGCTCACCACGTTGCGCAGGTGCTCGACGGTCTCGCGCACCTCGGCGCGGAACTCGTCGCGCCCGGCCGCGTCGGCGCGGCCGAACCAGCGCCGCCACCCGCCCCGGTCGGGCAGCCGCAGCGGCGTCAGCACCGGCGCGGTGATCACCAGCGGACGGTACGCGCTGCCGCCGTTGACCATGTCCTGCCAGACCAGGATGCCGAGCCGGTCGCAGTGGTGGTACCAGCGCAGCGGCTCGATCTTGATGTGTTTACGCAGCATGGTGAAGCCGAGCCGCTTCATCGCGGCGATGTCGGCGACCATCGCCGCGTCCGACGGCGCGGTGTAGAGGCCGTCCGGCCAGTAGCCCTGGTCGAGCACCCCGGCGTGGAAGTACGGCTCCCCGTTGAGCAGCAGCCGGGGCACCCCGTTCGCGTCCGGCCCGACACCGAACGAGCGCATGCCCACGTAGCCGCTGACCCGGTCGTCGCCGTAGCCGACGGTCACGTCGTACAGGAACGGGTCCTCGGGTGTCCAGGGGCGCACCTTGGGCAGCGGCAGGCGCACGGCGGTCCCGGCGGCGGCGCTCGCCTCGGCGACCACGACGCCGCCGGCCAGGATCCGGATCTCCGCGTCGCCCACGGCCGCGCTCGCGTGCACGGTCACCTCGACACAGCCCCGCGCCAGGTGGGGCGTGAGGGTGAGCCGCTCGACGTGGGCCTCGGGGACGCACTCGGCCCAGACGGTCTGCCAGATCCCGGACTGGGCGGTGTACCAGATGCCGCCGCGGCGCAGCTTCTGCTTGCCCCGCGCGTGCCAGCTCGTGTCGCTGTCGTCGCGCACCGCGACGACCAGCACGTTCTCGCCGTCGCGCAGCGCGTCGGTGACGTCGCAGCGCACCGGCAGGTAGCCGCCGGTGCGCCCGCCGACGGGCACCCCGTTGAGCAGGACGGAGCAGGTCTGGTCCACCGCGCCGAAGTGCAGCAGCACCCGGTGGCCGGGCCGGTGGAAGCCGTCGGGCAGCCGCAACGTGCGGCGGTACCAGAGGGTCTGGCCGGGCAGCAGCTGCCGCCCCACCCCGGACAGCGGCGCCTCCGGGGAGAAGGGCACCAGGATCTCACCGTCGTAGCGCGCCGGCTCCCGGGCGTCGTCGGTGATCGCGTACGCCCACCGGCCGTTGAGGTTGAGGTAGCTGTCCCGGACCAACTGCGGACGCGGATACTCGGGCAGCACCTGGTCGGGGTCGAGCGCCTCGCCCCACTCGGTCGTCAGCGTCACGCGTCCTCCCTCCCGGCCCGGTGGCGGCGCAGCGCCAGCACCGGCACGACGATGAGGGTCAGCACGGCCAGCGCCATCAGGAAGATGCCCGGCGTCGGCACCTGTTTGACCACCCCCAGGTCCTGGTACGTCCCGTCGGCGTTGCTGATCACCGCCGCGCCCAGGTACGGGCCGATCAGCATCGGGATCAGGATGGCGAAGACCATCCGCAGCCCCTGCACGTGACCGGCCCGCTCCGGCGGCGAGTGGTCCCGTACCAGCGCGCCCAGCGGCGCCAGCACCAGCATGAAACCGGACATCATCACGATCCCGGCGCCGATCACCGGCAGCGTGCCCCGGGCCAGGAACATCAGCAGCAGGCCGGTGCCGTAGACGGCCGCGGCCGGCAGCACGAACCGGACCTTGCCGACCCGGTCGATCACCCGGCCGGCGAGCACGCTGACCACCGACGCGGTCACCAGCACGGCGGCGAGCACCACGGCGTACCCCTCGACCTTCAGGTAACGCTGCAGGTAGATGACCAGGTACGGCAGGAAGACCTGCGTCGAGATGCCCCAGACCGACCACGCGGTCAGGGCCAGGTAGAGGCCCGGGTTGGCGCGCATCGCGGACGGCCGCAGGCCGTGGAACACCGAGCGCAGGTAACCGGCGTCGTTGCGTACCAGGGTGGGGCTGTCCTCGACCAGGAACCAGGCGGCGACGCCGGCCCCGGCCATCACCGCCCCGATGATCAGGAAGAAGGTCCGCCAGTCACCGGCGCGGGCCAGCCCGTCGAAGCCACCGAAGATCACCAACATGGCGAGCAGCGGCATGATCGCCAGCACCGCCTCGACCCGGCCACGGTTGGCCGGCCGGGTCACGTCGGTGACCCACGCCTGGAACGCCGCGTCGTTGGCGCCCGAGCCGAGGAACGACATCAGGCAGTCCAGCGCGATCACCGCGAGCACGGTGAGCAGGACGACGTTCGCCACCGGCGCGATGTCACCCGTCGCGCCCACGGTGAGGAAGCCGAACGCGGCGGTGCAGACGCCCCAGAGCAGGTAGCCGCCCGCGACGAACGCCCGGCGCCGCCCGAGGCGGTCGGAGAGCGCGCCCAGCAGCAGCGTGGCGAGCGTCGCGGTGGCGGCGCTGGCGGCGACCATCGTGGCGATCACGGTCGGGTCGGCGGTGACCGTGTCGTAGACGAAGAGGTTCAGATAGATGTTCTCGACCGTCCAGGCCATCTGGCCCACCATGCCGAGCAGCACCACCGCGACCCAGGTACGCGAGCGCAGCCGTACGGGATCGCCGGTGGGCGCGTCAGCGGCGCCGCGGTCGTCGACGCGCGGCGGGGCGGGGGGCGGCACCGGATGCGGGACGGACATGGCGACCTCCTCGATGGTCAGCACATGATGAACCACGTTCGCCGCCTGCGAGAACGGGGTCCGCCCCGGTCACGATGAGTTCCGAACCGGTGCTCGATGGTCGGTGGCCCCGGCCCGGTCGGCCATCGGATGGGTGCGGGCCGTGTCCTGGTGCGGGGAAATCAGCCTCCCTCCCGTCGGGGGAACAGACCGGCGCCGCGTCCATTCGTACGCGGCGCCGGCTGGGCCGGTGATAATTGCGGTTTCACGACCTGGTCCCTGTGAGCCGCCGGCCGGCCCTGTCGTGCAGGGCGATCAGGGCGTGAGGATGGTCTTGCCGACCGTCGCCCGTTCTTCGAACGCCTGGTGAGCTGCGGCGGCTTGAGCCAGCGGCATGACCGTGCCGATGATGGGCCGTAGTTCGCCAGAGTCAGCCAGCGCGAACGCGTGGTCGCGCAGCCGGGCCAGATGGTGCGCGGGGAGGGCCACGGACGCGAAGCCGGTGACCGACACGGCCCGCTGGTAGACGGCGAGCGGGTCGAAGCGCGGCGGCTGCCCGCTGGTCGTTCCGTAGACCACCATTCGGCCGATCGTGGGTGTCAGCAGGTCGAAGGCGGCCTCGGACACAGCACCGCCGGTGCTCTCCAGGACCACCGAAACGCTGCCGCCCACCGCGTCTCGGACGAGTTGGGGCCAGTCGGGTGCGGTGTAGTCGATCACGATGTCGGCGCCGAGTTGCTTGGCCACCGCGAGTTTCGTCTCACCTCGGGCAGCGGCGATCACCGTGGCGCCGGCGCGTTTGGCCAACTGCACCAGAAGGCTGCCCACGCCTCCGGCGGCTGCTTCGACCAGGACCGTGTCTGCCGACGTGAGGCCAGCAGCCTCGGCCACGCCGACCGCGGTCGCCCCTTGGCCCAGCAACGCCACCGCCGTCCGGTCATCGAGCCCCTCGGGCAGCGGCACCGCCGACGCCGCTGGCAGGATCGCCAGCTCCGCGTAGCCGCCGCCGGACGTCGCGCCGACCACCTGCCCGCCGACCGCCGTGGCATCCACCCCGGATCCGACCGCGACGACGGTGCCCGCGATCTCGAATCCCGGCGCGAACGGCAGCGGAAGATCCGGCATTACCGAGCGCATCAGGCCGGCCCTGATCTGCACGTCGGCAAACCCGATGCCCGCGGCCGTGACCCGGACCAGCAGCTGCCCGGGACCCGGTCGTGCGTCGGGCACCTCGTCGACACGTAACACGTCAGGCGGACCGTACTCATGGAACCGAACAGCACGCATTCTCTCTGCCCTCGCTCTCGGCGATCGTAAGAAGCCAGCGGCCCGAAGCACGGGTCGCCGATTGCGAAGGTATCCATGAGATATTGGTTACTTCAAAGGTATCTAACTACCGTAAGGGTACTGATGGATCCGCTTGACCCCGACATGTTCCACCCCGGGTGCCCCAGCAGCGTCATGCCGATCCGCATCGGCGACAAATGGTCAGCCTTGATCATCGTCTGCCTTGAGCAAGGCCCACGCCGGTTCTCCGAGCTTCGCGTCCCCATCCACGGCGTCACCCCCAAGGTGCTCACCCAGACCCTGCGCGCACTCGAACGCGACGGCATGATCACCCGCACCGTCTACGCCGAGGTGCCGCCACGAGTGGAATACGAACTGACGCCACTGGGACGCACGCTGCTCGACCTCGTCGCAGCCTGCCGACACTGGGCACACGAGCACATGGGCACCCTCCTGGCCGCCCGCGACGCCTACGACCACACAACTCGACCCGCCTGATACGTCGACGCCCACCCACCGAACCCCGGGATCCGCTGCCGACGGCGGTCCGGGCCGTACGACCGGTCAAGGGCTCACTCGCCCGGGCCTGCGGGGGCGACCCCGTTGTCGACGAAGTCGAAGGTCCGGCCCTCACCCGCATCGCCCTCGCCCACCCGTTGGGCGGTCAGGCCCTGCCCGTCCACCGCGCGCAGGTAGACCTTGCCCTCGCCGCCGATGGTGTACGTCGGGCGACCCTGGTTCCTCTCCTGCGTCTTCTCGATGGCGAACAGCTGACCGGCCCGGCTGGAGTCGCAGGCGGCCGCCACGACCGTCGCCGGGGCGCTGCCGTTGTCGCGCAGGCCCATACAGTCGGGCTCACCGCCGCTGTGTGCCTTCGCGGTCCTGATCTGGTACTTGTTCCCGCTGGCCGGCAGCAACACGAACAGACTCTTGTCCGTGTCGCCGTCGGTCAGGTTCAGCCGACCCTTGGCGTCGACCGCCAGGATCGACTCGAACGACCCGACCGGCCGCAACACGACCTGCCGTTCACCCCGCAGGATCGGGTCGGCGCTGCCCGCCTGCGACCCGCCTTCCGACCCTGAGCCGCCGGTGGGCGAGGGCACGTTCCCGGTCGCGCCGCCGTCGGTGGTGGGTGCCGATGTCGTCGGCGAGGCGGCGGAACTCCCGGCCTCGGGGGCCGGTGTGGTGCAGGCCTGCATGGATGCGGCGACACCGGCGGTCAGCACCGCCGCGGCAGCGGCACGAAGGACAGACGTGGGGCGGATCAACAGGTTCAGCATGGCCAACTCCTTAGTGATCTCCATCAGTAGGCTAGCCCGCTACCGGCTCCCGCGCAGAAGTCGTACAGCCGCAGGGGTCTACGTGGCTCACCGTTCGTCTGGACCCGCAACGGCCCGCGCGGCGGGTCGGTAGGGGAATCCGACGTCGACGCAATGCTCATCGTCTGCGGCGGTGGCCCAGTTCGGGAGGTAGACCTCCCGTGCTGACGCACTCAGCACCTGGTCGTGATCGCGAAGCCACGTACCGATCGCGTCGTAGGCCTGCAGGATCGCCGGGTACGTCGCCTGCGCTTTCGTGAGCGACACGTACGCCTGCCGGTGTGCTCGCTCGATCCGGACCCCGACCGGCCCTTCAGGCTCCACCGGGTCGCCCGTCGGGACACACACCTCGACGGGCCCGTCGGAGTCCTCGCTGACCAGCCCGTGGTAGGCGACGAACACCGGGCCGGACAGCACGCCGCGGGCAGCGGTGAGGTGGTCGAACAGCAACTGCGTGACCTCGGGCAGAAAGTCGGGAAGCCGATCGGCGGTCACGTGTCGCTGGGTGAAGATCACCTTTTGGGCGGGTACGTCACGATTATGCACCTTGTAGGCCATGGGAGTTCCTTGATCGTTGAGGAGTTCCAACAGGTGGCTCACCAGCGGCCGGCGGGCGGAGTGGCTGGTCTCGGCGTCACGCCAGTACGACTCCACCCTGCTGACCGACTGCGGGCCGGAGACGCTGAGCACGTCGGCGATGTCCGCCAGCGGCATGCCGATCGCGCGGAGCAGAGTGATACGGCGAGCGCGGTCGAGCTCGTCGGGACCGTAGTACCGGTAACCGGTGTGGGGGTCGATGTGCGCCGGGGTCAGGAGTTTCCGTCCGTCGTAGAGGCGCAACGCCTTCGGACTCAGTCGTGACTGAATCAGGAACTCACCGCTCGTCAACCACCGTGGCATATCGGGACTCTGTCCCCTGCCCCTGGGGCGAGGTCAAACATGACGGCTGGCCACACACGCGAAACGGCGACCCCCTGGTCCGACCACGCCTACGTCGCCGAGCGCTACTGACGGTTACTGCTGGCCGTGGTAGCTGCCCGGTGGGCCCGTGACATGATTGCGCCCATGGGGAAGCAGCAGGACGTCGGCGGGCCCGACGGTCACAGCGGGTCAGATACCACCGCCCACCGTACGACCGGTGACAGCGTCGACGCGCGGCTCGCCCTCGCGCAGGACCCCGCAACACCACAGATGGCCCTCTTCGAGTTGGCGTCCGACCCGTCGGCCGTGGTCCGTAAGGCCGTGGCGGCCCGGGCCGACGCACCCGCGCAGGCACTGCGACCGCTGACCCGGGACTACGATCGTCAGGTCCGGGAGGCCGTCGCGAGGAACCCTTCGGCCTCGGTCGGTAACCTCCTGCGTCTCGTCAAGGACGACGACCGGTGGGTCCGGTGGGCGGTCGCCGGCAACCCGGCTTGTGACGAGTCGATTCGCCGGGTGATGTCCGAGGCATCCGACAAGGAGCTTCGTGGTCTCCTCGCGGAGATGCGGGAGTTGGAGCCTGAGCTGGCCGCCAGGCTGATCGACGACGTCTCACCCGAGGTACGGGAACGACTCGCCACCCACACCCACGACCCCGACGTGATCACCGCCCTGATGGCCGACCGCACCGCACGGGTTCGCAAGGGGGTCGCCCGCAATCCGCGGACCACCGCCGAGCAGCGCAGCGCGCTCGCCCAGGATCCCGTGGTCGACGTCCGCGTCGCACTGGTCCGCTCGGTCGAACTGGCCGAGGCGGATCTGGAACAGCTGGTCAACGACCGTTCGGTGCAGGTCCGACTGGCGATGGCGACATCCGAGTTCATCCCGCCGCACATCCGGCAGGCCCTCGGCCGCGATCCCGACGAGATGGTGGCCGACGCGGCGCGGGATTCCCGCCCGGCGGCCGGTAACTCCCCGGTGATACAGGCCCCCCGCGTCGGTCACCGGCGCTCCGGGACCGGTCCAGGTCGACCGGGCGGCGCAGCGCGCTAGGGCCGGCGTCGAAGTCATCGACGCAGCCGCCCTTTGGTGGCGACGATGTGCGCGGTGGCGTCGGGGTGCAGGGCGGCCTGTCGTGGCGTGATCGTCTGCTGATTTGTGAGACAACACGCCGGGCGAGTTCTCCAGAATCAGCAGACGATCATGAAGTCCGTCCCACCCCAGGGGGCGGGGCGGGAACTCCGACGCTCTCGTCGTCGCCGACCCGCGGGCCTGCTGGTCCCTGGCCGAGCAGGCTGGTCACGCCGATCCGCAGGCGATGCAGCGGCTGCCGCGTACGGCGGTGTGGGCGGCTCGGCCACCCCACCGGGGTACTCGAAGCCCGGCCCTGGCCCGGTAGATGATCACCGTCGCACTGGACGCCGGCGCACCCGGTCGGCTGGGTGACCGGGGACGACGTCTACGGCGCTGACCTCGGCCTGCGCGCCCACCTGGAACACCGCAGGATCGGTTAGGTCCTGGCGGTCGGCGGTTCGCCGAACCAATCGCGCGGTCCGGTCCGGTAAAAGATCATCGACGCGCCGGGCAACGCGACCCGGTCCCGACATCGACTCCCTCTCGAACACCCCATCGGTTCGGTAGGGAGAGACGAATGACGAGATGGAAACGGACAGTTCGGCGCGGGTCGGTTCCCGTCCTGGCCCTGTCCCTGGCAATGGCCGGCAGCTACCTGGTGGAGCCCGGCCCCGGACGCCAGAAGGCGACCTTCTACCAGCAGCGGATCCATCACGCTGAGCACGGCGATCGACCCGGCGCAGCCCTTCACGAACACGCTGGACGTCAGCGTCTCTCCGTACAAGAAGGAAGAGGACAAGACCGAGAAGGAAAAGCTCGCCCCGGCACCGAACACGACCATCGACGGTCAGCCGGCGTACAGGTTTCCCCTTGACGGACCCGCCACGACGGTTCGGGTCGGCAAGAGCGGAGGCGTGCTGGTCGACGCGACCGCCACCGGCTCACTGCCTGGACAGCTCGGCCCGAACGGCGTGCTGACCACGCACCAGGGCCTGAAGCTGGTCGATAAGCCGGCGGACTGGTCCAGCCCCCTGAAGGGCTGAACCGACCGACGAGCACGATGCTGGCCCGTCGGCTGACGCCGGCGGGCCACCCGTCCTCAGCCATGTCCGACCTCCCGCGAATGCCCCGGAAGGTCGCCGCCACGCCGCCCCATGCCGCTCCATGCCAACCCGTACGCCGGGCAGTCGGGTGGCGGCCTGACAAATGCGCCCCGCACCCGGTCGGGGACCTACCCTTCGGCCCCTTTGGAGCTGCCCCGTCCACGCTACCGCTCCCGCTCCCGCTCTATCGATAGCACAAACGGGGCAGCTCCAAAGGAGCCAACGGAGGGTGGGCCGACCCGACAGGGGCCAATGATGTCGGCGTCGCCGCACCTATGTGTCTCCGGTCGACAGAAACGCTGTCCATCCGCGTCACCGACGACCGCGCCACAGCCGACGTGAACGAGGCCATCGCGAATGCAGCCAGCTCAGTCGCTGGACTGGACGCATCATCTCCCGCATCCACTGCCAACTCACGCAACGCTGACCGTTTGAGAGCCGCGAACCTGGGTTCCACGATGCGGCCGGCTCGGGCTGACGACCCCGATGGCTACCTGATCGGCTCGTACCGCATCACCACCGCCCCCGAGGCGAACTCCAGCCGGCTCACGAGCTTCAAGTCGACATGCTTCGACAGACCCGCGAACAGTGTCGGCCCGTGACCCGCTATCCGGGGATGCACCACGAACTCGTACTCATTGATCAGACCCAGCTCTGCCAACGCCAGCGGAAGCTGCACGCCTGACACGAACAGCCCCTTGCCCGGCTCCCGCTTGAGCTGCTCAACAGCCTTGCCCAAGTCCCCGCGCACAAGCTCCGCGTTCCAATCGACCCGCTCGTCGACGAAGGCCGACTGCGTCAGGTCCTCCAGCACCAAGGCAGGTGGTGCGTTCCTCGACCAGGCCCACCAGCGACTGAGGGCCCGCGATCGGTTCGACCAGGCGTGACAGGCCTCGGCTCAGCGAGGCGGCCGAGGGACCTCGCGCCGCCCTCAGATCTGCCGCACGGCCAGCAGGCTGAGGGCAACCACGAGCACGAAGCCCGCCCCGACGGTGATCGTCCGAATCCGGACCCGGAGGTCGGCGTCCCACCTGTCGCCGGTGCCAGCGGCACGGCGGGCCAGCGGGGTCAACGCGCGCCCGACACCGAATCCGACCCCGGCGAGCATCGCGACGTGCAGGCGCTGACCGCCGAGGAGAAGTGCGGCGGCCAACACGTACGGAGCACTCGCCGAGACGTAGGTGCGGACCCCGGTGCCGAGTTCGAAGCCGAACTGCAGCGCCCCGCGCCGCAGGCTGCGCTGAAGCACGTCCTGCGGTACCTGCCGGGCGTTCTGCGGTAGCCGGATCGGTACCAGGCCCAGCTCGCGGAGCAGCCCCAGCACCGCCACCGCCACGATGCCGGCGTACCGCCACGGGCCGGGCAGGGGAGCCGACAGCCCGGAGAGCAACCCCAACACCAGCCCGCTGAGCGAGCCACCGACGATCAACCCGGTGACGAACAGTGCGAGGACGACGCTCTGCCGATCTCTATCTCGCCACCCGGGCGAGGCCAGCGCGTGAGCGCTGTTGTGCGTTCAAACCGAGCCGGAGAGCGTGTAACCGGCGAGCCCTCCGACCATCGCCCAGGTGAGCACGTTCCCGTACGCGGCGGCGGCGAGCGCACCGACGGCGAGCAGCAGGAAGGGTGCGAGAGGATCACCGCCCCAGCGACGTACTGCCCGCACAGGGTCCGGCAGCGTTCGGGTCATACAGCGGCACCGGTCAGAGTCCGCCAGGAGTTGACCCCGATGATCCCGTCGACCGTCAGCCCGTTCTGCCGCTGGAAGTCGCGCGCCGCGCCGTCGGTCCCCGGGCCGAAGACCCCGTCGACCACCAGCACGTAACCGCGCCTGTTCAACTGGCGCTGCGCGGCGCGGACGGCGTCACTGGTGACCCCGGAGCGGACCGTGACCACGAGCGCCGGCCAGGTGGTCGCGTTGACCACACCGGTCACCCCGATACCGGCCGCCTTCTGGAAGCTCTTCACCTTCGCCTCGGTGTCGCTACCGAAGATCCCGTCGATCTCGGTCGCCTGGCCCCGAGCGGTCAGCAGGTGCTGCACGGTGTAGACATTCACCCCGGTGTTGGTCCGCTGGGTGGTGGGCCAGCTGACCGTGCCCAGGCATCCGCACTTGGTGTTCCAGCGGCAGATCGACTTCACCCAGCCCGAGCTGGTCTTCTTGTACCCGTCGTGGCATCGGCGTTCGACCGAGCAGGTACAGGCGCCGCACGCCCCGTTGTAGGCCCACAGCCAGCCGTCGTACGTCCCGCCGTAGCACTGGTTCGGTCGCAGGATCCAGGTGACGCCGTCGTTCTTGTGGAATCCGGTGTTCGTTCCGCTGGTGTTGCAGGAGTCGGCGAAGATCGTGCTCGGGCCACACCCCGGCGAGCAGTTGTGATCGCTGGCGTACGTCGGGCACCCGGCATAGATCGTGTAACCGTCGGCGTACGCGCGGCGGGCTGCCGGAAACACGCTGAGCGCTGCCATACCCACCGCGGTGCCCACCCGGAGCAGGGTGCGTCGAGACAGCTCCCAGCCCGCGCGCTTGCGGCCGCCCGGATGAACCGGCACCCGCCGGACGGCGGGCCCGGTCCCCGGGTCGGTTCCGCGCAGCCAGGGCACGGTATCGAGATCAGTCATGCCCGACCTCCCTGATTCGTGACGACCGCCGGCCCGGAGCCGCCGGCTGGGCTGTCGATTTCGTCGAGCAGGCGGCGCAGTGCCGCGCGGGAGCCGAGCGGCTCGGCGCGGAGCACCCGTCCGGCCCGGTCGACAACGGTGGCGAACGGGGTGGCGAGGACGTCGTACCGCTCGAACAGCTCCGCCTGCCCGTCGAGCACGGTGATCGGCAGTCCCGCCGCCTGCCCCGAGGGGGTGTCCCGGTAGAGGACCCGGAACTCCAGGCCAGGGCGGTCGACGTGGCCGTTGGCCTCGGCCAGCACCTCGGTGCAGGTCCCGCAGTCGGGCTCCAGGAAGAGCAGCACCAGCGGAACCTCCGGTGCCGCCGGCGCCAACCGGGCGAATCCGGGGGCCGCTGCTCCCGGCCGCAGGCCGACCGACTCACGACGACGCTGGACTGTCCCGCTCGACAGCGCGTGCACCTGGCGTACCAGGCCCGAGACCGTGAGAGCCAGCAGGAGGATCGCGATCCAGCTCAGGATCAGTGCGCTGGTCTGAAAGCTCATCCGGGCAGGCCCCCCTTTGTCATGCCGATGGACCGGGCGTTCGTGAGCCGCTCGGCCGGCGCCGTGGCCGGCTCGTACATCGCGGCGGGCAGATGCCACAGCAGCGCGGTGAACGTGGCGGAGGCCAGCAGCACGACGGCGAGTGAGGCGTCGATCCGATTCGCCGGCACGATCGAGCCGGACAGGAACAGTGCGACCAGTGCCAGCCCGGCGAGGACGGACGCTCGGGCCACCACCCAACCGGTCATCGGCAGTTCCACCCGGGAGCACCCGCACGACCCGGTGCGCCCGGTCGACATCAGGTACAGGCCGTAGCCGGCGTACAGGCCGAGTAGCACGGCGCCGCCGACGAGGACCGCGATGAGCAGGCCTGCCCCGCTGTCGAGGAGTAACGCCACGATCCCGGCGCCGGCGAGCAGGCCTTCGCTCGCGATGGCGAGAGCGGCGACCGCGACCGGAGCCGGTAGCACCCGGTGCCCGGCCAACGCCTCGGCGAGCGCCGCCGGTCGCGACAGGTGCTCGGCGGTGCTGACGAGCAGGGTGAACAGGACGGTGTACGCGGCCACGCTGCTCAGCAGTCCGGACATCCGGCCTACCCGGCCCTCTGGACGTGGAGCTGGTTCACCAGGGCGGGCACCTGCTCCACGGCCGTGTCGGCGAACGGCACCAGGCTGAGCCAGACGTCCGCCGCGGCCAGTACGAAGTAGGGCTGCCCGTCGGGGAGCACGTCCCTGAACAGCTCGCCCGCCTGCGTCTGCAAACCACGCCAGGAGGGCAGTTGCCCAGCACGCTGCTTGGTGAGCGGTGCGATCTCCAGCAGACCGAGCCCGGGAACCTCTTTGAGCACGGTGGCGGGTTCGGCGAACTCGGTGCCGGTCTTCGGGGTCGGGCGCAGGGTCAGGCCGTCGTCGTGCTCCTCGATGCGCAGGGTCCGCAACGCCCCGAGCAGATCGATGGTCGTCGCACCGTACATCTCGGTGAAGAAGCAGTGTCGCCGCCCCCGCCAGACCGCCACGAGCCGGTCCTCGGCCAGCTGGATCTGCGGGTCGTAGGATCGGATGCGCGCGGTCAGCAGCGTTCCGCCCTGGTAGGTGAGTTCCTCGTCGAACTTCTCGACGCCGAGCGTCCGGGCCACGTCGTCTGCGAGCCCGATCGAACCGGCCGTGAACTCGTGCAGTCGGCCGCCGATCGTCACCTCGGCCACGGACGTGAACGGTGCGCTGAGATCGAGTGAACCATCGAGCTGGAACCGACCTCGGTCGACTGCCCGATGTGTCACCGGCGCCCCTCTGGCTGCCATGCGACCGCCCTTCGTCCGGGTCCGGAACTTATCACCGGCACGATATACGGCTGCGTAAATATTTGACAAGGTGGATCGGCGTTGCCGGCCGACAGCAATTCCGACGCCGGGGACCGCGTGCCCGGCCCGTCCCCGGCCGGGTCGGACCGGGCACGCGGTCAACGTGCCGTCGTCACCAGGCCCAGACGGTCGGTTCACCGATCTGGCTGGAGCCGGCGCTGAGGCTCGGCGTGGCTTCGGTTCGCAGGATCCGGCCGTCCCTGTCGAGGATCTTGATTCTGCTGACCTGGCGGGGATCGGCGCGAATGGCGCCCGCACCGGCTTCCAGTCGGCCGCTGGCGATCGTCCGCCCCGTGCCGTCGAGCAACTCGGCGCGGACCGCCGACTCCGGCCCGACGACCAGAACGCCGGGCGTCGCGCCTCGTACCTGGACGGCTATCAGGTCAGGCTGCCCCGTGGCGACGGTCACGTAGTCAACCGGTGGCGCGGACCCTGGTTGCCGCGGCGAATCGGCATTGGCCATGAGCAGGGCGGCGCAGCCGCCGGCAGTGGAGCAGGATCTCACCAGCACGGCCGCCGTCGAGCCGGACACCCAGCCGGGCAACCGTCCGCTCCAGATCACCTGGGGCACCGGCCCCGTGAGCCCGTGGCTCTCGAGCATGCCTTGCAGTTCGTGCACAGCGGCGGCGGCGAAAGTGGCGTCCCCTGAGCCGGGTGCACCGGTGGTGGAAGCCGACGGCGTCCTCCCCACCGGCCTGACCGCGCCCAGCCCACCGCCCCCCGGCCCGGCGTACCGCAGGACGCCGTCGCAGGTGAACCGCCACCGTTCGGCCACCTGGCCCGCCCCCCGGACCACGAAACCGTCGTCGCTGACCGCCCGCCAGCTCCGGGTGATCGTTCCGTCCGGCTGGATCCGGCCATCGGCGGAGGTCTCGACACGACAGCCGGCCGGTGCCAGCCCGACCGCGAGGGTGGCGACGTAGAGGCCGGCGACCGGAGACTGCCGGCCGAGGAAGACGTACGGTTCCAGCGGTTGCGGTTCGTCCGGGGTGCCGGTCTTCTTCAGCAATTCCGGCACGGACGCTCCGGCAGCACCGAGCCCGTGTCGGAGCGACGCGTGCGAGTCGTTCAGGAATGCCACCACGACCGCCCGGGCGCCTGGTACGTCGTGTGCGAGCAGTACCTTCACCTCGTCCAGCGCCGGGTCGATCAGCAGTTGATCGCGGGCCGCGCGGTATTGCCGCTTGATGTCCGCGATCAGCGCCTCGTCGCCGGCGAGGTTGCCCCGGGTCGGCGAGTCCAACAACCGCCGTACCATCGGCTTGTCGATCCGGCTCGCCGGCTGGTACGTCCCGATCGCGGGTGGGGGTGACTCCGCCGCGTCGTTAGCCCCCGGTAGGCCGGTCGCACCGAAGACCGGCAGCACCGCCGCCACTGCCGCCAGACCGACCACGCCAGCCAACGCCATGCGTCGCTGTCGGCGTCGCCGGACGCGGACCAGCAACCGGTGATACGGGTCGGGGCGCGGCAGCACCGGCTCGGCGAGCCGGGTCAACGCTTCCTTGATCTCATCGGCCATCGTTTGCACCTCTCCAGCTAGTCACGGCGGGCGGCACGACCATCGGTGGCCGGTCGTCCGGCAGCGGCACCGGCTCGTCCGGCAGCGGTGATCGTGCCGACGAGGCCAGCAGCGCCGCGCGTAGCCGGCCGATCCCGCGGGACGCGAGACTCTTCACCGTGCCGACCGAGCAACCCAGCGTCTGGGCGGTCTGCGCCTCGGTGAGGTCCTCCCAGTAGCGCAGCACCAGGACGGCCCGCGTCCGGGCCGGCAGTCCGCGCAAGGCGTCGCGCACCTCTTCGCGTACCACGACGTCGTCCGCCACGTCCCGGCTCCGGCCCCGGTCGGCGTGCAGCCGCCACGCACCGGTCACGCCGGCCAGGAACTCCCGGGAACCGAACCGGTGCCACAGGCTGACCCGCTCGTTCACCATGATCCGGCGGACGTATGCCATCGGTTCGTCCACCTGCCGCCACCGGCGCATCGCCTGCATCAGCGCGTTCTGCACCAGGTCTTCGGCCGCGTGCCGTGAGCCCGTCAGCAGGTACGCGGTCCGCAGCAGATCCGCATACCGGATCTCGACGAACTCGCGGAAGCCATCATCCGTCACGTGCACCCTCCAGCCCCACCTGGGCATCTTTGCCGAGAAGATGACCCTGAACAGGCGAGAAAGGTTGACCGCCGGCGGGAACTGGTCCCGGAAGTGTCCTGATTCCCGTGTTCACCCTCGGGGGTGATCGAGGCTGCCGCTCGAGCAGGGGCGGCTGGCCAGGTCAGGGTAGTGACGTCGGCAGGGCGAAGGCCGGGAAGTGTTCCGCGCCGAGGAACGAGGTGATCTCCGCGATCTGCTCGTCACGCAAGGTCAGCACTGTGATCGACCAGGCAAGGTGCGGACCTGATTGGTCGTCGCCGAGGTAGAACGCGACGGCGGGCTGACCGTTCGCGGTCGTCGGACGATGCCGCCAACTCGGGCAGCGGGTCAGTGGGACCTGAACGGCGAAGTCGGCGACGGCCTCGATCCCGCGGTACCAGTGCGTCATCGGGGGCATCGACCACGTGACATCCTCGGTGAGCAGCGCAACGAGGGCGTCGGCGTCACCGCGTTCGAAGGCGGTGGAGAACTCGGCGACGATCTGCCGTACGCGGGTGTCGTCGATCTTTCGTAGGGTCTGCTGCTGGGACCGGGACGGTACCTTCGCCGCGATGACCCGGCGGGCACGGGCGAGGGCGGAGTTCACCGATGTGGTCGAGGTGTTCATCGTGTCGGCGATCTCGGCCGCGGAGAAGCCGAGAACCTCGAAGAGCAGCAGTACCGCTCGCTGGTTGCCGGGCAGGTGTTGCAACGCGGCGGCGAAGGCCAGTTCGACGGCTTCACGCTGCTCGTACCGTGAGCTTGGACCGGCTGGACCGTCGCCGAGGCCGGCGTCGGGGTAGGGGCCCAGCCAGGCGAACTCCGTCAGTGGCCTGTCCTCGATCACCGCACGGTCACTGGAGGGGCCGAGGTCGACGGGCATCGCCCGCCTACCACGGGACTCCACGACATTCAGACAGACCCGGGTGGCCACGGTGTAGAGCCACGAGCGCAGCGAGCCGCGTCCCTCGAAGCTTGCGAGTCCTCGCCAAGCCCGCAGCAGGGTGTCCTGCACAGCGTCGTCGGCATCGTGGGTCGAGCCGAGCATGCGGTAGCAGTGGGCGTGCAACTCCCGGCGCAGCGGCTGGACCAGGCGGGTGAATGCGCCGTCGTCACCCTGGCGCGCCCGGCCAAGATCGGCGTCCTCGGCGGTCACCGCAGCCGGATCTCCAGCCAACCCGAAATATTCCTTGCCCATGAGCGACGATTCTCCCCCGCAGCGGCGGTCTCCACTCCGACACACCTCAGCAAGGCAGGTGACCGCCGGACAGCCGCCGATCCGCCCTGCTGAGCGCCGACGCTTCGAGCACCACAGGAGACCTCGACATGACCGAGAGACATGCAAGTGCCCGCATCGATCGTGGGAGCGACACCTGGTCTCGGATCCACGCAGAACGCGCGGCGCTGGCAGCCGACCTCGCGGGCCTGACGGATCAGCAGTTCGCGACGCCGTCGTTGTGCACCGGTCTGACGGTACGCGAGGTGCTCGCGCACCTCACCGCGGCGGCCAGCCTGAACTCCTGGCAATGGCTGACGGGCGTGATCCGCTGCGGATTCGACTTCGACAAGCAGGTGACCATGCGGCTGAACGAGCAATTGGGCGCGACCGCCGCCGAGACACTGGAACGATTCCGGGGCATCGTCATGAGCAGGACCAAACCGCCACTGCCGACCATGGCGATGCTCGGTGAAACGATCGTGCACGGGGCGGACATCCGCCGCCCGCTGAACATCCGCCGGACCTACCCGATCGAGACCATCACCCAGGTCGCCCGGTACTACCAGGGCTCCGACCAGGTCGTCCTGGCCAAAGGCCGGGTCCGTGACCTGCGCCTCGTCGCGAGCGACGGCCCCTTCTCCATCGGCTCCGGGCCACTCGTGTCCGGCACCACCCTGGCACTGACCATGGCGATGACCGGGCGTACGACGTACTGCGACGAGCTCAGGGGCGACGGTGTCGCGGTGCTCCGCGACCGCTGCGCCCCGGCCTGATCCACCACGGCTGCGGCATCTCCGAAGCAGATCCCGCGTTCCGCTGCGCCGCTACCGTTTTCCCGCCGGTCATGCCTCCCGATCGCCAACGTCGTGACTGCCTTTCACCGGATGGGGACGGGGGTGGTGGAATGCGGTGGCCGGGCCCGCCAGCCGGGCGAACGGGCCGCCGGCGGCCAGCAGGACGGCGGGCGGCCCCCACTCCACCAGCCGGCCGCCGTCGAGCACCAGCACCAGGTCGGCGTCGGCGACCGTGGAGAGCCGGTGCGCGATGACCAACCGGGTCATGGGTAGCTCCCGCAGCCCGGCCTCGACCGTCGCCTCGGTCACGGTGTCCAACGCGCTCGTCGCCTCGTCCAGGATCAGTAGCGCCGGATCGGCCAGCAGTGCCCGGGCGAGGGCGACCCGCTGGCGTTGCCCGCCGGACAGGCCGGCCCCGCCGTCGCCGATCCGGGTCTGCAGCCCCATCGGCATGGCCGCCACGTCGTGGTGCAACGCGGCCAGGCGGATCGCTCGCGCGATCGCGGCGTCGGGGGCGTCGGGACGGGAGAGGGTCAGCGCCTCGCGCAGGGTGCCCGCTCCGACGTAGGTCTCCTGCAACACCACCCCGATCTGCTGGCGCACCGAGGACAGATCCAGCGTGGCCAGGTCGAGGCCGTCGAAGTGGATCTGTCCCTCGGTCGGCGCGTACAGCCCGGTCAGCAGACCGACCAGGGTGCTCTTGCCGCTGCCGGAGCCGCCGACCACCGCCACCTTCGTACCCGGCCGGAACTCGGCGGTCACCCCGCGCAGTGCCCAGGGGGAACGCCGGTCGTACCGGAAGCCCAGGCCCGCCAGGCTGACCAGCCCGGTCAGCGCGGGCGCGGGCCGTCCCGGCGTGGGCTGTTCGACCGGCGCCTGCGCGATGTCGGCCAGCCGGTCCACCGTGGGCGGCAGCAACGTGAACGACGGCAGTCGCTGCGCCAGGGCCACCGCCGGGGTGATCGCGGAGACCGCGAGCGCCGCCAGGCCAACTGCCTGCCCCGGCGAGTCGGCCCGCCGGGCCGCCACCAGGAGTACGAGTACCGGGCTGGCAACCGACCAGGCGGCGAGGACGGCGTCCGAGACCGCCGAGAGCCGGGCCAGCCGGTGCGACGCGGAGATCCCCCGCTGGAACGACTCCTGCCACCGTCGCAGCACCCGCCGCTGCGCCCCGGCGACCCGGATCGCCGCCATGCCCTGCAACGCGTCGGCCAGCCGGGCCGACTCCTCGCCCGAGGCCAGCAGCGCCTCCCGTTGCAGGGCGCCGGATCGGTTGCCGACCCACAGCGCCGTGACGACCTGCACGGTGACGACACCGGCGGCCACCAGGCCCAGCACCGGCGCCAGCACGGACACCACGGTCAGGTAGCCGACGGCCAGCAGCGCGTCGAGCGCCGTGGCCACCAGCGACGACGCCAGCAGGTCCCGCACGGAGTCCACCGCGCGGACCCGGTCGATCAGGTCACCGGCCGACCGCCGGTGGAAGTACCGGTAGACCACCTCGAAGAGCCGACTCACCGTGTCGGTGCCGAGCCGGATGCCGATCCGTCGTTGCAGGGCCGTCACGGCCAGCCCGCGCACCAGCGACAGCGTTCCGGTCACCAACGCCAGTGCGGCTGCGGCGACGAGCCACGACGCCTGCGGGGGCGCGGCGTCGTCGATGATGGCGGCCGTCGCCCACGGCACGGCCAGCCCCGCCACGGTGATCAGCAGGGACGCCGCCGCCAGCACCGCGAGCAGCCCCGCGTGCCGGCGCAGCACCGGCACGAGCAGCCCCCACCCCGGTGCGGGAGTCGGCGTGGGCGGCGGTGCCGGGCCGGCGGGCTCGGCCAGCAGCACCACCCCGGTCGTGCCGGCCGAGAACTGCGCGGGAGACAGCCGCCGACGGCCGACGGCCGGATCGACGACCTCGATGCCGCGCCGGCCGATCCGTTGCACCACCACGTAGTGGTCGCCGTTCCAGTGCGCCACCAGGGGCAGCGCCAATTCCCGCAGGCGGGTCGCGTCCTCCCGCAGCGCCGGCAACGCGATCGCCCGGCAACGCAGCCCGAACTCCTGCGCCGCGTCCCTCAGGTCGCGCAGGCTCAGCCCGTCGCGGCCGACATCGAGCCGGGCCCGCAGGTGCGACACGGGCACCGCCCGACCCGACGCGGCCAGCAGCATGGCGAGCGCGCTGGGGCCGCAGTCGGTGGCGGTGACCTGGAGGACCACCGGCACCCGCCGCCGGCGGATCACCTGGTCGGTGCCGTCCGGTCACGGGGCAGCCAGAACCACTCGATGTCGGTGGCGGCCCGCCGCCCGGCCAGCCACTCGTCGAAAACGGCCTGCTCGACCAGTGACCGGGTGGCAGTGTCCAGCTCGGCCGGTTCCCGTGCCACCACCACGGCCGTCACCGGCGTCCCGGCGACCACCGTCGACACCGGCCCGGTGGCGTCGCGTACCTCGGGTGCCGCTGCGGCGGCGACCGTCCGCAGCACCCCGGCCGCCCGGCCGTCGCGGACGGCGGCGGCCACCGCCGCGAGTGCCGCCTCACGGCTGGTGGGCAGGGCGCCCTCGGCGGTCCAGGCGACGACGAGGGTGTCGAACGAGGACCGGCGCCGCGCGAACCAGGCCGCCACCCGGTCGCCCACCACCCGCTCGCGCAGCCGGCCGACCGCCACCGTGTCGGCGACCAGGTCTGCGAAGTCCTCGGCGGACAGGCCCCGCTCCGCGAGCCACCGCGCGGTCGACGCCGGGTCGAGCAGACCCTTCGCCCGGCGGTACGCGTCCGCCGCCGCCTGGAGTTCCTCGTCGGTCATCTCGACGGGGTGGAGTTCCAGTTCGGCGGCGATCAGGCAGGTGTCGACCAGGCGGGTGAGCACGTCGTGGTCGTACCAGAGAAAGTCGAGCGCGGTCAGGGCCTCCCCCACCCGAAGCGTCCTGGTGCCGACCCGGGCGAGATGGTGGTCGGAATGCCGGATCGCCCCGCGCAGCGGCCACGGCAGTGCCGGCGCCGGGCTGTACGCGACGGATACGGTGCCGGCGGGCTCGCGGAGCAGCACGTCGAAGGAGACCGACCCGTCGCTGGTCTCCTCGTCACGCACGACCGCGAGATCGGCCTGTGGCCAGCGCTCCCGCAGGGGCGCGAGCCGGTCCCTGGCGTCGAGCAGGCTGGCGCGCCCGGTGGTCAGCTCACGTACCAGCGCGAGGGCCTCGTCGAGCAGGGCGGGTTCCAGGGTGGTCATGTGGCAGCTCCGGGGGTGGGCACGGCGTCGGTGAGCAGGTCGACCACGGCGGCCGTGATGGGCAGCCCGGTCTCCTCCTCGACCCACAGGTACTGGCCGCTGGGGTTGATCTCGATGTACACGTACCGGCCGTCGGGGGTGACGATCAGGTCGAGGGCGCCGTAGCGCAGACCGAGCAGGCGGGTCAGCGCCACGCAGCGCGCCGCGACGTCGCCGGGCAGGTCGTACGTGCTCATCGGCGTGTTCCGGTCGTCCTGCCGACGCCAGTCGTAGCGGGCGTGGTTGGACCGCTGCGAGTCGATGGCCGCGGTGAACACCCGGTCGCCGACGACGGTGACCCGCAGCTCGACCTGCTTGGGCACCCGGGCCTGCGCGATGAACGGGCAGTGCCGTACCCCGTCGACGTGCCCGATGTCGCGGTGGCTGACCGGCTCGGTGTAGCGCATCAGCTCGTCACCGATGCTGGAGTGGCCGACCTGCTTGGCGATCAACTGGCCGCCGGTGTGGCCGAACAGGTCGAGCACGGCGTCCGGATCGTTGCCGACCACTGTCGCGGGCAGGTCGAAGCCGAGGCGCAGGGCGAGCTGGAGCTGGCGGACCTTCTGTTGCGCCCGCAGTACCACCGGTCGGGCCGCGGGCAGGGTCGGCACGTCGAGGGTCTCCCAGACGTCGCCGACGAACTGCCGGCTCTCCTCGACCACGAACCTGGCATACGGTTCGCCGAGGTGGGCAGGCGCGACCGGCACGCCGGGGCGGCGGAACCAGATGGCGGTGACCGCGTCGAGATCGACGACCCGGCGGCCGGCGGCGTCCCGGTGGCTCCCGCCCAAGCCGGTGCCGCAGGCGCCGGGGTGCCACCCGAGAGTGCGGGTCAGCCGCCCGTCTCGGATGGTGATCGACAGCGACGCACGGGACGGCACGTCGGCCGGGTCGAAACGGATCCAGGCGGCGCCACGCCGGCGCAGCTCGGCCTCGGCCGCGTCGGCGTGCACGTCGTCGGGGGCGGTGAGGATGAGGATCATGTGCACTCCGGGCGGGTCGCCGTCGACGGCCCGGACACCGGTACGGCCGGACCGTCGACGACAGTTGATCAGAAGTCGGTGTCGGTGTCCGGCCGTCCCCCGCCGGGGATGTCGTCGATGGTCTTCGACGAGCCGGCCCCGTTGGCCGGCGGCAGGCCGCCGAGCATCCGGGCGAGCTGTTCGTCGGCCAACTCCACCCCGTCGGCGGGGATGGTGTCGATCCGCACGGTCTTGCGCCTCATGGTCCTACCTCTATCCACATCGGTACGCCGACCGGACATCGGCCGGCCGGGTAGGAAGCAGTGTGGGCCGGCGGGCGGCGGCGGGCACCAGGGTGATCCCTGGGCTTGGACCCCGGTTCTACGCTTCCACGGTGTCTACCGAAATCGTGGCCGAGCGCATCCTGTCGGCGGCTGACGGCGCCGACCCGGACCGGGCCGCGCGCCTGGTGTTCCAGGCGTTCGTCGCGCTGTCCCGCACCGCCGACAGCCACCAGATGTTCCCGCTCGTGGCCCGCGTCCAGAAGGCACGTGACGCAAGCCGTTCGGCGCGGACGGAACTGATCTACTGCACGCTGGTGGGGATCGTGGCCACCCGGGCCCGCCTCGCCGACGGCCCGGAGTACCTCGACACCGTTGTACGGATCTTCGACGAGAACGCCTTCGGAGACGATCCGGTTCTGGTCGAGTGCGCGCTGACGGCCGTGATGACACTGATGCGCCCGCATGAGGCGCGGCGCTTCGCCCCGCTGGTTGACGCCCTCGACCTCGCCCCGGTGGACCGGGCGCGAATGCTCGCGATGATCGGCGTCGGTGACGCGTGGGCCGGCAACCTGGTTCGGGGGCAGGCCGAGCTACGGGAGGCGGCCCGGCTCGCCATGCTCTCCGGCAGCCTCGACGTGCAGGCCGAGGCAACATCGTGGCTGGCCAAGTGCGATGCGCTCCATGGCGACCTGGACCTGGCGACGGCCCACCTCGACCAGGCCCGGGAGTTGGCCGCGCGGGTCGGTTCCGCCTGGGTCGCCCGCCACCTCCCCGAGTGCACGGCCGCTCTGGCGTTCGCCCGGGGCGACCTGGATGCCTGGGCGGGACTGCTCGAACTCGTGGTCGCCACCGACACCGGCGTGACCGCCGGCCTGCACTACGAGCACCGCTGGGAACTGGCCACCCACCACGCCCTGGCCGGCCGGCCACGGGTGGCCGCCGGCCTGCTCGCCGCCGTCGACGACCCACCTCCGTCGTGGCCGGGCGGACCGGCGCTGCCGGCATGGCGGGCCTGGATCCTCGCCCCGGACTCGCCGGCGACCACGGACGCGCTGGCGGCCTCGCTCGGCGAGCTGACCCGGCCCGCCGAGCAGCTACTGACGGCCCGCATCGCCTGGCTGCTCGGCGCCCACCACGGACGGTCCGGCCGGCGCGGCGAGGCAGCCCGGCTGCTGGAACAGGCGTGCGCGGGGTACGCCCGAACCGGTGCCGCCGGCATGCTCGCGCTGGTTCTGAACGACCTGCGGCTGCTCGGCGGTCCGCCGACCACCACACCCTCGGCCGTAGGCCCGGCCCGCGCCGACGGGCCGCCGGCTCTCGACGCGGTGCCGAGGTTCGCGAGCCGGACCGGCCAGCCCTCGCTGACCGGCGCCGAGGCACGGGTCGCCGCCGCGATCGCCGACGGGCTCAGCAACCGGGAGGCGGCCCAGCGCCTGTTCCTCTCGGTCAAGACGATCGAGTTCCACCTCGGCAACATCTTCCGCAAACTCGGCGTCCGCAACCGCACCGAACTCGCCACCCGGCGGGCCCGAACCGGCTGATCGGGCTGTCCGGCCAGCCGGGCAGGGCCACCAGGGCGAACACCGGTATCCGTCAGGACCGACGGGTATCGCCCCTCATTCACGTGGTGTCCGGGCCACGGCCCGGGCGGGCGTCGGGATCGATGCTGGAGGGTCCACACACACGGACGCCCCAGGGAAGGTAGCGCGGTCATGCGGTGTCGGGGACACTGTGGACGCCGGCAGCTCACCCGTCATGCGTCAGCTGAACACGGCCCGGGCTCGCGCCGTTGTCGCCTCCAACTGGGCCACTCGGCACAGCGAGGCGTACTTCGGGTTCAGCGGGCCGGCTGCACCGGCCGGCCCGGCGACCACGCCGGTAGCCGCGATCCGTGCCTCCGTTGCCGCCGCAGCCGATCCCCCACCGAGAGGACCGCCACATGATGCGCAAATCCTCAGCCTGTCTCGCCACGATGCTCATCCTCGCCGCGCTGATGGTCGCCGACCTGAGCCGCGCCACCCCGGCGACCGCGGCGACCAAGCCGGTGATCAACGGCGCCGTGTTCAACGACCCGGTCGGCACGCCGGGGCAGCAGAGCGCCATCTTCACGCAGATCATCGCGCTGGTCAACGCGACGCCCTCGGGCGAGGAGATCCGGGCTTCCGTGTTCGAATTCAGCGACGCGGCCGTGGCCGACGCGCTCAACGCGGCTGCTCGCCGCGGCGTGCGGGTGAAGGTGATCCTCGACGACTCGTCGTATCTCGACGCCAACGGCAGCCCCAAGAACAGCCCCGCCTGGAACACGCTGAGCAACCCGACAACCGGGCTCGGCACGGATGACAGCAAGCCGTCGTGGGTGGTGGTCTGCGACGACCAGTTCGAGGACAACGACGGCGTCGACGACGTCAGCCGCGGCTGCATCGCCACCGCGCCGCCCGGCCCGGCCTACAACCACAACAAGTTCTTCCTGTTCTCCAAGGTCGGCCCGTTCGACGACGGCACCACGTACCAGAAGGTGGTGTTCCAGACCTCGTCGAACCTCACCGACTGGTACAAGGTGGAGTCGTACAACGATGCGGTGACCTTCACCGACGCGACGGTCTACGACGCGTACGCGAGACACCACGAGGACCAGCGGCGGCTGCGGTACTCCAGCACCGGCGACAACGGCTACTACCGCAGCACCCCGACCGGCACCACATACCGCGCCTACTTCTTCCCGCGTGCAGACTCCTCGTACAACGACCCCACCAGCGACACCATCGTCAACGCGCTGGACGAAGTCGCCTGCGGCTACACCGGCGCCGACGGAAAGAAGCACCAGACCGACATCCGCATCGTGGTGCTGCACTTCCTCAAGTCACGCAAGCAGGTCGCGACCAAGCTCGCCGCGTTGCGCGCCGAGGGGTGCTGGATCGACGTCATCTACGCGGAGAGCGACCCGACCGTGGAGGGCATGCTGGACGGCGCCGGCATCCAACGGCTGCACTGCATGGTCAACGTGGCACCAGGCATCGACATCCGCCCGCACAACAAGTTCATGCTGATCGACGGCGACTACAACGGCGACCTCACCCCGCGCGTGTACACCGGCAGCCCGAACCTTGACGGCTCGTCGCTGCGCTCGTCGGACCAGGCGCTGCTGCGCATCACCAGCGCCTCGTACCACGCCACCTACCTGAGCTTCTTCTACAAAGTGCGCAGCCTCTGCCGCACCGGTGCGGGTGGGGCTGTCTCAGGTCGACCGGCGCCGGGGTCACGGCTGGTCCTGCCGGGTGTGCTCGGCGGTGACGAAGTCGGCGGCCAGTTCACCGACGAGGATCGCCGGGGCGTTGGTGTTGGCGGTGGTCACCGCCGGCATGATCGACGCGTCGGCGACGCGTAGTCCCCGTACTCCGTGCACCCGTAGCCGGGCATCGACCACCGCTTGATCATCGGCGCCCATCTTGCAGGTGCCGACCTGGTGGTGGAAGGTACCGGCGGTGGCGCGTACGTAGGCGCGCAGGTCGTCACGGCTGCGGACCTGCGGACCCGGGTAGATCTCCCGAGCACCCCACTCGTCGGCCAGGGCCGAACCGGCACCCATCTCCCGGGCCAGGATCACCGCGTCGACGAGCACATCGGCGTCCTGCGCGCAGGCCAGCGTCGCGGGGTCGATGTCGAGCCCGGCGTGCGGGTCACCGGCGACGAGACGGATGCGTCCCCGGCTCACCGGGCGGACCAGGCCGGCCTGGAGGGTGAACCCGTCGGACGGGCCCGACATCCCGGGCTGGTACATCGGGACCGGGAAGTGCAGCGTCTGCGCGTCGGGGACCGGCAGGCCGGGCCGGCTGCGCCAGAACAGGTGGCTCTGCATCGGCGACAGGTCGGGCGAGCGGCCGACCGGGCGGTTGGTGCTGAAGATGACCGGGGTGAGCAGGTGGTCGTGCAGGTTGCGGCCCACGCCGGGCAGGTGCGCCCGGACGTCGATGCCGTGCCGGCGCAGCTCGGTGGCGTCGCCGATGCCGGAGAGCATCAGCAGGCGGGGGGACTCGATGGTGCCGGCGGACACGATCACCTCGACGTCGGCGCGGGTGGTGTGGACGGCTCCGTCGCGTTCCCACTCCACTCCGGTGCAGCGGTCAGCGGTGAACAGCAGCCGACGGGCGTGCGCGCGGGTGACGACGGTGAGCCCCGGGTGGCCGAGGATGGGGCGCAGGTATCCGCCGGCTGCGCTCTGCCGCCGGCCGTCGCGGATGGTCAACTGGGTGAGCGACACCCCGTCCAGTTCGCCGGAGTTGTAGTCGGGGTTGATCCCGACCCCGATCTCCTGCGCCGCCTTGACGCAGGACTCGAAGATCGGATCCGGGCGGTACTGGGACATCACGTGGATCGGTCCGCCGGTGCCGCGCAGCGGGGCCACCGCGTCGAGGTCCTCCATGCGCCGGTGCACGGGCAGGACGTCGGCCCACGACCAGCCGTCGTTACCGAGGTACGCCCAGTGGTCGTAGTCGGCGGCGGCGCCACGGGCCCAGATCATGCCGTTGAGCGCGCTGGAGCCGCCGAGCACCCGTCCGCGTGGCCAGTGCAGCCGCCGGTGCCCGGCATACGGTTGCGCCGTGGTGTGGTACGCCCAGTCCTCCTTGGCGAACCAGAGGTGGGCCAGGCGTCCGGGCGTACCGATGTCGGGGTTGGTGTCCTCGCCGCCGGCCTCCAGGACGACCACGCGCAATCCGCGTTCGACCAGCCGGCGGGCCAGGGCGCAGCCGGCGGAGCCGGCGCCGACGACGACCACGTCGGTGCCGGCAGGTGTCGCTGCCACGTGTATTGCCCCCTTTCGGCCCAACGCGGCGCACCCACGCGGGCGACGTGCGATGTCCCCCGGTGCGGTGTCCGCTCGGGGGGCGTGCGGTGTCAGGTGGCGGCCAGCACCAGGACGGCGTTCTGGCCACCGAAGCCGAACGAGTTGCTCAGGGCCACCTCGATGCGCTGTTTTCGGGACGCCTTGGTGACCACGTCCAGGTCGATGGCGCTGTCCTGTTCGTCGAGGTTGGCGGTCGGTGGGACGAGGCCGTGCTGCAACGCCAGCACGGTCAGGGCCGCCTCGATCCCACCGGCGGCCCCGAGGGCGTGGCCGAGGCAGCCCTTGCTCGCGGTCACCACCGGCAGCGGGCCGAACAGGCGGCTGAGCACCCGCGCCTCGGCCAGGTCGCCGGCGGGCGTGCCGGTGGCGTGTGCGTTGACGTGGTCCACGTCGGCCGGGACGAGACCCGCTCCACTCAGCGCGGCCTGCACGGCCCGCTGGACACCACGGCCCTCCGGGTCGGGGGTGGTGGGGTGGTACGCGTCGGCGCTGGCCCCGAAGCCGAGCAGTCGCGCCCGCACCCGGGCACCGCGGGCGGCGGCGTCCTCGGCGCGTTCCAGGACCAGCAGGCCGCACCCCTCGCCGAGGACGAAACCGTCCCGGCCGACGTCGAACGGCCGGGACGCGGTCGGGTCGGCGCGCCGCGACAGTGCCCCCATCTGCGCGAACCCGGCGACGGCGAGCGGGGTGACGCCGGCCTCGGTACCACCGGCCACCACCACGTCGCAGGCCCGGCTGCGCAGCAGGTCGTGGGCCAGTCCGATGGCGGTGCTGCCGGAGGCGCAGGCCGTGGCGGTGACCAGGTTGGGCCCACCGGCGCGCAGGTCCATGCCGACCTGGCCGGCGGCCATGTTGGACAGCATCATCGGCAGCAACAACGCGGAGACCGCCTGCGCCCCCTCGGCGGCCAGGACGGCGTGCTGGGCGGCCGTGGTGGACACCCCCCACATGCCGCAGCCGATCACCACGCCGACCCTGGCGCCGTCCCAGGTCGCCGGGTCGAGGCCGGCGTCGGCCACCGCCTCCCGGGCCGCGACCAGCGCGAACTGCACGAGACGGTCGTACTGCCAGTGGCGGCGGCCGACGGCGGCACGCGGGTCGAAATCGGGTACCCGGCAGGAGAGGTCGACGGGTATGCCGGCCAGGTCGGGATCGTGGGTTGCCGTGGAGACCCCGGCGCAGACCGTCTGCCAGGTCCGTGCCACGCCGATCCCGCCCGGGGTGACCAGCCCCAGGCCGGTGATGGCGGTCTCCATCCCGGTCACGCCGCGCGGGCCAACGAGGCTTCGATGACGCCGGCGAGCGCCGCGATGGTGGTGCGTGGTGTGGCGTCCTCGTCGGCGATCTTCAGGTCGAACTCCTTCTGCAGCACCAGGGCCAGCTCCACCATGAACAGTGAGTCCAGTTCCAGTTCCTCGAAGGTCACGTCCGGACCGATCTCGTCCGGTTCCACCTCGAAGCGGGTGGTGAGGATCTGCACGACCCGCTGGTAGACGTCGGTCATCTCACACGCTCCTCGTGGTTCGTCGGTCACCGCGTGGCCGGACCGGTGGCCGGTGGCTCGGACATCGGGTGGTGCGGCAGCGGGGCGGGCTCCGTCCCGGCGGGGGCCGGGACCGGCTCAGCGGTGGCCGGGGCTGTTCCGGCGGCGGATCCCATCGGGTCGCCCGGCCGTTCGGCTGGTCGCAACCGTGGCCAGACGAGTACGGTCGATCCCCAGGTCAGGCCCCCACCGAAGGCGGTGATCAGGACCCGGTCACCGGCGGCGACCACACCGGTGGCGCCGGCGTCGGCGAGGGCCAACGGGATGGAGGCGGCACCGGTGTTGCCGACCCGGTCGATGTTGGCCACCACCCGGTCTCGGGCCAGGTCGAGTTCGTCGGCGAGGGCGTTGAGGATGCGAATGTTGGCCTGGTGGCTGACGACCCGGTCGACGTCGGCGAGCTGCCAGCCGACGCGCCGCACGACCGTACGGGACGAGGCGGCCATCCGCACGACGGCGTTGCGGAACACCTCGCGTCCGTCCATCGTGAAGTAGAAATCGGCCGGGTCGGGCGTCCGGCCGGACAACCGCTGCCGGGCCCCGCCGGCGGCCACCTGGATCAGGTCGCTCCCGCCCCCGTCGCTGCCGAGGTCGAAGGAGCCGAGCGCGCCGGGCTCGTCGCGTCGGCCGGCGCGCAGGACGACCGCCCCCGCCCCGTCGGCCAGGACCACAGCGGTGGTGCGGTCGGCCGGGTTGGTCACGCTGGAGAGCGCGTCGGCACCGATCACCAGGACCCGGTCGGCGAGTTCGGTGGCGATCAGGCCGGCTGCGGTGGCCAGCGAGTAGACGAACCCGGTGCAGACGGCACCCAGGTCGTAGGCGGCCACTCCGGTCAGGCCCAGCCGGGAGGCCACCTCGGGTGCGACGGCCGGACAGGACCGGTCCGGCGTCATGGTGGCCACCACGACGGCGTCGACCCCCGGCGTCCCGGCGGAGACCAGGGCGCGCCGGGCGGCCTCGACCGCGAGGTCTGAGGTGGACATGCCGGGATCGACGAAATGGCGCTGCGCGATGCCGGTGCGGGACCGGATCCACTCGTCCGAGGTGTCCAGTCCGGCGGAAAGGTCCGCGTTGGTGACCACGCGCGGCGGCACCCAGCCGCCTACCCCGGCGAGCACTGCCGACCGGGCCGTCACGGTACCCGCCGAATGGGTAGGTTCATATTGAGTCCCTTGCATCTCTTTGAGCCCGAACCAGCAACCAGTTAACACCGCGACACCCGCCCCGCGCCCCCTAGGTTCCGCCCGTTGGGGTTTCCCCCAATACTCGGACGCGCGGCAGCGAAATTAGGCTGATCTCGCATACATCCCCTGGTGGAACGTCCAGAAAGCGACGAGAGGAAATCGACGTGCCATTCACGCAGGGGAATTCGCGCACCATCCCCTTTCCACTTCTGGACCACGTTGTGGTACTGCTCGACGGGGCCGCCTTCCGCGATATATGTGCCTGCGCCATGCTGCGGGAACAATTTGCCCGGGTGAAGCCGAAGAATGTCACCAGCTCGATCGCCGGGCAGTACTCGGCGCTCGGGCTGGCCGGCGAGAACACCCTGCTGGAGTTGTTCGACGGCGCGCTACCCGGCCCGCGTCGACTCACCGGTGGCCTGGTGTTCTCCTTCGAACACCCCGGCTCCGTGCAACGCGCCCGGGAGCTGCTCGACACCGGCCCCGGCATCGGCGGCCACTACGAGCTGGTCCAGCGCACCAACTCCGACACCGGCGAGTTCCACCCCTGGTACCACATGCTGCGTACCGACCTCGGCGAGGACAGCCCACTGTTGATGTTCCTCAACGAGGTCACCCCCGAGTACTACGACTCGGTGTCCGCCCGCCGGGGCCCCGACGGCGAGTTGCTGCGCAGCGGCTACCTCGACGCGGCGTTCGGGACCGGCGGGCGGCGGTGGCTGCGCGACATCACCGCCGTCACCCTCCGAGTACGCCCGCAACGGGCGACCCGGATGGCCGCCGCGCTCACCGCGCTGGGCTACCGGGCCACCACCACCCCACCTGAGCACACCGGCGATCCCGCCGCCGGTGCGGCGCCGACGTACCGGATCACCGGTCCGGGTGTCGACATCGGACTCGTCGGCTCGGCCACCGCGCCCGAGGGTGTCCTCGACATCACCACGGACCTGCACGAGACGCCGCGGCAGCACCAGGAGTTCGTCTTCGGCGGCACCTCGCGGCTGGTCCTGCGGCAAAACGGCACCGCCCACTGGACGTTCACCCCACCGGCCTGATGAGGATAGGTGCGTCGATGCCCGGCGAATCCGTGCTGTTCCACGAGGCGGTCCTCGCACACGCCGCCCGTGACCCCGACGCGGTCGCGGTGGAGTCCGCCGATCGGTCGCTGAGCTACGCCGAGCTGGCCGCCCGTGCCCACCGGGTGGCGCTCCACCTGCGCCGCCACGGCGTCGGACCCGACGTGCCGGTCGCGATCGCCCTGGACCGCTCGACCGAGTCCGTCGTCGCGGTTCTCGGCACCCTGCTGGCCGGCGGCGCCTGGGTACCGCTCGACCCGTCCTACCCCACCGATCGGCTGTCCTACATGCTCGCCGACTCCGGCGTGGACCTAATCGTCGCCGAGGCGCACACCATGGACCGGCTGCCGGCCGGGCGGGTCCGCCGCATCGACCCCGCCGGGGCCGCCGCGGAGTCCGGGCCGGCACCCGACCCGCTGCCACCGGCACCGACCGGTCGACACCTCGCCTACGTGATCTACACCTCGGGGTCCACCGGACGTCCCAAGGGTGCCCTGCTCAGCCACGCCGGCCTGGCCAACCTCGTCCGTGCCCAGGCCGACGCCTTCGGGGTGCGCCCCGGTGACCGGGTGCTCCAGTTCGCCCCGTCCAGCTTCGACGCCTCGGTGTTCGAGACCGCCATGGCACTGGCCACGGGCGCCACCCTGGTGCTGGCGGACCGGGCCACCACCGCCCCGGGGCCGGACCTGTTCGCCACCCTGCGTACTCGGCGGATCAGTCACCTCACGCTGCCCCCGTCGGTGCTGGCCACCCTGCCCGACGAGCCCCTGCCCGACCTGGCCGTGCTGGTCTGCGCCGGGGAGGCGCTCCCCGCCGCGCTGGTGCGGCGCTGGGCGCCCGGCCGGCGCATGTTCAACGCCTACGGCCCCACCGAGGCCACCGTCTGGGCCACCCTGGCGCAGGTGCGGCCCGACGACCGGCGACCGTCCATCGGCGTACCGGTCACCGGCGTCCACGTCGCCGTGGTCGACCCCGACGGCCGGCCGGTGCCCGACGGCCAGGTCGGCGAACTGGTCATCGGCGGGGCCGGCGTCGCCCGGGGCTACCACGCCCGGCCGGGGCTGACCGCCGAGCGGTTCGTCCCCGACCCGGACGGGCCACCGGGCGCACGCCGGTACCGCAGCGGCGACCAGGTGTGCCGCCGCCCTGACGGCACTCTCGACTTTCTCGGGCGCATCGACCACCAGATCAAGTTGCGGGGACACCGGATCGAACCGGACGAGGTGGCCGCCGTGCTGGCCGGGCATCCCGCCGTCACCGACGCGGTGGTGGTCGCCCGGGGCTCCGGGGACGCCACCCGGCTGGTCGGCTACGCCGCCAGCGATCACGATCCGGCCGGGCTGCGCGCCTTCCTGGCCGAACGGCTGCCCGCCTACCTGGTACCCGACGTGGTGGTCACCCTCGACGCGCTGCCGCTGACCGTCAGCGGCAAGATCGACCGGTCCGTCCTGCCCGAGCCGGACCGGGCAAGCGCCGGCCTGACCGGACCCGTCACCGTCCCGCGCACCGGCACCGAGCGGCTCCTCGCCGGGTTCCTCGCCGACCTGCTCGGCCACACCAGCACCGGGCCGGACCCCGCGCCGGGCACGGACCCGCCGGCCGCGCTCCGCCTCGGCGTGCACGACGACATCTTCGCTCTCGGCGCCAACTCGCTGATGGCCGGCCGGCTCGCCGCGCGGGTCCGCACCGAGCTCGGCCGTGAACTGCCGGTCGTGGTCATCTACCGATCCCCGACCGTCGCCGCCATGGCCGCCGCGCTGGACGACGCGGACGACACCGATCGCGCACCCACCCCGCCGCCGCTGACCCCGGCCGACCCCGACGCGGTCGCGCCCCTCTCCCTGCCCCAGGAGCGGATCTGGTTCCTCGACCAGCTCGACCCCGGCAACCGGGCGTACCACGCCCAGGCCACCATGCGGTTGCGCGGACCGCTCGACCCGGCGGCGCTACGGGCCGCGCTGGACGAGATCGTCCGCCGCCACGACATCTTCCGTACCGGCTTCGTCGCCGGGCCGCACGGTCCCGAGCAGCACGTCACCGCCCACCGCGCCGTCGATCTCCCGCTGGTCGACCTGTCCGCGTACGACGAGCCGGAGCGCGGCCGGCGGGCCGAGCAGATCGTGGCCGGTCACCTACGTGAACCCTTCGACCTGGCCAGTCCACCGCTGGCCCGGTGGGCACTGGTCCGGCACGCCGACGACGATCACACCCTGGTTCACGTCGAACACCACCTGATCCACGACGGCTGGTCCTTCGCCGTCTTCGTCGAGGAGCTCACCGCCCTCTACGCCGGCTACGCCGCCGGGCAGGAACCGGACCTGCCGCCGCCGTCCTGCCGCTACCGTGACTTCACGCTCTGGCAGCGCGGGTGGATGCGGGGCGAGACCCTCGACCGGCACCTGTCGCACTGGACCCGGGAACTGGCCGGCGCACCGCACGAGCTGGCGTTGCCCCTGGATCGCGCCCGTCCGCTGGCCCAGAGCTTCACCGGCGCGGCGCTGCGGATCGAACTTCCCGGCGAGCTGTGCGCGCGACTGCGCCGGTACAGCCGCCGGCACGGGGTCACCCTCTACGCCACCATGCTCGCCGGCTTCGCCGCCCTGCTGGGTCGCTACGCCCGCCAGGACGACATGATCATCGGCAGTGGCGTGGCGAACCGCCGTCTCGCCGAGACCGAACGCATGATCGGCATGGTCGTCAACACCCTGCTGCTGCGCGTCGACCTGTCCGGCCGGCCCGGCTTCACCGAACTGGTCCGCCGGGTGCACACCCGCGCCGCACGGGCCTACGAGTGGGCCGACGTGCCGCTGGACCGGCTGGTGGAGGCCCTCGACCCGGTACGCGACCCGTCCCGCAACCCGCTGTTCCAGACCATGTTCAGCTTCCACGACTCCCCGATGCCGGAGCTGACCTTCGCCGGGCTGACCGGCACCGTCCTGGAACGGCACAACGGCACCGCCAAGACCGACCTGAACATCGTGGTCCTGCCCCGCGCGGAACAGCGTGCCGGGCAGGGCCACCGGGACGACGCCGCCCCGATCACCCTGATCTGGGAGTATTCCACCGCCCTGTTCGACGCCTCGACCATGCGGCGGATGACCGGACACTACGTCCGGCTGCTCGACGCGGCGATGACCGGCCCCGACCAGCCGGTCGGCCGGCTGCCGCTGCTCGACGCGCAGGAGTGGACCCGGGTCGTCCACACGTACAACCGCACCGCCGTCGCCTTCCCGGCCGACCACACCGTGCCCGACCTGTTCGCCGAGCAGGTGGCCCGGCGACCGCACGCCCCCGCCGTCGAGTACGAGGGACAGACCCTCAGCTACGCCGATCTCGACGCCGACGCCGACCGGCTGGCCCGGCTGCTGCGCCGGCGGGGTGTCGGCGCCGACACCCCGGTCGGTGTCCTGTTCGCCCGCGGCCCCGACCTGATCACCGCCTTCCTTGCCGTGCTCAAGGCCGGCGGCGCGTACGTGCCGCTCGACCCCGGCTACCCGGGCGAACGACTGCGTTGGCTGCTGGCCGACTCCGGGGCCCGGCTGGTGGTCACCCGGGCCGACCTGGCCGGTCTGCTCCCCGTCGACGGCGTGGAGGTGGTGACCGGCGACGATCCGCAGGCCGGTCCCGAGGGCCGGCGCGACGCCGGGCCGGAATCCCCCGCCGCCCGCCCGGACAGCGCTGCCTACGTCCTCTACACCTCCGGCTCCACCGGACGACCCAAGGGAGTGGTGGTCCCGCACCGCGCGATCCTGCGCCTGGTCTGCGGCACCGACTTCGTCCGGTTCGGACCGCACGAACGCATCGCCCAGGTCGCCGACGCGTCCTTCGACGCGATCACGTTCGAGGTGTGGGGCGCCCTGCTGCACGGTGGCACTGTCTGCGTCATCCCCCGCGACACCGTCCTGAGCCCCGGCCGGCTGGGCGACGAGTTGCGCCGGTCCCGGATCACCAGCATGTTCCTCACCTCGGCCCTGTTCAACGAGGTCATGGCGCACCGGCCGGACAGCTTCGCCACCATGACCAACCTGCTCGTCGGCGGGGACGCACTGAACCCGGTCCGCATCCGCCAACTGCTGCGCGGCCCGTATGCCCCGGCCCGGCTGCTCAACGGCTACGGTCCCACCGAGACCACCACCTTCGCCGTGGTGCACCACATCACCGACCTGCCCGACGAGGCCAGTTCCGTACCCATCGGGCGGCCCATCGCCAACACCACCGCGTACGTCCTCGACGAGGAGCTGAGTCCGGTGCCCGAGGGCGTACCCGGTCAGCTCTACCTCGGTGGTCCCGGGGTGGCCCGGGGTTATGCCGGTCGGCCCGCGCTGACCGCGCAACGGTTCGTTCCCGACCCGTTCGGCGCCGACGGCTCCAGCCTCTACCACACCGGTGACGTGGTGCGCTGGCGCAGCGGAGGGGTGCTGGAGTTCCTCGGCCGAACCGACGACCAGGTCAAGATCTCCGGGTTCCGGATCGAACCGGGCGAGGTGGAGAACACCCTGCTCGACCACCCGGCCGTGGCCGGCGCGGCGGTCGTCGTCGACGACAGCCCGGCCGGTCGACGCCTGGTCGCCTACGTCGTGCCCCCGGCGAGCCGACCCGGGCCGGGCGCCACGGAGCTGCGCCTCTGGCTCGCCGAACGACTGCCGCCCTACCTGGTGCCAACGGCGTACGTGTCGCTGACCGCCCTACCCCTCACCGAGCACGGCAAACTCGACCGGGCGGCACTGCCGGCCGCCGAGGCCGAACGCCCCGACCTGCGGGTGGCTCTCCGGACCCCGCAGACCGACACCGAACGGGCCGTCGCCGCGATCTGCGCCGAGCTGATCGGGCTCGACCAGGTCGGCCTCGACGACGACTTCTTCGCCCTCGGTGGGCACTCACTGCTCGCCATGCGGCTGGTGGCCCGGGTGAACGAGACGTTCGGTACCGACGTGGCACTGGCCCGCTTCCTGCGTACGCCCACCGTCGCCGGGCTGGTGGCCGCCCTCGACACCCGCACACCGGCCACGGAACCGACCCGGCAGGGCGGCATCGCACCCGGTAGCTGGCAGCAGATGGAGGACGTGTTGCGGCACATCGACCAGCTCACCCCCGAGCAGGTCGACCAACTGCTGCACGACTTCACGGACAACGAGGTGGACCGATGAATGACGCCGGCACGGACGCCCGGCGGGCCCAACTGGCCCGGCACCTGGCCCAGCGACTGGCCCAGCGCAGCCACCCGCTGTCCTACCCGCAGCAGCGGCTGTGGTTCCTCGACCAGCTCAGCCCGGACAACCCCGTCTACAACATCCCGCTGGGCTACCGCATCCGTGGGCCGCTCGACGTCGACGCCCTGCACCGGGCCCTGACCACGGTGGTCCGACGGCACGAGGCGCTGCGTACCGTGTTCAGGGCGGTGGACGGCCAGCCGCGTCAGGTCGTCCTGCCGCCGACGGAGACCCCCCTGACCGTGCACGACGTCGCCGACCCTGCCGAGGCGGCAGCGCTGGCCGGGGCCGAGGCACGTACCCGGTTCGACCTGGTCGACGGCCCGGTCCTGCGGGCCACCCTGCTGCGGCTGGGCCCGGAGGACCACCGGCTGTGCCTCACCGTCCACCACATCGTCTGCGACGGCTGGTCACTGGCCGTCCTCGAGCGGGAACTGACCGCCGCCTACACCGGACGGGAGCTACCCGACCTGCCCGTGCAGTACGCCGACTTCGCCGAGTGGCAGCACACCCACCTCACCGGCGCCACCCTCGACCGGCTCGTCGACCACTGGCGGGACCGGCTCGCCGACGTACCGCTGCTGGCCAGCCTGCCCACCGACCGGCCCCGCCCACCGACGCAGACCTACCGCGGCGCACACCTGGACCTGAGCTTCGAGCACGACGTCAGCGACGCGGTGACCGCGCTGGCCCGGCAGGTCGCCGCGACCCCGTTCGCGGTGCTGCTGGCCGCCTTCGCCGTCGTCGTGCGGGCGCACACCGGCACGGCGCAGGTCGTCGTCGGTTCACCGGTGGCGGGCCGGCAACGACCCGAGATCCAGCCGCTGATCGGGTTCTTCGCCAACACTCTGGTGCAGCGCATCGACCTCACCGGTGCCCCGACCTTCCGGCAACTGGTCGAGCGGACCCGCGACGAGACCCGCGACGCACTGGCCCACCAGGACCTGCCGTTCGAGAAACTCGTCGAGGAGCTGCACCCGAGCCGGGACCTGGCCCACAACCCGCTGTTCCAGGTGTTGTTCAGCTACCACGACACCGACGCCGTGGGGCTGGACCTGCCCGGCTGCGCGGTCACCCCGGTCCCCGGCGACACCGCCACCGCGAAGTTCGACCTCACCCTGTCCCTCACCCGGCGCGGGACGGACCTGACCGGCCGCCTGGAGTACAGCACCGACCTGTTCGACCCGGACAGCGCCGAACGGATGGCCGCCCGCTTCCGTCAGGTCCTCGCCGCGGCCCTGGCCGATCCGGACGGGCCGGTCGGCCGGTTGGACATCCTGACCCCGGGCGAGCGTCACCTGATGCTCACCGAGTGGACCGCCACCGGTGTCAACCGCCGCACCGACGTGCTCGTGCACGAGCTCGTCGCCGCGCAGGCCCGGCGCACCCCCGACCGGGTCGCCGTGCGGGACGCCGGACCCGGCGACCAGCCCGGACTGACCTACCGCGAGCTCGACGAGCGCGCCGAACGGTTCGCCGCCACGTTGCGCGGCCACGGCGTCGGCCCGGACCTCCCGGTCGGCGTCCTGCTGCGCCGCAGCACCGATCTGGCGGTGACCCTGCTGGCCATCCTCAAGGCCGGCGGAGCGTACCTGCCGCTGGATCCCGCCCTGCCCACCGACCGGCTCACCTTCATGGTCACCGACTCCGGCACCCGGGTGGTGGTCACCACCGACCATCTCGCCGGCCGGCTGGGCGGTCTGCCGGTCACCACCGTCGCCCCCGGCACACCGCCGGCCGATCCGGCCCCCACCGGGCCGACCGTACCGACACACGCGGACGACCTGGCGTACGTGATCTACACCTCCGGCTCCACCGGGCGTCCCAAGGGCGTGCTGGTCACCCACCGCAACGTGGGTACCTTCTTCGCCGGGATGGACCGCGAGTTCGGCCCGGACGCCGACCCGGACCGGGACGGGGCCACGCCGACCTGGCTGGCGGTGACCAGCACCTCCTTCGACATCTCGGTGCTGGAACTGCTGTGGACCCTCACCTGCGGCTTCGAGGTCGTCATCCGGGGCGACGAACCCGGCACCGCGTCCGCCACCGGTGTCCCGGTACCCGCCGAGGTGCAGGCCAGGCCGATGGACTTCAGCCTGTTCTACTTCGGCGGTGACCGGGGCGGCTCGGTCGACGACCGGTACCGGCTGCTGGTCGAGGGCGCCCGCTTCGCCGACCGGCACGGCTTCGCCGCCGTGTGGACCCCGGAACGGCACTTCCACGACTTCGGTGGGCTCTACCCGAACCCCTCGGTCACCGCCGCCGCCATCGCCACCATCACCGAACGGGTACAGATCCGGGCCGGCAGTGTGGTCGTACCGCTGCACGACCCGCTCCGGGTCGCCGAGGAGTGGGCCGTGGTGGACAACCTCTCCGGCGGGCGGGTCGGCATCTCGGTCGCCTCCGGATGGCAACCGAACGACTTCGTCCTCGCCCCGCAGCGGTACACCGACCGGAAGGACCTGATGCTGGCGGGCATCGACGAGGTACGTCGGCTCTGGCGGGGCGAGACGGTCAGCCGCACCCGCCCGGGCGGCGACGAGGTCAGCGTACGGGTGTACCCGCCACCGGTGCAGCCCGAGCTGCCCGTCTGGGTCACCAGCGCACGCAGCCCCGACACCTTCCGGATGGCCGGTGAGATCGGCGCCGGGCTGCTCACACACCTGCTCGGCCACTCCGTGGAACAGCTCGCCGAGAAGATCACCATCTACCGTCGGGCCTGGCGGGAGGCCGGCCACACCGGCTCCGGCCACGTCACCCTGATGCTGCACACCTTCCTCGGCACCGACGCCGAGCAGGTCCGCGAGCTGGTCCGGGCGCCGCTGTGCGCGTACCTGAAGAGCTCCTTCGACCTGCTCTCCGGTCTCGGCGCGGTGTCCGGGCGCAGCAGCGACTTCCGCGACCTGCCCGAGGGGGAACTCGACGCCCTGGTCGCGCAGGCCTTCGACCGGTTCTTCGACACCGCCGCCCTGCTGGGCACCCCCGAGGCCGCCGCGGACCTGGTGGACCGGCTCAAGGCGATCGAGGTGGACGAGGTCGCCTGCCTGATCGACTTCGGGGTCGACCACGACCACGTCCTGGCCGCCCTGCCGCACCTGCGTACCGCCCGGGAGATCAGCGAAGAACGCCGCCGGGTGGCGCTGGCCGACGAGCCCGTCGCCGCGCAACTGCGCCGCCACCACGTCACCCACCTACAGTGCACACCGTCGCTGGCCGGTGTGCTGGCCGAGGACCCCGACAGCCGGGAGGCGCTCCGCCACCTGCGCCGCCTGCTCGTCGGTGGCGAGGCGCTGCCCGCCGCGCTCGGCGCCGACCTCGCCGGCCTGGTCAGCGGGGGTGTGCACAACATGTACGGCCCCACCGAGGCGACCGTGTGGGCGAGCACCCAGCCGGTCACCGACGCCGGGCCGGTCGCCGCGACCGTGCCGCTCGGCCGCCCGCTGGCCGACGTACGCGCCTACGTGGTCGACGCGGACCTGCGGCCCACCCCGGTCAACGTGCCCGGTGAACTGCTGCTCGGCGGGCCGGGCGTCACCCGTGGCTACCACGGCCGCCCCGACCTGACCGCGGAACGCTTCGTCCCCGACCCGTTCGCCGCCGACGGCTCCCGGCTGTACCGCACCGGTGACCTGGCCCGGTGGCGCCCCGACGGCACCCTCGAGTTCCTCGGCCGGCTGGACCACCAGGTGAAGATCCACGGCCACCGGATCGAACTCGGCGAGATCGAGAGCATGCTGGCCGCACAGCCGGGCGTCCGCGCCGCCGTGGTCGTCGTACGCGGCACCGGCGCCCACCGCAGCCTGGCCGCCTACTGCGAGGCGGGCCGCGCCGACGGTACGGTGCTGAACCCGGCGGCGCTACGGGCCGCCCTGGCCCAGGTACTGCCGGACTACATGGTGCCGGCCACCGTCACCGTCCTCGACGAGTTGCCGCTGACCCCGAACGGCAAGATCGACCGCAACCGGCTGCCCGATCCGCAGACCCCCGGGCCCGCCCGCTACCTGGCCCCCCGGACCGACGTCGAGCAGACCATCGCCGAGGTATGGACGCAGTTGCTCGGCCGCGACCGGGTCGGTCTCGACGACAACTTCTTCGAACTCGGCGGCAACTCGCTGCTGGCGGTCCAGGCCAGGTCCCGGCTGCAGGCCCGCGACGTCACCGGGGTGTCGCTGGTGGACCTGTTCCGCTACCCGTCGGTGCGTACGCTCGCCGCCGCCTGCTCCCCCGCCGGAGACCGCCCCGACGCGCTGGTCGGGGCCCGGCAGGCCGCCGGGCGGCGGGCCGCCGCCCTGTCCGCCGCCGGCCCGCGGCGGGTACGACGGGCCGACCGGTCGTGACCGCGCACCGGGACAGCACCGGAGCCGACGTCGATCCGCCCGACGGGGTCGAACCGATCGCGATCATCGGCATGGCCTGCCGGGTGCCCGGCGCCGACACCGTCCCCCGGTTCTGGGCGAACATGCTCGACGGCGTCAACTCGATCACCCACTTCACCCCGGACGAACTGCGCGCGGCCGGCGTGGACCCGCATCTGCTGGCCGACCCCGAGTACGTCGCGGCGGGCGCGGTGATCGACGACGCCGACCACTTCGACGCGGAGTTCTTCGGCTACAACGCCGCCGAGGCCGAGACGATGGACCCGCAGCAACGGGTCTTCTGCGAAATTGCCTGGGCGGCCCTGGAGGACAGCGGCCACACCCCGGAAAGCGCCGACGGCGCCGTCGGCGTGTTCGCCGGCATGTTCATGAACAAGTACCTGATGGCCAACCTCGCCACCAACCCCCGTTTCCAGCGTTCGGCGATGGCGCCCCTGGCCCGCATCTTCAACGACAAGGACTTCCTGGCGACCCGGGTGGCGTACCTGCTCGACCTGGACGGCCCCGCCTACACCGTGCAGACCGCCTGCTCCACCTCCCTGGTCGCCACCCACCTGGCCTGCCAGTCCCTGCTGACCTACGAGTCGGACCTGGCGCTCGCCGGCGGGGTGACGATCAACCTGCCGCTGCGGGCCGGCTACTCACACACCTACAGCGGGGTGTTCAGCCCCGACGGGCAGTGCCGGCCCTTCGACGCCGACGCCGCCGGGACCGTGCCCGGCAACGGCGCCGTGGCCGTGGTGCTGCGCCGGCTCTCCGACGCCCTGGCCGACCGGGACCACATCTACGCGGTGATCCGGGCCAGCGCGGTCAACAACGACGGTGCGGTCAAGGCCGGTTTCACGGCACCGAGCCCCGACGGGCAGGCCCGCGTCATCACCACCGCGCACGCCCTGGCGGGGCTCTCCCCGGGCAGCATCGGCTACCTGGAGGCCCACGGCACCGCCACCCGGGTGGGCGACCCGATCGAGGTCGCCGCGCTCACCCAGGCGTTCCGCGTCGGCACCGCCCGGCGGGGCTTCTGCGCCCTCGGCTCGGTCAAGGCCAACATCGGCCACCTCGACGCCGCCGCCGGGGCCGCCGGTCTGATGCGCGCCGCCCTGGCCGTCCAGCACGGGCAGATCCCGCCGACGGTGAACTTCCGCTCCCCCAACCCCGACCTCGACCTCGACACCTCCCCCTTCTACGTACCCACCCGCGCCACCGCCTGGTCGGCCGGCTCCGGACCCCGCCGCGCCGCGGTGAGCGCCTTCGGTGTCGGCGGCACCAACGCCCACGTGGTCCTCGAACAACCACCGCCCAGCCCCGACCCGGCGCCCACGGCATCCGGCTGGCATCTGGTGCCGCTGTCCGCGCGCAGCCGCCCCGCCGTCGACGCCGCCACCCACCGGCTGGCCGACCATCTGGAGGCCCACCCGGACCTCGACCTGGCCGACGTCGCCTTCACCCTCCAGAACGGTCGGCGCGGCTTCCCGGTCCGCCGGTTCGCCGCCTGCGCCGATCTGCCCGACCTGGTGGCGGTGCTGCGTGGGGAGGACCCGCACCGGCTGGTCACCCGCACCACCCCGGAGACCGGCCAGCGGGCGGTGTTCATGTTTCCCGGTGGCGGCAACCAGCACCGCGCCATGGGCGCCGACCTCTACCGCGGGCAGCCGGTGTTCCGGGCGGCGATCGACCAGTGCGCCACCCTGCTGCGCGACCGGCTCGACGTCGACCTCACCGCGCTGTTGTTCCCCGGCGACGGTGGCGGGCCGCGACGGGGACGCGCGCTCGGCCGCGCCGAGGGGCCCGGTGTGGTCACCGCCCTGTTCGCGGTGGAGTACGCGCTGGCGAAACTGTGGCAGTCCTGGGGCGTGACACCGGTCGCCATGCTCGGCCACAGCCTCGGCGAGTACGTCGCCGCCTGCCTGTCCGGGGTGTTCACCCTCGGGGACGCGCTCGCCGTCACCTACGCCCGTGGCGAGCTGTTCGCCCGGATGGCACCGGGCCGGATGCTGGCCGTACCACTGCCCGAGGCCCAGGTCGCGGAGTTGCTCGACGAACGGCTGTCGATCGCGGCGGTGAACGCGCCGGAGCTGACCGTGGTGGCCGGGCCGGACGACGACATCGCCGCCCTCGACCGGCGGCTGGCCGACCGGGGCGTGGACTGCGGGCGGATCAACGTACCGGCGGCGAGCCACTCCTGGCTGGTCGAACCGGTCCTTGACGAGTTCACCGCCCGGGTCAAGGAGTGCGACCTGCGGCCACCGCACACCCCGTTCGTCTCCTGCGTCACCGGCACCTGGATCCGCGCCGGGGACGCCACCGACCCGCACTACTGGGCTCGTCACCTGCGCCAACCCGTACGTTTCGCCGACGCGCTGCGGACGGTGCTGACCACGCCCGATCGGGTGCTGCTGGAGGTCGGGCCCGGGCGGGCGCTGACCGCGCTGGTACCCGGACAGCGGATCGCCCCCACCCCGACCGCGGTCGCCTCGCTGGGTCACCCCCGCGACCGGCTGCCGGACACCGCGCACCTGATGGCCGCGGTGGGCCGGCTCTGGCAGGCCGGGGTGAGCGTGGACTGGCCGGCGCTGCACACCGCGCGCCCGCCCCGGCGGGTCAGCCTGCCCGGCTACCCGTTCCAGCGCCGCCGGTACTGGGTGGAGCCGGGGGCGACCGCCACCGGACCGGCCGACACCGCCGGCAGCACCATCGACCCGGACTCCGACACGGTCGACCCGGACTCCGGCACCGTCGACCCGGGCGGCGCGTCCGCCGGCACCGATCTGGCGGGCACGCCGGAGGACGGCCACCTCGCCCCCCGTACCGAACGGGAACGCCAGGTCGCGCGGGTGTGGTGCGACCTGCTCGGCCTGGACCGCATCAGCGTCACCGACGACCTGTTCGACTGCGGCGCCCACTCCCTGATGATCACGCAGGCCGCCCGGGAGCTGCGCCGCCTCGGCGCACCCCAGCTCACCGCCGGCGACGTCCTGGCCAGTCCCACCGTCGCCGGCCTGGCCGCCCGGATCGAGGCCGCCGTGTCCGGGCGACCGCTGGTCGAGGTGCACGGCACCGGCCCCGACCTCGCCGCCGAGGTCGTCCTCGACCCGGCGGTCACCCCCGACCGGGACGCGCCGGCCCGCACCGGCCCGCACCGGGTGGTGCTGCTCACCGGTGCCACCGGCTTCGTCGGCGCGTTCCTCTGCGCCGAGCTGGCCCGGCAGACCAGCGCCGAGATCGTCTGCCTAATTCGGGCCGCCAACCCCGAGGAGGGCATCGAACGCCTGCACACCGTCCTGACCTCCTACGGCCTGCCCGCACCACCCGGGCACCGGCTGCGCGTCGTCCCCGCCGACCTGGCCCGTCCCCGCTTCGGCCTGACCCCGGCCGCATTCGACGCCCTCGCCGACGAGGTCGACGCGATCTACCACTGTGGTGCCTGGGTCAACTTCGTGCGCCCGTACCGCTCCCTCAAGGCCACGAACGTGCGCGGCACCGAGGAGATCCTGCGGCTGGCCACCCGGGGCCGCCCCACCCCCGTGCACCACATCTCCACCCTGGCCGTCCTCGCCGGAGCCGTCGCCGACGGTGCCACGCAGGTCAACGAGGACGACCCCCTGCCACCACCGGTGGGCCACGACACCGCCTACAGCCAGAGCAAGTGGGTCGCCGAGGGGCTCATCGGCCTCGCCCGGGACCGCGGCGTACCGGTGTCGGTGTACCGGGCCGGCGCGGTGCTCGGGGACAGCCGCACCGGCGCGACCAACCGGGAGGACTACGTCACCAAGGTCATCCAGGGCTGCGTCGAGCTCGGTCTGGCCCCCACCCGCCGGTACGCCTTCGCCGCCGCCACCGTCGACTACGTCGCGCGTACCGTGGTCGCCCTGTCCCTGCGCCCGGAGACCACCGGCGGCACCTTCCACACCGTCAACCCCGACCCGCTGGACTGGAACGACATCTTCCGCCACCTGCGGGCCTGCGGCTACCGCGTGCCGAGCGTCGACTGGCAGCGCTGGCGCCACCAGCTCACCGAGCAGATCGAGGCCGACGAGACGGCGAACAGCTTCGCCCCGCTGATGGCGATGCTCGGCGACACCCCGGACCGGGACATGCCCCGGATGCGCTGCGACAACGTCCGGTCGGCGCTGCCGGCCGACCTGGCCCGCCCACCGGAGCTGGACGCCGCGTTGTTCGCGCGGATGCTGGGCTTCCTCGCCCGGGGCGGAGTCCTGCCCGCACCGCCGGACGGCGATCCGGCCCGGCCCGACACCGCCCAGAAGGACCTGCTGCCATGACTATGCTGTTGACCGGGGCCACGCTCATCGACGGGCTCGGCGGCGACCCGGTGACCGACCGGGCCGTACGGATCGAAGCCGACCGGATCACGCGGGTGGGGGTCCGAGTCCCGACCGATGGCGCCGAACTGGTCGACCTGAGTGGGCTGACCCTGCTGCCGGGGCTGATCGACGCGCACACCCACGTGGGCTACTCCAGCGACGTACGCGCGATGCTCACCGGGGAGCTGTCGGTGGCCGAACGGGCCGCCGACATCTTCCGCAACCTGCGCGAGACCCTGACGGCCGGGTTCACCACCATCCGGGACTGTGGTGGCCTCGACCTCGGGGTGCTGCGCACGGTACGCCGCGGGCTGGTACCGGGCCCCCGCATCTGGGCCGCCGCCGTGGCGCTGTCCCAGACCGGCGGGCACGGTCGGCTGAATTCGCCGCTGGCCCCGGCGGGTCCGTCTCCGTTCTCGGTACGCGGCCTGACCGGGATGACCCCCAACGCCGACGGTGTCGAGGAGGTCCGCCGGGCCGCCCGCGAGTGCTTCCGTCAGGGCGCGTCGTTCCTGAAGATGGCCGTCACCGGCGGGGTGATCTCGGTGTCCGACTCGTTGGAGGACACCCAGTACACCGTCGAGGAGATCGCGGTCGCCGTCGCCGAGGCCCGTGCCCGCAACACGTACGTCACCGTGCACGCCCACAACGGCGCCGGGATCCGCAACGCCGTCCGGGCGGGCGTGGGCTGCGTCGAACACGGTACCGGCATCGACGAGGTAACTGCGGCGATGATGGCCGCCCACGGCGTGCACCTGGTACCCACCCTGGCCATCGCCGAGATGATGCGTACCGACTCCGAGCGGCAGGGGCTCGCCCCCGGGTTCCGGGACCGGGTCGGCGACACCGCCCGACGCATGATCGACGCCATGCTGCTGGCCCGTGAGGCCGGTGTGCTGGTCGGCTCCGGCTCCGACCTGATCGGGCCGGACCAGAACCACCGCGGCCTGGAGCTGGTACTCAAGGCCCACGTTCTGGGGCCGATGGCGGCGATCGTCTCCGCCACCTCGGTCAACGCCCGCATCATGGGGGTCGCCGACCGTCTCGGGTCGGTCGAGGTGGGCAAGCTGGCCGACCTCGTCGCCGTGGACTTCGATCCGCTCACCGCGCCGGACCTGTTCGACGACCCGGACCGGGTCGTTTTCGTCGTCAGCGACGGCACGATCGTCAAGGACACCCGCAGGTGACCCCGGCACCGCACGGACACCGGCCGACGGCCGCCGCCGTGGCGCCGGACCGGGCCGACAGCCGGCCCGACGGCACCACCGCCCCGCCCGTCCTCGGCACCGCCGGAAAGGTGGCCGCCCCGACCACCGCCGAGAAGCTGGCCGAGCTGCGCCGCCGCCGCGCCGAGGCGGAGCAGCCCGGCTCGGCCCGGGCGGCCCGCCGGCTGGCCGTCAGGGGCCGGATGACCGCGCGGGAGCGGATCCTGGCCCTGCTCGACCCCGACTCGTTCGTCGAGACCGACCGGCTGGCCCGTCGGGAGGTCGGGGGGTACGCCGGGCCACAGCCCCCCGGGGACGGTGTCGTCACCGGTTACGGCACCGTCGACGGTCGGCAGGTGTGCGTCTACGCGCACGACGCGACCCACCGGGGCGGCAGCGCGGGAGCGGTCTTCGGCGCCAAGGTGAGCAAGATACTCGACCACGCCCTGCGCGTCGGCTGCCCGGTGGTCGGCATCAACGACTCCAGCGGTGCCCGGGTGGAGGAGGGGGTGCTGGCCCTCGCCGCGTACGGCGAGGTGGCCCGGCGCATGGTGACCGCATCCGGGGTGATCCCGCAGATCTCCCTCATCATGGGTGTCTGCGCGGGCGGCGCCGTCTACACCCCGGCGTTCACCGACTTCGTGGTCATGGTGGAGAACACCTCGCACATGTTCGTCACCGGCCCGGACGTCATCCGGACGGTGACCGGGGAACGGGTGGGGATGGAGGCCCTCGGCGGTGCCACGGTGCACGCCACCCGCAGCGGGAACGCCCACTACGCCGCCGCGAGCGAGGCCGAGGCCATCGACTACGTCCGGGACCTGCTGTCCTACCTGCCGGCCAACAACCTCGACGCGGCCCCGGCCTGGCCGCCGGCGTCCCCACTGGAGCCCGCCGCCGCCGACGGGGAACTCGACACGCTCGTACCCGACCGGGCCACCACCCCGTTCGACATGCACGAGGTGATCCGGCGGATCGTCGACGACGGCGACCTGCTGGCGGTGCAGCCCAACTTCGCCCCCAACATCATTTGCGGCTTCGCCCGGATCGAAGGCGGCACGGTGGGGGTGGTCGCCAACCAGTCGCTGCACCTGGCCGGTGCCATCGACATCGACGCCGCGGAGAAGGCCGCACGGTTCGTCCGGTTCTGCGACTCGTTCAACATCCCCGTGCTCACCCTGGTCGACGTCCCCGGATATCTGCCCGGTACCGCCCAGGAGCACCAGGGCATCATCCGCCGGGGGGCGAAACTCGCGTTCGCCTACATCGAGGCGACGGTGCCGAAGATCACCATCGTGGTACGGCGGGCCTTCGGTGGCGGGTACGCGGTGATGGGCTCCCGGGAATTGGGCGCCGACCTGTGCTTCGCCTGGCCCACCGCACAGATCGGCGTGATGGGCGCGGCGGGCGGTGTCGCCCTGCTGCACCACCAGGCCCTCACCCGGGCCGACGATCCGGCGCTGCTCCGCCAGGTCCTCGTCCAGGAGTACGAGAACCAGCTGCTCACGCCCTACCGGGCAGCCGAACACGGCTGCGTCGACGACCTGATCCTGCCGTCGGAGACCCGAACCACGGTCGTCCGCGCCCTGCGTGCCCTGAGCAACAAGCGGGTCATCCCGCCGCCCAAGAAGCACGGCAACATCCCCCTGTGATCTGCCGCCGACGGCGACGGCCACCGTCAGGTCGCCGCCGCCTCCCCGGCCGGCACCGCGGCACCGACCGGACGCCCCTTCGCCCCGATGAGACGGGCGACCACCGCCCGGGATGACACACCCAGCTTGGCGAAGATGTTCGACAGGTGCATCTCCACCGTCTTCTCGGTCACGAACAGTTCCTGCGCCACCCGCCGGTTCGTCAGGCCCTGGCTCACCAGCACGGCGACCTGCCCCTCCCGACGCGTGAGCAAATTGAGGCCGGCCGCCTCCTCACGGTCGTCCGGGCCTGCCCGACGCGATGAACGCGCCGCGAGTCGACGCCGTTCCACCACGGCCTGTCGGGCCAGCCGGTGCGCGCCCCATCCCTCGAACGCGGCCTGGACCGCCTTGATCTCCCGGTAGCTGTCGTCGACCTGGCCGAGCGCGGCCAGCGGGCCGACAGCCACCATCCGGGCCCTGGCGGCATCCACCACCATGCCGGCGGAGGCCAGTTCGCGTGCCGCCACCTGCGCGGTGGCCACCGCCCGCGCCGGGTCCTCGGCGGCCAGCACCTGCGCCCGGGCGAGCAGGGCCAGACCGGTGTGGCCCGGCAGGTCGAGCACCGCGGCGACGGCGGCGGCGCGGTCGGCCCAGTGCGCCGCCAGCTCGGCCCGCCCCGCGACCAGCTCCGCCCGCGTCATCGCCTCGCACCAGCTGGCCTGCGAGCACAGGTCGGAAGCGGGCAGGCCGTCGTCACCGGGCCGGGTCCGGGCCAGGTACCCGGCCACGTTCCCGCCGGCCAGCCCGATCTCCACCAGCAGCCGGCGGACCAGCAGCGCGTACGGGCCCTCGGGCAGCACCGGCAGGGCATCCACGTCCGGGTCGGCCTCCGTGGTGGGTCGTATCTGGCTGTCCAGCCAGGCCAGCAGGGTGCGGGCCACGGCGATCTCGCGGTCTCCGCCGACCGCGGTGGCCACCTCCACCGCCCGCTGCGCACACTCCTGCGCCTGGAACAACCTGCCTCTGGCCTGCATCGTCACCACCAGGGCCGCGTAGAGCCGGGTGAGCAGCAGCAGTTGCCCGCCCTGTTGGGCGCCGGCGACCGCCCGGTCCAGGTGGCGGAGCGCGTCGTCGAAGCGTTCGTGCAGTATCTCGGCCTCGATCACCCAGGCGGCGGCCCGCAGGCTGCGAACGAACTCGCCGTCGAGCATCGCGTCGAGCAGGTCGACCGCCTGGTCCAGCCGCTGGCGCGCGGCTGGCATGTCCAACGCGGCGGTGTCCGCCACCGCCAGCAGGGCGAGCGTGGTGGCCTCCGCCGAACGGACCCGGTGGCGATGGGCTGCGGCGTACGCCACGGCGGCCATCTCGCGGGCGGCGTCGGCGTGACCGGCGGCCAGTTCCAGACAGGCCAGTTCGAACATGAGCATGGCCCGGCCGATGCTCTGGGTGGCGGGCAGCGCGGCCAGCTCCGCCCGGGCCAGCGCACCCGCCTCGGCACGTCGGGACAGCGACAGCTCCACCATGATGCAAAGGGCGACCGCGTGCGCACGGCGGGTCGTCGGTCGACGTTGCAACAGCCGCAGCGCCTCGTGCAGCGCGTCCCGGCTCGCCAGCAGCTTGCCGACGGCGGCGGTCAGTTGAGCGAGGCGGACCAGCAGCGCCACGCGCCGCTGGTCGTGGTCGGGCTGGTGTGGCAGCAGCCGCAGGGCCACGCGCAGCCAGTACGCCGCGGTGACCGGCGCGTGGTGCTGCACCGCCATGGCGGCCCGGTGCAGCGTCGACACCGCGGTCAGGTCACCGGGACGGGCGATGCGGGCGACATGCGGGGCCAGCGCCTGGGGCGGGGCACCACGCCGGCACAGCGCAGCCGCCGCCCGGTCGTGCGCGGCCAACTGCCAGCCCGGGCTGACCGCGTCGTAGACCGCCCGCCACAGCACAGCATGCCGGAAGCCGATCAGCCGGCCACCGGCGACCCGACGGACGACGTCCAGTTCGGCCAGTTCGTCCAGCGCTCGATGCACCTCGGCGTCCCGGCACTGGCCGATCTGCGCGACCAGCGCCGGCTCGAACACCTCTCCCGCCACCGCCGCCGCGTCGAGGACGATGCGGCTCAGCGGGGAGGCAGCCTCCAGCTCCCCGACCAGCCTCATCCGCAGCGCGGCGGGCAGCTCGCCGACGACCACCGACGCGGTGCTGCACAACCCGGTGGCGGCGGCGGCCAGCGCGTGCAGGTGCAACGGGTTGCCACCGCTGTGCCGGTAGACGGCGGACTGCCACGGCGCGCCGCACTGCGACCCGAGCAAGGTCTGTGCGTCCTGCTCGCTGATCAGCCCGAGCGGTATCTCCCGCACCCACTCGTCGCCCGGCGCGCCGACCAGGGCGGTGTGCAGGCGTACCGGGGCCTGCCGGGGCCGATAGGCCAGCACGACCAGTAGCGGCACCGGTGACGGGGAGCGCACGAGCTGGTTCAGCAGTGCGATGGTCGTCTCATCGGCCCAGTGCATGTCGTCGGCGAGGACGACCAGGGTGTTGGCGTCCGTGTCACCGGCCCGGTTTACGAGGTCGCGCACCAGGTGGCTGGGCGCGGTGGCACCCGACGCCTCGCCCGCGGCGGTCTGTCGGTTGGCGCAGCGGTCGCAGTCGACCAACGCGTCGAGCAGCGGGGCCAGGGGTTGTGACCGCTGGCCCCGGGTGGCCGAGCTGGACACCACCCGGGCGCCCTGGCGACGGGCCAGCTCACCGAACTCGCCGAGCAACCGGGTTTTCCCGATGCCGGGATCGCCGGTGACCGCCACAACCCGGACTCCGGCTCGACCGGTCGTCTCCAGGACGCTCCGCAGGGCCGCCAGTTCGGTGTCCCGGCCCACGAACGGGGTCATCAGCACCACTGCCCCGACGTGGGCCCGCCGCCGCCAGGTGTCCGTCGAGCCCAGGAACCGGCCATTCTAGATCGACTCCCGTCTTCCAGATGATCGATCATCCGCAATGGAGATTAGCAGGGTTGGATTGGTTTGCGGGCCGTTATCGACACCAGAGTCACGCCACGCACGCCCATGCACGTGCTTGATCCTAGGGAACTCCCCAGTGCCCGACAAACAGCCACAAGTCCATAATCTACGGTAGCCATGCATGAGATGGAGGCGTCATTGAGCAGACGGCTGTACGCCCTCCCTGTCGACCAGACGGGCTGGCATATCAAGGCGGGAAACACCACCGTATTCGACTGGGACTACGACGACAGCCGGGACAAACTGCTCAGCCTCTATGAAAAGGGCAAACAGCGGCAGTGGAACGCAGCGGAACGACTCGACTGGACCATCGAAATCGATCATGATGATCCGATGGGCATACCGGAGGAATCGGTCGCCATCTACGGGTCGCGCACGTGGCAATCACTCAATAGCAGAGAAAAGGCCAACGTCCGACTACACATGAACTCGTGGCAATTCTCCCAGTTTCTGCACGGCGAACAGGGCGCCCTCATCTGCTCCGCCAAGATCGTGCAGACCGTGCCGGACATCGACTCCAAGTTCTACGCCGCCACCCAGGTGGTGGACGAGGCCCGCCACGTCGAGGTGTACTCCCGCTACCTGCGAGAGAAGATCGGCTTCGCCTACCCCATCAACCCGCACTTCAAGGCCCTGCTCGACGACATCATCTCCGACTCCCGCTGGGACATGACCTACCTCGGCATGCAGGTCCTCATCGAGGGCCTTGCCCTGGCCGCGTTCGGGCAGATCCGCGACTACTCCAAGGAACCCCTCGCGCAGGCGCTCAACGCCTACGTCATGCAGGACGAGGCACGGCACGTGGCATTCGGTCGCCTGGCCCTGCGCGACTACTACCCCGAGCTGACCCAGGCCGAGCGCGACGAGCGCGAGGAGTTCTGCATCGAGGCCTGCCACATGCTCCAGCAGCGCTTCGTCGGCGAGGAGGTCTGGACCGCACTCGACCTGGACGCCGCCGAGTGCGTGGCCTTCATGCGCGAGTCCGAGCACTACCAGTACTTCCGATCCAAGCTGTTCTCCCGGATCGTGCCGACGCTCAAGGACATCGGCCTGTTCGGCCCGAAACTCCAGCGGGCCTTCCGCGACATGGGCGTGCTCAGCTACCAGGACGCCGACCTCGACCGGCTGATGGCCGAGGACGAGACCGTCGCCGACGAGGTCGACCGGCTGCGCCGGGAGCAGGTCGCGCAGGCGATCCGGTTCGGCGCAGATTCGTCCTGACTCCCACCGAGCGGCCGGCCCGAGAGGAGATCGCCCCGTGCGCACCCCCGCTGAGTCCACCAACTACGTCCCGCAGGCGTTGGCGCTGTTCGAGAAGCACGGTCAGACCGAGGCGATCGTGCACCAGGACCGCCGGCTGACCTACGCCGACCTGCGGGAAGGCGTCCAGCACCTGGCCGAGGCCCTGCGCGGGCAGGGAATCGGTGCGGGCCACGCGGTGGCGGTGGTTGCCAACAACCACCCCGACGTGGTCATGCTGCACTTCGCGCTGCACCTGCTGGGCTGCCGGTCCGTCTGGGTGGCCCGCGCACCCCTGGAGCACCAGCTCGGCTTCCTCCGCCAGGCCCGCCCGGACGCCCTGGTGTACGACCCCCGCACCCACGCCGAGGCCGGCGTCGAACTGGCCCGCCGGGCCGCTGCCCCGGCCGTGTTCAGCCTCGGCCCCGGCGCCCTCGGCACCGACCTGTGGCGGGCACCCCGCACCGCGGTGGACCCGGCCGACGCCACGGGCGAGCCGGCGTCGGTGTTCCAGACCAGCGGCACCACCGGACGCCCCAAGCTGGTCCACCACCGCAACCTGCTGTTCCAGACGATCCTGGAACTCGCCACCCGGTGGGCGGGAGAGGGCCGTCCGACCCGCCACCTCTACTACGGTGTCTTCTGGCACGTCAGCTCCCAACTAGGCGTCATGGGCATGCTGTTCGCCGGTGGGACGCAGGTGATGTGCGACTCCTTCGACGCGGCGCGGTTCTTCACCCTGATCGAGCAGGAGCGCATCACCAGCACGAACGCCGCCTCGCCCCGCCTGTACGAGATGCTGGACTGCCCGCTGCTCGGCCGGACCGACCTGAGCAGCCTGGAGATGATCACCCTGGGCGGCTCGACCGTCGCCCCGGCCCGGCTGACCCAGGCACTCGAACGCTTCGGGCCCATCGTGCGCGTCGCCTACGGGATGAGCGAGGCCCCCCTGATCACCGAACTCAACGGCGACGAGCACGACCCGAGCCGGCCTCACCTGCTGCGCTCCTGCGGACGCGCCTACGGCGACGTGCGCATCGCCGTCCGGGACGACGCCGGGCGGGACCTGCCGCCCGGACAGCACGGTCACGTGTGGATCTCCGGTTCGCTGGTCATGGCCGGTTACTGGGGCCAGCCGGAGCTGACCGCCGGAACACTGGTCGACGGCTGGCTGCGCACCGGGGACACCGGACATCTCGACGAGGACGGCTACCTCTACCTGGTGGGGCGCGACCAGGAGCTGATCGTCACCGGCCCCGGCGCGGTCAACGTCTACCCGGGGCCGATCGAGGACGTCCTGACCGCCCACCCCGACGTCCACGACGCGGCCGTCACCGCCGTACCGGACGACGCCTATGGTGAGGCGGCGTACGCCTTCGTCGTGCCCGTACCGGGCGCCACCGTCACCCCCGAAGAGCTCCGCGACCTGGTCACCGAGCGACTCGACACCAACTGGACGCCCCGCGACGTGGAGTTCGTCGACGCGTTGCCCACGATCGGCTACGGGAAGGTCGACAAACGCGCACTTCGTGACCGCTATCTCGCCCGTACCGGCACGGCAGTCGGTCCACCGGAGTGACGGGGCCCACCCGGTCCCGGGTCGCCCTCGTCGGGCTGCTCACCGCCGGAACGATCTCCGACACCGGCACCCGGGTGTCCACGGTGACCCTGCCCTGGCTGGTCCTGGTCACCACCGGCAGTCCCACCCGGATGGGCCTGGTCGTCGCGGCCGAGATGCTGCCCTACGTGCTGACCAGCGCGCTGGGCCCGCCGCTGGTGGACCGGCTCGGCGCCCGCCGGGTCTCCGTCACGGCCGACCTGGCCAGCGCCGCGGGCATGGTGCTGCTGGCCAGCGTCTACCATCTCGGGTTCGCCACGCTACTCGGCCTGGTCGCCGTCATCGGTGTCCTCCGCGGTCTCGGGGACAACGCCAAGCGGGCGATGGCGCACGCCACCATCGCAGCCGCGGGCGCGTCCATGGCCCGGGTCAGCGCCATCGACGACGGCCTGCACCGGACGAGCATCCTCGTCGGCGCTCCGGCCGCCGGTGTGATCATCGCCTGGTTCGGCATCACCCAGGCCATCCTGATCGACGCGGCGTCCTTCGCCGTGGCCGCGGCCGTCGTGACGGCGCTGATCCCGGCGTCCATCGGGCGGCCCACGCACACCGCCGGGGCGGACCGGGAGCCGTACCTCAAGGCGCTCGGCATCGGGCTGCGTCACCTGCGCCAGGACCAGGTCGCCGTCGGGATCTTCGCGGTGATGTTCACCATCAACCTGTTCAACCAGGCCAGCGTCGCCGTCTACATCCCCGTCTGGGTCGACCGGGTGCTCGGCAACCCGGCCGCGCTCGGCGCGGTCAGCGCCGCGCTCGCCCTCGGCGCGATCGTCGGCAACATCGGCTTCACCTTCGCCGCCAACCGGCTGCCCCGGTACCTCACCTTCACGATCGGGCTGCTCGTCGGTGGGGCCCCGCGCTTCCTGGCCATGGCGTTCAGCCACGACCTGCTGGTGGTGATCGCCATCACCTTCGTCTGCGGCGTGGCGCTGTCCTCCGTCAATCCGATCATCGCCGCCACCATCCTGGAACGCACTCCCCCACCGTTGCAGGCCCGGATGTTCGGCCTCGCCACCGCGGTCTCCTGGGCCAGCATCCCGATCGGCGGCGTACTCGGCGGCTGGGCCGCGTCCACGCTGGGGTTGACCACCGCGATCGCCCTGAGTGGACTGTTGTACCTGCTGGTGGCGCTCACCCTGGTGCTGCGTCCCGCCCGCTGGCGCCGCCTGGACGAACCACCGCCCACCACGGCGACCACCGCCGAACCGGCCCGGACGTGACCACCCCAGCGGCGCTGTGGCCGCCACCGAGCCCGCCGACCCCGACGCCCCACGTCGGCAGCCTCGGCGACGTCCAACGGTCCACGTCCCCCCGCTCCACCCGTGACCGGTCAGCACTGCGGAAGGCGCCAACGACATGCACGTTCGAGACGACTACGGGCTCACCATCGCCGAAGCGGACGCGCAACAGGCACTCGCCGCACACCGCGCCGGTGACCTGCCCCCGGTCGCACTCATCCGGGTTCCCGCCCCGCCCCGGGACGCCTGGGCGGACCTCGCCCGGGCCGGATTCGTCCGCAAGCCGAGTTGGCTGAGCTGGCGGGCACCCACGCCACGCTCGGTCGACGACTACGCCGCCCGGCTCGCCCGCAAGGCCCGCCAGGACCTCCGCCGGGCCATCGACCGGGCAGCCGGCGCTGACGTGCACATCGAGGTGCACCAGACGCTCAGCGGCGACCAACTCGACCCGTTCCTCGCCCTGTACGAGAACCGGGTCAACGGTATGCGTTTCGGCTTCTCGTTCGCCGGCTCGATGCGCGCCGGCATGATCGACAATCCGAGGACCTTCGGCGTGTTCGCCTACGAGAAGGGCAAACTGGTCGGCGGCTGCCTGTGCCGGGAGTACCCGGAGGACAACTCGGTGTGGCTGCTGTTCTCCGCCGTCGAGTCCCGCTGGCGGGAGCACAGCCTCGCCCGGGTGATCTACCTGCACGCCTTCGAGGAGACCGGCAGGCGCGGCTGTCCCGAGGTGACCATGGGCAACGACCCCAACCTGTACGGGCACGTCGCCAAACCCGGCCTGTTCCTGTTCAAGACCCGCCTCGGCTTCGAGCCGGTACCCGCCAAACCCATCGGCCGGGCCCCGGCCGGCGACTGCGCCGACCTGCTGCTCTCCGTCGGGGCGCTGACCACACCCGTGGTCGTGCTGGGCTATGCCGATGACGACTCCCACGATGCCGTCAGCGCGCCCCGACTGACCGCCCGCGTCTACGGTGCCGGGCCGGAGGTCGACATCGGCCGGTACACCACCCGCACCGTCCGCACGGCCAGCCGCGTCGAGCTGCCGGCGCCGATGGCCCCTACCAGCGTCTGAGCCCCGAGTCGCAGTCCTGCTTCACCGTCGTACCCACCGGCCGCTGCGGACCTGACCTGCCCAGGGCACCTGAGCCGCACAGCCCCCGATCGTGAGGGTGGAAATGGTCTGTTCGCTCGTCTGCGCCTGCTCAACCGCCGAGGCGGCGCACGTGCCCCGTCGTCGGCTCCGGATGTCCGCATGAACACGGACCTCACCCAGGGAAGATCAATGCCCGACCAGCAGACCCCGCCAGCAGCGACGAGGATCTCCGTGCTCGGGCCGTTGCGCGTCGAGCACCTCAATCGCACCGTGCCACTCGGGCCGAAGGTCTCCGGCCTGCTGTCGGCGCTGGTGCTCCGCGTCGGCCGGCCGGCCGACGCGCGCCAGCTCGTCGACCTGCTGTGGGGTAAGTCCGCCTCGGCGGCAGCCGAGACGACCCTCCGCAGTCACGTCTCGCACCTGCGCCAGAAGCTGGAGCTCCCGCCCGGGCAGGACGGTTCGGCGGCCATCGTGCGGACGGTGGGTACGCCGGCCAGCAGGGGCTACCTGCTGGAGCTGGAACGGGACAGCATCGACGCACACGTCTTCGAGAACGCGGTGGTCGACGGCAACCGGTTGCTGCGGACCGGCGGTACCGCCGAGGCGCGGCAGGCGGCGAAGCTGCTCCGGGACGGACTGGCGCTGTGGCGCGGCACCGCGTTCGCGGACATCGCCCACTGGTGGGGCGCCACGGCCGAGATCAATCGCCTGGACGCCCTGCGCCGCTCCGCGATGCAGATCCGCGCCGAGGCGCTTGTCGAGATCGGCAGCTACGTCGAGGCCACGGGGGAACTCGCCGGCATGATCGCCGTTGATCCGTACAACGAGAAGGTTCGTCGCCTGCTGGCGCTGGCGCTCTATGCCGACCAGCGGGTGGACGAGGCGGCCGAGGTCTGCCGAGAGGGACTGACCCTGCTGGCGTGCCGTGGTCTCGACGCACCCGACCTGCATGACCTCCAGCGGAGGATCCTGCGGAGGACGGTTCCGGTCGAGGCCCGTCCGGCCGTCCCCCGGCTGCTGCCGCCGGCACCGCCGATCTTCGTCGGTCGGGCCGCCGAGCTGGAGACGGGCACCCGGCTGCTGGACGGCGCGGGCTGGCGTCCGAAGACGCTCGTCCTCAGCGGCCCGGCGGGCATCGGCAAGAGCACCTTCGCCGTCCACCTGGCGCACCGGCTCGCCGACCACCTGCCGGGCGGGCAACTCTACGTTGACCTGCGCGGATTCGACGCCCTCTGTCCGCCGCTGTCCGTTCCGGAGGTGATCCGGAGCGTCCTGCTGGCCCTGGGCGTGCCGCCGGACCGCCTGCCCGTCAGCGTGGACGGCCAGTTGGCGCTGTACCGCAGCCTGCTCGTCGACCGCCGGATGCTGATCGTGTTCGACAACGTGGCGGACGCCCACCAGGTACGGCCGTTGCTGCCCGCAGCGGCGGGCTGCCCGGTCATCGTGACCAGTCGGAGCAGGCTCACCAGCCTGGTGGCGACCGGCACGGCCCTGCCACTCTCACTCGGCCCGTTGTCCGATGTCGAGGCGCGGGAGCTGCTCGAACGGCGCCTGGGCGTCGATCGGACCGCCGCCGAGCCGGCGGCGGTGACCGACCTCGTCGACTACTGCGGCGGCAACCCGCTGACCCTGGCGGTGACCGCCGCCCAGGCGGCCAACTTCCCGGGGCTGCGACTGGCGGAGCTGGCCGCCGAACTGCGGGTGCCCGACACCCGAGTCGACGCCCGGTCCACGGTCGAGGCCGCCCCCGGCGTACCCGGCGCCGGCCACCTCGTGGCGGCCCCCCGGGATCAGCTCGTGACGGCCTCCTGGGCACCGTAGGTCGCCGGGGCACCGAGGACGTCCCGCACCATGAGCACGGCCTCCAGCCGGTTGCGGGCACCGAGCTTGGCGAGCGCGTGCGAGACGTGGCTCTTGACGGTGGCCATCGACACCCCGCAGAGTTCCGCCGTCTCGGCGGTGGTCAGTCCCTCACCGAGCCGGCAGAGCACCTCGCGTTCCCGGGCGGTCAACTTCTGCACGGCGTCCTGGGACCGTCGGTCCGTCGCAGCCGGGTTGACGTAGAGGTTCAGCAGGGCCGGGGAGAGCACCCGGTTCCTGCCGGTGACCGCCTGCACACTGCCGGCCACACCACCGAGGTCGGCCTCCTTCACCAGGCAGCCGGCCGCGCCGGCCGACACCGCCGCGTCGAGACTGCGCCGGGACCAGTCCAGGCACAGGAGAACGACCCTGATCCGTCGGGCGGTCAACTGCCGGATCGCACCGACCATCGGTTCCCCGTGGCTGGATCCGAGGACCGCCACGTCGACGCGTTGCAGGGGCCAGTCCGCCAAGGGGCGGCGGCTGTCCACCTCCGCCACGACGTCGAGCTGGTTGTTGCCGTTGAGCACGTCGTGCAGTAGCTGACGCCAGAGCGGGTCGTGGTCCGCGACCAGGACACGGGTCCTCAGGTGGGGGCGGGTCTCGCCACCGTCGGACGTCGACCGCGGCCGGAACTGGTGCGTCGAGCCCTGGATCACCGTCATCTCGGCACCTCTGTCTGCAGGTCGGCTGCGCTCGATCGCCGTGCTCCGTCGCGGAACCGAAACTCGTAACGGATCCGCCGCTGTGCCTCACCGAGCAGCGCGGCCAGGTCGGCATGCCGGTCACAACGGCCCCAGAGCAGGTCGAGGTGCCGGGTCATCACGTCGGCGTCGAGGACGTCACCCACTCGTGCGTACGCCCGGAACCCGTCGATGCCGTCGAGGCGGCGGACCTCGGCCGCGCCGCCGATCGAGAGGAGTTCGCAGGGCTCGACCGGGGCCAGGGTGTGGTACTGGAAGTGAACCTGGCCCGGCTGGTCGACCGGGGGTGCGGTCACCGGTTGACCCAGTGCCAACTGCCCGGCGAGGCGGACCACGTCGAAGCCCGCGCAGTGCCGGGCCAGGGCGTTGATGTGACCGCCCAGGCGACCGTTCACCTCGATGATCCGGGGCCCGCGCCCGGTCAGCTTGATCTCGGTTTGGGTCAGACCGGGGCCCAGGTCGAGCGCGGTGAGGGCACGCGTGGTGAGGTCGAGAATCTCCTGTCGCTCCGCGTCGGTCACCGCCGCCGGCCAGAACTGCCCCACCTCCCGGAAGGGCGGTGCCAGCGGCAGTTTCCCGGTGACGGCGAGGTGCCGCAGTCCGTGCGGCCCGTGGTAGCTCTCCACCGACACGAAGTCGCTGTACGGTCCGTCGGACCGACCCACCAGCAGCTCCTCCACCACGACGGTGGCCGCCCGGCCGGCGGGCAGGAGCGGGGCGAGTACCCGGTGTGCCGCCGCGTCGTCGGTGACCACGTACGTGTTGCGGCTGCCCTGGCCGTACACGGGCTTGACCACGGCGGGCAGGCCGACGTGCTCCCGGGCAGCGGCCCACTCGTCGATCGAGGAGATCGGGCGGCTCCGGACGTCGTCGACGCCCCGCAGGCGCAACCGCTCGCGTTGTCGCACCTTGCTGGTCAGCATCTCGGTCGTGGCGATCGGATGGAAGGGCAGTCCGAGCGCATCGGCCAGCCACGCCGTGACCGGCAGCATCGGCTCGGAGAAGGTCAGCACCGCCGCCGGGTTGAGCCGCCGCACCGCCGCCAGATCCGCCTCGCGGTCGACGGTCAACGGTACGACGTCGCCCAGCCGGCGCAGCACCTCCCCGGTCCGGCGGGTGTGGTCGCTCGGGTTGACCAGGAACGCCACCGGGCCGAGTGCCCCCAGCCCGACGGCGATCTCCGCGGCCGACGCGGCGCCGCGGTCGTACACGACCACCAGCGGGGCGGCCATCAGTCGGGCATCCCCGCCACCGAGCGCAGCGCACTGCGGTACAGCTCCAGGTACGTCGTCGCCTGCGCCTTGTCGAACAGGTCGGGGTCGTAGGCGACCGCGACGGCGGTGCCGAAGTCACGAGAGTTGATCATGAAGTCGACCATGAACGGGAAGCTGGCCTTGTCGAACGCCCACCACGCGCCGGGGCGGATCGCGGTCAACTGACCCAACTGGTCGTACACGTGGAAGTGGGTGAAGTTGAACGCCACGTCGAACGGTGGCCGGCCCAGCCGCTGCTCGATCATCGCCAACGGGTACCGGCGGTGCCGCATCCCCCGCTGCTCGGCGGAGAGGGCGCTGCGGCACAGCTCCCCCTGCTCCGCCGGCACGACCGGGACACGAATGGGCACCGTGTTGAGGAACAACCCGACGAGCAGGTCGGCACCGGCGGTCTCCGGCCGTCCGTTGACCGTCAGTCCGGTCACCACGTCGCGGTCACGCCCGGTCCAGGTGCTCAGGGCCCGGACGTGGCAGCCGAGGACCAGACTCTTCAGGGGAACGCCGATGGTCCCGGCGGCGGCCCGGAGGCCGTCCAGCAGGGTTTCCCCCACCTCGAAGCTGATCGTCTCGCGGGGGTCGGCCGCACCGCCGAACCGCCCCCGGTCGAGCAGGAGCCCGGGAACGTCCGCCTCGGTGTGCCAGTAGTCGGCGGCCTCCTGGTTGTCGATCGCCTCCCGTTCCAGCCGGAGGAACTCCCGTTGGCCGGACTCCGGCGGCAGCGGCAGGCCGGCCGGGCGGCCGGTGAGTCTCGCGTCGTACAGCGCGAGCAGTTCGTAGCAGAGTCGCGCGTAGCTCCAGCCGTCGAGGATCGCGTGGTGGATCGTGAGGGTGAGGTGGAAGCGGTCCTGGAGCGCCACCACGTGGCAGCGGACGACCGGCGGGCGCCCCCAGTCGAGGGCCTGGGACAACTGCGTCTCGCGCCAACGGGCGACCGGTTCGGCCGTGGTGGCGTACTCGACGGCCAGCGGTGGGTCCACCGAGGACCACAGCAGTTGCGCGGGGACGCTGTATCCGCCCAGGTCGAAGGAGGAGCGCAACGCCTGGTGACGGTCACACAGCTCGGCGAGCGCGGCGGTGAACAGCGACTCGTCGAACGGCCCGGTCACCTCGACACCGACGAGATCCTGGTAGAGACGGGGATCACCCGACGCCTCGCTCAGGTAGATGATCCCCACCTGCAGGGCGGAGGCGGGCCAGGCGTCGCGTACCCCCGCCGGCATCAACGCCTGGTCATAGGGATCCAGGAGACCGAACGGCCGGTGCTGACGCCCCCCCTCGCCAGGTTCGGCACGTCCCTGGCGGCCGGCCACCGCCGCCACCAGCTCGCTGACCGTCGGAAAGAACAGCAGGTCGCGCAGCTCGATCGGGATTCCCCGCGCGTTGGCGTCCGCGACCACCCGCAGGGCGATGAGCGAATCCCCGCCGAGGGCGTAGAAGTCGTCATCGGGACCGACCGGCTGGTCACCGAGGTGCCGTCGCCAGATCTTCACCATGGCCTGCGTCGCGTCGCTCATTCGTCGGACTCCCTCGGGGATGCGGTGCGCCGCCGGGTCAGCACTGGCAGATGTGTGATGCCGGCGATGAAGTTCGATGCCAGGTGCTCCACCGGCCCGTTGAGCTCGATCCGGTCGAACGCCCGGAACAACTCGGTGAAGAAGACGGCCAGCGTCACCCGCGCCAGCGGTGCCCCGAGGCAGTAGTGCGGGCCGAATCCGAAGGCGATGTGCCGGTTGTCCGGGCGGGTGATGTCGAACCGGTAGGGATCGGTGAAGGTTTCCGCGTCCCGGTTCGCCGACCCGATCCAGACCGCGACCGCCTCGCCCCGGCGTACCAGGCCGCCGCTGAGTTCCACGTCCTGCTGGGCGTGCCGCAGGAAGCTGTTGGCCGGCGACGTCCACCGCAGGCCCTCCTCCACCAGGCCGGTCACCGCCTCGGGCGCGGCGACCGACTGCGCCGGATGTTCGATCAACGCGAGGACGGTCCCGGTGACGGCGTGCGGGGTGGTGGCGTTCGCGCCGAGCAGCAGGCTGTAACAGTTGTAGATGACCTCTTCGGTGGTCAGCGGCCGGCCACCGGCCAGCATGCTGGTCAGGTGCCCGATCAGATCGTCCCGCCGCGGGCACCGGTCGTCGCGCAACTGACCAGCGAAGTAGTCGAACAGGCCGTGGTGGGCGATGGCCAGGGTGGCGGCCGGGTGCCGCACCCTCAGCCCGGGGTCTTCCGGTGCGGCGGCCATCGCCGTCCACCGGGTCAGCTCGGCCCAGTCCGGTTCGGGGATTCCCATGAGCATTCCGGCGACCGCCATCGGCAACTGCGCGACGCACTCGGCGAGGTCCCACTCCGTACGGTCGAGCACGGGGCGCAGAACCCGGCGGACCGCCCGTACGACGCCTGGTTCGAGGTCCCGTACCGCCCGGGCACTCAGCACGCGGTTGAGCGGGGTGCGCAGTTCGGTGTGCCGGGGCGGGTCCGTCGACACCAGCATCAGCCCGGCCGCCGAGTCGCCGTGGCCCAACTGCTGCAGGAGGCTGCCCCGCTCCGAGGTGAACCCGCGGTGGTCGCCCAGCACCCGGCAGGCGTCCCGGTACCTGGTGACCGACAGGAAGGTCCGGCCGTCCGGCAGGTCCTGCCGGTGCAGCGGATGCCGGGCCCGCATCTCGGCCCACACCGGGTGCGGGTCACCGGTCGCGTAGAAGTCGGGGGCGAACAGGTCGACGTCCCCCACCGGCACGGTCAGGGCTGCCACGGCGTTGGGGATCCTCACCGGAGCTCCCGGTGGGCCGCCTGCACGGTGCGGGCCAGTCCGGCCGGCGTCGGGTCGGTGTAGAAGGCCAGCGGGGACACCTCGACACCGTGCGCCTGCCGGAGTTCCGTGAGGATCTGCACCCCGAGCAGCGAGTGGCCGCCGAGTTCGAAGAAGTCGTCGTCGGCGCCGATGCCGTCCAGGCCCATGAGATCCTCCCAGAGCTGGGTGATGGTCAGCTCCAGCTCCGTACCCGGTTTGCGGTGGTCGGCGCTCACCTCGGGCCGGCTGTGCGACTCCCGGCTGGCCAGCTCGGTGCGGTCGACCTTGCCGTTCGCCGTCAACGGCAGCACGTCCAGCCTGGTCACCCGGGCGGGGACGGCATACGACGGCAGTACCGCGGTCAGCCGTCGGCGCAGGTCCAGCACGGATGCGGTCCCGGTGAGGAAGGCCGCGAGGCGTCGGCCCCCGCGGGCGTCGTCCTGCACCACGACCGCCGCACCCGTCACGCCCGGCACGCCGACCGCCACCGCCTCGACCTCGGCCGGCTCGACCCGGAAGCCCCGGATCTTGACCTGCCGGTCCCGCCGGCCGACGAACTCCAGGTGCTCGGCGGTACGCCGGACCAGGTCGCCGGTGCGGTACATGCGCGCACCCGGGGTGGCGGCGAAGGGGTCGGCGGAGAAGCGGGCCGCGGTGAGGGCCGGGTCACCGAGGTAGCCGTGGGCGATCCCCGACCCGCCGACGTACAGCTCCCCGACCTGACCGTCGTCCACCGGCCCGAGCCGGTCGTCCAGGACGTACGCGGTGGTGCCGCGGATCGGCCGCCCGATCGGGACGGTGCTGCCGGTGACCAGGGAGCTCATCCGGTGGCAGGTACTGAAGGTGGTGTTCTCCGTCGGCCCGTACCCGTTGATCAGAACGGTGTCGGGCAGCGCGGTCACGGCGCGGTTCACGTGCGCTACGGAGAGCACGTCCCCACCGGCCAGCAGGTGCCGCAGTCCGCGCAGGTGGTCGAGGCCGACCTCGACCACCCGGTGGAACAGGCCGGCGGTGAGCCACAGCACCGTGGCACCGTGCTCCGCGACGAAGGCGCACAGCTCCTCCGGCGAGAGGTCGACCGGCGGCGGGACGACGAGGCAGGCCCCGTTGAGCAGCGGGGCCCACACCTCCAGCGTGGAGGCGTCGAACGCCAGCGGCGCGTACTGGACGAACACGTCGTCGGGGCGTACCGGCAGGAAGTCGCTGTCCACCACCAGGCGGACGACAGCCCGGTGCGGTACGCACACTCCCTTGGGCAGGCCGGTGGACCCCGAGGTGTAGGCGAGGTAGGCGAGGTGGGCGGGACCGGACTGGCCGGCGGCGAACCCGGCCGGTCCGTCGTCCCCGGTGTCCTCGACCGGCAGGGCCCGGCACCCGGCCGGCAGGTCCGACAACCCGGACGACGTGGTGAGGACCAGTTCGACGGCCGCGTCCCGGAGGATGGCGGCACGGCGCTCCGGCGGGTAGCGGTCATCGAGCGCGACGTACGCGGCGCCGCAGCGGAGGATCGCCAGCAGACCGACCACGGTCGCGGCGGACCGGGGCAGGTGCACTCCCACCACCGTCCCCGGTACCGCGCCCGCCTGCCGCAGCCGGCGGGCGAACCGGTCGACGCGCCGGTGCAGCTCGGCGTAGGTCAGTTCACCGTCCCAGGCCCGTACCGCCGTCCGGGCGGGGTGCCGTGCGGCGACCTGCCGGAACATCTCGTCCATCATCGCGGGGCACGCTCCTGTAGTTGCGCCGACAGCAGGGCGAGCAGCGGCTCGGGTGCGGTCAGGAACTCGTAGTGGCCCCCCGCGAGGACGTCGAACCGCACGTCGTCGCCGTAGTGCTCCCAGCCGCGTAGTTCGGCCTCGGTCACCTCCGGGTCGTCGGCCCAGCGCAGCACCGTGACGGACATCGGCACCGGCGCCGGCTCGTCGAGCCGGTAGTGGCGGTTGGCCTCGAGGTCCTCGCGCAGTACCGCCAGGCTGAGGGCCAGCATCGCGGGATCCGGCTGTCCGCCGCGCCGCACCGCGAGACCGGCCAGCTCGTCGAGGAGTTCCTCGTCGGTGAGGGCCAGGAACCGGTCGTGCGGACAGTGGTGGGGGGCGACCTGGGCCGAGACCACGAGCCCGGCCGGCAACGCCAGCCGGTCGGCGGGCAGGCGACGAGCCGTCTCGTACGCCGGCAGTGCGCCGGCGCAGTGTCCGAAGAAGACGAACGGCCGGTCCAGCAGCGGCAGCAGTTGCTCGGCCAACACGTCCGCCAGCTGCGCGTAGCTCCGGTAGTGCGGCTCCCGGATGCGGTTCTCCCGACCGGGCAACTGCACCAGACACACTTCGACCCCGTCGATCCAACGGGGCCACCGGTTGAACATCGACGCACCCATACCCGAGTACGGGAAGCAGAAGATGCGGCCGACGGACTCGTCGGACGGGTCGCGTAGCAGCCAGCGGTTGCGCTTCACGACCCGGCCTCCCGTGCCGGGCCGGCCGGCTGCGGGTCGGCCCGGTTCGTCTCGACGTGGCCCCGGCCGTCCGGCCGGTCGAACGGATCCGTCATCTTTCTTCTCCCTGCGTCGCGTGCATCGGTGCCGAACCGTTCCGGCGCAGCAGGGGCAACTGCCGTTGGACGAGTTCGCCGAGTTCCGCGGCCCGGTCGCGGTAGTAGAAGTGGTCGCCGGGCAGCAGGGCGATCGTCGCCGGCCCGACGGTCAGGTCCGCCCAGCCGCGCAGGTGCTCGGGGGTGATGTCCGGGTCGGCGTCGCCACCGACGACCAACATCGGGCAACGGAGCGGTTGTGGCGACCCGACGTGCCGTGCGGCCAGTAGCGTGTCGGAGCGGATCGTCTGGATCGCGAGACGCAGCATCTCCGGGTTGTCGAGCAGTTCGTCGGTCATGACGTTCTCGTGGCGGAGCAGGGCGGCCCACTGCCCGACGTCGCGCGACTCGATCTCGTCGGCGCGCAGCGTCGTGACCGCCGTCGGCTGGGCCGACGAGATCACCACCAGCTCGATGTGGCGGCCGGAGCGCGTGAGCCGGTGCGCCAGCTCGAAGCAGAGCAGTCCGCCCAGGCTGTGCCCGAGCAGCACCAGGTCGCCGGCGGCGTGCCGGTCGATCTCCACCGCCATCTGGTCGGCCAGGTCGTGCAGGCTGGCCGTGGCCGGCTCACCGATCCGGGGCCCCCGCCCCGGATACTGCAGGACGAGGGTCTCGTCGGCGGCAACCGCCACGTGCCGCAGCAGGTCGTACACGGAGTAGGCGCTGCCGCCGCCGTACGGGGCCACCACGATGGTCCGGGTGGCCCGACCGGCGGGCCTGCCCGCACCGCTGCGGTACCGCCACAGCCCTCGCGTCATCGGCTCCAGCGCCATCCGGCACACCCACTTTCCTCAATGGGTCTCGGCCCAGTGAAGCACCCGGGTGTGGAACCACTGTGGAACCGGCGTGGAAGGCGGAGCCGGTCGCCGGTCCCCCGGCGGCGTCGGACGAGTCGGAAACGCCGACCAGGCTCGGTCCGGACCCGTCCGGCCGGGCGCACCGCGTACCCGGGTACGGCCCGGTCCTTTCGGCGCCGTGGGACCGTCCGCCTTTGGTGGAGGCCGAGTGCACTCGTTCCACCATCGGTTGAAGACAGGGCCGCCCCATCAACGACATGATCTGGGGAACTCGCCTGGCCGCGGTTGACCGGTACGCGGCTGCGCCGGGCCGCATCGACCCTGCCGAGCAGGTGCTTCCGTCGCCGCGAGTGAGGGATGAGCATGACACCGACCGAATCGAGCCGTGGCGTCGGCGTCGGCGCCGACACCCTACTGGCCGGCTTCGCCCACTCCGTGCGTCGTCATCCCGACCGGACGGCCGTCGTCTCGGACGAGCGGGTGCTCACGTACGCCGAGCTGGACGAACTCGCCGGGGCCGTCGCCGCCGAGATCCAGGCCCGGACCGGCGGACCCGGTGCCCGCATCGGCATCTACCTGCCCCGTTCCGCCGATCTGGTGCTGGCGGCTCTCGCCGTGATCAAGGCGGGCCATTCGTACATCCCGCTTGATCCGGGCAACCCCCGGGCCCGGCTGGAGCGCATTCTCGACGTGGCCGAACCCGCCCTGGTCATCACCACCGGCGACCTGGCGCACGGCCTGCCACCGGAGACCGCGGTGCTCCGGCTGCACCACACCCGGCCACCGGGCCTGCGCTACTCGGTGCCGTCGGTGGACGTCTCCACCTGCGCGTACATCATCTTCACCTCCGGAACGACCGGTGAGCCCAAAGGCGTACGCATATCGCACGGCAACGTCCTGCACCTGTTCCGGTCGACGGATTCCCTCTTCGCGTTCGACGAGCACGACGTGTGGTCGATGTTCCACTCCTTCGCGTTCGACTTCGCCGTCTGGGAGATGTGGGGGCCGTTGCTCCACGGCGGGTGCGTGGTCGTCGTACCGGAGCACGTCGCCCAGGACCCGGCCGCCTTCCGACGATTGTTGCGGGACCGGCGGGTGACGGTGTTGAGCCAGACGCCGACCGCCTTCTACCAGCTTGTCACCGAGGAGCAGAGGCACGACGACCGGTTGCCGGTGCGTCGGGTCGTGTTCGGTGGCGAGGCGCTGCGCTTCGCCACCCTGGCACCGTGGATCGCCAAGTACGGCGACGAGGCAATCGAGCTGATCAACATGTACGGCATCACCGAGACGACCGTGCACGCCTCCTACCGCCGGATCCGCGAAGCCGACCTGCGCCAGAGCGCGAGCCTCATCGGCGTCCCGCTGCCGAACTCCTTCATCCGGCTGGTCGACGACCAGCTCGATCCGGTGCGACCGGGGCAGGTGGGTGAGATCGTCGTCGCCGGGCCGGGGGTCGGGCTCGGCTACCATGCCCGGCCCGACCTGACCCGGCAGCGGTTCCTCGACCTGACCGACGACGACGGGCAGTCGGTCCGTGGCTACCGGTCCGGTGACCTCGCCCGGCTCCGACCGGACGGCGACCTCGAGTACCTGGGCCGAGCCGACAGCCAGGTCAAGATCCGCGGGTTCCGGATCGAACTCGGCGAGGTCGAAGCGGCACTCGTCCGACAGCCGGCGGTCCGCGCCGCCGCGGTGGCCGTCCGGACCCTCCCGACCGGGGACGAGGCACTCGTCGGATACGTCGTGCCCACCGAAGACGGCGTGCCGGACCAGCGCCGGCTCCACGACGATCTGTCGCTCGTCCTGCCCGGGCACATGGTGCCGGCGACCTTCGTGGTGCTGGACGCGCTGCCCCTCACCGGCAACGGGAAGCTCGACCGGGCGATGCTGCCCGATCCGGTCCTCGCCGCCGACGCCGGCCGCGCTCCACGGTCGCTGCCGGAGGAACTGCTCTGTCAACTCTTCGCCCAGGCCCTCGGCCGCCCGACGGTGGCCCCGGACGACAACTTCTTCGTGCTGGGCGGACACTCGCTGTCCGCCGTCCGCCTGACCAGCCGGATCAGGGCGGTCCTCGGCCTGGAGGTGAGCATCCAGGAACTGTTCGAGTCGCCCACCGTCGCCGCGCTCACCCCGAGGATCACCGCCACGACCGACCGCCCCCCGTTGACCCGGTGTGCCCACGGTGACGAGGTGCCCCTGTCGCCCGCGCAGCGGCATCACTGGTCGCTGCACCAGGAAACCGGAGCCACGCCGGCCGACCAGGTGTCGTCCGCGCTCCACCTGACCGGCCGGGTCGACGTGGCCGCGCTCGACGCCGCGCTCACCGATGTCATGCGCCGGCACGCCGTGCTCCGCACCCGGTTCTCGGAACACCACGGGACACCCGTCCAGCGGATCGTCGGCCCTGAGTCGATCCAGCCGCCGCTGGTCGTCGAGCCGGTGGACGCGGAGAAGCTGGCCGAGTCCGTCACGGCCGTCACCCGGGAGCCCTTCGACCTCCGGCAGGACCCGGCCGTACGGGCCAGGCTGTTCCTCGTGGACGAGAACCGGTCGGTGCTGGTGCTGGTGCTGCATCCCATCGCCGCGGACGAGTGGTCGCTGCCTCCCCTGCTGCGCGATCTGGCCGAGGCGTACGGTGCCCGGCTCGCCGGTCGCCCGCCGCGCTGGCAGCCGATGCCGGTGCGGTACGCCGACCACGTCGTGTGGCAGCGGGACCTGCTGGGCGACGCCGACGATCCGGACAGCGTCGCGGGGCGGCAGTTGGCCTTCTGGAAGGGTTACCTGAGCGGCATACCGGACGAACTCGCGCTGCCGGCCGACCGGCCGCGACCGACCGATCCGCGGTCCCGCGTCGGCCTGGTACCGGTCGACATCGATGCCGACCTGCATGTCGGGCTCGCCAAGCTGGCCGACGCGAGCGGCACGACCGTCGACATGGTGCTGAAGGCGGCACTGGCCGCGCTGCTCACCGGGCACGGCGCGGGCACCGACCTGCCGCTCGCCGTCCCTGTCCCCGGACGGACCGAGGCCGCCCTGGAACGGCTCGTCGGGCTCCTCGGCAACACGCTGGTGACGCGGGTCGACACCGCCGGGGACCCGACCTTCGCGGAGCTGCTGGTCCGGGTACGTACCGCAGACCTCGCCGCGTACGCGCACCAGGATCTGCCCTTCGCACGGCTGGCCGAGCGACTCGACCCGGTGCGCTCGACCGGCCGGCACCCGCTGGCCCAGGTCATGGTGGGCACCCGGCCCACGGTCGCGCCCGACTTCGCCATGCCCGGGCTCGGCGTGGCGGTGGAGTCGATCGGCGACGACAGCGCGGCGTTCGACCTGTCGTACCGGTTCGAGAAGCGGCGCGACGCCGACGGCCAACCGCAGGGGGTGTGCGGCACCCTGGAGTACCGCGTCGACCGGTTCCGCCGGCAGACCGTGACACGCCTCGCGGCGGGCCTGGGACACCGGTTGGAGCAGGTGGTCGCCAACCCCGCCGTCCGGCTGAGCCAGCTCGACGACCCCGAGGCCGAGTAACGCTCTGCCGGGTTGCTCCGGTGTGTCGCTTGTGGGGCTGTCCGGCGGTGTCCGGCTATCCCCAGTGGCCGGGATACTCGGCGTGGATGTCGCCGTCGAACAGCCGCCAGCAGAAGTCGGTCATCCGCGCCGCAGCGGGGGCGTGCCGGGCAAGGATTCCCGCCACGGCCGCCGGCACGCCCTGCGGAATGTCGCCGCTCGCGCACCGGCGCACGTACCTGTCGCGGGCAGAAGGACCGCCGCTGACCGGCGCCGGCACCCCGCACACCGTGGTGACCAGCCAGTTCACCAGCCGCATCGCCGCGTAGTCGGCATCGTGGCCGACGTGCTGCGCGACAAAGCGGCGCTCGGCGTTCGACAGGTCGAACCGAGGCGAGGTGGCCAGCCCGAAATCGACGAGGTGGATCCGATCACCGTCGGCCCGCATGTTGCGGAAGTGTCCGTCCATATGCAGCAGCTCGCGGCTACGCAGGAACGCCACGACCTCGAACAACTGCCGCTCGAACGTCTCGGCCCTGCCGACCGGGTCGTCCAACCAGTCGAGCAACGGATGGGGGACGTACTCGAGAAACAGCACGAGGCTGGAGGCCGCGCCGGCCAGTTCCTCGAAGCGGGCGCGCACGGCCGGGTCGCCGCCGAACTGGGCGACAACGGCGTCGATGTCACGGTGCTCGGACGCGACAGGTGGACGGCCGGGTAGCACCCGCCAGTGGTACAGCAGCGGGAAAGACTCCGTCTCACCGGCGAGGACTCCCGCTGTGACGATCATGTTCGCGGCCAGCTCGCGCCAAGCGCCGAAGCCCGGACCGGCGAGGCGGTACATGCCGTACTGGCAGAAGGGCGGCAGGTCGAACAGGTTCGCCGTGCTGTGCGGATGGGCCAGCTCCCGGTCGGTGATCGGGATCCGCTTGGCGAACACCGGCACGCCGTCGACGTCGAGCACCGAGGAGTCGCCGCCCACGCCCACGGCGCTGGTGGGCGTGGCGTGGAGGAGCGCCGCCACGTCGTCGTCATCGCAGCCGGCGAGCGAGGCCGAAACGAGATCGTGGCGGAAACGTCGGGCGGTGAGCATCGCACCCATCATGCCAGCGGGTGGTGCCCCCGACGCTTCGCCTTGGCCTCGACACCGTTCAGGCACCGCCACGACGCGCGGCGACTCGACGATGCTCAGGTTGCCGGCCGGGGCTCAGGGGGCGGCGGCGGGGTGCCGGAGTACCGGCGGGCGGCGGCGACCAGGTCGGCCGGGTATCCGGCGTTCGCTCTGTCGATGATGTCGCGGGGGCGGCCCTGTTGGACGGGTACGCCTTGGTGTAGCACGACGATCCGGTCGCAGCTCTGTACCGCCTCGCCGAGATCGTGGGTGATGGACAGGACGGCCAGGCCGGTGCTGTCGGCCAGGTGGCGCAGGGTGGCGGCGATGCCGGCCCGGGTGGACACGTCGAGCATGGAGGTCGCCTCGTCGGCGATCAGCAGCACCGGTTGACCGACGAGTGCGCGGGCGATGGCGATGCGTTGACGTTGCCCGCCGGACAGCTGGTCGGGTCGGCTGGTGAGTAGTTCGGCACCGGGTAGGCCGGCCCGTTCGAGGGCCTGGGTAACCCGGTCGGCGTGCAGGTGGCGGGGCGTGCCGGCGATCCGTAGGGGTTCGGCGACGAGTTGCGCGACGGTCATCGCCGGGTGCAGGGCTGCGTACGGGTCCTGGGCGACGAAGCCGAGCCGGTGCCGGACGGCCCGCAGCCGGCGCCCACGCAGAAGCCGCAGGTCCCCGCCGGCCACGTGGACCTCGCCGGTGGTGGGCCGTAGCAGGCCGAGCAGGATCTGCGCCAGGGTGCTCTTGCCGCTGCCGCTCTCGCCGACGATGCCGACGATCTCCCCCGCCCGGAGCTGCAGGTCGACACCGGAGAGCGCGGTGGTCTGCCGGTGCCGAGTCCGGTAGACGTGACCGACGCCCGTCAGGTCGACCACCGGTTCGGCCGCCGTCCCGGAGCCGACGGCCCTGCCCGGCCCTGGTGTGGCCGGCTCGGTGGGTGCGGGCGGTGGGGACGCGGTCGGGAACAGCAGCGGCCGGTCCTCGCCCAGATGGTGACAGGTGACCACCGCGTCCCCGAGCGCCGTCGGGAGGGGTGGTTCGGTGTGGCAGGGCTCGCTCGCCCAGGGGCAGCGCTCCACGAAGGGGCAGCCGGCAACGCGGTCGGGGTGGGCCGGTGCGGTCCCGGGGATGCTGGTCCAGGGCGCGGTCGGGTCGAGTGACGGCGTCGCGGCGAGCAGTCCTCGGGTGTACGGGTGGTGGGCGTGGCCGTTCGCCGGTCCGGTTTCGACGAGGGTGCCGGCGTACATGACGGCCATCCGGTCGGCGATTCCGCGCAGGGCCGGCAGGTCGTGGGAGATCAGCAGGAGGCCGACCTCGTGGTGGGCACGCAGGTCCGCGAGCAGGTCCAGGATGTGGTTCTGGGTGACCAGGTCCAGCCCGGTGGTGGGCTCGTCGGCGATGAGGAGCTGCGGCTCGCCGGCCAGCGCGAGGGCGATCGCCACCCGTTGGCGTTGCCCGCCGGAGAGTTGGTGCGGGTAGGCGCCGGCCGTGTTCGTGGGCAGCCGGACCTGCTGGAGCAGGTCGACCGCACGGGCGGCGGCCGCCGGACGGGAGGCCCGGGTGTGTACCCGCACGGATTCGACGAGTTGGTCGCCGATGCGGCGGACCGGGTTGAGTCCGGTCATCGCTCCCTGCGGCACGATGGCGATCCGTCGGCCGCGTACGCCGTACCAGTCGGGGCCGGTGAGGTCGGTGAGTTGCAGGTCGTCGAGCCGGGCGCTGCCGGCGACGGTCGAGCCGGGCGGTAGCAGGCCGAGCAGGGCCTTGGCGATGGTGGACTTGCCGGAGCCGGTCTCGCCGGCCAGCGCCACGATCTCGCCGGCGTCGACGTCGAGGTTGACCCCACGGCTGGCGGGGTGGCCATTCGGGTAGTGGATCGTCAGATCCGTGATCGTCAGCATCAGCGGGCCTGCCGGAAGGTGGGGTTGAGCCGGTCCTCGGTGGCCACGCCCACCAGGGCGAGGGCGGTGACGGTGGCGACGATGGCGGCGCCGGGTGGCAGCGCCCACCACAGCCACGCGTCGGTCAGCATGGCGCCCCGGACCGACGCCCAGTGGATCATCGTGCCCCAGCTCGGTGTGGTGGGGTCACCCAGTCCGAGGAAGGCCAGGCTCGCGTCGAGAACGATGGCCGTCATCGCCGCCCGGACGAAGACCGGCACGAGCAGCGGGGCGACGACCGGGGAGGCGTGCCGCACGAGCAGGTACCAGGTGGACGCGCCCATCGCCCGGGCGGCCTGCAGGTGGCCGCGGGACCAGGCGGCGAGCACCCCGGCGCGGACCAGCCTGGCGGGTCCGGCCCAGACCAGGGCGGCGACCACCGCCGCCCGTATGCCGAGGCTCTGGCCGAGGAACGCAGCCGCGACGATCAGCAGCGGCAGGAACGGCAGGGCGAGGACCAGGTCGACGGTCCGCATCAGGATCGCGGCGGCCCAGCCGGGTGCCAGGCCGGCGACCCCGCCGACCAGCGCCGCCGCGATGGTGGCGATGCTCGCGACGAGCAGGGCGATGCCGAGCGAGCCGCGGGCGCCGATCACCAGTTGCGCGAACAGGTCCCGGCCGAGGTCGTCGGTTCCGAGCCAGCGGTCGGCCGACGGTGCCGCGTACGGTCTGGCGACCCGCTGTCGGCCGTCGGTGCCGAGCAGCCACGGGCCGACGAGGGCGGTGGCGGCGAGGGTCGCCAGCAGGACGCCCCCGGTCCAGCCGGCCGGCCGGCCGGCCCTCACGACCGGCCCCGCCCGCGGACTCGCGGGTCGAGCAGCGGGTACGTCAGATCGGCCAACGCGTTCATGACGAGCACGGTGCCGGTCAGCGTGAGGAAGGTGCCCTGCATCATCGGATAGTCCCGCCCCCCGATGGCGTCGAAGGTGAGCCGGCCCAGGCCCGGGTAGGCGAAGACGGTCTCGACGACGAGGGCGCCGCCGACCAGCCAGCCGAGTTCCATCATCAGCTGGGTGTGGACCGGCAGCAGCGCAGGTCGTAGCAGGTGCCGGGTGACGACCCGTCGCTGCGGGATTCCCCGGGCGTGGGCGTGTTCGACGTGCGGGGCGTGCAGCGCCGAGGCTATCGAGAAGCGCGTCACCAGGAAGAACTGTCCGATCCCGGTGGCCACGAGCACGCCCACGGGTAGGACGAGGTGGATGGCGATGTCGCCGACTGCGGCAAGCCCGGTGTGCCCCGGGGAGGTGACGCCGAAGGTGGGCAGTGCCCCGAGGTGCACGCCGAAGAACAGGATGCAGAGCATGCCGAGCCAGAACGCGGGCGCGGCGTCCACCAGCAGCACCCCCGCCAGCAGCAGGTTGCCCTTGCCTCGGCCCCGCCGCAGGCCGGCCAGCACGCCGAGCAGGACGCCGACGGCGGCGGTGAGCAGCACGCTGGTGCCCACCAGCAGCAGCGTCCAGGGCAACGCCGCCCCGATCGCCTCGATGACCGGCCGGCCACCGTTGAACGACTCGCCGAGGTCCAGCCGGGCCAGGTCGCGCAGGTAGCGGGCGAACTGCACGTGCAGCGGCTGGTCCAGCCCGTACGCGGCGACGACCTGAGCCCGGGTCGTGGCGTCCAGTTGACCGACGTCCGTGCCGCCGAGGGTCCGCAGCGGGCCGCCCGGCAGCGCGCGAGGCAGGGCGAACGTGACGGTCACCGCGACGGCGAGGACCGCCAGGTAGCCGCCGGCCCGGCCCAGCACGGCACGGGCGAGCCCGGTCCGGGCCCGGGCCGGGCGCGACGCGACGGTCATCTCAGCCGGGCAGGGCGACGAGGGAGTGCTTGTTCAACGGTCCCCCGCCCTGCTGGTAGACCCAGCCGGCGAAGACGTCGCTGCGGTAGGCGTACGCCCCGGCCGGGTAGTACAGGGTGACGAACGGAGTCTTCGCCGCCAGAAGCTGCTGCAGTCGCCCCGCCGCTGCCTGACGGTCGGCCAGCGTGGTCGTTTCCAGCAGCTGCTTCGCCGCGGCGTCGAGTTCGGTGTCGGCGATGCCGGTGACGTTGAGATGCCCCAGCTTCGGATCGGTGGCCGCCAGCGCGGCGAGCTTGGCGTAGTCGATCATCGTGGGCGCCGCCCAGCCCCAGATGGCAAGGTCGTAGTCGCGGCCGTTGGCCACGTCGAAGTCGGGCCACACCTTGGCGTCGACCGAGTCGGCGTCCATCGACCGTACGGTCGTGCGGACACCGATCTTGCCGAGCATCTCGGTGATGAGTTCGGCGGCGCGTACCCGGTCCGGGCTGTCGGCGTAGACGAGCAGTTCGAAGGCGAGCGGCTTGCCGTCCAGGACACGTACCCCGTCGGCACCGGGTGCGGCGCCGATCGCGTCCAGGGCGGCGGCGGCCGCGGCCGGGTCGTGGGTGTGCTTCAGGTTGGCGTCCGCGCCGGGTGCCTCCGGATGCCAGAACCCGGGGCTGCCGACGGTGCCCTGCCCGAGCAGGACGGTGTCGACCAGGTCGGTGGTGTCGATCGCCGCGGAGATGGCCCGGCGTACCTCGACCCGGTTGAACGGGGCCTTGCCGTCGTTGAAGGCCAGCATCGTGCTGGAGAAGTTCGACCCGGTAGCCACCTTGATGCCCGACTGTCGGGCCAGTTGGTCCTTCAGGTTGGGTGGGACCTCGTCGGCGACCAGGTGCACCTCGCCGGTACGCAGCGAGGCGAGGGCGGTCTGCTGCTCCGGGATCACCGAGACGGTGAGCTTGTCGATCCGGGGCTTACCGATCGGGTACGTGGTGTTGGCCGTCAACTCGTACCGGCGGTCCGGTTGGTAGCTGGTCAGCCGGTACGGGCCGGTGCCGACCGCGGCCGACAGCGGCGCCTTCTCCGGATCGGCCACCCCCGACCAGATGTGCCGGGCCAGCACCGGCATGTCCGCGAGCAGCCGGACCGGAAACTCCGGGTCCGACTTGCCGAGGGTGATGACCACCGCGCCGTCCTGTGCCTTCACGTTCGTGACGTTCGCCAGCGGTTTGGCGAACCGGACGGTGTCGTGCTTCCGGTAGTAGTCGATGGTGAACACGACGTCGTCGGCGGTGAACGGCTTGCCGTCATGCCAGGTGACACCGGTACGCAGCGGCAGTGTGAACACCGTGCTGTCCGGACTCGTGCTCACCCCGGTGGCCAGCAGGGGCGTGGCCCGGTTACCGGTGTCCAGGACCAGCAGCGTGTCGAAGACCAGGCTCATCAGGTGGTAGCCCGGATAGCCGGTCGTGTACGTGTAGGGGGTCAACGTCCCCTCGTCGCCGGCGACCGCGATGGTCAGCGCCGAGGCGGTCTGCGGCTCATTCCCGGTGGACGAATCGCCCCCGCCGCCGCCGGCACAACCGGCAATGGCGAGCAGTAGCCCTGCGGCCAGAACACGCAAGGCGGGCATGCCTCGTCGGCGGGCGCGGTGTGACACGGGCGGTTGACCTCCTGGTACGGGGCGGGGCACCTGACGGGGCCAGCCAGCTATCGTCGGCACTCCCACGATCCGGTGGGCACGAAGAAGGAGCGGTTAATGGGTAGTCGGGTCCTGCTGATCGGCGTCTACGGCATGGAGATCGTCGAGTGCGGCGGCGCGCTCGCGGCGAACCTCGCTGCCGGGGGCGAGTCGCACGCGGCGCTGATGGTGTGCGACGAGGAGATGCGTCCGGGCGTGAGCGCAGCAGCCGACGTCCTCGGGGTTCCGGTGGAGTTTCTCGGCTTCCGGCAGGGACACGTCGCCGTCGACGAGGCCCACAAGCGTGCCCTGGTCAAGGTCATCCGCACGGTGCGCCCGTCCATCGTCATCACCCAGGACCCGGAGCACTCCCTGACCGACCTCGACCCCGATCGGCGACCGGCGATGACCCTGGTCTTCGAGGCGCTCGGCCTGGCCGGTCGCGGGTTCGCCGCCGACGACGGTCTCGCTCCCCACCCGGTACCGACGATCTACTACATGACGCCCTCGCGAGCCAACTGCGTGGTCGACATCGCGCCGTACTGGCCGTTGAAGGTCGCCGCGATGAACAGCCTGCGCAGCCAGCTCGAGTTCTCCGCGGCCCACTGGGAGAACGAGCTGCGCCCCGCCGACCTCGAAGCGCTGGTCCCCGGGTACGCCCAGCTCGAGGACGCCTACGAGCGCGGGCGGGCCCTGCACGAAGTTCTCGACCGGGCCACGCACATCTACCACGGCGTCGGCCACCACGGACGGTACGCCTTCGCCGAGGCGTACCGGCGCGAAGGTGACTTCCATCTGCCTGCCCTCATCGAATAATGCCTGGCAGCGGCCACGCAGGAGGCCGCTTCAAGGTCATCGACAGTCTGGCCACTATTGCCAGTGTTTGGCAATAGTGGCCATCGAGGCAAAGCGCGAAGGCGTGCTTCATCACACCGCCGGCCGGGCTGGATCCCGACCGGGCGGCCCAACCGCAAGATCAGCTGCACGCAACCGAACGGCGCACCCTGGTCGGCCCGGGGAAGCACACTGTGACGCGCGTTGGGCCACCGCCTCACCTGGGTGGACGCGACGACGTCCAGCCTTGTTGGCGCAGCCGTTCGATGCCGTCCAGCAACAGGTCCAGAGCGAACTCGAACTCGAACTGGTCGTCACAGCCCTGGCCGACGACCGAGGTGTCGTCGTGTGACGCCGCGGTGGCGATCGCCGCGAGGTGCGGGAACCGGGCGGCTGCCTCCGCCGGAAACGCCACCGGCGGTTCGGGCTCGGCCATGCCGGACCGACCGGCGCGCCGGGAAGCGTCGAACAACTCCTGGCTGAAGCCCAGCATGCGACTGCCCATCGCGTGCATCACGTGGTGGGCGAGGTCCGTGGAGAACCCGCCCTTCCGGAGCGTCCCGACCATCGAGTCGAGGTAGCCGAGGATGGCCGGCGTCGCCTCGTTGCGCGACTCGATCGCGATCGACGCCCAGGGGTGGCGCAGCAGCACCTCCCGCGCCGAGAGGATGCGCTCGCGGATCACGCGCTTCCAGTCGGTGTCGAGCACCGGAGGATCGATCTCGCCGACGACCACGTCGATCATGCCGTCGAGCAGCTCGTCCTTGTTCGCCACGTGCTTGTAGAGGGCCATCGGCACGACGCCCAGATCCTGGGCGAGGTTGCGCATGCTGAGGGACTCGATCCCCGCCTCGTCGGCGAGCGTGACGGCGGCGCACAGGACGCGCCCCCTGTTCAGCGGCGCCCGGCGCAGCGTCTCAGCCTGCTCAGCCATCACGGTCCTCCACTTTCTGCCGGCGGTTGAACCCTAGCCACCTTGACAGGTGTACGGCGTACACCTACCTTGTTCTCAGAAGGTGTACGCCGTACACCTGGGAGGGAGAGAGATGAAGGCGATCATTCAGGATCGATACGGTCCGCCGGAGATGCTCACCCTCGTGGACGTCGACGCGCCGGTGCCGGCGGCCCACGAGGTGCTCGTGCGGGTCGAGGCCGCCGCGCTCAACGCGTACGACTGGCACGTCATGCGCGGCGATCCACGGCTGGCGCGCCTTTCGCTGGGCCGGTCAGGGCCGCAGGCACGGATCCGCGGCCGCGACTTCGCCGGCCGAGTCGAAGCCGTCGGCCCCGACGTCCGGCAGGTGCGACCGGGCGACGCCGTCTTCGGCGACCTGGGCGACGCCAACGGCGCGTTCGCCGAGTACGCCTGCGTGCCCGAGACCCTGGTCGCGCGCAAGCCCGGGAACCTGACGCCGCAGCAGGCGGCCGCCCTGCCGCTGGCCGGCGTCACCGCACTCATGGGACTGTGCGATGTCGGGCAGGTCGAGCCCGGCCACCGCGTTCTCGTCAACGGCGCGTCCGGCGGCGTCGGCACCCTGGCCGTCCAGTTGGCCAAGGCGCTCGGCGCGACCGTGACGGGGGTGTGCAGCACCCGCAACGTCGACCTGGTGCGCTCCCTCGGGGCCGATCACGTCGTCGACTACACCCGCGACGACTTCACCCACGACGCCGGCCGCCACGACGTCGTGTTCGACCTGGTCGGCAACCGTTCCCTCACCGCGCTCCGGCGAGCGTTGACCCCGACCGGGACGCTCGTGCTCTCCGGCGGCGGCGTCTATCGCGGCGGCAGCCTCGTCGGACCGGTCTGGCTCATCGCGCGCGGGCGCCTGCTGGCACCCTTCGTGCGGCACCGCATCGCCATTCTCACCACCGCACCCAGCCGGCAACACCTCGACACGCTCCGCGCCCACGCCGAGGCCGGCCGCCTCACCCCGGTCATCGACCGGACGTATCAGCTGCCCGAGGTTCCCGAAGCCATCCGGTACGTGGAAGGCGAACACGCGCGGGCGAAAGTGGTCATCACCATCTGACCTCCCGGCTGATGCCAGACGCCTCTGCCGTTCCTGGTCTCACCGAAAGGAGTTCGTCATGATCAGGTTCACCCGTTCACTTCCGCGCACCGCGCCTACCGACTCCACGGCCCCGCTCGGCGGTCCGCGCACGGCCACGACGGGGGGTGTCGGATGAACCGGCACACCGCCCCGGTCACCCGACCGGCGGCACGGCGCCCGCCGGGCGACCGGCCCGGGTCGAGCTGGCACCTCCCGGTAGCGCTGGTGGCCCTCGTCCTCGTCCCGGTCGTCGCCGGGTCACTGCGGCTTCTCGAGCTCGCCGGCGGCCCGCAGCTGCTACCCACCAACCCGCGCATCGATTCCTCACCGGCGCCCGTCGTGGTACACGTGCTTGCCGCGGCCCTCTACGCCTTCCTCGGCGCGTTCCAGTTCTCCGCCCGGCTGCGTCGTCGCCATCCGAGCTGGCACCGACGGTCCGGCCGGATACTGATCGTGGCCGGCCTGATCGTGGCCGCCTCCGGGACCTGGATGACACTGTTCTACCCCGACGCCCCGGGCGGTGACCTGCTGTGGGGCATCCGGCTCCTGGTCGGATCGGCGATGGCCGCCAGCATCGTTCTGGGGTTCACCGCGATTCGCCGTCGCCATGTCGCCACCCACCGCGCCTGGATGATCCGTGCCTACGCCCTCGCCGTCAGCGCCGGCACCCAGGCGTTCACCCAACCCATCGGTGAGACCCTGTTCGGCACGAGCGACCTGAGCACCGCCCTCTCCGTAGGGTCCGGCTGGATCATCAACGCGGCTGTCGCCGAATGGGTCATCCGGCACCCATCCGGCCTTTGGGCCCGGCACCGCCGCACCCCCGCGACTTCGGTCCGACCGCGATGAGCCCCGCCCGGCGAAGGTTCAGCTTGAGCGTCCCCATGGGCACGCCGGGATGGTGACCCCGGCGTGCCCATGGGGCGCGACCGGTTACCGCGTCACGGGCAGGGCGTCCGCGCGCAGACGTCGATGACCTTGCCGGTGAGCAGGAACACCGCCTTCTGTTTCTGGGCTCCGGCCTGGGCGCGCGGGAACTCGTGCGAATCGTCGCCGTACTCCGGCCCGGCCGGGGCGAGGTTGGTCGGCGGTGGCGCGTACGCCGCGCCGCTGTTCCAGACCACCATCGCCGAGCCGCTGTACGGGTACCTGCGGATCGGCGCGATGCCCCAGAACGGCCGCACGTCCGGTGACCAGCCGCCGTCGAGCGCGGGGGTGTGCAGGCGGGCGCCGATGGTGCGCGCCTGCACCTCGGCAGTGGCGGTGGAGACCTGCTGGTCGCCGAAGGCCACGTGCATCAGCACCCGGTGCGCCGGGGTGCGCGGCAACGGCCGGTCGGTCATGTGCTGGGCGTACCCGTTGGCCTCGGACCGGTCCCACAGCATCTGGAGCAGCGCGAGGATCAGCTGCTGGTCGGCCTTGTCCGGGTAGTTGCCGTCCATGATCGCCTGGAACGGGGCGAAGTCCTTGCTGCGTTGCAGCAGCGTGGAGTAGTTCATTCCCGGCACGCCGAGCACCGACCGGGTCCAGTCCTGGGCGATGGCGGTGAGCGCGCCGCCGTTGATGCCGCCCTGGCTGTTGCCGTCGTAGCGCAGCCCGCCGGCGACGTCGATCAGCGGCCGGGCGCTGGCGTCCCGGAACGCCGGGTGGGCGGCGAACCCGCCCGGGTGGATCATCGCCCGGCCCAGGAAGAGGAAGTTCAGGAAGCTCTGCTGCACCCGGTCCACCACCGCCGGAAAGGCACTGAGCTCGGTGAAGGCGCCGGCCACGTAGGGGACGTCGGCGGCGGCCATGCCGATCCAACTGGTCGCGCAGAAGGTGAAGTCGTACGTGTTCGACATCGTCCTGACGTTGCCGGCGTTGATCTCGGTCGGCTTGCCGAGCAGGCCGTGGCCGTAGAGCGAGAGGTGCGCCGGCTTCGCGGCGGAGGCACTGCGCGGGATGTTGCAGACGAAGTCCGCCGCCACCGTCGCTCCGGACGGCGTGGGCAGGGCGTTCGGCGTCGGTGGCGTCCCGTCGCCGCCAGCCGGCCCGTAGTGCAGCCGGGAGCCGGGCCCGCCGTCGCCGGTCAGGTAGGACGGTACGCCGATGGTGCCGGTCACCTGCCGGGCGATCAGCGGCTCCTGCTCCGGAGAGTAGTCGGTCACCGTGGTGACGGTGAACGACGGTGCGGCCCGGCGGAGGGCGGCGAACGCGCCGTCCCGGATCGCCAGCATCCGCCCGGTCAGACCGTGCCGGCTGGCCACGGTGAAGTCCCAGGCCAGGTACAGGCTGTGCCGCTTGACGCCGGCTTTGGTCAGGTCGGTAAGGATCCGCTTCATCTGCGGGACGCGAGGGTCCCGATGGCCGAGGCCGGCACCGGTCACGTACGCCGTGAACGCCTTGGGCGCCGGGATCAGCGCCTCGTTGCCGTCGCGCATGCCGCGCAGGCCGACGACGTACCGGGTGCCCTCGGTCAGCGCCACCGCCGGCCGGATGATCAGCAGTTGCCGGTCCGGCTGGCCGGCCGCGTGCGCGTCCAGCTCGGCCCAATACGGCGTGCGCTTGCCGGTCCGGGCGTCGAGCAGCACGATCGGCGCGTCCGTCGCCAGCGAGCGGCCGATGTCGGTGACCGGCGCGATCCCGGTCGCCGCGGGGTCGAGGCCGGGCACCCGCACCAGGATCGGCGAGCCGGGGCTGAACCCGTCCTGCCGGTTCCATTCCGTCGGGTCGATCGGGCTCCCCTGCGCGTTGGCGGGCATCGCGGAGGCCGGGAACCGCACCCGCTTGCCGGTCGGGCTGGTCCGATCCGGCACGGTGAAGTAGTCGTTCGGGAACGGCAGCAGGCAGGCCGTCGGGTCGATCGGGTCGCACGCCCGGTGCCCGGCCGGTGCGGGAGTCGCGGGCGGCGCCGCGGCGGCGCCCGCGCCGAGCAGGACAGCGCCTGCGGTCACCAGCACGGACACGGCGAGACGGAGCCGTCTGGGTGTGGGCACGCGCATCTCCTTCGACACTGGACGGTGGTCCGATGCAGGGGCTGACGGTGGTGGGTGAAGCGTGGTGTCCTTCCTACGCTCGTGAATGGATCTCGGCAAGGGTCTACGGGCCGCGGACGAGTACCCGCCCGGTGGCCCCGAGCCGGCTGGCCCGACCTTGTCGCCCGATCGCCCCCGGTTGCGGGACGGCCCTTGTCTCGCGGGCGCCCCTGATGACAGGAGCACCGAATCATGCACCGCGCCACCGCCCGGGGCTCGTCACATGGTCCTGTGCTCCTGGCTCGTATCAGGCGACGTGGCCACGATGAAGCAGACCGGGTTCGTGAGCCGGATACCACCGTCGGCGTCCCGCCGGGTGTCCAGTTCCGCAGCGAGCTGACATTCCAGGTCGGGACGGCGTTCCTGCGGGATCATGTCCCAGAAGAGGCGTAGACCCTGCGCGTACGTCCAGCGGACGAACTCCTCCCCGGACGCCGCGACGAGTGGCACATCCTCGACCACGACCCGCGGCTCGACGAAGCCCGCGCCCCGCAGGTGCCGGGTTATGGCAGCAACCTCGTCGGCTGCGTCGAGTGCGTCAGCCGTACCGGCTGCGGCATCGGTCGCGGCGAAGTCACGCATGGCTCGTTGGAAGAACTCCAGCGCGATCTGCGACCCGTCCCCTTCGGTGACGGCTCCGGGGACGGCGAGGGCGATCCGCCCTCCGGGGCGCAACAGCCGGGCGTAGTTGGCCAGGGTGGCCGGGTGATCCGGAACAAGGGGGAGACTCATGCTGGCGGTGATCAGGTCGAACGTCCGGGGAGCGAAGGTTGGTGCCCGGCCGTCCATGACGACCGCCCGAGCGTTGACGGTCCCGCGCCGGGCGATGTCCTCCTGGAGGAACTGGATCATCCGAGGTGCCAGGTCGATGCCGGTGACCTCGCCGTCCGGGCCCGTCGCGGCCGCGGCCGGGAAGAGGACGGCGCCGCGGCCGGTACCGATGTCCAGGATGCACTCGCCAGGCGCTACCGCCGCGTGGCCGACGAGCCTGCTGCCGACCGGTTTGAAGAAGGCGGGACCGATCTCGTCGTACACGTCGGCGACCGTGTCGTAGACGGCCCACAGCTGATCAGTCATGGTCACTCCGTACTAGCGGCGGCGCGGTGGTCGCCGTGCCGATGGTTGCGGGGCCGTTGGTTGCGGGGTCGTTGGCGCCCGGCTGCTTCTTCCGCACGCTGAGGAAGTGCAGCTGGAGCGGCAGCCCGACGACGACCTGGGGTAGGACCTGCTGGGCGTGGAACAGCAGCGCAAAGCCGAGGGCGGCGTCCGGCGCGACGTGCAGCAGACTGAGGCAGTAGACGGCACCGACCTCGAACGTGCCCAGGTTGGCGGGTGCGCCGGGCAGGACGTTGGAGAAGTCGATGAAGAAGACCACCAGAACGACGGCGGCCACCGACAGACCGATGTGCAGCGCACGCATGACCGCGTAGGCGGCGGCCACGTCGATCATCTCGCCGACGAGAATGAGGCAGGAAGCCGAGCTGAACCGCAACCGGTCCTTCAGGAAGTACATGCCGTCGACCATGCTGTGCAGCATCTTCGGCAGTCGGTTCGCCCGGGCACGGTAGGCGGTTGCCACGAGCAGACCGAGCAGCACGAGCATGAGGGCCGACACGCCGATGACGAAGCCGGTCACCCAGCCGGGCAGTCCGGGGACCAGCAACGGCGTGGCCAGTGCCAGCAGACCCATGCAGGCCGCCCCGATCGTCTTCTTCAGCACGATGAGCGCGCCTGTGATCCCGACCGGGACGCCCTCATGCTTGAGCATCCACAGGCGGAGCAGCTCACCGGCGCGGGCCGGGCTGATCGACGACGCCGCCTGCGCGGCGAACTCGTATCGCAGGAGCCGGCCGGCCGGCGGCTGGTGTCGGGGGCCCAGCATCACCACCCAACTGCCGGCCCGGACGACCTGGGCGACGAGGTTGAGCAGCACCGCGACCACCAACAGCGGCACATCCGCGCGGGTCAGCGTGTCGCTGAACGCGCGCGCGTCGAGCCCGCGCAGGAACCACCACAGCGAGATGACGGTTGTCGCGATGAGCAACACCCGGACGACGAGATCCCACCGCTTCTTCGGCGACGCCCGGGTCTCACTCATCGGGGCAGACGTGGTCGGCGGCCACGGAGGTCGGCAGCCGCCGGGCAGCGGCACTGTACGGCCACAACGCACGCTCGGTGGCGTAGAAGCGGAGTAGCTCAGGCGGGTGGATGCCCAGTTTCGCCCGAATCTCGCCCAGCGGCCAGGCGAGCAGGTCGCGCCACGGCACATCGCTGAGCGGCTGGATCCGCTGGTGAGCCGCGAAGCGTACGGCCATCTCGAACAGCAGCAGGTCGTCGCGGCTCAGCCGCCACGGCCCGCGGTACAGCTTGGTGGCCGCGAGGGTGAACAGCTTCTGCTGCCACCGACTGAGTCGTCCGCTGGAGCCCATCGTGGCCCCGAGCACGAAGGCCTCATCGGGCGGCAGGGTGCCGCGGCCGAGGACGATGTGGATGCTGTCGTGGCCGAACAGATCGACGTTGCCGGGCAAGGCGACCGGGCTCGCCGGGTTCTCCAGGAGCCGGACGTACCACGGGACGACGGAGGGGTCGTCGCCGGGCATCCCGGCGTGCGCCTCCGCGAGCGTCGCGGAGTCGTCGAGACTGGGCACCCAGTCCGACAGTGCTGGCGGAGTTGTCACGAGGTGCTCCCCTCCGTCAGGTAGACGAGTCCGCGGGTGCCGTCGACGGTGACGACCTGGCCGTTCTGAATGACCTTGGTGGCGTTGCCGGTGCCCATCACGGCGGGGATGCCGTACTCGCGGGCGACGATGGAGCCGTGTGACAGCGCGCCCCCACTGTCGGTGATGATGCCGCCGGCGATGCCCAGCAGCGGGGACCAGGCAGGCGTGACGTACGAGGCGACCAACACGTCGCCGGCTCTCACCTCGTCGAAGTCCCGTACCGAACTGACGTGCCGAGCGGTCGCGGTGACCCGACCGGGGCTGACCGCGAACCCCCTGAGATCGGCCGACGACTCGTCGACGTCCTCGCTGCGGCCGAGGAAGGCGATCGGCAGGAAGTCCACGCCGGCCACCTCCACCCGCAGTCCTCGGGGCACCTGGGCGGGCGGTGACACCTGACGCTGCTGCTCCCGCAGTTCCCGCCGCAGGCGTACGGTTTCGGCGAGATCGGCCGGCCGGTCCCCTGCTCCCAGGACGCGCAGTTGCTCGATCAGCTCGTCGCCGCTGAGGAAGAAGACGTCGTCGGCGGCGCTCAGCGCGCCCGCATCGGCCAGCCGCCTTCCCAGCTCGAGATACCCACGCCGGATCGTCGGCCAGCCCATCGTGAAGTAGTGCAGCGCCTCGTCCCGGACGTGGGCGTAGTAGCGGGTCCAGCGCAGCAGAGCCCGGAGCACGGCGCGTCGGACCGGCTTGCGGCGCAAGCCCCGCAACAACGTCGTACGGGACTCTTCCCGCTGGCGGGCCAGGTCGCGCAGGCGGTCGTGCAGCGAGCGGAAACGACCCTCCCGGTACGCCTCGAGGGTGGTCAGGAACGCCGACGGATCCTCGACCGGCGTCGGCTCGGCGAAGTCCAGCTGGTACGCCTGATGCGCGTACCGCTCCAGGAACTGGTCGAAGCCGTCCGGTGGCCCGTCCCCGGGCCCGTCGGCCGTGGCGAGCTCGAAGAGAGCGGCGTCCATCTCGGAGGCTTTGGTCGGGTAGCCCTGCAACAGCACCGCGAACCCGTCCCCGGCCGCCTCCGGCGGGGCCAGGGAGCGGTACAGGCGGTCGAGCAGCCACTCGCCGCCGTTCCAGTACCAGGCGAGCCCGCCGAGCAGCGCCCAGTACACCGCGCTGAGTTCCTCGGCCTCGTCGATGACGGCGAGCACGTCGCGGGTGGTCAACGTAGCGGGGGTGATCCTGCGCAGCGCCTCGATCCGCTCGATGTGGTGCGGCAGCAGGGTCGTCCGCCAATGGCGGTCGAGCCGGGCGAGATGGAAGCGGAAGAAGGCGGCCACGAGCTTGCCGGTCTGGACCGGGTGCCGCTTGAGCCGGGTGTCGAGCCGGATGTAGGCGTACCCGTTGATGGTGCCCGACATCGGCTCCGGCAGCAGGCGGTCGATGCGCGGGTCCCGACCGGACCAGTTCTGCTTCCACTTGCGTACCAGGCGGGGGAAGAGCGTCGTCGCGAAGAGCGGGGACAGCGGCTCCGGCAGCCACGAGTCGCAGATGCTGATCCGCGCCCACTCGGCGCCCTCGATGGGGCTGCGCCAGCGGACGTCCTCGGGCAGCACCACGTCCCGGGTGAGCGGGCGTGCCTGCAGGATCGCGAACCGGCCGTCCGCAACTGCCCACTCGATGTCCTGGGAGGCGCCGAAGTGCTCCTGGACCGCGATGCCCAGCCGGGCGAGCGCCACGGCCTGATCCCCGGTCAGCGAGGGGGTGTCGCGCAGCTCGGGCGGGACGTCGACGAAGGTGGCGCCGTCCCCGGTGGGCGTGACCATGAGGGATTTGTGGGAGTGCTCCGTGCTGAGCAGCCGATGGCCTGCGCGGTCCACCACGTGGCGGTCGGGTGTGACGACGCCGCTGACCACCGCCTCGCCGAGCCCCCAGCTGGACTCGATGACCACTGGTTCGGTGACCGCCGCGGTCGGCGCGGTCACGAACATGACACCGGCGGCGTCGGCGGGCACCAGAGCCTGCACGACGACGGCCATGCGTGCCTCGGCGTGCGGCAGTCCCACCCGGTCCCGGTAGTGAACGGCGTGGACGTCCCAGAGCGAGGCCCAGCAGCGCAGCAGCGCGGTCACCAGCCGGTCGAACGTCCGGACCCCCAGCTCCGTGTGGTACTGGCCGGCGAAGCTGGTGTCCGCCGTGTCCTCCGAGGTGCCGGAGGACCGGACCGCGACGGCTCCGCCGGCCGGGCACACCGTCCGGAACGCCTCCTCCAGGTCGGTGAGCAGGGTCGCCGGCAGCTCGATCGCCTCGACCGCCGCGCGCAGCGTTCCGGCGGCCTGCTCGTCCTCGCGGGCGAGCAGGGCCAGGTGCGGCGCCACGGCCGGCTGTGCGAACCGTTCATAGACCGAGGTGGGCAGGCAGAACCCCGGCGGCACCGGTACGCCGACGCCGATGAGCTCGCCCAGGTTGGCGGCCTTGGCGCCCACGGTCGGCGTGTCGTCCCGGCCGACCGCCGACAGCGCGATGACGTCAGGCATCGTCGGCCACCCGTTGCACCCAGTGCTGGTAGTGCTTGCGGAAGGCGCGGATACCACTGTCCCGTTCGACGTAGATGCCGTGCCGGTCGCCGGTCTCGAGGGTGTTGAAGATCGGCAGATCCTGGTTCGACGTGACGGTGATCTCCGGCCGGTGCACCAGGTAGTTCCGCAGGTCGCGCAGTCGCCGGCCGCTCGGTTCGAGGGCGACGGCGATGTGCTGCACCGTCCGGTTGGGGGCGACCGGCGTGGTGGCGAGCAGCAGCCGGTACTGGATCACGTCGTCGGCCCAGTAGGTGATGCGCTGCCCGGCCGGCCAGCCGTCGACGCGCAGCACGAAGTGCTCGGCATTGATCCCCAGCAGGTTGGCGAGGGCGCCGAGCCTGCCGGTGTAGGCCGGCCAGGTCAGCTCCGCGCCCATCCACGCGCCACCGAGGATGGGCGGCCCGTGTCCGGTCAGCTCGTCCGGCCGGTCGAGGATCCGCAGGCTCGGCTGGTCGGTGACGTCGAGGCCGTGCAACTCGACGAGGTGGTCCGGGTCGTACGTGTTCTCCAGGATCCGCCGGACGGTCGCTCCGGTGAGGTCGGCCAGCCGGAACCCGCGGGCGAACCCCGCTCCGGCGTCCAGCGCGGGGAACTCCGGCAAGGCGAACATCGGTTCGGCGCTGCCGTACCACACCCAGACATAGCCGTGACGCTCCGCTGTCGGGTACGCCCTGACCCGGGCGCCGCGCGGGATGCGGTCGGTGCCCGGAACAGCGACACAGGCGCCGTCACCGGTGAACCGCCAATGGTGGAACGCGCACCGCAGCGTCCCGTCGACGACCTTGCCGTCGGCGAGGCTGGCGCCCAGATGCGGGCAGGCGCGCGCCATCACCGTGGGGCGACCGCTGCCGTCCCGCCAGGCCACCAGGCGGCGGCCGAACAGCGTGATCGCTTTCGGCGTACGCCGCAGCCGGTTGGACGGCAGCGCGACGTACCAGCTCGCCGCCAGGTTGAAGCCACGGTCCGTACGCGTGCCGGCCGGCTGGTTCTGCACGGTCATCGCCCCGCACCGCCGAACGGTCCGGCGAAAACGGGACGCGAACCGGTCAGAGCCGGGGGCGCGCCGTCTGGTCGAAGCGAGTGACGAAACGCCGTTGCCACGGTGTCTCGACGGCCCGGTGCAAGTAGTGCTCGCGGACGTAGGCAACGGCCTCCGCGGGGGGCACGCCGTCGAGGACCGCCAGGCACGACAGCGCCGTCCCGGTACGCCCGAAGCCGCCTCCGCAGGCCAGCTCGACCCGTTGCGTCCCGGCCCGGTCCAGCACCTCGCGCAGGACGCCGACGAACTCCGTGCGGTCGGCCGGCAGCCAGAAGTCCCGCCAGCGGACCCAACGGCTCTCCCACGTCACCGGCTTCGGCGGGGAGCCCACCAGGTAGACCCCGAACTGCGGCTCGGGTCCGTCCGGCAACGGATGCCGCAGGCCACGGCCGCGCACCAGCCGTCCGGACGGCAGTCGCATGACACCCGCTGCGTTCGGCTGCCAGCCGGCTTCGGTCATTCGGAACACCCTCTCCACTACTCGGCCTCGGGACCGGTCCGGGAGAAAGCCTAGGCGACAGATTCCCCGAACCGGGACGACGGGACAGGAATCGCTCGTCGGCGTCACAGCCGGTGTGGCAGCGGAGCACGGCCGTCACTCCTTGCCGGCGATGAGGACGGCGAACCCCACTCCGGGCAGCTCCGCGAAGGTGCGCATGCCGTCGATGAGCCCCAGCACCTCCTGCTCGTAGTCGCCCAGCGCCGAGATCCGCTCGGAGTTCGCCCGGACCCATGCGTCCACCACTGCGAGGGTCGGCGGGATCACCTGCTCGTAGATGTCCTCCACGTACCGGGTACGCAGCCCGGCGCGAGCGAAGAGTTGGGGATACTCGTCCAGGTACGGCGGCTGGGCGAGGTGGTAGTTCTGGTAGAGCTGTCTGACGAAGTCGTCACGCTCCTGATCGTCCACTCGTTGGAGCACCGGTTGCGCGACCACCAGCCGGCCGCCCGGCCGCAGGATCCCGGCGATCGCGTTGAGCACGCCGGCCTGGTCGGGTAGGTGCTCGAGCGACTCGATGGCGAGGACCGCGTCGAACGAGTTCTTGTCGTACGGCATGGACGTGGCGTCGACCAGCTCGAACCGTACGCGATCGGCGACCCCCGCGGCCGCCGCCCGCTCGGTGGCGATGTCGACCTGTGCGCGGCTGATGGTGATGCCGACGACCTCGACCGGGACGGTCTCGGCGAGCCGGACGGCGGGACGGCCGGTGCCGCAGCCGAGGTCGAGCACCCGCTGGCCGGGCCGCAGCGCCAGCCGTTCGATCAGCAGATCGGTCAGGTTGTCGGCCGCTTCCCGCATGCCGACGCCCTCGTGCACGCCGTCCGGGAAGTACCCGAAGTGATGACTGTCGCCGAGCATGTCCTCGGACAGCACGGTGATCTTGTCGTACATCTCCCCGACGCTCTCGCGGTCAGGGCGGTAGGAGTCGCTCACAGTGCTCCTTCTTCGGCGCGGTCGACCCAGGTCGCATACTGCTTGCGGAAACGCAGGAGGGCGTGGTCGTACCGGGTCGGGGTGGGCGCCGCGGTGTCGTCGGCGTTGCGGTAGATGGCGAGGTCTTCGCGGGTGCCCCACCAGTGGTGGGCGCGATAGGCGAGGTACACCAGCCGGTCCCGGGCCGGGTTGCCGGTACGGCGGACCAGCGACCAGCCGCGCAGGTGAGTACGCCCCGGACCGACCGGCGTGACGCCGAGCAGCTCCTTCACCACCACCTCACCGTCCAGCAGGAAGGTGAGGCGCTGCCCCGCGGGCCAGCCGTCGACGAGGAGCTCGAACTTCTCGCTGCGCAGCCCGAGCGCGCGGATCGCGGCGGGTACCTGAAGGCCGTGGAACTCCAGCCGGGCTCCGGTCCAGGCGTCCCCGGGGATCGGCGGCCCGTTCTCGGCGGCCGCGGCCGGTTCCGGCAGCATGACCAGTTCCGGCGCACGATCGCACGCGACGCCGTGCAGGGCCATGAAGTGGTAATGGTCGAAGGCGTTCTCGAGGACCCGGCGCGGCGTCGCGGCGGTCGTGTGCGAGAAGCGGTAGCTGAGGTATTCGTTCCGGCGCTCGGTCAGCGCCGGGACCTCCGGCAGCGGGTAGGCCGGTTCGCCGCCGCCGTACCAGATCCAGAGGTAGCCGTACCGCTCGACGAGCGGATAGGCCCGCGGCTGTTTCATCGACTGCGAGAGCCGCGGCATGCCGGGCACCGACGCGCACGCCCCGGTGGCGTCGAAGCGCCAGTGGTGGAACGCGCAACGCAGGCTGCCGTCGACCACCTTGCCGACCGCGAGGCTGGCGCCCAGGTGCGGACAGTGCCGCGGCATGATCGACGCCCGGCCGGTCCCGTCGCGCCAGGCGACCAGCTCGCGGCCGAACAGATCGAGCTTCCGCGGCCCGCGGCGCAGCTCGGCAGAGGCCATCGCGAGGTACCAGCCCGCGGCGAGCCGCATGTCGGTGCCCGGCTGCGACGGGGCCGTCCGGCGCGGTTGGTGCGAGATCGGGCTCGCCCCGGTCACGACAGGCTCCTGACCGGGGCGGTCACCGTCTCGACCTTGCCCACCCACGACTGGTAGTACCGGCGGAAGTGCGCAACGCCGTTGTCGTACGGGGTGCGCAGTGTTCCGGCGGTGGCCTCGGTCGTGTCGTAGATCGGGATGTCCTGCCGGGTTCCGGCGCGGCTCTGCCCGTAGAGCATGACGAGGTTGAAGAGCGTCCGCAGCCGACCGGTGCGCGGCGTGCCCGCCCAGCCGACCTGGGTGGTGACCCGTTCGGACACCGGCGTGATCGCCAGCAGCACCTTGAAGAACTCCTTGCCGTCGACGTAGCCGGTGAAGCGCTGGCCGCCGGGCCAACCGTCGACCAACAGCTGAAAGGCGTCACCCGCCGCGAACGTCGCCGCTTTGGCCATCCCCCAGCGGGCGGGATCGCGTACCGGGTGCCCGGGTGTGGCGATGCCCTCGAACCAGGCGCCGAGCCAGGCGGGGGAATCGATCGGCGAGCCGTTGTCGGCGGCTTCCGACTGATCGCGCAGCATCCGGAACTCGGTGTGGTCCAGTGACAAGCCGTGCAACGTCTGGAAGTGGTAGTAGTCGAACGCGTTCTCCAGCAACTGCCGGGCCGTGCCGGTGCTGCGGTCGGTGTAGCGGAAGCCGACGTAGCGATCCCGGTTCTCCGCGAGCGCGGGAAAGTCCGGCAGGCTGAACAGGGGCTCGGCGGTGCCGTACCAGACCCAGACGTAGCCGTAGCGTTCCACGGTCGGATAGGGCGTCAGCTTCGCGGTGGCCGGGATGCGGGCGGACCCGGGAATCCGCACGCAGGCGCCGGACCCGTCGAATCTCCAGCCGTGGAACGGGCAACGCAGGCCGATCTCGTCCACCTTGCCCAGTGCCAGGCTGACGCCCTGGTGGGGGCAGTAGCGCGGAGCCACGACGGCCCGGCCCGAGCGTTCCCGCCACGCCACCAGATCCCGGCCGAACAGTTGCAGGGCCACCGGGCGGTCGCGCAAACGGGCGGTGGAGAGTCCCGCGTACCAACTTGCCGCCAGGTCCGCGGGCACGGGATCGGCGGCCGGCGCAGGCAGGGCCAGCCGGTCGGTATGCCTTCTGGTCATCTGCACGATCCCGTTCAGTGGGTGCGGGTGAGGATGTAGTCCGCGATGGCGCACAGTGGCTGAGCACCCGCGCCGAACAGCTCGACGTCCTGCTTCGCCGAGGCGATGAGCTCGGTGGCGCGACGGCGCGACTGGTCGAGGCCGAGCAGCCGGGGGAACGTCGCCTTGCGCTGCTTCTCGTCCTTGTGTGGCGTCTTGCCGAGCTCGTCCAAGGTCGACGTGACGTCCAGGATGTCGTCGATGATCTGGAAGGCCAGACCGATCTTCATCCCGTACGACTCAGCGCGGCGGACCATCTCCTCGTCCGCGCCGGCCAGAACCGCGCCCGTCACCACGGCAGCGCTGAGCAGCGCCCCGGTCTTGCGGGTGTGCATGCTCTCCAACGTCGCCAGGTCGACGTCCTCACGGTCGGCCATCTGGACGTCGATGACCTGGCCGCCGATCGCGCCGTGGATGCCGATGGTGTGCAGCAGAGTGTGGATCACCCGCAGGACCCGGCTCGTCGGCGCGTCGGTGTGCAGGAGCACGTGCTCCAGCGAGTACGACAGCAGCGCGTCGCCGGCGAGCAGGGCCATGCCCTCGCCGAACACCTTGTGGTTGGTGGGGCGGCCGCGCCGGAAGTCGTCGTTGTCCATCGACGGCAGATCGTCGTGGATCAGCGTCGCGGTATGCAGCATCTCCAGGGCAACCGCGGTCGGCATCGCCACCTCGGTGCTGCCGCCGCCGGCCGCACAGGCGGTGAGGCACAGGATCGGCCGGACCCGTTTACCGCCCGCCAGCAGCGAATATCTGATTGTCCGATACAGCTCGTCGGGCCCGCCGATCTGGATGGCCCGCTCGAGCTCCCGGTTGATGAGCTCACGCTGTGAGCGCAGGAGTGACGGCAAGTCAATCTGTTTTAACATTGACATTCCCCCATGAATGCGAAGCCGGGGCAACTGTACTCTGCCCGAAGAGTAGAGTCAATGTTCATCTGTTATACATTGACTTTGCCCAGCGCCGGCCGACGGTGTTAACGTAGCGCCAGGGCTGAACCACGGGGGTGAAGTTATGATCAAAACGGTCGCCACCACTCGGCGTCGACGTCACCAAATGGCGAGCTGAGCTGGGAAAACGGCGAGGATCTGCGGCAGTCGACACTGCCGTGTCGACTCTTTGGCGGTGCTGCGGCGCCGCCATTTCCGTGTCGATCTTGGCATGCCGCCACCCGGCGCCGAACGGACACCCGCCAGGGTCGGCTGCAATCTCGCATTGATGTTAATTTACTTTAACAAAGATGAACAGGTCCGTTTGCATTCATCGCGCCCGTGTGGGCGCCACCGACGGTGGAGAAGTGAATGGCGATACCTGACGCCCCGCGGCGGATCCCCGTGATCGGGCATGCCGCGGCGCTGCTATCCGACCCGCTCGGCTACCTCTCCACCCTGCCGGCGCATGGCGACGTGCTACGCCTCACGCTCGGACCGGTGCGGATCGTGGTCGTCTGCGACCCGGAACTCACCCGCAGGGTCCTCGTCGACGACCGCACCTACGACAAGGGCGGCCCCTCCTTCGACTCCGGGCTCGAGGAGTTCGGCGACGGCCTCGCCTCCTGCCCGCACAGCCGGCACCGTCGCCGGCGGCGCCTCGCGCAACCCTCGTTCCACCACAGCCGCTACCCCGGATACGCCCGGGTGATGACGGGCCACATCGACACGGCGACCGCCGGCTGGCGGCCTGGCCAGGTCCTGGACGTCCGGGCCGAGATGGCGTCACTGTCGATGTCGATCGCCGTCGCGACGATGTTCTCGTCGTCGATGCCGGCCGACCGCCTCCGGCAGGCGGTCGGCGACCTGCAGACGCTCGTCAGCGGCATCCACCGCACCATGTTGCTGCCGCCCGTGCTGACCCGGCTGCCGCTGCCGGTCAACCAGCGATACCGGAGGGCCGTCACCCGCCTGCGGCAGACGATCGGCGCCATCGTCGCCGAGCGCCGAGCCCACGCAGGCGACCACGACGACCTGCTGGCCAGCCTGCTCGCCGCCCGCGACGACCAGAGCGACACGCCGTCCTCGCTGACCGAGAACGAGGCGGTCGACGAGGTCATGACGTTCTTCGCCGCCGGATCCGAGACGATCGCCAACACACTCGCCTGGTCGCTGTACCTGCTCTCGCAGGACGCCGACGTGCGGGCCCGGCAGCGCGCCGAGGTCGAGCAAGTCCTCACCGGCGATGTGGCGACGTTCGAGGACATCCCCAAACTGGAGTTCACCACGCGGATCGTCACCGAGTCGCTGCGGCTCTACCCGCCGGCGTGGATCGTCACCCGAGCCGTCACCGCCGACACCGAGCTCGGCGGGCACCCGATCCCGGCCGGCACGTTCGTCGCCTGGAGCCCGTACCTGCTTCAGCGCCGGGCCGATCTGTACGAAGAGCCCGACCGGTTCCGGCCCGACCGGTGGGACGCGACGCGCTGCCCGGCACCGCCGCGCAGCGCGTTCGTCAGCTTCGGCGGCGGTGCCCGCAAGTGCATCGGCGACCAGTTCAGCTACGTCGAGGCCACGCTCGCGCTGGCCACGATCACCCGCCGCTGGACCCTCGACCCCCTCCCCGGGGCCCGCGTCACCCCGGCCGCCTCGACAACGCTCTACCCGAAGAACCTCCGGATGCGGCTGGTCCGGGAGGCATCCTGATGGGGAACCGGGCGACGATGGCACGCGTACGGGAGCGGCTCCGCACCGAGCACGCGGTGTTGTCCAAGTCGCGCGGCATCTTCCGGGAGTACGTGACCGAGCTGTACTACCCGGCGCAGGAGCTGACCCGATGGCAGCGGGCCCGGTGCACTCCGCTGACGTTCCTCGTGGAATACCTGGTCTACCGGGTCGACGCCGTCGCCGAGGACAGCCGCGACCTCGACCTCGACGTGGCGGACAACCAGCACTACGACAAGCTGGTCCGCTACAAGCACAAGTTCGAGGCACTTCTTCGCCGGGCCCGCGCCCACAACGACGCGGTGGCCCGCCAGCTCGATCTCGGCGAGCAGTACGTACGCCTGGAGAACAAGGTGACCACGCACGGCGTCGCCGACCAGCAGCAGGTGCTCCGGCTCGCCGAGCTGCGCTCCTCCGACGTACGGCTGCTGCACGCCATGACGTTCGCAATCCTCCGCCGGCCGATCGACCAGGACCTCCTCGACCTGCTGTGGCCGGTGGAGGTGCTCGCCGACATCGGCAACGACCTCGAGCACTACACACAGGACGTGACGAGCGGGCAGTTCAACACCTACGACGCGATCGTACGCCTGCACGGCGACGCCGCGCCCGCGCGGCTGCGCGCCCAACTCGACCGGTACGAGGCGCTTTTCCACGAACGTCTCGACGGCTTCCCGGCAGCCCGGCGCGACCGCCTGGCCGTGCTCGGCACCCGCCGCTACCGGCAACGCACCGCCCAGATTCCTCAGCCGATCCTCGAAAGGGCTCCATGACCTCGGACACCGTCGTCGTCACCGGCGTCATCTGTGTGATCTTCTGGCTGATCGCCTACGTGGGGATCATCTACCGCGGCTTCAAAGAACACACCTACGGAATCCCGATCGCGGCGCTGGCCACCAACCTGTGCTGGGAGGCCGCGTACGGATTCTTCATCAACCCCTTCGCCGACCACATCCACACGCTGAGCATCGTCTGGTTCCTCTTCGACCTGGTGATCGTCTGGCAGGTGTACCGGTACGGGCCCGCCGAGTTCGACGCGCCGGTACGCCGCTACATGCGACCGGTGATGCTCCTCGCCATCGCGGCCGCGTACCCGGCGATGCATCTGGCCTTCTTCGAATTCAACGACCCGGACGGCGAGTACACCGGCTTCGGCATCAACGTGATGATGTCGATCCTGTTCATCACGATGCTGGTGCGCCGGGGCAGCAGCCGCGGCCAGTCGCTCTACATCGCCGTCGCCAAGTTCCTCGGCACGCTGTTCGCCTGGATCGCCACCGCGCTCACCGTGACGACCAGCGTCACCCGGCAGTGGCCGGACAGCCCGGCCTCCTTCGTCGCCGACAGCGTGACGCACCAGGACTATCCGCTGACGCCCCTGGTCAACTATCTCTATCTGCTGGTCTTCATCGCCGACATCATCTACATCGTGATGCTGTGGCGACGGCTCAAGGCCGAGGGCGTCCGGCCCTGGCGGCACTTCTGAGGAGGACGGACATGGCCTGGATAAGGTTGCTCGGCGCCATCGCGTTCGAAGTGACCGGCACGTCGGCGCTCAAACACGGCGCCGGCTTCACCAAGCTCGTGCCCACGATCGTTGTCGGCGTGGCGTATCTGCTGTGCTTCACGCTGCTCGCCTTGGCGGTCCGACACCTACAGGTGAACGTCGCCTATGCGATCCGGTCCGGGCTCGGCACCGCAGCGATAGCGGTCGTCGCCCGGCTCGCCTTCGGCGAAGCGCTGACGCGGGCGAAGGTCGCCGGTATCGCGCTGATCATCGCCGGTGCGGCGACCCTCAACCTCACCGGCGCGGAGTGACCGGGTGCGTACCGCCGTGGTGGCGGTGGCCGAGTACGCCATCTACCTGGTCACCGTCGCATTCGCCGTGTCCTGCTGGCGCCTGCCCAAGCCCTCCCGGCGCGTCGTCGCCGTCCAGTTGCTGGTGGCCACGGCCGCCACCGCCGCCCTGGTCGGACTCGCCGCGCTCGCCTACCACCATCCCCGACCGTTCGCCGACGGCCAGCTGCAGCCATGGTTCCCGCACGACCCCGACAGCGGTTTCCCGTCCGACCACACCACCGCGACCACGATGATGGCAGCGCTGCTGTGGCCGTACCGTCGGGCCGTCGCGGCGGCGCTGATGGCGGCCGCCGCGATGATCGGCGTGGCGCGGGTTCTCGCGCACGTGCACTGGCCGGTCGACGTCGTGGCTGCGATCGGAATCGGCGTCACCGGCGCGACGCTGGGCTGGTGGCTCGGCGGGCTGATGATGCGACCACGCCGCCGGACACCGGCGGGGCCGTAAGAGGACGTCCGCCCGCTCAGGCAGATCGATCATGGTGTTCCACCTCCGACGTCAGCACACCGGTGGGGCCCACCTGGCCGGGGGGACCGAGGTTGACCTCGACGGCCTTTGGACTGATGAACTAACGCGGGATGCGTCGGAGACCGTGCGGTGCGTACAGTTTCGGGTCGGACTGGGGTTGGGCCGGGTAGACCCGGCGCAGGAAACGGGATGAGACAGCGACGGCATGACGGCGTACAACACTACGGAAACCGGTCAAAACGGCATCGACCGCAGCCGGCTGGAGACCTGTCTCAGCGTCTTTGAGGCGTTGGAGGATCTGCCTTCCGATCATCCCGATGTGGTGCGGGTGCAGCGGGCTACCGCGAGGCTCTACAAGGTGATCAAGCAGCGGCGGCGTGAGGAGCGGCGGGACGCCATCGCGGCGGCCGACCGCCTGGTGACGGCGGCCACCGCCACCGGCGCCCCGGGCCGGATCGACGACGAGACCCAGGGCATCCCACTCGCCTCCCCCACCGTGGGCGCCACGGCCGGTCTCCTGCAGAATCCGCGCGGCTGCTACGTCTGCAAGCAGCGCTACCGCGAGGTGGACGCGTTCTACCACCAGCTCTGCCCGTCCTGCGCCGCGCTCAACCGGGAGCGCCGCGACGCCCGCACCGACCTGACCGGCCGGCGCGCGCTGCTCACCGGCGGCCGAGCGAAGATCGGCATGTACATCGCGCTACGGCTGCTGCGCGACGGGGCGCACACCACGGTGACCACGCGTTTTCCGCACGACGCGGTCCGCCGGTTCGCCGCGATGCCGGACAGCGGGGACTGGCTGCACCGCCTGCGGATCGTCGGGATCGACCTGCGCGACCCGGCCCAGGTGATCGCGCTCGCAGACTCGGTCAGCGCCCAGGGACCACTCGACATCCTGATCAACAACGCGGCGCAGACGGTCCGCCGCACGGCCGAGGCGTACGCCCAACTCGTCGCCGCGGAGGCGGCGGCCCTGCCGGACGGCCCGCTGCCGGAGATCATCACCTTCGCCAAACCGGCCGGCCGAGGCGGTCCGGCGGGCAGCCTGACCGCCGCGCCGCAGTCTGCCGCGATCACCCCGCAGGCGCTCACCGCGCTGGCGCTGACCGGCGGCTCGGCCTCGCCGGAACGAATCGCCGCAGCCACCGCCATCGACGCCGGCGGTCTGGTGCCGGACCTCGACCCGGTCAACAGCTGGGTGCAGCGGGTGCACGAGGTGGACCCGGTGGAGCTGCTCGAAGTGCAGCTGTGCAACGTGACCGCGCCGTTCGTGCTGGTCAGCCGGCTACGACCGGCGATGGCCGCAGCGAAGGCCCGCCGCAAGTACGTGGTGAACGTGTCGGCGATGGAGGGGCAGTTCGGCCGCGGCTACAAGGGGCCGGGGCACCCGCACACCAACATGGCCAAGGCCGCGCTGAACATGCTGACCCGGACCAGTGCCCAGGAAATGCTGACCGACGGCATCCTGATGACCAGCGTCGACACCGGCTGGATCACCGACGAGCGGCCCCACCCGACGAAGATGCGGCTGGCGGACGAAGGCTTCCACGCCCCGCTGGACCTGGTCGACGGCGCGGCGCGGGTCTACGACCCGATCGTCCGCGGCGAACAGGGCGAAGACCTGTACGGCTGTTTCCTGAAGGACTACTCGCCCTGCGCCTGGTGATCAGCTGGCCAGCTCGACCAGTGCCGCGATCAACCGGGTGTCGCCGTCGGGAAAACGCCAGTTCCGAGGGCCGCCGGAGGCCCTCGTCGTCACCGAGGCGCCCTATCGGGTAGGAACGCCGATCGCAGCCCGTGCTCGGCGGTTGCCGAGCAGCAGGTCGAAGGCGAGGAAGGCCAGCAGGGTGGCGCCGAGCAGAGGCAGCAGCCAGCCGATCACGAACACTGCCGGCACGCTGACGGCGATGCCCCAGGCGGGCAGCCGCTGCCACGCCCCACGCGCCGGTGCCACGCCGACGGGTGCCCGTCGGTCGTGGCGGGTGGGGCGGCGCTGCCACCACATGCGGTAACCCCACACGATGACGGTGAGCAGACCGACGGCGAGGGCGGCGAGCAGGATCTGGTTGACCGGCCCGAACAGCACACCCATATGCGCCTGAATCCCGAGGCCGCTGAGCTGGGCCAACAGCGGCCAGGAGGCGAAGTCGTTGCGCGCGGTGACCACGCCTGCGGCCGGGTCCACGGCGGCGGCATCCTTGCGGACCGGCCAGCGGTTGTCGACCTGGGTGACGCTCCACGCTTGGCCGGACTCGGCGGGTGGGCTGATCTCCACGGGACCGTCGAGGCCGGCGTCGCGGGCGATGGCCCACGCCCGGTCGGTGTCGGCGGCGTTCACCGCAGCGATGCCCTCGCCGCTGCCGTGGTGACCGGTGGTAGGCGCGGGTGCGACAGCACCGGGCAGGGTCGTGGACAGCGCGGGTGAGCGGGCGTCGAGCGCGTCGAGGGCCGTGTCGAAGTTCCCGCCGGCGTAGCGGGACCAGGTGAGGCCGGTGGCGGACAGGAAGAGCAGGCCGACGGCGAGCCACACGCCGGTGACGGCGTGCCAGCTGCGGGTGCGGCGCACGCCGCGGCGGGCGGTGAGGTCGGGGGTGGTGAGGCGGCGTATCCGAGCGGTGCTGGTGCGGTGGCGTCGCCACCAGAGGGTGAGGCCGCCGAGGACGAGGACCCACAGCCAGCTGGCGGCGGTTTCGGAGTAGTAGCGACCGATGACGCCCAGGTGCAGGTTGCGGTGCAGGTCGTCCAACCAGGTGGTCGCCGGGGTGGACCCAAACCAGGTGGTCAGGGTGCCTTTCACCTGCGCGGTGAAGGGGTCAACGTAGACGGTGTGTTGCTTGTCGCCGAGGTCAGGCAGGTTGAACACGACGCGGGTGGTGGCGTCACCGTGGCCGGGGGCGACGGCGGCGAGGGTGCCGTCGGGGTGTGCGGTGCGGGCGGCGGCGATCTGCTCCGCGAGCGGCCGTGCCTGCTTGCCGGGCCGGTCCACGACCAGCTGCTGCCCGTACAGCGCCCGGTCGACCTGCGGGGTGATCGTGTACGCGAGGCCGGTCAGGGCGGCCACCACGAGGAACGGCGCGACGAGGATCCCGGCGTAGAAGTGGATGCGCAGTAGCAACGCGCCCCACCCGGACGGTGTCGGCGCGGGTGGGGTGTCCGGGAGGGCGGGTCGGTCGTCGGTCGTGGTCACACCGCAGTCCGATCTCACGTCGGGAAGCTGTCGACACCGGTAGTCGGACACCGACACCGTTCAGTTCCTGAGGAACCGCGATTCGCTGGATGGTCAGCCGTTCAGAGGATCGAGGGAACTTTCCCACCCCCGCCGCCGACTGGGCCCGCGCGGGCCAAACATCCGGTGACCCGGGCGGGGTCGTGCGCTGGATCGATGAGCCCGCCGCCGGTCAGGATGGCAGCGGGAACGGCACCGCTGCTGGAGTTGTCGTGCCGGTGCGGCGGACGTGGCCGCGCCGGCGGGTGGAAACCTGCGGGCGGGCGCAGGCAGGCTGCGAGCGTGTCCAGCACTCGGCGAGCTGCAGTTGCAGCTCTTTCCTCGAGGCTGGCCAGCTCAGAGAAACGCCAGCCATAAAGGCAATACCGGGTATCTCTACCTACTACCGAATGTCACCATCGACAGTGGGCCAGAGCCGTTGGCGAGACTGCCCTCTGTGGCAGACCCCAGCGCTGGGCAGTGGATCGGCGGCGTTGTTGCGGCAAGACGTCGCGGCGTTCAGTAACCGCCTGGCCGACCTCGTGAGCCGGGGCACGAGGTCGGCCAGCAACCCGAGGAACTGATCCGGTCGCACTGCGGGGCGATCAGATTGTGGTCTCCGCGGGCTGGCGGATGGTGGCCATTGCGGTGCTCCAGGTGACGAGCTGGTCGAGGGTGCCGGCCAGCACGCGGTGTTGGTGGTCGCCGGGTTTGAATTCGCTGAAGTTGACGAAGTCGGTCATCAAGCCCAGCGACACCTGGGCGCTGACGTGGGCGATCTGCAGAGCGCTGAGAATCGGCCTCAGTTGTTCCACCGCGCGCACACCGCCCTGAGCGCCGTAGGAGACGAACGCGGCGGCTTTGTTGTTCCATTCGCCGTACACCCGGTCGAGGGCGTTCTTCAGGGCGCCGGGAGCGGAGTGGTTGTATTCGGGCGTGACGATGACGTACCCGTCGTACTGCGCGACGATCCGCGCCCACGCCTTGGTGTGTTCATTGGTGTAGCGCCCACGGGCGGGCGGCACCGGTTCGTCGATCGCTGGCAGGTGGTGCTCGGCCAGGTCGATCAGGTCGAAGGTGGCGTCGGTTCGCCGGCTGCCCTGTTCGAGGACCCAGCGGGCGACGGCCTCGCCATTGCGGCCGGGGCGCGTGCTGCCCAGGATGATCCCGATTTTGATCATAGTGTGTGCTCAGTCCTTCGTGAGGGTTTCGTCGGCGACGAACGCGTCGATGACGGAAATTGTCTCGTCGGGGGCTTCGTGCATGGGCAGGTGCCCGGTGTCGGGAATCAGCACGAACCGCGCGTTGGGCACGGCGTCGGCGTCGGCGCGGCCGAAGCCGGCGCTGACCACAGAATCGTTCTCGCCCCAGGCCAGCAGGGTGGGGGTCAGAACATCACCGAATCGGCCGAGCAGAGTGGGATCCTGCAATGCCTCTCCGCCGAACGCGCGAAGAGCCGCCAGGGCGGCCGGCGAACCGGGCATGGTGATGTGGTGTCCCGGAAGCCGAGGGCCGGGTCGCAGAACCGCCGCGGTGGGGAAAGCGTTCATACGCGCGGATCACCTCATCTGAAAGGCCGGAGGTCAATGGTCACTGGGCGCGTGCGTACTCCGCGAACCGGTCGACGAGGTTCTGCGAGGCGTTGTCATTGAAACAGATCTCGAGGTTGGCGGCGGCCCCCGCCGCGGCGTCCGCGCTGAGCGAAAACAGGGCCTACTCGTACGCTGCCAGGGCGCCCTCGATGTCGCCGGGGTGCTCGGCGATGGCCATACCGAGTTCGGCCCCGTCGAACATGGCCAGGTTGGCACCCTCGCCGGCGAACGGCGACATGACGTGGGCGGCGTCGCCGACCAGCGTGACCCCGGGGACACGGTCCCGACGGCGCTGGATCGGCAGGCAGTTGATGGCACGCGGGGTCAGAGCGCCGGGTGGACGCCGGAGCGGCGACGCTGCACCAACCCGAGGGTGATCGCCTCCAGGGTCAGCTCGGCCTTGTTCCCGACGTCGAGCTTCGACCTGATCCGGGTGACGTAGGTGTTCACCGTGGCCTCAGAAATGCCCAGCCTGCGGGCCGTCTGGGCATGCGTCAGGCCCTGGGCGATCAGCTCCAGGGTCGCCGCCTCCCGGGGAGCGAGCGCGGGCCGGCAGGGCGCCCGGGAACGTGTCCGATCCCGGCCCGGCCCGGGACCCGGCGCGCAGGTCGGGCCCCCGCCGCCGGCCGCCCCCCGACCGCCGGCGACCGCGCCGCCGGGCCGGCCGCCGACGATCGGGCGCTCCGGGCCGGGGCTGTCCGCGTCGGCGCGGAGCCGGGCGGAGAGCATCGGGCACAGGTAGAACCCGCCGGCCGCGGTGACGTCGAGGGCGATCCGTAGCTGCGCCCGCCCGGTCGCGGTGCTCACCACCGAGCGTGCGCCGGCCCGGATCGCCTCCAGCGTCGTGGCCTTCGTCGACTCCGGCACCATCACCAGGGTCGGGTGTCGGGCGCAGGACCACCGCACCACCTGCGGCAGCGGGTCGACCAGGACCACGACCGTGTCGGGGCCCGCGCCGGCCGCGGTCACCTCGCCCGCCGTGTCGACGGCGAGCAGGCATCGAACGCGGTCGTTCCCGTCGATCAGCTGGTGCACCCCGCGCCGGGCCAACGGCTCGGACACCACCACACACACGTCGTACATCCGCCCACCTCTCAGTGAGCAGTCAACTACGGAATGGGTGGCTGGGCGAGGAAAAAGGCCGGCAAAAACGACGTCACACCGACAGATAGCCGAGTTCGACCGCGCGCTGGGTCAGCTCGGCCTTGTTGGCGGCACCGAGCTTGCGGCGCAGCCGCTTCGCGTACGTGTTGATGGTCTGTTCCGTGACTCCCAGGCGGCGGGCGGCCTGCCGGTGGGTGAGGCCCTGGGCGATGTACCGGAGCGTCTCCACCTCCCGGGGGCCCAGGGACGTCGGGTCTCCCCGGCCGTCGCCGGCCGGCCGGCCGCCGACCGACGCCGCCACGCTCCGCGACAGGTACGACCCGCCGGTGAGCACCGCCGACCGGGCCAGGTCCAGCTCGTCGGTGCCGTCGCCGTCCCGCAGGACGGCCCGGACCCCGGCGGCGAGCAGCGACAGCGGAGCGACCGTCGTCTCGGGGGGCAGCACCAGGAGGACCAGCCCGTCGGCGGTGAGGTCGGCCAGCTCCGGCCAACGTTCGCCGGCCAGGTGATCCCACCGGACCACGACCGGCATGGGTCCACCGACTTCGGGTGGGTCGACGGTCGACATCAGGTCGCTCCTGGGAAGGATGGGCGCCCGATCCCCCAGCGTGTACCGAGCGCTACCGATGGTAGATGCCCCGGAAGTCCCCAAATTGACGGCTGCCCATGTCCCCCGACGGCCGAGCAGAATCTCCGGCGCGACGTGGGTCGCCCACCTCCCCAACACAGGCGGTCCCGCCTGCGCCGTGACCGCGCCGACACCGGCGCGGCCCGGTGCTGGCGTCTGGTCGCGGACCGGCGACGGCCCGCGTTGTCGTGGCGATAAGGGAGACAGATCACATGATTTCGAGGGATCGTCCGGCAGCCGCCTCCGAAGGGCGCCGGCACCTGCGGTTACGCTGCTTCGGCGGGTTCCGGCTGGAGCCGGACGGCGCCCCGGTGGACTGGTCGGGCGTGCGCCCCCGGGTCCGGACCCTGATGCGTTACCTCGCGGCGGAGGCCGGTCAGCCGCTGCACCGGGAGCGGATCACGGCGGCGCTCTGGCCGGAGCTGCCGGACCGGGCCGCGGTCAACAACCTGCACGTCGGCGTCTCGACGCTGCGTACCTTCCTGGAGCCCGGCGTGGCCCGGGGCGCGTCCCGGTTCATCGTCCGCGACGGGTCGTCCTACCGGTTGGACGTGGGGGCGGGCGGTGTCTGTGACGTGTCGGCCTTCGAAGCGGCGCTGGCCGCCGTTCGGCGGGCCCGGTCGACCGGCGAGGACGCGGCTGCCGTCGCGGCGCTGCGTGGCGCGCTCGACCACTACACCGGTGACCTACTGCCCGAGGACGGACCCGCCGAGTGGGTGCTCGCCGCCCGGGACCGGCACCGGACCCGGGCCACGGAGGCGGCGGTGCTGCTCGCCAGGCTGGAGCTGAACCGGGGACGGGCCCGGGCCGCGGCGACGGCGGCCCGGCGGGCGCTGGAGCTGGACGGTTACCACGACGACGGATGGCGGCTACTGGTCACCGCGCAGCGCCGGGCCGGCGACGTGGCGGCGTCCCAACGCAGCCAGCAGACGTACGAGCGGATGCTCCGCTCGCTCGGCGTCGCCTGGCCGGCCGACACTCGACCCGTGCACGTCACGGCCGCCTGAACACCTCGACCTCGGCCAGCGCCACCTGCCGTCCCTGCTGCGCGCCGTAGCTGGCGTCGACGGTCAACCGGAGCCGGGCCACCCCGCCCGTCACGTGGTGGAAGCTCTGCGGTCCGGGCCGGTCGGTCAGGCGCAGCACCGTGGTGCTGCTCGTGCCGTCCCTGGTCCACAGGGTCATCGTCAGCTCGGCCGGCCGCCCCAGCCGGACGAACGCGTCCTGCTGCGGGGACGCCCCGGTGTGCACGATGAGATCCATCAGCCGGATCGGCGGGGCGAAGGTCAGCTCCACGTACTGGCCGGTGGCCGGCCGGTCGGTGGCGGGCGCCCAGTACCGGTTGTTCAGGCCGTCCACGGTGGACCGGGCGGGGTGGCCGGACGCCTCGCTGGAGGCCGTCACCGTGCTCGGCAGGACCGCCTCGGGCTTCGCCGTCCGGTCCCGGACCGCGTCGACCACCGGGCCGGCGAAACGGACGACAGCCCAGACCGCCCCGGCGACCAGGACCAGGACCACCAGCACCGCGAGCAGCCGCCGCAGCCGGCCCCGGCCGGGCCGCCGCCGGGGCCACCGCAGCCGCCGCCACCACGGCACGACCGCCGTCGGCCGGGCCGCCGCGGTCAGCGGTCGGCCGCACCCCCGGCAGAACGAGCTGCCGCCCCGGTTGGTGGTCCCGCAGGCCGGGCAGACCACGTCGTCCGCGCCGCCGGCCCGGTCACCGGCGAAGTCGCGGACCTCGGGCGTGGGCGCGACGGGCCGGCCCGGAAGCACCGCGCCGGGCTGGCCGGCGACGGAAGGCCGGTCGGCGGCCGGCGGTGGGGTGACGGCGGCCCGGTCGGGCGGCGGGGTGGGACCGGGCTCGTCGGCGGGGCGCACCGGGACCACGAGCGCGGCGGCCCGCCGAAGGTCCCGCTTCTGCGCCCGGTGTTTCCCGTGCTCGACGTCCCCGGTCCCAGCCGCCGGCTTGGCCGCCGGTTCGGTCGGTTCAGTCGGTGTCCTGGCCGGCGTTTCCGTCGCCGCCATCCCGGCCGTCCCGGCCGGCGTTCCAGTCGCGGCCGGCGTGGCGCCGTCGCCGGCTGGGGCGTCCCTGGCGGTCGTGGTGGCCGGCGCGGGCGCCGTGTCGGTGGCGTCCCAGGCAAGGAAGGCGCCGCAGGTGCCGCAGAAGCCGTCGCCGGGGACCACCTCGGCGCCGCAGTTGTCGCAGATCCTCACCGGGGCCCGCCCGCCGCCGGGCCGCCGTCCAGCGACAGCACCTCCACGGTGTACGGCACGTGTGCCGGCCGGTTCGCCTCGACCACCGCCCGGAGCCGGGACTCCAGGGCCGCAGTGGGCTCGGACACCCTGATCCGTACGGTCAGGGCGGGCTCGGCGGAGCCGGGCAGTTCGGCGCCCGGGGTGGCGGACCAGGCGGTCCCGCCGCTCTCGGCGACCTCGGGGGTGACGCCGGTGGCGAGCCGGATCTCCTCGGCGAGCCCGGCGGCGGTGCCGCGCACCCGGTGCCGGGCGACCGCGCCCGCGACCACCCGGCGGCGCTCGTCGGGGGTCGCGTCGCGACCGCCCCCGGCGGCGACCCAGCCACCCAGCCAGTCCACGAAGTCCGGCGGGGCCAACGCTGGATCGAAGTACGCCCACAGGCTGTCCAGTGTGGCGTGCACCGGCGCGATGACCTGGTCGTACGCGCCGGTCAGGCGCTGGGCCAGATCGTCGGCGGCGTAGACGGCGGGCAGCCGCCGACCCAGCGGGTCGGGCGTGGCCAGCCCCTCGATGGCGGCGCGCATCCGCGTGTTCCCTCCTGCTCAGGCGCCCGGTGGGCGCTCGTCGACCCGGACCTGGTGCTGGTGGGAGAAGGCGAGGGCGTGCCGGTCCAGCTCGATCCGGGTCACCTGCTCGCCCCGGCGGCCGGTCAGCGGGTCGGCGGGGAACATCCGTACCTCCTCGACCACCTCGACCCCCGGCAGCCGTTGCAGGACCCCGAAGATCTCCCCGGAGTGCACCTGCCGCCCGAACGGCCACCCGGTCCCCTCCGGCCCGCCGCGTACCGGGTCGAGGTACCGGTACAGGGTGGCCGTCGCCTCGGCACGGAGCTGCGCGGCGGCCGTGTCGGGACGGGGAACAAGCCGGGCCGCGACCGTGACGCCCTGGTAGAACGGCGGCTCCACCATGAGCCGGGTGCCCACCGGGCGGCGGGCGTCGAGGTGCTCGGCGATGGTGGCGAGCATCCCGTCCGGGGGCACCAGGTCCTCGAAGTGGAGTCGGCCCTCCTCGTCGGCGACCACCTCCGGTACGACCAGCAGCCGGACCCCGCCCGCCGCGCTGCCGTCGCCGGCGGGCAGGCACCGGACCCGGGCCGCGGCGGGGCAGGCCTGCCGGGCCAACAGCTCGTAGTCGCGGGCGGTCACCGCCCGGTCCTGCGCGCGCAGCTGCACCGGCCCGCGCAGCCGGGCCTCCGCCACGGTCTCCCCGTCGACGCCGCCGGTGGCCGGGCCCCGGTTCTCCACCCCCGAGATGTACGGCATGGAGCTGCGCAGGACGGCCAGGGCGCCCCGGGCGACGTTGCCGCTGCGTCCGCCCCCGGTGCGGTAGCGCCGGACCCGGACCCGCGACCCGGCGGCGGGTACGGCGCCGTACCGGCGCAGGGCGCCGTCGGGCTGCCGGACGGCCGGCCCGAACAGGACTTCCCCGGCGGTCCGGTCGACGACGACGTGCCGGTCGTCCGGCCCGGACCCGCTGAACGTGTCCACCTCGGTCCACTCCAGCCACCCCGCACCGTCGGCGGTCTCCACCATCAGCGGGTACTCGTCGGGAACGATCGGCGGCCGGGCCACCGTGAACCGCTGGCCGGGCACCCCCTCGGCCTCCCCAACCTGCTCGCCGAGGACGGTCTCGGCGTGTACGGCGGTGACCGTGCCGCCGATCGTGGCCGCCTCGACCTCGCGCACGGTCGGGGAGGCGGCGTAGAAGGGCTGGCCGGGTCGGGCCTCGACCAACCGGCACCGCAGCCAGCCGGCCCGCTGCCCGGCCACCACGGAGGCGACGTGGGTGGCCGGCATGTGCAGTACCACCTCGCCCGGCCTGTTCAGCCCGCCGGTGTCGTCGTGGTCGACGTCGCAGGGCGACCAGTCCTCGCCGGTCCACGCCTCCCACACCAGCGGCGGCTGGCGCGGGTCCACGCCGACGCCCTCCACCCGGCTGTCCATCCGCAGCAGGACCGCGCAGGAGGGCACTGCGGCGGAGAGGCCGAGCAGCATGGCGTCCCCGACCGAGGGGGCGGCCGGGAAGCAGGCCACGTCCCGGCCGTCGAGCAGCTCCTCGGTCCGGTCCACCGGAGGGCCCTGACCGGGGTGGCTGCGCAGCCGGGTCAGCTCGCAGGGCACCACCGCCAGGTCCGCGGCGGTGGTGAACACGATGGCCTCGTCGGTCTGGGTCCGTTCCGTGCCGACCTCGGTGCCGGCGCGCAGCACCACCGGCTGGGTCTGCGGGCCCGAGAGCCAGAACGTGACGTCCCCCCGGGCGGCCGTGGGCGGGAACGGCCGGACGCCGATCAGGTCGAGGAAGGCCAGGTAGTTCTTCTCCGGCACCCGGTTCAGCCGGTACAGGAGCTGGTCGACCATGTGGGCGAACGTTTCGACCAGGGTCACCCCGGGATCGGAGACGTTGTGGTCGCTCCACTCCGGGCAGCGCTGCTGGATGAAGCGTTTCGCCTCGTCGACGAGCTGCTGGAAGCGACGGTCGTCCAGGTTGGGCGCGGGCAGCGGCATCAGGCGGCGCTTTCCTCGTGGGACGGGATGACGTAGAACGGGAAGACCAGGTTGCGGGGGTCGTTGGTGCCCCGGATCGAGTACCGGACGTCGATGTAGAGCACCCCGGCGTCCTCGGCGTCGAAGCCGATCACGACGTCGTGGACGTCGATGCGGGGCTCCCACCGGTCCAGCGCCCGGCGTACCTCGAAGGCGATGCGCCCGGCGGTGTTCTCGTCGGCGGGGGCGAAGACGTAGTCGTGCACCCCGCAGCCGAACTCCGGCCGCATCGGCCGCTCGCCCGGGGCGGTGCCGAGGATGAGCCGGATCGCCTCGACGATCTCCCGCTCCCGGTCGACCAGGGCGATCCCGCCGGTGGCGTCGGTGCGCAGCGGGAACGCCCAGCCCGCCCCGATGAACTGCTCCGCCACCTTTTCACCCGCCGATCAGCACGGTCGGCGCACCGGTGCTCACCACGGCCCGGCAGGTGGTGGCGTCGCCCCGGCGCGCGGCCTGGTGCCCGCCGATCAGCACCCGGCGCAGCGGCGGCGGCACGGCCGGCACGATCCGGTTGGTCAGCAGGAGCACGGCGTGCTGCGGCGGCTTGTCGCAGACGCAGACGGTGCCGACCACGGCGGCGGGCTTCCCGGCGATGAGCACGCTGGAGACCCCGAGCAGCGGGGCGCTGGGCGTGCCGGGTGGCAGGGCCCGCCCGCCGGGTGGGCCGATCGTCCCGGTGGGTGGCCCGGGGGTGAGCCCGGTGGCGAGGTGGCTGATCTGGTCACCGATGCGCGCGGCCGGTGGCATGTGGCGTTCCTCCGGTCAGTTGAGCTTGACGAGTGGTGCCTGGATGTCGACCTGGGTGCCGCCATCGACGGTCACCGACCGGCCCTTGAGGGTCAGCTCACCGGTTCCGGCGTCGAGGGTGATCCCGCGCCCCTTCACCGTGACCTGCTGCCGGGCCTCGATCTCGACGCTGCCATCGCTGTGGATGATCACCGCCGTACGCCGCTCGTCGAGGTGCACGGTGAGTCGGTCCCGGGACGTGCACAGCCGGATCCCCCGGGGCCCGGCGGGGAGCTGGGACTCCAGGAACTCGATCCGGTCCCCGCTGCGGGACGCGAACGAGCGCCGGTTCACCCGCCCGGACGAGGCGTCCACCAGCGCGCCGTCGTGCGGGGACGGCTTGTCCACCCCGTTGTAGAGCCCACCGATGACGTACGGGCGGTCCAGCAGGCCCTGCTCGAAGCCGACCAGCACCTCGTCGTTGACCTCCGGGCAGAACACCCCGCCCCCGCCGACCCCGCCGAGCTGCACCGTCCGCACCCAGTCGGTCTCGTAGTCCGGGGCATCGGTCAACCAGGGGAACCGCAGCCGCACCCAGCCCTGGCCCACCCGCTCGGGATGGCGGCGGTCCACGTCGGCCTTGGTGTTGGTGACGATCCCGACGGCGAGCCCCGGCACCCGCATCGCCCGGGCCGGCGCGGCGGCGGCCGTAGCCAGGCCCCACGTCGACCGGTCCTGCCGGCCGCTGACCGTCAGCCACGTCTCGTAGAACTGGGCGGGGCCGAAGACGTGCCGACTGGCGGTGGTCGTGTACTTCCCCTCGAACGGGCTGCCCACCCGCTGCAACGACAGCGGCACCCCGGCCCGCAGCCGGGGGTTGCCCCGGATGCCGACCTCCAACTCCGCGAACGCCGCCGTCACGTCGGCGGCCACCGCGCCGGCGACCGCCCGGGTCTCGGCCGCCGTCCGGTACGGCACGTCCGCCACGCAGAGCCGGGCCGCGCCGAAGGGCCGGGACACCTTACCCGGGGTGGTGCCGATCTGCACCTCGTCGCTGGCGTCGGTGCTGACCTCGGTGCGGACCGGCCGCTTGGCCCGGACGTCCCACCCGCGCACGGTGACCCCGGCCACCTGGCCGACCGAGGTCACGGTGGAGCGCACCGACAGGAGGTTCTCGTTCATCTCGACGACGAACGGGCTCTGCTCGGCGGTGACCCCGGCACCCGGGGCGGCGGCGGCCCGCACCGACCGCCGGAACTCGAACCTGCCGTCGACGACCACCACCTCGGCGTCGTTGTCGACCGCCAGCATCTTGAGGAACTCCCAGTCGTTGACGTTCGGCTGGGTGACCGTCTCGTACACGGTCGGGGTGGGGTCGATCCGGCCGACCGGGATCCCGGCGGCGGCGGCGACCTCCCGGGCGATGTCGGAGGCCTTGCGGTTGACGAAGCTGCGGACCCGCTGACCCCGCATCAGCCGATGGGACAGGTCCAGGGCACGGACGGTGGTGAAGGTGCCGACGCCGTCGTACTCCGACTCCAGGGTCACCACCTCGCCGCTGAACAGCGGCAGCGGGGCGGCGTCGTGGCCGGTGCGGACCCGGACGGTCAGGTCGGTGCCGATGGTGACCCCGTTGTCGCGCAGGAACCGGCTCTGCTGGTCCCGGAAGCGCAGGGTGGCCGTCGCGGCCAGGTTGGTGCTGTCCTCCACGACCGCCGAGACCAGCCGGTCGGCCCAGGCCCGGGGCAGCGGCCCGGGCAGGCCGACGACCAGGTTGTTGGTGTGGTCACCGCTGGACATGGGGCCCCTCCTGGGTGCGCAGTTCGTCGGGGGCGGGCAGCAGCAGTTGGCGGCCCGGCCGCAACCGGACCGGGTCGTCGATGTCGTTGGCCTCCGCGATGACCCGCCACGCGGTCGGGTCCCCGTACTCGCGGTGGGCCAGCAGTTCCAGGGAGTCCCCGGCCACCAGCCGGTGCACCCGGCGGGCGGTGCGGCTGCCCGACGTCGGGTTCTGCCCGGGGGTGGCGCCGCTGACCTCGTTGAGCGTCAACGAGCAGGTGGCCCGCAGCGGGGTGCCGTCCGGGTCGAACAGGCTGTACGTGGCGTTGATCTGGCTGACGTACGAGTAGAAGGAGACGGTCTGGAACTGCCCCCAGGCGAACTTCACCCACGGCGGGGACGGCGCCTTCGCCGCGATGCTCGCCTTCGTCGGCACGCAGCAGGTGAGCAGGGCGTCGACCCGTTCCTGGACGCTACGGGAGTGGGTGTCCGTGGCGTCCAGGAAGATCTCCAGGCTCAGCGTCCGGGGGCCGGACCCGCTGAACTCGGCGACGCCGACGTCCGCCGCGCCGCGTACCACGTGCGGGATCCAGTTCGCCGACTTGGTCAGGGCGAGCTGCTGTGGGTTGAACATGAAGGCGATCGGCCCGCCGAGGGTCCCGCCGGGCTGGCTCCCGCCGGACGTGGGCGGCTGGTACCGCTGGAGGTGCGCCGCCACCTTGCCGGCCCGCGACCGCATCAGCCGACCTCCAGGAAGCCGTGGTACGCCAGCTCGATGCTCTCGCTGGCCACCTCGGAGCGGTTCGGGTCGAAGGACGGCCCCGACCACCGCACCAGGACCACGTCCGCCAGCCCCCACTGCACCAGCAGCGCCAGGTCGGGCCGGAGCGCCGCGATCTGCGCGGTCCCTCGGCGCACCCCGCTGGGCAGTTGGGCGAGGTAGCTGGAGACCTTGGCGGTGTCCCGGGTCAGCGGGCGGGTCAGGGTGACGTTCGTGTACCGCAACCGCGACGGGAGCTGCCAGACGAACTCGTTGTTGCCGCCCTCCTGGTACTGCTCCAGCTCCACCTCGCAGCCGAGGCCGTCACAGCTGTTCCAGTCGCCCAGGTCGATGCCGTCGACCTGGAGCCGGAAGTGGACGCTCGTCCCGGGGTCGCCACCGGCCATTCCCGTACCCCCTCTCCTGCTGGTTCGTGCGCTCCGACCCGTGCGGCCCGTGCGCTGGCGGTGCTGCCTGTGCGGTCGCCCGGCCGCTGGGCGGGCTCACCGTGGGCCGTCCCGCCACCGGCCGGACCGCTCCCGGCTGGCCCGCAGGTCGGCCCGGACCAGCCGGCTGATCGGCTCGACCAGCCGGTGGGCCAAGGCGTCCAGGTGCCGCCGGTCGAGGCCCCGCAGCACGGCCTCCACGTCCGGCTCCCGGTCCGGGCCGGCCGACTCGACGGTGTTGCGCCGCTGAACGGTCCCGGCGACGTTCCGCGCCGGCCCGGTGGTCGCCGGCCGGGCGGCGGTGGTCTGGGCCGCCGGCCGGAGCGTCGCCCGCTGGACCGGCGCGGCCGGCTGCGCCGGCGCCGGCCCGGTGGTGGCCCCGGACCCTCCGGCCGTGACCGGCGCCGCCGTCCGCAGCGCCGGCATCGGTACGCCCCCGGTGGCCTCCCGCAGCGGTGCGCCGTGAGCGGCGGCGGACCGGGGCGACCCGGTCGGCGGGGCACTCCGGGCTGGACCGGTGACCCCGGGCAGGAGCGGGCTCGGACCGTCACCCGGACGCGCCCCGGCAGGTCCGTCCCGGTTGCTGTGGGACGGGCCGCCGTGGGGCTGGTCGGTGGCGGGCGCGTGGGGCCTCCCCGCGCCGGCTGGTGCGTGCCCACGTCCGTCCGGGGCAGCGATCCCGGTAGCCCGTTGGACGACCGCCGGGCGGCCGGGGTACGTCCCCGCGGTGGCGGGCCGTCCACCGGGGGGCGCCTCCGGGGCTCCGTCGCCGCGGGTCCGCCAGGTCACCGGCACCGTGAGCCGGGCGTCGGCTGCCGGAGCCGGATCGGCCGGGGCGGGTGGCACGTCGGTGAGCAGGGTGAGCTGGCGCTCGGCCAGCAACGGGACCCGCCGCTGGACCAGCGTGGGCACGGGTTCCCGGGCGGCGGACGGCCCGGGGGCGACAGCGGAACCGGAACCGTCCCGGGTGGCCGGGCCCGCCCCGGCGACAGCCGTGTCTCCGGCCGGGGCGGGCCCGGCGCCGGAGCGGGCGGGAAACTCCGGGCCGGTGCCACCGGAGGTGGTGTTGTCACCCGGAAGGTGTGGCGTCGGGGGCGCGGCGGCCCGGCGGGGAACGACCGTCGTCCCGGGACCGGGCGCGGTGCCGGGCGCACCGGGGGTCCGCCACCGGAGCCGTTGGACCACCGGTCCGGTCGGCTCCCCGGCGGTGCTCCGCCCACCCGTCGAAGGCCCACCCGTCGAAGGCCCACCCGTCGTCGGCCCGGCCGGCGAGGGGCGGACCGGCACGCGTGGCGGAACGGACACGGCGCGGTGCGGGCCCCCACCCGGGGCGACCGGCGACGGCCGTTCCCCCGACGGGCCGGCCGGGGCGCGGGCGACGACCGGTGGCGCGGGCGACGGCTGCCGGGCCGCTTGCTCGGCGGCCGGAATTGGGTCCGGGGACCGGCCGGCCCGAGGGAGCGGCGACGTGGCGGCCGGCCGTGCGCCGGCCCGGGGGGCGCCCGCCCGCGAGCTTGTCGTGCCGGGGCCGACCGGTGGCCCCGGGCGTACCACGGGCGGCGGCGCGTCGGCCGGCAGCGGCGGTCCCAGGCCGGCACGGACCGGTCTGTGGGGTGTCGGGGACGCACCGGTCTGCGGGTCTGCGGGACGGCGCGCCGGGGAGGTGTCGCCGTCCGGGGTGCCCGGCTCGGGCGGGTTCGGGGAGTTCCGGACGACGGGCGGGGCGGTGTGGCTCGCTCCGGCCGGCGGCGCTGGGCCAGCCGTGGTCGTGGTCGGGGCCGTGGTCGTGTTCGGGGGCGGGGACGGAGCGGGGTCCTTCCCGGATCGGCGCGGGACGTCCGGCCCGGACGCGGGGATGGTGGGGGTGCTGACCGTTCGGGTGACCGCCGTCCGGGTGGGGATCGCCCCGTCCGGTTCCCGTCCCGTCGGTGCCCGCTGCACCGTCGGGGGTGGACCGACCGGCCCGTCCCGGCCCGCCCGCGCACCGGCCCCGGCCGTCGGCGCGGGAGCGGCCCGGCGACCGGACGCGGTGATCCGGGCGGTCCCGGGGAGCGCGGGGAGCGGATCACCGAGACCCGGCCGGGTGGTGCGGCGGACCGGGGGCGGGTCGCTCCGTGCCGGCGCGGGGTCGGCGCGCGGACCGACCCGCGGGGTCCCCGGGGAGTCCGGTACGGATCCGGCCCCACCGGACTCCCCGGACGGCGGAGCGCCACCCGGCGGACCGAGGGCCGGGGGGTCGCCGGTGCGTGGCGCGGCCTCGGCGGATCGGCGGGTGGGGGCGGCCGGGACGGTGCGGGCCCGGCCGCCGGTCGGGGTGACGGGCCCGACGGAGGGCGGGACGACAGCCGTGTCCGAGGTGCCCGTCGGGGAGGGCGCGGTGACTCCGCTGGTGGACTGGGTGGACGGGGTCCGGAGGGCCCGCTGGAGCATGGTCAGCGGTGGGGCCGAGGGGGCGTCCGCGCGCGGGGTGCCGGTCAGTCGGCGGGTCGGGGCGGGTGGTGGCGCGGTCACCAGCGGCCTGGCCCGGGCCGCAGGGGCGGCGACCGCCGGCGGTCTCCCCCACCGGGTAGACCCGCCGTCGGCGGGCCGGGCCGGGGTCGGCCCGGGGAGGGCAGGTAGCGGTGGCCCGGGCGCGGAGCGGTGGACCGGGGCGGTTCCGGCGGCGGCCGGACGGTCGGCTCCCGCCGGCTCCGCGGGCGGGCGCCCGGTTTCCGCCGCCGGACCGGTGGCGGGACGGTCGGGGACGCGGCGCTGGACGGCTGGCAGGTGTGCGGTCGGCCCCCGGTCGGCCCCCGGTCGGACCGGACGTGGGCGGGCCAGGTCGCGGGCCACCCCGAGGGGCGCCTGGTCGCTGACCAGGTGGTCGAGCGGCGTACGCAGGGTGGGGTCCTGGAAGGTGCCCAGCCGGTCGGCGAACCGGAGCAGGTCGGTGACCAGCACCGGCGCGGGGGTCAGGGCCCGTTGGATCGGCGGCAGGCTCCACCAGGCGGGGTCGGCGGGCCCCGCCGGCCCGGCGTCGGGCGTCGGACCCGGGGCCGTCGATGCCGGTGCGGTGGCGGCCGGCGTCGGTTCAGGGCCGGGCGACGGGTGGACGGCGATGGGGCCCGCCGCCACCCGGGCGCGGGCGTCGGCGGCCAGCCGCCGCATCCTGTCGCGTAGCCCCATCGTGCCTCACTGACCTTCGTTCATCCTGGTGTTGATGCGGGCGATCTCACCCACGTACCGGGCCCGCTCGACGTGGGTGAGATCGAGGATCTCGGCGCGCGGCCAGTGGAAGTGGTAGGCGACGTACGAAACCTCCTCGTGAAGCCGGTCGGCCCCGTACGTCACGATTCCCCCGGGCGACCACCCGCCAGGTCCACCTCGAACACCGACTCGCAGGAGGGACAGGTGACCTCGGCGAGGGTGTGCCCCTCGGCGTTGATCCGCCGGTACAGATCCTGGAGGAAGGCCAGGTCGGAGGCGAAGAGCCGCTCGACGACCTCCGCGCGTACCTGGGTGATCGTGCCCAGCCGGGTGACCACCAGGCTGAGCAGGACGATCGACAGGTACGCCGGGTTCTGCTTGACCCGCAGGTCGACAAGTGGCGTCAGCTCGTCCCGGGCGGTGGCGAGCCGCATGCTGCCGTCCCGGTGCACGGTGCCGTCCTCGTCGACGTACCCCCGCGGTAGTTGGAAGGTGAACTCCGTCTGGAGCCGGACGGGCGCGGGTGGCGCGACCACCGGCGCGGCGGGCTCCTGCGGCCCGTCGGCCGGGTCGACGAGGGTGTCGAGCCCCCCGGCCGAGACGCCACGGCGTCTCATTGCGCGCTGATCTCCTCGTACACCACGGTGACCTTCTCGGTCGCCGCTGTCGGGTCGCCGGCCTTGAGCCCCGGCCCCTCCCACTTGCTCACCCACGCGTTGGTCAGGTCGAAGCGCCGGGTCTCGGACTTGTCGGCGTTGTTGAGGATGATGCTGATGTTCTGTCGGGCCGCCTCCACCGCGCCCTTGAGGAACGTCTCCTTGATCCAGTCGGTGAAGGCGCTGCTCTGGTCGAGCCCCCGGGTGATGGTCACCTCACCGGCCTTCCGGGCCCCGGGGATCTTGCGGATGATCAGCTCGCCGGTGGGGGTCACCGACTTGACCTCGATCGAGTCCAGCTCGACGGTCAGGCCGCTGACCTCCTGCACCAGCTCCACCTGGATGCCGCCCAGCTCCACCTGGAAGCTGTGCACGATGAGGGTGTCACCACTGGCCATCGTGGCCGCCTTTCGTCATGGTCGGTCCGGTCGTCGTACGCGGGGCCCGGCCCGGTCAGTCGCTGACCAGGCTGGTGCTGTCGGAGAACTGCGCCAGGCGGAAGACGACGAACTCGGCGGGCTTGACCGGGCAGATGCCGATCTCGCACACCACCTGACCCCGGTCGATCACCTCCGGGGGGTTGGTCTCGTGGTCGCACTTGACGTAGAAGGCCTCGGCCGCAGTCGCCCCGAACAGGGCGCCCCGCCGCCACTCCTCGGTGAGGAAGGCGGCGATGTTGCGCCGGATGGTGCCCCACAGGCGCTGGTCGTTCGGCTCGAACACGACCCACTGCGTGCCGAGCAGGATGGACTCCTCGACGTAGTTGAACAGCCGCCGGACGTTGATGTAGCGCCAGGCCGGGTCCGAGGAGAGGGTCCGCGCGCCCCAGACCCGGACGCCGCGCCCGGGGAAGGCCCGGATGCAGTTGACCCCGATCGGGTTCAGCAGGTCCTGCTCACCCTTGGTGACGTTGTTCTGCAGGTCGACGACGCCCCGGACCACCTCGTTGGCGGGCGCCTTGTGCACCCCCCGCTCGGTGTCGTTGCGGGACCAGAGGCCGGCCAGGTGGCCGCTGGGCGGCATGAACACCGCCCGTCCGGTGCTCGGGTCGAAGACCTTCACCCAGGGGTAGTAGAGGGCCGCGTACCGGGAGTCGTACCCGGCTTCGTCCTGCCGCCAGCCGCGCACCTGCTGGGCGGTCAGCTCCGGCGGCGGGTCGAGCAGGACCATCCGGTCCCCCATCTGCTCGCAGTGCGAGATCAGGGCGAGCTGGGCGGCCTTTACCGCCTCCAGGTCGACGACCCCCTGCTGGTACGCCCCCATCAGGTCCGGCGCGGCGACCATGGTGATCTCGTCGATGGCCTCCAGCCCGGCCAGGCCGGTGCGGGAGTCGACGTCCCCGACGAACTCGTCGGCCGACAGAGTCGCCGGGAGGGCATCGGCGGGTGCTGCGGGCGGGGCCAGGGTGACCGTCTGGTTGACCGGCCGGGCCAGGGAGTTGGCCGGGGTGGCCTCCTCCATGGTGATCAGCTTGGACCGCTCGCGGACCTGGTTGACCACGGAGGTCTTGTTGCGCCGGAAGGAACCGTCGTACTCCTCGACCGGCTTGCCGTCGGAGTGGACGATCAGCCGGAACCGGTCCTCACCGGCCCCCTCGCCCTCGACGTCGGCGACCTCCACGGTGACCTCGCCACCGGCGGCCGGCAGGGCGACCACCCGGAACGTGCCAAGCGCTGACGGCTCACCGGCCGGCAGCGACTTCTGCACGCCCCGGCCGCCGCTCTTGCGGCCGGCCGAGTCGCCGATCCGGACGACGTAGCAGACGCCGCCGCCGTTGGTGAAGTACCCGTACACCGCGTGCGCCAGGTAGGCGCCCTCTACCATCCCCCCGAAGAGCTGGACGTACTGGCTCCAGTTGGTGACCAGGGTCGGTGTGTGGAAGGGCCCCTTCTCGGCGAATCCCAGGAAGGCGGTGACCGCGGTGCCGACGCCCTCGATGGGACGCGAACCGCTCTGCACCTCCTCCACGTACACGCCTGGGGACAGGTACGTCGGCATGCAAGCTCCTCTGCCAGGTCGGCGGACGCTGGCCAGCCTGCTCGGCCGGGCAGCCGGCGGGAAGGTCCCTACGGACCGCGCAGGGGCAGACCCGCGCACCACAGGGGCAGGGGCCGTACTCCTGGCCGGACGACCCTCGACCGACCGCCCGAACCGGGCCTACGCTGGCCGTCGATGCCCACCTGCGGTCGAGGAGGTGCCCGGACGTGCGTCATCACCGGTCCGACCTGACATCGAGCCCCCAGGAGCGCCAGGCGCCGGCCCGGCCGGGCCGCGCCGCCGGCCGGCGGGCCGACGCCGTCGTACCGGGGCGGGCCGGTCCCGGGCACAGCCCGCGGGAGGTCATCGCCCTACAGCGGACGGTGGGCAACCGCGCGGCGGCGGGGATGGTCGAGCAGGACCGGCACGAGCACGGCGCGGACTGCGGACACCCGCAGACCGAGCAGGTGCAGCGGTCGGTCGCCTCGGTGCTCGGCTCCGGCGGGCGGCCGTTGGACGCCGCGACCCGGGGCGACATGGAGGCCCGGCTGGGGTCGGACTTCTCCGACGTGCGGATCCACGACGACTCGGCGGCCCGGGCGTCGGCGGCCGGGATCGGGGCGCGGGCGTACACCTCCGGCAGTCACGTGGTCCTCGGCGACGGGGGCACGGACCGGCACACCCTGGCACACGAGTTGACCCATGTGATCCAGCAGCGGTTGGGGCCGGTCGCCGGCACCGACAACGGGGCCGGGCTGCGGATCAGCGACCCGGGTGACCGGTTCGAGCGGGAGGCCGAGGCGAACGCCGCTCGCGTCCTCGCCACCGACCCCGCGCCGCAGACGGCACAGGACACCGTCGAGTTGCCCCCGCTGACGCTGCCGGGGGCGCAGACCCCGGTGCAGCGGACGCCGAAGGCGGATGTGGACGACACGGCGACGTCGGGCAGTCGCCGGGAGCCGTACCCGGGTGGTGGGGGTCGCAGCACCCGTTCCAGCACCAGGAAGAAGGACCAGCCGGACCTGCCGGAGGCGGATCTCAACAGCCTGCGGCTGAGCTTCAGGTCCGAGTACGAGGGGCCGGCCACGCAGCGACTGGACGAGAAGCAGGACATCGGCTTCTACCAGGTCGCCACCCTGCACGCGCCGGAGAACCTGCCCCGCAGCGTGACCGCGATCTACGACTTCAAGCAGCAGGTCAAGGACAGCTTCGTCTACTACGAGCGGGTGGAGGACGACGGGGACTTCGAGAAGAAGGAGCAGCGTCCCAGCGCCTGGGCGCAGGACGGTCCCTACCAACCGGAGTACGACGAAGCCCCGGAGGCGATCGCCGTCGGGAGCAACAGCATCGAGTTCAACGACCACCCGGGCTGGTCGGGCCGGGTGGCCATGACTCCCGGCTCCTGGCTCGCCAGGTACTCGGTCAGCTTCAGGTGGAAGATCAAGCGCCGGGACGCCAGGGGTGGCACCTGGACCAGCCCGGCGGTCACCCACAACTTCACCTCCCCCTTCGCCCCCAACAACCCGGTGGAGTCCGCACCGGTCACGGCGACTCCCGCCGGGAACACCGCCTGGGACGTCACGCTCACCTAGCGGGCCGGCGTCTACCGCCAGCCAGGGCGGGACGTCAGCCGAGGCGGGACGTCAGGCTCGGCGGGGCCGGGCGCCGTTCGACGGGGCTGCCGGCAGGAGCAGGCGGCCCAGCTTGCGGTACTCGCGCTGGGCAGCCGTCATGACCATCGCCATGGTCACCGGCGTCCCGGCTGCGGCGGCCAGGTAGCCGGCGCTGACCGCGCAGGCCCGGATGCCGCCCCCGCTCAGCTCGAACGCGCGGGCGCAGTGGCCCAGGTCGACGTCGTCGGCGCGGGGCAGTTCGACGCCGAGGCAGCGGTCCCACAGCGCCCGCCGCTGTGCCACGTCCGGGATCGGGAAGTCCACGACGACGTCGAGCCGGCGCAGGAACGCCTCGTCCAGGTTGGCCCGCAGGTTCGTGGTGAGCACCGCCACCCCGTCGAACGACTCCATCCGCTGCAACAGGTACGCGCTCTCCAGGTTGGCGTACCGGTCGTGGGCGTCGCTGACCTCGGAGCGCTTGCCGAAGATGGCGTCGGCCTCGTCGAACAGCAGCACCCCGTTGACCCCGGCCGCCTCGGTGAAGATCCGTTCCAGGTTCTTCTCGGTCTGGCCGACGTACTTGTCGACCACCGTGGAGAGGTCCACCACGTACAGGTCGAGGCCCAGGTCGGCGGCGACCACCTCGGCGGACATGGTCTTGCCGGTGCCGGAGTCCCCGGCGAACAGGGCGGTCACCCCGCGCCCCCGCCCCCCGCCGGGGCGCAGCCGCCACCCGCCCAACACCTGGTCGCGGTGGCGTACCCGCGACGCCAGCTCGGTGAGCTGGTCCCGGGCCGGGGCCGGGAGGACCAGGTCGTCCCAGCCGACGGCGGGCTCCACCCGCCGGGCCAGCTTCGCCAGCGCCGCCGCGTTCTGCGAGCGCACCCCCGCCCGGACGTGCCGGGTGGTGACCCGGTCGGAACCGTCGAGGACGGCCTGCTGGGCCGCGGCGACCGCCGCCCGCCGCACCTGGTCGGGCGCCAGCACGTACGCGGACAGCTCCCGCTCCGGGTCGACGTCGGCCGCCAACCCCACCGAGCGTCCCGCCAGGGCGGCGCGCCACAGCCGGATCCGCTCCGCCGCCCCGGCTGGGGCGGCGGTCACCAGCAGCGGGGACCGGTCGGCCCAGTACGGGTCCCAGCGCAGCCGGCCGGTGAGCAGCACCGGCACCGGCAGGGCGGTGAGCCGGCGCAGCAGCCGGGCGTGGGCCGGGCCGGCCGCCGGGTCCAGGGTGTCGACCGGGCCGACGACCAGGCCCGCCCGGCGCAGCCGGGCCTCCCGCACCACGACGGCGAGGGCCTCCTCCGGCGTCGGGTCGACGCCCAGCGCGTCCAGGTCGAGGGCCAGGACCGACCAGCCGGCCGCGAGCAGGGCGGCGGCGGCCAGCTCGTCGGCCGCCCCGCCGGGCTCCTCGCGCAGGTAGACCAGCCGGTCACCGGCGCGCAGCGCCGCCGCCAGCCCGTCGGTGACCGGCTGCCGATCCGCCGGCCGGGGCACCCGGCGGGCCAGGCCGTCGGCGCGCCCGTCGCCGCCGTCCTGCCCGAGGAGGTGGCCGGTGACCCGGTCCGGCACCCGCAGGCTCCGGGTCAGGAAGGGGCGGTCGTCCTCCTCGACGAGGAGGAGGCCGCCGGCCACCAGCGGGCCGCTGCCGGCCAGGCGGGTCCGAGCCGCCCCGCTGACCGGGGAGACCCCGCACAGCCCCAGGGCCAGCCCGGTCGTCGCCCGTCGCCGGGTCACGTCGTCGTTGAGGTACCCGTAGAGCCGCTCGTACCGCTGGTCGAGGTCGGGCAGGAGCGCGATCAGCAGCAGTTCGACGTCCAACGGCGTCAGTGCGAAGTCCTCGGCCAACTCCCGCAGCGGCACCCGGCCACCCGCCGACCGGGCCCGGTCGGCCCACCGGTCGGCGGTCGCCACCGCCTCGGCCGCGATCTCGTCCGGGGCCGGTGGCGCCGGGTCGTCCACGAGCCGCCAGGCGTCCTCGTCGGAGACGTGCAGCCCACGCAGCGGGTCGTCCGGGGCCGGGTCGGCGGCGCGCGCGGTGGCGACGGCCCGCCGGACCCGCTGCTCCACCAGGAACAGCCGGGCCCGCAGGTACGTCGTGCCCGGCGGTTCGGTCCGCTCGGGTTCCGGGGCCGTCCGGGCGTCTTCGCGTACGCCGGTCACCGGCGGCCGTCCCGGATCGGCCCGCCGGTGCCCTGGCGTCGCTGCCGCTCGGCGGCGGTGCCCCGCGCCCGGCGTACCCCGATCGGGGTGGCGGTCTCCCCGGGGGCGGGGTCCGGGTGGCGTAGCCGCCGGGTCTCCGTCCCGGCGGGCGGCTGCTCCGCCGCTGTGTCGCCCGGGCGGCGGGCGCGGGGGCGGGCGGTGCGTCCGGGGCCGGACGGGGCGGGATCGGACCGGGCGCCGGTGCGCAGCCGGAGCCCGTCGGTGACCGGCTGGGCCGCGAAGGCCGTGGACGCCGCGATCGGCGTGGTCACCACCAGGTCCAGCGACGGCTTCAGCGAGCCGCCGAGGGCGGACCAGATGTCGGCCAGCCCTCGGTCCCGCCTCGGCGGCACCGCGATGCTCATCGGCACGGTCAGCCCCAGGTCGGCGAGGCCGCCGACCAGCCGGCCCGGGGGCAGCACGTCGTGGGTGACCAGCCCGGCCAGCAGCACGGAGAGCAGCCGGTGCTCGTCCTGTGGCTGGGCGGTCCACGCGGTCACCAGGTACGACAGGGCGAAGTACCGGGGCGGCCGGTGCTCGGCGACGACCACGCCGTCCACGTCGCACTCCTCGATCCGGCCCTCCCGGCGGTGGGCCATATCCTCCCGTACGTCGTAGAGGAACAGGTTCACCGTCGGGGCGTTGCGCCGGGCCTCCCACTCCCGGGTCGGCGCGTCGAAGGCCAACTGCACGTCGGTGCCGGCGAGCAGCTCCTCGGTCAGCAGCGCGTGCAGCGCCTCGTCCACCTCGTTGATCATCGTCGTCCTCCCCTCACCAGCCACGACCGAGCAGGCCGGGCGGCTGTTGGGCGGGCATGACCACCCGGAAGTCGGTGCGGACCGGGCCGAACCCCGGGCCGGTGGCCAGGACCCTCCGGGGGCCGAGCTGGTCGCGCGGCACCACCAGGAGCTGGGCCGCGAACGTGCCGTCGGCCGCCGGCACGGCCGGGTTCGCCGCCACGGTGAGGCCGACGTCCCAGGCCAGCCGCACCGGCACGCCGGGCGGGAAGTCGGTGCCCCGGATCGAGGTGACGAAGCCCGGCGGCCCGATGTCCGGAACGGCCACGATCCGGGGCTGCACCACCCGGAACGGCGCCCGGGCGGTGTCGGCCAGCCCGCCGTCGCCGGCCACCGCGCCACGGACCGTCGTCGCCGTCGCCGCGGTCGGGGCCAGCACGAAGGTCAGCGTCCGGCGGGCGCCCGGGGCCAGGTCGGGGACCGGGCAGGAGGTCGCGGCGCAGCCCGCCGGGCGGGTACGGACCGGCACCCGGGCCGGCAGCACGGGGGTGATCCGGATCCCGGTCACGCCCCGGCCGCCGGTGTTGCGGACGGTGTAGGTGACCGTGACCAGCCCGCCCACGTACCCGGGGGTGGGGTTGACCGTCACCGTGATCTCCAGGCCGGTCGGGGCCGGGCTGCTCGGCGCCGGCGTCGGTGTCGCCGGCGGGGTGGTCGTCGGCACGGGAACCGGGGTGACGGTCACCGGCACGGCCGCCTCGTTGTCCGAGGGCCGGGCGTCGGCCGTCCACCCCCCGACCGACCAGGCCAGCGGGTACGTCCCGGCGGTCACCCCGGTCAGCTCGACACGCACCCGGACGGTGTTGCCCAACCCGACGGCGCCCAGGTCGCAGCCGGGCGGGTCGACCTGGCAGGAACCCGCCTCCGGCTCCAGGGCGGTGACCTCGACGCCGTCCGGCACCCGCAGGTCGAGGCGGACGTTCGTGGCCGGGGTCGGCCCCCGGTCGGTGACCGTCAGGGTCAGGGTGGTCCGCTCGCCGACCCGCACCGGCGCCGGTGGCTCCAGGACCGCCGTGGCCAGGTCCACCGACCGCTGCCAGGTCGGTTTCCGGTGCCGGCCGGGCAGCTCCCAGGTCAGCCCGTCCAGCACGCCGGTGTCGAAGTCGTACGTCTTGACGTACTCGGGGCTGGCCGGGTCGGTGTACCGGCGGGAGTTCAGGGCGAGCCGGTGCCCCTCCGGCGACCAGGCCACGTCCCGGGGCCGGTGCGGGCCGCCCGGCGGGGCGGTCAGCGGGCCGGCGCAGTCCGCCTCCGGGGTCTGCGGCGCCAGCACCTGGCAGTCGCCGCCGGCGGTGTCGGTGACGACCAGCCCGTCGGTGCCCCGCCCGAAGGCGATCCGGGTGCCGTCGGGGGAGAAACTCGGGCCGTAGTCCGCCCCGGTGCACCCCGGGCAACCCGCGGCGGTCAGGTCCCGCTGCCCGGTGCCGTCCCGAGCGTCGACCGTCCACACGTGGCTGTCCGCCGCCGCCCCCTCCGGCTGCCCCCGAACCAGCGCCAGCTTGGACCCGTCCGGCGACCACGCGGGCTGGCTGTCGGACCGGTCCGCGCCGGCTCCCGGCGGTACCGTGAGCAGGCGCTCCCCGGTATCCACGTCAGCCACCACCACCCGGCTCGGCCCGCCCGGGCCGGCCAGGGCGTACGCGACCCGGGTGCCGTCCGGGGACCAGACCGGGTCGGTCTCCAGGTCCGAGTCCGCGCGGCCGGCGAGGGGGAGCGGCCGGGGGTTGCCACCGTCGGCGTCGACCACCCAGAGGCGGGAGACCCGGCGGCCGGCCACAGTCTCGAACCGGTTCACCACGATCCGCCGGCCGTCCGGGGAGTAGTCGGGGCGGGCGGTCCAGGGGTCGCCGTCGACGGGCCGCCAGAGCCGGTCCGGGTCGGTCGCCGCACCCGGGTCCTCCCGCAGGACGGTCAGTCCGAGGTCCCGGGGGTCGGTGGCGTCGGGGCGGATGTCCTGCAACGTCACCGTGTACCGATCCGGCGCGGTGGTCCGGCTGACCAGCAGACGGGGCGGGCCGCCGCCCGGCGGGACATACCAGGCGGGGTCGCCGACGAGGCGGTCCTCGGCGAGGCGGAGCACCGCCTCGCAGGGGCACCAGTCGTCGCGCGGCACCCCGGTGTAGACCAGGTCGACCGCGCCCCGGGCACCGTCGGTGTTGGTGGTCCGGCTGAGGAACGCCAGGGTGGTCCCGTCCGGCGACCAGCTCGGCCGGTGGCTCTCCCAGAGGTCGTTGAGCAGCAGCCGGTCGTCGCCCCCGGCGCTGTTCATCAGGTGGATCTGCCGCTCGTCCGGGCGCTGCGGCGCGGCCGTGTACGCGATCCGGTCGTGCGTGGGGTCCGGGTCCCAGGCGGGCTCCCCGGCGCCCTCCGGCCGGGCGGTCAGGGCGGTGACCGGCCCACCGTCGGTCGACACGCGCCGGACCTGCGGCACGCCCGCGTCGTCGCGGCACTCGAACGCCAGGGCGGAGCCGTCCGGCGACCAGGTGGGCCGCCGGTTGTCGCCGGTGCCGTCGGTGACCTGGCGCAGGCCGGTGCCGTCGGTGCCGATCACGAAGATGTCGCGCCAGCTACCGACACCCTCCCGGGTCAGCTCGAAGGCGATCCGGCTGCCGTCCGGAGACACCGAGGGCGAACCGGCCACCTGCACCGGGTCGTCGGTCAGCCGAACCGGCTCCCCCACACCGCGCCGCATCCACAGTTGGGCCGGCTCCGACTCCCGCCGGCTGACCCAGGCGACCACGTCCCCACCGGCGGACGCCTCGTCGTCGAAGTGCGCCGGCCCGCCGCCGAACAGCGGCACGGCGGTCGCCGTCGCCCCGGAGCCCTCGATCAGGCCGATGCTCCGGTGCCCGGTGCCCAGATAGGCGACCCGCAGGTCGGTGACCGGCGGCGGGTCGGCCGGCTCGCCGTACGACACCCGGCCGGGCGAGACGGCCAGCGCCCATGCGCCCAGCAACGCGGAGACCGCGGTGACGGCGGCGACGAGGGGGGACCTTCGGAAGGGACGCAATCGACACCTCGGCGGTGGGAGACGGCGGGGCGGGAGGGTGGCGGGCGGCCACGCCGCGCACGGCCCAGGTGGCCATCATCGACGCGGTGACGGCGTCCGGCACAGGGACTGCCGGCCAGGGACCGGGGCAGGATCCGCGTCGGTACGGGCAACGGACCCCGTCCCGACGGACGAGCCACCGGGACGGGGTGCCGGCTCAGATCAGGTCGTGTCGCAGCGCGTACGCCACTGCGTGGGCCCGGTTTCGCAGGTGCAGCCGGGTGGTCATGCCGTGCACGACGTTCTTCACGGTCCGCTCCGAGTAGGACAGCTTGGTGGCGATCTCCCTCGTCTCGAACCCGTCGGCGACCAGCCGCAGGACGTCGACCTCGCGGGTGCTCAGCCCGCCCAGGGTCAGCCCCCGGGGGTCGAGCACCTCCCGCTGGAGTCGACGCATCTGGTTCAGCAGCCGACCGAGCAGGTCGGCCGGGACGTTCCCCTCGCCCCGGGCCGCCGAGAGGATCACCTCGACCAGGCGACTGCCGGACGCCTCGCCCCGGCGTACCACCCCCACCACCCCACACTCGACAGCGGCCGACAGTTGGCCGTCGTCGATGGTGGACGGCACCAGGACCAGCCGGGTCTGCTCCCGGCGCAGCCGCCGCAGGGTCTGCACTCGCTGCGGCGTCAGGCTGTCCACGACGACCAGGGTCACCGCCGCCTCGGCAGCCTCCGCCTCGGCCACAACCCGGACCTCCGGGCGACCCGTGAGCTGGCCCGTCACGCCTGTCACCAAGATCGGATCCGTCGCGTGCACGTAGACCGGTACCCGCTGCATCCTCGTCTCCTCACTCCCGGCCGTCGGTCCGCGCGCCGACGGCCGGGAGAGTATGCGTGTCGTGTCTTTGCGTGTACTTAACGTCGTCTCGGCGGGCAGCCACCTCTGCCCGCCGGCATACCCCGATGGCCCCTGACAGCCCGGGAAACCGCTCTTACGCTCGGCCAGATGCGCGCATCGGCGAATCTGGCCAGCACCTCCGTGAGCGTCGCCCCCGGCGGCGAGATCGAGGTCCCGGTCACCGTGCGGAACGCCGGCGACACGGTCGAGGCGTACCGGTTCGAGGTCCTGGGCGTCCCGGACGAGTGGGTGACGGTGGAGCCGACGTCCCTCACCCTCTATCCGGCTGGCTCGGGCACCGTCGTGGTCACCTTCCGCCCGCCCCGGTCCGCCCGGGTGGACGCCGGGGACCGGCGCTTCGGGGTCCGGGTCGTCCCCTCCGAGTACCCGGACTCGGCCCTGGTGGAGGAGGGCGTCCTCACCGTCGAGCCGTTCTTCGAGCTGGCCGCACAGGTGCAGCCGCCGTCGCGGAGCGGGCTGCGCGGGGCCCGGTACCGGATCGACACCGACAACCTCGGCAACGTGACCGAACCGGTCGGCTTCGCCGCAGCCGAGGGCACCGACCAGGTGACGTTCGTGCTGCCGGCCGAGCCGATCGAGGTTCCCAACGGCACGCGCGCCGAGACCCGGCTGCGGGTTCGAGCCCGCCGGCTGCTCTGGTGGGGCGAGCCGAAGGAGTACCCGTTCACCGTCGAGGTGCGGCCCTCGGACGGCCGGGCCCGTGCCCTGGACGCCACGTTCGTCCAGCGCCCGGTGATCTCGGCAGGGCTGCTGAAGCTGCTCGCGGCGCTGCTGGCCCTGCTCCTGGCGCTGGCCGCGATCTGGTTCGGGCTGCTGCGCCCGCAGGTGAAGACCGCCGCCCGGGAGGCGGTGGAGGCGGAGAAGGCCCGGCAGGTCGCGCAGGGCGAGGCGGTGCCGACCACAGCGCCGAACCCGGTTCCTCCGGCCGCATCGCCGACCACGCCGGGCGGTGGCGCACCCGGCGGCGGTACGACCGACGGGGGCGGGGTCGGCGGTCCCAACGGGGGCCTCGGCGGTGAGCAGTTCTCCGTCGCCGTCACCTTCCGCACCAGCCCCAACGGGTCGGCGGAGCGGAGCTACACCGTCCCCGAGGGGCGGACGTTCCTGCTGACCGATTTCCTGGTCGACAACGTGCAGGGCGACGAGGGCACGCTGACGGTCACCGCCAATCAGGTGCGGGTGGTCACCTACGCCCTGGAGAACTTCCGTAACCAGGACTATCACTCGGTCACCCCCATCCGGGTCCCCGCCCGCGCGAAGGTGACCCTGACCGTGGTCTGCCGTCGCCCGGGCACCCCGGCCAACGCCCCCCGGGCCACCACCTGCCGCGAGTCGCTCTACCTCAACGGGGTGCTCACCAAGGCTCCGGAGGACTGACCCGGTTCGTTGCTGGGATGGAGATGGGCGGCATACCGATCGCTACCGTGATGCCGCAGCTGACCGGGCTGCCGACCGTCTTCGTCCGTAAGCAGGCCAAGGAGCACGGCACGGGCAAGTCGGCCGAGGGCGGCCCGGTGGACGGCCGGCGGATCGTGGTGATCGAAGACGTTGTGACGACCGGCGGGGCACTACTGGCGTCGTGCCGACAGCTGCGGGCCGATGGCGCCAAGATTGACTCAGTCGTTTGTGCCATCGATCGCGAGCAAGGTGGACGGGAGAATCTGGCGGTCGAAGCGCTGCGGCTACGCGCCGCCCTTACCCGCCGCGACCTCGAGTCCTCCCTGCCGGCGTAACAGCTGCTGGGCGGGACCGGCAAGATTGGCGGGTGGACCGCCGAGCCCGTCCGCCCTCGCGCCGCCGTCGGTGGTAGCGCGGTGCCGCTGCCACTGGAGCGGGCCGGTATTCTTGATCGGGACCGGACTGTACCGATATGTCCGCCATCCCGAGGGGTGACCATGCCCGATCACGCGTCCGGCCGCATCGACCTCGCACGCCTGCAGGAAGTGCTCGACGGACCGTGGGCCGAGGTTCGCAACGCGCACCGGAACCACCTCGACGAGCGCTTCCTCCCGGTGTACGGCGAGACCGGTGACCAGGCACGTGCGCGGATCAGCCGGCTGCTCACCGAACTCCCCGTCGAGCTGGGTACCGCAGCGGCCTTCCCCACCGAGTACGGCGGCAGATCCGACGTCGGCGGCTCGATCGTCGCCAGCGAGATGCTGGCGCAGGTCGACTTGTCGCTGATGGTCAAGGCGGGCGTGCAGTGGGGCCTGTTCGGCGGCGCAGTCGGGGCCCTCGGCACCCAGCGGCACCACGACGCCTACCTACGGGACATCATCTCGGGCAACATCTTCGGCTGCTTCGCGATGACCGAGACCGGCCACGGCTCCGACGTCCAGCAGCTACGCACCACCTGCGCGTACGACCCACAGACGCAGACCTTCGACCTGCACACCCCGTACGAGGCGGCCCGCAAGGACTACATCGGCAACGCGGCCCGGGACGGGCGAATGGCGGTGGTCTTCGCGCAGCTGATCACCAACGGGCGGCGGCACGGCGTACACGCGTGGCTGGTCCCGATCCGCGACGCGCAGGGCAACCCGCTGCCCGGCGTGACCATCGGCGACGCCGGACCCAAGGCCGGTCTGCTCGGCGTCGACAACGGGCGACTCAGCTTCGACCACGTGCGAGTGCCGCGGGACATGCTGCTGGACCGGTACGGTCAGGTCGCGGAGGACGGGACGTACGCCAGCCCGATCGAGAACGACTCCCGGCGTTTCTTCACCATGCTCGGCACCCTGGTCCGCGGCCGGGTGAGCGTGGGCGGCGCCGCGTCGGCGGCCACCAAGTCGGCGCTGACCATCGCGGTGCGCTACGGCGACCTCCGCCGCCAGTTCGGCACGCCCGACGCGGACCGGGAGGTGCTGCTCAACGACTACCTGGCCCACCAGCGCAAGCTGCTGCCCGCGCTGGCCACCACGTACGCGCTGCACTTCGCCCAGACCGAGCTGGTCGCCGCGCTGAGTGAGGCGCAGGGCGGCGATGGGCCGGTCGACGATCGCCGGCAACGGGAGCTGGAGTCCCGGGCCGCCGGTCTCAAGGCCGCGCAGACCTGGCACGCGACCCGCACCATCCAGATGTGCCGCGAGGCGTGCGGCGGCGCCGGCTACCTCGCCGAGAACCGGCTACCCAGTCTCAAGGCCGACACCGACGTCTTCACCACGTTCGAGGGCGACAACACGGTGCTGCTGCAGCTGGTCGCCAAGGGGCTGCTCACCGGCTATCGCGACGAGTTCGGCTCGTTGGACGGCTGGGGGCGCGCTTCCTTCGTCGCCGAGCAGGTGCGCGAGATGGTGCTCGAGCGTACCGCCGCGCGGTCACTCATCGAGCGCCTGATCAGCGCCGTGCCCGGCCGCGACGAGGAGGTCGCCGTCACCGACCGCGGCTGGCAGCTCAAGGTTTTCGAGGACCGCGAGAGGCACCTGCTCGACGGCGCGGTCCGCCGCCTCCGCAACGGCGCGGCCACGAAGAAGGACCGCCCCTTCGACATCTTCAACGACGTCCAGGACCACGTCCTCGCCGTCGCCGCCGCGCACATCGACCGAGTCACCCTGGAGGCGTTCGTCGCCGGCATCGAGGACACCACGGACCCGGCGGTCCAGGCGCTGCTTTCCCGGGTCTGTGACCTGTACGCGCTCAGCGTCATCGAGGCGAACAAAGGATGGTTCCTGGAGCACGGCCGGCTCACACCGGCCCGCGCCAAGGCGATCACCGGCGTGGTGAACGGTCTACTCAAAGAGCTGCGCCCGCACATGCGGACGCTCGTGGACGGCTTCGCCATCCCGGACACGTGGCTGCACTGCGCCATCCTGCGCGAGGAACCCCGCCGGCAGGAGACCATGGCCGCCCACGACGCCGCCGGTGATCCACAGGCAGTCCCGGCGTAGGCAGGAAGGCTCGGGTGCAGTGGCTGTCGGTCGAGGTGGTCCGGCGGGGTCACCGACGCGGCCGGGCGGCGAGGGGTAGCCGTCGGGCGCGCCGAGCGGAGCCAGCGCGAAGAGTGGATCTTCGATGAACGGGCGTATGAATACCTCGATGAGTTCAGTTTCTTCGTGGTGGATTCCGCCGATGGGCCGGCCGGGACGGTGCTGAGCACGACCGCGGTGCTGCAGCGAGCCGTGGTGTCGAAGCTCGGACCGCGCCCAGGGAGGTAGTCCTCTCCGGGTGCCACCTGGCACCGAAGTCGCCAACGACACGACGGCGGGGCGATCCCTAATGAGGGATCGCCCCGCCGTCGTGGTGCGTCGGCCCTGGTCAGTTGTCCGGTGGCAGGACAAGGTCCAGGAACTCGGCGTAGGCGTTCTCGTCGGGCAGCTTGCCGTCCAGCGCGAGGGCTTGGCGCAGGGAGAAGCCGGTGACCGCCGGCGGGATACTCAGGCCACGCTGAAAGCTGCGCCTGGTTAATGGCCATTCTCATCAGCAGCGCCACGGTCATGACGGATCAGTCGTGAGGGCGGGGATGGGTCTTCTCGGGCGGCATGCCGCCCGCCGTACGGTCCTACCCGCCTGCATCCCGCCATCAGAGACATGGGGAAGACACAACGCCGGCCGCACAGGGCGTTCACGCCTCAGCTCCGGACGGAGATCGTTGAGGTGTCCAGCTGGTTGACCTCGACATTTACTTAGCCCTGTCCAGCAAGTGGTCGTTACGGACCTAGAAAATTCTGTCTGCTATCCGTCACTGGGCTGGCCATACCCGGATGGTCTGCTTGCGTAGCGCGGTGCACCTCTTCGACCATCCGACGAGTTTCGGGAAACGCTGGTGACCGCGATGCTGGGCCCGGCCTGGACAGTCAAGCCAGACACCCCTGAGGACACCGGTCGTCAACCCCTCGCCGTCGAGACCGTGATCGGGACACACGCCGCGACGCTGATCCCTGGCGTCATCACCACCACATCCCACGCCCGCTACCTGGCTCTGCACGCTCGCCTCGCGATCGAGGCACAGCGGCGCGGTTGGACCGACAAGACCGACCTGGATCGGTTCCACGCTGTGGTCCGCCGGGCCGAGGTCGTGCTGGGCGCGGTTTCCGTAGCGCACGGTGACTCGGACGAAAGCCACCAGCTTCGGGCGGGCTCCTTCGGAGTGCACGGGGTGAACACGATCAGACCGGCACTGCACCGGCAGCAAGCCATCGACGTCGGCCAGGTGGCCGACGCGTACAGCCGGGTACGAGGCGGCTACCTGCAGACGTACTCGGGGATTGAAGCGGTGCTCGGCCTCACCGACGGGACACGGCTTCCCCAGCCCGGGCCGGCCGCCGGCGCCGACCAGCTCGCCACCCTCGACGAGGTAGTGAGCCTTGCGGAACGGGATACGCCGCTCTCCCTGGCGGACCTGAACGCCCTCCGCCACTTGTGCGTATGCGCCATCGGCGATGCCCCCGACGGCACGTGTATACGCGACGCCTACTTCGCCGACCCGGGCTCCTCCGGTGCCGCCAGAACCCATCGCCGCAGCGCCGCCCTACTGGTGGGCGCACTCACCGGGGATCAGGTCGACGGTGAATCGGTCGACATGTCCATGGACCGCTGGTGCTGCTTCCGACCAGGGTTGTCGGAGCTCATGAGCGATGACCTGCACACTCATGCCCTTGTCTGGCGTGGCGCACTGCTGCGCAACTGGTCGGTCTGGGCATGGCGACTCATCTGGGCGCGGTTAGTGTCGCCGCTGTCGGGCACCGGTACCCTCGAGCACGCGATCGCCGAGTTCGTCCGCGATCTTCCGGACGCAACCGTCCGGGAGGCGCTCATCGACGGCCTTCCTCCGGTGGCCGATGACGTCGGCACCCCGCTTCCGGTCGAGCACAACCTGTACGACGAGGCACTGGACAGCAATCACTGGACGGTGCTCGGCATGCTGCAGCTGATCGCCGTCGGCGCCAAACGCCTGGACCACCTCGACCCGGTCACCCGGGACGCCTTCACTGGTGAGGTCTCCGACGACCTGGGACCCGGCTACGTGGTCGCCTGGCTGGCCCGCGACGCCGACCGTCGGCTGACGGATGCCGTCACCGACCTCGCGGGCGCGCTGTTCCATCGGGCCGAGTCGGTGAGTCGGCAGAAGATGCAGTGGACCCGGTACGGCCTGCGCCTGCCCACGCGGCTGCGCCGCGTCGGAGACCGGTGGCGCCTAGAGGGCCAGGAGGGGCGGGGTGCCGTTTCCCTGCGGCTGCCCACCTTCACCAACGTCATGCAGCAACTGGGTGTGCTCGCGCACGACGGCGACACCTGGCAACCCGGCCGACACGCCACAGAGGTGGTCTCGTGACGGCGTGGGAGGAACTGCGGGGAGCCGCGCCGCCCGCACTGCTGCGCGGCCGACCCGTGGCCGACGCCGAGGAGGTCCTTGTCCTCACGTACACCTGTGACCTCTCCTTCTTCGAGGACGTCTGCCTGCGGGAGGCGCAGGCCGTCCGAGCCCGTACGACCGTCCTGTACGACGCCGACCGCCTCACACAAGGGCCTCGCCGCGACGACTATTTGGCCCTGCCGGTGGTCTGCCGGGCGGGCGGTGCCTTCCACCCGAAGCTCGTGGTGATCGCCTCCGAGGCGGATGCCGTGGTGGCCATCGGCTCCGGCAATGCCACCCCGTCAGGCTGGCACCACAACGCCGAGGTCTGGACGATGCTGCGTAGCGTCGATTCGACGGTGCCGCAGATGTTCCACGAACTCGCTGCCTGGCTACGGCGACTGCCCACTGCGGTCTGGATGGAGGACCTCGGCCGGGAACGTCTCGACCGCGTCGCGGACATTCTTACCTGCCGACCGGCGGAACATGGGCCCGGCCAGCCCGTACTCGTGACGACAGCGACGCGTCCGATCATCGAGCAACTCCCGGTGCCGAATACACCGGTCACGTCATTGGCTGTCACCGCCCCGTTCTTCGACCCGCGGGCGGAGGCACTACGCCGGCTGGTCGACCGCTTCGGACCCACCGCACTGAACCTCATGCTCACCCGGGACGTCCAGTGCGACCCGGATGCTCTCGCGAAAGTGGTCAAGCAGGCGACGACGGGGGTGGTCACCACTCCAAAAAGCAGCCGCTACCACCACGCGAAGATCGTGGAGTGGACAACGGCCGATCAGTCATGGGCGCTCACCGGCAGCGCCAACTGCAGCATGGCCGCCCTGGTCAAGACTATGGCCACGGGTGGGAACTGCGAGCTCGGTCTAGTGACCGGGACGCAGGACCCGTTGATCCCCGCCGTGCCCGTGCAGGAGATCGATCTGGCGCGGCCGGAGGGCCTGCACGTACGGGAACCCGGCGAACGGGTCCCCTCGGGGGGCGTCCTCCGCGTGCTCGGAGTCCGGGTGAACGCCGAACGGGTGGAGGCCACCGCCCTCACCGATGGCAGCCAGGCCCCGGCATGGCTCGAGGTCGACGGACTGCGACTTGGCCACGAGCGCAGCGACGGCCGGCTCCACCTGTACGCGGGTGTCCCGGCTCCCGACTGGTCCATCGGGATCGGCGGAACCGCCACCGTGTGCGTGGCTACGGACACCGGTGCCGAAATCCGGGACGTCGTGGTGACCGACGTGGCCGCAGCGCTGTCGCGCATCGACCGACCATCCCCGTTGGAACACGCATCGCTGCACATCGTCATCGTCGACCAGGCGCACCTGGCTGCGCTATTCGAGGCGCTCAACCATCTCTCCACGGTCCGCCCGGATCGGATCGCGACCCCGCCCGGCACCAGTCGGCGGCGCCAGATGGAAGGTCGCATCACCGCAGCCGTCGGGCCTGCCCTGCTGCGTTTCGCTCTGGGTGTGGACCGGAACCTGCCAACGCCCGCAGACGATGACATTCTCGACGGCCCAGACGACGAGGACGACGGTTCGCGGCCAGCACGGCAGGACGAGCCCAGGACGACGGGAAAGGCCTCACCAGTCCGGCCGGACACCGTCGCGACGATCCTGGACGCGCTCACGGCAGGTCAGCGCACCCGCCTACGTCGTGAGATCGCGGCATTGGTAGACACGTCGCAGGGGTGGCCGCTACCGGCGAAGCTGGCCGTCAGCAGGCTGGTCCTGACCCTGGTCGCCGGCGGCCTGTGGGCGGACCCGGCCGACTGGTCCGAACTGCTCAACTGGCTGGTGCTGCAACTCTGGATGACCGACCAGGAGGAGAGTCTGAACGACGAGCACGCGGCCCTCGCCACGATCGGGCTTGTGGCGTTACGCAGTGGTCTCGACCGCCAGGCCAAGCCGGACAGCGAGCTCGCCGAGCAGTTCGAGGAGCTACGGCAGGCGTACGCGGAGTGGACCGACTGGCTCGCCGCAGTACCGGAGGAGACCGTCCGGAGGTACGCGACCGGCCTGAGCGGACACACCCTTGGCGTGCTGTTCGGGCAGACCGACTTCGTGGCCGAGCTCAGCTGGATCCTAGGCCGGTCGGCGTTGCAAGACGCGGTGGACCGACTCACCGATGCCCGACTCGACAGCGGTTGCGTCGTCCGCGTCCCGGCCGGCCGAACCACCCGCCTTGCGGTCCTTGCTGCCCTGGACGGCCTGCGTGACTTCCCCGACACCCAGGTCGCTTCCGACGCAGCGCCAGCGGTACACGGTTGGTGGAACGGCCGCCGTCTACTCCTAGCCACCCGGACCGGTGCGACCTGGCGGGCCGAGATGTGGTCGCACCTGATGACCGGAATCGCCGCCTACTCGCGTGGCACACCGCTGCCCCCGCCGGGCCGGCGCTGGACGGTATCGGGGCCGGACGATGCCTTCACCTCGACTGGACTCTGACCCCGGGCGGCTATCCGAAGCGGTCAGCCAGCTTCGTCAGCTTGGTGACGTACGCCGGCCAGTCATAGTCGTTGGGGATGTTGGGGGTCTGCTGCACCGGTAGGTGACACCTGAGATGGCTTGCCCTGGTGGCGGGCTGGAATGATGTTGCTGTGCCTAAGCCCTACCCTCGTGAGTTCCGCGATGACGTCGTGCGGGTGGCTCGTGACCGTGACCCGAGCGTGACGGTCGATCAGATCGCGAAGGACTTCGGAGTCCACCCGATGACGTTGTTCAAGTGGTTGCGCCAGGCTGACGTTGACGCGGGGACCAGACCGGGTGTCAGCGGCAGCGAGTCAGCCGAGTTGCGCGAGGCCCGCAAGCGGATCCGGTTGCTAGAGCAGGAGAACGAGGTCCTGCGTCGGGCCGCGGCGTATCTGTCGCAGGCGAACCTGCCGGGAAAAGGCTCTACCCGCTCGTGAGCGAGCTGGCCGCCGACGGTATCCCCGTGGCGGTGACGTGCCGGGTGTTGAACATCGCTCGTCAGCCCTACTACCGGTGGCTCGCCCAGCCTGTCGGCGACGCCGAAGTCGTTGCCGCTTACCGCGCGAACGCCTTGGTGGACGCCCATCGCGGCGATCCGGAGTTCGGGTACCGGTTCCTGGTTGACGAGGCCCGGCACGCTGGGCATCCGATGGCCGATCGAACCTTGTGGCGGATCTGCTCGGGTAACGGCTGGTGGAGCGCGTTCGGCAAGAAGAAGCGCCGTGGCAAGGGCGGCAACAGGTAGGCCCACCGGTGCATGACGATCTCGTGCGCCGGGACTTCACCGCGCAGCGGCCCAACCAGCTGTGGCTGGCCGACATCACCGAGCACCACACCGCCGAGGGCAAGCTCTACCTGTGCGCGGTCAAGGACGTCTGGTCGAGGCGGATCGTCGGCTACTCCATCGACTCACGGATGAAGTCCCGGCTGGCCGTCAACGCGTTGCACAACGCCGTAGCCCGACGCGGCCCGGTGGCCGGCTGCGTGCTGCACACCGACCGCGGGTCCCAGTTTCGCAGCCGGAAACTCATCCGCGCCCTCAACCAGCATCACATGATCGGGTCGATGGGCAGAGTCGGCGCCGCCGGCGACAACGCCGCCATGGAATCGTTCTTCGGCCTGCTGCAGAACAACGTCCTCGACCGGCGAACCTGGACCACCCGCCAGCAACTCAGGACCGCGAGCGTGACCTGGATCGAACGGACCTACCACCGCCGCAGACGACAGCGATCCCTGTCCCGGTTGACCCCCATCGAGTACGAGACCATCATGACCCCACCGGCCAGCCAGGCCGCGTGACTGAAACTGTCACCTACCGGTGCAGCAGAGCCGCGTTCGCGCCCGAAAGCACGTGAATCCAACTCAGGATGGCTCGCCCAAGCCGCTGCGGCGTTTGACGTCGAGTTGATGGCAGTGGAGATCTCTACCGTACTGCGGGAGGAGATTCTCGGAGCCCAGCAGCGGCAGCCCATGGTCAACGCAGATTTCGCCGCAGACGACTTGACGACTTCCACCGACGCAGACCTGTGACATCCTGGCGCACGGCATTGACCCTCGCGCTCCCGCAGACATAGCTGGCGCAATCAGCCGTGGCGCTTCGATAATCCGGGTCGATCATCGCGTCTGCCCGTGACAGAGTGTCACGGGCAGACCCGATGATCGATTAGTCGGTAGCCCAGCCACGCCGGCAACGATGCCGACAGAGGTGGCCCCGCCGTCCGGTAGGGGTGATGACCATAGGCCGACTCGGGTTCGGTCTGCATACTCGCCGGCGGCGGCATAGTAGGCTGGCCATCCGTTCGCGGTGACGCAGCCACTCGCGCCACCACTGCAAGCGATCACGGGATTCCTGCGGCAGAAGAGCCGCCGCAACGGCAGCGCCCACGCTACCTATGGCCACCGGTGGTACAACAAGCAGGATCGCCCGCAACGTAGATGCCTGTGGGAGGGCGATTGCTGAGGCTCCGATGCTTGCGATAGCGAGAGCAGCCCAACGCAATGATCTTCCAACTGACAGAGGGGTGCGTGACCGTCCTGCGGGTGCAGTGGCGGCCAGCCGCCTGTTTCGCCTGCCAACCATGGCCTGACGCCTGCTCAACCATCCTCCTCATGAGTTCAAGCCGATCCGGGATGATCGGCTCGAGCCCATAGTGTTCCTTGACGGAGCATAGAGCAACGATTATGCTCCGATTGTTCGAAATCGGAGCACCGAAGAGAGATGGAGCAGTTGAGCAGTGGCTACGGACGGACCTGCCAACCCCACCGGACAGATCGTCAAGCGACTGAGACGTGGGCGAGGATGGACCGCCCAACAGCTCGCAGACGAATGCGCGCGTGCTGGGATGCCGTCGCTGACAAGGGGCACCATCGCCAAGATTGAATCAGGAATCCGAAAGTCTATAGCTTCTGAGGAGTTGGTCGCTCTGGCGCAAGCACTCGGGGTGGCGCTCACGGAGCTTGTGAGCCTCGGCGGAGGTAGACCCTTAGCCTCCCGCATGGGAAGGCCAGGCTCGGGGGCCGGGCAAGGCGTCGTCGTTGTCTCCGTTGGCGGGAAGTCCATTCGAGAGAGTGTCGAAGCCTCGTTATCTGAGCTGTCTCTGGGAGATGCAGAATTTGTCGGCCAGTTCGTGCACGAGGGATATGTTGGGCCAGATGACTTCCAAAAGCTAGCCGCGACAATTCGTGATCAAGTTCGTCGTTGGCCGGAGGCCCGTGTCTCTCGTCTTAATCTCTTCTATAAGGGCCCAGTGGCCCTGGGGCCTCTACTAGGCGCCCTTCTTGGGACCATGAGTCTCGCTGTATACCACTTGGAAAATGGCCAACGCAGTCAGGCCTATATCATTGATCGCAAGTTTCTTCTGTCTACCAGTTAGGTAAGAAGGAGGGAAAGTTGCCAGGTTGGCTTAAATAGGCCCTCTGTTGCGCGAGCAACGGATGCAAATCGGGTGAATTGCCGGAAAGTCCGGGGACGGATAACCGGCAGCCAAGGCTGACATGTAGGAACAGGATTCTGAGTGGTCAGCAAGGTTCAGAGACTAGGATCCGAGCGAAAGCGGTAATGATCCCACGAGCTCCCGACATCTCCTTGAGATGATGAGATAGTCCGTCCTACCGACATAATCTGATACTTGCGAAACGGTAGAAGCTAGGGATAAAGAGCCCCGGCGTTAACAGAGAAACGGCTCGAGTGAAAGCCTGGCAGCTTCATCGGGGATGCCCATGATCCATGGGCATCCCCGACACTTGTTCGCTGTTCCGCCCGTAGCATCGACCACGCACAACTTGTGTCCGCGTCCGCTGGTCTACGGCGGTGAGCCGGTCAAGAAGCTCGCGTCCGGCCGAGTTCGGAGCGACGCGATAGGTAGGGTTCGCTTCATGGCCGAGGAGACGCCCGTCCCGACCCAGCTGCTTGCCGTCCTCAACGTTGGCGGTCAGCAGGCCCTTGCCGATGCCATCGGCGACCTGGTACTCACATGGCTCACGGAGCATGGCTGGGCCAAAAGCCTCGGGCAGGTCTCGTTCGCGACCTACCAGGACTTCCACCACCTGGCTCCGGCTGAATGGCCAGTCGCCGCGATCATGCTGAACGGCGACAACCGGGTCGAGGACCTCGTCTGCGCGGAAGGCGAACACGGTTTTTGGGATTATACGGCGATCTATCGCACGGTGTTCAAACACTTCGGCCGCCATCCCGAGCACTTTGGCGATTTTGAGTGGCGCGGGTTCGAGGAGTTGTGCGCGTCCGTGTTCATGGCCCAGGGCTACACCACCGAGCTAGGCAAGGGCCGCAATGACGGTGGCGTCGACATGCGCCTGACCGCGCATCCCGTCTTTGGCCAGCAGTTGACCGTCGTGCAAGTGAAGCGTCAAAAGAAGAAGATTGAACTCAACCTGGTCCAAGGGATCCTCGGAGCGGCACATGGAGAGGGCGCTGACCGCAGTCTTTTCGTCACCTCCAGCAGTTTCCTTCCTGGCGTCGAGACATGGGCCCGCGCCCAGGGTAGCTCGATCCCGCTCGAACTTGCCGACAGACAGAAGCTCACCGAATGGTGCCGCGAGATTCCGCCCAAGCACGACTGGCTCCAGCAGCAGGCAGCATCATGGAGCCTCGGCGCGGCGAAAGTCGTCGTCGCATCTGTCGGCGTCGGGATGATCAATTCGGCCTGGGCGGCTGTCATCGCGGAGACACCCCTCGCCGCCCGCCTCATCCCGCTCGATGCTCATTACGTTCGGCTGCCCGCCGACCCTATGCGGGGCACGGAGACCCCCGAGATATCCCGCCTCCTGCCGGAGGCAGACCGATCTTTCACCGCTCGCCGCCGCTGCGACGAATACATGGGCGACGACGGGCGCTTCTACAAGGTGTGGGATGGGCAGCCTCGGTACTTCGACGACGCGGTTCCCCGGTTGGGGAGACGTGGCAATCTTCGCCGCGTGCACAGCCGCACGGATCGGCGAGGTCTCCGGCGTCCGCGCAGAGGACATCGACCGGGAAACGTGGATGTGGACCGTCCGCCGACAGACCACGCCCGGCCCCGGTGGCCTGATCGACAAGGGCACCAAGGGAAAGCGCGCACGCTTGGTCCCGCTGATCGAAGAGGTACGACCGATCATCGCCCGCCGCCTGGACTCGGTCGCCGAGCCGCACTCCCGACTGTTCACCGGGCCGCGTGGCGGGCGGATCAGCACGGCCGTGCTGCGGGACGCGACGCACTGGGATGAGGTGGTGACGAAGCTCGGTTACGAGCACCTGCGCCGGCACGACCTGCGGCATACCGGGCTGACGTGGATGGCCGATGCCGGGGTTCCGGTGCACGTCCTGCGGAAGATCGCCGGCCACGGGTCACTGACCACGACACAGCGGTACCTACACCCCGATCGGCAGTCGATCACCGATGCCGGAACGGCGCTCAGCGCCCACTTGAAGGCCCGCCGGTCCCCAAGTGGTCCCCAGCTACGCGCCGTCTAGATCAGCAAATCCCTACTGTTCCAGTACGAATTAGAGGCCGTTGACCAGGGAAAATATCCCGGTCGACGGCCTCTTTTCGTGCTGTCGGGACGGCCGGATTCGAACCGACGACCCCTTGACCCCCAGGCAACCAACACGACCCCGCCACCTGCTGCTTCACATGCTTCCATCTCCTGTGGCGGTCCCCCGCCGTGCATCCTCGTCCACCGGCGTCCGTCGCGATCGTCACCCAGATAGTCACTCAGTTGGTCCCCCACGCGATGCTCGATAAGCCAGAGCGCCAGACCCCCCGCACGCCGCCGAGGCCGCCTTCGGCAGAATATTGATCAACCAGTCCTGCTGATCACGGGAGTGTCATGGCCAGTGCCGAAGATGAACCGGGCGACACACGGAACGCGTTCAAGAGCCTGTTGGCGATCGGCAGTCTCAGCGGCATCGCTCTGGTCGCCATCGTGGCACTCATTGTTCTCCTGTGCTGCGCTCCCTGCCTCTGGTATCGGTCCCTCTCGCCAGACCTGCCCTTCAACTGAATCCGTCCGGCCGGCACGTCAAGCGAACCTTGACGCACGGACGGACGCTGCCGAAGCAGCCGGAGTCGGTGTCGGCTCTCGTGTCACGGACCACGCCCCCGGCGGACACCGCCACAGTGGCGCAGTTGACCTAACCTAGCCCAGCACGGACCCGGCTCCCGGGGTCGGAGCTGGCCACCGGCGGCCACCCCTCCCCCTCCCAGGTGAGGGGTTGACCTGACCCTGAGCGGCTGCGAAGCCGGCTCCTGGGCGACCGGCATGCCGCTGCGCGGACGCCGCCCCCATGCCTGGGGCTTGCCGCGCGGACCTGGCACGCGCCCTCCCTGCGCCGCGCTGCCGGGCGCGGCGCGGCCGGCTGCCGGCGACGGACCTCCACCACTCTCGACTCTCCCGTCTGCGGCGGCCCCTCCGGGCTCCCCGCTCTCCGCGCCAGCCGCCGGGCGTGTTGCGTGGCCGGAGTCGGAGCGCCAGCGGAGCGACGGACGCGCGCCCAGGCGGCGGCGCGTGCGGCCCGTTCAGGGCCGCCTTGAAGACGTACAGAAAGTTCTCACCACCATGCCGGCAGCCGGCGGAACTTGTTGCGGCGGTGGCGCTGGATCCCATCGGGATGGTGCTCGAAGACCGGCAGGTCTGGCAGGTGCAGCGATGGCGCTTGGACCGTCACGGCCTCAAGCACGTCCTTGCCAGATACGTCGAATCGAGCCGGAAACCGGACCGCCGCCGACTGAGGCCACAGGGGCCGCCAACGAGTCGGATCCCGGAATGGAGAGGGCACGCCCCAACCGTCGACCAAGTAGACAAGGAACGACAGCCCACGGAATGTAAGGCAGCTCCACAGGACGTTTCGAACCTCGCCTTGATCCCAAGGTCTGTCGAACCTACGCACCTGCACCGAAGCCTGCTTGACGTTGAAGTCCAGCTCGCCGGCATGCCGGCCGAGCCACACCTTGCACTCTGGAGGAGGAAGGACCTGCTGGCGCAGATGGGTGTAGCTCTCAGTGCGATCCACTTTCGTGCCAGCGCTCAGTTCTCGCATCAGGGCTGTCTTCACTGCCCAGGTAGCAAGCCTCGCCGCCTCGTCAGGCGACACGACTGCACTCCAGCCTCCCGCAGCAGCTTCCATGAGGGCGAGCACCAAGGGCTTCGTCCGCATCTCAAGCTGGCTCATCCATCCGTTGTTGCAGGAGCCACATACCTCGCGAGCCTTCAACGTCAGCACGGACCCTAGGCGCTCCGTCACGATGGTCGGCTGTTCGGTGAACGTCTCTGCATCGGTCTGAGCGAACCCTGCTTCGTGGTGCCAACGACGGGTCGTGTCTCCCTGAGTCGCAAAGGGGTGCAGCCACTGCGGCCAGACGTGTTCCTTCGAGAAGCCATGCGTGCTTCCGCAGAAGACGCACGCACGTTGCTTCTTCGGCGTGCCCCGTGCCTTCTTCGTCGGCAACTCTCCCCCGCCCCACTTATGCGGCAAAGACGGCGGTGGCGTCGTCACTGCGCTTGTTGCGCGCCCACCTCATGCAGGACGGGTCGGCGGCCTCGATGGCGCGGACTCGGCTGATCAGCTCGGTCGGGCCGTCTTGGGCTAGGACGTCGAGCACGTCGGGCCAGTCAAGCAGACCGAACAGGGCGACCAAACGTGCTGCTCCGTCGGTCAGCACGGCGACTCGCCGGACGCTGTCGAGTGGCACTTCTCCGGTGATCGCGTGTCGAGCGGCGAACGGGTCCGCCGCTGCCACCCAGTACCCGCCGGGCTGGTTACGAGCGGCCAGCTCGGCGTGCTTCATCCGCAGCAGTGCCGCCTGTTTCTCGGCCGATCCGAACGGGTGCCGGTCGGCCTCGTCACGTTCTGCGCGGGCGGTCTTGTCCACTCGGTCATCGGTGACGACCTGGATGCCGTCGACAGTGTCGATCAGTACCGTCACGTCACCCAGAACGACGTACTCCAACGCCGTGTCTTTGAGTCGCAGTACTGCCGTGGCGGCCGATGGTGTCCCTGGGTGGCTGAGGTCGCAGGTGTCACGGTGCTGGTCGGCGGTGAACCGGATGCCGTACATCAGCGCGTTGACCAACTCCGAGTCGCGGTCGGCAGCTAGGCCGGCGAGAGCAGAGCCGAGCTTTGCGGCGTACCAGGCGATGCCGTGGACACAGCCGGTGCCGGTGCGGGCCGTGGCACCGTCGAGAACCACGATCAGGTTCTCGCTGGCCATGGCCCAGTCCTCGTTGGGCGACTTCGGGTTGCCTGCCTCCGAGGCGGTCGAGACGCGCATCAGGCCACGCCTTCGCTGCGGTAGATCGGCGTCAACGCGTCGACCTTCTTCACGGCACGCTTCCTCAGGTCGTAGGTGCAGGCCACCAGCAGAGAGAACCGCCGGTTCTTCACCTCGCGGTACAGCTCGTCCAGGTGGTCTTCCAGGTACTGCGCGACCCCAAGGGTGCCCATGGCGTGGATGCCGGCGAGGTAGAGGAAGGTGCCACGCCCATCAGGTCGGGGAAGCCGGCCCAGGTATCCATAGTCGACCGGCTCGCCGCTGTCCGACGGAGAGCGGAACTCCTCGCCGGTCTGTCGGTTCACGAGATAGACGCCGTCGTCATCGCTGCCAAAGCCCAGCTTCGGATCGGACGCAAGCACCTGCCCGACGAACGGCAGAATCCGAGGACTGCCGACCACGACCAGGTTGGTGCGGTTCAGGTCGACCATGCCCGGCGGTGGCACCACCTCGTACTCGGTCTTCAAGCCGACTCCCCGAGCGAGGTTGGACAGCTTCTCGTACGCGGCCAGCATCTCGGCCGAGACGACCGCGTACGGGTTCGCCTTGCCCGCCTCGAACTTGCCGCCAACCGCGACGGTGAGCGGGCCACTGCCCAGCATCGCTCGTTCCGGTCGGGGTCCCGACGACAAGAGCTGCCCGACGCGGGCGCGTGTCATACCGACGACATGAGCGATCTGCGCGTGCGTCATTCCCTGCGACACCATCTCGTCCAACGCCTCACGGCGTAGCCGAGACAGTTCGTTGACGGCCGCCTGGTGCTCATCGATTAAGTCGCTGGCCTTGCGTGCTCTGTCGCTCGGATCCTGGATGTCAGCCAGGCCGTGCGGGCTGAACTCCACGGTCCCTCCGATCCGGTGCGCTGGACGTTCAACGCACCTTATCGCAGGATGGGGCTTGACCCAAGCAAGGGGGCTTGCGTAACCTCGGCCACACATCGATGCGCAACCCCCCTTTACAAGGGATACGGGGAGCGCAAAGAGGCCCCGACGGGATTGCGGCCCGTCGAGGCCAAGTGCATCGGCCCTCTGCGAAAGGAATCACGATGCCTGCTCAGCGTACCCATGTCCCTGCGTGTCGCGTCTCGGGTCTTCAGACGAACGCCCCGGCCCAGCCGTCTGTTAACCGGCTCCGGCCGGTGGCGTCGACCCCTGCGAAGACGTTCCACGACACTCCTGCTGGTGCTCACTCGCACCTGTCTCCCGCTGACCTCCAGTCCCACACCAAGCCCCGCACCGCTACCCGCTGCAACGAAAGGCTCCGCGAAACTCTGCTCTCGCTCGGCGAGTCACCGGCTGACTTCGCCTCCAAGCTCGGCGTCGACCCGAAGACCGTCGAGCGGTGGATCGGCAGCGCCGACCGCACCCCCTACCCTCGGATCGCCTACCAGGCGGCCCGCCTCCTGGACGTGGATGTCACCTACCTGTGGCCGCGTATCCACGGCACCCGCATCAGCAAAATCGACGGCACCGACGAACTGACCGCCTGCTGGCCCGGCCGCGCCGCCGTACCGCCCAACCTGTGGGCTCGGCTCCTCACCGACGCGCAGCAGCGCATCGTCATCATGGGCGACCTTGCCCTGTCCGACCACGTCCCCAACCTGCCCCGCCTCCTGGCCGACAAAGCCAGGCAGGGTGTTCACGTCCGGGTCATCGTCGCCGACCCGAACACCGCCACCGACGGCATCGACAAGATCCGCGCCATGCAGGCCGAAGCCGTCTACCTGCCCCTGGTCGAACACGGCATCTCCATCAGCCGCTACCCCGGCCCGATGGCCACCACGATCCTGATGGTCGACAACGACCTGATCATCCGCACGGGTATCGACGGCTGCCCCGCCGCGTTCGCCCCCGTCATCCATCTTCGCGCCCTGACCAATGGGCCGCTGTCCCGGCTCTACCTGACCAGCCTCGACAGCATCACCGAAAGCGCCATCCCGGTCCCGTCCGCCGCCATGCAGGCGGTGGCCTGATGACCACCACCCCAACCCCCACCGGTTACCGGTGGCGTCAACCCCGCCTTGTCCGAGGCTGGGAACCCGTCCAACTCATCGGCCGCTTGAAGATCCTCGCCGCTCGTGACGGTGTGAAGCTGCCCAAGACCTACCAACTCATCCGCGACATCTACCTGTGGGAGCACCACCGGGCCGACCTGCCCGCACCCGTGGCGTCCCTGCTCGGCCGGATCTTCGACGGACCCAACCCGTTCGCCACCGGCCCCATCACCCACCTCCCGATGAAGGCGGCCCGCACCCGTGGCCGCTGATCTGATGACCGCTGTCCCGGACCAGATCCGCTCTGGTCCGGGGCACCGGCCCGCCTCGTCGACCGGCTTTATTGGTCGGGATGAGTCCGCGTTCCACCGGGCCACCGACCCGAACGTCTTCGACTGGCTCGACCACGTCAAGGCAGCCGCGGGCTGCTCCCACCCCATCCGCCTCTCGGGCGAGGTTGCCACCGTCGACCGGGCTACCGGCCAACTCCTGTCCGTGTCTCGGACCGAGAACATGCCGGACGGGGAGATTTACAAGCCGTGTGGCAACCGCCGCCACGCCGTCTGCCCGTCGTGCGCCCGCACCTACCAACGCGACGCCTACCAACTGCTGCGCGCCGGACTCGCCGGCGGCAAGGGCGTCCCCGCGAGCGTGGCTGGGCATCCGGCGGTGTTCGTCACCTTCACCGCCCCGTCGTTCGGCACCGTGCACACCCGCGTCGTCAAGCAGCACACCTGCGGCAACCGCCGCCGCTGCGACTGCCGGCCCGAACCCTGCCACCCCCGCCGCGCCACCGACCCCACCGCCCGGCCCTGCGAACACGGGCAGCCGTCGGTCTGCTGGGCACGTCACGAGGAGACTGATCCTCGGCTGGGTCAACCGTTGTGTCTGGACTGCTACGACTACGACGCCCAGGTCGTGTGGAACCACTCCGCCCCGGAGTTGTGGCGCCGCACCACCATCGCCATCAACCGGCACCTGCGCACCCGCGCTCGGCAGCTCGGTCTGCCCTGGGTCGAGCAGGTCACCGCTTTCGGCCGGGTGCGTCGAATGCCGCCGGGCAAGCCGTCGTTTGGCAAGGTCGCTGAGATGCAACGCCGCGCCGTCGTGCATTACCACGCGATCGTCCGTCTCGATGGCATTCACCCCTACGACCCTGACGCCGTGATTCCACCCCCGGCAGGCTTTGGCGTTGACGACCTGGTCGCCGCCGTCGAACACGCCGCCGCCACCGTCGCCTTTACCACCCGCCCGCACCCGGCAGCTCCGTCAGGCTGGGGCATCGCGTGGGGCGAGCAGGTCGACGTCCGTCCGATCGCCGCTGACGGTGACATCACCGACGGGAAGGTCGCCGGGTACCTGGCGAAGTACGCCACCAAGTCCACGGAGGCCACCGGGCACGTGTCCCGCCGCCTCGACGGTGAGGCCATCGACCTCTACGCCAACCACCAGGGCAGCCACCCTGAACGGCTCATCGACGCCTGCTGGACCCTCGGCCGTAACCGCGACTGGCAACACCTCCGACGCTGGGCACACATGCTCGGCTTCGGCGGCCACTTCCTCACCAAAAGCCGCCGCTACTCCACCACCTTCCGCATCCTGCGCGACGCCCGCGTCATCTGGCGACGCACCGAAACCGGCCACGAATACGCCGACCAACCCGACGACGAAACGACCCTCATCGTCGGACTGCTCGCCTACGCCGGGTCCGGCTGGCGCACCACCGGAGACGCCCTGCTCGCCAACACCGCCGCCGCCATGGCCCGCGAGAGGCGCGAGGTAGCCCGCGAGGAGTTCGCCGCCATGGTCTGACCCACCCACGAGTCCACCGTCAAGACCGGCTTGACGGTCAACCACCGTTCCGAGAAGAGGTAGCCCATTGCCCACCACTTTGACCGCACCCGAGAGAAAGGCGCTCTACCGCATCCCCGAAGCCATGACCCTGCTCAGCCTGTCCCGCTCCGTGATCTACGAACAGATCCGCGCCGGCCGACTGCGCACCGTCCGACAAGGCCGCACCCGCCTCGTTCCCGATGCCGCGATCACCGCCTACGTCGACCTGCTCGAACAGGAAGCCCAGAAGGGAGGCACCCGATGACCACCCGCCGCGCCCGAGGAGAAGGCGGCCTGCACTGGGACGAATCCCGGCAACGCTGGATCGCCACCATCACCGTCGGCTACACCCCAGCCGGCAAACGCATCGTGCGCAAAGGCAGCGGCAAAACCAAGACCGAAGCCCGCGCCAAACTGCGGGAGAAGATCCGCGACTACGAAGACGGCCTCGCCCTGGTCCAGGACGGACACACCGTGGCCGACGCTCTCATCGACTGGCTCACCTACGCTCTGAGCAACCAGTCCGAGAGCACGAAGGCCAACTACACCATCCTTGTACGCTCCCACATCATCAGCGACCTCGGCGCGAGGAAGCTACGGGATCTCAGCGCGACCGATGTCGACCGCTGGCTCATGGGCAAAGTCCAACGACTGAGCACCCGTACCCTGCGGCTACTCCACTCGCTGCTCAACCGCGCCGTCAATCGAGCCATGGCACGAGACAGGGTAAAGCGCAACGTTGTGGCACTCTGCGAGGTGCCCACAGGTCGCGGCGGCCGTCCCTCGAAGTCGCTGACGCTCGACCATGCCAAGGCGCTTCTAATCGCTGCCGAGAGCAGCTCGTTGCACGCCTACATCGTCGTCTCACTGCTGACCGGCGCTCGCACCGAGGAACTGCGAGCCCTCACCTGGTCACATGTCGACCTTGCCGGTAAGCCGGACTACGATCCCCCGGTGCCGCCATCCATTCAGGTCTGGCGCTCGGTCCGCGCCGATGGAGACACCAAGACCAAGAAGTCGCGTCGCACCCTGGCTCTGCCGGCTCGGTGCGTCACCGCGCTCACCACCCACCACGAGCGCCAGGACCAGCCTGCCGCTGACCGCCTCGTCTTCGCCTCTGCCGCTGGCACGGCCCTCGACCGGCACAACGTGCTTCGGGCCTTCCGCCCCGTCGTCGCCAAAGCGGGCCTCGACCCGCGCGACTGGACTCCCCGCGAACTGCGGCACAGCTTCGTGTCCCTATTGTCGGACAGCGGCATGAGCCTTGAACAGATCGCGGACCTCTGCGGCCACTCCGGTACGACGGTCACCGAGAGTGTCTACCGGCACCAACTACGGCCGGTGCTCCTAAGCGGCGCAGTCGCCATGGACCGGATCTTCGACGCTGAGGCGTAGTCACCCAGTTAGTCACCCAGGTACGACAAAGGGGCCGTCTCGATCTTACGAGATGGCCCCTCACCTGCGTCGGGACGGCCGGATTCGAACCGACGACCCCTTGACCCCCAGAGATCCAGCCGATCTATCGGCACCTGCCAGACGATGCCAAACCGTGACGGATGTGCAGGTCAATGGCCAGGTGACTCCCGATCTCTGCCGGCCCGTCCCCGACCGTCCGTGAGACGGTTGTGAGAGATTCCGGTGGGTGAGGGCGCTGGGCAGCAACGTCCAGCGCCCTCAGGCCAGCAGGGTCGATCAGTCGCCGACGGCCCACAGACTGAGCCCTCTCGCTCACAGTGGGATGCCACTATCCCGAAACGAAGATCATCCGTGGCAGATACTCTGATCGGCGCAATGGCGCTGCCCTCGATCTCGTCGTGCGGGGAAGTGAAGGATGTACATCGAGACGCTTGTGCTGGAGAACTTCAAGTGCTTCGGGCCGGGCCGCACCACGATCGACCTGGGGCCGGACCTGACCGCATTCATCGGTACCAACGGCAGCGGGAAGACCGCTGCCTGCGAGGCGCTGCTGCGGCTGTTCGGGATCACCGGCCGGGAACGTGCCGTACGCGTAGATGATTTCCACGTCCCCGTCAACGAGTCCGAAGCTGCCACCAGCCGCGATTTGACGATCGAGGTGGTGCTCGCCTTCCCGGAGCTCGATGAGGACGATCAACAGACCGACGATACGGATGCCGGGGCCGACGAGGTAACCGATCTTCAGGAGGGCGTCAACAGAGAACTCGCCGACGACGAGGAGAGCCACGACGAGGATCCCGGCCAGGTAGAGGGCGGCCGAACCTCAGAACCTGCGACCGTCGGCAGGCGGGCGGTTCCGGAATTCTTCTCGCGGATGGCTGCCGATGACAACGGCGAGTTGAAGGTCCGCATCGTCCTGAAGGCCACATGGGAAGATGACGGCACCGTGGACGGCACGATCACGGAGACTCGTATCGTCGTGAGCACGTTGGCCGAAGACTACGGTGAGGATGACTACGCACCGCTTCCTCCGGCGGAACGCAGCCGTATCCAGATGATCTACATCCCGGCGTCGCGTGACGGCGCCCGCCAGATGACCGCGTTCCTGGGCAGCAGGCTGTGGCGGGCCGCGCAATGGTCGGCCGAGCTGCGGACCATGGTAGGGAAGCACGCCGCGGAGGTAGCGCAGCAGTTCACAGCCGAGCCGGTCGTAAAGGCTGTCGTGGACGCGCTGGGATCGCGGTGGCGCCAGCTGCACGATGCGGGGACGCACGCGGTCCCGAAACTGCGCCTGCTTGACGACGATTTCGATCAGCTCGTCCGTGACACTGAGCTGGTTTTCGAACCGGATCCGACCGGACGCGCCCGGCCCGCTCGCCTGCTCAGCGACGGGCAACGGTCGCTGCTGCACCTCGGGCTGACGGCAACCGCTTTGGACGTCGAAGCCGCAGTCTGTGACCGCGCCCACGGGGCGGACTTCACGCTGGATGCGTCTCAGCTGCCGAACCTGACGCTGGTCGGCGTTGAGGAGCCGGAGAACAGCGTGTCGCCGTTCTTCCTGTCTCGAATTGTCAGCCAGCTGCAGGACCTTGCCGCCGGCGGAGCGGCCCAGGCCATCCTGTCGAGCCACTCCGCCAGCGTGCTGACCCGCATCGAACCGGAAGACCTGCGCTACTTCCGCAACGACCCGACCGCGGCCACATCATCGGTACGCCCGATCACGCTCCCCCCGGACGACACCGAAGCCGGCAAGTACATTCGCGAGGCGGTACGCGCACACCCCGAGCTGTACTTCGCCAAGTTCGTCGTGCTCGGCGAGGGCGACACCGAACAGCTAGTCATCCCCCGCATCGCCCAGGCCCAAGGCGTCGACCTCGACCCCTCCTTCGTCGCGCTAGTGCCGCTCGGCGGCCGGCACACCAACCACATGTGGAAGCTGCTCAACGACCTGGGCATCCCGCACGCGACGCTGCTGGACCTCGACTACGGCCGCACCGGCGCAGGCCCGGCCCGGCTGCGCGACGCCTGCAACCGGCTCCTCGCCAACGGCATCGATCCACTCGCCGGCCTGGACGACTACGCCGACATCGATGACATTGACGACGGCCTGAAACTCACCGAACTGTGGCCGATCATCAAGCACCTGCGCACATTCGGAATCTTTTATGCCAAGCCGCTCGATCTCGACTACATCATGCTGGCCAAGTTCCATGCGGCATACACGAAGCTCGAACCCGGCGAGACCGGACCGCACCCGAGCGACGCGCTGGCCCGCGTCATCGGCGACGAGAGCAGCGACGAGGCATTCTGGCAACAACCGCATCGTGCCCCGCGCCTGCGCTGGTACCGCTACCTCTTCCTGACCCACTCGAAGCCGAGCAGCCATCTGCGGGCACTAGGCCGCCTCACCGACGAACAGTTGCGTGACGGCGCCCCGGAGGTCCTCACCGCCCTGATCAGACACATTCGCCGCCGGGTCGGCCTATGAGCCGACCCGACGCCGACGACGCCGGCGAGGCGAGCACGCCGACGACGACGCGGCCTACTGTGCTGATCCCGGCCGCCGACTGGCGGCCGAGCGGGATCGATGACCTGGAACCGGCCGCCTGGCGAGCGCTGTACCACGAAGGAAACACCGCAGTGGTCGCCGGGCCCGGTGCCGGCAAGAGCGAGTTCCTCGCCCAGAAAGCCGCCTACCTGCTGCAGACGGGCAGCTGCCCGTGGCCGCAGCGCATCCTGGCGATCTCGTTCAAGCGTGACGCCGCCGCCAATCTGCGCCGGCGGGTCGCTGCCCGTGTTCCCGAACACGCCGACCGCTTCGTGTCCATGACCTTCGACGCGTTCACCAAAGGCCTAGTCGACCGGTTCGCCTCCGCGTTGCCCGACAGATGGCGGATGCCGCACGGGTACGAGATCTCTTATGCCTCCGAACGTCAGGTCGAGGCATTCTTTGGCGACATCATCCCGGCTGCTCCGCGACCGATACGTCTCCAGGTTGCCCAGCTGCACGCGAGCAGTTTTATCGCCGACACCGTCGGCAGCTGGGACCTGCCGGTCACAGCGCCGGACGCCGACCCGGACGACGCCGCCGCGTATGCGGCGCTGCAGTGGTGGCGCCTACGCTACTTCGGGCGCGGCCCGGCAAGGGTGGATTTCGTCATGCTCAACCGGCTGGCCGAACTGCTCGTCCGGTGCGTGCCGAAGCTGCGGCGGGCACTGCGCATGACCTATCCGCATGTGTTTGTCGACGAATTCCAGGACACCACCAGCGCCCAGTTCTCGTTCCTCGTCTCGGTGTTCGCCGGCGGTCCCACGGCCACTGCGGTCGGCGACAGCAAACAGCGCATCATGGGCTGGGCCGGCGCGCTACCCAAGGCCCTCGATCGGTTCGCCGAAGCTTTCGACGCGACCACTCACCCGCTGAGGTGGAACTTCCGGTCTACCAAAGCCCTGGTCGACGTACAGCACGTCATCGCCACCAAACTCGACCCCAACGCGGTACCGGTGATGTCGAAGGCCGACAACGACATCGACGGCAACCCCGCCGAAGTGTGGACCTTCTCCAGCCTCGACCGGGAGACCGCCGTCATCGCGGACTGGATCGCCGGTGACATCGCTGCCTCTGGCCGGGCACCGGCGGACTTCGCCCTGCTGGCCCGGCAGAAGATCGCCGACTTCGAGACCCGGTTCCGTACGCAGCTGTCCCGCCACGGCATCAACGTGCGCAACGACGACGCTCTGGTCGCCACGATGCGTTTGCAGGATCTACTGAAACACGAGATCGCCCGCCTGCTGCTTGGCCTGCTACGGCTGGCCGACCAGTCACGGGGACTACCCAAGGTGTGGCGCGAGGTGCTGGCGACCCTGACCCGGATCCACGGCGCCGAGGGCGACACCACGGCGCAACGGCGCGTCGGTGACGACTTGTCCACGTTGATCGTCGGCCTGCGAGCCTGGCTCAGGGCCCATCCACCAGAACAGACTGCTGCCGACGACGTGGCCAGCTTCCTGCTCGGCATGCTCGACGTGGCCGCGCTGCGCCGATACGTCAAGTCGGCAACGCCGGGCGAGCAACTGCACCTCGTCACCGACGCATTCCAGGCCCGGCTTGCTACCGTGATCTCGACGAGCACCAACTGGACTGATGCGGCCGATCAGTTCGAGTGCTCCGACGCGGTCGTCCTGTTGACCGCCCACCGTGCCAAGGGCCTGGAATACCACACCGTGTTCTTCCTTGGCCTCGATGACCAACAATGGTGGGCACACGCTCGAGATCCCATCGAATCGACCTCCACCTTCTTCGTAGGGCTGTCCCGCGCTGCCCAGCGGATCATCTTCACGACCACCAGCCCGTACGCCCGACACGGGCGCATCGCCGAGTTCTTCGCCATGCTCGACGACGCGGGCGTGCCTGAGATCAATCGAGACCGAGATTCGGGAATGGCAATCCCTGGAGCCAATCACGGAAATATCAGCTGCGGCCTGCCAACGACTGCGCCAGTCGGGGCGTACCGCTTGAGGGCAGAGCCGACGCCCTAGAAAACGGAGCGCACTCGTCTACCCGCTCTCAGCGCACCTCAGCGTTAACGCCTTGAAGTCGACGGCATCAATATTGTCTGCGTCGTGATGCAGGACCGAAGGCAGCGGATTTCTTTTACTGATTAAGTTGGCGGATCGTACCCGTTCATTTCGGTCACGGACCTCCTCCACGGGCTGCGACAGTAGCCCACTTCTACTGACGTCAGGCCTGACACTGTCGGCCACTATTTCTGTGTTGCGATGTCAGGCTGCGGGAGCGATTCCGGACACGTCTTGCATTTTTTCTTGTGGCGCTCGTCTAGAAGGCCCGCCGCGCGCACAGTTTCACGAGCCAACACCCGTGCAGCATCGGTCGCGGCACGAGATGAAAATAGATACTCCCTTGGCCCAAATTTCTCGCTTACCTTCACCACGATGATATGGCTGCCATCGCCACCACCCTGACTTGCCGAAACCTCGATACCACTTGGTACGTCTAAGATCAGTGGAGGTTGTCCCTTGCCTCGCTGGGCATGTCCATCGCCCACCACATAGGCGTCGAAATGCTCGAACCGATCCCTCAGCTCCTTGAGTGTTGGTTGCGAGGCCACGAACGTACTAACGGCCGCACTGCCCTTCCCGCACACCTTCTCAGCGCCGCGCTGGACATTGCGGATGGCGTCGACAAGAACTAGCGAAAGGGCGTCGCGGGTGCCAATGGAGGTCGCGATCATCTCATCGTCCCAGATCGACTCCAGTTGCTGAGACAGGTGGACGGCAGCAGCTGCCCACATGTGCGTCCACCTTGCGACTTCGTCTTTGTGTGTCACCTGTTGTCCTTAGCGCGTCAGGGGCATGTAGGGTACATGCCTGCTCTGGTGCATCGGCACCGACACGGCACGCGATGTCGAGATCGGTTAGTCACGGATTACGTTTCCCATCCGCGCGGTGTTTCGGTACCTAACGCCAGGTCTCCGCATCGGTGGCGATCTCTGGAATCAGAGAAGCTGCCACAGCATGTGGATTGTCGACTCCGCGATCGCGCAGCGCACCGACCAGCGAATGGTAGACAAAGCGTGGCGTCGGAGCGACGCCGTCGACCGTTACCTCGACGAGCTGACCAAAATAGTTGTGGGGTGCTGGCACGCCGCCCTCGTGAACTGCATCGAGTGCGGCAACGACGACCTGCTGGTACCGCTGTGTGCGTTGTCCTGCAGGACAGTCCAGGGCGCCCTGCAGCGCGTACTTCGTGACGAGGACGAGGTTGTCCCCTGATACCTGGGCAGCCTTGAGCGCTACGGAACGCCAGACGGTGATGCCGTGGTCGTCGGCGCGCTTCCACCACTGGTTGCGGCTGATGTTGAGCAGTCCGGCGCCTTGCCACTCACCGTCGGTTTCGACGGACGCGAGGTCGTCGCCGCTGAGCGGAAGGTCGACGACGTACTCGGCCGCGAGCAGACGGGTCATCTCGACCGCTTGGTCCATCGGGCACCCGGCCGCGGCGACCAGGTCGGTGGTTCCGAAGGTGGGGACCCCTCGTGCGCGAGCGGTCTGGCGCAGCGCGACGTCGTCGGCATATAGAGCCAGTCCGAGGCGGTGGGCCAGTTCAACGGCATCGTGGGCTGGACCGCGGCTGGACTCGACGTCGTGATGGGTCAACCGTGTGGTGATCCGTTCGAGGTCCATCGCTTGGGCACGTAGCGTGGCACGGCGCGCGGCGGGGATCTCCTCGCGGCGCAGTTTTCCGTTGTACACGCCGAAGACGACGTTGGTGGCGGTGGTGGCCCACACGCTATCGCGAGTGCGTATGGCGTCGGCGGCGGCGCTGGCTGGTACGTGCAGATGCGCGAAGCGGATCCGCAGCAGCTCACCTTGGCGGCCGAGTAGTTGCTGCACATACAAGGCCGACTGGTCCACTACGACCGTGCGCTGGTCGAGGGCCTGGCGCGCGGTCGCCTCTCCGACGGCGGCGATTCCCGGCTCGGGGTCGGTGGCCACCGTCATGCCGGCCGTACGCAGCAACAACATCTTGCCGTACGGGCTACCCGCCAGCGACGCCAGCGCGGCGAGGGGCTGTCGACCCTGTTGCACCTGTCGACGGAGTTCTTCCAGTCGCTGGTAGCCGATCTGGCCAAGCCGCTCGGCCATAATGTTGTGGGTAAGCGTGTCCGGGTCCGCGCCGTCGTACACCGTGTCCGACAGCGCCCGGATCCGGTCGAGCAGCGGCTGTGGCCACTCCGGTGCGCCGTCTCTTTGACGGCGGTACTGCTCTCGGCGCAGCAACGCGGTGAGCCCTGCGGCGATGCCGGGCGCCTCCCGGTACCGCTCGGCAAGGTCTGCCGCGATATCGGCGTCCTGGTCGGTGAGGTCGAGGCCCATGTGTAGTTGGCCCCAGAGCCGCGCCTGCTGCTCGGTTTCCGGGGCGGGGCAGTACTGACCCAGGGCCTCCCGCGCTGCCGGGACATTGTGTGTGGCGTGCAGTGCCTGGACCAGGCTCCAGGCCAGGTAGGCATCGGAGCGTTCCCGTAGTCCTGCCCGGCATACTCGGATGAGGCGGTTCCAGCCTTGGCGCTCCCGGAGGTGGTGAACGAGCTGGCGGCGCAGGCGAGCGCGGGTGTCGCCCGACAGGCGCGAGTCGGCCAGTAGATCGGCGACGAGAGACGGCGTGTCGTCAACGCCGCCAGATGTCCATAGGGCCTCTGGGATGACCTCGGCGAGCAGGGCGTCGTGCCACCGGTTGTACTGCTGCAGCCATTCCTGCGCCGCCGCTGCGCCGCCGTAGTGCCGGTCGAGCAGCATGACCAGGTGCACTGCGGCGAGGACGCGGTCCTGTGCCATGTCGCGTAATACCGGTAGCGCCCCGTCAGGGTCGCCCATCGCGGCTTGGGCGACGACCTCGGCCAGGCAATACGTCCACTCGGGAGTGATTGATCGGGCGAGCAGGTCGTCGGCCTCCGCGATCGGCCAGACACCGAGTTCAGCCAGGCGCAGGATGCATGACGCGCGGCTGCGATCGTCGCCGGCGGTACTGAGTGCGTACCGCCAAGCCTGCTGTCGCTGCTCCAAATCGCCACCGTGTAGCTCAAGCTCCTGGGCGGTCAGCGGGTCTGCTGCACCGGTAGGTGACATCTGAGATGGCTTGCCCTGGTGGCGGGCTGGAAGGATGTCGCTGTGCCCAAGCCCTACCCCCGAGAGTTCCGCGATGACGTCGTGCGGGTGGCCCGTGACCGGGGATCCTGGCGTGACGGTCGAGCAGATCGCGAAGGACTTCGGAGTCCACCCGATGACGTTGTTCAAGTGGTTGCGCCAGGCCGACGTTGACGCGGGAACCAGACCGGGCGTCAGCGGCAGCGAGTCAGCCGAGCTGCGCGAGGCCCGCAAACGGATCAAGCTCCTCGAACAGGAGAACGAGGTCCTGCGCCGGGCCGCTGCCTACCTGTCACAGGCGAACCTGCCGGAAAAGGCTCTACCCGCTCGTGAACGAGCTGGCCGCCGACGGGATCCCCGTCGCGGTGACGTGCCGGGTGTTGAACATCGCTCGTCAGCCCTACTACCGGTGGCTCGCCCAGCCCGTGGGCGACGCCGAACTCGTTGCCGCCTACCGGGCGAACGCCCTCGTGGACGCCCACCGCAATGACCCGGAGTTCGGGTACCGGTTCCTGGTCGATGAGGCCCGCGCCGCCGGGCAGGCGATGGCTGATCGCACCGCGTGGCGGATCTGCTCGGGTAACGGCTGGTGGAGTGCCTTCGGCAAACGCAAGAGGCGCGGCAAGGGTGGCAAGGTCGGTCCGCCGGTGCACGACGACCTGGTCCAGCGGGACTTCACCGCCGACGGCCCGAACCGGTTGTGGCTGGCCGACATCACCGAACACCGCACCGCCGAGGGCAAGCTCTACCTGTGCGCGGTCAAGGACGTGTGGTCGAGGAGGATCGTCGGCTACTCCATCGACTCACGGATGAAGTCCCGGCTGGCCGCCACCGCGTTACACAACGCCGTAGCCCGACGCGGCCCGGTGCCCGGCTGCGTGCTACACACCGACCGCGGGTCCCAGTTTCGCAGCCGGAAACTCATCCGCGCCCTCAACCAGCATCACACGACCGGGTCGATGGGCAGAGTCGGTGCCGCCGGCGACAACGCCGCCGTGGAATCGTTCTTCGGCCTGCTGCAGAACAACGTCCTCGACCGGCGAACCTGGACCACCCGCCAGCAACTCAGGACCGCGATCGTGACCTGGATCGAACGGACCTACCACCGCCGCAGACGACAGCGATCCCTGTCCCGGTTGACCCCTATCGAGTACGAGACCATCATGACCCCACCGGCCAGTCAGGCCGCGTGACTGAAACTGTCACCTACCGGTGCAGCAGACCCCTCTGTGTAGGTACCGCAATGTATTCGGCTCGTGTTCCCGTCTGGCAAATCTATAGGTGGCTCATCCGGTAGTCGGATCCGGAGTTCGCCGTGAAGCATCGCCAGACGGTCAGACGCCACCCCGAGGAATGGACACTTGCCGGACAGCATATCCGGTCACCGCAGCACCTGGGTGCCAGGGTTGCGTGAGACCAATGCTTCACAGGTGTAGCCCGCCCCGGGCGAAGATGATCGATCACGTTGACGCCCAACACGCTGGACCCATCGGTCGGAACCAGTCCACCGCGGCGGACCTCGTCGACATCGACGAGACGGCCGGCGGCGACCGCCACGAGATCGCCCCAAGAAACGAGACTTCACACACGACGGTCAACTCCTGCGATCATGCAGGGATGTTGCCGCCGCCGGGAGCCTCGGGAAGCCCCATCGCCGCCAAGGACTCGTTCGACGTCCCGGTCTTCATACGCTGGTCAGGCCCGGATCTTAAACCGGCACGTCGACCTATGCCCTCGCGGGTTGCCAGCGTATGGCATCCTTGGCCAGGCCATGGGTCGCAAATCCCGGCCAGCGGCGATTACCTCGTCACCACAACTTGGCGGGATGTTCTCGACGCGGCGCTGTCGGTGGGCAGGGATCCGACAGCATGGCTCACCGCCGTACCGGCACTTGCCTGGTCCGAGATCGTGGCTCGCAGATCGCCGCTGGTCGCTTATCTGTGTCGCAGCGAGATTCTGTCCGCAGGTACGCTTGCCCGGCACATCGTCGAACCGAACGTTATCTACACAAGCGGTACGGAGGACACAGCCCAGTCCGCGTTCGGATATCGCATCGGGATGACGATGGCAGAGTGGGCCTGCCGTGGACTGATGGGCCTGGGGCCGACGCTACACGCGGAGGCTCGGGCCCCAGTCGGGCATGGACCTGCGTGGACCCCGTCGCTCGGCCTGCCAGACCTCATCGGATATCACCCCGCGACCGGGCTCCCCTGGATCGTCGAGGCTAAAGGAGGACGCCGGCTCGGTCTACCTCGTCTACGCGAAGGCGCGGCGCAGCTCTGCCGGCCCGACCTGATGACGGGGCCGCACGTCAAAGTCCTGTGCGGCACCAGCCTCACCGATCGATTGTTCATGACAATCGACGTCGAGAATCATGACCCAGGGATGTCCCCATGGCCGGGGCAGGCCGAGGCCGCAGAGACCGATCGAATTCTCGTGCTGGCGCAGTCACGCATGTTGACATACTTTTCGCTGCGGGCGTTGCCGACGGATTCACTTCGGGTTCTTCCGATCGGACCGGGTGTCGAGGATCGGCGCAGCCGGCGCGGCAGCGCCGCAACGGTCACGCTCCTCGAGGACGACGAGTCCACACAGGTGGAGCGTCAGCGAGCCCGCCAAGATCCGAGCTATTTACAACGACCTGGCGAGCATCGGCTCGACATGCTCACCGGCGCCGTACCCGGCACCGACCTCGTCCTCGGCATGTCCCGGCGCTTGTACGCTGCGTGCGAAGAACTCGCGCTGCAACAGGAGCAGATCGCGGTGATGGTGGACCAGGAAATTCCGCGCCCACGCCGCGACCAGGCTGACGATGTCGCTGATCAGATCAATGCCGCACGGAGGCAGCTGCTCTACCAGGAGGTGGGCAGGTCCGAGGCACGATACCGTACGCGCGAAGCGTTCGAATCGGCGCAGAGCCGCAACTGGTGGTCGCTGATCGACCGTCCAGCGCGACTCACCCCAGAACCGGAACAGAATGTACTGGAAGCGGCGACCGAGGACACCTACCTGGCCTTGGACGCGCGAACAGCCGAGCTAGCGATGCCGCGCCGATGACGAGCGGGTCATGAGCTTGTCGGGCGTCGCGCCTGCGGCGTTTTGTGGTCAGACACACCGTACGGGGTCGCTGTCGACTTGGCATGCGCCAGCGCGGGCGTCAAGTGCTCGGCCTCTCGTCTCTACCGTAAGACCGGGAACCGCTCGCGCCTTATCAACTCTCGATGCCAGTCAGGCTGCGTTGGCTTTCAGGATGTCGTCGACCTCGTACTGGGGAAGATGTCGACTCGCAGCCGTCAGCCCGGGTGACTGCCCTTCAGGGGCAGACCGACAATGCGATAGGACGACTCATCCTGGTACTTGCAGCGGCGAGCACACCGACGCGGTCATGGGCCGCAGGCACCCGAAGCTTGCCATGATCCCTCCCGGTGGAGATCGCCATGCTCCTCCAACGCATCGATACGGCTCAGCCCACTGACCCAATGCGGTCAGGGGTGTGCTCGACCCATGAAGCAGGGTCAGGACGGGCACCAACCTGCTCCCCACTTGGGTGGAGTTGCGCGGTGTCGGGCTCGAGGTCGTGGCGATCGTCGGGCGGCGGTGCGGCTATGCCGGACGGAATGGGTCGGGGCGCTTCACATCAGTGAGCACAGACTGATCGTCGCTTAACCACTCCCACGTCGGCGTGCGGCCCAGGTTCAGGAACACAGCGTATTGATAACCGTGCTCGTCAAGGTACGCCTGCAGTTTCTTGCGGTCGTAGTCCGCATCGGTGCCGGGGCAGTCGGGCTTCTTCGCCTCGACAACCAGCAGGTTTGACTCGCGCCCGCGCAGGCCGCGGCGGTGCACGATCAGATCGGGTAGAACCGAGCGGGCTCTGTCCTTTTCGCTTCGGCGGAGACTCCACGCCTTCTTGGGTGTACCTTGGTCACCTTGCCGGTTATACTCGACATCCACGTGCCATTCCGGGCCGAGATGCGCTTCGATACCCATCGCCAAGTAGTGACCAATCCGGAACATAACCGAACGTTCGCTGGAGTGATAATCGAATAGCTCCCCGTCACCCGTGACGGTGCGCCAGATTACGCAGCTGAGCCAGTTCTCGAGCTGCGCCCGGGACATCTCCATAGGCTTGGAGCCTAGGGCAGCGGGCCAGCCCGCCGCTGCCCTCCTGACAGCGGGCGACAACGCGGCGGTTTCACACGTACCGGCTGCACAGAGACCCCCGCGTACCGCGTCGGTTGAGGATCGCCGCCCATCTTCGCCGGGCTCTGGGTCGCCAGCCCCATCGACCTGATCCCCGAGTTCGTCCCGGTCATCGGCCCGCTCGACGACATCGTGGGCGTAGCCTTGTACCTCCGCTACCCCGGACGCCAAGTGCCGCGTGACGTACTGCTGGGCGCCTGGCTCGGCGAACCCCGTCTGATCGATCGCCAGCTCGGTAAGCCCGCGAAACCGCAGCTGGAGCCCGAGCGCTCAACCTGATGTGCCGGGTGAAACGGGCTGACGGTCGGGCCGCCCCCGCAGCGTCAGCGCCCGACGCGCACGCGGGACGACCCGCCCGCCTATCAATTGGGCAGGTCAGCCGCGATTGCCAGGCGTTCCCGAGGGGGCAGTTTGAGGATGTATTGCGCCGGGGGCAGCGGGTGTCGCTGCTGTATTAGGGCTCGTCGGACCCGAGTGGGCCAAGTTAGTGCACTGTGCCCCTGGTGGATGCGGTCGAGGGATTGATGGAGGTCGTCGGCGATGGGGTCGGCCCCAGTGACGTTGTGGGTGCAGGTCTGATCGCGCTGAGTCTCCTGCCATCGGCCGACGCCGCGCGGGGACACCCGGCATCCGAGGTGATTGATAGCGTCGACCGGTGGCTGCAATCTGGCAAGAGGAAAATCCGGGCGGGGCGTGGCGGCTGCTGACGACGAGCGGTTATCCGGCGGAGGCTTCGCTGCACGATTTAGTTCAACAGGCGCCGCAGATGTTACCGCTGGCGGGTGCCCCGCAGATCACCGTGCTCGGTAGAGAGGTTGCGCTGGGTAGCGGTCGTGTAGACCTGCTCGCCGTGGAGTCGTCCGGACGTTTGGTGATCATTGAGGTGAAGCTGGCTACGAACAGTGAGGCCCGGCGGGCCGTAGTAGCACAGGTGCTGTCCTACGCCGCGTACCTCCAGGGCTTCCAACCTACCCAACTCGAAACGGACGTGTTGGCTCGCCACCTGGCCGATCGTGGTGCCGATACCATCCTCGCTGCGGTCGAGGCCGACGACCAGCAACATGCCATCGAGCCACATGCCTTCAACGACGGGTTGACCGAGTGCCTCCGCGAGGGCAGCTTCCGGCTAGTCCTGGTGCTCGACGACGCCCCGCCCGAACTGACCCAGACCTCCGGCTATCTTCAGTCCCTGACCGACCGCATCCAGATCGACCTGATCACTGTCGCCGCCTACGAGGTCAACGGCTCCCGGATCCTGGTACCCCAGCGCGTCGAACCCGCCCGCCGGGTAGGCCAGCTATCCCAGGCTGACGCCAACGCCCGGCAAAGCAGCTCGCTAGTCCCCGGCGCTGCTGACTTCCGCGCCGCCATCGCTCAAGCACCGGTCAGCCAGCGTGAGCTGCTAACCCGGCTAACCGACTGGGCCGAGCATCTCCGCCAGCAGAAACTGGTCGCGTTGCAGACCTACCACGGCAAGGCCGGCATCACCACCCTGCTGCCCCGCCTGCCCGGCCAAGGTGGCCTGGTGAGCATCTACACCGACCCCAAAGCCGCCTACCTGCAATTTTGGCGAAGCGCCTTCGAACGCCGAGCCCCCAACACCCTGCCGAGGGTGGAGGCCACGCTCGGGGCCCTTATCAAACAGGGCAACTCCACTCGGGACGTCAGCCAGGACCTACTGGACACCCTCACCGACGCCTACCGCGAAGCCAACCCGCAGCCTGCGGCCGGCTAACCTGCCTGCCCGCTGCCTCGACGCCCCGACACCCCACCTCCGTCTACGGCGCCCGTCCAGGTTCAAGGACAATGAGCGCATGACCAATGCGTGGGTGATCCGGTCGGGACGCTACGGCGAGCGGGACCAGTGGGCACTCACCACTGGCTTCTCAGGTGGCGGATGGCAGACCGTCCCGGACCTCACCTCCTGCACGAGCCGAGAGGACATCGCCAAAGTGATGTCCTCCGTCGTCCCCGGGGCCTCGGAAGGCAAAATCAACAACTTCACCGGACAGCTGTGGGCATTGCGACACCGCATCCAGCCCGGCGACCTGCTCATCATGCCGCTGAAGACCACCAAGCAAATCGCGCTCGGCCGGGTAACCAGCCCCTACCAGTACCGCGCCGGCGAGCCGGAACCCGACCGGCGCCATGTGGTTCGTGTCGACTGGGTTCGCACCGATCTGCCACGCTCCGCAGTCAAACAGGACCTCTTGTTCACCCTCGGCAGCGCAATGTCAATCTTCGCGCCGAGCAAGAACAACGCGGTCGCCCGCCTTGAACACCTCCTCGCACACGGAACCGATCCCGGCAACACCACACTGACCGGCATCACGCCAAGAACGGCAGCAGCCAGCGACGCCACGGCCCAAGCCGACGTCGACGAGCCGGAACTGGCCGCCGACATCGAACAAGTCGCTCTCGACCAGATCTCTGCTCGCATCGCGGAGGACTTCGCCGGACACGGCCTGGCCACCCTGATCACCGCGATCCTGACCGCCGAAGGATTCCACTGCACCCAGGCGCCACCAGGTCCTGACGGAGGCATCGACATCACCGCCGGCCGCGGTCCACTCGGCCTCGACAGCCCCCGCCTGCTCGCCCAGGTCAAGTCCGGCGCTCAAATCGGCTCCCCCATCGTCACGCAACTCCACGGCGTCATGACCACCCACGGCGCCGACCAAGGATTGCTCGTCGCCTGGGGAGGACTGTCCAAACCGGCGCGCGACGCGCTGAAGAACCAGCATCTCCGGGTACGGGTATGGGAAGCCACAGACGTCGTCGACGCCGTGCTACGCACCTACGACCGACTCCCGGAGGAGATCCGAACCCAGCTGCCACTACGACGCGTATGGATGCTCGCCGATGGCGGTCTGTGAGAATCTCGACCGCCAGCCCCCTGGGACACAGCAGCTTCCAGAGCTCGGTTGGGTGGCCGGTGGCGATCCGGGCCTCCGGGGCGTAGCCTGAGTACACGCGTCCCTTCGCCGCCCAAGACGCATGTCTCGGCAGCCATGTTTCCTGCTCAGGGGCAGCCGGTCACTCCTTTCAACGAAGAGATTCGAACCGACGAGAACCTCGTGTCGAGCATCCTTCGTCCCTTGTCATTCGTTGTCAGAGGGCGGTTCGGAAGATTAGGTCTGTTTCGGGGCGAGTGTGAACACTCCGGGCTCGCCTTCGGTCAGGACCTGGCGGGTGACCATGCGTTTCAGCTTCGCGCGGGCGCCTTCGACGTGTTTCGGTGAGGGCTCGACGCCGAGCGCGAGGCAGATACCCTTCGCTCGCATGCCGGTGGGCGCGGTGGCGAGGACATCCAGAATCTGCTGGTAGGGGCGCTGGCGATCGTCGGGTCGTCGGCGGTGAACTCGGCGGCGGCGAGGGTGCGCAGGGTGGTGCGGGTGACCTTCAGATCGGCCAGTTCGCTGTCGACGCGGGTGAGTTCGGCGGTGAGTGTGGTGATCTGCCCACGGAGCCGGTCGGCGTCCTGGCGTGCGGTGGTCTCGCGTTCGGCGATCAGGTCGAGGACCGTGGGAAGGTTCACCGGTGTCGCCAGGAGGGTGCGCTGGTCCCGGTCAGCCGACGCACGATGATCGCCGTCGACGCCCACAGCGTCCGTGACACGGCCGATTCCGGCCGGCTCTCGTACTCGCGCACGAGACGGCGGTGCAGCATCAGCGTGCCGTAGGTCTGTTCCACGATCCACCGTTTGCGGACCGGTACGAACCCGGGCCTGGTGTCGGAGCGTTTGACGACCTCGACGTCGACGCCCACCACGGCGCCGTGCAGCGCCATGTCCTGTTTGAACCCGGCGTCGACCCAGGCCCGGTCACCGTCGGGGTGTGCTCGGTGACCTTGTCGAGCAGTCGGATGCCGATGGCGTTGTCGGTGACTGACGCCGCGGTCACCACCACCGCGATGATCAGGCCGAGGGTGTCCACGGCCAGGCCCCGCTTACGGCCCGGCACCTTCTTCGCGGCGTCCTTGCCGGTCGTGGCCGCGGGCACGTGGTTGGCGGCGCGGATCGACTGGGTGTCCAACGCGACCGCGCTCGGATCCTCGGCTCGGCCGGCCCTCTCCCTCGCCTGGCAGCGCAGCAGGTCATGAATCACCTGGTCGGTGCCGTCGTCACGCCACAGGGCGAAGTAGTAGTAGACGGCTGACTTCGGGGGCAGGTCGTGCGGCAGGTACGCCCACTGACATCCGGTCCGGTTCTGGTAGAAGATCGCGTTCACGATCTCCCGCAGGTCGTAGTCGCCCCGATGGCCCGAGACCGAGACACGCTTGGCCTTCCACGCGTCCAGGAACGGCCCGATCAGCGCCCACTGCTCGTCGGTGACGTCACTGGGGTATGGCTTTCGATCACCCATGACCGGCCTAACGCCGCAGCCGCCCGACGGTCACGACCAGGATTCACCTTCCACAACATCGAGCAATCACTATCAACGACGAACCTGCCGAAAGGCATCCAACCGGATGCAAGCCATAGATCAACTCAAAAACCCTCGGACCGCCCTCTCAGAACCTACGCTTACCGAATGTCACGCTCTTGTACTTGTCATTGACCACCAAAGGTTGTCGTTTACCTGCGCAAACCTGGTCCACAGCTTGTCGACGCCTGTCACCGGCGGTCGCCACTTTGTAGGGGTTTTCGGGGGGTAAACGGGGGGTCTATCCGGCACAGTGACCGTGATTTGACCGCTGCCCAGTGCCCACCGACTCACGGTCGTGAACCTGGAGTAGCCGATAGCGCCAGAACCGGTAGTGTCACAGGTCGGTCTGATGCATCCGTCGCAGATGAAGGGCATCACGTGGAGCAGCTCAGGTTCGAGAAAAGTCTCGGCACGTACCTCGCAACCGTTGAGCCAGAGAGCATTTGGATCTCCAGAGGGCTTGGGACTCACTGCGTTCGGGCGCAGCTCGCCCTCGCAAACCCTGAAGTCGTAGCGGACGCGGGCCGACTCCTTCACCTAGAGACGACGCTGTACGCCCCAGTTACCAGCGGTCCCCGCGCGCCCCTCGCGTCAAAGAACGTCTCGGTAGCGTTCGGAGCGCCGGCCGAGGTCCGGAGGGTTGAGCTGACGTACCTTTTGACGAATCCGCAGTTTGCTGGCGCTGGAACAGAATCGTCTCGGCGACTTGCGCTTAGAGCTTCAGATCCGCGGTTTCCTACCAGGGGCTCCGGGCTTCGCCGGCTGCCCGGACGTAACAACGTATCTCAGCGTTGCTGAGAGCAGATGGCGTCAGCAGCTCGAATCGCTCGGCCGCTCGGCCGGAGTGGAAGCCTTCGTGCCGTTCCCGGATGACGACGACCCCCTGCGTGGCATAGCCGACTTCTTGCGGGAGGCGCAGCGGCAACTGGCCGGAAATGAGATTCGTGCAGCGATGGTTCACGTTCGCATGGCGCTGGAGGGAATCAAGCAGCAGACGAGCTGGCCCTGGCCTGGCAAGAAGGACAGGGAGCAGTGGACCGCTGGTGAGCGGTGGGCGCGAATCCGGGCGACGCTGGAGGACCAAGCAAGCGGCACGGTACACCTTCAAGGCACTAAGGATTACCAGTACAGTCGGGACGAGGTCGAAACCCTGATCGTTATGACTGCTGCGCTGCTCCGGATCGTCCCGCTGAAGCAGGCATTGGCTCCAGCGCTGCCGGAGTAGGTCACCACAATCTCGCAGTAGATACCTCGGCGAAGCATGACCGCTGTGCGACGCTGCCAGCCGGCCGCTAGAAGGACGTCTCGGAGTCGAGCTTGTCTATCTAGATTGCGATGGTACCCAGAAGGTAGTTTGCCCGGTCGTTGTCGATCGTCTCTACCGCATGAGTGAGGACGGTATGGGGGTTGCGCTTGTCGGGGCGAGGTTGGGGGTTGCGGTCGTCGTCGGGCTCGGCCGATCTGGCAAGGATGGTGTACAGGTCCCGGGACATGTGCTCACTCCGTTGGATGAAGGCCAAGGGGCCGGACTTGGTTGTGTCTTCGCCGCCGTGACGAACGGCCAGATCACTGCATACAACAACGCCGCTGTCACGGCTAGTAACACACCGTCACGAAGCACGGTAATTCGGGTGCGGACGGTTTCCTCACCCAACCCCACCGCGTGGGCGTAGCCGAGGGCCGCCTCACGCAGCACGGGCATCGGCCCACCTGCAAGCTGCCGCGTCTCCAGGCGTCCAAAGTCCGCGCGGGAGGTAAGCAGTGACGCGGCACCGCCGATAGTAAGCACCACCAGCAGGGCGCTGATGGCCCAAACGACCCGCGCGGGAACACCGAAGAGAAAGACACGGTTGGCGCTGGTCGCCAGCACCGCGAGTTCAGCAAGACCGATCGTCAGCAGCGTGGCGGCACGTGACCGGGTCTTCTCAAGATCTGCGAGTTGGCGATCAACCTGGCGGCGACCTTCTTCCACGATGATCTTGAGGTCATCCGGCGTGAAGCGTTCGATGTCTGCGGTGAACGACACTGGTTGCCCGAAGGTTGGAACCTCGACGCCCGGTCGAAGCACCGCCAGCACATACCAGCCGTAGACGCGCGCCTCGGCGAGCCGACCCTTGACGACGTGCACTACCGTCCTGCCAGCCAGTCGGCGAGGGCGCGAGCAACGGCCGTAGTCGCGCTGCCGGGTAGGAACAGCCACTGCCCGCCGGGGTTCAGGTCGAGGAATGCGGGGCCGTCGTTGTCGACAACCCAGTCCTGGCTGCTGAACCCGACGCCCAAGTGGGCGGCCAGTCGCACGGCGGCGATTCCCACTTCCGTCCACGCGGAAGAGACCTTGAAAGCGTGATGAGCGGGTTGGTGCTCACGCCAGTCGACCGGCACGTCGGTACCGTCGAGTTCGGTCACCCACGCCTGATCATGAACCGTCACGACCCGTAAATGAACCCGCGCACGGAGGAACTGCTGGGCGAGGAATGGGGAATCGAGCAGATCGGCACCGACGATGTCGGCGGCATGAACGGGGCGTACGTAAACCACGTTCTGGCGTTCGTGATCCTCGAAATTTCCGGGACCTAACGGCTTGAGGACGAATGGCTCACCTAATCGCTCCGCAAGCTCAGCTGCGTCACCGCTGACCAGGGTGGCCGGATACCGGATGCCAGCCTCACGAGCTGCGCGATACTGCACCAGCTTATTCTCAGCGGCGAACAGTTCGTCAACCGGCGTCACGAGTGTCAGTGAAGGGTCGCGCAATAGGGCAGCAAGGAGGACCAGTCGCGAGGACAACACGGCGGCGTCATGTCCACCGAGGATCGTCCCATGGTCCCACCCAGCAGGTGCGAGTCGGCGAAGCCAGCCTCGAGCGGGTCTATCACGGCTAATATCGACCGTGCCGCCGGCTTCGTCGACCAGCACCATACGGATTGGGTCCAGACTCTTCAGACCATCGCTCAGCGTTGTGGCGTCGATGACCACCGTGCCTCGTGCGGGAAGTAGTTCAGCGACCGCTTGGACGTGAGGATCTGCTCGGTCTCCCACGAGGATTGCCGGCATCGGGAGAATCATGGCGCGATGGAGCCCAACAAGGCCCCGGCGCGTTCTTCGTCGGTGGTCTCGGCTGTTGCGGTGAGGCTCGTCATAGGGCCAGGACGCGGCCGAGGTCTCGGCGCGTCAGGTCGCGCATCAGCACCCGGCTGTCGGGATCCATGTTGGTGCTGTTGCTGTGCCAGCAGTCGATACAGATTCATCAGGGTGACAAGTCCTTCCGTACACTGCGTCCCCCCGCGAGCATCCGTCGCTTGGACGGCACATGCTATCGGGCGTCACGGCCCTCCACTCTGTCGGCCAACGAGCTAGGAGCTGAGGGCGTCCGGGGTTCACGTATTGTTACTTAGATATCTTATTGATCAAGTAAAGGCGGTTTGAGATGAATCGCCGCTTCCTGCCTTATGGACACTATGCCTCCAGTCCCCGGAACTCGCCACGCGGACTTCGCCGCCGCCCAGCGCGTCGCGCCGTCGGCATGCTGCCAGTGCTGGCGAACGCATCGATCCAGCTGCGCCCTGCACTATCCCGTGACGCTTGGGTCGCGGTGGTGCTGCCCGCCACAAGTTGAGAGCCAACGCTCGTGCAAGTCGTCAGCCCGCAAGGCGAACCCCAGCGCGGCGGCCAGCGGCTGGTTGAAGATCTGCTGGTGCACGTCGGGCTGCCGGCGGAGATAGGTGATCGCCGTCGTTGTGAGCTGGATGGCGGCCGACAGCAGCGGCTGGGGGCGCGGGCGCGCCGCCTGGAAGTTGGGCTCGAAGCCGCCGTCGACCTGCACGAGGTGATTACGCAGCAGGTCGTGCCAGGTGCCGTGTACGGCGCCGGACCCGGCACGAAACGCCGGATACGCCGTCGCGCCGAAGGCCATCTCGATCCGATCCAACGCGGACGGCCAGTTGATGCGGCGGCGGCCTGGAAGCTGATCGAGGTCAACTCCCGCTGCCTTAGCAGTCTCGTTGATAGAGACGCGTATGCGGGCCTCCATCGGGAGTTCGATACCGCCGTTGAGCACCTGTTGGCGCTCAACGACCTTCAGGAACTCGCGTTCGGCGATAAGACTGTCCTGCAGGAAGGCGAGGTGCCGTATTCCGTGCTCGTCGTCCCCGCACAGGTAGGACAGGTTCGCCAGCGTTTCGATGAGTTCCCGGTTAAGGGCCAACTGCTGGCGCCCCTTCAACACGCACACGTCCGCCAGTAGGTCCGTGCACAACTTGCAGGCACGCACCAGTAGGCCGCACCGGATCGCGGCGTACAGACCGAGCGGTTGCCCGGGCACGATTCCGGCCAGCGCGCTGGCCAGACCGAGCGAGCTCTTGAGGAGCTCAACAGAAACACTCATGAACGGGTTCTCGTCGCCCGCGTTTCGCAACGTAAGCCAGTCGGGCTCGAATACATGAAGCTCGTCCATCGCGATTTGTCTTGACGTCCAACTCACGCACTGATGGTAGCTCCCAGCCCGCCGAGGTGGACAGCGGTTTCTAGCTGGGCTGCGCCCGCAGATACTCGCTGTCAGCTCTTAACGCGAGTATTGGGTAAACGCGCACTACCGTAATTACGATGCTCTTCCATCTCGACTCGTCGATACGAGATGGAGGCGAGCGTGGGGTACCAGGATCCAGGTGCAGCAGACGTCATCAGACGCACTACGGTCCGGATACCCTACCTACCCGACGCCCAGTTGGCCAAAGTGGTTACCTCCGTACCATGATCGGATCGCGTCGCAGCGGCATTCGCCATGGTCGCCAGGCTGCCGGACGGGACGGGCTTGATCGGCTGACGAAGGTGGACGTGGATGGGTGCGGCACCCCACCGGCTACACACCGAGGTCGACGCAGATGTGTACGACGTGCTGGAGCGGACAGCCGCCAGCCGAGGTACCGATATCAACGGCGCGCTGCGCTACCTGATCGAGGTACTGGCGATTCCGGCAGTGCGACCCGCCACCGATGACGAGGAGTGACAGAGAAACGCGCGCTGCCGATCCGCCGACCGGCAGCGCGCGTTTTCAAGCGCCAGTGCTGCCTCCGACCCTGGCAAAGGGGGCGACACTACTCGTCTCCGTCGTCGTCAGCCAGACTCTCCAGGTCCAGCGTGCTTGGTACGACCGTGATGATGAACTCACCGGTAATCCGGCCACGGATTCCATCAGCGGTTGCAGTCCAGGTAGCGGTCAGCTGCGTACCTGGCTCCTCGTGTACGAGTAACGGCACCAGTTCCAGGGTCTTCGTTTCCTCGGCGCGCAACTCGAAGTCGTCGTACTCGATGGTGACGGAGCCGGTGTCTCGCACGATGTACGTGGGGCCTGGGCCTGGGTACACGGGCGTGGGGATGTACGACCCCAAGCTGAAGTTGTTGAGCTGGATGGGTCCGCGGAACGTGGGGGTGCCGGAGGGCTTGGGGGCACGAGGTGGATCCGGGCGGTCACCCTCCAGGGCCTCGACCAGCTCCTCGGGGAAGCTCTTTACTCGCCCTGAGATATGAACCGCGAGCCGAACGCCAACGAAGCCGACGTCGGTGGGATTGATTACCGCCACACTCACCGAGGCTGGCTCGTGCCGGAACAAATCCCAAGCTCCACGATGCATGAAGGCCTCTTCCGCGTCATGGATGTACTTCTCGACCTCCTGGGCGTACTGCTCCTCGGTGCGCCTATCGGGAACTCGCTGTCCTAGCAGCCCACCGCGTGCCCCCACCAGGTCAACGCCGAGCTCACGCTTCCCAGACCGGTAGCGCGCTGCGAGAAGACCCGGCCGGTGCTCATTCACCCATCGACTCACCGTTTCCCGGATGTCAGCCGCCTTCTCAACAGTCGAGGGGACAGGCGCCACGGACAGCTGAAGACGTGGGGTCCGTTGAAGCAACCTGGCCTGGAGCTTGTCGAAGTCGTCGGGGTTCGCCGGGTCGGTACGGCCTGTGTGCCGGACGAAGATCGTGGCCGGTTTGAACTTTTCGGTCTGCTTACGGAGGATGTGAATAGGATCGCCGGGCTGCGGCGGGTCCACGATCACGACGAGTACCTGTTTCTCGTCGACCGCGATGTACTCCGGTGTCCAGCTAATCGCGGTGCCGACGTAGGAGCGCACCTTGCCAACTAGCTTCTCCGGGTCCACGGTTACCACGCCATTGATCGATCCGGGCTCGACCCCGACGAGGAGGTAGCCGTATCCGTAAGCCCGTCTTCCGGCGGCAGCCGGCTCACGGTTGGCCAGCCCGATGATGGCCTTGACGACCTGTTCCAGCCCAGCCGACGTGCTTAGGTCGAGGCTCGACTTCCATTCGATCCAGAGGTGCTCGTCGTCCGGTTCGGCGCTACTGACAGCCCGAACGAGGTCGGTGAGCTGGCTCGGGCGAAGCAGTGGCGTGGAGGTGTCGATCTGCAGAACCACGCGATCAACGATAGGGCCAGCCTCCGACGAAAGCACAGACGTTACTGACAGGGATTGGCCGACCGCAGGTCAGCGGCGTCGGCAGTGCCCCGAACAGCAACCGCTGCGCGGTGCGCTGCGGGATGCCAAGCATCCGCGCCAACTCCACCCCGAGCCCACGCCGATCCCCGGCGGGACGGATTGTCTCTCGGGGTATACCCGCTTCCCGCAGCCGTCAGCGGCGGAGGTGCAGTTCTCTCAGTAGCTGTCCAAGCAGGCCAAGATCGATGGAGTGAGGCCCTGGTAAGACCGGGAGGCCGGGAGGGCCGGGGAAGCCACCTGCGCTGTTTCGAGCCGACGCTTGCTGCAGAGTTCTATACGCACCTCGCCGAGCTCGGCCTTGGCCCAACCGTATGCAGCAGATGACCCGGCCGCGACGGGTGTGCGCACGGCACGCATGGCCCCGGCTCGTCGGGGGTGTCCCGCGATCAGTGGCGTGACATGGTCGAGGCGTTTGTCGGCAGGCTTGGCGACGCCCACGTGCTTCACGCTTTCTGAAGAAGACGGCACGACGAAGCCGCCGCGCTCTACGGGCGACTTCGTCGTGCCAGGCGATGAGCATCACCAGTCCCGGCTCTGATGACCCCGTCCGCTGTCCAACCCCTCGGGAGGGGGGTTGAAGACGAAATCTCGGTACGAGCGATCCGGGACGAGACGCCGGCCCGCCTGAGCCTTCTTCAGCCAGTCGACAAGCTCGACGATGTCTTGCTCACGCATGCCTTCGCTCCGGAGTTTCCCGGCGAAGGCATCAGGCGCGACCCCGTACCAGCGGCGGCGGACGTTCATGAGATCGGCCTTGAACATGGCCTGCTCGTTCCACTTTAGGTGGTTGTCGTAGCCTTTGGCCTTCAGGGCGAGGTACTCGGCGATGCTGACGACGCTGGGTGGGAGGTCTTCAGTGTTGGCCATGGGCTAGTTGTACCGGTCGGAGGTGACACCCATCGCGACGCGGCTGCCCTACCGCGATTCGGCCGAACCGGGGTCGTCACGCACGTTACCTGTCGGTGGTCGCGTGTAGCGTGTGCGCAATCTGTTACCGGCGGTGAGGAAGATCAGCTATGGGCGACGCTGCCGCATTTCGTGATCAGCTCCTGGATTGGGTGTACGACAAGGCGAACGGCACCTCCACCGAAAATGTGCCCATCATGGAGTTCGCAGAGAGCGTCGGTCTGGATCTCGATGGTGCGTACACGCTGCTCTGGTACTGCCGCGACGAAGGGCTCCTCAGCGACAAGGGCTCGGGCATGGGCGACCCCTGCGGCATCCTCACCGCCTTCGGGATCGCCTATGTGCGAGAGCAGCAGCGCCGTCGGGCCGACCCTGCGCTGCGAGCGCGCGCGTGCCGGTCGGGTCTGCTGAACTGGTTCTACCGGCAGCGGATCGCCCAGGTGCACATGCCGATCACCGGGGAGTTTGGCAAGGACGACGGGTCGGTCTGGGAGGGCGTCCGGTTCTCGGACGTCGAGATCCAGGAAGCGGCCGAGTACCTATCCGCCAAGGGGTTGATCAAGGGGACCGAGGTCGACCAGCTTCGCGGTCCCGTACGCGCCGAGATAACCACTGATGGCATCGACTGCGCGATTGACTGGGAGGGCAATGTGGCGGACTACCTGCGTGATCAGAAGGGATACGGCCCGACGATCAACCACGGGCCGGTGTTCCATGGCGCTTCTCAGGGTGGCCAGTTCGCGTGGGGCAACCGCGATGTGACGCAGCAGCAGAACATCGCCGAGCGGGTCTCGCCGGAGTTCCAGCCGCTCGTGGAAGCGGTTGTGACGATCCTTCAGCAGCTTCCCGGCTACGGGCTAACGCCGCGTGATCAGCAGGACATCGAGGCCGCGGCGAACGAGGTGCTCGCCGAGGTGCAGCAGGAGCAGCCCGAGCCGGGCAAGCTTCGTCGCGGCGTCGCCATGCTTAAGGGCTTTCTGTTCCCGATCGCGAAGGAGGCAGCGACAGAGGAAGCGCGGCAGCTGGCGCAGCATGGCCTAGATGTACTGACCAGGCACGTTGGTTGAGGTTCCCCCGCTTTGATGGAGCGGTTGATGTTCCCCGGGTTTGGTGGAGTCGGTTTGGTTGACTTTCGTGCGTTTCGCTCGTTGAGGAGTGACGTGCCGAGGAGTTACCCACCCGAGTTCCGCCGAAAGGTCCTTGATCTACTGAAGGTTGGCCGATCGGTGGCCGACCTGGTCCGGGACCTGCAGATCAGCGACCAGACCGTCTATACCTGGCGGCGCCAGGAGTTGATCGACACCGGGCAGCTACCCGGGATCACGTCGAGGGATCAGGTCGAGTTGGTCGCCGCGCGGCGTCGTATTGCCGAGTTGGAGACCGAACTTGCGGTTCACCGTCGTGCCGCCGAGTTACTCAAGGAGGTGGTGCCCCCAAAAGGTCGGTACGCGGCCATCAAACAGATGGCCGCTGAGGGGTTGCCGGTGAACGTGTGTTGCCGCGTCTTGAGGGTGTCCGTGTCGGGCTATTACGCCTGGCTCGGCCGACCGCTGTCGGCGCGGGCGTTGCGGCACGCCTGGCTGATCGAGCGGATCCGCGCGGTCCACGTCGCGTCGCGAGGCGTGTACGGCGCAGGCCGGGTCCACGCGGAGCTGAGGCTCGGGCAGGGGATCGTGGTCGGCCACAACGCGGTGGAGATGTTGATGCGGCGGGCCGGGATCAAAGGCCTTCCCCACCGACGGCGTCCCCGGCCGAAGCATCAAACTCCGACCGCGGCGGACCTGGTCAACCGCGACTTCAGCCGTGTGGAGCCCAACCGGCTCTGGGTTACCGACATCACCGAGCACCCGACCAGGGAGGGCAAGGTCTACTGCGCGGTCGTGCTGGACACCTACTCGCGGAAGGTCGTCGGCTGGTCAATCGACGCCACGCAAACCGCCACCCTCCACCCTGGTCACCAACGCGCTGGGCATGGCGATCAGCAACCGCCAACCGCAACCGGGCACGATCATCCACTCGGATCACGGAGTTCAGGGCGGATTCCAGTGGTCGTCGCAACACCCTAATCGAGGGGTGTGCCATGGGAAGACCTGCGGGCTGGACGACGACGGTGACGGGAAGGCCGGCGATGCGGTCGCCGGGTCGGCCAGGTGTGAACGAGCATCGGGAGGTGCGGCGGCAGTTCTGGCGGCGGATCGCTGAGGGTCTGTCGAGCGAGGAGGCCGCGGCGGCGTGTGGTGTGTCGCAGTCGGTGGGTGGGCGCTGGTTTCGTCAGGGTGGCGGTATGTCGCCTTTATCGCTGAGACCTCTGTCGGGCCGCTACCTGTCCTTCGCCGAACGCGAGGAGTCCGCCCTGCTCAAAGCTCAGGGCGAAGGCGTGCGGGAGATCAGCCGGGCGGTGGGCAGTGACGCATCGACGATCTCGCGGGAACTGCGCCGCAACGCTGCTACACGGGTGGGCGCGCGCACCGACTGGCCGCACCGCCAGGTGTACCGAGCTGATGGCCAAACTCGGGATGCGCAAGGTCCGGCCGTACGACGCCCGGCACGCCTGCCTGACATACCTCGCCGGGGTCGGCGTCCCCGACGTCGTGCTCGCCGCCTGGGCCGGCCACGCGGACGGCTGCACGCTCGCCAAGCGGGTCTACGTCCACCCCGACAGCGGCCACCTCGATGTGGCCGCCGACCACCTGGAAACAGGGCTGTTCGGGTGACGCCAGGACCACAGATTGAAACAGTACGAGCGTACGTGAGACGGAACAGCGAAAGAGCCCTGATCCGAGTAGGTGAATCAAGGCTCTGACCTGCTGAAACTCTGTCGGGACGGCCGGATTCGAACCGACGACCCCTTGACCCCCAGGCAGGTCTAGCGACGGCTGCCGGACGATACCGCCTCCTGCCGAATATGCAGGTCATCGGCCAGGCGTCGGTCCGAGGCAGGTCGGGCTCTACCGGGCCTTCCCGGGCCGTCCGTGAGACGGTTGTGAGATCTCACGGGCGGCCCGCCTGCGGAGAAGCGCTAGAGAACGGCACCAGCGCCTCTCCGCCACCGAACGCTCGAGGCACAGACCTCTCAACAGCTTGTACGACTTCCTCCCGCGCCCTGTGCTCCGACGCACGTGACTGGCGTTGGCGTTAGCGACCAAGCTGTCGATTCAGCTCCTCGAGCATGTCGGTTATCTCAAGTCGGCTGGCGGCGGCTGGCATGATCCGCGTGGTGCCGTAGGCGAGCTCCACCAACGCCGAGCGCGCGGCGGCAAGCTCGGCCGCAGTGGCGTGGAGCTGATGCCAGGATGCGTGGACTGCTGGGACGACGTCGTTGCGCAGGCGGACGGCAAAGGCCCGAGCCACCTCGGCGTCGGTGCCCGTCCGAGTGTTCCACTCGTCGTCTCCGAGATCCACTAGGGCAATGTCGATGACGTCCGCCAGCAAATGGAGCATCTGCGCGTCTCCGGCGAGCCGGACGTCGGACGCGGCAACCCGGAGAGCGGTACGAACAATTGGCACGTCGTCCAGGCCTGCGTGGCGCTCGCCCAGCATGAACTGGATGTTCTGGTGTTGCCAGCCACACGCAAGTTGCAGGGCCGTCATGTCATCGGCACTGACGGTGTCGATGGCGGCGCCGGCCAGCAGGAGGGTAGCGATGACCCGTCGTTCGTTGCGTTCGACTGCGTGCATCAACGCGGTTCGCCCTTGCCCGTCGCGGGCGTTCACGTCGGCGCCGGCTTCAAGGAGCACGTCGGCCGCGGCGTGATCGCCTCGACGCGCCGCCACCACGATCGCTGGTGTGGCATCGGAACGCTGTTGGTTGGCGTCCGCTCCGTAGGCGAGGAGAAGTCGTAGCACCGCCGGTGCGACGGGTCGCGTCACCGCGGTGATGAGTGGTGCTTCCTCGTTCGGGACGGGGGTCGGTCCCGCTTCCAGCACTACCCGTAGCGTCGCAAGTGCTGTTGGTGTCGGGCGGAATGCGGTGTGGGACAGGGCCTGGGTCAGCACGCTCGGCCCGGTGGCGGGTTCCGCCGTGAGCGCCCCATGGGCGATAAGAAGCAGCACCACCTCCGTGTGCGCCTCGAGTACGGCGGCGCGCAACGGCGAGGCGGTGTAGGGATCGGCGGGGCCGATGCGCGCGCCGGCGTTCACCAGCATGCCCACGATCCCCCGCCGGCCGCTGCGCGCTGCCTCGGCCAGCACCGATCCTCGGAAGCGGCCAACCGGAACGTTCGGGTCCGCGCCGTCGGCCAGCGCTTGCCCGACGGCCACCTCGTCCCCAGCCTGCACAGCGTCGATCAGGCGCTGATCGGCAGCCTCGTTCATCGATCATCACCCGTCATCTCAGTGAACGCTCGCAGATGCAGCCGTGCCGCAGGGTTGCTGGCGAACCAGGCGAAGAAGTCGTTGTCCGCATCAAGGCCGGCACCAACCGCGTCACACCAGTCCTGCCGATCAAGCACGGCCAGGTACTGCCGGACGAGGTGGTCTCGCTGTTCATGGGTGCATCCGGATCGCTGCGGAGTCTTGTCCGCCAGATGGTCGGCGATGACCGCGGCGTCGACGTACCTGTTCAGGGTCGGTGTCTGCCGGCCGAGGCGAGCCACGTGCGCGGCGAGGACATGAGACGCCGGCGGATAGTGCTCGAGGGTCATGCCCATGCCACCGCAGCCCGCCATTATCTTCAATAATCGACCGGTGTGGTCGACCAGGGCATCGTCGGTCTCAGCTCCCGTGATCGCTTCGTGCAGGTGAGCTGCAGTGGCGACGCGGCCGGCGAAGTAGCCGTTGAGGTAGTCGCCGTCGCAGGCGTGGCGCAGCAGCCATCGACGCGAGGCGTATGCCCCCTGCTGGCAGAGCGCCTCGATGACGTAGACCCGTCCCCAACCGGCAACACGCTGGGCCAGCCACAACAACGCATGTTCGCCTCCGCGGCGACGTCGCAGCGCCTCCGCGGCCAACGGCCCAAACCTGTCCGACAGCAGCCCGATGGTCTGAACCAGCGGGATGTCTTCCTCCGCCCAATCCGTGGCGAGCAGTGCCAGCCCAACAGTGGCTGAGCATCGATCAGTGCTGTGCCGCACCAGCCACCGGCCGGTCTGCCGCACCCGCTGCCGGTCCGCGCGCAGCGCCGCTGCCGCGATGTGCTCGTTGTGATGGATCGGGACGTCCGCCTGGCAGAACGCGTCGGCGAGTTCGCTCGGTGGCGCATCGGCCTTGCCGAAGTGCATGTCGAGGATGGCGGCAACTTCGACGCCGCGGAGGCGCTGATCTTTCCGGGTCTGCGGGCGCTGCCGCCGGTAGCGGTGGCGTTCGTCGTCCGGATAGGGCTCGCCATCACGCGGCAGGGGCGAGTCCGGATCTTGCTGATGCAGGCGCAGGGCGTGTTCGAACAGGGCGGTCTGGGGTCCGAGCGATCCAGGCTCGGTCGTCACGTTCACCGGCGGACGGATGACTCAATTCTCTCGATCATGGCCGGGATGATGCCAGTCCGGACCGACCAAGGCAAGGCGCGCTACGCCGAATCCCTCGACGGTCTGGTGGGTCTGCTGCGCCGGTAGGTGACATCTGAGATGGCTGGCCGCGACTGGGCGGAACAGCGTCGTAGCGATGATCTCAGTCGAGCACCTGAGCCTCGACGACCACGGATGAGGGGTGGCCGTCTTGCGCACGTGTAGGCGCGATGGTGTGCGCCTGCGCAGTTCCGCGACGTGGCTGACAGTCCGACAGGGCGGCCACCGGAGCGCAAGGCGTCGAGTACCTGATCGAGTGCCTCTTGATCGAGACTGCCGAAGCCGTCGTCGACGAACAGGCTACCGATTTGGGTGCCGTCCGCCTCGGTTAGGACGACATCGCTGAGGCCGAGGGCGAGACACAGCGAGACCAGGAGAGTTTCTCCGCCGGAGAGCGTGGCCGGGCGGCGTTCCTGGCCAGACCAGTGGTCCTGTCGGCGGTCGACCTGGTCGAGGTACGGCTTCAGCTCAACGATGCCGATCGGGGCACCGTGCCGGTGCGCCAGGTGATGGAGAACACCAACGTCCTGACCGGGACGCTTGCCCTCGGGGCGCTCGGCGCCATACCGGCTGACCGGATCGACGTCCGGTACGGGTACGGCGACTTCACCCGGTACGCCCGCTTCACGGTGGTGCACGGCTGCGACGGCGGGACGGCCACCGTGGTCGGCACGGTGGGCGACGACCTGATGCGTGGTACCGCAGGGCCCGACGTCATCGTCGGGCTCGGCGGGAACGACGTCCTGCTCGGTCTCGACGGCGACGACGTGATCTCGCAGGACGGCCCCACCACCGGTTGACCGGGGCGCCGTCGCGGTGATCGGGCCCCGACGGCACACCCAGGAGGACGTCGGGCGACCGTGGCACGGTCGCCCGACGTTTCCGTTTCCCGGGCACCGCGTGCGTGGCACAATGCGGCGGCCGGTCCGTGTCCCGGACACGAGCCACCCCCGCGCCGATCGCCACCGCGTGACGGCGCTGAGGAATGACCTCCGACCTGCGCGCCCGTCTCGACGTTTCGTCAGCCCGTTCTATCATCGGCAGTGGCTCATTACTGGTGGAGAGGCGGTCCGGTGACTCACAGCACTGTGCAGCAGCCCATGGCCGTTTCACTGAGCGAGCTCGTGAGGCTGGCGGAAGAGGGCCAGTTCCGCGTCGGCGCATACGCCCGCCCGATTGTGTGGGGGCCCAAGCAAACCGTTGCCTTCTTCGACTCCGTCTCCCGAGGTTATCCCACCGGGCAGCTGCTCTTTGCTGAGCAGCCAGCGGGCGCAGAGGAGATGGAGCTGGGCGGCGTGGCGGTCCACGCTCCAAGTAACCCTTCTGCGTGGGCGATCATAGACGGCTTTCAGCGCCTGTCAGCGCTCGTCGGAGCGTGGCATGCGAAAGAGGATTCCCCCTACTTGCTCTGTTACGACCTCGAGAAGATGCATTTCGCGACCGGGCCGCCGCAGCACCCGCTGATGCTGCCGGTTCCAGTTGCGGTGCACCGGCGTGAGCTTCTGGACTGGCTTCGCGAACGGCCTTTTCTCTCCGAGAACGACCGGAGTGAGGCCCTGAGCCTGGGCAGCCGCCTGGCCGGCTATGCCATGCCGGTCATCGTGATGCGCGGTTTCGAGGACGCCAGCGCTCTCCATGAAGTGTTCACTCGCATCAATCGCGGTGGTGTCAGCCTGGCTCAGGCGGATCTGGATCGTGCGCGCAAGCGGCCGAGGAAGCACGACGGCGGCGTCGAGGCTCTCTCGTCACACAGTGAGAGGTTAGGCTTCGGTCGCCTCAGCGAGGAGCTCGCGGCTCAGTGTGTGGTCGCCGCCCTTTCCCCCCGCATTGATGCGCCCGCCGCCAGGGCTGAGGCGCTGCAGCGGTACCGTTCCGCTTCACGGCACACTCCGGTGGCGGGCGAGACCCGACTACCCGAGGCACTCAGCGCAACGGTGCGATGGTTGCGGAAAGACGGCCGCATTCCCCATGTACGACTGTTGCCCGCCGGGGTGGTGCTTCCGGTGCTGGTCCGGTTCTTCAGCGTGTTCAGCGCTCCAGACCCTCATGTTCGCGAGTTGCTGCGGCGCTGGGTATGGCGTACGGACGTCGTTCGAAGAGAGGCCGACGAACGACGGGCACTCGAGGCGGTGGCAGACACCGCAGCCGGCGAGGTCCAGAGACTCCTCGATTCCCTTACGCCAACGAAGAACAGACGGTACAGAGTTGACCTGCACGCCACGGGACTCGAGTCGCCGGAGGGCCGGATGAACGTGCTGGGCCTCCTCGGGGCACAGCCGCTCCTGATCGTGCCCTCCAGACAGTTCAACGAGTTGCCGGGTGCTCCGCTGACGGACAGCGGGATCCTTACACCGTGGCTGGACAGCGCGGAAGCAATGCTTTGCCAGGTGACAGGTCTCCCCGTTGCGGAAGCAGCGACGCTGGGGCACTTTCTCCTGCATCCGCCCGTTTCCCGGGAGCAACTACTGGAATCCGTTATGGCGCTGCCGCCGGGGCACGAAGCATTGGAGAGCCAGTTCATCGATGACGTGAGCGCTGCGCTGCTACGCCAGAGGCGATTCCATGAGTTCGCCCTTCGGCGTGATGAAATTCTGAGCGCCGCGATCAGTCGTCGGATCCAGTCCTTGGCGCGCGTGGGGTTCCGCGAAAAGGGACGTCTTCCGACGTTGACGGGGGACGGGTATGACGGCTAGCACCGCGAGGGCCCGCGTTTTGCTCGGCGACCGGTACGTGGGCGTTCTCCATCACGCACAGGGCCGCACATTCTTCGCCTACGAGGATCTGGAGCCTGATCACCCGGTACTTGGTCTACCCTTTGAGTACAACCCCGACGTAGCTTCCCGGCCCGTGACCGGTGCACCCAGCTGGTTCGCCAATCTCCTGCCCGAACGCGAGTCCGCGCTACGTAAGATCTACAATCAGCAGCTCAATCGACGCGACGTTCCCGACTTTCTGCTTCTGCTTCACCTCGGCCGCGACCTTCCTGGCGCTGTTCGGGTGGAGGTTGAGGACGGCCTCTCCCGGGACCTGATGGAGGCGCTGGAAGAAGCTCAAACCGCTTCTGTGGTTTCAGCAATCGGGTTTTCGTTGTCGGGTATGCAGCTCAAGTTCTCGATGAAATCCGAGGGAGACACCTTTCGCCTCCCCGACCCGCATGAACTCGGCGATTGGATCGTGAAGCTACCGAGCAGCGTGCACGCCGAGCTTCCCGCCAATGAGCGCGTCGCCATGGCCTGGGCGGCTGCCATCGGCATCGACGTTCCCGAGAATCGCCTCGTTCCGCTGCCAGCTCTGCAACGACTTCCCCAGGAATACCTCGGCAACGGCGAACATGCCTTCGCAGTTCGCCGCTTCGACCGCACCGAAGCCGGGCGAGTGCATCAGGAGGACTTTGCCCAGATCTTCGACGTCATACCGGCCAGCAAGGACCGTGGCAGGCAGGAACTCATCGGCGAAGTTATTTTGGAGAATTGCCCCCAAGACTTTGACGAGTACATCCGCCGTCTGGTGTTCTGCATTGCCGTCGGCAACAACGACGAGCACCTCAAGAACTGGTCGCTGCGATACGCGGACGGGCGCACGCCCCGGCTGTCGCCCGCCTACGACCTGGTCGCCGTCACTTCGTACCCGCTATACCGACGTAAGGGGCTGACCCTACCCATCGCGGGACAGACGGACATGCGGTACCTGACCAGGGAACACTTCCGGCGGTTCGCCGAGAGCCTACGGGCCAACGGTGCGGATCCATCTCGAGTCGTGGAGGTCGTGGACACGACAGTGCAACGACTGCATGAGACCTGGCCGCAGATCCGGGACATCGCTGGTGCGCCGACCTTCATCATTGAGCATGTGGAGCAACGGATCAGCAGCCTTCCACTCCTACGCGCCTCGTGAGGCGTGGGGTTGACCCGGTTTGACGGACAGGGTCGATGAGTTGGTCTCACGCTACTTTGGTGGTTGACCTGCGGGGATAGGCGGTCGCTTCGTATTCGGCTGGGCTCATGTAGCCCAGGGTGGAATGCCGGCGGCGGGTGTTGTACCAGCCCTCGATCCAGTCGAAGATCGCCGCGCGGGCCGCGGCGCGGGTGGGCCAGGGCCGCCGGTCCAATAGCTCGGTCTTGATCGTGGCGAAGAACGACTCCGCGAGGGCGTTGTCCCAGCACTGGCCCCGACCTCCGACCGACAGGCGCACCCTGTGCCGGCCGGCGAGGCGGGCGTACTGGGCGCTGGTGTACTGGCCCGTTTCAGGATGTCAACGTCCTCACGCAGCCGGCGGTTCTCCCGCCGCAACGCCGCCAACTCGTCCCGCTCCGCGCTGGTCAACCCGTCCGTGCGGCTGCCGGCGTCGAGGTCGGCCTGCTTCACCCACTCCCGCACCGCGGTCTCGATCAGGTCGAAGTCCCTCGCGACCTGCACGACCGTCCGGTCACCCCGCCGGCACACCTCGACGATCTCCGCCTTGAACTCCGGCGTGAACGCCCTGCGCGGCCGGCGTGGCTTCTTACCCATGCCTTCCATGATGAACATCCTCCCGAGGAGCACTGAGTTCCCCCCGCTTTGATGAAGCGGGGTCTACCCCGCTCCCGGGGGAGGCCACCAAACCGGGGCAGTACCGCCTGCGATGAACATGCAAGACTCCTGAGGCGCAACGGACTCGGGGAGGAGCGGCCGGTGGCTGACGACGCGCCGACGCCGGTTCACCTGTCGAAGGTGCTGGACGGCGTTGCCGAGAACCCCGCGCTGCCCGCCGGCTTGGTCCGCCGCTTGGTGGGATACCGGCGCGGCTTCGGTCACGTCGCCAGGCGCGCCGACCTGACCCTGGACGTGATCGAGGAGATCCTCGCCTCGGGTCATCACGGCTGCTGCACTCGCTCGCACTCAACCCTCGGTTGCCGAACGCCATCCGGATGCGATTGGCCGCGCACGCCGATCCTGCCGTCCGGGCTGCCCTGGCCGCTCGCGCCCGTGACGCACCCCGCGAACTGTACGAGCGACTCATCGACGATCCGGACACACGGGTACGGGAATACCTTGCCGAACGCGACGACGTTCCGGCCGATCTGCTGGCCCGGCTCGCCGGCGACCCTGACCCGCAGGTCCGGACCACGCTCGCACGGTGGTGGACGCAGGCACCCGAAGCGGTCCGGCGGGTCCTGCTCACCGACCCCGTCGACGAGGTTCGCGCAGCCGCATGCGCGACCTACTACGCCCGGTTACCGCATCCCGTACCGCCCTCCGAGCTCGTGACGAGACTGCTCGCCGACCCGGTTACCCACGCCGGAGCGGTACGCCACGCAATCCTGACCCCGCAACTGGCCGCACAGCTGGCCGATGACCCCGACCACCAGGTTCGCCGCCAGCTCGCCAAACACCCGCAGCTCCCCCACCAGTACGCGACCTGCTCACCGACGATCCCAGCGCGAACGTACGCGTCGGTATCTTCGGCCGCCGGGACACGCCCGAGCCGGCACGCCACCGGATCCATGAGGACATCCAGCAGGGCGAGCGCCCACTAACCGACCTGCTCAACGACGAACTCGACGAGGATGCCCTGCTGCAGCAAGTCGAAGACCACATGGCCCTCGCCGAACTGCGCCACCTGCGACTCGACTGGGTCACCGCAGACCCGCTGCCACACCTCTCCTCGCCATACATCTGCTTCCGCCGCTCCGCGGCACGCAGCCGGGCGCTGCCGGCCGACGCGGTCATCCGGCTACTCAACGACGACGACAGCGGCGTACGTACGACCATGGCCACCCACGCCCCGCACCTGGTCGATCCGGCCACGGTCGAGCGCATCGACCGTGAGTTCCAGCCGGACAAGAAGACGAACTGGCGTCCGGCCGACGACTTCACGTTCCCGCCGCAAACCCTGCGCCGGCTGGCCACCGACCCGGACCCACGGATGCGATGCCTGGCACCCCGAGATGAGGACCTGCCCGTCGAACTGACCGAACGTCTGGCCACCGATCCCGAGATCGTAGTTCGCCACGCAGTCGCCGGGCACCCGAACCTACCTGTCCACGTACGCCGCGCCCTGCTCGCAGATCCAAACGAATGGGTAGCGCACGCCACCGCCGCGGCACCGACCCTGCCAGTGCCCGAAATGGATCGGCTCCTCACCCTCGCAGGCATCTGACCGGAAACCTCAGCGGACCGAGACGACTCGAACCCCACGAGAACCTCTTACCGAAAGTCGCCGCCAGACTCACCTCTTGGTGATCTGAACGCTACTTCAAGTGTCGGCCACACGACATCTTGGACGGCTTCTTGTCATCCCGACAAAAAGCTATGGTCGAGCGGTGCCCGATGACACTTGGGAACCACCCCGGATCCTGCTCACCGTCGATCTCGTGATCCTCACCCTGCGCGGGGGGCGTCTGCACCTGCTTCTCGTGCGGCGCGGCGTCGAGCCGTTCGCTGGGCAGGCGGCGCTGCCTGGTGGGTTCCTCGCCGATGAGCGCGAGGACATCCTCAGCGCCGCCCGCCGGGAGCTGCGGGAGGAGGCGGGGCTCACCGACATCCCGTACCTGGAGCAGCTCGGTACATACGGCGGCCCCGACCGCGACCCTCGTGGTCGCGTAGTCTCCGTCGCTCACCTCGCCGTCGTGCCGCGCCTTCCCGAGCCCATCGCCGGAACCGACGCCGCAGCCGCCGAGTGGACGCCGGCCGACGATGTACTCGCCGCGCGGGTGCCGCTCGCCTTCGACCACCTACGCATCGTCGTCGACGGGGTGGAGCGTGCCCGTTCCAAGCTGGAGCACACAGGGCTCGCGACCGCTTTCTGCCCCGAGGTCTTCACCCTCACGGAGCTGCAGCAGGTCTACGAGGCCGTCTGGGGCACTCCGCTTGACCCCCGCAACTTCTACCGCAAGGTCCAGGGCACGAAGGGCTTCGTGGTCCCTGCCGGTCCGCCCCGCGCCACGGGCACCGGCCGCCCGGCCCGCGTCTACCGCGCCGGTCCGTGCCGGAACCTCTACCCACCCATGATCCGCACGGCTTCGACCGTCGCAGCCGGAGGAGACGAGAGATGATCAAACCTGTGGTCGTGCTCACCGCACTGGACCTCGAGTACAACGCAGTCCGCGAACGTCTCACGAAAGTCGAACCGCACGTACATCCGATGGGCACGCGCTTCGAGCGTGGCACCGTGACCGGAGGCTCCTGTGAGATCATTCTCGGCCTTGTCGGCAAGGGCAACCACCCCTCCGCCGTCATCGCCGAGCGCGCCATGACCGAGTTCGATCCGGAAGCGGTCATCTTCGTCGGCGTGGCCGGGGCGCTCTGGCCCTCCATCGGCCTTGGTGACGTCGTCGTGGCCACCCACGTGTACGCCTATCACGGCGGCACTAGCGAGAGCGACGCGTTCCGCACCCGACCTCGCGTGTGGGAGATTCCCCACGCCTGTGATCAGCTCGCCCGGCATCTTGAGCGGGAGCGGGGCTGGGCGCGGGGCCTCGCCGGAGGAGTGCCCCAGGTGCGGTTCGGCCCGATTGCGGCTGGGGAGGTCGTCCTCGACTCGGCGTCCTCGCCCGAGGCGACGCGCATTCGTGATCACTACAACGACGCGTTGGCGGTGGAGATGGAGTCGGCCGGGGTCGCCCAGGCCGCCCACCTGAACCGCTCGCTGCCGGCCGTCGTCGTCCGAGGCATCAGCGACCGTGCCGACGGGACCAAGGTCCACACTGACGGCGAGAACTGGCAGCCGCGTGCCGCCGCCAACGCCGCGGCCTTCGCCCTCGCGCTCGCCCAGGAGCTCGGGGCGCAGTATGGCTCCTCCCCTCGCCGTCCTCGGAAAGAAGCAGGTGATGCGTTGATGTCCGGCTCCGTCAGAAACGTCGCCAAGGGCAACGCTCACGTCGGATTTCAGGCGCATACCGTTCACCACGCGACCGTCTACGGCGCGCCGGGCGGTCCCGGCCGGGAGACCTTCCAGGACCAGCTCGCAGACTTGCGCGCCTCGCTCCGTAAGTGCCATGAGGCGGGTGACGTAGACACGGTCACGTACCGCGCGGCGGAGCAGGAGATGGACGCCGCCGCCGCCGACGTGCCTCCGGCCGACGACGAGGCACGCAGTCGTGCGACCACGGCCCTGCGGAAGCTGCGCGGCCTGCTGCTGGACTGGACGGACCTCGCCACGCGGGTCGCGGGACTCATGGCGGCTCTGCGGGATTTGTCATGAGCGCCGGGCCGCAGGAGAGGTCGTTCACCAATGTCGCGGACGGCGAGGCCCGGGTGGGTTTCCAGGCCCAGGAGGTCCACATCGAGGGCGGATACCACGTCAGCGACGACGACCCGCCTGAGCGGCAGTTCGAGGTCGGCCTCCGCTATCTAGAGATCAGCGCCCCGCCCGAGGCGAGGAAGCTAATCATGAAAGCGGTCGCGCGGGGCTACAGGAACTCCCGCGCCTACTTCTATCTGGCGCTCGCACTGCTGAGCAGCCGTACCGTGCAGAGCCTGACGGACCAGGAACTCGCGCAGTTGGCACATGTGCGCCGCTGGGCGGCGCAGCGCTCCGAGGACCCCTGGGCCCGGGGCATCAATGTCGTCGGCTCTCTGCTGGACTCGCTGCCGCAGACCACAGCGGAGACTCCCGACCCGGCCGCCATCGGTGTGGTGGTCAAGGAGTTCGAATCGCTCTACCCGCCCCTACAGGAGAGCATCCTCAACCATCTCGAAGTTTTCCTGGCCGGCCCGCACCAGGACTGGACCTGGCAGAAAACGTTCGCGGCCGCTCGGCGGGACAGGACGGCCAACGACCGGGCGAAGCGGGTCTGGAAGTTCTTCCAGCCCAAGCCGATCCCTCCTCGGCAGGTTCCGCCGCCCCCGATCCGCACCGACGCGGCGGACTTCCTGCGCGCCTTCGGCGGCTCGGCACTGCTCCTCGTCACGGGCCTAGGGGTGGTCAATTACGCCTGGGACCACTCGTGGCTTCGCTCGGCCGGCTACCTGACGGTGTTTCTTGGAGCCGTCGTCGTGGCGGTGCGGGCGGGATTCACGATCAGGCTGGCTCAGCATCGACGCCGGGCGGCCCGCCAGCGTCTCACCTTCACCCCCCAGCGTGCTCCCAGACAGTCCGACCGGTTTGCCTCAGCGATGGACTCCCTGTTCGACCGCTACTTCGGACGTTACCTGCCGCAGGGCATGGCCCGGGAGACGTGGCTGGTGGAGACGGCGGGCATCCGGCAGTCCCTCCGCAGCGAGCTGGTCGAGCTGTACCGGGAGCAAGCGGTCGACGCCAAGCGTGTCGCCTGGCTAGTGAGATTCCTCGCCAGCGACGTCAAGCGGCTGTGGCTCAGCGGTGAGCTCACGGCGGATCCCGAGAACTCCCGAGTGCCATCCTCGACGCGGACCGCCTTCGGCGCGGCCGTGTTCGCCCTGGTGGTTGCCGGGCCGCTGCTCCTGTGGCAGGCCCTCGTCGAAGCACCGTTCACGACGGCGATCGCGACGGCCGGCGTCGTGACCGGGGCTCGGCTCGCCATCCAGGGCTGGCATGCGCTCCTTCTCGAGCGCCACCGCTACCGGGACGACTTGGTCCGGGTCCGGCACGACTATGAGGACCGGCGCGCGGCGTACGACAGGTGGGTGCGCAAGTTGGAATCGAAGCCGACCGACGCGGAGATGGCGCACTGGCTCGACTGCGATCGCAAGATCCTGGTCCAGGACACGCTGCGGCACTACCGCTTGGCCGCGCAGGACGTGATAGCGCACGCCTTCATCGAGGCGCCCGTGCCCGGGTGTAAACGGGCCCGAGTCAGCAAAGGACCCTGGCGCTACTCGCGATACAAACTTCTCCTCTTCCTGCTCACCAAGGAAGGCGTCCGCCAGGTCACGGTCACCCTCGACTTCGAGACCACGGAATTCGGCGATCAGCAACGCCTCACCTACCAGTACAACTCGGTCGTAGCGGCACACGTCGTCGATGCCCGCAACGGCGAGAAAAAGCTCTCCCTGACCCTGACGAACGATCCCCGGGACGAGCTGACGATCACTGGTGAGTGGCCAGGCATGCCGGAGCTCGGCGACGACGACCGCATCGCCTCCCAGGTCTCCCTCGACGCCTCAGGCCTCGAGCGCACCCTGCATGTGCTGGAAGGCATCGCCGCCGAAGGAAAGGAGTGGATCACCCACGAGCACCGCCGGGAACGCGCCGGCCTCCGGCGGCTCGTCGCGGCGATGGAGGATTGACACATGCGGCGCTGCCCACTTCGGGGGTCAGGGGGTCTGCTGCACCGATGGGTGACATCTGACTGGACGTTTGTTTCACCTTCGCGCCAGTAGTGACCGATTTACTCGTCGGCCTCAGTAGTGCAATATGCCCGACCTTAAACCGAAACAATCGCACCCTGCCCGGCTAGAGCGTCAGCGGCCGCGCCCCCCACCCACGACCTCCGCGACATCTTCAACGCCATCCTGTACGTCAACCGCACCGGCATCGCCTGGCGCTACCTGCCCCACGACTTCCCGCCCCACGCGATGGTCTACGGCTACTTCGCCGCCTGGAGCAAAGAAGGGCGGCATTCCCGTTCCCGTCTGGCCCGCCATTTGAGTAGCGCGACAGGCCCGTCACCCGCTACGCTGCCGCACAACTGCTGGCGGCGGCGCTCGCCCGTCCATACCCGGGGTGCTCACGCCACCCGCGCGTGGTGGACGAAGGGTCTGTGGACTTGCGCACCGGGCAATCCGTGGCCGAAGGCTCTCGCGCACCCGGGCATGATGACTCGTAGCCAAAGTGTGTCCACGAACTGCCGTCCAAGCCGGCGGGATGTGCGTGAGCGCCCGCAGGATCGAGACAGCATGACGAATACCGATGTGCTCAAACGCCTGGTACGTGCACGGATGGCCTCAACTGGCGAGACCTACCAGCAGGCACTCGCCGCGATCCGAGCCGACGTGCCGCCTCATCACCTGCATGCACCCGACGGCGACATCTGCGTCGGGCGTTGCCGGTCGACCTTTCTGGCAGCTGCCGACGCCGGGCACGATGGCGGGTCAATGGTCGACTGCGCGCACTGCCCCGGCGCGGTGTGCCTGGAGTGCGGCCGGGCGGCCGTCGAGGAAGCATTCGGGCGCTGCCTTCCATGCAATCAGGGCGTTGACAGGATGGCTCGCAACCAGCGACTTGCCCAGCGGTGCGGCGGGCGTGCCTGCATTTCCGGCGATCAGCTTGGTGATACCGGCGACTTCGCGTTCACGATCTGTGGGGCGTGCGACGAGGCGATCTGCCATGACTGCGGCCAGCAGCCTGTGGAGCACCCGGCCACGTTGTGCGACATCTGCAACGCCCACTCTCCGTACGAGGGAGTCTGGGACGAGAGAGACGATCGCCGCAGGCAGTTACAACGGCTTGAATACCTTGCCGGGCTGGTCGTCAAGCTCGGCGGCGGGACATACCGTGAGGTGTACCGAGCGCTGGGCTGGACGCTGGGTCCCGGCTGGCGGGACAGCGCCAGCTACGACGACCTGCACCGCGCGACCACCTACGCCGAGGAGTGGGCTTTCCGTCTTCGTACGGGTGGCCGCCCCTCACGCCCTTTGCAGGGCGAGTAGATCGGGAACAGCTGTTCACTAACGACGATCGGCAAGCCTTGGCGGAGCCGCAGTGGTCGGCGACAGCGCTGTGCGCCCGGTGGTCGATGATGATCGGCGGCGACGGTGGCACCGCCTCGCTGTTGCGCGACACGGCGTTCGCGCCGACCCGGCGATACATGGCGGTGGTCGACCGCCAGTTCCCGAAGCCAGCCGCCGATGACCGCCTCGCATTCGTGGCCCGGCTGGCGGCTGACCAGGTCCTCGGAAAGCGGCGACGTCGAAGCGCACAACGTGCCGGCCACCGGCAAACGCTGCTACGTTCTGCCGTCAAGAGGCTGCTCCAGGCCGAGACGAGCCACAGTGTCGCCGCTGGCCAAACGGGTCTACGTCCACCCGACAGCAGCCACCTCAAGGTGGCCGCCGACCACCTCGAGACAGGGCTGTTCGGGTGACGCCAGGACCACAGATTGAAACAGTACGAGCGTACGTGAGACGGAACAGCGAAAGAGCCCTGATCCGAGTACGTGAATCAAGGCTCTGACCTGCTGCAACTCTGTCGGGACGGCCGGATTCGAACCGACGACCCCTTGACCCCCAGTCAAGTGCGCTACCAAGCTGCGCCACGTCCCGATTGCCCCCGCGCGGTGTTCTTTTCTCCCTGCGACAGCCGGTACAGCTTAGCGCACGATCTTCCCCACACACGCATCGGCCCCCGCCCGCCTCCGCCACCTCACACCCCCTAAAAGCGTCCTAGGAGGATAGGGTGGGAGGGGAGGACGGAGAAGCCGGGCGGGGTCGCGTGCCCCGCCCGGCTTCAGGTCCTGCAGATGAGGGTCAGCCGTGCGCCTTGCCCCGGCCCCCCGGGCCGAGCTTCTTGCGCGGGCGTACCGAGATCTCCACCGGGCTGCCCTCGAAGCCGAACTCCTCGCGGAGCTTGCGCTCGACGAAGCGCTGGTAGCCAGCGTCCAGGGGCGCGGTGGTGAAGAGCACGAACCGCGGCGGGGCGACGCCCGCCTGGGTACGGAGAAGCCGGGCGGGGTCGCGTGCCCCGCCCGGCTTCAGGTCCTGCGGATGAGGGTCAGCCGTGCGCCTTGCCCCGGCCCCCCGGGCCGAGCTTCTTGCGCGGGCGTACCGAGATCTCCACCGGGCTGCCCTCGAAGCCGAACTCCTCGCGGAGCTTGCGCTCGACGAAGCGCTGGTAGCCAGCGTCTAGGGGCGCGGTGGTGAAGAGCACGAACCGCGGCGGGGCGACGCCCGCCTGGGTGGCGAAGAGGATCTTCGGCGCCCGGCCGCCGCGGATCGGGTGCGGGGTGGCCTGCACCAACGCGGTCAGCCACTGGTTGAGCTGGGCGGTCGGCACCCGGGTCTCCCAGCTCGCCAAAGCCTTGCGCAGCGACGGGGCGAGCTTGTCGACCGCGCGGCCGGTCATCGCCGACAGGTTGAGCCGCAGCGCCCACGGGATGCGGCGCAGCTCCCGCTCGATCTCCTTGTCCAGGTAGTACCGGCGGTCGCCGTCGACCAGGTCCCACTTGTTGAAGGCGATCACCAGCGCCCGGCCGGACTCGGTGACCATGGCCAGGATCCGCTGGTCCTGCTCGCTGATCGGCTCGCTGGAGTCGAGCAGCACCACCGCCACCTCGGCGGCCTCGATCGCCCCGGCAGTCCGCAGGCTGGCGTAGTACTCGGTGCCGCTGGCCCTGCCGACCCGCTTGCGCAACCCGGCCGTGTCCACCAGCTGCCAGGTCTCCCCGCCGATGGTGACCAGGCTGTCCACCGGGTCGACGGTGGTGCCGGCGACCGAGTCGACGACCGCCCGCTCCTCGCCGGAGAACCGGTTGAGCAGGCTGGACTTGCCGACGTTGGGCCGGCCGACGAGCGCCACCCGGCGCGGGCCGCGCGGGCGGTTCTCCACGATCGCCGGCGCCTCGGGCAGCGCCTGCAGGATCTTGTCGAGCAGGTCGCCGGAGCCCCGACCGTGCAGCGCGGAGACCGGGTACGGCTCGCCCAGCCCGAGCGACCAGAGCGACGTCGCCTCCATCTCGATCGAGGTGTTGTCGGCCTTGTTGGCCACCAGGATCACCGGCTTCGCACTGCGCCGCAGCATCTTCACCGCGGCCTCGTCCACGTCGGTGGGGCCCACCATGGCGTCGACCACGAACAGCACCACGTCGGCGGTGACGACGGCGATCTCGGCCTGTGCGGCGATCGCCGCGGCCCGGTCCTTCGCGTCCGGCTCCCAACCGCCGGTGTCCACCACGGTGAACGCCCGGCCGGACCACTGCGCGTCGTACGGGACCCGGTCCCGGGTCACCCCCGGAACGTCCTCCACGACCGCCTGCCGGCGACCGATGATCCGGTTTACCAGGGTGGACTTGCCGACGTTGGGACGGCCCACCACGGCCACGACCGGCACGGGGCCGGTCGACTCCTCGGCGTCGAGGTCCGGCTCGCGCAGCTCCACCCAGCCCTCGTCGGTGGTCATGCCACTCCCCGCTCGGTCAGCAGCGCGCGCAGCCGGTCGACGACCTCGTCGATGCCCAGCTCGGTGGTGTCCAGCACCATCGCGTCGGCCGCCTGCTGCAACGGGTCGGCCTTTCGGGTCGAGTCGAGCTGGTCCCGGCGGGCCAGGTCGGCCGCCGTGACGGCCACGTCGGCGGCGTCCTCGGCGCTGCGCCGCTGGGCGCGAGCCACCTCGGAGGCGGTCAGGTAGACCTTCAGGTCCGCATCCGGCGCGACGACCGAGCCGATGTCCCGGCCCTCGACCACGATCCGGCCGGCCTTGGCGATCAGCTCCCGCTGCCGGGCCACCAGCAGCGCTCGCACCGCCGGCACGGCGGCCACGGCGGAGACGGCGGTGGTGACCTCGGAACCCCGGATCTCCCGGTCGACAGTCACCCCGTCAGCGGTCACCCCGTACCCCTGTGGGTCGGTGCCGATGCGCAGGTCGACCTCGGCGGCGACCTTGCCCACCGCGGCGGCGTCGGTCAAATCGACCCCGGAACGCAGCACCGCCCAGGTGATCGCCCGGTACATCGCGCCGGTGTCCAGATAGCGGGCGTCGAGCCCGGTGGCGAGCCGCCGGGAAACGGTGGACTTACCCGAACCGGACGGCCCGTCCACAGCTATCACACAGCGCCCGGCCCGTACGTTTTCCTCCACCGTGATCCTCCTCAGCCCGTGCCTCGCGGGGCCCGGCGGCCCGTCGCAAGCGGTTGTCGTCGTCGTCAATCATGCCCACGGCCGGCATTCCGGCCGCGCGCGACGCCGTCGGTGGCGACCCACGCCACCGTTACGCCCCGCCCGGGGCGCCACGGAAGCCTACCGGTTGTGGTACCCCGCACCGCGGGGTCAGTCACCCACGGCTTTGAACAGCGCGGCGACCTCCGCGTTGGTGAGCCTGCGGGTCCGCCCGGCGCGCAGGTCGCCGAGGCGGATCGGCCCGATCGCGGTACGCACCAGCCGGGCCACCGGGTGCCCGACCTCGTCCAGCAGGCGCCGGACGATGTGCTTGCGCCCCTCGTGCAGGGTCAGCTCCACCTGGGCGGTCTTGCCCAGGGTGTCCACCAGCTTGAAGGAGTCCACCGTCACAGGGCCGTCCTCCAGCTCGATTCCGGCCGTCAGCCGCCTGCCGAGGTTGCGCGGGATCGGGCCGGCCACCTCGCACAGGTACGTCTTCGACACCCCGTACGACGGGTGCATGAGCCGGTGGGCGAGGGTGCCGTCGTTGGTGAGCAGCAGCAGGCCCTCGCTGTCCGCGTCGAGCCGCCCGACGTGGTAGACCCGCTGCTCCACCCGGTTGCTGATGAAGTCGGACAGCGCGGCGCGTCCCTTCTCGTCCGCCATGGTGGAAACCACCCCGCGCGGCTTGTTCATCGCCAGGTACACCAGGCGGACATCGGCCTGGAGGCGCTCGCCGTCGACGTGGATGACGTCGCGGGTGGGGTCGGCCCGGTCGCCGAGCTGGGCCACCCGGCCGTTCACCGTGACCTGACGGCGAAAGATCAGGTCTTCGCAGGCACGCCGGGAGCCCACGCCGGCGGCGGCCAGCACCTTCTGGAGGCGTTCGGCCCCCTCGAAGACGGGCGCGTCGGGTTTGGGGGCACGTTCATCGCGTGGCATCGGCAAGCTCTTCTACGTCGTCGGGGAGGAACGGGGCGAGCGGCGGCAGCTCGTCGACGGAGTTCAGCCCCAGCTTTTCCAGGAACATCGTGGTGGTCCGGTAGAGGAACGCCCCGCTGTCCGGTTCGGTGCCGCACTCCTCGATCAGGCCGCGGGAGACCAGCGTACGGATCACCCCGTCGCAGTTGACACCCCGGATGGCCGAGATCCGCGACCGGGTCACCGGCTGCTTGTACGCCACCACGGCCAGTGTCTCCAGCGCCGCCTGGGTCAGCCGGACCGACTGCCCGTCCAGCACGAACCGCTCGACGTACGTAGCGTATTCCGGCCGGGTGTACAGCCGCCAGCCGCCGGCTGCCCGGCGCAGCTCGAAGCCGTGCCCAGCGGCGGTGTAGCCGGCCGCGATGTCGTCGAGCACCGGGCCGATCCGCTCGGGGGACTGCTCCAGCACCTGGGCGAGGGTCAGCTCGCCGACCGGCTCGTCCACCACCAGCAGGATCGCCTCCAGCGCACCGCGCAGCTCCGCGTCGTCGAGCACCACGGCCGGGGGTGGCTCGGGTGCCCTCCGCCGGCCCCGCCTCGGCACGCCCCCCTCAGCAGCACCGCCGGCCCCGCCACCACCACCCGCCCCGCCTGCTGCGAGGGCCCCGGGGGCGGCCACGTCCTCCCCCGCTGTGCCCACGTCCTCCCCAGGTGTGCCCCCGTCGGCGCCCCTGGGCGGTTCCGCCTCCTGGAGGTGCCGATCCACGCCAGGGTCCGCTGCCGCGGCGACCCCGTCGGAGATCTTGGAGGGATTCGGCCCCTCGGGGGGCCGTCTGCTTCCAAGATCTTCCGCACTCTGGTCGGGGTCGACCGGTGCGGGGGGGTCCTGGCAGGGTTGGGCGGGGCGGTCCCAGGGTGGGATCCAGGCGGCGGCCTGGTCGGCCAGGGAGTCGCGGCGTTCCTCTTCGCTCATTCCAGTCGCTCCTCCGTCGTCGCCTCGGCCTCCGCCTCGGCCCGTGGCCCGCCCTGCGCCGCGCCGGCTCCGTCGGGCAGCACGACGACCGGATCGGGCGGCGCAGCGACCGAGTCGAGCGGCACGACGACCGGGGCGGGCGGCGCAGCGACCGGGGCGGGCAGGGTACCGGCGTACTCGTCGACGTGCAGGTCTGCGGCTCCCTCGGCGGGGCCGGTCCAGCGGACCGTCAGCTCCTCCAATGCCTGCTCCTGCACGAAGGAGACCAGGCCCTCCCGGTACAGCTCCAGCAGGGCCAGGAACCTGGCCACCACCTCCAGGGTGGCCTCGCAGTCGACGCAGAGCAGCGAGAAGGTCGCGGTGCCGGCCCGGCGCAGCCGCTCGGCGAGGATCGCGGCGTGCTCACGGACGCTGACCCGGACCATGTGCACGTGCGCGATGGACACCTCGGGCGCCGGCTTCGGGGTCATCGCCCTGACGGCGATCCGGAGCAGCCGCTCCGGTCCGATGCCGAGGACCAGGTCGGGCAGCGCCTCGGCGTACCGGGCCTCCAGGGTCACCGCCCGGGGATACCGCCGGCCACCGACCGCCTCCAGCGCGGCGATGTGCGCGGCCGCCTCCTTGTACGCCTTGTACTGCAACAGCCGGGCGAAGAGCAGGTCCCGCGCCTCCAGCAGAGCGAGGTCCTCCTCGTTCTCCACCTCGGCGGCGGGCAGCAGCCGGGCCGCCTTCAGGTCGAGCAGGGTGGCCGCGATCAGCAGGAACTCGCTGGCCTCGTCCAGGTCCCACTGGTCGCCCATGGCCCGGATGTAGGCGATGAACTCGTCGGTGACCCGGTGCAGGGCCACCTCGGTGACGTCGAGCTTGTGCTTGCCGATCAGTTGCAGCAGCAGGTCGAACGGGCCGGTGAAGTTGTCCAGCCGGACGGTGAACCCGGTCGCCGCGCCGGCGTCGACCTCGAGGGCCGCCCCAGCCCCGGCGGGCGGGAGCGTGGCGGGCGGGTCGAGGGGCGGTGCGGTCACCGGACGACCGTAGTCCACGCTCCCCGGGCCCCGGCGGGAAGGCACGCCCCTGATCGAGGGCGCACGCTGGGACGACGGCGCACGGGGCTACCGCTCCGCCTGCTGGGCGATCACCTCGCGGGCGAGCTGGCGGTAGTTGCGGGCGCCGGACGAGGCCGGGTCGAGGGTGGTGATGGGGGCACCGGCCACCGTGGACTCCGGGAACTTCACCGTCTTGGTGATGACCGTCTGGTAGACCTTGTCGCCGAAGGCCTCGACCACCCGCTGGAGCACCTGTCGGCAGTGGGTGGTGCGGCTGTCGTACATGGTGGCGAGAATGCCCTCCAACTCCAGGTCGAAGTTGAGCCGCTCGCGCACCTTGTCGATCGTGTCGAGCAGCAGGGCCACGCCCCGGAGGCTGAAGAACTCGCATTCGAGGGGGATGAGCACGCCGTGCGCGACAGTCAGCGCGTTGATCGCCAGCAGGCCCAGCGAGGGCTGGCAGTCGATCAGGACGTAGTCGTACTCCTTGCGGATCGACCTGAGCACCCGGGCCAGGGCCATCTCCCGGGCGACCTCGTTGACGAGCTGTATCTCGGCGGCGGAGAGGTCGATGTTGGCCGGCAGCAGGTGCAGGCCGGCCACGTCCGTCTTGATCAGGACGTCCTCGGCGGTGACGTCGTCCTGCATCAGCAGGTTGTAGACCGACAGGTCGAGGTTGTGCGGGTTGACCCCGAGCCCCACCGAGAGGGCGCCCTGCGGGTCGAAGTCGACCAGCAACACCTTACGGCCGTACTCGGCCAGAGCGGCGCCCAGGTTGATGGTGGTGGTGGTCTTGCCGACGCCACCCTTCTGGTTGGCCATCGCGATGATCCGGGCCGGCCCGTGCCGGTCGGTGGGCATCGGCTCGGGGATCGGCTTACGCATCGTGTAGGCCGCCGGGTCCGCCGGACCGAGCCCCGCACCGAGCGAGGCCTGCTGCTCGCGGAGCTCCGACGTCCAGGTCTCGGCACGGTCACCGTTGCCAGCCATGTCCTCGTTGCCCCCTCCCGACGACCACCCGGTGTCGGAGCCGTCCGACGTCCCTCGCGGCGCCGCGGCGCACCCCGGTCATCCACCCCGCAAGGTCCGCGCCCTGCCGACTGTACGCCACCGGCCAGCAGGGCGATCGGCACCGGTACGGCGTGTCGGCAGGTACGCCGTGCCGGTCGGGGCTGGGCCCGGCCGCGGGGCGGGAACGGGTCAGTCCCGGGCCCGGGGGTGGGCGGTGGCGTACACCTCGCGCAGCCGCTCCACGGTGACCAACGTGTAGACCTGGGTGGTGGTCACCGAGGCGTGGCCGAGCAACTCCTGCACCACCCGCACGTCGGCGCCGCCGTCGAGCAGGTGGGTGGCGTACGAGTGGCGCAGGGTGTGCGGGGAGACCGCGCCGGAGCCGGTCACCGGCAGGCCCGCCCGCTCGGCCGCCCGACGCAGGATGGTCCACGCGCCCTGCCGGGTCAACGCCGCCCCGCGCGCGTTGACGAAGACCGCCGGGGTGCCCCGGCCCGCGGCGACCAGCCCGGGGCGGGCCCGCACCAGCCAGGCGCGCAGCGCCTCGACGGCGTACCCGCCGACCGGCACGAGGCGGGTCCGGCCGCCCTTGCCGCGCAGCAGCACCGTCCCCTCGGCGGCGTCCAGGTCGTCCACGGCGGCGCCGACGGCCTCGGAGATGCGCGCCCCGGTGCCGTACAGGAACTCCAGCAGCGCCCGGTCGCGCAACGCGAGCGCGGCGCCCTCGCCGGTGGCGGCCACCGACCCGGCGGTCTCCAGCAGCCGGACGACCTGGTCGACGGCGAGCGCCCGGGGCAGCCGGCGCGGCGGGGCCGGTGGCCGGACGTCGCGGCTCGGGTCCGCGCCGGCCAGCCCCTCGCGCAGCGCGAAGCGGTGCAGGCCGCGCACGGCGCTGGCCGCCCGGGCCGCCGAGGAGACGGCGAGCGGCGGGTGGCAGTCGTCGCCGGCGCGCAGCCGGGCCAGGTGCGCCTCGACCTGGCCGGCGTCCACGGCGGCCAGGTCGGCGACGCCGGCCGCGGCGAGCGTCGCGAGGTAGCGCTCCAGGTCCCGACGGTACGACGACAGCGTGTTCGCGGACAGGCCACGTTCGACGGTGAGGTGGTCGAGGTAGCCGCGCACGGCGCGACGCAGGGCCGGTGCGGGCTCCTCGCCCGGACCGGCCCCGTCGGTCGTCGCGCCCCGCGCGTCGTCGGTCAGGCCAGCACCTCGTCCAGCGGCAGGGCCGGCAGGCCGTGCGCCTCGGCGACCGGACCGTAGACGACCCGCCCGCCGTGGGTGTTCAGGCCCAGCGCCAGGGCCGGGTCGCGGCGCAGCGCGTCGCGCCAGTCCCGGTTGGCCAGCTCCAGCGCGTACGGCAGGGTGACGTTGGTCAGCGCGTAGGTGCTCGTGTGCGGCACCGCGCCGGGCATGTTCGCCACACAGTAGAAGATCGACTCGTGCACCTGGTACGTCGGCTCGGCGTGCGTGGTGGGGCGGGAGTCCTCGAAGCAGCCGCCCTGGTCGATGGAGATGTCGACCAGCACGCTGCCCGGCTTCATCCGGGAGACCAGTTCGTTGGAGATCAGCGTCGGGGCCTTCGCGCCGGGCACCAGCACCGCGCCGATGACCAGGTCTGCGTCGAGCACAGCCCGTTCGATCTCGTACGCGTTGGAGGCGACCGTCTGCAGGTGGCCCCGGTAGATGGCGTCCGCCTGGCGCAGTCGGGCGACGTTCTTGTCCAGCAGCAGCACCTCGGCCTGTAGGCCGAGCGCGATCGCGGCGGCGTTCATCCCGGACACGCCGGCGCCGATGACCACGGTCTTCGCCGCGTACACCCCGGAGACGCCGCCCATCAGGATGCCGCGCCCGCCGCCCTGCCGCTGGAGGTGGTACGCGCCGACCTGCGGGGCGAGCCGACCGGCCACCTCGGACATCGGGGCGAGCAGCGGCAGCGACCGGTCGGGAAGCTCGACGGTCTCGTACGCGATGCCGGTGACCTTCCGGTCGATCAGCGCGTCGGTGCACGCCTTGGACGCGGCCAGGTGCAGGTAGGTGAACAGCACCTGCCCCTCGCGCATCCGGTGGTACTCCTCGGCGATCGGCTCCTTGACCTTGAGCACCAGCTCGGCGGCCTCCCACACCTCGTCGGCGGTGGCCAGGATCTTCGCCCCGGCCGCGGCGAACTCGTCGTCGGTGATGCTGGACCCGACACCGGCGCCGGACTCGACGAAGACCTGATGACCGCTGCGGGTGAACTCGTTGACGCCCGCGGGCGTGATCGCCACCCGGTACTCGTGGTTCTTGATCTCGCGGGGGATTCCGACCTTCACGATGCAGACACCTCTCTTCGGGGCGTCCCACCCCGACCGCACGGTGCGCGGCGGCTCCGTTGCCGCCCCGGTCCACCGGTCCCGTCGGCGGCAGTCTAGGCGCGCCGTCCGCCGCGCAGCGCCGACACTGTGGCATCCGGTCCCCACCGGTGCTGACGATGTGTCAGGCATAGACAGAACCAATGGCGGAGGACATCTCAGCCATCAGGACACATTCGACCCCGATTTTCCCATGGGGCGGACGGCGGTACGGACAGGACGCGGGTGGATCACTAGGGTGTCGCCCCATGACCACTCCTTATCAGCAGTACCCGCAGGGCGGCGTCTCCGACAAGAGCAAGCTCGTCGCGGGCCTCCTCGGCATCTTCCTCGGCACCTTCGGCGCCGGGCGTTTCTACATGGGCGACACCAAGACCGGCGTGATCCAGCTCGTCGTGAGCCTGGTGACCTGCGGCGCCGGCGGCATCTGGGGCCTCATCGACGGCATCCTGATCCTGGTCAACGGCGGCGTCGACGGGCAGGGTCGCCCGCTGCGCGACTGACGTTCGACAGCGACGGAGAGGGGCCGTGCGGCGAACCGCACGGCCCCTCTCCTCGTCGTACCCGGCGGCCGGGCCCCGACTCCACCGGCCCCGGTGAAAGGCCCCTGGTCACGGGCCGCCGGCCGGCCCGGCGGCCCGGCCGCTCAGCGCGGCAGCGGCGCGTCCGGGCGGCGCAGCACCGACCAGCCGGTGTCCCGGGCGCGGGCGGCGGCCAGCAGCCCGGCCACGGCGGACGCGTTGGTGATCTCCCCGGCCAGCACCATCCGCACCGCCTCGTCCAGGTCGACCCGGATGACCTGGAGGTCCGCCTCCTCCTCGCTGCGCCGGTGGCGCCGCTCGGCGGGCACGTCGGCCAGGTCCCGGGCCAGGAAGACCCGGACCACCTCGTCGGTGAAGCCGGGCGAGCTGTGCAGGTCGACCAGCACGTCGACCGTGCCGGCGGTGAGGTCGACCTCCTCGGCCAGCTCGCGGGCCGCCGCGCCGGCCAGGTCCTCCCCCGAGACGTCCGTCAGGCCGGCCGGCAGCTCCCACAGGTGCCGGCCGACGGGGTGGCGGTACTGCCGGATCAGCACCACCTGGCCGGCATCGTCCACCGCCACGACGGCCACCGCGCCGACGTGCCTGACGTAGTCGCGGGCGGAGGTGCCGCCGCCGGGCATGGTGACCTCGTCGGTGACCACGGAGAAGATCCGCCCGGCCCAGACCTGCCGCCGCCCGGTCACCTCGTAACGGTGCTCCACGGCGCTCACGACGCCGACGCCGGCTTCTTCTCGGCGGCCGCTCCGCCGTTGCGGTCGGCCCGGCGGGCCGCCTCCTCCACCGCCGGGGCGGCGTCCAGGTTGACCGGTAGCTGGTCGGCCTCGGAGTACGTCACGGCGGCCTTCACGAACGCCGCGAACAGCGGGTGCGGCCGGGTCGGCCGGCTCTTCAGCTCGGGGTGCGCCTGGGTCGCCACGAAGAACGGGTGCAGGGCGCGGTCCAGCTCGACGAACTCGACCAGCCGGCCGTCCGGGGACGTGCCGGAGATGGCCAGCCCGGCCTTGGTGAGCTGGTCACGGTAGGCGTTGTTCACCTCGTACCGGTGCCGGTGCCGCTCACTGACCTCGGTGCTGCCGTACGCCTCGGCGACCAGCGAGCCCTCGGCGAGCGTCGCCGGGTACGCGCCGAGCCGCATGGTGCCGCCCAGGTCGCCCCGGCCGGCGACGATGTCCTCCTGGTCGGCCATCGTGGCGATGACCGGGTGCGCGGCCTCCTCGTCGAACTCCAGCGAGTTCGCCCCGTCCAGGCCGGCGAGGTGGCGGGCCACCTCGATGGTCATGCACTGCAGGCCGAGGCACAGGCCGAGCAGGGGCACGCCGTTCTCCCGGGCGTACCGGGCGGTGCCGATCTTGCCCTCGATGCCGCGCACCCCGAAGCCGCCGGGGATGACGATGCCGTCCACGCCGGCCAGGGCCGCCGCCGCGCCGGCCGGGGTGACGCAGTCGTCGCTGGGCACCCAGCGCAGCTGCACCCGGGCCCGGTGGCCGAAGCCGGCCGCCCGGATCGCCTCGCTGACCGACAGGTACGCGTCGGGCAGGTCGACGTACTTGCCGACCACCGCCACCGTCACCGTGTGGCGCGGCTGGTGCACGCGGTCCAGCAGGTCGTCCCAGCTGGCCCAGTCGACGTCGCGGAAGGACAGGCCGAGTCGGCGCACCACGTACGCGTCCAGGCCCTCCCGGTGCAGCACCTTCGGGATGTTGTAGATGCTCGGCGCGTCCGGGGCGGCGACGACCGCCTCCCGGTCCACGTCGCAGTAGAGCGAGAGCTTCTCCTTGAGCTTGTCCGGGATCTCCCGGTCGCAGCGCAGCACGATCGCGTCCGGCTGGATGCCGATGTTGCGCAGCTGGGCCACCGAGTGCTGGGTCGGCTTGGTCTTCAGCTCCCCCGACGGGGCCAGGTACGGCACCAGGGAGACGTGCAGGTAGAAGCAGTTGTCCCGGCCCAGGTCGTGGCGGACCTGCCGGATCGCCTCGAGGAACGGCAGCGACTCGATGTCGCCGACGGTGCCGCCGACCTCGGTGATCACCACGTCCGGAGCCTGGCCGTCGCCGTCCGGGTCGGCCATGCCGAGGATCCGCGCCTTGATCTCGTTGGTGATGTGCGGGATGACCTGGACGGTGTCGCCCAGGTACTCGCCGCGCCGCTCCTTGGCGATCACCTCGGAGTAGATCTGGCCGGTGGTGACGTTCGCCTTGCCGGACAGGTTCCGGTCCAGGAAACGCTCGTAGTGCCCGACGTCCAGGTCGGTCTCGGCGCCGTCCTCGGTGACGAACACCTCGCCGTGCTGAAACGGGTTCATCGTCCCTGGGTCGACGTTGAGGTAGGGGTCGAGCTTCTGCATCACCACGCGCAGCCCGCGCGCGCTCAGCAGACTGCCAAGGCTGGAGGCGGTGAGGCCCTTACCCAGCGAGGAGGCGACTCCCCCGGTGACGAAAATGTGCCTGGTCGTCCGTGCTGAAGGGGCCAAGGCCTGCTCCCGTGTCGTCCGTCGCGGTCGTGCAGACCGCCGTGCCGATCAGCAAAGTGATCACGCGATCCACGGGATTCCACGCTAACACCTCCCCGGGCCGGACCCGCAGGCCGCACCCGAGGTCCCCCGCCCGGGCAGCCCCGGGGGTCAGGCCGTCGCGACCTCGGTTGACGCGCGGGCGTCCCGATCCGGCGTGCATCGGGCCGGGTCAGCACCACCGGCGTCGCCGGCCGGGCGGTCCGGTGCCGGGCCGGCGGCCTGGGCCGCCGCCGCGTCCGGGCGGCCACGGCCCGGGGTTCGCGCGGACCCGGCGGAGCGGCCGTTGGCCGGGCCGCCGTCGGCCGGCTGGGTCCGGTCGGTGGAGTGGTCGAGCACCCGCAGCGCCGCGAGGGCCGCCATCGGCACCACCAGCGCGCCGGCGGCCCCGGCGACGTCGAGGGCGGAGCCGCTGAGCAACCCACCGATGACGGCGGCCACCGCCGTGCCGGCCATCGCGGCCCGCATCGCCGGGTAGATGCCGAACAGCCGCATCAGCCCGCCCCACGGCTGGAGCAACGCGAACCAGACCAGCAGGGCGCCGGCCAGGGCCAGCACGGTCAGCGGGCTGTTGACCAGCGTCTCGAAGTTGGCGCCGCCGGACCGGTGCACGGTCAGCCCGCCGGTGCCGTCGCCGACGGCGGCGAGGAACCGGCCGAGGCTGCCCCGCTCGGTGGCCGGCCGGCGCAGGTCGATCACCGCGTAACCGATGGTGAGGGCCAACCCGGCCATGGTGGCCCAGACCAGCCGGCTGACCGTCAGCCAGCCGCCGGTGCTGATCGCCGCGGCCACGCTCACCCCGGCGGTCAGCGCGATCGCGCCGATCGAGTCCGTCCCCAGGTACGGGCTGCCGACCACCACCACGGCGAGCCCGCCGACGGCGACCACCACCATGGGCCGCCACTGGCGGCGAACCCGCTGGGCCAGCCAGCCGGCGCAGAGCAGCGACCCGGCGATGAACACGCCGAGCCCGACGGTGCCCAGGCCGGCGAACCGGCCGCCCTGCAGGGCCGAGTAGCCGACCACCCCGTTGAGCTGCAACCGGGCCCCGGTGAGCACGTCGGCGGCGACGACGAGGGTGGCCAGGCCGGCGACCGCGCCGAGTGGGCCGAGCGTCGAGGCGTGCCCGGGGGCGAACCGGACGGCGGCGGTTCCCCCGACCACCAGCAGCGCCGTCACGATGGCGAACCACCAGCCGGCGTGGTCGCCGCGCCACCACGGCACGATGTCGGCGAGCAGGGCCGCCGGCACGGCCAGGGCGACGGCGACGAGCAGCAGCTCCACGGTCGCCACCACCCGCCGGGGCACCGGCTTCGGGCCGACCGGCCCGGCGTGCCGGCGGGCGCGGCGCAGCAGGGGAAGCACCGCGAGGGCGAGCAACACCTGCGCGCCGGCGAGCAGGGCGAAGAACCAGCCGGCGACCCACCGCTGGGCAGCGGACTCCCGGTCGGCGTCGGCCGGTGCGGCGAGCGCGGCCGGCAGATCCGCCGGCCGGCCGCCGACGGTGACCGCGGGCCGGCCGAGGAACAGCCGCTCCGGCATCGGCCGGCCGAGCGCGGCGAGGGCGGTCGGCGCCAGGTCGACCAATTGCAGGTAGCCTTCCCGCCCGGTGGTGGGCGAGGTGAGCCAACCCCGCTCCCAGCCGGGGCCGTCGGCGACGGCGACGTGCAGCCGAGACGGCAGGCCGGTGTCGGAGACCCCGGCGACCAGCACCAGGGAGCGCGGGGGCCGGGCGGCGAGCACCCGGGCCAGGTCGGCGTCCGCCCGGCGGGCCTGCTCCGCCCGGGCTGCCGGGTCCTCGCCGGAGACGGCACCGAGGTCGACGATGCTCAGCACGCAGGAGCCGAGCAGCGGGGCCGGGTCGTCGGGCAGCCGCGCGGCGTACCGGTCGACCCGGCCGAACGGGCGGGCCGCGGCCACCGCCGCGCCGGGGCCGACCGCGACCGAGCAACGCACCGACTCGGACAGCGCGCCGGGCACCGCGCCCCAGGACCGGCGCTGCTGGTTGTACTGCACGACGCGCCCCTGGTCGGGCAGGTTCGCGCCGATGCCGTCGGGCTGCTCCACGGTCACCCCGACGGACGGGCAGGCACCCGTGCCGCGGCTGCCGTTCCAGGCGGCGAAGTTGCCGGCGCCGAGGGTGAGCCAACCGTCGACGGGGCAGGTGGGCCGGTGCGCGGAGCGCACCGACAGGGAGCCGATCGAGCCTTCCTGCGCCATCCGCCACAGCGTCGGGGTGGCCTGCGGGTCCACGTCGTCCCAGCGCAGGCCCGCCACCCCGGCCAGCACCACGAAGTCGGCGGTGCGTTTGGGGGCCTCGCCGGTCGGCCGCGCGGCGAGGGCGGCGACGCCGAGGACCACGACCATCAGGGTCAGCAGCGCCGGCGTTACTCTGCGCAGCATCAACGGCGTCCCGTCGACGGGGTGTCGGGGGTGGCCGGGCCGGCCGCGTCGGAGGCCAGCTCCGCGTAGAGCGCGGCCAGCTCGGCGACGGTGTCCGCCTCGGTGGGCCAGGTTCCGGCCCGGGCCACGCCGGCCCGGCCCAGGTCGGCCCGGCGGTCGGCGTCGTCGAGCAGCCCTCGCACGGCGGCGTCGAACGCGTCCACGTCGCCGGGGGGCACCAGCACGGCCGCGTCGCCGACCAGCCCCGGCAGGCCGCCGACGGCGGTCGCCACCAGGGGTACGCCGGCGTGCAGCGCCTCTTGGGCGAAGAGTTGGCGGGCCTCCCAGTCGCTGGTCACGACGGCCAGGTCGGCCCCGGCCAGCAGGTCGGCCACGTCGGTGCGGTGCCCGAGCAGGGTGACCGGGGCGCGGGCTGCGGAGACCCGGGCGGCCAGCGGCAGGTACGCCGGCCCGCTGCCGGCGATCACCACGACCGGCGGCGGGGTCCGGCCGCGCCACCGGGCGGCGGCGTCGATGAGCACGTCGTACCGCTTCTGGGGGTGCAGCCGGCCGACCGAGACGATCAGCGGCTGGTCGGCGGCCACCCCGAACTCGGCGCGGACAGCGGCCCGGCGACGGCGCGGCGCGGGTAGCGCCGGCGCGGCGACCGGGGCGAGCCGCGCGTCGGCGGCGCCGAGCGCGGCGGCCCGCTCGACCAGGTCGGTCGAGGCGCCGAGCGCGACCCGGGCGCCCCGGGCGACGACCCGCTCGGCGAGGCGGGACAGCCCGCCGCGCAACCCCCGGGCGAGGACCGCGTTGTGCCAGGTGACCACCAGTGGGGCTGCCGGCCTGGAGAGGACGGCGACCAGCCCGGCGCGCAGCCCGTGCGCGTGCAGCACGGCGACGGGCTCGGCGGCCAACGCGCGGCGCAGCGCGGCGACCGCCCGGGCGTCGGCGGGGGTGGGGCTGGCCGGGATCTCCACCGGCCGGAACCGGGCGCCCACGCCGGTGAAGTCGAACTGCTCCTCGGTGGCCGCCGGACCGCAGACCAGCACCGGGACACCCGCCTCGGCGAGCCCCCGTGCAACGGAGCGGAGGTGCTGGCCGACACCGCCGGTGCTGGAGGCGAGCAGCAGTGCCACGGTTCCGTTTGGGCGGACGTTCGGCGTCGCGTCCGTCACCGCGACCACCCCCGGCCCACCGCCGTCGTCGGCCCGCCGCACGTCGTCGTGCTCACCCGGACACCGTCTCCTTTCCGTCGCCCCGCTCCGGGGGGACCACGCCCTCCTGCCGAGGCCCAACGGCCCGCCCGGCTCCCCGGCCCGCCCCGCCCAGCCGGCGGCGCACGGCGGCCAGCAGCGGCCGGACGTCCCGCCGGTCGGTCAGGTACACGACGGCGATGAACACGATGCCGACCACGGCTGCGGACAGCATGCCCTGCACGAGTGCCGCCGGTGCCGTCGGGGTGCCGTCGCCGGCCCCGGCCAGCGCCCGGGCGACGCCCGCCCCGGCGAGCGCGCCGAGGGCCCCGCCGAGCAGCCCGGCCACCCCGGCGCGGGCCCCGCCGGCCAGCGCGACGTGCCCGGCCGCGCGGCGCACCGCGAGCAGCAGCAGGACGCCGAGCAGCAGCATCCCGGCCGAGTTGGCCAGGGTCACCGCGAGCACCCGGTCGTCGCGGGGCAGCAGCGCCGCGAGCGGGGCGACGGCCAGCGGCACGGCGAGCCAGCCGACGCTGATCGCGGCGGTGGCCGGCCGGGTGTCGCCCCGGGCGTACAGGGCCCGGGAGAGCACCGCGAACAGCCCGTAGCCGAGCAGGCCCGGGGCGAAGCCGGCGATCCCGGCGGCGACCGGGGCGGGGTCGTCCGGGTAGAAGAACGCGGCGACCGGCGCTGCGGTGCCGGCCAGCGCCGCCGCGCCGAGGCAGCTGAACAGGAACACCCCACGGGTGGTCGAGGCGAGGGTGCGCCGGTACGCCTCCTCGTCGCCGGCTGCCGACGCCGCCGCCAGGGTCGGGTACGCGGCGACCGCGAGGGGCACGGCCAGCACCGCCCAGGGCAGCAGGTACATCGTCTGGGCCAGGTTGAACACCTGCGGCGAGCCGGTGGGGCCGCCCGAGACGCTCTTGATGATCACCGCGAGGGCGAGTTGCTGGGCGGTGACGGTTACCGCCCCGGCCACCGCGAGGCCGCCGACCCGGGCCCGGGTGTCGGCGTCGAACGCGTACCCGGGGCGCAGCCGCAGGCCCAACCTGCGCAGTGGGATCAGCAGCGACAACGACAGCACCACCACGCCGAGGGTGGTGCCGCCGGACAGCGCCAGCTCACCGGCCCGGCTCACCCCGGCGATCGTGGCCCCCCGTCCCTCGGTGCCCCCGAAGGCCAGGTACACCACGATCACGGTGAGGCTGGACAGCAGCGGGGCGATGACCGGCCAGGCGAACCGGCGGTGCGCCTGGAGCACCCCGGTGAGCACGATGCCGATGCCGTAGAGCGGCAACTGGGGGGCGAAGACCCGCAGCATCCGGGCGCCTGCGGCCAGCTCCGTCGGGCTGCGGCCGGAGCTGATCGCCTCGACGATCGGGCCGGCCAGCAGCGCGACCGCCGCGGCCAGCGGCACCAGCAGGGTCACCGTCCAGGTCAGCAGGGCCCCGGTTGTCGCGCCCACCGCCCGCCGGTCCCCCGCCGCGACCGGGCCGGCCAGCAGCGGTACGACCAGGCTGGCCAGCGCCCCACCGGCCACGATCTCGAAGATGATGTTCGGCACGGTGTTCGCGATCACGTACATGCCGCCGAGGTCGCTGCGCTCCATCACCAAGGTGAACGCGGCCGTGCGGCCGAAGCCGGCGAGCCGACTGACCACGGTGAGCACGGCGATCAGCGCGGCCGCTCCGGCCACCCGGCCGGCGCCGGCGAGGGGTGCCGGAGTCTTCACCTCAGTCGGTGCGCCGACCCAGTGCGTCCAGCTCGCGCAGGCCCGGCGTGGCCTGGATGACCTGGGTGAAGCTGACCTTCTCGCTGGCCGCGGTGAGCCCGGCGAGCACCGCGAGCGCGCCGGCCCGGCCGAGCGGCCCGGTGCGGGCCGCGAGGGCCACCCCGAGCAGCGCGCCGAGCGCATTGGCCCCGCCGTCGCCGATCATCACCTGCTCGTCGAGGTCGTCGCTGAGCAGGCCGGCGGCGGCGCCCACCGCACCGGCGGCGATCCCGCCGTGCGGCCCGCGCGCCAGCGGCGCGCCGAGCAGCAGGCCGGACTTCAGTGCCCGCCCCGGCCGCAGGTCGAGCAGGTTGAGCAGGTTGGCGGTGCCGGCGATCACCCCGGCGCCGAGCAGCACGTCGACGGTGCGACCGACCGCGCCGTGGCGCTGCCGGCGGGGATGGGCGGCGACGGTGGGGTCGACGGCGAGCAGCGCGGCGGCGCCGAGACCGGCCGCGCCCACTCCGACGATCTTGACGAGGCCGGCGGTGACCCGCCCCTCCCGCAGCGCGGCGAGGTGCCCGGCGAAGCCCTTGGCGGCCTTCTGCTCCGGCCGGGCGCCCACCATGTCGTCGTAGACGCCGACCGCTCCCCCGCCCACGCCGGCCACCAGCGCGGCGGCGCCCGCGGGCCCGCTGGGCGCGCCGAGCGCACCGGCCGCGGCGGCGCCGGCGGCGAGCGCCGGGCCGGCGGCCAGGGTGAGGGTGCGGCCCCGGAAGTTGGTGCGTTCCAGGGCCGGGGCGACCGGCGAGGTGCGCACCTCGCGCAGCGCGTACCGGGCGGCGGCGGCGCCGGCCCCGGCGATCAGCAGGCGGCCCAAAAGGCTCACGCAATCACCCCGTTCAGGACGCCGCCGACGTGGCGGGCGGGATCGGACAGCCGGGTACGTCGTTCGCTCACTGGGGCATTCTAGGCACCAGTGCGGTGGCGTTGTCGCCCACGCCGTACTGGCCGGCCTTCTTCTCGACGACCTGCTGCGCCAGCGCCAGGCTGGTGACCAGTTGCCCCTGCGTGGTGTTGGCGTCGTCGACGGTGGAGATGGTCTGCGACAGCACCGGGTCGCCCCGGACCACCGACACCACGTTCCCGCCCTCCGAGCCGGTGCCGGCCACCACGATCGCGCCGGCCCGGTCGAACTGCTCGGCGACCTTGACCACCGACTCGTCCTTCTTCGCCGAGTCCTTGTCCACGTACGGCTGCCCGCTGACCAGCACCACCGCCTCGGCCGGCCCGGTCACCTTCTCGTCGGTCGTCAGGTAACCGGTCTTGGTGTACGACGCCAGCACCGCCCTGCGGTCGGCCTCGGTGACGGGGGTGCCGCCGACCCGGTCCAGCAGGACGCTGGCCAGCAGGGCGCTGGAGGTCTCCACGCCGTGACCGTTGCCGGGCAGGCCGGAGGCGGGGGCGCTGGGTCGGGCGGCGGTGACGGCCAGTTCCATCAGGTTGCTGTTGTTGTCCGGGTTGATGAACTTGTCCTGGAGGTCGACCTGGCCGGTGACGGTGGCCCCGGCGGTCCGGAGCATCTTCTGCACGCCCTCGGCGTGCTCCCGCCCGTTGGGCAGGGTGAGCACCAGGGCCCGGCGACCGGTGAGCTTGCCCGACAGCACCACCTGGGCGATCTCGGCGGCGAACTGCTGCTCCACCTCCAGTTCCTTCTGCATGCTGTTGACCATCTGGCGCCTCTGCTGGTTGTCCTTGCTCAGCTCGTTCACGCGCTCCTTGAGCGAGTCGGCCACCGGGCCGTTGAGGGCGGCCGTGCCGACCACCAGGCCGATGGCCAACGCCAGGAAGACCGCGGTCAGGGACACCACGTGGTAGCGAAAGTTGATCACGCTTGCAGCCTCTTGATCGGTCGGGAGCTAGAAGAGCTGGCCGAGCTGGAACACGAAATTGTTCCACCATTCGCTGACCACGCCCAGATATGCCTTGCCGACGGTGGAGACCGCCACGGCGGAGGCCATCGCCGCCACCGCCGCGAGCACCAGCAGCAGCAGGGAGGAGCCGGAGATGCTCTGCCGGTAGAGCCGGCTGACGCCCTTGGCGTCCACCAGCTTCCCGCCGACCTTGAGCCGGGTGAGGAACGTCGAGGCCATCCCGCCCCGGCCCTTGTCGAGGAACTCGACCAGGGTGGCGTGCGTGCCGACCGCCACCAGCAGCGAGGCGCCCTTCTCGTCGGCCAGCAGCATCGCCAGGTCCTCGCTGGTCGCCGCCGCCGGGAAGGTGATCGCCGGGACGCCCAGCCCGTTGACCCGGGGCAACCCCGGCGCCCGCCCGTCCGGGTACGCGTGCACGACCACCTCGGCGCCGCAGCGCAGCACGTCGTCGGTGACCGAGTCCATGTCCCCGATGATCATGTCGGGGGTGTAGCCCGCCTCCACCAGCGCGTCCGCCCCGCCGTCCACGCCGATCAGCACCGGCTTGAACTCCCGGATGTACGGGCGCAGCACGTCCAGGTCGTCCTTGTAGTCGTAGCCGCGCACCACGATCAGACAGTGCCGGCCCTGAATCTGGGTCTGGATCTCCGGCACGCCGACGCCGTCGAGGAGCAGGTCGCGTTCCTGCCTGAGGTAGTCCATGGTGTTGGCGGCGAACGCCTCCAACTGCACCGACAACCCCTCCCGGGCGTCGGCCATCGCCTTGGCCACCGTCTCGGTGTCCTGGAGGGCGCCGTGCGCGACCGGCTCGCCGCCGACGTAGACGGTGTTGCCCTCGATCCGGACGGTGTCGCCCTCCCGGACCTGCTCGAAGATCCCCTCACCGAGGTCGTCCAGGAGCGGGATACCGCCGGCGACCAGCACCTCGGGGCCGAGATTCGGATACCGGCCGGAGACCGACGGTTTGGCGTTGAGCACGGCGGCGACCCCGACGGCGACCAGCGAATCGGCCGCCACCCGGTCCAGGTCGACGTGGTCGATGATCGCGATGTCGCCCGGGCGCAGCCGGCCGACCAGGCGTTTCGTCCGGCGATCGAGGCGCGCGGTGCCGAGGACTGTGTCCGGTTCCGCGCTCCGGTTCCGGCGCAACGTGGGTAGACGCATCGTGACCATCCTGGCATGTGAGGCAGGCATTTCTGTCGCGACATGCCTGGGCAGGGCCGCCTACCCAGGGAAGCACACCGCAGCGCACACTGGTGTGCCTGCGCTCACAATAGGCCGCGGTCAGGGCCGCCTTTCCCGAGCCGCGACGGCCAACAGCTCCTCCGCGTGGGCGATACCCAGATCCGAGTCCGGCAAACCCGCCAGCATCCGGGCCAGCTCGCGGGCCCGCGCGGTGTCCTCCACCACCCGCACCCCGCTGGTGGTCACCGCGCCCCCGGTGTCCTTCGCCACCACCAGGTGCCGGTCCGCGAACGCGGCCACCTGCGGCAGGTGGGTGACCACCAGCACCTGGTGGTTGCGGGCCAGCCGGGCCAGCCGACGGCCGATCTCCACCGCCGCCTGGCCACCGACGCCCGCGTCGACCTCGTCGAAGACCAGGGTGGGCGGGCCACCGGAACCGGCGAAGACCACCTCGATGGCGAGCATCACCCGGGACAGCTCACCGCCGGACGCGCCGCGCTGCAACGGCAGCGACGGTGCACCCGGATGGGCCAGCAGCCGCAGCTCCACCTCGTCACCGCCGTCCGGACCCACGCCGACCTCGACGCCGTTGACCGGCAGGCTCGGCTCCGACCTCCCCACCGACCGGGGCAGCACCGCCACCTCGATCCGGGCGTGCGGCATGGCCAGCCCGGCCAGCTCGACGGTGACCTGCTCGGCGAACCGGGCCGCCGCCTCCTGTCGGGATGTCGACACCCGCCCGGCCAGCTCGGCCACCTCACCGGCCAGCCGGGACGCCTCCCGGCCCAGCTCGTCAAGGAACTCGTCGGAGGTGCCCAGGTCGGAAAGCCGGACGCGGGCCCGCTCCGCCCAGGCGACCACCCCGTCGACGTCGTCGGCGTACTTGCGGGTCAGCCCCCGCAGCGCCGCCCGCCGCTCGTAGATGGTCTGCAACCGCGCCGGGTCGGCGTCCAGCGCCGCCAGGTACGCCGACAGCTCGGCGGAGACGTCGGCGACCAGGGTGGCCGCCTCCTCCAGCCGGGCCGCCAGGTCGCCCAGGGCCGCGTCGGTGCCGGCCTGCGCCTCCAGCGTGCGTCGGGCCAGCCCGAGCAGCGCCGTAACGTCCGGCGTCTCGTCGGTCGACTCGGCGCCGCCGGCCACGCACTGGTACGCCGTCTGCGCCGCCGTGCGCAGCCCCTCGGCGTGCTCCAGGCGCTGCGCCTCCGCCTTCAGCTCGTTGTCCTCACCCGGCTGTGGGTCGACCCGGCTGATCTCGTCCAGCCCCAGCCGGAGCAGGTCGGCCTCCTGGCTGCGGGCCCGGGCGTTGCGCCGCCGGTCGGCCAGGTCCTCGACCACCGTCCGCCACCGGGTGTACGCCTCTCGCAGCGCGTCTGTCAGCTTCTCGTGCTCCGGCCCGGCGAACCGGTCCAGCGCGGCCCGCTGCTCGGCCGGTCGCAGCAGGCGCAGTTGGTCGGACTGGCCGTGCACCGCCACCACCTGCTCGCCGACCTCGCCGAGCATCGCCACCGGCATGCTGCGCCCGCCCAGGTGCGCCCGGGAGCGCCCCTCCACGGTGACCGTCCGGCTCAGCAGCAGCGCGCCGTCGTCGTCGGGCTCGCCGCCGGCATCGATGACCCGGGCGTGCACGGCCGCCGCGACCCGGCCGACGAGGCGCAGCCGCCCCTCGACCAATGCCCGGCCCGGCTGGGCGCGCACCCGACCGGCGTCGGCCCGGCCACCGAAGAGCAGGCCGAGACCGGTCACCACCATCGTCTTGCCGGCACCGGTCTCGCCGGTGATGACGTTCATCCCGCCGGCCAACGGCAGCGTGGTGTCCTCGATGACGCCCAGTCCGGTGATGCGCAGCTCTTCCAGCACAGCACCCGACAGTAGACGCGGGCCCCGACAGTTGACCAGCCGGCGCGGCCGGGACGCCGCGCCGACCCGGGCGAACACCCGCCCCGGCGCCGCCACCGGCCCGCCGTCCAGCCTGCTGGTCACCGTCGGCGGGACGCCGGGGAGACCTGGCTCACCTGCGGTTGCCCCGCCAGCCGTGCACCGGCAGCCCGAACTTCGCCACCAACCGGTCGGTGAACGACCGGGCCCGCAGCCGCACCACACACACCGGCAGCGCGCCACGACGCACCGTGACCCGGGCGCCCGGCGGCAGGTCGTACACGCGCCGGCCGTCGCAGCAGAGCACCGCCAGGGTGGTGAACGGGTCCACCGTGATCGAGAACGTCGACGTCGGCGAGGTGACCAGGGGTCGGCTGAACAGCGCGTGCGCGCTGATCGGCACCAACAGCAGCGCCTCCACCTCCGGCCAGACCACCGGCCCGCCACCGGAGAACGCGTACGCGGTGGAGCCGGTCGGGGTCGCGCACACCACGCCGTCGCAGCCGTACCGCGACAGCGGCCGGCCGTCCACGTCGACGAGGAGCTCCAGCATCTGGGCCCGCTCGCCCTTCTCGACGCTGATCTCGTTGAGCGCCCAGGACTCGATCGTCGGGCCGCCGTCGAACTCCGCGGTCACGTCCAGGGTGAGCCGTTCGTCCACCGTGTAGTTGCGCTCGACCACGTCGCGCACCGCCACGTCGAGGTCGTCGATCTCCGCCTCGGCGAGGAAGCCGACCTTGCCGAGGTTGATGCCGAGCAGCGGCACCTTCGTCGGGCGGGCCAGCTCGGCTGCGCGCAGGAACGTGCCGTCCCCGCCGAGGGCGAAGACGATCTCCGCGCCCTCGGCGGCCTCGGGGCCGGTCACCGGCACCACGCCGGGCAGGTCCAGGTCCTCGGCCTCCTCGGCCACCACCCGCACCTCGAAGCCCGCGGCGATCAGGTCCGCCGCGACCGCCCGGGCGTGCTCGGTGCTGCGGCGCCGGCCCGTATGCGTCACGAGCAGCGCGGTACGACTCACCGGATCCGCCTTCCGTTCGCGACTGCGGGGCTCGCAAGCTCACTCCTCGCGCTCACCCGATCCGCCTTCCGTTCGCGACTGCGGGGCTCGCAAGCTCACTCCTCGCGCTCACCCGATCCGCCTTCCGTTCGCGACTGCGGGGCTCGCAAGCTCACTCCTCGCGCTCACCCTGCCACCTCCTCCGGGGCCGTTTCCGGCCCCTGCGGGGCCGCGTCCGGCGTGGTGCCGGACGGGGGCGGACCCTGCGGGCCGGCCGCCACGACGGCCCGCACCCGCTGCGGGTCGGCCGTCGACGCGCCCCGGCGTAACCATACGAAGAACTCGACGTTGCCGCTGGGCCCCGGCAGTGGGCTCGCGGTAACGTCCGCCAGCCCCAGGCCGAGCGTGGCTGCCGCCGCCGCCACATCGAGGACGGCCTCGGCGCGCAACGCCTCGTCGCGCACCACCCCGCCGGCGCCGACCCGTTCCCTGCCCACCTCGAACTGGGGCTTGACCATCAGCGCCAGGTCGCCGTCGAGCCGGGTGCAGGCGGCCAGCGCCGGCAGCACCAGCCGCAGCGAGATGAACGACAGGTCGGCCACCGTCAGGTCGGCCTGCCCGCCGATCACCTCCGGGGTCAGGGTGCGGACGTTGGTGCGTTCGAGGACGCGTACCCGGTCGTCGGTGCGCAGCGACCAGGCGAGCTGGCCGTACCCGACGTCCACGGCGACCACCTCGGCCGCGTCGGCGCGCAGCAGGACGTCGGTGAAGCCGCCGGTCGACGCGCCGGCGTCGAGGCAGCGGCGGCCGGCCACCCGCAGCCCGCCCGGGGCGAACGCGGCCAGCGCGCCGGCCAACTTGTGCCCGCCCCGGGAGACGTACTCCGAGACGGGGTCGGCACCGGTGACCAGCAGCGGGTCGGCGGGGTCGACCATCGCGGCGGCCTTGCGGGCCGGCACCCCGCGAAGCCGGACCCGCCCGGCCTCCACGAGCGCGGCGGCCTGCTCCCGGGAGCGGGCCAGCCCGCGGCGGACGAGTTCGGCGTCGAGCCGGGTGCGACGTGCCATGGGAAGGTTCTCCGGTCGGTCAGGCCTGGTCGATGGTGGCGAGCGTCTCGCGCAGCGTCTGGTACGCCGCCTCGTACTGCGGGATCTGGTCGGCCGGCGAGAGCCCCGCGGCGTTCGCCATCGCCTGGACGGCGGCGTCCACCGCCGGGTGCCGGACCGCCCCGTCGTCGTCGACGCCGACCAGGCTCGGCGGCGGACCCGGCCGGGGACCGGGCGGCGGGCCCGGCCGGAACGGCGCGCTCACCGCCCGCCTCGACCCGTCGCGGGTACGCTCACTTCGCGCCGCCGGGCTGCTGCCTGCGCGGCGCCGCCTTCACCGGCCGGGCCGGCTCCGCGCCGCCCTCGTCGGCACCGGTACGACTCACCGTGGCCGGCGGCTTGCGGGCGATGGTCTTCTTCGCGACGGCCTTCTTGGCCACCGCCTTCTTCGTCACGGATTGCGTCGCCAGCGCGTCCGGGGCTGCGGGGCCCGCAGGCTCCGCGGCGGCGGAGGGCAGGGGGGTCGGCTCCGCCGGGCCGGCCGGCAGGGCGGACCCGACGGGGGCGGCCGGGCCCGCCTTGGCCTCCCGGAGCTGACGCTCCAACTCGTGCACCCGGCGGGTCAGCTCGGCCACCTCGTCGGCGGCCGCCAGTCCCACCGCGCCGAGGGCGCGGTCCACCTCGAAGCGCACCAGTTTGGTCAGCGCCTCCCGGTTGGCCACACCGGTCGAGACCAGTTCCTCGGCGAGGGCCTGAAGCTGGGTGGCCGTCGCCTCACCGGAGCCGACCAACCGGCGTACGACGTCCTGGGCCTTCTTCCGGGGGGCCTCCGTCAGGCCCATGGCCAGTCCGAGGTAGGCGCGCCACGCGTCCTGCATGCCTGAATCCTTCCACGGGGGTGGGGTTTCAGGTGTCACGCTACCGGGCGCCGCGCGACGCCCATTACGGTACGGTGCCGGGAAACGGGCGTGGCGAGGTGTGAGGAGACGATGTGGCCAGCGTGGACGAGTGCCGGCAGGCGTTGCAGGATCTGGCCGCCCGGCTGGACCGCAACGCCGAGACCGTGCGGGGGCGGATCGACCTGGACCGGACTCTGGCCTGCCGGGTGACCGATCTGGGTACGGCCTTCCACGGCCGACTCGCCGACGGGCGGCTGCTCGACCTGACCGACGGCGACGACCCGAAGGCGAAGATCGCGCTGAGCACCAGCAGCGACAATCTGCTCGCCCTCGTCCGCGGCGAGCTCGACGTCACCCGGGCGGTGGCGTCCAAGCAGGTCTCGATCAAGGCGAACCCGTTCGACCTGCTGAAGCTCCGCAAGCTGCTCTGACTGCTCTGACAGCCGGGACGCCGGTCCCCGGATCAGTCCGTCAGGCCGAGGTCGGCCAACGCCTCGATGGCCTCCGGCGACCCCGCCCGGACCGCCGGGCCGGCGTCCGCCGCCCACGCGACGGCGCAGAGCGCGGCCAGGGCGTCCAGCGGCCGTCCCGCCCCGGTCAGTTCCAGCACGCCGTCGTCGGCCACGGTCGCCGACCAGCCACCGGTCTCCGGGTCGCCGGGCACCCGGACCACCGCCGCCGGGTCGAACAGCCCGGCCAGATCGACCGAGACGTACGTCGGGCGACGCGCCGGGGCGGCGGCCAGCAGCTCGGGCACATCGCTGACGCCGGTGAGCACCAGCAGGCTGTCCAGCCCGGCCCGGCGCGCGCCCTCGATGTCGGTGTCCAGCCGGTCGCCCACCACCAGGGTGCGCCCCTCGCCGGCCCGGCGGGCGGCGGTGGCGAACAGCGCCGGCTCGGGCTTGCCCACCACCACGTCCGGTTCCCGGTCGAGCGCAGTGCGCAGCACGGCCACCAGCGATCCGTTGCCCGGCAGCGGGCCACGCCCGCTGGGCAGGGTGCGGTCGGTGTTCGTGGCGATCCAGATCGCGCCCGCCCGCACCGCCAGCGACGCCTCGGCCAGGTCCGCCCAGCCGACCTGTGGGCCGTACCCCTGCACCACCGCAGCCGGGGCGTCGTCGGCGAGGGAGACCGGACGCAGCCCGACCGCGCCGACCTCGGCGCGCAGCGCCTCCGCGCCCACCACCAGGACCGCCGCACCGGCGGGCAGCCGCTCCGCCAGCAGTTCGGCGGAGGCGGCGGCGGAGGTCAGCACCTCCTCCGGGGTGGCGGGCACGCCCATCCCGGAGAGCAGGTCGGCGACCTCGCTGGAACGACGGGACGCGTTGTTCGTGGCGTACGCGACCGCCCGTCCCTCGGCGCGCAGCCGACCCACCGCCGCGACGGCGCCGGGGATCGGCCGGTCGATCAGGTAGATCACCCCGTCCAGGTCGAAGACGACCAGCGAGTACCCGTCGGCCAGCCGACCCCCGGCGTCCGTGGTCACCGCTGGTCCGTACCTGATTCGCGGTCGCCGGCCGGTTCCTCGCCACGCGTCGACCCGGGCCGGGCCGCAACGGTGCCGGCCTCGTCGTCGGTCAGCTCGTCCCCGGCCAGGTCAGCGGCGCTCCGCCCGGCGTCCTCGCCTTCGTCGGCGTCGTCGTCTTCGTCGGCGCGGTCGGCGGCGTCCGAAGAGTCGAGGTCCTCATCCCGGTCGTCGGCACCGAGGGCGTCCTCGTCGTCCGACCGGCCGGCGACCGGCTCAGCCGGCACCGCGCCCGGGCTTCCCGGCCCGGCAGCGATCTCCTCGGCCGGCTCCTCGTCCTCGTCGTCGCCCTCGATCAGCACCCCGTCGAGTTCGAGCAGCCGCTCGGCCGCGTCGGTCTCGCCGTCGGTGTCGACCTCGGCCGCCCGGGAGAACCATTCCCGGGCCTCCTCGCGCCGCCCGACCGCGAGCAGCGCGTCGGCGTACGCGTACCGGAGCCGACCGGCCCACGGGTCGGTCGCCTCGCTCGTCAGCTCACGAACCTGGAGCATCGCCACCGCGGCGTCCTTCTGGCCGAGGTCACCACGGGCGCCGGCGGCCACGATCAGCAGCTCGATCGCGACGGCCTGGCCCAGCTTCTCCTGGTCGGCGCCCCGGAACAGGTCGATCGCCCGTTCCGGCCGCCCGAGCGCCCGCTCGCAGTCGGCGAGCACCGCCAGGTGGCTCTGCAACCCGGTCATCCGGTGATACGTGCGCAGCTCGGCGATGGCCGTCTGCCACTCCCCCGTGTGGTACGCGGCCAACCCGACCGCCTCCCGGACCGCCGAGATCCGCGACGCGAGCCGCCGGGCGGCCATCGCGTGCGCCAGCGCCTCGACCGGAGCCTCGTCGATCAGCTGGCCGGTCGCGACCAGGTGCCGGGCGACGGTGTCCGCCACCGGCTTGGCCAGCGAGAGCAGCTCGGCGCGGACGGTCGAGTCCAGGTCGGTCGCGACGATCTCGTCGGGCAGCGCGGGCGCGTCCGTCGTACGGTCACCCTCCGCCGATCCGGCGCGGTCCCGCCGGTCGTCGCGGGCGGGGCCGGCGGTGTAACCACCTTCCCGGCGCCGGTCCTCAGGACCACGGCGGTCGTCGCGGCGCGGACGATCGCCCTGACTGGCCCGGTCGCCACCACCAAAGCCACCCTCACGGGAGCCGGACCGGAAGCCGCCCTCACGACGGTCACCACCACGGAAGCCACCCTCACGCGACGGACCACCCTCACGCGGACCAGAACGGAAACCGCCCTCACGCGAGCCGCCCTCACGCGGACCGGAACGGAAACCGCCTTCACGACGGTCGCCGCCCTGGTACCCGCCCTCACGACGGTCACCACCACGGAAACCACCGTCACGCGACGGACCGCCCTCACGCGGACCGGAGCGGAAGCCGCCCTCACGCGAGCCGCCCTCACGCGGACCGGACCGGAAGCCGCCTTCACGGTCGCCACCGCGGAAGCCGCCCTCACGTCGGTCGCCGCCCTGGAACCCGCCCTGCCGGCCATCCCCGTCACGACGGAAACCACCCTCACGCGGACCCGACCGGAAGCCACCCTCGCGACGGTCACCACCGGATCCACCCTCACGCGGACCGGAACGGAAGCCGCCCTCACGCGAGCCGCCCTCACGCGGACCGGAGCGGAAACCGCCTTCACGACGGTCGCCGCCCTGGTACCCGCCCTCACGACGGTCACCACCACGGAAACCACCGTCACGCGACGGACCACCCTCACGCGGACCGGAACGGAAACCGCCCTCACGCGAGCCACCCTCACGCGGACCGGAACGGAAACCGCCCTCACGCGAGCCACCCTCACGCGGACCGGACCGGAAACCGCCCTCACGCGAGCCACCCTCACGCGGACCGGACCGGAAGCCGCCTTCACGGTCGCCACCGCGGAAGCCGCCCTCACGTCGGTCGCCGCCCTGGAACCCGCCCTGCCGGCCATCCCCGTCACGACGGAAACCACCCTCACGCGGACCCGACCGGAAGCCACCCTCGCGACGGTCACCACCGGATCCACCCTCACGCGGACCGGAGCGGAAACCGCCTTCACGACGGTCGCCGCCCTGGTACCCGCCCTCACGACGGTCACCACCACGGAAACCACCGTCACGCGACGGACCACCCTCACGCGGACCAGAACGGAAACC
>NZ_JBIRTH010000006.1:0-395159 GCF_044334565.1 Micromonospora sp. NPDC020750
ACTCGGCGAAATCGAAACCACCCTCGAACAACACCCCCACGTCAACACCGCAGTCGTCATCCGCCACGAACACCAAAACACCGCACGCCTCATCGGCTACATCACCGCCCGCAACGGCCACACCCCAACCGTCAATGACCTACGCCAACACGCCGCCACCCTGCTGCCCTCATACATGGTCCCCGCCGTCATCATGATCCTCGACCGGTTCCCCCTCGGCGGCACCGGAAAAATCAACCGACGGGCACTACCGGAACCGGGATCTCAGCGTCCGGACCTCGGCGTCGACTACGTGGCACCCGCCACCAACGAACAACACCTCATCACCGACATATTCGCCACCATCCTCGGCATCAACCCCATCGGCACCCACGACAACTTCTTCCACCTCGGCGGCACCTCCCTACAATCCGCCACCCTCGCCACCACCATCGACCACACCACCAACACCCTCATCCCCGTATCCCAAATCCACCGCACCCCCACACCACACCAACTCGCCCACTGGCTCACCACCGCACCCCGCCGCCCCACCGTCGAACCGGAGCCACCCGTCACCGGACGCCCCGGCCCGGCCAAGCCCGTCTCGCTGGCCCTGTCCGTCGGCAAGTTCGTCTGGCTCCCGCTCGACCTGGTCTGCCCGACCACCTGGTGGATCGAGGGCGAGTTGGACCCCCGAGCGTTGATGACCGCCCTGGCAGACGTCCACAAGCGGCACGAGGCCCTGCGCGCACGCTACCGGCGCGTCGACCCACCGGTCGCCATCCTCCCCCCGAACCCCGGCATGCCCCAGCTCCGCCTACTCACCGACGCCACCACCGAACAAAACGCACTCGACCAACTCACCGAAGCACTACAACAACCCCTCGACTACACCCAAGGCCGCAACTGGCGCGCCGCCCTCATTCGCGAAAAATCCACCAACCGCATCCTCCTCGGCATCGGCATCCACCACATCGCCTTCGACGGCTGGTCCCACACCCTCCTCACCCACGACCTCAGCCACGCCTACACCGCCCGACTGGCAGGCAAAACCCCAGAATGGGACCGACCCGCACCCACACTGCGCCAGTTCTACGACGAGCACACCCGCCTGCGGGACGCCGCCGACCTCGACGCGCAGCGGGCCTACTGGCGCGAGCAACTGCGCGGGCTCTCCCGCCAGGGCGAGGGCCGACCCCAGGAGCTGCTGGTGGAGACCCCGATGTGGGGCCCCAAGGCCGGACACATCGTCACCGTCACCCCCGACGTGATGGAGCGCTGGGACCGCGCCGCCCGCGAACACCGGTTCAGCCGCTCCACCTACTTCGCCGCCGCCTACGCCTCCGCGCTCCGCGCCATCCACCAGCAGGACGACATCGCCATGCTGATGATCGTCGCCCAGCGCGGCAGCCGGATCCTCGACTCCACCTTCACGAGCCGGATCAGCTCCAACTGCCTCCGGGTCCGGTTCGACGGGCCGGAGAAGAACCTGATCCGGGCCGTCCAGCGGACCGTCGACGAGCTGATGGCCGCCCAGGACGTGTCCTTCCTGGAGATGACCACCGACCCGGCCCTCGACATGTCCCGCGAGGTGGCCAACAGCCTGCCCTCCTTCGCCTACCAGGACAACGTCGTGCTCCCCCTGGAGCTGCCCGGCTGCCGGGCCGAGGAGATCGTCGAGCCGTACGCCCGGGAGTGGTCGGGCGCGTGCCTCGCCGAGGTGCTGCCCGGCAACGGGGACACCCTCCTGCGCGTCACCGTCCGCACCGACCTGGTCCCTGCCTCCGTCGCCGAGATGCTGGCCACCGAGATGCTGCGCTTCCTCGAAGCCGGCCCCGAGGGCGTCGACCAGGCGCACTGAGAGGTCCGGCCGGACGCCATCGTCACGCCGACGTTGGCGGGCCCCGGCGCAGGGCGGCGGCTTCGTCACCGGGTCAGCCCGACCGCCGTCGCCAGGTGCGCCACGCCGGCCGGCATCGGGCCGCCGCGCGCCACGTCGGCGATCACCGTACGCGCCAGCGGCCGGCACCGGACCTCCGCAGGTGCGGTCCGGTCGGCGTCGACCAGGGCGCGGCCCGCCCGCAGCAGGTCACCGACATGCAGGTACGCCCGCGCGGCGTCGACCAGGTGCGCGGCCCGGTGCTCGACCGGCAGCCGCCCCCACCCACCTCGGCTGGTCACCTTCTCGTGCCGGGTGACCGCCTCGCCGCCGTCACCCAGCTCGACCGCCACCGCTACCCGCGCCAACTCCACGACGGTCGGCCCAAAGACGGCCCCCTGATGATCCCGGGCGTCCTCGACCCGCTCGGCGGTCTCCGCCGCCTGGTCGATCAACTCCCCCGCGCTCCTCGCATCACCGCAGGCAGCGGCGGCAAGTGCGGCCTCCACCAGCAGCGACCCGCACAGGGCCAGCCCCGGCGGCGGGCCTTCGTACGGCACCGCCGGCGCGACGCGGTGCGCGGCGGCGATCGTCGCCGCCATCGCCAACCGACCCCGCCCCGACGCGCGCAGCGCCTGGCCGAGCGGCACCGCGGCGACCGCCGCCAGCAGCGGGTCACCGCCGGCCACCGCCATCGCTCGGTCGGCGGCCAGCCACGCCAACTCGGCCTCGCCCAGCTTCACCAGCACCGACGCCATGGTCCGGTACACCCGCACCAGCAGACCGGCCGCCTCAGCCCCGGTGTCGGCGGCATGGGCGCGCTGGGCGTCACCGAGCAGGTCCGGCAGCATCCGCACCAACTGCGGATAGTCCGCGTGCTCGTACGTCAGCCACGCATGCTCCACCCGCCGCCCCAGTTCAACCGCCGGCAGGATCAGCCGGTCACAGGGCCACAGTCCCAGCACGTCGTAGCGGGCGAGCGCGGCCCGCACCCCGTCCACACCATCGCCGGCACCCTTGGACGCCGCCGGCCGCGCGTCCCCACCGACCAGCACCGACGCGTCCACCCAAAGAACCTCGGCGATGTCCCGGATGACGGTGAACCGGTCCAGCGCGCGGACACCCCGCTCGACCTTGTCCACCCAACTCTTCGACTTGCCCAGCCGGTCGGCGAGCATCTGCTGCGTCAACCCGCGACGCGCCCGCCACTGGGCCACCCGCCGGCCTATCGGCAGCTCAACCCTGTCCACGACGCCACCGCCGGTCAGGCATCGCCCGCGTGGTCTCCTCCACCGGTATCCGATCCGCCTCGGCCTGCGCCAGAATCCGCCGCTTCGCCGCCTCCCGCTCCTCCGCCTCCAATTGCTCGCCCCGACTCACCGCCGGCTCGTCGCCACGACCCTGCATCCCTACCTCCGTTGCAGGGGCGCGGCGGCAAGCTCATGGAAGGACCGTCACCGCCGCACCCAGCCGAAGAGAGGCATCCGCCTCCCCGAACGGACGCTAGGGCAAATCGGTTATGGCACGATTACCTGCGGTTATGGCAGCAGGTTGATGCCATCCGACCGGCCAGCACCCGTAGCTCGTCCGGGATTGCGCGGCGCTTCGCTCGCTGTGCCATCGCCACAACAGCATCCTGGGCGAGGGGGTTCAGGGCGAATGGCACCGGCGCGGCCTGCTCAGCCTGCACGAACGCGGCCAGCGCTTCAGCATCCCGGCGGCCAGTGTCGGCCAGCGCGCGCCCGAGGTCGAGCCAGTAGGACTGCTGACGGATCGACGCCACGAGCACCTGCGGCCGAACCGTCCGGGACAGCTCGATCACCCGGCCGGCCTCACCCGACTCCGCCGCGATGGACATCTCCCACAGCTTCACATTGGTCGGCCCGAACCCACAGCCGTTGAAGCCGCCCCCGTCGGGCGGGTCTCCGAGGGTTGCTGCCTCGCGGGCCGCCTCGCCTAGATGGTCCCGCGCGACGTCCAGACGACCGCTCACGGTCGAGGTCAGCGCCGCCGAGAGGTGGAGTTGGCCGAGCATCTGTCGGACCCGCTCGTCGGCGGCCCCGGACTGGAGCCCGGCCAGCGACCGGTCGGCGGACCGGGCCGCGAGTGGCGCGGATTCGATCGGCAGGCTCTGCGCGTACGCGAACCGGGCCGCCCCGATCCACGCCGAATCCTCGACTTGCTCGGCAGCCGACACCGCCACCCGGGCTGCGTTGAGCGCCAGATGCCGGTAGCCGAGGTGCCGTAGGCACGTCGAAGCCTGGTAGGCCACCTGGGCGAGCACGGTGCCGCCGACAGCAGCGGCGTCGAGCAGGAGGCCGGGAAGTAGCCGGGCCATCGCCGGATAGTTCGATCGGGTACGGAGCTGATCGCTACGGGAGATGTCCACGGCCAACTCGTCCCTGCCACGGGTCGGCGGCCGGCGCTCACCATCCTCGACCTCGATCAGCGCGGACCAGATCGCCGGGACGCACTCCGCCGCCCTGTCCCGTGCCGGGTCGCCGGGTTCCGTGCCCTGGCCGAGCAGGTCCGCCACCGTGACCTGGAGAGCGGCGGCAATGGCGACCAGGGTGGATCGACGGTCGATGTTCTTGCGGCCGGACTCGACCTGCGAGATGTAGGACTGACTGACACCCGCGAGCCCCGCGAGGACGGCCTGGGTAATCCCGCTGCGACGGACCCGCCAGTAACGGATGCGGGCACCGATGGTGTCCACTTTCTTGGGCATTCCTTCGCCTACTTCCCAGGTGGAGGGCTGGGACAACGCCCGCCGGCCGCTACCCGGGCGGACCCGTTGAACGGTACACCGCACAGTTTCGGCGGCCTCACGCTCGGCAATGGACCCACATCACGCCGTTGCGCCTGCCCGACGTGCGACGGAGCAGCCGTGGCTCGGCAGCCGGCATGGCGGCGGGGCTCGCCGCCCAGCGAGCCGCATCCGCACCGCGTTCCGACGCCGTACCGGAAGTGCCACCTCCACCGGATCAGTGAACGACTCCGGCCCAGAAATCCGCTGACCATCAGCCCGACTTGCGCCACCTCGGACGATCGGTCGGCTGCGTACGATGATCGGCTATTCCTATGTGCGCGCGTCTGCTCACGACGGCTATCAAGTACGGATGACCAACGAAGTAGCCGTTCCTCTGTTGCCCTGCGCCTCCATCGAGGAGATCGCCGCCTTCTACCAGGTGCTCGGTTTCCACACCACCTACCAGCAGCGCAAACCCAACCCGTACGTGGCGTTGCAACGCGAGGACTTACATCTCCACTTCTTCGAGATCGCGGGGTTCGACCCGGAGAATTCCTACGGCTCGTGTCTGGTGTTGACCTCGGACACGGGGGAGCTCTACCGGGCCTTCGCGGCAGGCATGCGGGCCGCGTACGGCAAGGTGCTGGTCTCCGGGACGCCGCGGATGACCAGGCCCCGGGCGCGGAGGAACCAGGACGGGCTGAGCGGGTTCAGCGTCATCGACCCGGGTGGCAACTGGATCCGCGTCACCCAGAACGCGGCTGCCGAACCCCCGTCGGCGCCCACCGGTCGCCTGGCCAAGGCGCTGGCGAATGCCGTCGTGCAGGGCGACTCCAGAGGTGATGCCCGGCAGGCCGCTCGGATCCTGGACAGTGCGCTGGCCCACGTCGAGGCAGGTGACGACCCGGTCGCGTTGGTGGAGGTTCTCGTCTACCGCGCCGAGGTTGCGATGGTGCTGCACGACCCGGCCACGGCAGCCGAGATGCTGGCCCGCGTCGACCGTGTTGCCCTGAGCCCGGACGAAGCCCGACGGGCGGCTGCGGCACTGGAGACCGCAGCCGACCTGGCGGTAGCGCTGACCTAGAACCTGGTCGACGCCGGCCTACCTTACGGGTAGGAGGCCACGCTTTCCGGGATCGAGCACGATCTTGCACGGCTGGCCGGTCACCGGCGGTTTCCGGGAGGCCGCCCGGCCCCGGAGAGCGCTCCGGAACTGGTAGATGTCCGCTCATCGTCCAGGGCAGCGGTCGGTTTCGGCTGGTGGCGATCGTGCTTGCCTGCCGCCGGAGACGTGGCCGTGCGTCTCCCGCACTCCGACACACGCCCCAGCCGCAACCGCGCGGGTCAGAGGGCGAGGGCCGCCGGGCAGTGGGCCAGCAGGTCGCCCGGGGCGTGCGCGACCACGTCCGGCCCTGCGGCGAGCAGGGCGGCGATGTCGCCGCCATGCCAGGTGGTGGCGACCGTGGTGGCGCCGGCGTCCCGGCCGCTGAGCAGGTCGATCACCGCGTCGCCGACCATCATGGCCTGGGCCGGCGGCACGTCGAGATGGCCGAGCGCCTGGAGCACGATGTCCGGGGCGGGCTTCGGGCGGGCCACCTCGTCGGAGCCGATCACCTGGTCGAACAGGCTCAGCACGCCGAGCGTGTCGAGCAGCGAGCGGGCCCGGGGGCCGCTCTTGCCGGTGGCGATGGCCATCCGGATGCCCCGGACGTGCAACTCCTCCAGGGTCTCCCGGACGCCGGGGAACAGCGGCACCAGGTGCGCCATCCGGTAGCTCTCCCGGACGAAGGGCTCCTCCATCTCCAGCGGCAGCCCCATCAGCCGCATGATGTCCGGGAAGTACCGGCCCATGTGCCGGTTGTACTCCTCGAACGGCGCGGGTCCGTCGCCCACCACCTCCGCGTACGCGATGCTGAACGCCTCGCGCATGACGGCCGAGCTGTCGACGATGACACCGTCGAGGTCGAACACCACCGCGCGGATCGGGCCCCGGCCGGGCGCCGGGAGGGGCACGGCGACGGCCGGGAGGGGCACGTCGACGATGGACGGTGATTGGCTCATGGCTGCTCCCCGGAGCGAGTGAGGTCGCCGGTGGTTCTCACCGGTCGCGATGGCCCGCCAGCGCGTGTTCCCGCTCCGGCTCGGTGGGCCGGGCGGAACAGTAGATCCGTTCGATGATGTCGATGGTCCGACGGGCCTCGGCGGCGGCCACTCCCCGGCTGGCCGGGTCGGCGAGCAGCCCGGGCAGGGCGTCGAGCTGGCGGTCGTACTCGGTGCCGATCGGTTCGGCGGGCACCGGCAGTGGGACGGTCTCGCCGTCGCGGGTGCGGGTGAGCACCGGCGTGGGCTCCCGGTTCGGGCTGAACCCGAACGTGCAGCTCAGGGTGGCCGACCCGGCGATGCCCTGCACGGTGATGGTGGTGCGGTCCAGGGCCTCGTGCGACGCCCAGCAGGCGTGCAGGGCGACCGAGGCGCCGCCGTCGGTGAGCAGGAACCCCCGGGCGGTGTCCTCGACGTCGCCGCGGGACCGGCCGCCGGTCCCGGCCTCGCTGCGCCATGCGGCGTGCGCGGCGCTGTCGTTGACGAAGTCGTCGGAGACGCTGCCGATGGCGTGGCTGACCCGGGTGTCCGGGCCGAGTATCGGCAGGACGGTGTCGAGCAGGTGCCAGCCGAGGTCGACCAGCGCGCCGCCGCCGGAGAGGTCGCGGCGGGTGAACCAGCCGCCCGCGTCGGGCACCCCCCGGGCGCGGACCCAGGCCACGTCGACGTGCCGGACGGGGCCCAGCTCGCCGGCCACCTCCGCCAGCGCCCGGACGTCGGCCCGCCACCGGGCGGCGCTGCCGGCCAGCAGCACCGCGCCGCCGTCGCGCTCCGCGCCGGCGAGCAGCTCCGCCTCGGCGGAGGTGAGGCAGACGGGCTTCTCCAGGAACACCGGTACGCCCCGGCGCAGCAGCCCGGCGGCGACGGTCGCGTGCAGGTGGTTGGGGACGGCCACCACCACCAGGTCGACCGCGCCGACGGGCAGGTCGTCGACGTCGGCGTACGCGAAGGGCACCGCGTGGGTGTCTCGGGCGGCGTTCCGGACGGCCGGCTGCGGGTCGATCAGGGCGGCCACCTCGAAGGCCGGGTGCGCGGCGAGCCGGGGCAGCCAGATCTCCCGCCCGGCCCACCCGAGGCCGGCCACCGCGACCCGGACCGGACGGTCGGGCGCGGCAGCCGGGGGCAGCCCGGTCATTCGGCGAGGATGTCGGCCAGCACGGCGGCGATGTCGTGCATCTGCTGCTCGGTGCCGAGCAGGGTGCGGTGGTGCAGCCAGACGCAGTCGGAGTGGATCTGCTCGACGTTGGGGCAGCGGGCGGCGATCGCCTCGATGCTCTCGTCGGGGGCGCCGGCCTCCCAGAAGCCCTCGCACCGGTAGATGGCCCGGAACGCCACGAACGCCGGGACGCCCCGGGCGATGAGCGCGTCGACCACGGCCCGGCGGCGCTCCAGGGTGATGCCCGGGATCCGGAACATGGCCATGTAGTGCGGGTTGCGGTCGGTGCGCGGGTCGATGCCCTGCGGCACCACGCCGGGGATCTCGGCGAGCAGGCCGGACAGCAGCGGCCAGCGCTGCTCACGCGCCTCGATCTGGCCGTCGAGGCGGGTGAGCTGGGCGCGCAGCACGGCGGCGGTGAACTCGCTCATCCGGTAGTTGGAGCCGGTGGTGCGGTGCAGGTAGTCCCGGTCGGTGCGGGGCCGGCCGCAGCTGTGCACGAGGAAGGCCCGCTCGCGGGTCTCCTCGTCGGGGAAGAGCACCGCGCCGCCCTCACCGGCGGTCATCAGCTTGCCGTTCTGGAAGCTGAACGCGGCCACCGAGCCGAGCGCGCCGGCCCGCTTGCCGTGCCACTGGGCGCCGTGGGCGTGCGCGGCGTCCTGGAGCAGCGCCACTCCGGCGTCGGCGGCGATCTTGTCCAGCGCGTCCATGTCGGCGAACTGGCCGGCCATGTGCACCGGCATGATGACCCTGGTGCGGTCGGTGATCGCGGCGGCGACGGCGGCGGGGTCGACGCAGTAGGTGTCCAGGTCGACGTCGACCGGCACGGCGACCGCGCCGAGGCGCTGCGCGGCGAGCGACGACGAGATGAAGGTGAAGGCGGGGACGATCACCTCGGTGCCGGCCTTGACGCCGAGCACCTCCAGTGCGACCTCCAGGGCGTGGGTGCCGTTGGTGACGGCGAGCGCGTGCGGCGTGCCGTGGTACGCGCCGAACTCCGCCTCGAAGGTGTCGACCTCGCTCCCGCCCATCCGCCACCACTGACCCTGGTCCAGGGCGCGGATCAGGCCGGCTCGTTCCTCGTCACCGAACTGCGGCCACTCGGGGAACTCCGGCACCGTCGACGGCTGACCACTCATGACTTCCCACTTCCCAATCCAGGAGGACCAGCGGTTCCCGACCGTCCCGCGGCGGCTTCGCGCGTCCCGCGGACCCGGGCTCGCCCACCGCGGCGGGCCTGCGCCGGTCGGCCGGTCGAGCGGGGACGCCGCCGTCGGATCGGCCAGCGTCATCGGCTCGCGGTGGACGCTAACCGACCCGGCAGGACGCTCACCTCCCCTAACGGCCCCTACCCACCCCTTAGTTCGACGGCAGGCCGGCGACGGTCGGCGCGGGCGGGGCCGGCGGCGTAGTAAGACTGCGGGGAATCTGTCGCCGGCCCGGCGGGGGCCAGCCACGCGAGGTGGCCGTACCCGGGCTGTTCTCCGCGAGGTGAGCTGTGTCCGATGTGCTGCTGTTGAACGGTCCGAACCTCGGCATCCTCGGCCGACGCGAGCCGGAGATCTACGGCACCGACACCCTCGCCGACATCGAGCGGGCCGTCGGCGAGGAGGTCGCGGCGCGGGGCTGGCGGGTGGTCGCGGTGCAGCACGACTGCGAGGGCGCTCTGGTCCGCACCGTGCAGGAGCACTACGACACGGTGGGCGCGATCGTGAACCCGGGCGCCCTGATGATTGCTGGCTGGAGCCTGCGCGACGCGCTGGCCAACTATCCGCGGCCGTGGATGGAGGTCCACCTGTCCAACGTGTGGGCCCGGGAGAGCTTCCGGCACGACTCGGTGCTCGCCCCGCTGGCCAGCGGGATCATCGTCGGGCTGGGCTCGCTGGGCTACCGGCTGGCCGCCCGCGCGCTGGTCGCCACCGTCGACTGAGGACGGAACCCCCGGCCCGCCGCCGCGCGTACGCGGGCCACCCGGCCGTCCGGCCGATAGGGTCGGCCCGGCTCTGCCCCCTCCGAGAAGGAAGAAAACGTGCAGATTCCCATCATCGTCCTCAGCGTCATCCTGGCCACCGTCTTCGCCGCGCTGGCCTACCCCAAGCTCACCGGCCAGGCCCAGATGCGCGAGCGGATGGCCCACCTCGGCGTCTCCCCCGGGCTCACCAAGGTGATCGGCAACCTGGAGCTGGCCGCGGTCGTCGGCCTGATCTTCGGCCTGTACTGGCCGCCGGCCGGGATCGCGGCGGCGATCGGCCTCACCCTCCAGATGATCGGCGCGGTGATCTTCCACCTCCGCGCCCGGGACCCGATCTCGGTGGCGGCGATGCCGGCCGTGTTCGGGTTGGCGGCAGCCGCGGTCGCGGTGCTGCACGTGCTGCGGGGCTGACCGCCGGTGCCGGAGCGGACCGACGCCGCCGTGCTCGGGGTCGACATCGGGGGCACCAAGGTCGCGTTACGGGCCGAGCGGTGCGCGTCCGCGCCGGGCATCGACCCGGGGCCGGACGAGCAGCTCGGGGCCGCCGCGTCGCGGGCGTACGAGCGGACGCTGACCTGGCCCGCCGGCGGCGACGCCGAAGCGGACGTGGCTGCGCTGGCGGGCGCGGTCGACGCGCTGCGCGCGGAGTCCGGTTGGCGGCTGGCGGCCGTCGGGGTGGCGATGCCCGGCACCACCGACCCGACCGGTCGGGTGACGGTCTGGCCGGGCCGGCCGAGCTGGGCCGGGTTGCGGCTCGACAAGGCGCTGCGCCGGCTCTTCCCCGGCAGCCGGACCGCCTGGGCCGACGACGGTGACCTCGCGGCGCTCGCCGAGGCCCGGCACGTCGGCGCGGACGACGTCGTCTACCTCGGGGTGGGGACCGGGGTGGGCGGGGGCGTGGTGCTCGGCGGACGCCCGCTGCCCGGGGCCGGCCGGGGCTCGCCCGAGGTCGGGCACATGGTCGTCGCCGTCGACGGGCCGCGCTGCGACTGCGGCCGGCACGGCTGCCTCCAGGCGATCGCCTCCGGGCCGGCCACGCTGCGCCGGGCCGCCGCCGGGCGGCGGGCCGCGGTGAGCTTCGCCGAGCTGCGCGACGGGCTGGCGCGGGACCGGCCGTGGGCCCACGACGCGGTCCGGCCGAGTGGTACGGCGCTCGCGGCGGCCGTGGTCAGCCTCGGCGAGCTGGTCGACCCGTCGGTGGCGGTGCTGGGTGGCGGGTTCGCCGCCGGGCTGCCGGGCTTCGTCGGGCTGGTCGAGCGGGAGGTGGCCCGGCTGGCCCGGCCCGGCCGCGCGGCACCGGCCGTGCGGGCCGCCGCCCTGGGCGGGCTCTCCTCGCTGCACGGCGCCGTGGCGCTGGCCCGGAGCCTGACCGTGCCGCCGCCCGCGCACCCCTGAGCCGGCCCGATCACGGGCCGCCGGGTAATCCGCCGCGCCGTGGTCTTCGCGACCCTGCTCGCGGCGGCGCTGTCCTTCCTGGACCGCGCGCACAAGCTCACCCCGGCCCGGCTGGTCGCAGCCCTGGTGGCCGGGGTGCGCGGCGTGCTCGCGGTGGCCGCGGTCTGCCCGGCGGCCGGCTGGTGGCAGACCCTGCGGTACCCGCTGCCGGCGTACCTGGCGCCGATCGCGTTCGTGGTCACCCCGAACGGGCTGGGGCTGCTCTGCGGCGCAGGGCGAGGGCGGCAGCGTTGACGGGCTGTTCTGGTCCGGTGACCTGCCCACGAACGGGCTAACCGACCTGTTCAGGACCTCGGGAGACAAGGTACGGTTCATCGACATCAGCCCGCTGTTGCCGCAGCTGGCGGGGCTGAATCCGGCATACCAGGCGGGGGCGATCGGCAAGGACACCTATCGGACGGCGACCGACGCCCCGACCATCGTGATGCCGAACGTGCTGCTGATCCGCAAGGACCTCGACGCGAACGTCGCCTACGCGGTGACGAAGGTGCTGTTCGAGAAGTAGGACGCCCTCGCCCAGGCCAGCCCCGCCCGCCGCCGGGATCAGCCTGGACACCGCCCGCCGCACCGCCCCGGTGCCACTGCACCGGGGCGCTGCCAGCGCGCTGACCACCCTCGGCGCAAGCTGACCCCCGCAGTCGGGCCCGGCCACCACGCCGGGCCCGGCGCGGTCACACCCACCACCCACGACTACCACCGCTGCCCCATCACCGCCCGGAGGCCCGCGTGCCCCAGCCCGGCACAGCTGACGTACGCCGGCACAACCGCTCCACGGACCGGACCAGTCGGTTGTGGTCGGTGCGGACCCAACTGGTCGCGCCGATCCTGATCGCCACGGTCGGCCTGCTCGTGCTCGGCACCCTGCAGACCCGCACGGCACTGGCCGCCACGGCCGACGCCGAGCGCGCCCGGGTGCTCGCCGGCACCGCCACCGCGACCGTGCGGCTGGTGCACGAGCTGGAACGGGAGCTGGCCGAGACGGTCGCGTTGCGTCAGCGCGGCGGAGCCTCCGGTCGGCAACTCGTCAACGCCCAGCGCCAGCGCGTCGACTCGGCGGCCGGGCGGTACCGGACGGCCCGGGACGACGCCCGACGGGCCGCCCCGGCGCTGGCCGGCGCGCTGGACGGCGCGGACGGCCAGCTCGCCCAGCTCGACGACGCCCGGACCCTCGCGCTGGGGGTCCGCCCCGCCGACCAGCTCTACGTGAGCCTGGTCGACACGCTGCTCGGGGTCGCCGACGCGCTCCCCGCCCAGCTACGTGACACGGACCTGGCGAATTCGGCCCGCGAGGTGGCCGCCGTCGCCGCCCAGGAGCACTTCGCCGCGCTGGAACGGGACCTGCTGCGGGCGATCTTCTCCCGGGGCGCGCTGAAGCCGGGCGAGCTGGCCCGGGTGGCCCAGTTGCGCGGGGCACAGGAGCAGCGGCAGGCCGAGTTCTCCCGGATCGCCAGTCCCGCCTCGTCGGCGACGTACAACCGGCTGTTGGACGGCCAGGACGTGGCGACCGCCCGCCGGATGCGCGACGGCGCGCTGGGCGCGGACGCGGTGCCGGAGGCACTGAGGACCGACGGCGACGCCTGGTACGTGGCGCAGAGCGGGGTGATCCGCCGGTACAACCTGATCAGCCGGGACCTGTCCGAGCAGCTCGACCGGCAGGCGGCCGGGCTGGCCGCCGCGGCCCGGCGGGACGCCCTGGTCAGCGCCGGGATCACCCTGAGCGTGGCGGTGCTCTCCTTCGTCGCTGCCGGGCTGCTCGCGATGCACACCAGCCGCCGGCTGCGCCGGCTGCGGGTGGCCGCGCTGACCATGGCCCACCGGGAGCTGCCCGACCGGATCACCGCCATCGCGGCGGGCGGCCCGGCGGAAGGGCAACCCGGCGGGCCGGATTCCGCGCTGGACCGGACCGCCGGCATCGCCCGGGGGCGCGACGAGATCGCCCAGGTGGCGGACGCGTTCGACACGGTGAACCGGTCGGCGTTGCGGCTGGCCGGGCAGCAGGCGGAGCTACGGGTCGACGTGACCCGGATGGCGGAGGCGCTGGCCCGGCGGATCCGTACCCTGATCACCCGGCAGTTGCGCCTGCTCGACGAGTTCGAGCGGGAGGAGACCGACCCGGACGCGCTGGCCCGGCTCTTCGCCCTCGACCACCTGGCGGCCCGGATGCGCCGCAACGGCGAGAACCTGCTGGTGCTGGCCGGCGGCGAGCCGGGGCGCGGCCAGCACGGCGCGCACCTGATCGCCGACGTGGTGACGGCCGCCGCCGCCGAGATCGAGGAGTACACCCGGGTCGGGGCGGACCTGCCGCCCGTGGCCATCGACGCCTCGGTGGTCGGCAACCTGGTGCACCTGCTGGCCGAACTGTTGGAGAACGCGACGGCCTACTCCCCGCCGCACACGATGGTGGGGGTCGACGGGCGGCGCACCATCGACGGGCTGGTCCTGCGGGTCCACGACCGGGGGATCGGGATCAGCGACAGCCGGCTCGCCGAGATCAACGAACGGCTCGACAGGCCGGGCACCCTGTCCAGCGCCGCAGCGGGCAGCATGGGGCTGCACGTGGTCGCCCACCTGGCCGCCCGGCACCACATCCGGGTGTCGCTGCACAGTGCCGCCGGGGGCACCACGGCCACCGTCGAGATCCCGGAGAGCGCCCTCACCCTGGTGGAGAAGGTGGTGGCCCGGCCGGGTCCGGTGCCGGCCGCCCGGCCGCCGGGGACGCCGTCCTCGCCGGCCACCTGGTTCTCCACCGGCCGTGCCCCCGCCGCGCCGCCTGCCTGGTCGCCCGCCCCGGCCGCCGCCGCGCGACTCACGGCGGTCTCGCCGCCGGTGCGCTCCCAGCAGGCCCCGGCCGTCACGCTGCCCGGGTCCGGGACGCAGCGCCAGCCCGGACCGGCGGCACCGGCCTGGCCCGCCGGGCCCGGGGTCGCCGGCACCGGGTCGACCTGGGGCGGGACGGCAGGCCACGGCGGCACGGGCCACGGCGGGACGACGGCCCCCGGCGGGACGGTCACGCCCGGCGGTGGGGCGCTGCCCCGACGCGCCCGCGGCGGCCAACTCGCGCCCCCGCTGCCCGACCCACAGTCCGCCCGGCGCCAGCCGGACGACCTGCTGGACCCGGAACTGGTCCGGGCCCGGCTCTCCGCGCTGGCCGAGGGCGTCGCGACCGCGATGCGCCACAGCCAACAGAACGACGCCACCAGGAGAACCACATGACACCGCAGCCGAGCACAGGCCTCGACTGGCTGTTGGCCAGCTTCGCCACCCAGGTGCCGGACGTCGCCCACGCCCTCGCGGTCTCCGGCGACGGCCTCAAGCTGGCCGCCTCCCCCGGCCTCTCCACCGACCAGGTCGACCACCTGGCCGCCGTGATCAGCGGCCTGGCGAGCCTCACCGTGGGCGCCGCCCGGTTCATGAACGCCGGCCGGGTACGCCAGCAGATCGTCGACATGGACGGCGGGGTGCTACTGGTGATGGCGGTCGGCGACCGGGCACTGATCGGCGTGCTGGCCGCCCCCGGCTGCGACCTGGGCCAGATCGGCTACGAGACGGCCATGCTGGTGCAGCGGGTGGCCGAGGCCCTCGAACCGGCGGCCCGGTCGTGACCGCCCGCCCGACCCCGCCGAGTCGCGGGCGGGCGGCGACGGCACCGGCCGGACGTGCCGCGACCACCGCGACCGCACCGCCCGGCCCCACCCCGGCGGTGCCGGCACGCCGCCCCGGCGGACCCGGCCGGGTGGCCGCCGCCCTGGTCGCGCTGCTGTCCGTCCTGCTGGCGGCCGGCTGCGGTAACGACGCGGCGCCGCAGCCGGCACCCTGGCACGGCGGGCGGATCTTCCTCGCCACCGGCAACACCACCGGCGTCTACTACCAGCTCGGCGGCGGGTACGCCGATCTGATCAGCCGGTACCTGCCCGGCTACGAGGCGCGCGCCGAGCCGACCGGCGCCTCGGGCGAGAACATCACCCGGGTCACCGGCGGCGACATGGAGATCGCGTTCAGCCTGGCGGACACCGCGGCCGACGCGAACGCCGGGCAGGGCGCGTTCCAGGGCCGGCCGCAGCAGGTGCGCGCGCTGGCCCGCGTCTACCGCAACTACACCCACGTGCTGGTACGCGCCGACGCGAAGATCACCACCCTGTCCGACCTGCGGGGCGGGCGGGTCTCCACAGGCTCCCCCCGGTCGGGCACCGACGTCATCGCCGGCCGGCTGCTCACCGCGGCCGGAATCGACCCGGAGCGGGGCGTCCGCCGGGCCCGGCTCTCCCTGCCGGACACCGCCGCCCGGATGCGGGCCGGCACCCTCGACGCGATGTTCTTCTCCGGCGGGCTGCCCACGCCCGGCATCACCGACCTGCTCGCCGCCGCGCCCGGCAAGTTCCGGTTCCTGCCGATCGCCGACCTGATCGAGCCGCTGACCGCCACGTACGGGCCGGTCTACGCCGCCGCCGACCTGCCGAAGGAGGCGTACGGGACGCCGACGGCGGTGCCGACGGTGACCGTGGCGAACATGATCCTGGTAAGCGCCGACATGCCGGACAAGCTGGCGTACGACCTGACCGCGCTGCTCTTCGCGCACCAGACCGAACTGGGGACGGTGCACCCGGAGGGTCGCAACTTCGACCGGAGCAGCGCGGCCAACACCGACCCGGTCCCGCTGCACCCCGGAGCGTCCCGGTTCTACCAGAACGGTTGACCGGACGGCCGGGACCGGGGCGGCCCGTCGGTGGGCACAGGCCGAACGGCACGGGGCCGGGCGGCTGACCGCGGGAAGCCCGCACTTCGCCGCGGGTGACCGCCCGGCCCGCCGGCTCAGGGGATCGTCACCCCGTACGCGGCCAGGATCTCGTTGATCGGCTGGTAGTAGGTGGTGCCGCCGCTGGTGCAGTTGCCGCTGCCGCCCGAGAGGATGCCGAGGATCCGGCCGCTGCCGGCTACGTAGAGCGGGCCGCCGCTGTCGCCGGGCTCGGCGCAGATGTTGGTGCGGATCAGCCCGGAGACCGAACCCTCGGCGTAGTTGACCGTGGCGTTGAGGGCGGTGATCGTGCCGCACCGCACGCCGGTGGTGGAGCCGCTGCGGCAGACGGCCATGCCGACAACCGGCGTGGCAGTGCCGGTGATGGTCAACGTCCCGGGGTACGTGTAGACGGCGCTCGGGTGCGGGATCGTCGACGAGGTGTAACGGACGATCCCGTAGTCGTTGCCGGGGAAGCTGGTGCCGGTGCGGGTGCCGAGGACCGTCGTGTTGGCGCTGTCGGCGTACCAGGTGGTGGCGATCGACGTGCAGTGGCCGGCGGTGACGAAGTAGTACGTGCTGCCGCTGCGGACGTTGGCGCCCAGCGAGCAGCGGCCTCCGGCGGCGTAGATGGCCTGCCCGCCGGCGATCAGGGTGCTGAGCCGGCCGGGCTCCCGGCGGACCACGGCGTCGGTGCCGGCCAGCCGGGTGCGCAGCGCGGCCAGTTGGCTCTCGCTCACCGTGTCGTCCACCGCGACGGTGGTCCGGCCGGTGGCCGGGTCCACGGCCCACGCGGTGCCGGCCGGAGCGGTGGCGGCCATGGCGATCGACGCGGCGGCGACCGGCGCGGCGGCTGGCGCGGCGGCCCGGGCGACCGCCGGTGGTGCCGCCAGGGGGACGACGAGCAGGAGTGCGAGCAGGGGAAAGCGACGCATTCGAGCCTCCATACATCGGTGACAATGGATTCCCTACAGCATCCGCGCCCCGCCCGCCCCGTTCAATACGCCGAGCCGAGTCGACACACCGAGCCCCCGCCCACCCCCACCCACCCCCACCCGCCCGACGGGCGGGCGGGCGGGCGGGCACCCCGGGATGGTGCTCTTTCGGGGAAAGAGTGGTGTCCCGTCGCGCGATAGCCACTAATTCCCGGAATCAGCGCGGGCGGCGCCGGCCGGCTGCTGACGCCGCCGGGTGGCGAAGAAGAGCGCGGCGGCGCGGCGGACGACGGTGGGTCGGCGCGGGTCGACGGCGACCTCGCGGAGCAGGTCCCGGTTCACCGTGGCGGCGGTCAGCGTGGTGAGCAGCGCGAAGCACTCCTGCCGCACGTCGCGCGCCGGCAGCGGGTCGACGCCGTCGACCGCCGGGCCCGGGCGGGGCGACCAGTGGGTCAGCAGCGCCGCCAGCACGTCCGAGCGGACCACCGGGCCTGCGGCGCCGCCCGCGGCCAGGTAGTGCCCGGCGGCGACCGCCCCGGCCGGGCCCCGCGCCACGTCCTGGAGGAACCCCGGCGCGACCGTGGCCCGACTCATCGCCCACAACCCGACGCCCCGCTGGGGGGTGCTGGTCATCGCCGTGATCCAGCGCTGCGCGCTCCAGTCCCGGGCGAGCGGGCCCGCCGCCAGGTGCTCGACCAGGCCGGGCCAGGTCGCGGCCAGCGTGCCGGAAACCGGGGCCGGCTCGCCCGCCGCACCGGACCGGGCGGCGGGCACGCGGCCGGCCCCGGCGTCGGAGAACAGGCCGGTGGCGAGCAGGACCAACCGCACGTGTCGATCCCAGTCCGGCAGCACCCGGTCCGGTTGGTACGGCGCCTGCCCCGCCGCCCAGTCGACCACCGCCGCCACCGGGTCGACGCCGGTCACCGTGGCAGCCGCCGCCACCTCGACCAGTTCGGTGTGGCGCTCGGTCAGCCAGTCGGCGACCGGCCCGCCCCGCTCCGCCCGGCGCAGCGTGTCGCACGTCGTGTCGAAGCTGGCCCGCCCGCCACCGAGCAGGGCGCCGACGAACCGGTCCAGCAGCACCGCCGGGTCGGCCACCGGGTCCGGGCCCGCCAGCCCGGCCTGCCAGACCGCGGCGGCGATGGTGGCGGTGAGCGGGTTGCGCAGCGCGGGGCGGGCCCGCTGGTGATCGACCCAGCTCAGGAAGCGCCACGCGGCCACCTCGTTCGGAAACCAGCGGTGCGCGAACCGCCCGACGTCCGGGTCGGTGAACGGCGTCAGGTGGTACGCGGCGTACCCGGGGCCCAGGACCGCCAGCTCGTTCTCCGCGAGCTGGCGGGTCGTCACCAGGACCCGCCACGGCCCGGCCCCCGGGGCGGCGCGGGCCAGCGCGGCGAGGCGGTTGAGCACCTCCGCCCGGTCGTCCGGGTCCGCCACCGCGTCGACCCCGTCGACGCAGACCAGCCACGCCCGGTCCGGCGCGGGCTCCCGCGCGAAGTCCAGGCCGGGGACCATGTCGCGGTACGCCTCGGCGAGCGCGGCGGGCAGCGGTTGGTGCACCAGCGCGGTCGCCGGCAGGCCCACCACCACCGGCCCGGGAGGGGTCCGGCGCAACCGGCCCCGCCCGGCGAGCCACCACCGCGCCGAGCTTGCGCACGCCTGCCGGACCAGCGCCGACTTACCGCTGCCCGGCTCGCCGATCAGCAGCACGTGCCCGGGGCCGGTGAGCAGCGACTCGGCGGCGACGGGGCCGACGGCGGGGTCGAGCCGGGAGACGACCCGGCGGGCGACGTACACCTCCGACAGGGGACGGACGTACCCTCCGGCGATCCGGTGCGGGTGGACGATCGCCTCCTCCGACTGGGCCCTCCACAGCGGGCTCAGGGCGGCCCACCAGCCGCGCCCGCGCCGGCCGCGCAGGTGGCGACGGACCGCCAGGATCGCGGCGGCCAGCGCCAGCAGCCCGCTGACCACACTGGCCACCTTGTCGAAGTAGTCCCAGGTCACGCGCCCACCCGGGCCGGCCCGCCCGGCGAGTCGTGGTGGGCGCCGCACCCGCCGCAGTACGGGCGGGTGTGCAGTTCGTTGCAGTGCTCCCACGGCGGCACCCGCTGCTCGGGGGCCGGATGCGGCGGCGGGTCCGACCGCCCCGGGCCGCCCCCCGGCTCGCCGGACACCCAGGAGGACGTCTGCGGCGCGACCGCCGCGGAGTACTGCCAGCGCCGCAGGTCGACGTGGGGCTTGAGGCGTACGTCGCCGGCGGCGGCGTCCCGCACGTCCACGATCCGGTCGAGCTGCCGCAGCTTGTCGTGGTGGCCGCCGGCGTGGGCGAGGGCCACAGCCTGCCCGAGGTGGTGCTCCGCGTCGGTGAGCCGGCCGACGCCGGCCGCCGCCAGCGCCAGCCCCACCTGTTCGGCGTACCCCTGCTGGTGGGTGTAGTGGGCGACGGTCCCGTGCACCCGGGAGAACAGCTCGATCTCGTCGGTCCACTCCACGTCCACGGGCACCTCGGCGGTGTCCGGGGCCGCGTCGACCCGTACGCCCAGCCAACCGATCCGCCGCTGCGCCTGCGGGGTCATCGGGTCCACCTCCAGGGCGACGTGGTAGTCGCGCCGGTCGGCCGGGCTCCACGCCCCGATGGGGAAGTCGGTGGTGAGGTCACCGGCGGCCACGCCCCGGCCGGTGAGGTCGACGATGGTCGGGTACACCTGCTTGACGAAGCGGATCCGGGCCAGCGCGCTGGTGCACACCCGCAGCCGGGCGTCGGCGGCCCGGCGGCTCAGCGCGCGGTCCAGCACCGCCGCGAACTCGGCGGCGAGGCCACCGAGGTCCTCCACCGGTACGACGGGGTTGGCGCCCAGCGCGTCCGCGATGCCGAGCAGCTCCGGGCCGTCCCAGTCGTGCACCCCGTCCGCCGAGCCGATGGCCCGGCAGTCCACGGTGAACCGGTCCACGCAGGCGTCCACGGCCGCCCTCAGCTCGGCGGGCCGTTGGGACTCGTTGCGGCCGTCGGTCAGCAGGATGGCGTGCCCGATCGCGTCGGGCCGGGTTCCGAGCAGGTCCCGGGCCAGCAGCAGCCACTTACCGATGGCGGTGCCGCCGTGCGGCGACGCCCTGCGTACCGCGCGCCGGGCCGCGGCCCGGGTGCCCTCGTCGGCGACCGCGAGCCGCCGCTCGCCGGGGTAGATCATCTCGGCCCCGCTGGTGCCCTCCACCACGGCGAACGCCACCCCGTCGGGCAGCGCGTCGACGGCCGCGAGGGTGGCCGCACGGGCGGCCCGCATCTTGGCCTGCGGCGCACCCATCGAGCCGGAGCAGTCGAGCAGGATCACCTCGGCGAGCCCGTCGTGTCGCGCGTCGCCCCCGGCCGGTCCGGCCCGCACCGCGGCGACGATGTCGACGGTCCCGCCGTCGGCCGGCAGGTACTCGCTGTGGTGGGCGGTCAGGTCGAGCCGCAGCCCGTCCGGTGTCGTCACGCGGGGCTCCTTTCGTCGGGTCCGCCGGCCGGGGGCTGGCCGACCACCGGCTCGCCACGCCTGCCGGGGATCACCACCAGGTCACCGGCCGGTGCGCGTTGGCGAGGTCCACCAGCGCGATCCGCTCCCGCCGGTCGCCGGTGTGCCCGGCCAGGGACCGGCAGGTGCGTTCGAAGACGCGGCGCAGGGTGTCCGGGTCGAGCCGGTGACCGAACAGTCGCCGGTCGGCGTACCGCCCGTCGGCCAGGTCGCTGCCGAGGGCGATCCGCAGGATGTGCGCCTCGACCAGGTCGCGTTCGGCGAACGGGGGCAGCTTCTCCACGACGGCCGCGGCGTCGAGCGCGGCGTCGAGCCGGTGGCCGTCCTCCGGCGCCTCCAGCAGCATCCGTACCGCGCAGGTCGCCGCCACCGTCGAGGCGCGGGACGACTCCGGCACGGTGAGCAGGACGGCGGCGGCGGCACGGGGGCCCTCGGTGACGAACAGGCAGCGGGCCAGCCCGAAGGCGGCGGCGACCACACCCTGATCGGTCTCCCACACCCCCCGGTAGTGCGCGGAGGCCGTCGGGTGGTCGCCGGCGACCTCGCAGGCCACCGCGTACGCCAGGCGCGCGGACACCTCGCCGGGCAGCCACCCGTACACCCGCCCGAACCGGTCCCGGGCGGCGGCGCCGTCGGTGTCCACCAGGGCGGCCAGGCCCTGGTGCCACCACAGTGACCAGCCCCGCCGGTCGTCGGGGATGCCGGCGAGCAGCGGCCCCGCCTCGTCCGCCCGGCCGGCGGCGAGGTACGCCCGCACCATCCGGTAGGTGACCTCGGCGGTGTGCTCGGGCGCGGTGCCGAGCAGGGCGATCAGCTCGGCGGGCTCGGCCTGGCCGAGCGAGGCGAGGAAACCGGCCGCCGGATCGTTGCCGTCGACCAGCGGCATCGGCAGGCCGAGCACGATCTCCACCATGTCGAGGGCGTCGACGTCGGCGTGCAGGGCGAACGCGCACGCCGCCGGGCTGAACAGGGTGGACCGGGTGGGCCGGGGGATGCCGTCGGCGGCCGAGCGCACCTGCCGGCGCACCCCCCTGACCTGCTCGCGCATCTCGGCGGCGGAGCCGAACCGCTCCTCGGGTTCGACGGCGGTGGCCCGGGCCAGCAGCCGCGCGAACGGGTCCAGCGGGGCCGGCAGCGGCAACCGCAGCAGGTCCTGCCCCACCGGCAGGGGACGCAGGTCGGTCGCGCTGGCCGCCAGGGTCAGCGCGGCGAGGGTACGGCCGACCGTGTAGATGTCGGAGCGGACGCTCGGCCCCGCCGGGCCGAGCCGCTGCACCTCGGGGGCCTCGAAGCCGGCCGTGCCCCAGGGCGGGCTGACGGTGTTGTCGATCCGCCGGGCCGCGCCGAAGTCGACGAGCTTGAGCGGGCCGTCCGGGCCGTACCCGCCGATCAGCATGACGTTCTCGGGCTTCAGGTCGCAGTACAACCAGCCCTGGTCGTGCAGGTACTCGAAGGCGTCGAGGATCTGCACCCCGTACCCCAGCGCCTGCGGCACGTCTACGGCCGACGGGCCGCCGTCCGGGCCGATGGTGCGGCGGGCGTCCTCCAGGGTGCCGCCGTTGACGTACTCCATCACCAGGTACCCGACGTCGGAGTCGGACTCGGGGCGCAGCGCGTGGGTGATGGTCACGATGCGGGGGTGGTTGAGCGCGATCAGCGCCTGCCGTTCCCCGACGAACGCCGCCGCCGCCTCCCGGTCCTCGGGGTTGCGCTGTCCCTTCAGCACCCGCCAACTGCCGTCCATGTCCTCGTCGCGGGCGAGGAACACCCAGCCCACGCCGCCGTGCCCCAGGCAGCCTTCGATCCGGTACCGGCCGGCCCGCACGTCGCCCATGGCCAGCGGTGGGGTGAACGAGTAGCGGGAGCCGCAGTTCGGGCAGTACCCGCTGACCCGGGGCACCCTGCGCCGGCACGTCGTCTGCGGGCAGTAGCGGGAGTGCTCGGGCACGACGGCCTGGGACAGCACCGCCTCCAGCGGGTCCCGGGCCCGGGCCGGCGGGATGAGCGCCGGGTTCTCCCACGGCCGGACCCGGGGACGCCACGGCTCGCGGGACTGCACCGGGGCGGGCCGTGGGACGCGGGACGACGGCTGCGGGACCATCGACGAAGGCCGGACCACCGACGGCGGCGGCGGGACCACCGACGACGACGGCGGGTCCGCGCCCGGCGGGCCGCCGTCACACGGGTGGCCCCACAGCCGGCAGAAGCCGTCCTGGTCCACCGTCCCGGGGCAGTTGCGCTCCGCGCAGGAGCGGCTCGTCGGCGTCATCGGGTCACCTCGTTCACGGCCTGCTGGTAGGCGCGGACCGCCCGGCTCGCGGCGGTCACGGCGAAGCGATCGGGGCGCAGCCTGTCCCGCGCCTCGCGGTAGCTCTGCTCCAGGTCGGGGTGCTCGGCCCGGCCCTCGTCGGCGGCGCGCTGCCGGTACGCCTCCAGTCGCCCGCCGAGTTCCAGGTGGCAGCGACCGCGCAGCCGCCGCCGGGCGGTGTCGACCTGGGCGGCGGCCCGGTCGAGGGCGGCCTCCAGTTCGCCGGCCGAGCCCGCCGAGCCGGCGGGCCCGGCCGAGCCCGCCGGGTCGTTGGGCGATGCGGTGCGGGCCGCGGCGGCGCGGGCGAGCAGCCTGTCGACGTCGAGGGCGGCCACCGGGTCGCCGCCGTCACCCAGCCCCTCCCGGGCCGCCTCGGCCGCGAGCTCCCGCAGGCGCTTCACCGACGAGCACAGTCGCCGCTCCCCGGACGTCCGCCGGTCCGGGTCGCCGGGGGCCGGGGCGGGCGCCCGGGGTACGGCGGCGAGGCCGTCCGCGAGGCCGTCCAGCGCGTCGCGCCAGGGGCCGGGGCGGGCGCAGCCCACAGGGTCCGCCGCGGCCTCCCGCTCCAGCCCGGCGAGTACGTCCGGCGCCGTCGCACCCCGGTCGGCCGCGTCGGCCCGGTGTCGCGGGTCCGCGATTTCCTTGCGCAGCCGGTCGAGGTCGGCCTCCACGAATCGCACGGCCGCGCGGTACGCGTCGACGAGCCGGCGGATCGTGGCCCGGCGGTCCCGGGCCGCCGCGACGATCTCGTCGAGGGACAACCGCTCGATCCGGGGCGCCTCCCCCGTGGCGGAGGTGAACGTGACCTCGATCGGGTCGGTGAGCAGCCGGGCGAGGCGGTCGTTCCGCCGCACCGCCGGGTGGGGGCCGTCGTCCATCGGGTCGATGGCCAGCGACAGGCAGCCGAGCACGTGCAGCTCGTCCCAGGCCGCGTTCTCCGTCCCGGCGGTGACGCCGGTGAGCGGGGCGCGGAACTCCCCGGTGATCAGCGCCTGCGCCTCCAGCAGCCACTCGGCGGCCAGGCCGTGCGCGGCCCGTACAGCGTCGAGCCGATCGCCGTCCGGCATCATGCCCAGCCCCTCACCCGGGCGGCCACGACGTGACCGGCGGGCCCGGTGTCGGCTGCCCCCGGTCGGGGTGGTCGGCGAGCCACTGCCGGTGGGCCGTCGACCACACCCCGGAGGCGCGGGTGGACTCCAGGACGTGGTTGACGAATCGGGCCAGCTCCAGGCTGTCCGGGTTGTCCCGGGCGAACGCGAAGGCGTGCGGCTCGTCGGTGAACCAGGTGCACGGCCGCCTGCCGTCGTGGTAGCGGCAGAACCGGGCGTTGTCCCGGGGCGGCTCGGTGACCAGCACGGTGTCGGGCGTCATCCGGGTGAAGCCGAGGAGGATGTTCTCGTCCGTGCTGACCGCGTCGACCTGACCCTGGCGCAACATGACCAGGCAGTCGATCGGGTGGGCGGCCTGCACCGGCACCGGGAGTGTGCCGTCGGCCGTGCGGTAGCCGGCGATCGCCGCGAGCGAGGTGGTCCGCGCCGCCGCGCAGACCCGACGGCCGCCGAGCTGCTCGATGCCCGCGTACTCCGGCCGGCCGCCGACGCGTCGGACCAGCGCGGTCTGGCCGGAGTCGAGGTAGTCGTTGGAGAAGATGACCTGCTTCGCCCGCTCGCAGCTCGCCGTCAGCGAGGTGGCGATGAGGTCGACCCGGTCCGGGTGGTCCGGCGCCAGCATCTCGAAGGCACCCTGCCCGGGCGGCACCACCTTGAAGGTGATCCGCTTGCGCGGCTCCTCCCCCGGCCAGATGGCCCGGGCCACCGCCAGCAGGAGGTCGATGTTGAAGCCCTCGAACTGCTGCGTCTCGGCGTTCCAGTGGCTCATCGTGGCGTCGGACGGGTCGACGCCGGCGACCAGGCCCTGCCCTGGCCGCCGGTCGCGAATCACCCGCGGTGGGGTGCCACTCGGGGCGAAGCTGCTGCGCACCGTGCAGATGGCGTTGGCCGCCTCACCACCGTTGGCGATCCGCTGCACGCCCGAGGGCGCCGCGGTGGGTACGGCGGCGGAGTCCGGCGGGACCGCCGTGCACGCCGCCACCGCCAGCATTAGGACGCCCGCCAGCACGGCCCGGGCGGCCACCGGGCCGTCGCCGGGGCGGGCCGCCGAGCGCACTGTCACCCGTGTCGTCATCGATTCCCCCGCCCCTCTCACCGGTATTCGGCCAGGCGTTGCCGCAACCCGACGACGACCGCGGCGCCGGCGAACAACGCGACCCACGCGGCGAGCCCACCGAACTGGCGCGGCGTCGCCGGCAGGCCGCCCACGTGGCCGGCGACCACCTTGTCGCCCTCGTCCAGCCGGTGGGTGAGGGCTGCGGTCGCCGCGTCGAAGGACTCCCCGGCGGGCCCGCCGTCCAGCACCGCGTCCATGGCCCGGCGGAACGCGTCCGGCTCCTGGCTCTGCCGGGCGGTCCACACGGCGGTCAGGGTGGTGCAGTCCATTCCGTCCGGGACGTCGCAGAGCCGCCGGCCGTCGAAGTCCTCGTGGTGGCCCACCGGGTCGACGCTGGCGCCGAGCCCCAGGTAGACGTCCGCGCGGCCGGCCAGCAACGTGCCGAGCCGCTGCTGGGTGGCGCTCTGCTCGTCCACGGCCCGCGCCAGCTCGGGGAATCGACTGTCGGCGGCCGGCCAGTGCGACCACGAGGCGACGGCCAGGGCCAGTACGGCCAGGACGCCCGCCGAGGCGACGAGCAGGCCGGCGTTGAGCCGGCGGCGGGTGCGCCGCCACAGCCACCACTGCACAGCCCCGAGCGCCGCCAGGGTCAGCAGCGGCATCAGCAGAGAGGCGGCCACCCACCACCGGGCGTCGACCCGGGCCTCTCGCAGCAGCCTGGTGTCGTAGTCCCACAGGGTCTGGGCGGCGGTCAGCAGCTCGGTGGACAGGTAGTGGGACGCCTCCCGCGCGTACGCGGAGGCCAGCACCCCCTGGTTGGCGACCGTTCCCGGCCCCTCGGCCACCGCCAGCGCGTCGGAGATGATGCGCTGGTAGACCTGCAACCGGGCGGCGATCGTGGCCAGCTTCGCCAGTCGGTCCGGGTCGTCGACCGCCGCGCCCATCGAGGCGTTCAGCGCGTGCTCGACCTCGTGGATCTTCCGCTGGTAGTCGGCCCTCAGCCCGGCCGCCCGTTCCTCGCGGGGCGGCAGCAGGAAGACGGCGCTGGCGGCGACGTCGGCGTCGGCCAGGCCGACGTAGATCTGGCGGGCGCTCGTGCCGGTCCGCACGGCGGACGCGGCGGACCGTTCGCCCAGCGTGGTCGCCGGACCGCCCGCGCGCAGGGCCACCACGGCCGTGGCGAACAGCAGGGCCGCGAGGAGAAGCCCGTGGAGCACGATCCGCGCGGGGGTCGTGCGGAGCGGGTCCCGCCAGCGCGCCGGGGCGCCCCGGCCCGGCTGGGCCGCGCCCCGGGTCAGCGTCGTGGTCGACGCCTCGGCCCTGCGGCCGGCTTCCACACGTACGGTCATCCGCGCCCCCGTCCGCCCCCGCCGCGTGCCGCCTCCGGCTCGCCGGGCCGGGTCTGGCCGGCGCGGATGGACACCGGCGGGGAAGATCCAGGATGGCAGAGCAGCCGGGCGGCCGGCCGCACCATGTCCGGTATCCGACCGGACCGACGAAGTGGACGTCAGCCGGCGCCGCTATCCGGCGTCGGCCGGGCCCGAGCGGTCCGGTTCGGCCGTGGCCGAACGCTTGGCGACGATCACCGCGACGCCGTCGAGCACCCGCTGGAGGCCGAACTCGAACGCGTACTCCGGCCCGTACGCCGCGCCGTGCGCCTCCCCGGCCGCCGAGCCCACCCGGGAGGCCGTCGGATAGCTGCCCGACTCCATGAACCTCTCCAGCCAGGGGGCGTGCGACTGCCACCACTGGCCGTCCGTCATGCCGGTCTCGCGCTCCAGGTCGACCACGTCCAACGCGGCCCGCGCCGCGCTCTTGACGTGCCCGAGGACCAGGGTGAGCACGGAGTCCATCTCCACGTCGTCGAGGCCGATGCCGGCCACGGCGCCCAGCTCGTAGTCGTACTTGGCGAGCAGGTTCGGGCCGAGCACGGGCCGGCTGGTCTCGGCGCGCAGCAGCCACGGGTGGGCGCGGTAGAGCTCCAGGTTCTCCCGGGCGACCTGTTCGAGCCGGGCCCGCCAGCCGCCGGGGACGTCCGCCGGGCGCCTCATCTCGCCGTAGACCGTGTCGACCATGACGTCGAGCAGCTCGGCCTTGCCCGGCACATACGTGTAGACCGACATCGTCCCGGCGCCCAGCGCCTCGCTGACCCGGCGCATGGTGAGCGCGTCGATCCCCTCGGCGTCGGCGATCTCGATCGCCGCCCGGACGATCCGGTCGACGCTGAGCCCCGGCCCGGCGCTGCGGCTGGTCGGTTCCCGGGTGCGCCAGAGGATGGCCAGGCTGCGGGCGGGGTCGATCTTGCCCTTGCGCTCGTTCGGCATAGTGCCGCCAGCCTATCCAGTGGCATACGTACCGCGTACGGGCTGATCGGCGGGGTTGGCCGTTGTACGACCAACCCCGCCGGCTGGACGAAGACCGATGGCACTTCGCGGCGGGTGGTCATCGGCTCTCACCTGGCCGATGCCCGGCGTTGATGGGAATGCGGCGTCTCGACCGACAGGGCAGTTCGTTCCCACACCTGCACACGTACCGCCACTTGATCCACGACCAGCGACGGGACCGACGGTGCGGCGTGCACCTCGGCGGCGGGCGTGCCGGCCAGGTCGCCGTCGTACACGTACGGCAGGGTGCGCGATCGGTCGGAGCCGGGGCCCTACACCCACCGGCGGCACCGGGGCCGTCACGGCGGTGGCCCCACGGCAGGAACGGTCGCTCGATGCCGCCTGGCTCGCCCGCCGGCTGGAGCCTGTCTGCCGCCGTCGACGTGGCCGTGCGTCTCCCGAACTCGACACACGGGCTAGCGCCCGAGGGCCGCGTAGCGGGCCTCGGTGTCGGCCTTCTGCGGCCCCCACCACCACTCGTTGCCCCGGTACCAGTCGATGGTGGCGGTCAGCCCGTCGGGCAGCTCCGCCCAGCGGGGCCGCCAGCCCAGCTCCCGGCGGATCTTCCCGCTGTCGCAGGCGTAGCGCAGGTCGTGGGCAGGGCGGTCCGGCACGCTGTCGAAGTCGTCGGCGGGCCGGCCGAGCAGCGTCAGGGTCAGCTCCAGCAGGGCCCGGTTGCTCCACTCGACGCCGGAGCCGATCAGGTACGTCTCGCCGACCCTGCCGGCGTCGAGGATCAGCAACACCGCGTCGTTGTGGTCGTCGACGTGGGTCCACTCCCGCACGTTCTCGCCGGTGCCGTAGAGCTTCGGTCGCCGCCCGAGCAGCACGTTGGTGATCTGCCGGGGCAGGAACTTCTCCACGTTCTGGTACGGCCCGTAGTTGTTCGCGCAGTTCGACAGCGTCGCCCGGACCCCGTACGACCGGGCCCAGGCCCGGACCAGCAGGTCCGAGGCCGCCTTGGTGGCCGAGTACGGGCTCGACGGGTCGTACCGGGTCTCCTCGGTGAACGCGCCGCCGCCGTGCAGCGGCAGGCTGCCGAACACCTCGTCGGTGGAGACGTGGTGCAGCCGCCGGTCGTGCCGGCGGACCGCCTCGAGCAGCACGAAGGTGCCCTCGACGTTGGTCCGCAGGAACGGGACGGGGTCGGAGAGGGAGTTGTCCACGTGGGACTCGGCGGCGAAGTGGACCACCGTGTCGCAGTCCCGGACGAGGGCGTCGACCAGGTCGCCGTCGCGGACGTCGCCGTGGACGAAGGTGATCCGGTCGCCCACCTCGGCGAGGTTGTCCCGGTTCCCGGCGTAGGTGAGCGCGTCGAGGACGGTCAGCCGCAGGTCCGGCCGGGCGGCCAGCGCCCGGTGGACGAAATTGGCGCCGATGAATCCCGCACCCCCGGTGACCAGCATCTGCTCCATGCCGCGACGCTAGCCGACGCGTCTCGAGGACGGGTCGAAGTCCGTCACCCGCCGTGGGCGGGCCGGTGACGCGGCCCCGCCGCGCCGCGCCTGCGCCGACGGCGGCGGTCCGGCCGGTGTCGTCAGGCCGCCGGGGTGCTCGTGCTGCGGGTGTAGCCGTTGAGCAGGGCGTAGTCGCGGCACTGGCCGCCACCGCCACCGGCCCCGTCGAGCGTGGTGCCCGCCGTCCGGCAGGTGGCCCGCAGGCTGATCACCCGGCCGGGGCGGACCTCGATCGGCGACACCATGTGGTAGTCGAGGTCCCGGAAGTTGTTCAACGCCACGGTGAGCACCGTCGTACCGTCCACCACCAGCTCCAGCCGCCCCTCGTCGCCCTGCGGGTTCTGCAGGAAGATGTCGGTCAGCACGAAGACCCGGCGGGACGCCACGGTGTACTGGTCGGTGCGGGTGGCGCCCTTCGCGGCGGTGACCGCGAGCCGACGGCTGAAGGACTGCCCGCCCGCCGGGATACCCGGCACGGGGGCGCTGGGCGTCGCCGACGGCGGCAGCGGCGGGTTGCTCGGGGTCGGCCCCGACGGGCGAGGGCTGGCGGACGCGCCGCCGAGCGCCCGCTGGGCCTTGTCGTCGGCCTGCTGGGCCCGGCTGTCGGCGGCGCTGGCCTGCTGCGCCACCGGGGCCACCTGCTCCTGGGCGACCTCCTCGGCCAGGGACTTCACCGTCGGCCGCAGCAGCACATGCCACAGGCCGGCGCCGAGCAACGCGAGGACCACCAGCGCGGCGAGGATCCGACCCACCCCCTGCGGCAGCAACGGCTCCTGCACAGTCGCCGCGTCCAGGGTGGCCGGGGGCGTCTCCTCCGAGGTGACCGCGACCTGGAAGGGCAGCGTCGCCGGGTGACCGCGCCACCGCAGCCGACGCGCGCGGACCCGCACCTGGACGAAGGCCGCCTCGCCGGGGGCCACCGCGAGCTGCGGCGGGCGGACCGCGACGCGGAGCCGGTTGTCCGGGTCGCTGCCGGCCAACGCCAGCCCGAGCGGCGTGTTGCCCAGGTTGGACACCGACAGCTCGTGCCGGCCGCCCCAGCGCCCCCGCGAGGTGCGCGGCAGGATCTCGGGGGCGATCTCGGCGAACGGCAGCACCCGCACCGTGGCTTCCGGAACGACCTGGCCGTCCGGGTTCTCGGCCGGGGTGACCCGCACCGCGAAGGGCCGCTCGCCGGCCACCACCTGCGGCGACCGGGGTGGCTGGAAGCGGATCACGACCGTCTCGGCCGAGCCGGGGTAGACCGAGACGGTGGGCGGCTCGGCGTGGGCCCAACCGGCGGCGTCGCCCAGCACCTCGAGCACGTACGACTCGACGATCGGGCCGGCGTTGCGGACCTCCAGCCGGCAGCTCGCCTCGCTGCCCGGGCTGACCTCGACGAGGTCGGTGTCCAGGTTCGCGTCGGTGGTCATGGCGCGACTCTAGGTGGATGCCCGCCCGTTCAATCCGCCGTGGAGGAAGACCTTGGGGCAACGAGGGAGGGCCGTTAAGCCCACGTTGACTGCACGATTGGTGCGGCGGGCGATACTCGGCGTCACCGATCGTCCCAGCGCACCGGGGGTGCTCATGCGACGCGTACCAGTCCACCTGTCCTCCACCGATGTCATCTCGCGCGCCGGGGTGGTCAGCCAGCTTCGGCCCCGGCCGGAGGTGCTGCTGCTCGACGACGCCGAGGCCGACCGGGCCGAGGTGGCGGTGATCATCACCGACGGCATCGACGAGTCGTCCCTGCGGACCCTGCGCGCGACGCGCAGCCGGGGCACGCCCGCGCTGGTGCTGGTGGTGACCCAGGTCGACGACGCCGGGCTGGTCGCCGCCGTGGAACACGGCGTCGCGGGGATCGTCCGCCGGTCGGAGGCCAGCGCGGACCGCCTCGTCGCGGTGGTCCGGGCCGCCGCGGCGGGCGAGGGCGCCGTCCCGCCGGACCTGCTCGGCCGGCTGCTCCAGCAGGTCGGCGCGCTGCAACGGGAGGTGCTCGGGCCGCGCGGGCTGACCTTCTCCGGCCTGGCCGACCGGGAGGTGGAGGTGCTTCGCCTGGTCGCCGACGGCTTCGACACCGCCGAGATCGCCGCGAAGCTCTCCTACTCGCAGCGGACCATCAAGAACATCCTGCACGACGTGACGAACCGGCTGCACCTGCGCAACCGCTGCCACGCGGTGGCGTACGCGCTGCGCAACGGCCTGATCTGAGCCGCGCTGCCTTATCGGGCAGGCCGCACTGCCCGCAGGCCGGCACCGACCGCCGCTACCCGCCCCGCCGGGAATCGCCACGGTGGGGACAGGGTGACCACGGGGAGGTGTCGTGCGCTGGGGCAACCGCCGCTGGGGAGTCATGGTGCTCGGGCTGGTGGCCGGGTCGGCGCTCGCCGTGCCCGCGCCACCCGCGCCGCCCGCCCCCACGCCGCCCGCCCCGGCGCCGACCCCGCCGGCCGCCGAGGTGGGCTACCGGCTGGGCTACCGCAGCGAGGAGCGCCCGACCCCGGTGGTGAGCGCGGACGCCACCGCCGCGCCCCGTCCGCTGCTGTCCGAGAACGAGCGCGGCGACGCCGAGCGGGACGTCGACGCGCGCGCCGGCCGGCTGGTCTGGGTCGGGCGGCGGGCCGACCCCGGCGGCGCCGACCGTGGCGGGGGGCTCTACCTGCGCCGCCCGGGCAGGTCGCCGGTGCGGCTGGTCGGCGGCCCCGGCACGGTCGCCCACCCCGCCCTGTCCCCCGACGGCCGGCAGGTCGCGTTCACCAGCGACCGGGCCGGCAACGCCGACATCTGGGTGGTCCGGGTCGACGGCTCCGGGCTGCGCCGGCTCACCGACCACCCGGCCGAGGACAGCTGGCCGACCTGGTCGCCGGACGGGGCCCGGATCGCCTTCGGCAGCACCCGGGGCGACCCCGCCGGGGACGTCTGGGTGCTGCCGGCCGGGGGCGGCGCCGCGGTCCGGGTGACCGACGGCCCGGCCGCCGAGGGGCAGCCCGCGTGGTCCCCGGACGGCGCGCGGATCGCCTTCACCACCGCCCGGTTCGCGCCGGCGGGCGACCTGGCCTTCCGTACGGTGGCCACCGTGGCCCCCGGCGGCGGCCCGGTGACCCGCGCGGTGCCGGGCCCCCGGGACGCCGCGGAGCCGGCCTGGTCCCCCGACGGCGCGCGGATCGCCTTCACCTCCGTCCGCGACGACCCCGCCGGGGACGTGTACGTCGCCCGGGCCGGCCGGGTGACCCCGGTCGCCACCGGCCCGCTGCCCGAGCACGAGCCCGCCTGGCGGGGCGGCGACCTGATCTGGACCGCCACCGAGCTGGCCGACACCAGCGACGTGTGGACCGCCGACGCCACCGGCGGGGACCGCCGCGACCACACCGCCCGGTCCGGCCTGTCGGAGACCGGGCCGGCGTTCAGCCCCGACGGCACCCGGCTCGCCTACAGCGCCGACCAGCCCGGCGGCGGGGCCCGGGTCGTCGTCGCCGACGCCTCGGGCGCCGACCCGCGCGCCCTCGCCCCGCCGGGCACCGCCGAGGAGGACCGGGACACCGACCCGACCTGGTCCCCGACCGGCGAGGCGGTCGCGTTCACCCGGCAGCCTTCGGACGACGCCCCCTCGCGGATCCTGGTCGTCGCGGTCGCCGACGGGAGGCTCCTCGCCGAGGTGCCGATGCCCCCGCACCTGATCGGCCGCGACGCCGAGCCTTCCTGGTCGCCGGACGGCCTGCGGCTCGCGTTCTCCCGGCTGGCCACCTCCCGGCGCAGCGACCTGGCGGTGCCGAGGGTGGATCGGCCAGCGCGGCCGGGCACCTCGTTCACCGTGGAGCAGTCGCTGCCCACCCCGCCGATCCCGCCCCGCCCCGACATCGTCTTCCTCGTCGACGACACCGCCTCGATGTCCCGGCCCGGGGAGGGCGGAGAGAGCGTAATCGGCCAGCTCAGGGAACGGCTGCCCGATGTGATCAAGAACGTGCGGGCGAGCCAGCCGGACGCCTGGTTCAGCCTGGCCACGTTCAGCGGGCGCGGCGGCGAGGGGGAGTACGACCCGGACATGTACCTGCCCCGCCAGCCGCTGACCAGGAACGACGCGGCCATGGACGCCGCCGTGCAGCGGCTCGCCGCACAGAGCCCGTACGGCACGGAGAACTGGTTCTACGCGCTGCGGCAGCTCGCCGGCAACGACCGGATCGGGTTCCGGCCGGACAGCAGCCGGATCGTCGTGCTGATCAGCGACACCGACAGCGTGGACAAGACCCTCCCGCCGCCGGAGGAGGGCGCGATCGACGAGGGGGACCTCACCAGCGCGCTCCAGGCCGCCGGGATCGCCCTGATCGGGGTGCCCATCGCCGGCGCGGACTTCGAGCGAGGGCTGAACTACGACGGCGCGGCCGGCCGGCTGGCCGAGGCCACCGGCGGCCTGCTCACCGCCAACAGCGACCCGGGGCAGATGATCACGGCCATCATCGAGGCCATCGGGAAGCTGAAGGTCACCGTCAGGCCGAGCGCCATCTGCGACGACGGCCTCTCCGTCGCCTTCGACCCGGATCCGGCGAGGGTGGATGCCGGCACGCCGGCCAGGTTCACCGAGACCGTCTCCGTCGCGCCGGGGGCGGTCCCCGGGTCCGTGCTGCGCTGCACGCTGCGCTTCGACCTCGATCCGCCGGAGGCCGGGTCGGACGCCGTGCAGGAGCTGATCGTCCGGGTCGCCCAGCCCGGCCTGCCGCTGGTCCGGGTCGACGACGTGCAGGTCGCCCCGACCGGGCCGACCGGCGCCCAGGTGACCTACCAGGCCACGGCCGTGGACGAGGCGGACCGGCCGCTGCCCGTGCGCTGCGAGCCACCGTCCGGCTCGCGGTTCCCGATCGGGCAGACCGTGGTGACCTGCCGGGCCACCGACCGGGCCGGCCGCACCGGCGTCGACACTGCGCTGATCATCGTGTCCGACCCGCAGCTCACCGGCACCCGGATCTGGCTCGTCCGGATCGACGGCACCGGCACCGGCACCCTGACCGTCACCGACCAGACCGACCTCAGCGCCCGGATCGGCGACCGCTGCCCGGCCCGCGAGACGGACCGGTCGCCGGCGTGGTCCCCGGACGGGGCCTCGATCGCGTTCGTCGACAGCAGCCGCCTCGCCGACCTGTGCGTGGTCGCGCCCGACGGCTCCGCCGCCCGGCACCCGCTCGCCGCCGAGGACCGGGACGGCCGTTGGGCGGCGGACCCGGCGTGGTCCCCGGACGGCCGGCGGATCGCGGTGACCCTCCAGGGGTCCGAGGAGCCGCCGGACATCGTCGTCCTGCCCGTCGCGGGTGGCCCGCCGACGACGGTCATCCGGCAGGTCGGGTCGGAGCCGGCGTTCCAGCGCCTGCCGTCGCCGGACCTCGCCCTCACCGTCTCGGTCGGAAACCAGCCGGCCTACCTGGGCGGCGACCCGGTTCCCGTCACCTTCACCGTGCGCAACGCCGGCCGCCTGCCGGCCGACAACGTCTGGCTGGACGTCACCCCGCCCGCCCCGCTGCTGCCGCCGGTCAGCGCCGACCCGCGCTGCGGGGCCGGCCGCCGGCTCTGCCTGCTCGGCACGCTCGGCCCCGGCGGGCAGCAGGTGGTCAGGGTCGTGCTGCCCGCGCGGGCAGCGGTCGTCGCAGCCGTCGCCGGACGGCTCACCGCGACCGTACGGGAGGTGTCGGCGACCCGCACGGCGCAGGCTCCGGTGCAGGTGATCGCGCCGCAGCTGCGCGTCGACCCGGCGATCGGGCCACCCGGCTTCGTGACCGCCGCCGTGGGCACCGGCTTCCCGCCCGGGGCGACGGTGCGGCTGCGCTGGCAGCCCGGCATCACCGCCACCCCGGACACGGTGACCGTCGACGCGGACGGCAGCTTCCGTACCCAGGTGCTGGTGCTGCGCAAGGACGAGCTGGGCCCGCGCGACCTCGCCGCCGCGCGGGTCTCGGGAGGCCGCGCCTTCGGGCCGGTGCGGGCCACCGAGCCGTTCCTGGTGGTGCCGCGCGGGCTCGACCCGCCCTTCCGGGGCAGGTGGTGAGCGGTGATCCACGAGGTCGACGACGCGCTGCGCCGGTTGGTCCGCGACGAGGCCCTGCCCGGGTCCGGCGTGGACATCGTGCTCGAGGCGCCGACGAAGGAGTGGGCGGCCCGGCGCAACGCCCCCACCGTCAACGTCTACCTCTACGACATCCGGGAGGACCTGCGCCGCCGGTCCCGGGGCCTGGTCAACGAGTACGACGAGCGCGGCCAGGTGGTCCGGCGGGTCGCCCCGCCCCGCTACATCAAGCTGTCCTACCTGGTCACCGCGTGGACCCAGCGCCCCGAGGACGAGCACCGCCTGCTGTCGTCGCTGCTGCTGTGCTTCCTGCGCCTCGATGCGCTTCCCCCGGCGGTGCTGGCCGGCTCGGTGGCCGCGATCGGCATGCCGGTGCCGATGACCGTGGCGCTGCCGCCGCCGGAGGACCGGGCGTTCGCCGACGTGTGGACCGCGCTGGGCGGGGAGCTGAAGCCCTCGCTCGACGTCGTGATCAGCACGCCGGTGGACAGCGGCCGGGTGGTAGAGGCCGGCCCGCCGGCCCGCGACGGCATGGTGGCCGAGGTCGCCCACCGGGCCCGCGACGCCACCTCCGACCGGGTCCGGCACCGGCCGACCCCGGCCGGGAGCTGAGCCGTGGCCCGGGGGTCGCCGACGCTGCTGCGCCGTCTCCAGCGGGTGGAGCTGGCGGTACGCGCCGCGGTGGCGGCCCGCCGGGAGTCCGACCCGCAGCCCGACGACCCGTTCCGGGGGCTGTACCTGTCCGACGAGGCGGTCGACGCCTCCCTCGCCGCCGGCCGGGAGCCTTTCCACCCGTGGCCGGGCGATCCGGCCGACGCCTCGGCAAGGGCGTCGGCCGGATCGGGGCCGGCAGCCGGGGCCGGGCCGACGCCGGCTGGGGCGCAGGCCGGGCCCGGGGGAACCGGGCGGGATTCCGGGCCGGACCGGTTGGCGGCGCTGGCCCGGGCGGCGAGGCTGACCCCGCTGGACGAGGCGCTGCTGCTGGTGGCCCTCGCCCCGGACGTGGACAGCCGGTTCGAGCTGTTCTACGGGTACCTCAACGACGACGTGACCCGCCGCCGTCCCTCGGTCGGGCTGGCGCTGCGGCTGTGCGGGCTGCCCGAGGCCGCCGCGCCGGCCCGGCTCCGGCTCGCCGCCGGGGCGCCGCTGATCGACCTGGCGCTGCTACGCGTCGACTCCCCCGACCGGCCGGTGCTCAGCCGCGGGCTGTGGGTGCCCGACCGGGTGGGCGGCTGGCTGCTCGGCGCCGACGCCCCCGAGCCGTCGCTGGTCGGGTTCGCCGAGCCGCTCGACGCGGCCGGGCCGCCGCCACCCGGCGCCGAGCAGCTCGGCCGGTCCGGGGCGCGGTTGGCGTACCTGCGGGAGAAGACCGGCGGCAGCGCGACGGCCCTCGCGGTGGCCGCCCTCGACCGCGCCGGGCGCGGCGCGCTCGCCGTCGACCTGCCCCGGCTCGCGGCCGACCCGCAGGCGGCGGAGCTGGCCACCGTGCTGGTCCGGGAGGCCCTGCTCACCGGGGCGGGACTGGTCGTCGGGCCGGTGCGGGGCGACGAGCCGTGGGCGGTCTGGTCCCGGCTCACCGCCGGTGAGGTTCCGGTGCTGGCGTACGGGACGCAGCCGTGGGACCCGGCGTGGACGGCCGGCGCGCCGGTGCAGGTCGACGTGGTGCCGTTGAGCGCCGCCGAGCGGGCCGAGGTGTGGCGGGCCGCGCTGCCCGGCCCGGTCGCCGACGGGCTCGACCCGGCCGCCGCCACCGCCCAGTTCGTCCTCGGCGCCCCGGCGATCCGGCGGGCCGCCTCGGTGGCCGTCCAGCTCGCCGCCGCCACCGGGGAGCCGGTCGGCGCGGCGCACCTGCGCGCGGGCGCGCGTACCCAGAACGCGGCCGGCCTGGAGCGGCTGGCCCGGCGGATCGTCCCGGAGGTCGGCTGGGACGACCTGGTGCTGCCGCCGGGGACGCTGTCGCTGCTGCACGAGCTGGCCGGCCGGGCCCGGCACCGGGATCTGGTGCTTCGCGAGTGGCGGATGCGACCCGGCGGCGGGCGCGGGCACGGGGTGGCCGCGCTGTTCGCCGGGGACTCCGGCACCGGCAAGACGATGTCCGCCGAGGTGGTGGCGGGCAGCCTCGGGCTGGACCTGTACACGGTGAACCTGGCCACGGTGGTGGACAAGTACGTCGGCGAGACCGAGAAGAACCTGGAGCGGATCTTCGGCGAGGCCGCCGGGGTCAACGGCGTGCTGCTCTTCGACGAGGCGGACGCGATCTTCGGCAAGCGCTCCGAGGTGCGCGACGCCCACGACCGGTACGCCAACATCGAGAGCGCGTACCTGCTGCAACGGATGGAGACCTTCGACGGGCTGGCGGTGCTCGCGACGAACCTGCGGGCCAACCTGGACGAGGCGTTCACCCGCCGCCTCGACGTGGTGGTCGACTTCCCGGTGCCCGACGAGGCGGCCCGGAAGGCGCTGTGGGACCGCTGCCTCGGCGACCGGGTGCCCCGTGCCCCCGACGTGGACCTGGGCTTCCTGGCGGAGTCGTTCGAGCTGGCCGGCGGGCACATCCGCTCGGCGGCGGTGACCGCCGGGTACCTGGCCGCCGGGGCGGGGCGGCCGGTGGGGATGGCCGAGCTGATCGGCGCGGTGGGCCGGGAGTACCGCAAGCTCGGCCGGCTGACCCTGGAGAGCGAGTTCGGCCCGTACCTGGGGCTGGCCGTGTGAGACCGCCACCCGGCGACGGGAGATCGCTGCCGGGCGCGGGAGCATCACTCCCAGACGGTGACCCGGACGGTGAGCTGCTTCTCGACCGCCCTGGTCACCACCAGCAGCGCGTAGCGCCCGGCCGAGGTGACCACGCAGATTCCCCGGCGCTCCAGCAGCCGATCCCCGACCGGGCGGGCGGACGGCTGCCCGTACCCCGCCCGGACGCAGTCGGCGCGCTGCCAAGGACCGGTGCCCGGCAGCGACGCCGCGTACTTCGGGTCCGCACGGCTGACGATGGCGTCGTTGCTGGCGTCGGGCCACCACGAGGCGTACCCGACGTCGCGGTTGGAGCCCCAGTCGTCCTTGGTCGGGTTCCAGTCGGCGGCCGTCGAGTCCAGGTCGTACGCCGTGTAGTCGGCCATGACCAGCGTTCCGCTCCGCCGCACCCGCGCGGAGACAGCCGCCTCGTTGCTCGGTGGGGGCGGTTTCGGCTTCGACGTCGGGGCGGGCCTCGACGTGGGTCCGTCGGACGGGGGGCCGGTCGGGTCCCAGATCGGCTCGGGCGGCAGCGGCGGAACGTCCGACGGCGAGCCGTCCGGAGCCGGGCCGACCGATGAAGGGCTGGCCGACGGCCCCGGGGCCTGACCACCGGCGGCGGCCACGGGCGTCACCGGTGCCACGGGCGTCACGGACCCGGAGACGCTCGGGGCGGGACTGACCCAGCGATCCACCAGTCCGGCGCCCTTCGTCCACAGTGCGGCGACGACGAGCGGGACGATCGCCGAGATGACGGCCGCCTTGAGCCCCCAGCCCTGCATCCAGGACCGGCGACCCGGTTCGCGCGCACCCGAGCGCGGTCGCCGCGACGACATGGGACGCTTTGATCGACGTAGGATCATGAGCCCTCCCGTCCAACATAGACAGTTGCCCGGACCGCTGATGTTAGGTCCGTCCGGCAAGGCGCGGCCGGCGCCGCGACCGCATCGGGACCGTCGGCCGGGATCGGTGTCCGTGAGTGCGCCGATGTGGGCCGCCAGGGCGCGGCGGGCTGCCCGAGTGGGCAGTTCGGGCTGCTCCTACGGCTGACCCGGCTCGCCCTGTGCCGGATCGGCCCGACACGAGACCGTCGAGACGGGAGACCCTGCCGTCATCGCGTCGGGTCGGCCCGGCGAGGAGGCCCGACATGCGCGGACATCGCGAGTTCGACTCGGAAGCGGCGGCACGCCCCGCCGGTGACCGGCCGTCCGGTCCCGAGCGCGACACCGATCACCTCATGTACGCCGCCGCCACCGCCGGCCGCCCCGACGTGCTCGGCGCGTCCGGGCTGCTCGGCCTGCAACGGGCGATCGGCAACCAGGCCGTCGGGGAGCTGCTGGAGCCGGAACGTTCCCCGGTGCACTCGGTGGTGAACTCCGGCGGCGGGACGCCGCTGGCCCCCGACGTGCGGGCCGACATGGAGTCCCGGTTCGGCGGGCAGGACTTCGGCGATGTCCGGGTGCACAACGACGGGGCGGCGCACGAGTCGGCGAGGTCGGTCAACGCGCAGGCGTACACCGTAGGGTCGAACATCGTCTTCCAACGCGACAGCTACGACCCGACGTCGTCGGCCGGGCAGCACATGCTCGCCCATGAGCTGACCCACGTGGTGCAGCAGCGCAGCGGCCCCGTCGACGGCACCGAACAGGGCGGCGGGGTGAAGGTCAGCGACCCGTCCGACCGCTTCGAGCGCGAGGCCGTCGCCAACGCCGACCGGCTGATGTCCGTTCCGGCCACCCCCGCTGCCGCGCCGGCGCCGGCCGCCCCCGTCCAGCGGGCCGTCGACCACGACGGGCACGACCACCCGCAGGTGCAGCGCGCCGAGGAGATGTCCGAGGAGGACGAGTCGGCGCAGACGTACGTGCAGCGGCAGGAGGCCGGCGGGGAGGAGGTCGAGGAAGACTCGACCTCCTGACCCCGCCGGCCGGTCCCGCCGTCGTGCCGGCCGGGCAGGCCCGTCAGGCGACCATGAAGTAGTACGAGTTCGAGTAGTAGCTCTGCTTCCCGTCGGGGCGTACCGCGTACACCTCAACGGACTCGAACCCGCTGGCCGCCGGGGTCCAGGTGATCGTGGCGGTGCCGTCCGGACCCGCCGCAACCGTCTGGAGCTCCGAATCACCGGAGAACCGGTACCGGTACTCGGTCACCTCGTCCCAGTTCGACGGGGGCGAGAAGACGAACGTGCCGGGCACCCCGACACCGCCGGACGGCTCCCAGTTGTCCGGGTAGACCGTGGAGGAGACGCCCGGCGGCTGGTGGTTGAAGTGCAACGACCACCGCCCCTCCGAGGAGACCCAACCGTTCGTGCTGCGGCTACGTACCGTGAGCTGGTAGCCCGTCGGTTCGTCGGCGGTGAAGGTGACCGTGGCGCTGCCGTCCGGGCCGGCCTGGACGGTCTGCTTCGGGCCCCCGGTCAGCAGATATTCGTACTCGGTGACCGGTGCGATCCCGGCGTGCGGCGTGATCCGGACGGTCGCCTCGTCGCCCCAGCCGGGCTGGCCGCCGACCACCGTCACGACCGGGTCGGTGTCCGGCACCTGGATCTCGTAGCGGGTCTCGGCCGACCGGTTGCCCGCCCGGTCGAGGGAGCGCACGACCAGCGTGTTCAGGAAGTCCCGGGGCGGGTTCAGCGTCAGCGTCGCCGAACCGCCCGGAACGTCGGTCTGCACGGTGCCCGGTGCGGTCACCGGATCCGGGCAGACGAGTTGGCCGACGTCGCCGTAGCCGCACCCGGGCACGGGGATCGACTCCCAGGCATACGCGAAGCCGACCACGTCCGCGTTGCCACCGCCGGAGAGGGTGAACACCCCCGGCTCGCCGACCGGAGTCGAGCCGACGTTCGACCTCGGATAGTTGGCCGAGGTCACCTGGGCGGCCGGCGGTGCCGTGCGGTCGACCGTGAAGTAGCAGGTCCGGGACCAGGCGGAGGTGTCCATGCCGTCGGAGACACGGGCCTGCCAGGCGTACGTCGTGCCGTCGACCAGGGCGGTGTCCGGCACCTGGACCGTGGTGGCCCGGCCCGGCTGACCGTGCTCCTGGCTCCGTTCGGTCCGCGTCGCCGGATCACCGACCGGCCAGACACCGACGTCCAGCCGCAGGCTGTCCCAGTCGTCGGGGTCGTCACCGACGGCCTGGAGGGTCGCGCGCTGGGCCGGCAACGCCGGGTAGGGGGCCTGCTCCCGACAGGGAAAGCCGCCGTTGTAGAGGTGGTCCTCGTCGACCGTCGGCAACGAGTTGTAGGTGACGCTGAGCTGCAACCGCTTGTACCAGTTGAGCCGGCGGCCGTAGCTGACGTCGCTCTCGTGCTGCGCCGACACCCGCAGCTCGATGGTGATCCGCCCGTCGTCCTCGCGGGCGTCGTCGAGGGTTGCCTTGGCGATGTCGAAGCTCAGTTCCGCCGGGCAGTACGTCGAGTCGCCCGCCTCGTCCAGCTTCTCGATCCCCGCCGGGGCGCCCGCCCAGGTCGGCGTCTGCGTCACCGTCGCGCTGCGCCAGACCTCGATGGCCCGCTTCGGGCACTCCGCCGCGCTCTGCTCGCGGAAAGACACCTTGCCGCCGATGATCCTCCGCGAGGCGAAGCCGGTCAGGTCGAAGGTGGCATAGACCCGGGACGTGTGGAGCTGACTCGCCCCGTCCTGCCAGGTGCCCAGCGGTGCGTTGGTGTCGCCCGCCCAGTCGTAGGGGGTCTGCCCGTTGGCGGAGTCGGTGTAGCCGACCTGCATCGGCGCCGGGCTCTCGTGATAGGGAGCCGCGGAGGCCGCCCCAGCGGCCGACACGACGGCGAGCCCGCCGGCACCGACCACCGCCACCAGGGCAGTGGCCAAGCTCCGGCCCGTTACTGACCATCTCAAAGTGACAACCTCTCCCCGTATGCCTGCGAACCCCGAAATGACGCAGCGCATCGATGATCGTAAGGGTCTTCAGGTACGTCGTCCACGCCTTTGACCGTCGACCGACACCTCGCGAATCTGCCTCCTCAACCTCCTGGTGGAGCGGACGGCCGAAGGTCCGACCGCGTGCGTGTTGCCCCATCGGGCAACTTTCGCGGCACTCCCAAGAGGCCGCACGGTCAGTGACCAGTGACTCGGAGTGTCGGACGCTCGTTTCCACGGTGAACTAACGGTGGCGTGCCCGGCCCGGGAGGTACAGCGTGAAGGCGCCGGCCGAGGAACGAGGTGCGGAACGCGCTCCGGCACGCCCGGCAGCGCCTGCACCGGCCCGGCCGGCTGATGACTCGGACGCCACGACCGCAGCACACCGAGGCCCTGGGGCACGCCCCTTGAGCCCGGCCGTGGCCCAGCGGTTGCAGGCGGCAGCCGGCAACCGGGCGGTGTCCGCCCTGGTGGCGCAGCGCAGGGCGACTGGATCGACCGCGCGTCGATCGCCGACCACCGCCAGATCGACTTCCAGCAGCAGGGCATCGAAGACGGGTTCGACATCGTCCTCCTCCTCGACAACGGTCCAGCCGACGACGGCACCAGCGACCGGTGGTGCCGGTCCGGAGGTTGTCGACCCGTCGGTTCACGTACCGGTGCAGCGGCTGGCGACCGACGCCGGTCCCGTCCACCGCCCCGGGCCGCAGGCCGACCCGAAGTTCGCCGCGCTGAAGGCGGACGTGCGGGGCAAGCAGCAGGTGCTCGGCGCGCACCCACCGGCAGCGTCGGAGGCAGCGAAGTCGCAGGGCGCGGCGAAGGCGCCGCAGGACGACAAGGAGGCCCAGGGCAAGGCGGCGAACGCGGAGAAGATGAACGCCGCCAAGCCCGGCGAGTTCGACAAGGCCGCGTTCGTGCGCGCGGTCAACGAGGCGATCGCGGCGCAGGCGCCGAAGAACCTCGACGAGGCCGACAAGTTCGGCGACTCGGGCAAGGCCGACGCGGTCAAGGGACAGGTCCAGGGCCAGGTCACCGACGGCAAGAATGCCTCGGCCAACACGATCGAGACCACGACCAAGGCCCCGCCGGACACATCCCAGGCGGTCGACAAACCCGTCACACCCCTGGTGGTGGACAAGCCCCCCGCCACGCCGGGGACGCCGGACCCGGCGAAGGCGGTGCCGGACAGGGCGCCGCCGGCGGCGACGGACCTCTCGGGCGGGCCGAAGCAGGTCGACCAGCAGATGGCCGACGCGCAGGTCACCGAGGAGCAACTCGCGAAGTCCAACGAGCCGGAGTTCACCGGGGCGCTGAAGGAGAAGGACGCCGTCGAGCAGCACGCGGCCACCGCCCCGGGCCAGGTGCGCGCCGCCGAGGCGCAGACCCTGACCGGCGCGAAGGCGGCTGCGGGAGCCGCCGGGGCAACGGCGATGACCGCCCTCGCCGGGGACCGCAAGCAGGCCGGGCAGGCGGTCGGGGCGGGCAAGGAGCAGGCCAAGTCCGCCGACGAGGTCAAGCGGGCGCAGGTCACCGCGACGTTGCAGAAGGTCTTCGACGCCACGAAGAAAGACGTCGAGGACATCCTGTCCGGCCTGGACAAGAAGGTCGACGAGAAGTTCAGCGCCGGTGAGAAGGCGGCCCGGGACGCGTTCACCGCCGAACACACCCGGCTGATGGACGCCTACAAGGACAAGCGTTACTCGGGGCTGCTCGGCAAGGGCCGGTGGATCAAGGACAAGTTCGCCGGGCTGCCCGACGAGGCCAACCAGATCTTCGTCACCGCCCGCAAGGGCTACGTCGACCGGATGCAGCAGGTCATCTCCGGCGTCGCCGACGTGATCGGCGCGGAGCTGACCCGGGCCAAGCAGCGGATCGCCACCGGCCGGGAGCAGTTGCAGGCCGAGGTGCGCAAGCTCCCCGCCGACCTTCAGGCCATCGGCAAGGAGGCGGCCGGCGAGTTCGCCGGGAAGTTCGACGAGCTGACCGAGTCGGTGAACAACAAGGGCACCGAACTGGTGCAGACCCTCGCGTCGAAGTACAACGAGGCGCTCAAATCGGTCGACGAGGAGATCGCGGCCGAGAAGGAGAAGAACAAGGGCCTCGTCGCCAAGGCCGTCGACGCCGTCGCCGGGGTCATCAAGACGATCATGCAGCTCAAGGACATGCTGCTCGGCGTCCTGGCCAAGGCCGCACAGGCGGTCATGGCGATCATCAAGGACCCGATCGGCTTCCTCGGCAACCTGGTCAGCGCGGTCGGGGCCGGGCTGCGCGGGTTCCTGGCCAACATCGGCGAGCACCTGAAGAAGGGCCTCGTCGGCTGGCTCACCGGGGCGATGGCCGGGGCGGGGCTGGAGCTGCCGGCGAAGTTCGACCTACGCGGCATCGTCATGATGGTCGGCTCCCTGCTCGGGCTGACCTGGGCGTCCATCCGGGGCCTGATCATCCAGCGCGGGGTGCCCGAGCCCGCGATGGGCGCGGTCGAGAAGTCCGTGCCGCTGGTGCAGAAGGTGCAGGCCCAGGGGCTCGGCGGCCTGTGGGAGGAGATCCAGGACAAGGTCGGCGACCTCAAGGCCAACCTGTTCTCGAAGATCAGCGAGTACCTGGTCCCGACCGTGCTGATGGCCGGCATCACCTGGATCATCTCGCTGCTCAACCCCGCGTCGGCGTTCGTCCGCGCGGTCAAGATGATCATCGACTTCGTCACGTTCATCGTGACCCAGGGCGCGCAGATCCTCGAGTTCGTCAACTCGGTGCTCGACGCGATCATCGCCATCGCGGGCGGCGGTACGGGCGGGGTGCCCGCGCTGATCGAGAAGGCCCTGGCGCGGTCGGTGCCCGTCCTGATCGGGGTGCTCGCGGCGGTGCTGGGCGTCGGCGGGATCGCGCAGCGGGTGCAGAAGTTCTTCAAGGGGCTCGCCGCGCCCGTCATGAAGGCCGTTGGCTGGGTCGCCGACAAGATCGCCGGGATCGGCAGAAAGCTCTGGAGCAAGTTGAAGGCCAAAGCTTCGGCGATCCGGAACAAGGTCGGCGGGCGCGGGGGACGGGACGACGCGAAGACCGCCCGCAGCGAACGGGTCCGGGCCGGGGTGGCGGCGGATCTTCGCGCCCGCCTCGGTGGCGGAGCCAGCCCTCGGCGCATCAAGGAAGCGACTGCGGCCGTCTGGAACAGCTGGCGCGGCCAGGGGCTCAAGGAACTACACGTCGTCAGCGCCGACGAGAAGGCCTCCAAGTTCAGCTTCCTGGTCCGGGCGAGCGCGAAGAAAAAGGTTCTGGAGGTAGATTGCGACCTAAGCCAGGACCCCCGGGCCGACGAGCAGGATCACTTCGAGACCGGTCAGCCGTTCAGGATTCCGGTGGACGTGGCGCTCGACAAGAACATTGCCACCCGAGCGCAGGCCAACCTATCCTGGCCGGCAAGACTGGACACGCTCGCCACGCTGAGAGGTGCCGTGCTGCGGAGTGGAGACCGACTCTGGCTGACCAACGAGGACGGCAGCCGGGAGTTGGTGCCGCGCCGGACGCTCGGCACCTGGGTGAAGAAGGGCAAGATCAAGCAAGAGCAGGTGTCCGAGAAGGGCGCCCATGCCGAGGTCACCGCGCTGGAGCGGCTCAAGGGTAATTGGGAGGCACTCCCTCAGGTGCAGGAATTCAAGGATCTGATGCAGTACGATCCGATCTGCTGGTTGTCCCTGCACATAACGAGAAGCCCGTGCGGGAGCTGCGCCGACTCCATCCTGGGCACGATCGATTTCGCCAGCGGCAAGAGTTGGACGATGAAGACCAAGGTCTCCGCTCTTTCCCTCTTCCACGCCGAGGGCATGGACAGCTCTGAGGCGAAGGCCGCCCTCGCCAAGCTGGCCGGCCGCGGCGTGCACCTGTCCGTCATCCCAATGTCCGACAAGGACAAGAAAAGGCTGTTGGACAGCGACCCGGAACTGGCACGTCGCATCGCTGACAAGCGGATCAACCTCGGCCAGGCCATCGAGGAGGCAAAGCGGACGGCCGAGAAGCACTACACCGGATAAAGCCGACCCTACCCACGGTCCCAGTGGGTGAGACCGAGCAGGTCTCCGGCAATGATCCTGATGTTCTCACCCGCTTCGGGGGATTCGCTGACGCGCTCCACCAATGGCCTGAACTGATGCCATCGAAGATAGAACGCAGCCGCGAGGGCCGCGAGCCGCACGAGCGAATCCGAATCCTCAAGGCCGCCGCGTACCGCGTCGTAGATGGTCTGGTCGAAGCTGGATGCGCCGGTCGCCGCCACCAGGCGGAGTGCGGCTCTCCGGTCCTCATCGGAACGAGCCACGGCCAGCCGTTCGACAATTTCGGCAAGCGAAAAGGTGGGGAATTCCTCCCGGACGGCATCCGCCGACGGGCCCGGATCGTCACCGGCGACGACCAGGTAGCTGCGGTCCAGGGTCGCGCTCTGCACCAGCCTGACCGTGGCATCACCGCCGGCCCGCCATAGAAACTCCGGGGACTCCTCATGGCGGGCCGCCCGCACCGATCTCTGATCTATCTCCCAACCGCGTCTCCGCGCGAACTGCGAGAATTCTTCGAAGGACACCGCGTCTTGAGGAACCAGATTGATCTCGGCCATCTGCCACTCCTCAAGATGATCGACACCTCTGAGTAGGTTTTCAACATATCCCAGCCGTCCGCGAAAGCCACCCGCGAAGCGCCGACGGGCCCTTCTGCCCCTTGAGGCAGGGGACCTTTCCCGATCAATCGGCCCGGCGGACGTTCGGCCCTGCACCCGTGGGCGGGACGCTCGACTCGATCCCCGAGGGACGAGGAGGCGGGATGCCCAACTACCTGGCGCCGGGTGTGTACGTCGAGGAAGTGGCCGGCTCCCGCCCGATCGAGGGCGTCGGCACGGCGGTCGCCGCGTTCGTCGGCTTCGCCGCGCAGGGGCCGTTCAACACGCCGACCCTGGTGACGAACTGGAGCCAGTACTCGCAGACCTTCGGCGAGTTCGCCCCCGACTGCTACCTCGGCCACGCCGTGTACGGCTACTTCATGCAGGGCGGCGGGGCCGCGTACATCGTGCGGGTCGGCGGCGACCGGGCCAGCGACGAGGCCCTGCCTGCGGCGCCCGAGCCGACGGCGATCCTCGGCACGTACCGGGTGGTGGCCCGCGCCCTGCCCGAGGGCATGCCGGACGACGTGACGGTCGAGGTGGCCGACCCGCCGGAGGGCGCGGGCGAGGACCGGTTCAACCTGGTGGTCAAGCGCGACGGCCAGGTGGCCGAGACGTTCGAGTCGGTGACCACCAAGCGCGGCAAGGACAACGTGGTGACGGTGGTCCGCGAGCGGTCCAAGCTGATCACCATCGAGGAGGCGGCGCCGACCGGACAACTGGCGCGTCCGCGCGGCGGCGAGGTGGCGCTGAGCGCCCCGCCCACGGTCAGCGCACCGGACAGCGTGTCCGCCGACGAGTACGTGGGCGACGCGGCGGAGCGCACCGGGTTCGGCGGCCTGGAGGCGGTCGACGAGGTGACCATGGTCGCGGTGCCCGACCTGATGGGGGCCTACCAGCGTGGCGCGATCGACCTGGAGTCGGTGAAGACCGTGCAGTCCGCGATGATCGCCCACTGTGAGCTGATGGGCGACCGGATGGCCATCCTGGACCCGCCGCCGGGGCTGTCCCCGCAGCAGGTCAAGGAGTGGCGCACCGACCAGGCCGGCTACGACTCGAAGTACGCCACGCTCTACTACCCGTGGATCAAGGTGTTCGACCCGGTGACCGGCACCAACCGGTTCATGCCGCCGTCGGGTCACCTGGCCGGCGTGTGGGCGCGCAGCGACGGCGCGCGGGGGGTGCACAAGGCTCCCGCGAACGAGACGATCCGGGGCGCGGTCGCCCTGGAGACCCAGCTGACCCGCGCGGAGCAGGAGCTGCTCAACCCGATCGGGATCAACTGCATCCGCTCGTTCCCGGGCCGGGGCATCCTCGTGTGGGGCGCGCGCACCCTGTCGTCCGACCCGGCGTGGCGGTACCTCAACGTGCGGCGGCTGTTCAACTATCTGGAGAAGTCGATCCTCATCGGCACCCAGTGGGTGGTGTTCGAGCCGAACGACGACGCGCTGTGGGCCCGCATCCGCCGCACCATCAGCGCGTTCCTGGTCAACGAGTGGCGGCGGGGCGCGCTGTTCGGGCTCACCCCCGACGAGGCGTTCTACGTCAAATGCGACCGGGAGACCAACCCCGCCGAGGGCATCGACGCCGGCCAGGTGGTCTGCCAGATCGGCGTGGCCCCGGTGAAGCCCGCCGAGTTCGTCATCTTCCAGCTGGCGCAGATGTCCGGCGGCACCAGCCTGGTCAACGAGTAGTCCCCGCAGCGTCAGGAGGCAGTCGTGCCGCTCCCCGATTTCGACTCCGCCGTCGGCCACTCGTTCGGCCTGGAGGTGGACAGCATCATCATCCGCCAGATCACCGAGGTCACCGGCCTCAAGATGGAGCAGGACGTCATCGAGTACAAGTCGAACACCGCCGCCGGCAAGTTCGTCGTACGCAAGGCGCCCGGTGCGCCGAAGGCCGGCGAGGTCACGCTGACCCGGGGCCTGACGGCGGACAACAGCTTCGAACGGTGGATCAAGGACTGCCGCTTCGGGAAGATGGGCGCCGCCCGCAAGGGCGGCGCGATCATCGTCTTCGACTACGAGGGCGTGCCGATCAAGCGGTACAAGCTCACCAACGCGTGGGCGAAGAGCCTGGAGATCAGCTCGCTCAAGGCCGGCGACACCAGCGTGCTCACCGAGAAGCTCGTGGTGACGTACGAGTCGATGGAGGTCGAGTAGCCCCATGCGCCGCACGTCGTCCCTGGTCCCGCCGCCCGGCCCGGAGCCGGCCGAGCCGCCCGCCGTCGCCCCGCGCCGCGAGACGCTGCGCACGGAGTTCCCGTTCGAGCTGCCGCGCGGCTACGTCGACGGCTCGGGCACGGTGCACCGGGACGGGGTGATGCGGCTGGCGACGGCCCGCGACGAGCTGGTGCCGTTGCGCGACGACCGGGTCCGGGAGAACCCGCCGTACCTCTCGGTGGTGCTGCTCAGCCGGGTGGTCACCCGGATCGGCACGGTGTTGGACGTGCATCCGGGCGTGGTGGAGGACCTGTTCGCCTCGGACCTGGCGTTCCTCCAGGACATGTACCGGCGGATCAACAGCGAGGGGCACACCCGGGCGAGCGTGGTGTGCCCGGAGTGCCGGCACCGCTTCGCCGTCGACCTCGCCGGTGGGCGCCTGGGGGAATCGTGACGTACGCGGCCGACCGCATCTACTCCGAGGTCGCGTACGTCGCCTACCACTTCCACTGGTCGCTGGACGAGATCCTCGACCTCGAACACGGCGAGCGGCTGCGCTACGTGGCAGAGATCGCCAGCATCAACACCCGCATCAGTCAGGGACGGTGACCCGATGTGGCCGTGGCGCCGGCGATCGCGGGGGACCGTGCAACGGTCCATCGCGGACGCGCCACCCGGCGACGGCTCGCCGACCCCCACCCGGAGCGAGCCGCCAGCGTGGCAGAGCCTCCCGCCGCTCCAGCGGGTCATCCCGGACGAGCCACGGCTGAACCTGCCCGACACGTTCACCGGATCGCTGGCCGCATGGCGCGACCCGTCATATCTGGCGCCCCTCGGTCACCTCGTCGGTGCCGCCGAGCCGGCCGGGGTCCTGCACGAGACGGCCGTGCCGGTGAGCGAGTCGCCCCGGTCCGTCCCGGAGCCCGTCGGCCGGACGCACGGCGACGACCCCGGGCCGCTGCCGCTCGCGACGCCGTCGGCGGACAACCGCCCGCCGGCACCGTCCCTGCAACGACAGGCCGCCGGCCCGCCGGGAACCACACCGGCACCGGAACATCCACTGGCCGTGCCGGCCCGGGGCCGGGCGGTGCCCGTGGAGCCGGTGCCGGTCAGCCGGCTGCTGACCGCGCCCCCGCCGCCGGAGGAGCTGCTCCTGCCCGCCGTCGACCGACCGGCCGACCCGACGCCGGAGGCTCCCCGCCCCGACGCCGCCTCGCCCGAGGCACCCACCCTCGGACGGGACGACCCGGCGACGGGTGACACCGACGCGACGACCCCGGCCGATATGACGGGTCCCCTCGACGGTGACGTCCCGGGTCCGGCGTCGGACGCGTGGTCGGCGGCGGCAGCCGGGCCCCTCACACCGGGCAGCGGCAGGTCCCGCACACCCGGCAGTGCCGGGCCGTCCGCACCGGACCTGCCCGTGCAGCGACTCGTCGGGAACGGCCCGAGGCCACCCCGCCGGCTCGGGCTGGGCGAGCCGATCGTGTCCCCCGTGCTCCCCCCGGCGCCCCGGCCGACCGGCGACGCCGCTCCCCCGTCAGTGCAACGCTCCGCGCCCGGGCAGGATCCCGAGCAGGTACGACGCTCCGCCGCCGGAGAGGGCCGGGCGGGCGGCCCGCTCGCGCCGGCCGCCGCGCCGCTGGTCCAACGGTCGCCGTCCGGCGGGAGCGGGCCGGTCACCGATCCCGGGGCCGCCGGCCGCCCGGCCGACGCCGGAGGCGTGACGCCTACGGGCGACCCGACCACGCTCGTGGGCTCCGGGGCCGTCACCGTGTCCCGGCTCGGCACGGAAGCCTTCCCCACCGGTCTCGGCCCCTCCCCCGTGGGGCCGCAGGCCGGGGCGGGGACCGCCGACGGGGGCGAGAACCCCGTCGGCGGTCCCCCACCGCCCGCCGAGGGCCTGCCGCTCGCCGGTACGCCGCGCGGCGGCGCCCCGCCCGCAAGTTGGACCGGCGGCGCGGCGGGCCCGGGTACGGGCGAACCGGCACCCGTCCAGACGTTCATACCGCCCGGTGGGGAAACGACAGCCGGTGGGGGGACGACAGCCGGTGGGGGGACGACGGCAGGTGGGGGGACGACGGCCGGTGGGGACGGGCCGGCGGGGGCGGGCGTGGCCCCGCTGCTGGGCGGGCCGCCCACGTCGACGCCCTCGGGTGGCACCTCCTCCTCGGCGGACGGGCCGGCGGCGGGCGCTCAGGCGGTGGATCCGGCCGGCGGTCCGGGGGCGGAACGGGCAGGCTCCGGCGGCCCCGACCTGCCGGTGGTGGCGCGCCTGGCGACGTCGGCCACCCCGACCGGCCCCCACGCCGGGGAGCCGTCGACCAGCACCGGACCGGCCCCCCGCACCGAGGCGCCGACCGGCACCGTCGCGCCGTACGGCGGACCGAGCCCGGTCGGTGACGCCCCGGCCGACTGGGAGACCGTCACCGACGGCGGCACGAACCCGCTCGGTGGCACGAGCCCGGTCGGTGGCGCCCCGGCCGGCGGGGAGACCGACGGCGGACCGGGCGTCGCCGCCCTCGTCGGCGGAGAGGGCGGCACGGCGGACCCCACCAGCGACGCGGGCGGGCCGGCCGGCCCCGCAGGGGTGGACGCGGGCGGGAGCGCACCCCCTCCCCTGCCCCTGGTCGTGGCCCGGCTCGTCGGTGACCGCCCGCCCCCGCTGCTGACCGGGGCCGGGCCGGTCGCGCCGTCGCCCGACCGGCCGGCCGTGCAGCGGGTGACCTGGCAGCGGGACGAGTCACCGGCCGGCGGCGGACGGGCGAACGCACCCGACCCGGAGCGGGCCGTCCCCGTGGACCTGTACGCGACCCCGGCCGCCGCGTACCCGGGCACCGCGCCGGGCCCGGCGGCATCGACCGACGCAGCCGGCTCGACCGGCGCGGGGCCCGGCGGCGGGCTCCCGCCCGTCCAGCGGTGGGTGGGCGCGCTTCCCGGAACGCCGACGGGCGGCCGGCCCCAGGGGCGGGGCACCGCGCCGCCCGGGCCGCCGCTGTCCGCGTACTCCATGGGTGAGCTGTCGGGTCCGGTCGTGCAGCGGGCCGAGCCGGCCGACGACGCCGCCCCGCCGCCCCCGGTCGACGCGCCCGCGCCGCCGGCCGCCGCCCCACCGCCCGACGGTGGCGGGGCGGCGGCCGGTGGGCCGGCGCCGCCGGGCGTCCCGCCAGCCGGCGGGGCCGAACCGGAGGAACTGCTGAAGAAGCTGTACGACCCGCTGCTGCGCCGGCTCAAGACCGAGCTGCGCCTCGACCGGGAGCGGCACGGGGCGCTCGGCGGGCCGGGCTGACGGGGACCGGGAGCTACACCGGGCCCAGGGGACACACGCGCAGGACCAGGAGGGACGAATGGCCAAGGATGAGGTCGCCGTCGCGATCGCCTTCGTCGTCAGGATCGACGACCAGGATCTCGGCGCGTTCAACACCTGCGACGGGCTGGGCTGCGAAGTCGTCGTCGAGCAGCGCGAGGAGGGCGGCAACAACGGGCACGTGTGGCAGCTACCGACCCGGATGAAGTTCTCCAACGTCAAGCTGTCCCGCCCGGTCACCGCCGACAGCACGAAGCTGATGCGCTGGTTCTCGGGCATGGCGAACGGGATCACCCGCAAGACCGCCACCATCGAGGCCCGCACCCTGGAAGGCACGGTGATCGCCCGGTGGGGGCTGCTCGACGTCATCCCCGTCAGGTGGACGGGGCCGCAGCTCAGCCCGGACAGCCCGAAGGTGGCCGTCGAGACCCTCGAACTGGCGCACCACGGCTTCTTCGGCCCCGGGACCGGGGGGTGACCCGTGAGCGCCTCCCCGGTCACCTTCACCGCCGCCGGCAGCCCCGCCGGGCGGGGTGGCGGCGCGCCGCCGCAGCTGACCCACGCCTACCTGCAACTGCACGAGCCGCCCCGCAACGGTGGCACCGCCGCCCCGGGCCCGACGCTGAACCGGATCCCGTTCCAGTTCAACCCGAAGGAGCTGGCGCTGACGAAGACCGCCAAGTGGAAGCGGGACGCGCAGCGCAACGCGAAGAAGAGCGGCGTGCCGGAGTTCACCGGCTCGGACCCGGCCAAGCTGACCCTGGAGATGTTCTTCGACGCCACCGGCACCATGGACAGCTCGGTGGTGAAGCGGGTGGAGGAGCTGTTCGCCTGCTGCGTGCCGACCGACGCGAGCCGGCAGCAGAAGAAGGGCTCCCCGCCGTGGGTGGTGTTCCACTGGGGCGGAATGGTGGGCTTCCCGGCGTTCGTGGCCAGCGTCAACGCGAAGTACACCCTGTTCACCCCCGGCGGCACCCCCGTGCGGGCGCTGTGCACGGTCACCCTGGAGGAGATCTCCGGGGAGCAGCCCGGCCAGAACCCGACGTCGGGGGCGCTCGCGGCCCGGGACGTCCACGTGGTGGTCGCCGGGGACACCCTGCACTCGGTGGCCCACCACGCGTACGGGCGGGCGGGGCTGTGGCGGCAGATCGCCGAGGCCAACGACATCGACGACCCGATGCGGCTGCGGCCCGGCACCGTACTGCTGGTGCCCGCCCTCGAGGAGCTGACGGACGGTGCCCGTGGCCAATGAGCAGTTCGCCAACGCGCTCCTCGTCGAGGTGGGCGGCAGCCCGCTGCCCGCGGAGATCGCCGCGCTGCTGACGTACGCGGCGGTCGACGACAGCCGCAACCTGCCCGACCGGTTCGTGCTGCGGTACCGGGACCCGGGCCGGACGGTGCTGGCCAAGGGTGGCTTCACCATCGGCGCCCCGGTGAAGCTGACCGTGCAGACCTCCGATCCGGGCGGCCCCGCGCCGCTGCTCACCGGCGAGATCACCGCCGTGGAGTGCGAGCTGGACGCCAGCGGCACGTTCACCGAGGTCCGCGGCCTGGACCTGGCCCACCGGCTGCTGCGCGGCCGGCGGGTGGCCGCGTACCCGGGGATGAGCGTGCCGGACATCGTGCGCCAGGTGGCGCAGCGGGCCGGGCTGAAGGCGGGCCGGATCGACCCGGTGACCGGCATCGGCGGCGAGCCAGAGGCGCAGCTCAGCCAGGACAACGTCAGCGACTGGGTTTTCCTGCACCGGCTCGCGGCACTGGTCGGCGCGCAGGTGATGGTGCTCGACGGCGCGCTGCACCTGCGGATGCCCGAGCCTCCGGCGGGCGCGCCGGACCCGTCCGCGCGGGCCACCCAGGACCCGCTGGTGCTGGAGGTCAACCGGAACCTGATCGCGCTGCGCGCCGGGGTGACCGCCACCGCACAGGTGCCCGAGGTGGCCGCCCGGGGCTGGGACCCGGCGACGAAGCGGGCGGTCAGCGCGACCGCCACCCCGAAGGTTCCGGGTGCCGACGGCATCGGCGCCGACCCGGCTGAGCTGGGAAAGAAGGTGGGCAGCCCGCCGTACCTGGTCGCCGACCCGACCCTGGGCTCGGACGCGGCGGTCCGGGCGGTGGCCGGCGCGCTCGCCGGCGACCTCGGCGGCGGCTGCGCGGAGATCGAGGGGGTGGCGAAGGGCAACGCCCGGCTGCGCGCGGGCGCGGCGGTGGCGCTGGCGAACATCGGCGAGCCGTTCCAGGGAAAGTACGTGCTGACCAGCACCCGGCACGTGTTCAGCGAGCAGGCCGGCTACACCACCGCGTTCACCGTCTCCGGCCGCTCCGACCGCTCGCTGTACGGGTTGACCGCCGGCGCGGCGGCGACCGACCGGGCCGGCGACGGACTGGTCCCGGCGGTGGTCAGCGACGTGAAGGACCCGAAGAAGCTGGGCCGGGTCCGGCTCACCCTGCCGTGGCTGGACGAGAGGTACACCACCGGCTGGGCGCGGGTGGTGCAGCCCGGCGCGGGCGCCGGCCGGGGGGCGGTGCTGCTGCCGGAGGTGGGCGACGAGGTGCTGGTCGGGTTCACCGGCGGCAACCTCGACGCCGCGTACGTCCTCGGCGGGCTGCACAACGGCACCGACGCGCCGCCGAAGCTGGACACCGATCCGGTGGACGGCAGCAGCGGCCGGATCGCGGCGCGGGCCCTGGTCTCCCGCACCGGCCACCGGTTGGAGCTGTTGGAGGCCGGCAGCGGCCCGGACGGGATCCTGCTGGCCACCGGGGACCGGAAGTTCACCCTGCGGCTGGACCGCACCGGCCGGCAGGTCGAGATCGTCAGCGACGGCAAGGTCAGCGTGCGCGCCAAGGACGGGATCAGCCTGGACGCCGGCTCCGGGCCGCTGGAGCTGGCCGGGCAGCGGGTCACCGTCACCTCGAAGGGCGACGTCGGCATCGAGGGTCAGGGGCAGGTGCGGGTGAAGGGCACGGCCGGCGCGTCCGTGGAGGGTGCGACGGTGAAGGTCGCCGGGCAGGGCGGCGCGGAGCTGACCGCCGGCGGCGCGGTCACCGTCCGCGGCGGCGTCGTCCGGATCAACTGACGGTACGTGAGTGAAGGGAGAGCGCCGTGCCACCAGCAGCTCGTGTCGGTGACCCCACCGCGCATCCGGGCGTGGTCGGCGGTCCTGGGATGCCCACCGTCCTCATCGGCGGGCAGCCCGCCGCCACCGTGGGCACGATGCACGCCTGTTCCTTCCCGGGCACCCCGCCGCACCCCCCGTCGCCGCTGCTGCCGCCCGGTTGCCCGACGGTGCTCATCGGCGGCCGGCCCGCCGCCCGGATGGGCGACCTGACCGGCTGCGGGGCGCCGATCCTCGCCGGCTGCCCGACCGTGCTGATCGGCGGGTGACGCCGATGGCCACCGACTTCGTCGGCGCCGGTTGGGCGTTTCCGCTGCGCACCGATCCCACCGGCGGAATCGCCCTGGTCCGGGGGGATCGGGAGGTGGTGGAGAGCATCCGGCTGATCCTCGGCACGGCTCCGGGCGAGCGGCCGGGCCGCCCCGAGTTCGGCTGCGCGATCCACGAGCTGGCGTTCGCCCCGGCCGACCCGTCCACGGCCGGCCAGGTGGCGTACCAGGTGCGGCTGGCGCTGGAGCGGTGGGAGCCGCGCGTCGAGCTGGACGACGTGCTGGTCGACTTCGCCGACGCGGCCCGGGGCACCCTCTACATCGACATCCGGTACCGGCTGCGCCAGGACAACGACCCGCGCAACCTGGTCTTCCCGTTCTACGTCATCCCCGCGCACGACCCGGGAGCCGAGTGATGGCCCTACCCGCCCCCCACCTCGACGACCGCCGCTTCCAGGACCTGGTGGACGACGCGAAGCGCCTGGTGCAGCGGCGCTGCCCGGAGTGGACCGACCACAACGTGTCCGACCCGGGGGTGACCCTGATCGAGACGTTCGCGTACATGGTGGACCAGCTGCTGTACCGGCTCAACCGGGTGCCCGACCGGCACTACGTGAAGTTCCTGGACCTGCTCGGCATCGTCCCGTTCCCGCCGGCGGTGGCGTCGGTGGACGTGACCTTCTGGTTGTCCGCGCCCCGGGACGCCCCGGTCGTCGTCCCGGCCGGCACGCACGTGGCGACCATGCGCGCGGAGAGCGCGGAGCCGGTGACCTTCGAGACGCTGCACGAGCTGGCCGTGCCGCCGTGCCGGCTGGCCCGGGTGCTGACCGTGCCGGCCGGGGGGCGGGCGACGGACCGGACCGGGGACCTGGGCGGCGCGGACCGGATCCCGGCGTTCGCGGACCCGCCGGTGGCCGGCGACGCCGTGCTGTTCGGCCTGGACGGGGCGGTGCCGGGCAGCGCCGTGCTGCTCACCATGGACTGGGTGGTCGCCGGGCGCGGGGTGGATCCGACGAATCCGCCACTGGTGTGGGAGGCGTGGACCGAGGGTGGCTGGGAGGAGTGCCCGGTGGAGCGGGACACCACGGGCGCGCTGAACCGGGCCGGCGAGGTGGTGCTGCACGTCCCGGCGCGGCACGCGGCGTCGGTGGAGGCCCGCCACCGCGCCGGCTGGCTGCGCTGCCGGCTGCGCGAGCCCGTCGCCGGGCAGCCGTTCTTCCACGCCCCGCCCAGGCTGGGCCGGGCGGAGGCGGTCACCATCGGCGGCACGGTGAGCGCCTGCCACTCCGAGCTGATCGGCGGGGAGACCCTGGGCGCGTCCGAGGGGGTGCCGGGGCAGCGGTTCACGGTGCAGCGGGCGCCGATCGTGGCCGCCGACGGCGCGATCGGGATCGAGGTGGGCGCCGCCGGGGGCTGGCAGACCTGGCGGGAGGTGGCGAGCTTCGCCGGCTCCGGGCCCCAGGACCGGCACGTGTGCGTCGACCGGTCCACCGGGGAGATCGGCTTCGGCCCGGCCGTCCGGCAGGCCGACGGCACGGTACGCCGGTACGGGGCGGTGCCGCCGAAGGGCGCGGTGGTCCGGATCCCGGCCTACCGCACGGGTGGGGGGCGGCAGGGCAACGTAGCCGCCCGCACGTTGAGTGTGCTGCGGGACCCGGTGCCGTTCGTGTCCACGGTGACCAACCGGGCGGCGGCCACCGGTGGCGTCGACGGCGAGTCGCTGGCCGAGACGTCGGTGCGGGGGCCGCTGAGCCTGCGTACCCGGGAACGGGCGGTCACCGCCGAGGACTACGAGCAGTTGGCCCGGGAGGCGGCGCCGGAGATGCTGCGGGTGAAGTGCGTGCCGGCCGGTGACGGCTCGGCGGCGGTGCGGGTGCTGGTGGTGCCGGCGCTGGGTGAGCACGGCGACGCCGAGGACGACGCGGCCCGGTTCGCCGCGCTGCGGCCCCGCGACGAGGTCCTGGACCGGATCAAGGCGTTCCTCGACGCGCGCCGCTGCGTGGGCGCCCGGGTGCTGGTGGAGCCGCCGTTCTACCAGGGGGTGACGGTGGTCGCCCGGGTCCGCGCCCGGCCACGGGTCAGCACGTCCGCCGCCGAGCTGCGCCGCCGGGCGCTGCGGGCCCTGTACGACTACCTCGACCCGGTGCGGGGCGGGCCCGACGGCGACGGGTGGCCGTTCGGTCGGCCCATCCAGTCGGGCGAGCTGCACGCCGTGTTGCAGCGGGTCGACGGGGTGGACCTGGTGGAGGAGGTCCGGTTGTTCGGGGCCGATCCGACCACCGGGGAACGCGGCGAGGCGGTGCAGCGCATCGAGCTGGACGTCAGCGCCATCGCTTTCTCGTACGCCCACCAGGTGCGGGTCACCGGGTGAGCGGGCGCGTCGTCGAGGTCGGGAGGGAATGATGCGGGGTGCGGTGCCAGGGCTGGCGAGCCCTCACCCGATCGGGCAGGAGCTGCCCGCGGTATACCTGGAGGACGACTTCGCGCAGCGGTTCACCGCCGGGCTGGACGAGGTGCTGGCACCGGTCCTGCTGACGCTCGACTGCCTGGACGCGTACTTCGACCTGGACCTGGCCCCGCCGGACTTCCTGGACTGGCTGGCCGGCTGGGTGGCCGCGCCGGTCGACGGGGACCGGGCGCCGGACGTGCGCCGGGAGGTGGTCCGGCACGCGGTGGAGGCGCACCGGTGGCGCGGGACGGCCCGGGGCGTCGAGCTGGCGGTGCGGGTGGCCACCGGGGCTCGGGTGGAGGTCACCGACAACGGCGGGGTGACGTGTTCGGCGACGCCGACGGGCGGGCCGCCGCCGGACGAGGTTCCGGAGGTCCGGGTCCGGGTCGTCGGGGCGGCCGACGAGGCGCTGGTGCGCCGGGTCGTCGCGTCCGCCGTGCCGGCCCACGTCCGGCTGACGCTGGAGATCGAGTCATGATCACCTGTGCGAACTGCGGCGCCTCCAACGCCGACGGCAGGCAGTTCTGCGCCGCCTGCGGCGAGTACCTGTGGGACGAGGGCACCGCGCGGCCCGCCTCCGGGCCCGCCGTCATCCGGGGCCGGCCGGAGACCGACCGGGCCACCGACGCGGCGACGGATCCGGTCGTCCCGGCCCCGCCGGGCCCCGGGCCTTCCACCGCCGGCGGGCCGCCCGTCGTGCGGCCACCCGACCCGACCGAGCCTGCCCCGGCCGGGGACACGCCGGGCGGGACCAAGCCGGGCGGGGACAAGCCGGTTCGCGCGGGCGACGGCACACCCCAAGCACTGCAGCCCGGGCCACCGAGCACCACCCGGGAGGCCCCGAGGCCGGTCGACCCGGTCGTACCGGCGCACCGGCCGCCGGAGCCGACCTGCCCCCACTGCGGCCGGATCAACCCGCCTGGCCGCCGGATCTGCCGGATCTGCGGGGAAACTCTGACCGCGCCGGTCGCGCCGGAGCCGGAGCGCGCCACCTGGTGGGAGCGGCTGCGGGACCGGTGGCGACGGATGTGGGACCGGGTGCGCCGCCGGGGGCCCCGCCGCTCCGCCCCGAAGGACCGCCGGGCCGCCGGGGCGGCCCGGCGGCTGCTGCTGCTCGTGCTCGGGCTCTGCCTCGTCGGCGTGCTGGCGGTGGCCGGGCCGCCCCTGGCACGGCGGGCCGTGGAGGCGGTGCGCGACCGCACCGAGGACCCGGCGTCGCTCGTCCCGGCGGCGGTGAGCGCGTCGTCGGAGAAGCTGGGTGCCGGCGCGGCCCGGCTCACCGACGGGGCGAGCAACCGCTACTGGGCGCCGACCGGCACGGCCGCCGGCGCCTGGGTGGAGGGCCGCTTCACCGAGCCCGTGCGGCTGCTCACCGTCATCATCACCCCGGGCGTCGGCGAGCGGCGGCAGGCGTTCCTCGAAGCCGGGCGGCCGCGCGGGCTCACCGTGGTCACCGTCGACGCCGGCGGGAAGCAGAAGAAGACCGACATCGAGCTGCGCGACGAACCCGGGGAGCAGCACTTCCCCGTCGAGGCGTCGAACGTGATGCGGATCAGGCTGGTGGTCCGCTCGACGTACGGGCCCGGCTTGGATCCGGCCGTGGCGATCGGGGAGGCGGAATTCTTCGGCCGACGTTGACCGTGGCCCCCGGTGGCGTGGTCTCCGCGGGTGCCGGGTCGAGGCCGAGGGAGACGAGCACGTCCGCGTACCGGCGGCGGGCGTGCTCGGCCGCGGCGGCGTTGCCGGCCCGGTCGTGCGCCGCGATCAGCAGCCGCCAGCCGGCGTCGTGACACGGGTCGATCTCGACGCAGCGGGCGGCCGTCACGACCGCCGGATCGGCGTCCGCGCCGCCCAGGGCTGCCTCGGCGAGCTGCGCCGCCGCGTCCGCGGCCTGCCGGCGCAGCGTCTCCCGCTCGGCCACCACCCATTCCGCCGGGCCGTCCTCCGGCAGCAGCTCGCCGGTGTACGCGGCCACGGCCACCCGCAGGTCGTCGAGCGCGCGCGGGTCGCGGCTCGCCCCGGCGCGGGACGCCCGTTCCAGCGCGAGCCGGAACTCGGTGACGTCGCACCAGCTACCCGGGGGCAGCGCCAGCAGGTACGCGTCGCCGTCGCGGTGCAGCAGGCTCTCCCCGTCGCCGGCGGGCAGGTGGGTGTCGAGGAACCGGCGCAGGCTGGACAGGGCGACGTGCAGGGTGCGGGTGGCGGTGGCCGGATCGGTGTCCGGCCAGAGCGCGTCCAGGAGCCGGTCGCGGTGCACGGCCCGGCCCGCGTGCATGGCGAGGATCCGGGCCACGGCCCGGGCCCGGGGGCGCAGCGGCGACCAGTTCAGCGGCTCGCCGTCCAGGCAGATCCGGAAGCCGCCGAAGCAGCGTACGGTCAGCGGCGCCGTGTCCGGCGCGGCCGGCGCCGGGCCCCGCTCCGGGGTGACCCAGGCGGTGACCGCCGGCCGGGGCAGCCCGGCCTGCTCGGCGGCGGCGTGCACGGCGGACAGGCCCACCGCCCGGCCGGGCCCGGCGGGCACGCCCGCGGCGAGGGCGAGCACCCGTGCCCCCGGCACACCGGCGGCGCGGGCGGTGCTCTCCGCCCGGCGCACCTCGACCTCGGCGTCGGGCAGCCGGGCGCGCACGGCGGCCAGCGCGAGCAGGGACTGCACCCAGGCGGCGAGCACTCCGCTGTCCACGTCCCGGGCCCGGTCGAGCAGTCGGCCAGCCTCCTCCACCTCCGGGCCACCGTGCAGGGAGCGCGCCAGCGCGGCGCAGCCGGCCGCGAGCAGGGCACCCCAGCGGTCCCCCAACCGGTCGCACTCCTCGACGACGGCGGCGGCCTCCTTGAGGTCGGCTTCCGCGCCGGCCAGCGCGGGCACGGCCCGGGCGAGCCGGGCCAGCCAGGGCAGGCCGGCCCGGTCGGCGTCCAGCCCGACGGCGGCGGCCACGACGGACGCCTGCGGGTCTCCGCCGGCCGACGCGACGGCGGCGCGCAGCAGCCGGCAGGCCAGCCCGACGAGGCCGGCCTCGGATGGGGTCGGCCGGTCCAGGACGCGCGACGCCTCGGCGGCGTGCCCGGCCAGCAGCAACGCGCCGGCACGGACCAGGACGTCGGCCGCCCCGGTCAGCCGCTCCGCCTCGCCGACGACAACCATCGGGTGCCGGCGGGTGGCGGCCCGCAGCCAGCCGGACCAGTGCCCGCGCCAGTGCGGGCCGTCCGGCAGCCAGGCCGTCACGTCGGCACGCAGGGAGCGGCAACGCGACCGGGCCGGCTCGCTGCCGAACATCTCCTCGGCCCGGCGCAGCAGCGGCACCGCCGCCGCCAGTTGGCCCTCGTTGATCCGGTGCCGGGCGTCGGCGAGCACGAGCCACGGGTCCTCGGCGATGAACCACGTGGGCAGCAGGTCCGACCAGGGGTCGAGGCCCCGCACTGCGACGTCGCTACCGGCAGCGTCGAGCAACCGGTGCACGTCGGGCCACTGCTGGGCGCGGGCGAAGCACCGGGCCGCCTCCAGCGCCGCGCCCTCCGCGGCGAGCAGCCGGCCGGCGCGGGCGTGCCAGGCACGGGCCGCGGTCTCTCCCAGTTCCTCGGCGAGCGCCGCGATCAGGTGGGCGCGCAACACCTCGTGGTACGCGAAGGACCGGCCGCCGTCGTGTGAGACGGTGAACGCCTGCCGGCGCTCCAGCTCCTCCAGCGCGGCCTGGGCGTCGCCGCCCAGCAGCAGGTCGCAGCGCTCGGCGGTGAGGACCTCGAACACACAGGTGCGGACGAGGAACTGACGCAGGTCGGGGGCGAGCTCCGCGAGCACCGTGCGGGTGAGGTAGTCCCGGGACAGCGCGGAGCGTGCGCCCAACGAGGCGACCGCCCGCCGCCGGTCGGCCAGCGGTTGGCCCCGGGTGGAGAGGTGGTAGAGCTTCAGGCCGGCCGCCCAGCCGCCGAGCCGCCGGGCCAGGGCCGCCACGTCGTCGGCCGGCAGCGGCTCCCGGTAGATGTCGCGCAACAGCCGTTCGACCTCCCAGGTACGGAAACGTAGTTGCTCGGCGTCGATGACGACGCTGTCGGAGAACTCGTGCCGGGTCAGGATCAGCGGCGGCATGCGGCGGGTGCCGACCAGCACCCGGACGCCCGCGCGGACCAGGGTGAGGGCCCGGTCCAGCAGCACGGACTCCCCGGGCGCTCCCTCGACCAGGTGCAGGTCGTCGACGACGAGCAGGCCGGCACCGGCGTCGGGCAGGGTCGCCTCCACACGCTCCAGCGCCCGCACCGGGTCCGCGTCGGACGGCACGACGCGCAGCCAGCCCACGGGCCCACGACCGGTGGCCGCGTACTGGGCGAGGAGGGTGGTCTTGCCGGACCCGGCGGGGGCGACCACCAGGCCGAGGGATCGGGGCCGGACGTCCAGCGCGGCGATCAGCCTCGACCGCGTGAGGCTCAGCGAAGGGCTGCGGGCGGGTTCCGTCGGCATCGCGCACACCTCCCCGAGGTAGACGGCCGTCGAGCCGGCCCGGGACGAGCGACACCACTGATGGTAGTCATCAATACGTCCTGGTAGCTGCCCGTGATCGGACACCTCGGTCGGATTTCGGCAGGGAGCCGGCCACCCGCTGGGACGTGCCACGCCGTGACCCCGCGCGTTACCCGGCAACCGCTTGCCACGAATCGAAGGGTGTGGTTGCCTACTCACGTGTCTCCGACCACGCGCACCAGGACGCTCTCCACCGCCGAGGAGCGGCGGGAGGACGTCCTCTCCACGGCCATCGGGGCGTTCGCGGCCCGGGGCTACTTCGGCACCACCACCGTCGAGGTCGCCAAGCGCGCCGGCATCTCCCAGGCATACCTGTACCGGCTTTTCCCGGACAAGGAGTCGCTGTTCGCCGCGGTCACCGAGCGCTGCTTCGAGCGGTTCCGGGAGAGCCTCAGCGAGGGTGCGGCGGCGGCCCCGGGCAGCTCGCCCGAGGTGGTCCTGTCCGCCATGGCCGGTGCCTACACCCTGCTGATCCGGGACCAGGACCTGCTGTTGGTGCAGCTGCACGCCCAGTGCGCGGCGGTCTCGGTGCCGGAGATCCGCCGGGCCGTCCAGCGGGGCTACGCCCGCCTGGTCGAGTACACCCGCAGCGTCTCCGGCGGCAGCGAGGCGCAGGTGCGGGAGTTCTTCGCCAAGGGTGCGATGTGCAGCGTGGTGGTGACCATGGGCGCCGAGCAGGTCGACGCCCCGTGGGCCAGGACGCTTGTCGACGGGCCTGCGGGCACTGACCGTCGCGACGGCCCACCCGGCCGTCGCGCGGTCACCCTGACAGTAGCGAGTAATCAACCACTCCCTTGGCAGGCAACGTGATCGGGCCGGCGTCTGCGCCGACCGGACCACCGGTACGGCATCGAGCCGGGCAGGCGCCGCGCCGGCGACGCGCACTCCCCCGAGGTGGCCGGGTCAGCCGTCCCGCACCGTCCACAGCGCCTCGTACAGCGCGCCGGCGACCAGGGCGGGCACGTCCTCGGCCCGGGCGCTGTCGATGTACACGACCCGGTACCCCTCGGCCGTGTACAGCGTCCCGCCGCCCTCGACCAGCCGGCGCTGGTTCTCCCCGGACATGGCCTGACCGGGGTTGGCAACCAGCCAGCGCAGCGCCGGGTCCGTTCGGAAGGCGTCCCGGACGCCGGGGAGCAGGACCAGGTAGGAGTCGCCGCCCTTCGGCTCCGGCGCGGAGAACGGGTAGATGGTGATGATGCTCTTGCCGCCGGCCGCCCGCACCAACGGGGAGTCGGTGACGAGCCGGGCGTACTCGGCCCGGGACAGGACCATCTTCAGCATGGTGAGCGCGAACCCGGCCTGCCGGGTGGCCGGGTAGCTCTTGATTGTCTCGGCGTCGGGGATCAGCCGGCCGAAGGGCTGTCGGGCACCGGACAGCGGCGTGGTGTCGAGGCTCTCGTCGTTGCCCAACAGCGGATCCAGCAGGTACTCCTCGCCGGCGGGGACCCGGGGCAGGGCCGGGCGGATGTCGGGGTGGCCGTTGTCCCGGGCCCAGGCGAGGAACGCGGCGATCTCGACCCGCATCGCGACGGTGGCCCTGGCCGACGCCGCCTCGTCGTCGTACGCCATGGTGTTGGTCCGGATGAAGCGGAACGCGCTGCGGTAGCCGGCGAGCCGGTCGGCCAGGACGCCGGCGGAGCCCGGCGACGCGCCGGACCCGGCGGTCGGCAGGGTCGCGTCCCCGGCGGGCCGCGCGGCGTCGTCGCCGCATCCGACGAGCATCCCGGTCAGGCCGGCACCGGCCAGCCCGAGGGCGTGACGCCTGCTCAGCGGCCGGCCGGCGGGACGCCCGGTCACCGGTCACCGCCGAACTGCCGCCGGATCAACGCGGCGTACGCGGCCTCGGCGAGCACGGCAGCCCGGCGGCGGGACACCCCCACGCCCGGTGCGCCGGCCAGGATCGCATCGCGGACCGCCTCGGCCTGCTCGACGAGTTCGCGGGGGATCACGAGGTCGGTGCGCCGGCGGCGGCGTCGCCACCGGTCGGACAGCCGCCGCCAGCCCCGCTCGGCGGCCGGGACGAGAAGCGGGGTGAGTGCCGCTGCCAGCACCGGGTAGACGACCGTGACCAGCAGCGGCGCGTCCAGGCCGAGGCCGATCGCGGCACCCCGCCGACGCCCCCGCCAGCCGGGCCCGGCAGCGAGGTCACCGGCGAGCCAGGAGGCGGTCACCTCGGGCAGCAGGCCGGCCTCCTCCGGCGCGGCGGCCTCGATCACCTCCCGGGCGAGATCGCTGAGGTGCAGCAGGCCCGACTCGGACCGGGCCGTCGAATCCACCATGGCGCATCACCGATCCGTTCGTCCGCTGTGGAGCGGGAAGCCGTCGGGTACCTGGAACCTGTGTAGCAGAACAGTCACAGCCCGCTGACCGGGATCGGCCGAGCGGTCCGGGCGGGTGGCCGTCCGTACGCACCCGGATGCCCTCAGGAGTCGAGGGCGTTCACGATCAGCCGGGCCGCCACGATCGCGAGGTCGTCGAGCAGGCCCTGCTCCTTCGGCTCCAACTGGTCCCGGAAGGGCCTCCCGTACGCGATCTCCGCCACCGCCACGTTGTGCCCGATCCCCACCACGACCAGCGCCCCACCGGTCACCGCGGGAAGACCGCCGACGGACGAGGAATCGGTGAGCCTGGTCCGGCAACTGTCGTACGGCAGGTCCGGCGCCGGCATGGCGATGGCCCACCGGCGCGACACCCCGTCATCGGCGAGCGGCGCCGGCACCGACCAGCGGGGGCAGGCCGCCACGGTGTCCCCGGCCTCGGCGACGACCTGCTTCCCCGCGTCGGCGGACGGGTACGACGTCAGCCGCAGGTGCAGCGTGGCCCCCAGCGGTGGCAGGACGCCGGCCGGCACCTGCAGCCTGACCTCGCGGGTGGTCGCCGCCGCGCGCCGATCCTCGGCCTGCCGCACGGCGGCGAACCGGTCCGCACACGATTTCGGCCGCACGGTCGCCGGGTCGTCCGTGCCGGTCCACGCGGCAGTGCGGGTCGGCGGCCAGTCCGACGGCAGGCCGCGTCGCGCCTGCGCCAGCACGGCGTCGGCTCCCTGCCGGGTGAGCGGCCGGCCGGGCGCGGTGCCCGCGGGACGGCCCCGGCCGCCGTCCGCCGCGGCGGGGTCCACGCGCGCCGCCAGGAGCCGGGCCAGGTCGCCCTGCCGGCCGGTGACCGGCACGGTCCAGCCGAGCGCCACGACGCAGGCCACCGCTACGGCGCCGGCGACGGTCGCCACGGGTACCGGCCAGGCCCGGCGAGGCACCGGCGGGCGTCCGACCCGCTCCCGCCGCGCCGCCACGACGTCCCGGACCAGCACCGCTGCCGGGGTGGAGAAGAGCACCAGGGCCGTCAGCAGCCACCACGGCCGTTGCACGAAGGTGAGCGGGTGGGCGGGACCTCGGCCGGCGAGCACCTCCCCGGCGTACCGGACGGTGCCACTCACGGCCGTGACGCCCGCGCCGGCCAGCCAGGCCACGGCCACCCCGCCGTCGGGGCCGCGCGCCCCCAGCGACAGCAGGAGCGCCAGCGCCACCACCCATCCCGCCGCCGCGCACGCCCACCAGCCGGTGGACAGCAGGAAGAACGCGGCGTCGTCGCCGACGAGCCGGTCGGCGAGCGGCGCGGCGGCAACCGCGCCGACGAGCCCCGCCGCGATGCCGGCGACCGCCACCAGCAGGGCGAGCCGGCGCACCGACCACCGGCCACCTCCGCCGCTCCCCCCGCCCGGGACTTCCCCGCCCGGCACCACCCGACCCGGGGCGTCCCCACCCGGGACCATCCCGCCCGGGGCCTCTCCGCCCGGCGTCACCCCGTCCGGCGGGGCAGCGGTCGGGCGGGCCGGGGCCCTCGCGAGGACCGGCAGGACGCAGGCCGCCACCAGCGCCACGGCGGCCCAACTCCGGAGGCGATCCGGCGTGCTCCACAGGACCCGGTCGATGGCCACGCTGCGCCACGCCCAGTGGCCGTACAGCAGCAGCGTGGCGGTGAGCGCGACCGCGGTCAGCAGCACCGCCGCGCCGAGCACCGACAGGAGCGCCGCCACGACGCGGCGGGCGCCGCCGGGCAGGGCCGCCACCGCCTCGGCCAGCCCGGCGGCGAGCGCCGTGACACCGGCGAGCGCCGGTACCAGCCAGGCAAGCGCGGCCGGCCCGAACCCGGCCGTGAACGTGGCGTAGATCGACGCGGTCGTCCCGACACTGGGCAGGACGCACCCGGCCGCCAGACCGACGGCGGCGCCGAGCACCCGGGCCCACCAGCGACGCCGGGTCGGCGCGGGATGGTGGATCCAGATCGGGATGGTCGCTGCCGCCCAGACGAGTGCGGCGACCGCCACCGCGAGGTCCTCCTTGTCCACGCCGAGCGGGAGGGGCGTGTCGGGGGTGTGCAGCAGCACGCGGCGGGCGCTCTGCAGGGCGGACATCGTCGCCAGCCCGATGACGGCCGCGACGGCGAAGCCGCCCTCCCACCGGTCGTCGCGCCCCAGCGCCGCGACCCGGCCGGACGGGTCCGGATGGGTGGCGAACAGCCGGCCCGGCCTCCACCGCGCCGGACGGTCGGTGGCCTCCCCGTCGGCGGCGGCGACCAGCGCGTCCCGCAGGTCCCCCCGGGCGACGGCGAACCGGTCGGCGGCGTGCTCGCGGCGGCGCAGCACGGCGGCGCGCAGGATCAGCATCGCGGTCGCCGCCCCGGCCGCGATCGACAGCGAGACGGCGTACGACCCGGTCACGGCGGCCGGCGCGACCAGCACCGGGGCCATGGCCGAGAGGAGCGCCGGCACGACGAGCCACCCCGCCCACCACGTCGCCGACGCCCACGACACCTCCCTGGCCCGGACGTGGGCCAGCTCGTGCAACACCACCAGGTCGAGGACGTCCCGGCGGCCGTACGCGTGGACGACGGGCACCACGACGACAGCCCGGCCGTACGGGACGGCGGTCGTGTACGCCTGCGCGTCGGCTGTCCCGACCGGCGCGACGACCACCCTGGGGCGGGCCCGGCCGCGCAGCCCCAGCTCGTCGCACCAGAATTCGAACCGTTGCCTGATCAGCGTCGACGCGTCCCCGTCGGGGGGCCGGCGCCGGCCCCGGCGGGACAGTCCCAGCCGCACCGACAGGCCGTCGAGGAACACGACCAGCCCCGCCAGCACCAGCATCGCCGTCCCACCGGCGAGCTGCGCCGCCTGACGGGTGGCCTCGAACGCGGCGGCGCAGCGGTCGTACTCGGCGCTGCGACCCAGCAGGCGGGCGACCTGCCCGCCGTCGGGCGGCAGGTCGTGCAGGGCGGCGCACGCCTGCACCTCGCCCCATTGCCCGAGGTTGTGGACGACGAACACCATGTCGCCGGCGCCCACCCCCACGGCCACGAGGGCGAGCAGCACCAGCAGGTGCAGCCAGCGCAGACCGGGTTCGGCCCCGGTGGCGGCGGAAGAGGGCTGTCCCACCACGCTTCACCATCCGCTCCGCTGTCGACGGTGGTCGGCTGAGCGTAGGTGGACGAGGGCGCGAAAGCTGTCGGGTCGGCGATCCCCGGCGTCGGGGGCCTCAGTCCGCGGCGCGCCAGCGGTAGAACTCCTTGGCCACCGCGTCCTCCGGGCCGCGCCAGGTCTCCGGGTTGTACGGGGTGATGAACGTATTCAGGTCCTCCATGATCTTGGCGAAGGCCGGCTTGGCGTGGCTTTCCCGCATGGCCTGGGCGAACGCCGCGTCGGTGCGCTCCAGCAGGTGCAGGTAGACGTCGTCGATGGAGTACAGCCAGCGCCCGGTGACGCCCAGCTCGACCGGCAGCGACCCCGCGTCGGACTCGGCGAACACCCGCGCGACGTTGGGCTCCGCCCCGGGCTTGATCCGGGCGACGATGACGGTCATGTTCCCGTCGTCCGACTCCGACGCGGGCACCGAGCCCTCGGCCGGAGCCCAGCTGTAGAACTCCGTGGCGACGGAGTCGGACGGGTTCTGCCAGTTCTTCGGATATGGCGTCACGTACGGGGCGATGGCCTCGGCGATCTGCTGGAACGCGGGCAGTCCCCGGGCCTTGCCCAGCGACGCCTTCGGGTCCATGTTGCGCTCGATCACGTGGATGTACAGGTCGTCCAGCGACAGCAGGGTCCGGCCGATCACGCCGAGATCCTGCGGTCGGGTCGTCTTGTCGTAGTAGCCGAAGACGTCGCCGACGGTGCCCTCGCTGCCGGGGACGATGTGGCAGACGATCACGGACCGGTAGATCATGGCTGCTCCTCAGGTGGATGGACGTGAACCGGGCGGCATGGACGGGTGGACATGGATCGGGCGGACGCGAACCGGGCGGCATGGATCAGGCGGACATGGGTCGGGCGGACCCGGATCGGGGCGGCCGGGCCACCGGGCGGGTCAGGCGGCGAACCGGACCGGCAGCTCCAACAGGCCACGGAACGGCGACGCCGCCGGCAGCCGGCGCAGCTCGGCGACCGGCACCCCGAGCCGCAGCCCGGGTAGCCGGCGCAGCAGCGTCCCCATGCCGATCTGCGCTTCCATCCGGGCCAGCGAGACGCCCAGGCAGTAGTGCACGCCGTAGCCGAAACCGATGTGCGGGGCGCGCTCACGGCGGACGTCCAGCCGGTCCGGGTCGGCGAAGTGCTCCGGGTCGTGGTTCGCCGAGTTGATCGCCACACCGACGACCGACCCGCGCGGGATGCACACGCCCTGGTACTCGACGTCCTCAAGGGCGATCCTGGGGCTGGCCACCGGCAACGGGCCGTCGAACCGCAGCAGCTCCTCGATCGCCGACGGCAGCAGCTCCGGCCTGGCCCGCAGCAGTTCGAGCTGGTCGGGGTGGGTGAGCAGGGCCACCGTCGCGTTGCCGATGAAGTCCGCGGTGGTCTGGTGCCCGGCGAACAGCAGCAGGAAGGTGGTGGTGACCAGTTCCTGCTCGGACAGTTCCCCGTCACGGTCGCAGGCGTCGACCAGCGCGCCGATCATGTCGTCGGCGGGGTGCGCGCGCTTGGCCTCGATCAGGTCGATGAGGTACTGGTGCAGGCGTAGCTGGGCCTCCTGCACGGCGGCCCGGTCCTTCTCGGGGCTGCGGTTGGCGGACCCGGACGTCCTGATCACCTGCGTCCAGTCGAGGACCCGCTCGTGGTCGGACTCCGGAAGCCCGAGCAGGTCGCTGATCACCAGCATCGGCAGCGGGATGGCGAAGTCGCGCATCAGGTCGCACCCACCCCGCGGGACGATCCGGTCGAGCAGCTTGTCCACGATCTCCGCCACGCGGGGGCGCAGCGCCTCGATCCGGCGCGGCGCGAACGCCTGCGACACGATCCGGCGCAGCCTGGTGTGCTCCGGCGGATCCGAGTTGAGCATGTTCTTGTTCAACCCCTCCGAGTTCGGCCCGAAGATCCGCAGGTAGTGCTGGCCTGGCCCGTAGAGGTCCTTGGACAGTCTCGGGTCGGTCAGCGCCGTCCGGGCGTCGTCGAACCTGCTGATCAGGTACGAGTCGAACCGCGGCGAGCTGACCGGGCAGACGGGCCGGTCCGCCCGCAGCCGGGCGTAGCTGGGGTACGGGTCGGCGGCGAACTCGTCGGTGTACAGCTCCGACGCGGGGACGGGGTGCTCGGTCATCGCGACTCCTCGGGCTCGCTCCGCAGGACGTGCAGGACCTGGTACGTGTGTCGTTGCGCGGACTCGCGAAGGTCACGGACCACGCGCAGCAGCCGGTCCCGTTGTTCGCTTCGGCCGAAGGCGTCCAACCGCTCCCGGTCCGCCCAGTCGCTGATGATCAGGTAGCTGCGCGGGTCCTCGGCGTCGCGGACCAGGTCCTGACGCAGGCACCCGTCGAGGGTGCGGATCTGTTCGGCGGCCGAGAGCCACTCGGCCTCGAACCGCTGCTCGCAGCCCTCCCTGGTGCGCATCGCGAGCACCGTGCGTACGCCCGTCATCCCGTACCTCCGGGCACCCGCCGCATTCCGATCATGAGGTCTCCTTCGCCGGCCCTGTGCGAATGGAGTCTGCGGGGCCGGGCGTCACCCCAGCGTCACGGTGCGCCAGAAACTGTGGGCCACCGGTGACAGCCCGTTGACGCCCGCCCCGCCCGGCCGCCGCCCGCCCTCGTCGACGGTTCGCGAACCAGTGACCGGAGCAGCGGTACGCGGGCCGTTCCCACCCGCCTGGCCCGCCCCTCACCCCCGGCTGGGATAGCGGCAGGCGGACCCCGCCGCCTCGGCCTGCTGCCGTTGGTCGAGCGTCACCGGCACCGCCCCGCGCGGATCCTCCGGCCGAACCTGACGGGCCCGCACCAGACCGGTCGGGCTGTCCCCGCCGAGGCAGGCGGCAGCGACCAGGACGACCGGCCCACGGGCCGAGGTTCCCGGCAGCGCGTCGAGCCGGACGCTCGCCCCGACGGTCGGATCCCGCACGTCGGCCAGCCTGACCTGCCGCCAGCTTCGCTCGCCGGACGCCCCCGGGGCCCCCGCGGCGGCGGCGAAGCCCACGACGTACAGGTCCTTGCCGGTGGCCCGCAACGTCACGATCCCGGAACGGCCCGCCCCTGTGACGACGGACAGTTCTAGGCTGGTCGAGGTCGGACGGCCGTTGCGACAGTCCGACGCCGGCAGGTCACGCGGCGGGTTGCCGTGCACGACCGCAGAGGAGACGACCCCGCCGCCGGCCACCTTGAACCAGCGCACGTCCGGCATGCCGCCGGTGTTGTCGTAGACCTTCTCGCCGACACAGAAGCCGGTGAAGCCGACCGTGCAGTCCGGCGGGATGGTGGTCAGCACGGATTCGTCCCGGGCCGCCCCGTCGCGCACGTGGGCGCCGCCCCCGTAGGTCACCCCGGTGAAGACGGCCCCGTCCGGCACGGAGGGACAGCGCGCCGCGCCGGGCGCCGTCGGACCGTCGTCCGGCAGCTCGACCACCGTGACGACGGCGACGATCGCGGCGGCGGCGACTGCGACGACGGGTACGACCCACCGCAGACGCGGCGGCCCGTTCCCGGGCCGCCGCACACCGGACGGTGCAACCGCCGGCAGTTCCGGGCCCTCCGTGCCCGCGCCGCCGCCCCCCTCCGGGTCGCCGTCCCCCTCCGGGTCGCTGTGCCGTTCTCCGACGACCTGCCGAACGGGCTCCGCCGGGCGCACCCGCTCCGCCGTCTCGTGCCAGCGCCGTCGCCACTCGTCGGGGTCGCCCCCGCACGCGCCGACGTAGGCCAGCAGCACCTCCAGGGTCGGCAGGCGGGTCCCGCCGGCCGCCTCCGACAGGGTCGTCGCGCCGTAGCCGGCGGATCTGGCGAGCTGACGGTAGGTGGGGTTGCCCGCCTCGGCGCGGAGCTTGCGCAACTCGTAGGCGAGGGCCTGTACCGGGCCGGCGGTCGGATCGACGGGTCTCTCCTGACGAGCCACTCAGTTCCCTTTCACCCAGAACTCCGAGCAAATCCGATTCATCGTTACCGACGCTGTCCAGCCGGGCCGGGCGGCTGTCGCGTTGCCGCTGGTGAACACGCATTGTCCGGAATTGATTGACCCAGGCCCGTGGTTGTCCCGATCAAGCGGGCCGGCGACTAGCAATGGAACCGGGACGTCATCGACGCTCCGCACCCGTTCCTGAAACGAAGGAGAAGACGATGAAGGCACGAATGGCCACCGTGGCCGGTACGGCCCTCGGCACCCTGGGCCTGCTCGGCACGTTCGCCGCGCCCGCCGCCGCAGCGCCGCAGCGCAACTGCGCGGTCAACCTCGACACCGGGGCGGTAACCTGCGCGACCAGCGAGGACCGGGCGCTGCGCGCGGTCGGCGCCCAGGCCAGTCTGGTCATCGCCCGCACCTACACCGGGGCGAACTACACCGGCACGGTGCTGGCCTGGGTTCAGAACCAGGAGTGCACGCCGGCCTACGACGCCGAGTTGCAGTGGGACGACCTGCGAAGCACCGCGGCGGGCGACCTGAACAACAAGATCAGCTCGGTGCACACCTATCACCAGTGCGACGTGAAGCTCTTCGACGGGATCAACTTCACCGGCGCGTCGTCGACCTGGATCGACCAGGCACCCGTGCTCGGCAACATCGGCGACGGGTGGGGCAACCGGGCGGGTTCGATCAAGTTCTCCTGACCGGCAGCCGGCCGGTCGGCAACCGCTGAATACGCACCACCACCGATATGTCGGCTGAGAGGGCTCCCGGACGGATTCGACTCCGGCCGGGAGCCCGTCCCACGTCCGCCGTCCGTCAGGTTCAGTCGTCGGGGCTGAACGTGGCGAGGGGGAACGCGTGGACGAGGCGACCGGCATCACCGAACGGTGCGTCGCCATCAGCCGGGCGGCCTTCGGACGGGGTGACCTGGACGCGGCGATCGCCGACCTGCACCGGCTCCCCGCCGGGCCGGCCGTCCGGGGCGTCCTGGCGGCCGACCTGCTGTCCGCGATCCTGCGCTCCGTCTCGCCTCCGGACCAGAACCGGACCCGGCAAATCGCCGACCTGCTGAAGATCGCCGAACGACACCCGCCCGACACGGCGGAGTGGCCACAGGTGCGCGCGGCGGCCCGCGCCATGGCGCTGCTGCAGGCCGGCGCCGACGGGGAGGTGGCGGACGACCGGGCGATGCTCACGGAGCTGAGCTCCCTTTTCGACCAGGTCGGCGGTGACGACAACCCGGCGACCGCGCCGCTGGTCGGCTCGGTCCGGGCCATGCTCACGTACCTGCAGGCTCTCGAGAGCGGCGACGAGGCCGCGCTGCGGCGGTTCCCGGACGAGGCGCGCCGGATCCGGGACGGGCTGGCCGGCAACCCCGCCATGGCGCACCTCGCGGACACCTTCGCCGGTCTCGTGGACGTCCTCGGGGCAAGCCATCGAAACGAGGACCTGCGGCCGTCCATCGACCGGCTCGGGCAGGCCGTCGAGCACCTGCCACCGGACGACCCGCTGCGGAGCGCCTTCGAGGAGATGGCGGTCATCGCCGGTCCGCTGACCGGAATGTACGGCGACGGCCCGGACGCCCCGGCGCCCGCCCTCACCGACGTGCAACTCGCCGCCATGACAAACCTGACGCTGCGGCCGGAACTCGGCGCGGAGGGCCGGGCGTCGTACCACGGGAGCGTCGGCAGCGCGGCCGTGTACTCCGGCTGGGGGGCCGACCTGGCCCGCGTCGAGCAGGGCATCGAGCATCTCCGCGCGGCGGTGGCCCTCGCCGGCTCCGACAGCCCCAAGCGCCCGGTCCACCTGCTGGGGCTCGCGGTCGCCCTGTACCACCGCGGCGAACTCACCAGCTCCACCGGGGACGTCGAGGAGGCGAACGAGCTGCTCGAACAGGCGCGAACGCTGGCCGGCGGGCCGGCGCACCCGATGTGGGCGGCCATCAACGAGATGCTGTCGTACACCCGGCGGCGGCGCGGAGCCGTGCCGGACCCGCACAAGGCGGCCCTGGAGGGACTCCAGGAACACGCCTGGAAGGTGTTGCTCCAGTCCGATCTGCCGGCCGCCAACCTCGCCGCGCGCCGGGCGGCACGGGACGCGGTCGACGTCGCCCGGCAGTGCCTTGTGTTCAACGACCCGGACGACGCCATCCGGGCCCTCGACGCCGGCCGGGGACTCGCCCTCCACGCGGCCACCGAGGTCCGCAACATCCCCCGCCGCCTCGACGACGCCGGCCGGCCCGACCTCGCGCGCCGCTGGCGGGAAGCCGCGGCCACCGGCACGGCGGAGAGCCTTCCGACCGACCTGCGCCACGATGTGCTGACCGTGCTCGCCGCCCCGGATAGCGGCGGGGCACTGCTCGACGCGCCAGGTCTCGACGAGATCCGCACCGCCCTGGCCGCCCTCGACGCCGACGCGCTCGTCTACCTGGTGCCGGGGGACGGGCCGGTGCCGGGTTTCGCGGTCATCGCGCCGCAGCGGGGACCGACCGGTTACATCCCCCTGGCCAACCTGCACGTCCGCGACGACCTCGACGTCGAGCGGTACCTCAGGGCCCTGGCCCGGCGGGACGCGGCCGTCGCGGACCCGGGCCGTGACCTGACCGCCTTCGACGATCCGACCGACTTCGCCGCCAGCCTCGACTCGATGTGCGACTGGGCCTGGCGGGCGGCGATCGGCCCGTTGGTGGAGCGGTACCTGCCCACGCTCGCCCGGCCCGACGCCGGCCGGCCGCCACGGGTGGTCCTGGTGCCGATGGGGGAACTCGCCCGGTTCCCGTGGCAGGCGGCCCGCCGGTCGGACGGCACCTACGCGGTGCAACTGGTCGCGTTCTCGCAGGCCGCCTCCGCGCGCATGCTGTGCCTGTCGGCCGCCCTCGCCCCCGTGCCGCCCGCACCGGTCGGCCTGGTGGTGGGGGACCCGGACACCCGCCGGGCTGCGCCGGACCTGGTTGCGGCCCGGGCCGAGGCGTACGCCATCCACCGGTCCTTCTACCCCGGCGGGAAGTACGTCGGCCGGCGGGTGGACGGCTCGACGAGCAGATCCGGGCCCGGCAGTGTCGACGAGGTCCGGGACTGGCTGACCGGCACCAGCCCGGGCTCCGGCACCACGCTGCACCTCGCCTGCCACGGCGTCATCAACACCGATCCGGAGTCCGCCACCTCATACCTCCTGCTGGACGGCGGCGGGCGGTTGACCGCCGAGGAGCTGGTCGAGCTGATGGCACGGTCGCCGGACCGCGACATCGGCCTGGTCGTGCTCGCCGCCTGCCGCACCGGCCTGGCGATCAACGGGTACGACGAGGCGTACAGCCTGGGCACCGCGTTCCTCGCCGGCGGGGTCCGGTCGGTGCTCTCGACCCAGTGGGCGATCCCCGACCGGGCCACCTCGGTGCTGATGTACATGTTCCACCACCACGTGATGGCCGAAGGGCTGCCCGCGTGGGAGGCGCTGCGGCGGGCGCAGATCTGGATGCTCGACCCCGAGCGGTCGCTCCCGGACCGCATGCCGGCGCGGCTACGCCAGCAGTTGCACCACGAGGAGCTGGCCCAGGTCGCCGCCTGGGCCGGTTTCGTCCACTGGGGATGGTGAGCCGCCGGATGGTGGCCCCGGGCAGGAGAGGGAGACCGTGCAAGAGGACACCGAGAAGGAGCTGAGGGCCCGGCTGTCCCGGCTGACCGGAGCCGCCCGTACGCGCCCGCTGATCGAGCTCTTCCAGATCCTCGCCGACCGGTACTGGCGTGCCGGACCCGGGCGGCCGGCCGCCCTGCCCGCGCTCGACGAGGCGATCGACTGCCTGACCGAGGCGTACGGCTATCTCCGGCCCGGCGACCCCATGCGGGCACAGGTCGCCAGCCAGCTGGGATGGTTCATCGGCACACGGCAGATCGCGCACGGCGGGCCGGAGAGCGACCGGCCGCGGGCGGCCGGGCTGCTGGAGGAAGCACTCGCGGCGACCAACCTGCCACCCATGTTCACGTGCATCGCACGGATGACCCTGGGCCAGCTCCACCTGACCTCGGTGGTCCGCGGGTTGCAGTCGCTCGACATGTCGACGCTGCTGGCGGGAGGGGGCCACCGGCCCGCCCTCACGGAGGCGGAACGGGCCATCGACTGTTTTCAGCAGGTGCTGGCCGATGACCTGCTCGGCGCGGAGGTGGCCGAGGGAGCTCGGGCCATGCTGGCGTGTGCCGAGACGGTGCGGGACCTGTTCGTCGGGCTCGGTGCCGGCACCGGCGCCGGCATCGACTTCGGGCCGCTCATGCGGGCGTTGGCCACACTGCAGGAGGTGCAGCGAAGGATGGCGGACGGAATGGAAGCCGGCACGCTGCCGCGGCTGCCGAACCTCCTCGACGGGCGGGCGACGGCCACCGTGGACCCGCTGGACTTCCCCGTCACGGTCCTGCACGGGCCAGAGCCCGGGCCGGAGCCCGGGCCCGGCGACGGCGAGCGCGCCAGGCGGTCGGCGGCACCAGTCGACCTGGCGGCGCTGCGACGCGCCCTGCGGGAACGGGTGGCGGGCGGCGGCGACCCGTACGCCGCCCTCGCGGCCCTGCTGCGCCTGGACGCGCCGCCGCCACCGGCCGGGCTGGTCGACGACCTGGTGGGGCTGGCCACCTCCGTCACCCACGCGGCGGGCGCCGCCGCCACCGCCGCCGACCGGACCGTGCTGGCCGTGGCGCTGTACCTGCGCGGTCGCGACGACGCCGACGACGGGTGGGGGGACGCCGACGACGACGTCCGGGCCGCCGCCGTGGCGTTGTCGGCCGCCGCGGACGACCTGCCCGCCGACCCGTCCGGCGCCGTTCCACTCGCCGTCGACCTGGCGAGACTCCTCGACGGGCGCTACCCCGAGGGGCGGGTCGGCGACGCCCTCCAGGACCGGTTCGTCCCGGTGGCGCAGGCGCTGCGTGGCGTCCGGGTCCAGGCGCTGGCCTGGTCCCGGCCGGACGGGACGCGCCTGCTGCTGCACACGGACGACGGCAGGTTCCGCGACGGCCGCCCCGACGGGGCCCTGCCGCCCCGGGTCGTGGTCGTCGGCGCCGAGCCCCTGCCCGACGACGACGCCGTCATCTCCCACGTCGCCTCCGCCCGGCAGGCGGGCGAGCTGGCCGGGCGGGTCCCGCTCCGGGTCACCGAGGCCCCGGTGCTCGTGGTGGACCCCCGGGGCGGCCACGAGGAGGCGTGCCTCGTGCGCCTGTGCCGCCGCCTCTACCCCCGGGCGGTCGTCCTGGGCCGCGCCGACGGCGGCAGCGACGGCCCCGGCACGCCGGAGGAGGTGCGCCGCCGCCTCGACGCGTCGATGCTGCACCTGACCTGCGGCGTCAGCGCCGCCGGGGCGCTGGAGCTGGCCGGGCCGGCCGACCTGGGCCCCGCCGCGATCACCGGGCGGACGACGCGCGCCGCGACCGAGGGCGGCCTGGTCGTCCTGCCGCCCACCGGCGACGGGTCCGTACCGCTCGCCGAGGCGTTCCTGGCGGCCGGCTTCACCGGGGTGGTGGGCTGGACCCGGCCGGTGCCCCGCCCGGTCGCCACGCTGATGCTGGCCGTCCTGCACACCGGGCTGGTCCGCGGCGGGCTACGGCCGGCCGCCGCCGTCCGCGCGGTGCGCCGGTGGCTGGCGTCCCCGGACCGCACGACGCCGGCCGGGCTGGCACCGGCCCCCATGGACGTCACCGGCCCGGCCCTCGCGGACCCGGCGTACCGCAGCGCCATGGTGTACCACGGGATCTGAGCCAGCATGGTGTTCCACGGGATCTGAGCCGGCCCGCGCCGCCGGCTCAGTCCCCGGGTCCGGGAACCTCGATCGCGAGGGGGACAGTGACGGTCGCCCAGTCGTACGCGCCGTCCTCGGCGGACGCCACCAGGTCGCGGTGCTGGACGGCGTGACCGACCCGGTCGAGGAAGCCCTGGACGGCGAGCGGCCCCCGGTCCGCGCCGCGCGGGTCGTCCAGCGCCGGCATCTCGAACGGCTCCGGGCTGAACTGCTCCTCCGCCACCACCAGCTTCAGCCAGTCCCGCGCCCGCCAGCCCGGTTCGGGCACGGAGCCAGCCGGCGGGGACGCCACCACCCGGCGTCCCCGCAGGGCCGCCGTACGCCCGCCCGGGGCGACGTGGTCGCCCGGGAACAGGTCGGCGTGGACCCGGAACCGCTCGGTCAGGTTCAGCAGGACGCAGAACAGCCGCCGGTCGCTGCGGTTGTGCAGCCGGACGAAGAATGTGGGCGGCACCCACCCGGCCGGGCCTGGCTCGTAGCGGAGCCTGACCACGCCGTCCCCGTCCGCCTCGATGGGCGCACGGGTGAGGGGCGCTCTCGCCTCCCCCGGTCGGGCCGCGACCACCTCGACGGCCATCGCGCCCGCCAACCCGGTCACCGGGTTGGTGAGGTCGCGCAGCTGCCGCCACCGGGCGATGTGTTCCAGCTCCCGGACGGCCCGCCGCGCCCCGCCGCCGACGACGCCGGTCAGGTCCCCGGTCAACCGGGCGCCGTGCCGGTCCTCCACCCGGGCCACGCCCGGGCGCGGCGTGCGTACCCGCAGTTCCGGGACCGTGTCGGTGCCCGCCGGGTCGACCGGACGCAGGTGCGCCGACGGTCCGCCGTCCGGCCCGGCCGTGTCGAGTGCGGCGAGCACGGCGGCAACGGTGGCACCGTCCTGGTCCGCGCCGCCCACCGCCACGGTGGTGGCGGGCAGCGGCACCCGGCTGAGCACCACCCGGTACTGCCTGTCCGGCTCGGGCCGCCACCCCACCGGCTCCACCAGGCTCCGTTCGGCGAGCACCTGGACGACCTCGGCCTCCCGCGCCGGCGACCCGCCGACGACGGCGACGCGGACCGCGCCCGCCGTGGCGTCGGGGGGCGGGAACAGACCGTGACAGCTTCCGGCGTTGACCTCCCACCCGTCGCGGGCGTACCGCAGCACCAGGCCGGACGGCGGCGGCGCGAGGCGTCCACCGAGGAAGGGCCGGTCGGCGATGCCGCGACCGGGCGGAACGAGCTGCGGCACCTGCTGGTACGCGTTCTGCTCCACCTCGACCTGGGCGGCGATCAGCAGGTCCCGGTACGTCGCCGTCGGGCCGAGCCGGCCGAGCGCGCGCAGCAGCGCCCAGCTGAACAGCCCCCGCCGCCGGCCGCCCAGGTCCATCTCCTGGGCCGCCTCGTGTGACCGGCTGGCGGCCAGCACGACGTGGTCCGGCGCGGGCGGCGACGGGGGCTCGTCGCCCGCCAGCTCCGGCAGCAGCAGCTCCCGCTCCGGCTGGGCCGGCATCGGCTCCACCGCGCGGGCCCGCGCGCCCGGTTCCCGATCCTCAAGTCTCCGGGTGGCGCCCGCGGAGTGACAGCTGTCGAGCACCACGGCCACGTGTCCCGCCCGGCGGGCGACCTCGTCGAGCAGGATCGACAGCTCCTTGTCCAGCAGGTCGGGCACGCCGTCGTGGCGGCTGTCCGCGCAGACCAGGGTCTGCACCATGTGGGACGGTTCGGCGTACCACCACTGCGGGGCGGGAGCCTGCGACCCGTGGCCGCTGAACCAGAACAGGGCGGTGTCTCCGGAGCGGGCCCGACCGAGATGGGACCGCAGCGCCCCGATCACCGCCTCCCGGGTGGCCTGCCCGTCGGACAGCACGAGCGCGTCGAGGTCGACTCCGGGGGCCGTGCGGGTCTGCAGATAGGCCAGGGCGTCACCGATGTCGGCCCGGCACCCGCGCAGGTCGGACACCGCCGGTGAGCGGTACCTGTCGATGCCGACCAGCAGGGCGTACAGGGTGCTCATCCGGCCTCTCCCGGGCCGACGTACAGCCAGCCGTGTTCGACGAAGTCCTTGGCCGGCAGGTCCACCGTGACCGGGGCGAAGTCCGCCGGCATGGGCGGTTGGGTCGCGTGCGCGATGACGTCCTGGAACAGCACGTCGGGCAGCCCGAGGACGAAGTCGACGGCCGGTCGGGCGGCCAACGCCTCCCGCAGGGGCGGGCTGTCGAGGATGCGGTGCACCGCGACGGCCGCCACGCCGACCCAGCCGTTGGCCGCCGCCTTGACCAGTCCCCGGTGCAGCGCGACCCGGAGCCGCAGCCGGTCCGCCGGTTCCCGGCCGGTGTTCAGCTCCCGCAGGTGCCGCTCCAGGCCGCACACCAGACGGGAGATCACCACGGCCTCGTCGATGCCGACCGGCAGCACGGTGAACTGGCCGTCGCCCTGCGGTTGGGGGGTGACGTCGGAGTCCGACACACCGGCCGCCCGCCGGGCCAGTGACAGCAGCGCGACCAGGTCCCGCTGGACCTGCTCGGCGGCGGCGGTGCTGCGTCTGCTGTAGCCGGACACGTCGGCGGCCATGCACAGCCGGACCGCCGCGCCGTCCACGGGGCAGCCCGGGGAGAGCGCCTCGTCGAACCTCACCGACTCGCGCAGGCCGGCGCTGTACCGCTCCCGGCCGCCGGCGACCCGCACCCGGACGTCGAGGGTTCCGGCGACCCGCGTCGTCCCGGCCGGCAGCTCCAGCAGCGCGTGCATGCCGTGGGCGCGGGGCACCAGCAGTTCGCCGCGCGGGTCCTCGTACGTCCAGCCGAACTCGTGGCGGTGGATCCCGAAGACGTGGGCGCGGGGCGTTGCCGCCCGGCTCGCCAGCCGGCGCAGCCAGCCCGGCCGGGTCCGGGTCGCCGCCACGACGTGTGCCGCGGTCGCCGAGGCCGGCTCGGCGTCGTCGGCCGGGTAGGTCAGGCCGAGCGCGCCGCCGTCGCCGTCCAGCCGCGCGGCCAGCGCCCGCACGTCGGCCAGCGTCACCTCGAAGCACGCGGCCGTGTACCGCTGTCCCCTCGGCAGGGCGTCGAGGTCGAAGGCGAACAGCGCCCCGACGTACGACCCGCCCGTCGCCTCGGCCCGGCGGCGCAGGTACACCGGCAGGTCCTGAACGGGCACGGGGTACAGCAGGGGCCGCCCGCAGCGCACCGGGATCGGGGCGGGGGCCGGCTCTCCGTCCGGGGCCCGGTCCCCGGTCGGGACCAGTTCGCCGTGGGCGAGCAGATCGGCTTCCCGCAACTCGTCGACCGCGCCCTCGCGCCGGGCGTCCGCGCCGGTCACCGGGCCGTCCCCGGGACGCTCGCCACCCCGCCGAGTCGCACGGGCGCGGCGTGCCGCCAGGTGAACGCCGCACCGCCCAGCTCCACGGTCTCGCCCGGGCCGCAGGTGCCGGTCTGCCGGCCGGCGGCCGAGCCGTCCGGGGAGTAGCGGATCACCAGTCGGATCTCGGCGGACGCGGCGGAGCTACGGGACGCGGTCACCTCGCCGTACCCGGGCAGTCCCGCCGATCCGGCGGTGAGCGCGGCCCGCCGGCCCGTCAGCGGCAGCTCGCGCTCCTCCCCGTCGGGTGCGCGTACCAGCAGCGTCCCGGCGAGGGGCGGGGCCAGCCGCCGCCGGCGCCACCACCATCCGACCCCGGCCAGGGCCAGCAGCAGGACGCCGCCGGCGGCCCACCACCCGAGGCTGCCGCGTTCGGCGGAGAGGGACACGCGGGTCGCCCCGCCGTCCAGTCGCGGCGCGAAGGTCAGCCCGAGGTCACCGGTCAGCACGTCCGCCCACGGTGAACCCACGTCGCCGCTGAGGGTCAGCGTCGTGCCCGCCGTGACCTGGGACAGCGGCGCCACCCGGCGGGGTCCGGCGTCCCACTCGACGGTCACCGGCACGGTCGCGGTGCCGCCGGCGGGCAGCTCGACCGGGCCGGCCGGCACCGAGACCCGGACGTCCGGCCGGTCACTGCGCACGGCGAGGTGATCGACCACCAACGGGATTCTCGCGGCGGTCGACCGGAGCCGGACCTCCAGCCGGGTCCGGCCGGCGGCGATCCGGCCGGTGGCGGCGGGCCAGGTCACCTGGATGCCGTGGGTCACGTCGTCGCCGAGCACGCTGCGGGCCTTCGCCGCGCGGGCTGCGGACTTGGGCTGCTCCAGCTGCTCGCCCAGCCGGTCGATCGACGCGGGCGCGAGAATCCGGGCACCCGGGTAGACCCTGGCCAGCAGCGGCGCGCCGGTCGACCCCGTCAGGGGCACGGCGTACGCGTTCAGGGAGGTCTTCCGCAACGACCGGCCGGCCGCGGCCAGCTGGTTCCACGCGTATCCCTGCTCGAACGGGTACGCGCTGCCGGCCGGCGGTTCGTGCCGCCCGTCGGTGAGCAGGACGACCGTGGCGATCTGCGGCGTGCCCTGGCGTTTCAGCAGCCGCAGGCTCGTCTCGATCGCCGCGCCGATGTCGGTGTGCCGCCCGTCGGCGGTGCGCGGCAGCTTGCCGACGACCTGGTCGGGAGAACGGCCGGCCGGGCCGTCGTGGACCACCCTCGCCGAGTCCGCGAAGGTCACCAACGCGATCCGGTCGTCCGGCGCGAGCGCGGCGAGGAACGACCGCAGCGATGCCTTCACCCGCTCGTACCGCCCGCCCTCACGCATCGAGCGGGACACGTCCACCAGCACCACGTAGTCGCCCGCCACCCGGTTGACGCCGAGCGCCGCGTACACCTCTTCGCCGGTCGCCGGGGCCGCCGTCACCGGGCCGCCGGGCAGGACCACGGCGGTCAGTGCCGCCAGCGCCGCCAGGAAACCCGCGGCCGTACGTCGAACACTGCCCACTGATCGTCCTCCGCCCGTGCCGTCCGTCGACTGTGCCTGACGGACGGGACCGCCCGACGCCGGCGACGCGGTCCGTCAGACATGACCGAGACGCCCGCCGCGGCAGCGGACGGGACCACGGAGGGAGCACGGGGTGCACGAGGAAGCGCAGGGTCCCGCCGAGGAGGAACCCGCCGTCGGGGCGGGTCCGCAGGCGGTCGCCCCGGAACCCGCCACGGGCCCGGACCGGCTCGACGAACTGGCGCAGCGGCTCGGCGACGAGTTGGCCGGGCTCCGGGCCGAGGTCGCCCGCGAACACCATCGCGCGGCGGCCCGCGAGCAGGTCATCGACCGGCTGCACGAGGAGAACCAGCGGCTGCGTGCCGGCGAGCGGCTGATTCTGCTCCGCCCGCTGCTGACCGACCTCCAGCGGCTGCGCCACGACCTGCTGCGCACCGCCACGGGACTGCCCGCCGGGTTCGACGCCGCCGCGGCGGCGGACCTGCTGCGCAGCTATGCCGCCAGCGTGGAGCTGACCCTCGAACGGGGGGGTGTCACCGTGCTGGCCCCGGTGCCCGGTGCGCCGTTCGATCCGTCGACGCAGCGGGCCACCGGGACGGTGCCGGCCGTCGACCCCGGCCAGGAGGGAACCGTCGCCGAGGTCGTCCTGGACGGCTACCACGACGTCGAGGCCGGGCGCACGGTCGTGCCCGCCGCGGTCAGGGTCCACCGCTGGCTCCCCGACCCGGATCCCGCCCCGGCCGGAACCGGGCCGGAGCACGCGAGCACCAGCCAGCCCACGCCCAACCCGTGACAGCCCGAGCGGACCAGCGGACAGGAGCACCATGTCGGACGAGAACCTGACCTTCTTCGGCATCGACCTGGGTACGACGTACTCGGTCGTTTCCTACATCGACGAGACCGGTCGGCCCGCCGTCGTCCGCAACGTCATCACGAACGACGAGACCACCCCGTCGGTCGTCTACTTCGAGGAGGGCACCGGCGAGGTGGTGGTGGGCGAGGCCGCCAAACGCGTGTCCCGGCTCTACCCGTCCCGGGTGGTCGAACGGGTCAAGCGGAGCATGGGCAGGGAGGCGCAGTGGGAGTTCGACGACACCACGTACACCCCTGAGTCGATCTCCGCGCTGATCCTCAAGCAGCTGGCCCAGGACGCCGAGTACTACACGAAGCGCCCGGTCCACCAGGTGGTGATCACGGTGCCGGCGTACTTCGGCCTGCTGGAGCGGGACGCCACCCGCAATGCCGGCAGGATCGCCGGCCTGGACGTCGTCGAGGTCGTGCCCGAGCCGGTCGCCGCCGCCCTGCAGTACGACCTGGGCGGTGAGACCACCCGGACGGTCCTGGTGTACGACCTGGGCGGCGGCACCTTCGACACCACGGTCATCCGCATCGACGCGGACGCCGTCGAGGTGCTCTGCACCGACGGCGACCAGCAGCTCGGCGGCGCCGACTGGGACGCGCGCCTGGTCCAGTACCTGGTCGACGAGTTCGTGGGCCACGCCGGGCCGGCCGACGATCCGACCCTGGACGAGGAGTTCATGCAGGATCTCGCGCTGACCGCGGAGGAGGTCAAGCAGCAGTTGTCGACCGTCACGTCGCGCCGGGTGCCGATGCGCTACGCGGGCGCGTCCACGTCGGTGGAGGTCACCCGGGAGACGTTCGAGGACGTCACGCGGGACCTGCTCGACCGGACCGTCGAGTACACCGAGCGCACCCTGAACACCCTGGGCGACAAGCTGGGGATCGCCGATCCGGCGGCGGCCGTCGACGAGGTGCTGCTGGTTGGGGGCTCCAGCAAGATGCCGGCCGTGGCCCGGCGGCTGGCCGAGAGGTGGGGCTGGACGGCACGCCTGCACGACCCCGACCTGGCGGTGGCCAAGGGCGCGGCCCGCTTCGCGCTCAGCCGGGCGCTGTGGGCGTGGGACGGGCAGGGCGCGGCCCCGACCGCCGAGGAGAAGCAGCAGCGGGCGTCGGCGCTGGCGCTGGCGCTCGGGATGGACGAGGAGTCGCTGACCGCCAGCGCCAACAGGCGGATCGTCACCGTCCTGCCGAAGTCCTTCGGCGTGAAGCTGCAGGACACCTCGGCGCCCGACTGGCGGTCGCAGCCGGAGAATATGTACGTCGAGCACCTGGTCCACGCGAACGAGGCGCTGCCCATCGAGGGCCGCAAGCTGGACGCCCGCACCATCGAGGACGGCCAGACCGCCGTGCAGATCGAGATCTACGAGCAGGCCGGCGCCGCCGAGAGCCCCGACCTGGCGGCGAACAAGCCGGTGGACCGGGGCGCGGGGGTCATCGGCGGCCTGCCGCCGCTGCCGAGGCACTCGCCCATCGCCATCAGCATGGGCGTGAGCGTGGGGGGAGAGCTGAGGCTGCACGCGGTCGAGCCGGGCTCCGGGCAGGAACTCACCATCGAGGTCCAGGTCAGCGTGCTCAGCGAGGACGAGGTGCACCAGGCCCGGGAGGTCGTCGCGGCGCTCACGGTACGGGGCTGAGCTGATGGCGTTCGACCAACGCGCGTACCTGCGGGACGTGATCATGCCGCTGCGGGACCAGCCCGGCGGGCTGTCGCCCACGGACCTGGCCCGGCACTACGCGGTCACCCCGGGCATGTCCCCGGCCCAGCTCCGAAAGCACCTGACGGCCATCCGGCGGCTGTGGAACCAGCGCTCGGGCGGCGTCGATGCCGGGGCCCGGGTCTGCGCGCAGCTGTTCAGCCGGGACGAGCAACTGCGCGCCGAGCACGGCGCGGACATGTTCGAGCCACGGTGGTGGCGGGAGCGGGCCGAGGAGCACGACCGCGGGTCCCGCGTCGAGTCCGAGCGCTTCGCCCGGGACCTCGCCCGGGCGTACGGCGCGCTGGGCCGGATCACCCGGGGCCAGCTCAAGGAGATCGCCGGGCACTGGCCGGGCCTGGACGCGGGCCAGATCGACGAGGCGGTCCGGCGCGCCGGCCTGGCGGTGGTGGAGCCGGTCGAGCTGCCCACCGGCTCCGGCATGGAACGCACGGCGTACCGCGCGCTGGTCCGGCTCCAGGACCTGCTCGGCGTGCCCACCGTCGTCCAGGTGGTGCACCCCGACGGCGCGCCGTTCCGGCTGCTCGGCCCGGAGGCGGTGGCGCTCGACGCGACCACGGTGCGCGCCCGCGCGCAGGAGGCGAACCGGTTGGCCGACGCCACCGCGGTCCGGACCCGCAAGGAGGCCCTGGGTCTGCTGGAGCGGGCCGTGAGCGACGGCGTGGACCTGCGGGCGCTCGCGGTGTTCCAGGTCGTCGAGCGGCTCCGGGCCGGACGGGCCAGGGGAATCGCGGACGGCATGCTGGTGCCGATCGCCACCGACGCCGGACTGGAGCAGGGCGACGCCCAGTCGGTGGTTGCCAGCCTGCCGCTCGACGCGGACCCCGAGGCCGGCCCGGCGGACAGGATCCGTGACCTGGTCGCCGACGGGCGGCTCCTCGCGGCCCGGCAGGCCCTGGCGGTGCTGCCGGCCGACGACCCGCGCCACGACGAGCTGCGTAGGCAGGTGGACGCCCTGTGGGGCGAGGTCGAGTCGCTGCGGCGGGAGGCCGACGAGGCGGCCCGGACGGAGCGCGAGGAGGAGGCGGCCCGGCTGCTGCGCTCGGCCCTGCGCATCGCCGGTGACGACGACGGTCTCGCCGACCGGCTCGGCGCGCTCGCGCCGCCGCCCCCGCGCGACCTGTCGGCGCGGGCGGTGGACACCGATGTCCGCCTGACCTGGGCGGCACCGCCCACCTTGGCGGCGGAGGTGCGTTACCGGGTGGTCCGCTCCGACCGGCCGCCCCGCTCGTCGACCGACGGCGAGGTGGTCGTGGAGGGCTCCCTGACGGAAGCGACGGACGGGGCCCCGCCGCCCGCCCGGACCCTGTACTACGGCGTCTTCGCCAGCGTCGGCGGCGACTGGTCACGACCGACGACGGTGCGGATCCTGGTGGTGCCGCCCGTGGTGGCCGTGCGGGTGTGGGTGCGCCCCGACGCGATCTCCTGCGCCTGGCGGGCGCACCCGGCCGCGGAGGGCGTGCGGGCGCGGCGCACCCTCGGCCGGCCGCCGGCCTCCCCGCAGGACGGGGAGCCGGTGACCACGGGCCACACCGGGCTCTCGGACGACACCGGCGACGGCAGGACCGACCGGTACTACGGCATCGTCGCGGTCTACCGCGACGAACACGGCGGGGAGGTCGCCTCGCCGCTCGTGGTGGCCCACGCGGCGCTGCGCGACGCGGCCCCGCCATACGTGGAGCGGCTGCGGGCCCACGTCAGCGCGGTCGACGCGGAGACCGCGACGGCCCACCTCGCCTGGCTCACCCCCGCTGGCGGCACGGTGTCGGTCCGCCGGTCCGAGCTGGCCCCGTCGTGGGCGGCGGGAGCGCGGATCCGCCTCGACGAGATGGAGGGGTACGGCGAGGCGCTGGTCAGCGACCGGCTGGAGCAGGGGGCGGAAACCCTGCTGGAGGTGACCGTCCCGAGCGGGCGGTTCGTGTACGTGCCGTTCACCGTCGACGCGGCGACCGGCACCGCCGTGGTGGGCGAGCCGGTCCTGCTCGGGGTGACCGAACCGGTCGGGCAGCTCGTCGCCCGCCGCACCGGGGACGAGGTCACCGTCGCCTGGGTGTGGCCGCCCTCGGTGCACCTGGCGGAGGTCACGTTCACGCCGCCGCACGGCCCGCCGGTGGTCCGGCGGCTGACCCGTGGCCAGTTCACCGATTCGGGCTGCCGCATCCCGGTCTCCTCCGGCGGCGGCCGGGTCTCCGTCCGGGCGGTCGAGCGCGGCCCGGCCGGGGAGACGTTCTCCGTCCCCGAGTCCGTGCCGGTCGACCGCGTCCCCGTGGCGGTCGGGTACCACCTCCAGCGCGCCGGCGGGCCCTTCAGCCGCAAACGGCTGTTGAGCGTTGACGTCGACCGGCCGTGCGAGGGGGTGGAGCTGCTCCTCGTGGCCGCGCCGGGCCTGGCCATGCCGGTACGACCGGAGCAGGGCACCGTGCTGGCCCGGGTGACCGGCCTCTCCCTGCGGCCGGACGCGCCGTGGCAGCTGCCCTTCACGATGCCCTCCGGCCTGGCCAGGCCGTACTGGCTGCGTTGTTTCGTGATCCAGCCGACCGGGGCCCGGGTCACCGACCCGATCCACGAGATGAAGGTGTCCTGACATGCCCACCCCCTCCTGCCCGTACTGCTACGCCAAGATCGACCTGCGAGCGCCGTGGTTCCGGTGCACGGGACGCCGGTCGCCGGGCAAGGACCCGTGCAAGCCCCAGTGGGACGAGGCCAGGGACCGGGAGATCGGCATCAAGGAGCTGGTGCTGCCGTCGTTCCCGGGGACCCGTCGCACCCTGCGGGCGGTGACCGCCTCGGCGTGTCCGCACTGCGGCGCCGAGTCCGCGGTGAAGGTCTGCCCGACCTGCCACAGCCGGCTGCCGGCGACGTTCGGCGAGGGGCGCAGCCCGCTCATCGCCATGGCGGGCGCGCGGCACACCGGCAAGAGCGTGTACCTCAAGGTGCTGTCGTACCAGTTGCGACACGGCATGGGGCAGCGCTTCGGCGCCGACGTCCGGCTGGTCGGCGACAGCCAGTTCCGGGCCGAGACCGGCGGCGGCCGGGACTTCCTCGACCCGGCCGGCGCGCTCTTCCCCGACGGCGGGCTCTACCAGCGCACCGGCCAGGCGGAGTTCGGCCGGCGCGAGCCGATCGTGTTCGCCTGGCGGCAGAACCGGGGGATCACCGGCCACGAGACCACCTTCCTGTCCTTCTTCGACACCGCCGGGGAGGACCTGATCGACCAGGAGACGGTCGACAACCTGCGTTACCTCGGCGCGGCCGACGCCCTCATCCTGCTGCTCGACCCGTTCATGATCCCGCAGGCGCGGGACCGGATCCGGCTGCCCGCGTCGGCGGTCGACACGCACGCCAGCACCATCGACGTGGTCAGCCGGGTGACCGAGAACCTGCGGATCAGCCACCGGCTCGGTGGCCGCCGGAACATCACGATCCCGGTGGCGGTGGCGTTCGCGAAGATCGACGCGTTCTTCGACGTGCTGGGCCCGGACCATCCGCTGGTCCGCCGGCCGGTGCCCGGTCCCTCCTACGACGAGCAGGCCGGGCGGGTCACCCACGAGCACGTCCGCGCGTTGCTGCACGAATGGGGGGCGGACGACATCGACACCCACCTCACCCTCAACTACCGCCACTTCCGCTACTTCACCGTCTCGGCGCTCGGGGCGGAGCCGGACTACGACGAGAACAAGGTCGACGCGCGCGGGGTCCAGCCGTTTCGGGTGGACGAGCCGCTGCTGTGGCTGCTCAGCGAGTTCAACGTGGTGCCGCGCACCAGGGCCGCCCGATGACCGGTCGGTTCGAGACGTTGGTCTACACCGACTGCCGCCCCGGTCAGGGGCTCAAGGGCGGCGCGGGGTTGCAGTTCCAGGCCCGGTCCTCCGACGAGGCCGCCGCCGGGGAGGACCTGGTCAGGAACAACCTGCTCTACGAGCCGCCGTCGTCGTGGATGGCCGACCGGAGGCCCGTCGCGCAGTACCCGCCCTCGTTCGCGCACATCCGGTCCGGCGGCCTCCTGGCCACGGCGTCGGGGATCTACCTGGGTCGCGAGGCCAACGGCACCCGGGAGGGCAACCAGCTCACCCACGCCGTCGTCACCACCGACCCCGCCAGCTACGACGACCTGCGGCCGGCGCAGCTGTTCCGCGCGGCGTTCTGGTCGGCCGAGCCGGCGCCGACGACCCGCAGCGCGCCGGTGGAGCTCACCGACGGGGTGGGTGCCGCCCTCTCCCCCGCCCACGCGCGGGACTTCGTGCTCGCCCAGCCGGACGGGCCGGTGACGCTGCTCGCCCTGGTCTCCGCCCTCGCCGAGGCCGGGCGGCCCGGCCGGCGGCGGGTGCTCTTCGTCGGCGACGACACGGCGTCGGTCGTGTCGTGGATCGTCGCGGGCACCCTCCTCGTGCCGCGTGAGCGGGCACTGGAGTTGGGGTTCAAGGTGTTCTCGACCGATCCGGCGCGTTCCGCGCTGCCGATCGTCGCGGTGCTGCCGGAGTTCGCCGGCCCGGCCGCCCGGGTCGACAACGAACTCGGCTACGCGGTGTTCGACCTGTCCCGGCACGCGCACACTCCGGTGGCGCCGACCGCCGCCGCCCGCCGCTGGGTGGACCTGTTCCTCACGGAGGACCCCCGGGACGTGGTGGACGCCCTGCGCGTGGCGACCGAGTCCGGGATCACCGTCGCGGGCGGGCAGTCGGACGAGGCCGCCGCCGCGCTCGGACTGGCCGCCATCCTGCACCGCAGACCGGACCCCCGGCACGCCGAGGCCATCGTGGGCTGGTTGCGCACCGGGCCGGCGGGGATGCGCCGCGCGTACGGCATCGACGTCGCCGACCTGTTCGCCGAGACCCCCGAGCGGTGGCCGCAGGAGGTGCTGGTGCTGCTCGACGAGGTCGGCTGCGACGGCCTCGTGCCCGGCCGGGCCGCCGAGGTCCGGCTCGCTCTCATGATCAGCGAGGTCGGGGCCGCCCGGACCCGGGGCGTGCTGACGGATCGGCCGCTGCCCGTGCTGCCGGCCGGCGAGTGGGACGCGGACCACGACGAGCAGGCTCGGCAGGTCCTCACCGAGGCCCTCACCTCGGGGGTGCCGCCGCCGTGGTTCGCCGCCCTGCTGCGGGTGGCCGCCCGGTTCCGCGTCGACGTCCGGTGGGACGACATCCAGGACGCCGCCGAGCCGTTCGTCGGGTACTGGGCGGATCATCCCCGGGAGATCCGTGCTCGCGGCTGGCCGTGCGCCGCCGTGCTGCACGACCGGCTCATCGCCGTGCTGGGCGAACGCGCCCTGCTCGGCGAGACGGTCCAGGCCGAGATCGGCGACGCCTGGCGGGAGTCGCTGCTCCCCCGTGTCGGCACGTTGCAGCCGCAACTGGCGGAGGCGGTGCTGGGCGCGACGGTACGGCATGGCGAGAACCGTTCCGCCTTCGTCGAGCGCCACCTCCGGGAGGCTCGGCACGATCCCGGGCGGTTCTCCTGGACGGCGGGGGCGTTGTGGAGCCAGGCCCCGCCCACGACCGCCGAGCTGGAACTGCTGCGGGACCTCGCGCCGGCGGGCTCCCGGCCGCCCGCGTGGGTGTACCGCCAGCTCGTCGCGCAGGTCACCGGCAGCGCGGTGCCGACCCCACGGCTGCTCGACCTCTGCCGGGCGCTACTCGCCCGTGGGCTGATGACGGCCAACCCGCAGGTGCGCGGGGAACTGGAGGACGACCGCACCCTGACCGCCGTCGTCACCGAGTTGCGCCGGGGCCCGGACCGTGAGCGCACCGCGACACTGCTGCGGCACCTGTGCGACTGCTCGCCCCGTCTCGTGGAGATGCGGCAGGCCGACGTCACGTCGGCACTGGCCCGGGTGGTCGCCTTCCGGACCCTGGACGCGGTGCTCGACCGGCACCCGGCCCTGCTGGATCCCCTCTTCACCCGGCTGGCCGAGGCGCTGCACCACGAGGACGCCGTGGCGCCCGCCGTCCTGTCCTACTACCTGCTCGCGGGCGGGCCAGCGACCCCGCAGGCGACGCGGCTCGAACAAGCCCTCGGGCACTGGCTGACCCGGGCCCAGGACGAGCAGATCGAACGCGCCGGCCGGCACTTCGGCCAACTCGGCAGCGCCTGGCGTGACGGCTGGCAGCGACACGTCGAGGCGTACCGCCACCGGCGCCGCCGCTACCGGCTGACCCACCCGTTCGGGCGCCGGTGACCAATGCCGTACATCTGGCTCTTCATCTACGTGGCGGCCTGCGTGTCGTGCCTGGTCTTCGTCTCCGCACCGCTGGCCATCGTCGGATTCGGCGCCGCACTGGTCGGCGGCCTGGCCCTGGCGCTCGGGCTCGCCGGCGTCGTCCTGCTCGGCCAGGCGTCCTGGGCCCGGGTGCGCACCCCCGAACAGGTCCGCCGGGGCGCTCTGCCGGGGCGGGTGGCTCCTGCCTTCGTCCGCCGCGACCGGGCCTGGCCGCAGTACTTCGCCGCCCAGGTGCTGCTCGACGTCCAGGCCGTGGCGGAGCGAACCCTCACGATCACCGGTCGGGTCTGGACCCGGCCGCTGCCGTGGGCGCGGGCCCACCGGGCCTGGTGGCCGCTGTACGTACCGGTCGTCGCCGTCCAGCTCGGCGTGTCGCTGGGTGCCGCCGCCGGGGTCCTGGGCGTCGCGCTGGTCGCGGCGGGGGTCACGGCGGCGGCCTGGCTGGTCGGCGGGGCCGCGGTCCGGCTGCTGCGCGGGGTGGACACGGGCTGGCAGGCGGTACGGGGCTCCCGGGCCAGTTGCCGGCACTGCTACGAGCTGGCGGTCGTGCCCGCGTACCGGTGCCTCGGGCCGCACCCGACGGAGGACCGGCTGGCGGGCGACGACCTGCACCGGGACCTGCGGCCTGGCCGGCTCGGCGTGCTGTGGCGGCGCTGCGGCTGCGGCTGGCAACTGCCGACCACCGTCCTGCGTGCCGCCTCCAGCCGCCGGCTGGAGGCCCACTGCCCGAGCTGCGGGGAGGCCCTGCTGCCGGGCGCCGGGGTGGTCACCGACGTCCGGATGCCCGTGTTCGGTCCCGCGTCGGCCGGCAAGACCCAGCTGATCATGTCGGCGCTGGTGGGGCTGCACCACGGCGGGGAGGACGCCGGCGGCGAGGTGTCCCTTCCCGACGAGCGCGACCGGCAGCGGCACGAGATGTACGCCCGGCTCATCCGGGACGGCGGGTCACCGGCGAAGACGGACGCCGGCGGCCCGCCCGTCGCCGTCACGCTCCGGCTGGCCCTCCGATCGCGGGTCGTGCTGGTGCACCTCTTCGACGCGGCTGGCGAGAACCTCGTCGACCGGGAGCAGAACGCCCGGCTGTCCTACCTCGACCACGCCCGCTCGCTGATCTACGTCCTCGACCCCTTCTCGGTGCGGCGGGTGCGCGACGGGTACGCCGAGGGCGCGCCGGACGTCTTCGCCGCGGCGAACCCGGCGACGCACGACCCGGAGGACGCGTACAACGCCACCGTGCAGCGGTTGCAGGACTACGGGGTCCGCACCCGCAGCCGGCGGCTGGCGTTCGTCGTGTCCAAGGCGGACCTGCTCGGGAAGCTGTCGGCCGGCCCGGTGGAACCGGACGGGGTGCGGGCGTGGCTGGCGGACAACGGGCTGGGCAACCTCGTCCTGGCGGCCGAGCGCGACTTCGGCGAGGTGCGGTTCTTCCTGGTCTCCGGTCGAAGCCCGGGCCGGGAGGGCGGTTTCGGGCCGGCGAGTTGGATCCTGGAACGGGAATGGGGCGGCCTTGACTGACGGCGGACAGCAGCAGCTCCCACCGGCCCACCGTGCCGCGCGGCTGGCGATCCTCGTCGCCCTGGCCGGCGTGCTGGTCGCCGGCCTGCTCGCGGACGGCCTGACCGGCGTCGTCGGCGCGGCCTGCCAGCGCGGCGCGAGCGTCATCGCCCAGCTCTGGGCACCACTGCGCGACGGCGGCGACGCGGCGCCGTCGTAGCCCTCGGGCGCGCCGTCGCCGGCCGTGCCCACCGGCAGGGATCCGGCTCCCGGCAGCGAGGGCCCGCGCTCCCGACTGAGAGACCCGGTGCGGTCAGGCGTCCCGGATCAGCGTGCCGTGCGGCCCGACCGACAGGTGCAGGGAAACCTGCCCGGGATGGTCGAAGATGTGCCCCACCAGAGGGTCCCGCACCAGGCGGTCCAGGACGTCGCGGATGCTGCGCACCCCGAGCCGCAGCGCCTCCGGCCGACGCATCACCTCCTGCACCCGCAGCACGACGGCCGCTTCGTCGACGGTCAGTCGCACGCCCTGACGGCCGGCGCTGGCGGTGAGCTGCGCCAGCAGTTTGCGGACGATGCGATCGACGAACTCCGGTCGCAGGATGTCGAAAACGGTGATGCCGCCGCCCAGCCGGCCGAGCAACTCGGGCCGCCCGAGCCCGGTGGTGAAGTGCTCGCGTACGGCGCGTTCGAAGTGCGTGGTGACCGTGTCGTAGTCGGGCAGTTCACCGCCGTCGAGCCAGCCGTACGTCTCGGCGGCCCCCAGGTTCGACGTGAAGATGATGATCGTCTCGGAGAAGTAGGCGGTGTTGCCCAACGCGTCCGTGAGCCGACCGTCGTCGAGCACCTGGAGGAACTTGTCGAACACCGAGGCGTGCGCCTTCTCGATCTCGTCGAAGAGCAGCACGCTGAACGGGCGCTGACTCACCCGGTTCGTGAGCTCCCCGCCACGTTCGTGGCCGACGTACCCGGGTGGCGCTCCGGTCAGCCGCTCCGCGGAGTGCGACTCGGCGAACGTCGACATGTCGAACCGGGCCAGCGCGGTCTCGTCGTCGAAGACGAACTCGCTCAGCGCCCGGGCGAGCTCCGTCTTGCCGACGCCGGTGGGCCCGACGAAGAAGAAGATCCCCTTGGGGCGCGACTCGGAGCTGTGCGGGTCGGCCACGAAGTCGATGCCGACGGTGGCGGCCGTCAGCGCCCGGCGGACCCGTTCGACCGCGACGGGCTGGCCGACGACCCGGTCCTCGACCGCGGGGACGAACCGGGTGAGCCGGTCCCGGACCTGCCGCCAGGGGTCCCGACGGGGGCCGAAGAGGGTGCGCTTCATCAGCGTCCGGGGCTCGTCCAGCGGGATGCGCTGGAGCTTGCTCATCCGCCACAGGCCGTCCAGTTCGGTGACCGCCATGCCCTCGCTGAGGTTGGCCAACACCCTGAGGTCGTCGGAGGGCCGCCGGGCGTCGGCCGCCTGGTGGAAGTGGCGGGCCTGCTGGTGCAGGTACACGTGCCGCTCGTCGAAGGTAGGCAGCGCCGCCTCGACCACCTGGACGTACGGCCGGTCCCGGTAGAGCCAGGCCGGCAGGGTGCCCAGGTCGTCGGCGACCAGCACGAGCAGGTTGCGCACCGCGCCGGTCTGGGCCGCCTCGGTCATCGCCTTGGCCATGGTCCCCAACAGGCGGCGCTCGGCGTCCCCACCGCGGTCGGGCGGGGCGAGCATCAGATCGACCATGTCGACGATGAACGCCGACGAGGTGGCGCCCTGCCGCAGCACCGTGCGGATCGCGGCCAGCGCGTCGTACGGGTTGCTCAACGTCGGTGCCGGGGCGTCGCGCAGCGCTGCGGCGAACCGGTTCCGGACCGCGCCGGCCCGGCCGGTCGACGCCGGCGGCTCGGGCTCGGCGGACCGGTCGCCGCCCGCGGCGGTCAGCCGCTGGAACTCCCGCTCGTCGTCCGGGCCCGCGAAGCTCAACCCGTCGATCAGGTCGTAGTAGCCGGTCAGCTGGTAACCGAAGACCGACAGCAGCCCGGTGACCGCATGGCGCAACGGCTGGAACGACCGGTCCCACCGGACCAGGTCGCGGACGTTGCCATGGATGATCACGTGCCGGCCCCGGGCGATCTCCGCGGTGACCCGCTCGAGCCAGGCCGCGGCCGGTCGGGCCGTGGGCCGACCCGGCGGGCCGTCACTCACTGCCGGCTCCGGTCGTCGTGGCCGGCGCGCTCCTGGGCCTGCCGGGCGGGTGGCCTGGGCCTGCCGGGTTCGCCCTCCCAGTGCAGGCCGTCGGCGGCCACGCCCTGCCTGTCGAGCTGGGCGTGGAAGCGTTCGAGCAGTTCCTCGGTCAGGTCGCAGCGGGAGTTCTCGCCGTCCGGCGTGGTCTCCACGACCGTGTCGACCCCGTCGCTGCGGTACTCCAGCCGGTTGCCCTGGCCGTCATCGGCGTGCACGGTGAGTTCGATGGCCGACCCGTCGGCGCGCTGGGCGACGAAGACCACCGTCGCGTCCCGCTCCGTCAGGCTGCCCGGCACCACCCGCAGGCCGGCGGCGGGCAGCGCGGCGCTGGCCGCCTCCACGATGACCGCCATCCGCTCCAGCTGGTCGAGGCGGCCGTCGACGTCGGCCGTCACCATTTCGACGCGTCGGCGCAGCCCGGCCACCCGGTGCTCCCAGCGGCTCAGGTTCCCGGCGTCCCGTTCCCCGCGCAGGTCGGCCACCTCGGCGCGCAACTCGGCCGCATCGGTCACCGCGACCCCCGCCGTCTCGGCGTCGGTGAGCACGACGGTCAGCCGGCCGGCGAGCTCGTCGGTCTCCGTGGCCAGCCGCAGCAGCTGGCCCTGCCGGTCGCGGACCGTCTCCAGGTGCGCCCCGACGGCCTCGCCGAGCCGCCGGTGGGTCTCGGCGAATCTCCGGGCGTCCCCGGTGCGGTCCTGCGCCTGCGCCCGCAGCGCCGCGACGGACCGGTGCCCGGCCGGGTCGAGGCGTTCGCCGTCGGCCAACTCGCGCAGCGGTTCGAGGATGAGGTCCAGGGCGCGGCCGTGCTCCCGGCGGGTCAGCTCCCCCGCCACGACGGCGGTCAACGTGTCCGCGCGGCGCTCCGCGCGACGCAGCTCCCCGCCGGTCCGGGCGAGGCCGACCTCGTCCGCGGGCTGGGGAAGCGCGGCGACCCGGGCGGCCTCCGCGGTCACCTCGGCGCCCTGGGGCAGCGCCCGGGACGTGTCGGCGAGGTGGCGCAGCCGCGCCGTCAGGGCGTCCCTGCGCGCGGTCGCGGCGGCGATGCCGGCGTCGAGCCGCCGCCGGCGGGCCTCCTCCCGGCGTCGTCGGCGTTCCTCCTCGCGCCGCCGCCGGGCGGCTTCCACCTGGGCCTGGCGGGCGGCGTCGAGCGCGACGGTCGTGTACTTCGGGCTTCCGGACATCATCGGCCTCTCTCGTCGGTCGGCGCGGGACCGTCGGGCGGTGGCGCGGCACCGTCGGGCGGTGGCGCGGGATCACCGGGCGGTGGCGCGGCACCGTCGGGCGACGCGAGCACGACTCCCCGGGCCGCCATGGCGGCCTCGAACCCGGCGCGGAAGTCGGCCACCGGCGGTACACCGATCCACTCGACGCCGTCGCCGGTCAGGTGCAGCTCGACCCCCGCCGAGACGTCCCGGTCCGGCGGCGCGTGCCGGTCGGTGAGGAGGTGCAGCCGCTGGTTCGCGGAGCCGCGCCACCTGAGGTCGGCGTGGCGGGCCGCCACGTAGGGACCGTCCACGAGGATGTCGAGCTGCCCCAACAACCGCCGCTGGCCCGGGTCGCCGTGCCGGCGCAGGTGCTCGATCGGGTATCCGCTGAACGACATCACCGACCAGTCGCGGCCGGCCCGGATCCGGTCCACCAGCGCGCTGAGCCCCGCCGCCTGCGCCATCGGCTCGCCGCCGGAGAACGTCACGCCGGTGATCTCCGGCGGCAGGCCGCCGAGCCAGCCGGCCAGGTCGTCGACGGTGCGGGTGGTCCCGCCGGTGAAGGGCAGGTCCTCGGGCGCGACGCAACCCGCGCACCGCAGCGGGCAGCCCCGGACCCAGACGACCGCGCGCAGGCCGGGGCCGAGCACGGCGGTGCGGTCGGCGACCCGGCTGATCCCGATCGTCGTCGTCATCGTCCACCCCCGGGGAACGGGTCGGGCGCTCCGGCCTCGACCATCCGGCACCAGGGGCAGTGCCGGGCCTCGCGCGGGTACACGTGGGTCGCCACGGCAGGGCAGGGCGTCAGGCCGTCCCTGGCGTATGCGAGGGCCGCCGCCCAGGACTGCGGGCCGGGGCGGGCGGCGGGCGCGGTGTGCCCGGCGTCGAGGGCCTCGCCGAGCCGGCGGCGCAGCACCGCCGGCAGGGCGTCCGGCCCGACGGCGGCGGCGGGCGCCCGAACGTCGGCGCCGAGCAGCCGGCACCGGTGGAGCCGGACGTTGTCGACCTCCTCGACCGGCCCGGCGGCCTCGCGGGGCACGCCCCCGAAGGGGTGGAAGCCGAGGCAGGTGAGCTGAGCCACCAGCACGGCCAGGGCCCAGTGGTCACTGGCCGGTTCCCGCCTGCGCGGCGGCTCGTCCAGGTGCTCGGGCGCCGTGTACTCGGGCCGGGAGAACGGGCACGTCAGGTCCACCCCGGTCGCCGGGTCGCGCAGCTGCCAGCCGTCCGCGTCGATGAGGCAGACGCCCCCGGAAGCGGAGACGAAGACATTCGCCGGCGCGAGGTCACCGACCACGTGCCCGCGCTGGTGCACGACGTGGACGACACGTGCCAGCTCCTCCGCCACGGTCAGCCACCAGGACCACGTCGCGCCGGGCAGCATCCGGGCCCGGACGGCCGGGTTGAACAGGGTCGGCAGCGGGGCGAAGCGCGGATGGGCGAGCCGGGGCGCGGCGTAGCCGAGCAGCCGGCCGTCGTCGCGCCGGTGCACCGCGGCGCTCGGCCAGGCCACCAGCGGCTGCCCGGTCACCCCGACCCATCCGGCGGGGTCGGCGAGCATGACCCGCAACCGGTCGGCCAGGTGCACCCGGTCCGCGCGGTGCAGCACCTTCACCACCGTGTCCGGCCGGTCCCGCAGCCCGAAGACCCGCCCCTGGGAGCCGGCCGATCCGACCGGCGCGCCCAGGCTGGCGGCCGAGCGGCGTCCGTCCGGGGCGGTCAGCCACACGTCGAGGCTCATCGGGGCACCGCCAGCACGAGGGTACGGTCGTCGTCGGTGAGCGCGCCGACCCGCCGGCCGCAGAGCAGCCGGATCAGCGCCGTCGGGTCCGGGTCGGCCGCCTCGACCAGCGCGAAGAGCTGCCCGAACGCGGCGGCGCCCGGCCGGCTGGGCCGCGTCCCGTCGTACTCGACGAGGAGGCTGTCCAGGCCGTCGGTGCACACGGCGAGCCCGGTCAGGTCGGGCAGCCGCGCCACCAGCCGGCGGGTGTCCGCCACGGCCCGCGCCGTCGGCAGCAGCGCCGTCGCGCCGGGTGGCCGACCGGCTGCGTCCGGCGGGGCGGCCAGCAGTGCGAGGTCGCCACCGCCGGTGCGGACCACGACCACACCGTCACCGACGGCGAGCACGCCGACCCACGGCGGGTGGGCGACCACCACGGTCACCGTCGTGGCGAGGTCCTCGGGGCGGAACCCGCCGGCGGCCCTCGCCAGGGCCCGCGCCGCCCGCCGGAACCGCCGCAGGAGCTGGTCCCGTGCGGCGTCCAGCAGGGCGGACCAGGCGACGGCGGTCCCCGGTGGCCGGTCCCGGACGAGGGCGACGAGCACCTGCGTCGCCAGCGTGACGACCAACGACGCGCCGGCTGCGGCGCAGCGTCGCCCGCCGGCCCCGTCGGCGACGACGAGCAGCAGGACACCGTCGACCTCCCGCACCGCGTACGCGTCCTGGCCGCTCACCCCGGCGCGGGCGTGCGCCCCGCCCGCGACGCTGCCGGCCAGGACCGACCACCGTGCCGTCACCAGAGCTCGTCCCCGTACACCTGGCTGCGCACCTGCTCGAAGTCGACGTGTTCGGAGGTGGCCACGAGGATCAGGTCGAGCAGCTTCCTCAGGTCGAGGTCCGCCAGGGGGAAGTAGCCGCTGGGGGTGGCGAGTGCCCGCATCACCTCGTCGTCGACGCCCGGCACGCCGAACGCGAACAGCCGCATCCGTCCCGTCGAGCGCCACTGTTCCAGCCGTCGGGCGAGCGGTTTCCAGTCGTCCGTCGGGTTGCCCTCGGCGTCGGTCGGCGCGCCGTCGCTGACCAGGATCAGCCGCGGGCCGCCGGTCTGCTGGGCGTGGACCGTCTGCACGTGCCGCCGCCGTTGCTCCACGAGTGTCAGCGCCAGCTCCACCGCCTCCACCATGGGCGTCGCGCCTCCCGCCACCAGCGGTGCCAGCTCCAGCCGCGACGCGGGTACGAAGGCCCCGCCGTCCTCGGCCGACGACGTGCCGTCGCCGGACACCACGCTCACCCCGCCCGCGCCGAAGGTGACGACCACGAACTCGACGTCCCGGAGCGGACCACGGCCCTCGGCGCGCAGTGTCGGCAGCCAGCGGGCCAACTCCCGGTTGAGCGCGTCGATGGCCACCACCCCGTTGCTCTGGGTGGCGGCCATCGAGCGTGAGGTGTCGATCAGCAGGGCCACGAACCGGCGCCGGTGCGTGTCGGTGACGAACTCGACCTCGTCCGGCTCGTCCGTGTCGTCCTCGAACAGCGCGAAGGGGTTCACCGGGGGGTCGCCCCCTCGGCCGGGTCCTGCGGCGTCGCCGGGGGCCGTCGGACCACGTTGCGGGTACGGGACCCGCCTGCCCGAGACCGGGTGGGAAAGCTCTCCACGTCCATACCTGACGGACCGCGCAGCCGTCCCGCCCGCACGTCGTCGCCGCCCGGACGCCGCGTCAGCCGTCCGGGCCGGCGGCGGCCCAGGCCAGGCCGTACGCGTAGCCCTGTTGCAGGCCGTCGAAGGCGGACGACACCTCGCCGATGCCGTCCGGGCTGAGCCGGTCCCCGCCCGGCGCGCGGTCGTCCACGGAACGCGGCGGCACGCCGTCCAGGCGCCAGACCAGCGCGGGGCCGCCCCCCGGCGGGAACCGCAGCCGTACGGTGCAGCGGGCGCACGGCGCGAGCGGCTGGAAGACGTAGTGCTCCCGGATCGGCTGACCCGCCGGAACGCGGTAGTGCAGGCACAGCTCGTGCCGCTCCCCGGGTGCCAGGATCCGGGGCAGGGTGAGGACGAGCCGGAAGAACTGCCCGTCGTTGTGCCGGGTCACCTCCCGGATCCGGGCCCCGTAGAGGACGTCGACGGCGACGTCGTGCTCCGGGCGCTCGTCGCCCGGTCGCCGGGGCAGGCTGAACTGCACGGTGATCTCCCCGACCGGCCGGATCGCCACGACGTCCCGCGTCTCGTAGAGCTCGGGTGACGGCGTGTCGAGCCGCAGCAGCGCGTGCATGCCGTGCAGGTGCCAGGACGGGCCCGTGTCGGACGGGGCGTCCGCGACGGCGGCGCCCACCAGCCGGGCCACCGCCTCGTCGATCCGGCGGCGCGCCGTGCGCTGCTGGCACGACAGCTCGCGCGCGAGCTGGTCCGTCCGCCGGTCCAGCCGCAGGTAGGAGTGCTCGGGATCGAGCGCGTACGCCAGCACGAGGGCCCGACGCAGGTCGGTGGGCAGGTCGGCGGAGAGGGCCAGCAGGGTGGCCCGCACCTTCGCGCGTACCACCGGGTCCGGCTCCGCCGGCGAGATGTCGCACAGGTCGGCCAGACGCGGCCCCAGCCGACGGAGCAGGGGGCTGCTCTGCAGGCCGGGCCCCCGACGCAGCTCCAGCAGTTCCTGCCGGAGTCCGTCCTCGTACGAGGGGCGGGGTTCGCTCCCGGGGCGCAGGGTCGTCTCCTCTCTGCGGTGGTCCGTCAGGACGGTGGGGAGGCTACCGGTCCGCAGCCGGCGGCGCGGCCCGTCCGGCTCCGGCTGTCCACTCCACGACCATTATCTGACCAGCAGATTGGCAATCGTCTGGCCAGTGCCGATCGGGAATTGGCACGAGTATGGGCGCGTCACGTCGTATTCCGGCGTCCATTGGCCACGAACCGCCTCTTCACCGGCCGAGGGACAACGCGCGGCGCGCACATCCGACACAGTTGTCAATCACCGACAAACCCCTTCCCATCTGCAAATTGCAGATGACAAACCCCGGTAGCTCAGTACCTGTTCCGGGAGGAGCGTCATGACGAACGCGAATGACACGGCCTCGCTGCCATCCCCGCGCGCCGCCACCGACAACGCGGCGGTGGGCGCGACAGCTCGCGCGCTGCTGCCGTACCGCCCCCGGTCCGCGGTGAGGGAGCTACGCGACCTGGCCCGCCGGGGGGACCTGGCGGCCCGCGCGGCGTCGGCGCCGCCCGCGGCCCGCGCCCGGCTCGTCAGCGCCGCGTACGACATCGTCTGGCCGATCGTCTTCCACCGGGTGACCCGGCCGGTCGAACGCAGGCGGGGCCACTGGGCCTGCGCGACCGCGGTCCAGATGCTCGCCGACGACTGCCTCGACCGCCACCACGACGACGTGGAGGCCGTCGTCACCGACCTGATCGCCAACGCCAGGGTGCCGATCATCGACGTGGAGCGCTGGGTGTCCGCCCGGCTCACCGCCGCCACCGTCGACGGTCACCGCCGCCGGCGTGGCCGACGGGGTGCGCTGCAACGCCCCCGGGTGCCGGGCTGGCTCGCCGCCGAGCTCGGCGAGGATCCCTGGCTGACCGACCTCGCCGTGCAGATCCTCACCTGGGTCGGCGTGACCAGCACCGCCGGCACCCAGCTCTGGCCGCTGGACAGTTGGGTGCAGCGACGGGAGTCGGTGACCGGCGACCTGACGGGCGGCGACGGCCCGACGGTGTCCCGGGAGGTCGACCGGGTGCTGGCCGCCATGCGGAGGCGACCGCGCTGGTACGCCGACTACGTGGAGCGTCCACTCGGCAGCAAGCGTCCCCCGGTCCTCGCCGCACCGGGCGACGGGGTGGCGGACCCCCGCCCGCTGCTGCCCGTCGGCCCGCAGGAGCGCGCCGAGGCCCAACTGGCCGACCTCGCGTCCGCCGCCGTGTCGGCGATCACCCGAGGGCTGCGGTCCGGAGCGGACCCGGTGGCCACGGTGGTGGGGGTCCTCGGCACCGTCTTCGGCACGGGCACCGGGAGCGACGAGATCGACCGGACGCCCGACGGCGCACCGTGCCCCGACGAGTGGGTCTCAGCCCTGCTCGACGACGCCGATGCCGTCCGACGCGTCGTCGACGAGGTGCTGCGCGTCATCGGTGAGGCCCCCCGGTAGCCAGAGCGTCCGGGCCCGATCGGTCACCAGGGCCGCGAGGGCGGCCGGGGGTGCCCCCGCCGCCCTCGCGGCGCGCCACGCCTCGGTGAGCTCCCGCTCAAGGAGCCGCCGGAGGCTCTCCCGTTGCCGGGGCGAGAGCTGCCCCGGCACCGGGGCAGGTTCGGGGCCTGCCGAATCGTCGGGGCTCACCGCCTCACCGCCCGCCGGCCGGTGACCCCTGCCCGCAGCCGCCCGCCGGCCTTCGTGCCCCGGTCGGGCCGCTCGGCCGGGCGGTCGGACGGTCTTAGCCACTTCTCCCCCGATCCGTGCCACACCAGCCCGCGTCGTCACACGCCCTCATCTGACGGACGGCCGGGCGCACGGGCACAGACAGCCGGCCCGCCGGTCATCGGGCGCGTCCCGGGACCGGCGGGCTGACGTGCGACAGGCTGTCAGCGGCAGGACTGCCCTAGGTGTGACTCCACGTCCCCTCCCCTCGACGTGCCGGACTGTCCGATGCGGGTATTGCATCCCAGTCGGGCTGGCGGTATTCCGGGAAAGGACGGGATCTCTCCCGCCGGGCCTCAGGAGGACACCACATGGCTGCCGCACCGCCGGACGACGACCCGGCCTGGTCCGCCGGGTCGTTCATGGACCAGGTCGCCTCCACCACGCGCCGGGAGCTGCTGGCCCTCGGCGTCACCCGCACGGTGTCCGCCGGCCGGCGGCTGCTGACCGAAGGTGCGCGGGACACCCACGTCGAGGTGATCCGGCGCGGCTTCGTCAAGGTCACCGCGGCCGTGGACGGGACGGAGCGGCTGCTGGCGATCCGCCTGCCCGGCGACCTCGTCGGCGAGTTGGCGGCCATGACCGGTCATGGCCGCACCGCGACCGCCACCGCGTGCGGCGACGTGGTGTCCACCGTCATCAGGCAAGCGGACTTCCTCGCCTACCTGGGCGGCCACCCCACGGTGGCCGCCCAGGTCACGGCCACCGTGGGCGAGCGGCTACGGTGGGCGAACACCCGCCGGGTGGACTTCGCCGCCTACCCGGTGCACGTCAGGCTCGCCCGGGTGCTCGCCGACATCGCGGCGCACTGCGGCCGGGCCGACGACGACGAGCTCGTCATCGGGGTCGAGCTGAGCCACACCGAACTCGCGACCCTGGTCGGGGCTGCGACGGACACGACCCAGCGGGCGTTGCGGACCCTGCGGGCGAAGGGACTGATCCGCACCGGGTACCGCCGGATCGCGGTCCTCGACCTGACGGGCCTCCGCGCGCTCGCGGCCCCCCGATGAGCAGCCCTCCGATGAGCAGCCGACGTGAAGGGACCCCTCCCTACCCGGTCACTCGCGCCAGCCGGCCAGCTCGACCCCCTTGGCGAGTTCGACCCGGAAGCCCATGGTGATCTCGCCGCTCTCCCCCGGCGCGAGCCGCAGCCGCCAGGTCAGCTCGCCCAGCTCGGTACGCTCGGCCGGCGGCGGGGCGAGGGTGGGTTCCCGTACGACCACCGCCTCGTCGCGGGACACCGGCAGTTGGTCGCGCACCTCCACGCTCGCCGGCCGGGGCGTGTGGTTGGCCACGCTGATCCGGTACTCCACGTCCCGCCGCCGGGTCGACCCGAGCGTGGCCCGGGTGTCGGCGCGCCGGCCCAGTTTCCGTTCCACCCGTACCCGGTCGTCCACCCCGAGCGCCAGTTCGGTCTCCTCACCGGGCGCCCACATCGGCAGCCGGGTGGCCGCGACGAAGTCGGCGCCGTGGAAAACCGCCGCCGCGCCGGGGAGCAGCGTGTGTTCCGAGGTGTTGCGTACCGTCGCACGCAGGTGCGCCTCGGCCGCGCGGACCGGCACGGTCACGTGGTCCAGCCGGGCCGGCAGGTCCAGTACGGCGATGGTGGCCCGGTAGGCGCTGCCGTCCGCCGGCACCGCGACCGGGCGGGCCGGCCGGTAGGTGGCCGCGGTGACCCCCTGCTCGACCGCGGCGACGCTCTCCTGCACCTTGGGGCGCGGCGCGCCGGACCGGGCCGCACCGCCCGTGAAGGCCGGTGCGGCACCCGGCGGCGGCGGTCCCGGCCGCGCGTCGAAGCTGGCCATCGGCTTGGGCATCTGCGGCGGTACCGGCCGGACCCGGTCGAGATACCAGGGCGACAGCTCGGGTACGCCGGTCGCCGCCGCCGGGCGGGCGGTCGAGAGCTGGAGCACGCACTCCGGCCAGTCCTCGCCGGTGTCCTGGCTGACCAGGCCGAACCAGGTGACGTTCATGGTGTCGTCGACCAGCCGCAGGTCGTAGGAGGGCTGCCAGCGGGCCCCGTCGACCAGGTAGGTCAGCTCCAGGTCCAGCTCGGCGTCGTCGGCGTCCACCGACACGGTCACCTCGGCGGCCAGCCGGTCCGGTTTCCGCTTGCCGTTCGCGGCATCCAGCTGCCGCTCGACGGCCGCCAGTTCCTCGGTCAGGTCGGTACGCCTCCGGGCCAACCCGCGTCGGCGGCTCTGGGAGTCGGCGAGCTGGCCGGCCATCGAGTCGGCGAAGGTGGCCACGTCGGTCGGGCCGGCATCGCCGGAGGCCAGCGCGCGGGCGTACGTGCCGCCGGCCCGTTCGGCCAGCCGGGCGAGGAACTGCCCCCGCTGCTCCTCGATCTCGTGCGTGTCGTCGACCTCGGCCAGCTCGTCGGTCAGCTCCCGACGCCGCTGCTCCAGGCCGCGGACCTGTCCGTCGGTGCTGCGCGCCTGCCGCCACGTCGTCACGTCCACACCGAGCACGGTGGCCGCGCCCCGGCCGCCGACCCGTAGCGAGTCCCGCCGCAGGCCCAGCGGCAACGGTGCGATACGTACCCGGTGCTCACCGGCGGCCAACCGGGTGCTGCCCCGGCGGGTGACCCGGGCCCGGTCCGGATAGACGGTGACACCGACGATGGGTGCTTCGATCTCCATTGCCTTCACGGCGGCGAGGGTAGTCGGACCGTGCTCGTAACCCCAGCGCCCCGTCGCGAACCACGAGGTTCTTCACCCCGCCTCTCCTCGTGCGGCAGCCGGTTCAGCGCCGACAGTTGGTCGCGTATGGCGGTTGCGGTCAGTTCGCGTCCCACTCGGTGGCGAGCAACCCGAGAATGACCTGATCAACGAAGTCCCCATTCACCCAGGCCGCACGGCGCAGGGTGCCTTCGAGCACGAACCCTGCCCGGGTGGCTGCTCGGATCATCGCGGCGTTGTCGGCCAGCGTCTCGACCTGCAACCGGTGCAGGCCGCGCACCACGAGGCCGTAGTGGCACAGCACCCGGATGACGTCGGTGCCCAGCCCCCGGCCGCGGAAGGCCGGCCTCAGCGAGATTCCGAGGTGCGCCATTCTGTTATGCAGGTCGATGCCCCACAACAGCGCCTCGCCCACCAGTTCGTCATCGGCGAGCTGCACCACCGAGAAGCACGCGGCATCGTCGGTGGGGTCGGAAACCGTGTATGGCGACGCGGCGGAGCCGGGTGCGATCGGACGCCATGGGCGGGAGTCGGCCTTTGACCGGGTCGCGACGTCGTCGTAGAGCTCGGACTGCAGGACGGGAACGTCGGTTTCGTGTCGGGCCCGCAGCCCGATCTTGTCGCCACGTAACATGCCGTGTTCCTACCCGACGTGACCTGCCCTTATCAACCTGGTTGTTCCCTGGACACCTCGCGAACGGCGGTGGGTGCCTGCTCGGGACGGACGCCGGGCGGCGTCCATGGTCGCCGCGATGGGTGCGGCGTCGCGAACGACATTCCGCACCGCACCACGGCCACCTACGCGATCTCGTCGACCCTACGCGCGGTCAGGGTTCGATCGGGCGGATCCGACCGTGGTACCGCTCCAGAAGGTCGGCATTGCGCGCGTCGCCCGAGGCGAGATTCGCGGATATGTACACCGGCGGGTTGATGCCGCGCTCCAGCAGGCGGCGGCAGACCAGTTCGGTGAGGAGCTGCGCGATGAGCACCCCGGTGAACGACGAGATCGCCCCGATCCGAACCTCTGGGGTGATCTCCAGCGCCGCGTCCCCGGCCGGGGCCTGGTTGTCGATCACCACGTCAGCCAGGTCGGCGAGATGCGCTCCCTGGGTCGTACGTGCCCCGGCGGAGCGGGTGTGTGCGAGTGAGGTGACGGCGATGATCGGATGCGCCCGCTCACGGGCCAGCGCCGCCATCTCGGTGACGGCGGCGTTGATGCCGGAGTTGGAAACGATCAGGAAGGCGTCCTGCGTGGCGGGCGCGGCGAGCTCGTAGATCCGCTCGGCCAGGCCGGACTCGCGCTCGTACGTCGGGTCGAGGATCGGCCCCGGGTCGGCGCCGCCGAACATCACGAGGTCCTTGACCGCCAGCATGCTGACGGGGACGAGACCACCGGCGCGCGCCGCGAGTTCGAGGGTGACGATCCGCGAATGGCCGGTCCCGAAGGTCTGCAGGACACCACCGGCGGCGATCGCGTCGGCGACGAGCGTGGCCGCCGACTCGATCGCACCGAGTTGGGTGGCGAGGATCTGTTCGAGTGCGTTCCGGGCGATGTCGGCGTAGGCGGGTTCAGACACTGTTCCTCCTGGAACGGTCATGGTCGCGGGCGGCCTCGACGGCAGCCCCGACGGCAGCCTCGACGAGGATCTCGCCGCTGCCGGCGCTGACCGGGCTGGCATAGGTTTCGTAGCAAGGTGGTGTGTCGCGGGCGGGCAGGTAGCCGAGGTAGCCGTTCGCGTAGCCGAGGACAAGGACGTCGGCGACCTGGTCCCCCGCCCCGGAGCGGATCGCTTCGCCCAGTTCCAGGAACATCTCGCCGGGCACGCCAACGATCGTGACCCCGTCGAGGTGTACCGCCGCGACCTCGGCCACATATGGTTCGGTGCGCCGGCGGGCGGCCTGCTCCTCCGCGATCCGCAGCCCCTGTTGCAGGACCAGACGGATCCGACCGTCTCCGACCTGCGGGGTCGGGCGCGCGGACGCGTCGAGCTCCGCCGGCTGTTTGGGCCGTAGCCGGACGTTCCGCGAGACCGGTGGCCGTACCGGTGCCGCCGGGTTGTGGCCGACAGGTGGCGACGGCTCCACGCGGCCGGCAACCAGGGCGCCGAGCCGGTCCACTTCGGGTCGCCCGGATCCCTGGCGGGTGTGCCGGGTACTGATGTCGCCGGCGGCGCCGGTGGCGACGACCACCCATCTGTCGGGCGCGGACAATGCTCGGCGGATGCCGCCACTCAGGTCCGCGCTCACCTGGTTGTTGTCGGCGGGAAGGACGGTGGGGTGGACCGGGGAGATCACTATCAGGCCGACCACGTCGGTACCCGCGGTGACCACGATGGTGTCGACGGGAATGTCCATCGCCGGCGGGTCCGCGAGGTTACGGCGGCCCGCGAGCCCGGAGACCAGGGTGCGGGTGGCGCCGAGGCGGGCTGCCCGCTCGGATGCCACGGCGTGGCGCGCGGCGGCGAGTGACGCGGCCACGAGCCGGTCGCCGACGGGCCGTGGCGTGACCCCACCGCCGGGGAAACAGCCCGACTCGGGGCCCGCGTGCGTGTGCGTGGCGGCAACCCAGCAGGAGGACACACCGATGCCCCGCATGGCGGTCCGGATCCGATCGACGACGTCGACATTCACGCAGATCAGGTCCGCGACCACCAGCGCGAACCGGTGGCCGTCGTCGGCGAAGGTCACCACGTGGACCTCGATCGGGTCGAGCACGCCCTGTACGCCCTGGGATCGGTCGACGTATCCACCCATGGGTTCTCCGGGCACGACCGCGAAGCGGGCCGTCCCGTGTCCGACCCTCACGCGTCCCCGCCCGGGTTCTGGTCCGCCAGCAGGCGGGCGTAGGGACCGGTGCCGCGCAGCAGCGCGGGGCCGCCCTCAAGCGGCTCGGCCTTGGGGCTGACCAGCGGCAGCCCTCTGGCGTCGAGTTCTGCGGACAGTGCCCGGTGGAGGACGTTCCCCTGGGCCAGTAGCCGTCCGCTGTACGACACCTGGCGTTCCGCTCCGCCGAGGCGCAGTCGGTTGGTCGCCGTCTCCGCCGCGTCAGCGAGATCAGTTGCGGCCGTGGCGCAGATGCGGCCCGCCACCGGGTCGGCCTGGGCGGCCGTGTCGAGGACATCGAGAGCGAAGGCCGCCGTGCGGGGGATCATGGCGGGGTCCCGGTAGTACCGCTGGAGCGCCGCCAGGTCGACGCCCCCGAGCGCCGCGACGAGGCGGTCGGCCAGCGTCGTCTCCGGCCCGACCCGGTCGTACGAAGCCGTCGCGGCGCGCATCCCGGCCAGCCCGATGGCGAACGCGCTGCCGCGGTCGCCGAGATGTGGACCCCACCCGTCGAGGCGGGCATAGTTGCCGTCTGCGGCCACCGCCAGAACTGTTGTCCCGGTTCCGACGCTCAGGACCACGCCGGCGCCGCCGAGGGCGCCGGCATGGGCGAGGACGCTGTCCTCCACGACCGCGGCGGGACCGCCGAGGAGCCTCGTGATGGCGAGGGCGAGGCGTCGACGCTCGGCGTGGTCACCCGGCAGACCGGTCAGCCCGGCGAGCACACCTGCCACCGGCGTGGGCAGCGAGATGGTGTCCGCAGCGCCGCGGATGGCGTCCAGGATCCGGGCGACGCCGTCCTCGCCTGGCTGGTAGACGAAGCCGGGCCCGATCCCGAGCTGGCGACCGGCTGGAGTGCTCAGCAGCATCCTGAGCTGTGATTTCCCACCGTCGATGGTGATGGTAGCTGTCATCGTGACATCCCAGCGGTCAGGCCGGCGACGATCTGCTTGGTCGCCAGTGCGAACACCACTGCCAGCGGGACCAGGGCGATCACGAGCCCGGCGAACAGGGTGCCGCGATCGGCGGCGAACTCACCGAAGAACCGGGTCAGCCCGACGGGGATGGTGTATTTGTCGCCGCTGCGCATCAGGACCAGCGGATAGAAGAAGTCGTTCCAGGTCGGCGCGAACTGGAAGACCGTGACCACCGCGAGTGCCGGACGCATCAGTGGCAGCACGATCGAGACGAACAGGCGTCCCTCGTGTGCTCCGTCGATCCTCGCGGCCTCCTCCAGTTCCCCGGGCAGCCCCCGCATGAACCCCATGATCACGAAAACGGAGAACGGAATGCCGCCCGCCGCGTAGAGCAGCACCAGCCCGATCCGGCTGTCGATCAGGCCCATCGACTGGAACATGTAGAACACCGGCAGCAGGCCGAGCTTCGCGGGAATCATCAGACCCGACAGGAAGAACGCCGCCAGCAGGGCGCGTCCCCGGAATCTCCACCTGGCCAGGGCGTAGGCGGCCAGCGCCGACACGCCGACACACAGCACCACCGAGGCACCCGTCACCACCAGAGAGTTGATCAGGTACGTCGAGATCGACGCGGTCTCCCAGGCGCGGACGTAGTTGCTCACGTCGAAGGAACTGGGCAACCCGACCGGTGCGCGAAGGATCTCCGCGTTGGAACGGAACGAACCGATCAGCACCAGCAGCAGCGGGCCGAAGGCGATGCCGGCGTACGCCCAGAGAATGACCTGGATACCGATGCCGCGGGTGAGCAGACGCCGGCGGGTACCGTCCGGGCGCGATGACCCGCTGGTGGTTTCCGGCGTCGTACGAGGGGTGGTCATCAGAGCGTTCACCTAGGTCACCTCCCGGCGGCGCAGCACCCGCTCCAGAACGACGGATATCCCGAAGATGAACACGAAGATGAGCATGGCCAACGCCGAGGACTCTCCGATCGCGTTGCTGCCGCCCTGGAAGGCGGTCCGGTAGTAGAGCAGGCCCAGCACGTCCATGGCGCCTCCGGGGCCGCCGCTGGATCCGCCCAGCGCGTAGACGAGGTCGAAGATGTTGAAGCACCCGATGAACGTCAGAACGGTGATCACCCCGACGGCCGGCATCAGGAGGGGGAACCTGACTTTCCAGAAGGTCCGGGCGGCTGATGCGCCGTCGATGGCGGCCGCCTCCTCCAACTCGCGTGGGACACCGGCCAGGGCGGCGCCGAAGATGAGCATGGGCCCACCGATCCACTGCCAGGCGTTGACCAGGATCAGTACCGGCAGCGCGATGTCCGGCTCACCGAGCCACGGGCGTGCCCATGAGTCCAGGCCGACACCTCTGAGCACGTGATTGATCGGGCCGAAGGTGGGGCTCAGCAGGAGCGACCAGATATAGCCGACGATCAGCGGGCTGATCAGGTAGGGAAGCGAGAAGAGGGTCTGGAACAACCGCTTTCCCCACGGGTTTCGGTGCAGGAGTACGGCCAGTCCCAGCCCGACGGTGTTCTGGATCGCCATGGTGCCGACGAAGAAGAGCACGTTGTGCCCCAGCGCGGCGGCGATCTCATCGCTCAACGGGTAGCGGGTGAAGACCTCCCGGTAGTTGCCGATCCCGACGAAGTCCGCCTGGCGGGTGCCCTCCCAGCGGAACAGCCCGTAGTAGAAGGCGGTGACCAGAGGCACCACGACGAAGAGGCCGTAGAGAGCGAACGCCGGTAGGCAGAATGCCGCGATCCACCCCGGTGAGGTCCGTCCTGCCTGGCGGCGTCGCCGCCGGGCAGGACGGACATTCAGTTCTTGGGCTTGAACCACTGATCGACCCCTCGCTGAACGTGTCCGGCCGTGTCAGCGGCGTCACGTCGACCGAGCAGATAGTCGGAGAAGGCCGCCGAGGCGAGGTCCCAGGCCGTGGGTGACCCACCGGAGAAGTACGCGTAGGTGACGTACGGGCTCGGGTTCTCCTGGTACGCCTGCAGGGCCTGGGCCAGGAGCTTGTCCTGGGGCTGGACCTTGGGGACCGCGGAGATCTGACGCAACTCGTTGGAGTACGCCCGGCCGAACTCCTCCGACGCCATCCAACGCACCAGGTCCAGCGCGGCCTTCTGCTTGGGGGACTTCGCCGAGACCCCGAACGAGCCGTCGACGTAGCCGGGAACGAGCGTCTTGTCGACCGCCGCGCCAGGCGCGGGCGGCACGTTGAAGATGCCCATCTTCAGGTCGGGGTTGGCCTTCTCGAACACGCCGAGTTCCCAGATTCCGCCCGGGAACATCGCGGCGCGGCCGGAGGTGAAGAGCGCCTGCGCGTCGGCGTAGCTCACCCCGGACGACTGCGGTGGCCAGTACTTGTTGGTGCCCTTCCAGGTCTCGAGCGACTTCACCCAGGGGCCGTCGGTGAACTTCGCCCCGCCGGTGGTCATCTTGTTCAGGTAGTCGGTGCCGCCGTAGGTCGTGGCCCCGAAGATCTCGTGCTGGATCGGCAGCATCCAGGTGTCGGTGACCGTGCTCGCCAGCGGGATAATCTTGGCACCCTTGAGCTTGTCGAACGCCGCGATCATGTCCGCCCAGGTGGTGGGGGCCTTGATGCCGTTATCGGCGAAGAGCTTCTCGTTGTAGATCACGTGCAGGGTCTGGAGTGCGAACGGCACTCCGTAGACCTTTCCGTCGCTTTCCCCCCGGGCACCGTCGAGGACCGGCTTCGGGAAGCCTTCCAACTCCTTGATCTGATCATCGAGGGGCACCAGACCGGTGGCGGCGACCAGCGGCTGAAGCAGGCCGTAGGAACGGAGCTGTGCCACGTCCGGGCCGTTGGCGTCGGTGAGCCCCGTCTTGAGGATTGTGTCGTATTCGGTGTTCTTGTAGGGGACGTACTCCACGGTGACACCGGGGTTGGCGTCCTCATAGATCTGGAAGATCTTGTTGTATGCCGCGACATCCTCCTGCCGCCATCCCCAGACCTTCAGGTTGACGGCGTCACCGCCGCCGCCGCTGTCACCGCTGCCTGGCGCGCATGCGGCGAGCGTGACGGTGAGCATTGCAGCCGCTCCCAACACGCCGTACTTCCTGGGCATCCAGATCTCCGATCGTTGTAGTCGCCACCCCACCCAACCGGCGGAGAGCCCGACTGTAATACTGGTATAGACCGCCGGTCAACGGGTAAGCCGACGTCACCGAGGAGCGCGGCCCCGCCACGTACGATGACGTCGATCGAGCAGGAAGGAGACAAACTCGTGCCGAGGACTCGACATGAGCCGAGCGACGGAGCGCTTGAGTCGTTGCTGGCGGAGCAGAACCGTGGCAAGGGCAGGCACATCACCGACGTGCTCACCGCCCTGGTCCTGAGCTCACGAGATGGCGCCCTGCTCCCCTCCGAGCGGGTGCTCGCCGAGCGGTTCGGAGTGGCCCGGATGACCGTCCGGGGGTCCATCGACGCGCTGGAGACGAAGGGGATGGTCCGGCGGGTCCCTGGACGCGGCACCTTTGTGCAGCATCCGACCCTGACCCACTCGGAGATATTCCGCTCGTTCAGCGAGGACATGCGAATGCGCGGTATGACGCCGGGCGCCAAGAGCTACCGCGCCCGCACCCGCCCGGCCACCCGCACCGTCGCCACCAACCTCGACATCGCTCCGGGCGAGCCGACCCACTACATCGAGCGGATCCGTACCGCCGACGGGATCCCGATGGCCCTGGAACGGACCAACCTCGCCACTGCGCGGTTCCCCACCCTGCTCGACGTGTTGGGGCGCGACGACTCGCTCTACGACATCCTGGGTCGCGCCTTCGGCGTGCGACTCGAATCGGCACGACAGACCGTGACCATCGCGCGGCTGGCAGCCACCGAGGCGAAACGACTCGAAGTCGCCGAGGACGACCCGGCGTTCCTGATAGAGCGCATCTCCGTCGACAACATGGGCAAGGTCGTGGAGTTCGGGCGGTCGCTCTATCGCGGGGACCGGTACGCCATCCGGATGCGCGTCAGCCCACCGCCGCAGGGCGGCTGACGCGCATCCGGAGGGTCTGGCTACCCGATTCCGGCGAAGTAGTGCTCCTGGATCTCGGTCGCCGTCAGCCCGCGGTCATAGATCGCCGCCTCGTCGAGGTCACCCTGCAGCCGCTGGGACGTGTCGTCCCCGCGGCCACCGAGCTTGATGCTGGACGTGCCGCTGCCCGGGGCCACCGTCGTCGCGACACTGCTGTCCGCGACGCCGTCGAGGTACACGGTCAGCCGCGATCCGTCGAACACGGCAGCGACATGGTGCCATTTGTTCGGCGTCAACTGGGTGCGGCCGGTGACGACGCCGTGTCCCTTACCGGGAGCGCCGAGCGACCACGCCTGCAGGACGCCGTTGCTCGCCCTCAACGCGTACCCGTTGACCGCCGGCCCGGTGTAGCTCTCGATGATCGCCTGCCCTGGCGCCGGAACGATCGTGTCGAGCTTGACCCACGCTTCCAACGTGAACGGTCCGGCCAGGTTGGTACGCGGGGCGCGCGGCGCCTCGATGTAGCCGTTCGAGAGGTCGGCCGCGCCGTTGCCGGCAAGCACACCCTCGGCACCCGGCTCAGCGCTCTGGTAGGTGCCGTTCTGCCCGCTGGTGGAGCTGTCGACGGCGGTCCTGGAACCGGCCGCGTCGCCCAACCGCCAGTAACCGGACGGGTTGGCCCTGGTCACGAGATCCGGATAGCTGCCCTCCCCCACGATGATCGTCAGCGACAGGTTCACCGGCGCGACGCCGTCCTTGTGGAACGTCACCGTCACCTGGTGCCGGCCCGGGGCAGTGCCGGCCGGGACGGTAACGGAGACCGGCACGCTCGTGACGATGGTCCGACCATCCGGTCGCGCCTGGAGAGACTGCGTCGCCGGGGTGACGGTCCAGCCGTCCGGGCCGCTGGCGGCGACGCTTCCCTTCACCCGACCCTCGTCGAACACCTCGAAGGCCACCTGGAACCGTTTGGTCGCCCCGGGTGCGATGAACGAGCCCGACGGCTCGACCGAGACTCGACCGCGCAGCACGTCGGAGTAGTGCGGGACGATCTCGTAGACGCGCGGCGCGACGCTACCGGGAGTCCACTGGATCCGTACCGCGCTGGCCGCGAGGTCCTTGGCACGCACCTTGGTGAATCCGTCGGCGAGCTGCCCGAGGTCCACCCAGGCGCCGTCGACCAGCGCCTGGATCATGCCGTCGGCGGGAGCCGCCGCGTCCTGCACCACGGTCACCGCCGACAGCTTGTGCGGCTTGGTGATCGGGACCGTGATCGCGTCCCCGGCCTGCGGTGCGCCGGCGGCGACGTAGAGCGTGTCGTCGCGCCGGTCGGTCAGATTGCCCAACGGGGAACCCGATGCGGCAGCCGGCGCACCGGTGGGGGCCCCGAGGTCCCCGTACCAGCGGTCACCGATATAGGCGTCACTCTGGGACGCCGCGAAGCTCAGGAGCTCGTCGACCGGACCGGGGCTGATCTGGTGCCAGGTGCGGTCGAGGATGAGACGGGCGCTCGCCTGGTCCCGTCGGGCCACCCAGGCGGCTTCGCTGGAGCCCGCGTCCTGGGCCCGGAGAACACGCAGGGCTGCCCGACCTGCCTGACCGGTCACGCCGACGCGGTCCAGCCAGGGTGCGATCTGCTTGAGCAGAACCGGGTTGTCGAGCTTTGCCCGTAGCGAGGCGGGGAGTTCCTCGAGGCGGCGCAGCTCACGGTCGACCCGGGCGAGCTGGGCGTTCACGGGTTTGCCGGCCCGGTAGTCAGCGATGAGACGGTTGATGAGCGCCGCGAACTCCGGCCGGGTGGTGGCGTCCAGGACGCTGGCCCGGTTGTTCTCGGCGAAGAGCCTCAGCTCCTCGTACGCGTCGCCGCCGAGAATCCGCAGGGTGTGCGTCCATGAGCGTTCCGCGTCGTAGGCCACCGGGTTCCAGGCGTAGTCGGCCTGGGTGCCGAGGGCGATCTGCGAGGCGTCCTGGAAACCGACGAGCTCGTTGAACGAGATGCCGATCGTCTTGTCCGCCATGCCGGCGTCGCGGTTCTTCAGCGGGCCCAGCAGCAGCCGGTTGGTGGCGTAGTCGTTGACCGGGTAGTTGTCCCAGAGCATGATCCGGTGCCGCGACCACACGTCCTGGGCGGCCTGGAGGTCCGCCTCGGTGATGCTCGGCGAGACCACTGCCGGCCCCGTCCAGTAGAGGTCGACCTCGGTGCTCAGCAGCTCGTCGAAGCGCTCCGTGTACGGGGTCTTCGTCATGCCCCAGTACTCGGTCGGCACGGCCACCATGCGGCTGGCGCCGGGGTGCTTCTCGATGAACTCCTTCTGCATGAAGTTGGTGACCTCAGCCTGGGCCACCGCGAGCGGCGACCGGTCGCCACGGTAGGCGTCCCGGTCCTCCTGGCAGGCGAAGTTGCCCGACACGTCGTCCCAGGCGATGACGTAGCTTCGGACGCCGATCTCCCACATCTGCTCGAAGCGTGCCAGCAGCTTGGCCCGATCGGTTTCGCGCACGTGACAGATCCCCTTGCTGGGAGCCATCGGCGCCTCCGGCGAGATCCGGTACACGAAGTCGACATGGCGCGCCTTCGCCAGGTCGACGATCTCCTTCATCCGGGCCAGTTCCGCCGCGTCGTACAACGAGCTCCAGTTGGAACCGGTGCGCAGGTCGTCCGCCGGTCCGTAGAAGTACTGGTTCATCTTGTGCCGCGCCAGGAACTCGATCTGCGAGCGCCGGTCCTCCTGCGACCAGACCGGTCCGTAGAAGGACTCCATACCGCCACGGACCTGGTACCCCGGCCAGTCGCGGACCTGAACGCCGCCGACGGTTACCCGGGAGCCCTTCTTTACGAGAAGTTGGCGCAGCGACTGGACCGCGTAGAAGGTGCCGGTGCCGTCCACACCGGAGAGCACGATCCGCGACCGGCCACGGTTGTCGTGACCAGCCGCCAACACGTACCCCTGACCGGGCAGCGACTCCGGGCCCGCGACCTGGAGGGCGCGTAGCGCATCGGTGCTCGCCGGCGTCTCGCGCGGCCCGCCCAGGATGATCATCGGCGCACGTGCTGCCAGGTCACTCTGGCGCACGATCCGGGCGGTGACGCCGTGCGCGGAGAGCAACTCCACGAGCGCGGTCTGCGCTGCCGGATCGGCAGCCTCGCCCGCGACAACATCGATGTTGTCGGGCAGTGCCACGGATCCCGGGCGCGAGTCGATCTGCTGCGGCACCGGAAGGATTCGAGCCGCCTGGCTGGGAGCCCGTCGCTCGGCGCTGGCGGGCAGGGGGGTAAGCAGGCCCACGGAGAGCGTGACCGATGCGGCGAGTGCGACAGCGCGGCGACAACCGCGAGATGAGCGTAGAAGGAACACGCGACCTCCACTTTGTTGGGTCAGGGTCGGTAGCTGTTGCCGGCGCGCGCCGGCTCGGAGCGCGGTGGTGTGCATGTAAGGGCTGGCCGGCACAAGGTCCGCCGGCCCGTCGGGTCAAAAGGGAAGCCGATCGGGCCGTCGGGGCCGGAGCCGGAGCCGGAGCCGGAGCCGGTTCGGGTTCTGTGGATTGGTCTATGCCAGTAACGAGAATCCATGCTGCCCCTGGTTACGTCAAGACCTCACCGGTCACGTTGAGGCTGTCGAGGCCGAACTCGGACCCGGCGGGCACCCCGCAGATCACCCGATTTCCGCTGATCACCAGCATCATGTGGGGCTAGCCGCCGGGTTGGTCATACTGGTCTAGCCCTGATGGAATCTGTCTGGCAAAGCGAGACCAGGATCGTCGCCGCCGGTGGTCGCCGGCATCGGGGCGCACCCTTCACCGGGCACTGCCGCTCCATGACGATCCGTCGGCCGGCGACCGACCCGGCACCGCGACGCCCAGTAACCTCTTCGCGCCCGCCGCCGGCGACCCACCATCAGGTAACAGCAGGTCACCGCACCGCCACAGGCTCTCGCGACTCAAGGTAATCTCACAGGTGCGGATGGTGCGACGCGAAGGTCGCGCTTCAGCGCAGCGACGGGCGCGCGCCCAGGCAGCGGCGCGTGCGACCCGTTCAGGGCCGCCTTGATAGACGTACAGAAAGTCCTCCCACATTCACGCCGGCACCGGTTTCCTCCGTCGACTGATGTGCGACAGTCGTCCGCCAACTGATCGGCGACACCTCGGCGTGTTGATCGCGGCAGACGAGGACGTAGCGCACTCATTGCAACGGCTCATGACGGCCCAGGCCGAACTGCATAACCTCGCCAGGCAGACGAGGACACTGATCGTTATCGGGCCTGCGGCCGGACCGAGATCCTAGATTGACGCGGTGCTGCGACGGTCGGAGCGTGGCTGTTCAGATGCTGACGAGGACGCGCCGGATCGTCGCTTCGATGGCCGCCGTCCTGCTCGTAATGGCCGGGTTGACCTCCTGCACCCCCGAGATCAAAGGCATCACCGGCCTAACCATGGACGCCGACGGCCAGCCGCTCGCGGCTCTGGCCTGGTGCGCGGACCGGCCGCCAGACGTTGTGTTGCTCCTTGCTGAAGAAGACTCGTCTTCGCCTGACCCGTCCGACGTGCCGACGCCGTCCACGAACTGGCACTGGCCGGAACGACGGCATGCCGTGCCGCGTGACGCGACCTCGCCGACCACCGTGCGCCTGGTGGGCTTCCCGCCTGGAGATGCCACTGACCCGCACGCGGCTTTTCGACTGTTTGGAATCGCCAGCAACAAGAGCTTCGCCTCCCGTTCAGTGACCTTCCGGCTCGCCGAACTGGCCGGCCTGCGGCCCGGATCGGTCCTGATTACCGACATCGTGGACAACGACGAGGTGCAGGGAAGCATCCCTCTCGACGAGTTTGCGCGTCTGGGAAGGGACGCATGCTGAGCGGCTGCCCAACCTGCACGCCCACTCATCGGCATAATCGGACGTTTCGTTGGCGGCTACGTCACCCGCCCCCAGATCGCCGGACAAGGTCGCACATCACCTGGCGAAGTTGTGTCGCATATCAACTGTCGCATCACAGGCCGGCAGCCGGCCGCCGAGTTGCTTGGCGCGCTGCGACGGGGGAGGAAGCACTATCCCAGAGTCAGGTTGCACTGCTCCAACGCACTCTGGATGATCCCGAGCGCTCTCGGCCCCACGCCATGCAGCTTGGCCAACTCGGCGCGCGGCACCCCCACAAGGTCACGCAGCGTTGAATAGCCGGCATTGTTCAGAACCCGCGTCGCTGGCGCACCGATCTTCGGCAGGGTGTCGAGGGCGGAATTCACGCCTCTGATCTTAAGCGGATAGATGTTGCTAGGCGAACGGGCCAGTTACGGCGGCATCGATGGTCAGTGCGGTACGGATGCTCTCCACCCACAACTGCGCCCGCTGCACCCGGGTGGGATGTGGTGCCCGGCCGGGGGCAGCGGCTTCTCCCTGGAGGCGCCGGAGGGCGTCCGCTTCCTGATCCGCTCCCGGTTGAGCAGGTCGACCGGGTGGGGGTGATCCTCAACGTAGGGCAGGGCCGGCGACCGCCGCCACAAACAGGAGGGTCGGTGACGCGGCGGCGGTGCCGAGCCCAACCGTCGAGCTGATCCGGCTCTTCGCCAGGAGTCTCCGGAGCAGGACCAGACCAGCCAGCAGGGTGCCGAGGAGCACCGGCGCAGTGTTGGCGCCGAGGATCAGCATGTCTTCAAACGGTGAGTTGTCGTACCGCACCCTTAGTGTCGATTGTCGGCCCAGGATGACGAAGTAGGCGATGATCACCAGAGCGTGCCAGCCGAGCATGACCGTGTACGCCGCGCCGATGTCCGGCCCGTCGCCGTCGCCACGCTCTGCTCGTCGCACCCGATCCCGATCCGCTGGTGACGTCGCCATCGCCCACGGTGTCCACCGCGCTGGTGCGGGTTCAAGCGCTTCGAAGCGCTGGCCGAGCCCGTTCCTTACGGTGGCCCGACACACCACAGCCCGGCCTCCCTGATGGAGGTCGGGGCCGCTTCGTGCTGTTCAGGGGCTACCAGGGGCCGTCGCCGAACTTCGCCCCGCACGCGGTCGCGAGGGCGATCCGCGCCCGGTCGAGCGCGAGGTTCGCCTCGGTGCTCTTCTTGCTCTCCAGGTCGTTGACCGCGTTGACCAGGTCGATGCCAGCCTTCTTGATGTCCGGATCGGCGGCCCCGGCGGCGAGCGCGCCAGCGTCTCGGTGCGCGATGGGGTGGGCCTTGGCGGGGGTGGCGGAGAGGGCGTGGCAGCCTCGCCGGTCGTCTGGGCCGGTCGTAGCCGGCGCCGCCGTGGCGGGCGCGCTGGCGGACGGCGGGGCGGCTGCGGGCTCGCTGTCGCTGGAGCAGCCGGCCAGCGCGGCGGCCAGGGCGACGAGGACGGCGGTGGCGGGGAGGGCGCGGATCATCGGGGCACCCTAGCGGCGGTGCCCGCCCGGGAGTGTCCGGGAGACGACAGCGGCCCGGCCTGCGAGAGCACCGCCGACACGAAAAGGGATCCCGTTTCCCTCGGTGAGGGGGACGGGTCCGCTTCGACAATGCGGCAACTGCTCACCGTTGTTTGGCTGGTGGGCCCCCGTAGCTCGCCCCGTCGAGCGTCGCCCCGCCACCGGCCTCGACCCGCCCGCGCCGCCGGCCAGACCGCCCGCCGCGCCGGGGTCCCCGTCCTGACCGCCGAAGCCCACGTCATGGAAGCCCACGCACTGGCCAAAGCCAACGACGAACGGACCTGCGCCGCCGCCCTGCACCAGGCAGAACAAGCCCTCGACCGGGCCGACCGCAGCACCGACCCGCAATGCCTCAGCTACTCGACGAGGCATACCTGTCGGCCAAGTTCGGCCACTGCTTCCACGCCCTCGGCCGCAACACCCAGGCCGAACGCTTCGCCGCCCGATCCCTACACATGGACAACCGCTACGTATGCGGCAAAGCCTTCAACCTCGCCCTACTCGCCAGCCTCCACGCCCAACAGGGCGAACCCGACCGGGCCTGCACCATCGGCGCGGAAGCCCTGACCCTCACTACCCAGCTCCGCTCCGCCAGAGCCGTCCGCTACCTCCGCGACCTGCAAACCCAACTCGCCCCACACCGGCGACTACCCGCCGTCCGGCACTTCACCGGCCGCATCGACGCCACCCTCGGCCCACGGCGCTGATCATCACAGCTCTCCCCGGGCCTTACGCGCGACCAGCTCCAGCACCGCGATCACCGTGCCGGCACCGACGATCTCCCCCCGGGACACCAGCTCATACGCCTCGTCGAGCGGAATCCAGGCCACCTGCTCCGCCTCGTTCACGTCCACGGGTGTGCCGATGTACTCGGCCTGCCGGGCGAGGAACAGCAGATTCTCGGCGTCCGCAGTACCGACCCACGGTTGGAAGGACAGCAACGGCTCGACCCCCTGGGGTCGCCAGCCGGTCTCCTCCTCGACCTCCCGCACCGCACACTGCGCCGGGTGCTCGTCGCCGTCGAGGTAGCCGCCGGGCAGCTCCCACACCCACCGGTCGAACACGAACCGGTGCCGCCGCATCAACAGCAGGCGCTCCCGATCGTCGAGTACGGCGACCATGGCCGATCGGGGAGCCCGGATCACGTACTGCTCGAAGCGAACCCCGTCGGGCAACTCCACCTCGGCGATGCTCAGCCGCGCCCGCCTGGTGTCGTCCACCACCCGCTCGCCGTGAACGGTCCACCGGGTCAACTCCGTCGCCTGCTTCTCCACCACCCCGCCAGTATCCGCACCGAACGCCTCACCACGCGCCGCAGGCGACGCCTCTTGGGCGCACTGTTCGGGCTGTCACCCAGACGAACACCCAACAGCGACCCCCGTCGGGGGGATGCGGTCTGAAGCTGTCGGGCACTGTCGACTGGTGCTGCTTCGCGTTGCTGAGCAGGTGCCGAACGCCGTCGGTTCAGGTTCATGGTCGACCTGTGTCGACGCTCGCGCTGCCTTCCTGCTGCTTCGCTGCCTGACCCCTCGCTTGCAAGTTCTGGGCGCTCCGTCCGGCACCGTCCCCGCACGTCTCTGACATCAGGCTTCAATCCGCCGCCGGCCGGCTTCGGCTCGCGCTGTTCGGCCCTGTTGCTGTCACCGTTGCTGTCGACAACAACAGGGCTGACTGCTTCGGCATGAAGGAACCATCGGCCGTCGGTGAGCTGCGCCAACAGCAGGGCTGAGCTGGCCGAACGGTCCACCGGAGTCCATGGACGTCCAGCGCTGCCCGCGCCCGTCGTCACCCAGTTGGTCACCCAGCCCGTGCGTCAGACGTCGAAGCGGAACTCAGACCCGCACCTCGTCGCGGAGAACGGCCGGCAAAGGCGCTTGACTCGAGCTGCGCATACTGAGAGCAGCGATAGGTCCACGTGCTGTCAATCGGGCTGGTGGTCGCTCAATAGACGGAGGTCGGCATGCGTTGGCTCATGATCCTGATCATCGCGTTGGCGGTCGTTGCAGCGGTCTGGCTGTGGCGCCGCACCCGGAAAGCCCCAGTCGATATCGACGGCCGGGTTCGTAACCAGCAGGCATCGACTGAAGCCCGCACACGACTTGACGAACACCGCAACCCGAGTGACGGCAGCTCCGGCAGCGGCGCTGGCGGGGTCGGCGGCGTCTGGGGCATGTAAGGCTCCTCACCAAACAGCAAGCCCAGATGACGGCTGCGATGCGACCAGGCTAACCCGGTAGAGGGGGCACTCAAGCTACGGAGCGAACAACGCAACGAGGCACGGGAAGCCGCCGCAAAGGCGTGGCAGGAATCCGGCCTCGTATTCACCACCCGCTATGGCACACCCATCGAACCGCGCAACTTCCAACGCTCCTGGCAGACCCGGTGCGACAGGGCGGGAGTCACGCCGATCACCGTCCACGACGCCCGCCGCACCTGCGCCACCCTGCTCGCCGACCTCGACGTACACCCGAGAGTCGCCATGCAGACCCTCCGCCACGCCCGCTTCTCCGTGACGATGGAGATCTACACCCAGGTCTCGTCGAAGGCGACCCGGCAAGCCCTCAAGCGTCTCGGCGACTCGCTCGGCCGCTGACGCCGTTGCTGTACTTCGCTGCTGTACGACAGCAGAAAGGCCACCTCCCGTTTCCGGGAAGTGGCCTTTGACCTGCGTGGGCGATGCTGGTATCGAACCAGCGACCTCTTCGGTGTGAATGAATGCCGGGCCTATGCCCTGACCTGGCCAAACGTATTCTGACCTGCGCGGGAGCCCTGACGAACGTAGGCAGGAGTAGGCGCTTTCAACATGCCATCTCAAGATCATGACTCACCGGTGACTCACGATCCGACTACCCGAGCGCGCCGCAGCGCCGCCCTCGCCCGCTCGAACCGCTCCTCCCTCGAGTGCAGGTACCGCTGCGCCGACCGGATGTCCTCGTGGCCCATCAGCGCCATGATGTCGTGTAGCGGCACGCCCTCGTCGGCCAGCCGGGTGCCGAACGTGTGCCGCAGGTCGTGGGGCGTCGGCTGCGGGTCGGGCAGGTCGGCGCCGGCGGCGGCCGCCCGGTATGCGTGACCCTTCACCGTCGGCCGCTCCGGCAGCCCGCGCAACGCCGGCAACCACACCCGCCGGTGCCAGTTCGAGTAGCGCAGCGGATCGCCCTTCTCGCTGGTGAACATCAGCCGGCCAGGGCTGTCACCCGGAAACACATCTTTCACTTCACGTGCTGCGATCTTCGCTTCTTTGATGCGCGCTACCAGATGATCCCCGTACGTCACCGTGCGATTTCCGGCGGCGCTTTTCGCGTACGGCCGAACAGTGCCATCGCGTTCCATTACCCACGCGATGTGGATACGCGTCTTCCGCGTGTCAACCAGTTGGGGTGGAATCGCGGCGGCTTCTTCAAACCGCATTCCCGTGTCCTCGATCAGTTCGATGAACAGGGCGGCGTCGGGCCGGCCGGGGAAGATGCGGTCGAGCGCGTCGACGAGCTGCTGCGACTCGGCGGGATCGAGGACCCGGTCGACGTGGGCGTTGCGCTTCGGCCGCTTCACGCCGCGGGCCGGGTTGTCACGGATTACCTTCGCGTCGACGGCCAGGTCCAGGACGGCGCGCAGCACGCCGACCGCACCCTCGATGGTGGCCGCGCCGACCGCCGCCTTGCAGCTGCGGCACGTCTTCCGGTCCCGGCAGGTGGCCTTGTGGGAGTCCTCCATCTCGACCACCCATGCGGTCACGTCCGGCTTGAGGATCGACCCGACCGGCACCTTTGCCCAGCGCGGCGCGACGTGCACCTTCCAGTGGGAGGCGTCGCGGCGGCGGCTTGCCTGCTCCAGCCGGCGGCTCGTGGTCCCCCACTGCTCCCAGCACTCCCCCACCGTCTTCTTGCCGGCGCGGGGGTCGATCCAGTCGCCCTTGCGGATGTCCGCCTCAAGGTCGGCGGCCCACGTCTGGACGGCGCCCTTGAGCTTGTGCGTCTCGGTGACCCGGTCGGGGTCGCTGCCCTTGGGCAGCCTGACGGTGGCTGCCCACACTCCGGAGGGCAGCTGGCGGATCCAGGCCACGGGCTACGCGCCCCGGCTCTGGTCGATCCACCACCGCACCTCGTCGACCTGGCGCTCGGCGTCGCGTTCGCGCAACTGCTGGAGGCGCTGGATCATCCGCTGCTGCGCGCGGGGTGGCACGTCGGCTTCGAGGATGACGCGTAGTGCGGGGTCGTCCTTGTCGATGCCGGCGGGCGTGCTGATCGAGGCGGCGGCTCCGAGGTCCTCGTCGGTGTAGTAGCCGACCTGGACGAGCAGCGCGAGCGGCGAGATGTGCAGAGCCCGGGCGACCTGGCGGACGCTGTCCTCGGAGACGTCGCTCGATCCCTGCGTCCAGCGCAGCACCGTCTTGTAGGTGACGCCGACGATGTTCGCGAACTGCGACTTGTTGCCCTGGGGCTTCGCCGGCGAGCCGGTCTCTTCTGCGATGAGCTGCGAGACGACCTTGGCCCAGGACTCACGGTCGATGCTGCCCTCTGCCACGTCTGAAGCGTACCGGACACGCGAGTCCGGGTGGAGTAGGCGAGTCGTGCGGAAGACGGTCTTGATCGCAGGCCCGATCGGCCGGCGTCGGCAGCGCATCTTCTGGCGTGTGGCCTGCGAAGAGTTGACCGTTCGCGTCGATCGCCCCTTCTCTTCGGCCCGGCGGCGGCGCGTGTGAAAAGCAGACATGCGGGCCACTGTAACGGACATACATGTCCTAAGCAATGAAGCAGTGAAGTTACCTGTTCACTGGGGTTGCTAGGTAGCCCGTGTCCTAGTACCGTCTCCTCCGTGAGTACGGACACGGGCACCACAGCTACACAGGACGCGGCTGGGATACACCTCGACGTGAAGCAGTACCTGCTGCTCTTCCGGCTCATCGGCTGCGACACCCTCACGGCGATCGCCGCCGAGACCGGCATCAACATTCGGCAGGTGCGCCGCGCACGCAGAGGCGGCGTGGTCGGCGAGGTCTTCATGGCCCGCAGCGTCGCTGCTCTCCAGCGCCACGCAACGAAGCTCGCTGAGTACGGGCACGAGCCGCCGGGACTGGACGACCTGTTCACCGTCACCACCCAGCCGGCGGCCTGACATGAGCGTCCGGCTACTGAAGGTCAGCGAGGTCGCCGACCTGTGGGGCGTCGACAAACAGACGGTCTACCGGGCGATCTGGGCCGGCGACCTGGCGTTCGTCGACCTGGCCGCGACCGGCGCGAAGAAGGCGCGGATCCGCGTCCGGGAGTCGGCAGCCGAGAAGTACGTGGAATCCCGCGAACAGCAAGCGAAGGGAAAAGCAGCATGACGCACCCCAACGGCGGCAACGGCGGCACGACCGGCCCCGGCCGCATGGTCACCCCGCTGACCGCCGAGGCGCGGGTCGACCGGTACCGCCGGCAGACCGGCTCGGCGGAGCTGACCCCGCGTCAGCGGCGTCGGCGTGACCACAAGGCCAACCGCGCAGCCGCCCGCACCGCCTGAGTTTCCGGCCCGCCGGGATCACCCGTACCTCGGCCGATCGCTACGACCGGCGGGCCGGTCCCCACCGTCCGCACCAGCACGAGAGGAGGACGCCGTGTTCTTCATCCCGCCGAGGCCGCCGCCCCCGCCGCCGCGCCCGTACGACCCGCCCCCGCCGAAGCCCTGACCGCACGAGCCCCGGGTGGCTGGCCGTGACTGGGCTCCGGCCGGCCACCCGGACAGCAAGACGCGGGCCACCCCGGCATGGGCGACCCGCGCGTACCGACCCTCCCAACTCCCGAAGGAGCACAGGTCGATGAACGAGAACCCTACCAACCGCCAGGCCGTCGAGAAGCTGACCATCGGCCAGCACATCAGCGACAACCTCGGTGTGCACGAGCTGGTGCACCACCTGCCCTTCCACAACGGCGAGGGCAGCCAGATGTACGCCCTGACCCTGCGTCCGCTCGGCGCGGGCGACCCGTGGGTGTCCCGGCACCCGGAGGGCGCGAAACTGCGTCTGGCGACCGACGCCGAGATTCGCTACTACACGGATGCGGGCCGCCGGGAGGCGCTGGCGGCGGCGCTGCGGCAGCTCGCCAGCGACATCGTCGAGCAGCAGCTGCCGGTTTCCGCGCGCCTGTTCGACGCCGCGCCCGGGGTGCTCCGCTCGCGGGCGGACCTGGAGCGGTGGGCCGCGTACCTCGGCGTCGAGGTGACGCTGTGCGGGGAGACTCCCATCGCGACCGGGTCGCGTCCGGTCGCGGACGGGTTGAGCCTTCACTTCCACACGCAGTGCGAGCCGGAGCCGGAGCCGGACACCCTGGCCGCCGCGCCGCAGCCGGCCGGGGAGTGACCGCCGTGCTGAGCCCTGCGCGCCGCATCGCCGAGCTGGAGGCCCTCGCCGCCGACCTACGGGCTGACCGGGACCGCTGGCAGCGCCTCGCCCTCACCGACCCGCTCACCGGGGCACTCAACCGCCACGGGCTCGCCGAGCACTGGCGGACGGTGCACCCCGAGCACACCCTGGCGGTCCTCGACCTCGACGGCTTCAAGCAGGTCAACGACCGCTACGGCCACGACGCCGGCGACGCCGTGCTCGTCGCCGTCGCCGGCCGGCTGCGCGACTACGGCACGGTCATCCGGCTCGGCGGCGACGAGCTGGCCGTCGTCGGCTGGCTGACCGCCGGGATCACCCCGCGCTGGCCGGTGCAGCTGCCGGGCGGGCAGCGGATCACCGTCACCGCCGCCGTCGGCGCGACGTGGATCGCTACGGCCGACCGGCCCGGCACCCTCCGCCGCGCCGATCTGGCCATGTACCGGGCCAAGCGGTCCGGCGTGGGCCGGCTGGCGGTGTTCGACCCGGCGGTGGACGTGCCGGGCCCGGTGGCCGGCCGTCGGCGGGTGCGCGACGCCCTGCCAGCCACCCCGCTCGCCCGGGCGGTGGCCACCGCGCTGCTCCAGCCCGATCTGCCGCTCACCACCCGCGACGCCTGAGGAGCACGATGCCCGCCATCACTGACCTGCCACCGCTGGGCGCGGCCCTGTGGGCCCTGCGCCCTCCCGTAGCCCGGCCGGTATCCGACCCAGAGCCGTCCGAGGCGCTGACCGGCGGCACCCAGCAGCTGCCCACCGTCGTCTGCCCGGCCGCCGCGTCGACCGAGCTGGTGACCGTGCCCGTCGACGCGCTCGATGCGCCGCTGGCCAGCCTCGGCGACCTGGCCCCCGCGCTGATCGCCGACGCGCTGATCGCCGAGCTGACCGTCCCGGCGGTGGCCCGGTGATCGCCGACCTGGACCGGATCCGCCGGCGCGTCGCCCAGTACACCGGCGCGTCCGGCAGCAGCCAGGCGTTCCTGGCCCACCAGCTCGCGGCCGACGCGCGACCGCTGCTGGCCGAGGTCGACCGGCTGACGGCGGCCGCCGCCGCGCCGGTGGACGTCACCGACCGGCAGTTGCTCGCCGACGTCCACCGCTGGGCCCGCACCAACGGGTGGCACTGCACCTGGATCGGGTGGGCCAACGCCCAGCTCGGCAGCGACGCGACCACGGTCGTCGAGTGGGACCACGACGAACTGACCGTCAGACGCCGCCCGACGGCTGAGGTCGGGTCGCAGTGGCCGAGCGGTTGGGGCTCTGAGGGCCGCCGCGAGCGGTACCCGGTCACCTCGGTCCGGCAGGCCGTCGACATCCTCGTCGCCCTGGACGTGCTCCCGGCCCAGCTGTCCTCGGCGTACCGCGCGGCGGTGGCCCGATGACCCGGCCGACCAGCCCCCTCGCCGGGCAGACCGTCACCATCCGCGCCGACGTCGCCAAGCTCGGCGGCAAGGAATACCGGGTCGAAGACTGGTGGATCAACGTCGCCGGCCGGTCCTGGATGGACTGCGTGGGCAACCCGGCCGCGCTGACCTACGCGGCGCGCGGCGGCTTCGCCGACCTCCCGACCGACGACGAGGTGCTCTACGGCAAGGTCGACGGGCTCGGCTACCTGGTGCACATCAGCGAGATCGAGGCGGAGCACGCCCGATGACGCAGAGCGCCACCCCGGACGCCGCGCGGCAGGACACCCCTGCCGCGCGGCCCTGGACCGTCACCCAGCCCGGCGTGTACACCGACGTTCCCAACGGCACCTACCACGCCGACCCCGTCGCCGTCGGCAGCCTCTCCAGCACCGGTGCCAGGAAGCTGCTGTCCCCGTCCTGCCCCGCCCTCTACCGGCACTGGCGAGACAACCCACAGCCGCCGAAGTGGGAGTTCGACCTGGGCCACGCCGCCCACACCCTCGTCCTGGGCGCCGGGCCCGGCATCGTCGAAGTCAAGCACGACAGCTGGCGCACCAACGCTGCGAAGGACAAGGCCGCGACCGCCCGCGCGGAGGGCAAGGTGCCGCTGCTGTCCGACGACTACGCCACCGTCCACGCGATGGCCGCCGCCCTCCGCGAGCACCCCACCGCGGCGAACCTGCTGCGGCCCGAGGGTGGCCAGCCGGAGCTGTCCCTGTTCTGGATCGACCCGGAAACCGGGATCTGGTGTCGAGGTCGCACGGACTGGCTGGACGTGTCCCGGCCGGGCCGACTGATCGTGCCCGACTACAAGACCTGCGCCAGTGCCGCCCCGGACGACCTGCAGAAGGCGATCGCGAACCACGGCTACCACCAGCAGGCCGACTGGTACCTGGGCGGGCTGCGCGCGTTGGGCCTGGCCAACGAGGACGCGCAGTTCGTCTTCATCTTCCAGGAGCGCCGGCCGCCGTACCTGGTGACGGTGGCCCAGCCGGACCCGTTCGCGATGAAGATCGCCGCTCACCTGAACCGGGAGGCCCGGCACCTCTACCGCGAGTGCGTCCAGTCCGGCCGGTGGCCGGGCTACACCGACGACGTTGCCCTGATCTCGCTCCCCGGATGGGTGGAGCGCCAGTACGAGATGGAGCTATCGCAGTGAGCACCCCTGAGCGTTTGTCCCCGGCCGCCGTGATCCCGATGGCCACCACCCAGGCGACCGCCGTCGAGCAGGCCCGCGCCGTCGCCGAGGTCGCCGCCGCCGTCCAGGTCGCCCAGATGAACCCGCGAGACATGAACCGCGCCTGGGCCGAGATGAAGGCCGCCTGCGCCCGGACCGGCCTCGCCGAACGCGCCTTCTACACCGTGCCCAACCGAGGCAAGAACAAGCCGTCCGTCCACCTCGCCCGCGAGCTGGCCCGGATCTGGGGCAACCTGGACTACGGCGTGCACGAGCTGTTCCGCGACGACATCCGTGGGGTGTCCGAGGTGCGCGCGTTCGCCTGGGACCAGCAGACCAACGTCCGCTCATCGCGCACGCTCCAGGTACCGCACCAGCGCATGGTCAAGAACCAGGCGACCGGGCAGCAGGAACGCAAGCCGCTCGTCGACCTGGGCGACGTCTACCTGAACAACCAGAACGTCGGCGCGCGGGCGGTCCGGGAGTCCATCTTCACCGTCCTTCCCGCCGACTTCGTCGCCGAGGCGCAGGACATCTGCCGGGGGACGCTCCGTACCGGCGACGGCAAGCCGCTGCCCGAGCGCATCGCGAACATGGTGACCCGCTTCAAGGAACTGGGCGTCGGCGTCACGGCTATCGAGGCGCGGGTGGGGCGCACGCGTGGCCAGTGGACTGCGGCCGACCTCGCCGAGCTGGGAGTGGTGTTCGGGTCCATCTCGCGGGGTGAGGCCCGGGCCGACGAGGAGTTCCCGAATCGGGTGACGGCGGCGGAGATCGCTCAGCAGGCCGCCGCGGTGCCGGTGCCGGCCGGTCCGGAGCAGCCCGCGCCCGCGCCGGCCGGGCCCGCCGTTCCGTCGGCGGGGGCGGAGTGGGACGACGTCGAGACGGCGCAGCCCGGCAGCGGGGCGGGTGAGCCGCGGTGACCGCCGAGCCGAGCCGGGACCCCCTCGGCATCGCCTACGACCGCACCTGGACCGGCAGCGACGGAGCCGCCTACTACGAGCGCGACCGCGCCCTCGGCGGAGGGCAGGGGCCGTCCTCGTGGTCCTCGGAGCATGACTGCAACCCGATCTGCGGCTGCCACCTGGCGAGCAAGTGCCGCGGCTGCAACGTGTGCACGTCCTGCGACGGCTGCTACTGCGGGGAGTGGGACTGATGACCGCGCTCCGCATGGTGGCCCTGGACCTGTCGACCTCGGCGGCCGGGATCGCCCACACCCACTGGCACGACGGTACGCCCCGGCTCGGCTGCCGCACGGCGAAGACCGGCCTCATGGACTTGCACAAGAAGATCCATCACGTCCTCGCCGACGTCGCCGCCGCGGTGCGCTGCCGGCCGCACCTGGTCGTGGTGGAGGGCAGCTTCAGCCGGCCGGGTGCCAGCGACGGGCCGCTGCACATGCTCCGCGGTGTCGTCTTGCACTGGCTCTGGACGAAGGGCATCCCGGTCGCCAACGTGCAGCCGTCGACGCTGAAGGTCTGGGCGACCGGGTCGGGCACGACCAGGGGCGAGAACAAGGTCACCAAGGACAAGGTGATCGCCGCGATCCTGGCGACGTACGGCGCGTTGCTGCACATCGACCCTCGGGACGGGGACCAGGCCGACGCGGTCGCATTGCTGACGCTCGGGTTGGCCGCGTACGGGCAGCCGCTGGCGCACATGCCGGGGCCGAACCGGCGGGCGCTGTCGACGCCGGAGTGGCCGGTCCTGGCCACCGAGGCGGGCCCGGTCGTGCCCATCGTCCAGGGCGGTGCCCGGTGACCGCGCCGGTGGACCTGGGGCCGTGCGGGTACTGCTCGCACCCGCAGTGGTCGCACAAGCGGGGCAAGGGCGGCTGCGGGCACGTCGACTGCGGCGGGGTGTGCGGACAGTACGAGCCGCCGCCGACCGGCCCGACCGAGGCGGACGACGTCGTGGTGCCGGTGGTGGCCGACCCGGCCGCGTACGTCGAGCAGGTAGCCGATCTCGCCGCCGAGCTGACCGAGGAACGCGCGGGGCACCAGATCACCGCCGCGATCCTAGGCCGGGTCCGCGCCGACCTGGCCGACGAACGGGGCAAGCACGAGCAGACCGAGCTGGCTCGGCAGAAGTTCGCCCAGCTGCTCGACGAGGTCGCGGCCAAGCTCGCCGACGAGCGTGCGGCGCACCACCGCACCGCCGGGCAGGCCGAGGACGCCGAGCGACGCGCCGAGGCCCTCGCCGGCGAGCTGGCCGCCGAGCGGGCCGCCGCCGACCGGCTCCGCGCCGACCTGGCCCGGGCCACCACGCGTGCCCAGCGGACCAAGACGCAGCTCGACGAGGCGGTTACCGCCGGCGTGACGGCCGCGACCCGGGTCATGTGGCGGTACGACGCATCCCAGTGCCTCACCGAGGGGTGCGGCGCCCGGTACACGGTGCCGGTCGACCACGAGCACCCGCTGTTCCCGGTCACCGTGCTGGTCGCCCACCGGCCAGCCGATGCGTAGGTGGCTGGCACGGCTCGTCGACGCCGAGGTGCGGCGACTCGCCGCCGAACGCGATGAGGCCCGACGCACGAGGGCGATCGCCCTGCACGCGGCGGTGCGCTGGCACCGCCTCGCCCTGACCTGGAGAGCCGGAGCGACCGCCCCGGCCCCGACGAACACCGAGGAGAGCACCACCCCATGACCGTCAAGATCAGTGCCCAGCTCACTCGCGCGCAGCGGGAGTTCAACGGGCTCGACTACATCACCGACGTTCTGGTCGGGCAGCCGCGCGGCACCCGGTACGCCGTGGTGGCGTACGAGGTCAAGCGGGTCACGGACGAGATCGGCGAGGGCGTGGAGATCCCCACGATCCAGATCACGCACGTCGAGCCGGTCGACGGCGTCCAGGCGGACCGGGTGCGGGAGATCCTGGCCGAGCGGTACCAGGACCGGACGGGCAAGAGCTTGGAGGGCGACCCGACGCTGTTCGACGTCGCGCCCGGCGACGGCGGCCCGGGCGGCGACGAGGAGCAGGTGCCGGAGGCGTCCGCCGACGAGCTGATGGCCCGGCGCGCGGAGCGCAAGGCGGCTGGCCAGCCGGCGTTCTCCGACGGCGGTGAGCCGCTGTGACGACCATCGAGCCGGACCACGCCGAGCAGCTGCACGAGGACGGCGGCGCGGGTGCGACCGCCGGCCCGTGGACCTGGGCGGGCACCCAGCACGTCCGCCAGTCCCGCTGGCACGACATCTACTGGCTGGTCGTCCGCAACGAGGCCGGCGAGCACTGGGGGTTGTCGTACCGAGTCGGGCTCACGGAGAACCAGGAACACGAGCTGCCGTGGGAAGGCGCGGACGGGCCGCTGACCCTGACGCGGCTGCACGCGCACGAGGTGGTGCGGGTGGAGTACCGGACCACCCCGCCGGCCGAGGGGGGCGAGCCGTCGTGACCGCCCCGGTGATGACCGTCCGCGAGCTGCGCGAGCGGGTCGAGCTGGGAATCGAGTGGCTCGACGCGGTCGTGCCCGGCTGGGTCGACCGCATCGACCTCACCCAGCTCCACCTGGCCTGCCCCCGCAACTGCGTGCTCGGGCAGACCGTCGGCTTCCCCGGCGGCATGGACCTCGACCAGGCCGCGCAGCTCGGATTCGAGGCGTCCGCGTCGCACGACGCGATCGCCGACGAGTACGAGGCCCTCACCGGCCTCTGGAAGGCAGCTGTGGACAAGCGGCGGTCCGGGCCATGAGCGAGGACCGCGACCGGCTGGTCCGGGTGCTCGTCGACGAGCGGCACGGTCCGCTCGTCGACGAGCGCCACCCCGACCGCCCCGACGAGCGTTACCGCGCCGCCGCCAAGCCCACCCGGGCCGGCGGCGGCGCCCACACCGAGAGGACCGAGGCGGCATGACCGTCGCGACCACGATCGAGCGCCGGCCGCCGACCGACACCGGCCGGTGCGGCGAGGACGCCGGCTACAAGCGGCACCACGCCGCCGGCGAAGACCCGTGCGAGCCCTGCCAGGTGGCACACCGGCAGGCACTGAGGCGATACCGAGCCCGGACCGGCATCCCGAAGATCACGTCCGCCGACCGGGAGGCAGCGCGCCGGGCGCTGCCGCTGACGTCCGGGCGGCTGGCCGGTACGCAGCGGCGGCACCTGTTCCGGCCGCTGACCCATTCCCAGTGCGCGGAGTGCTGGGGGTGGCGGGACGACCCGCGGCACCCGGTGGTCGGCGGACCGGTGGTCGGCCGGTGACGGCCCTGCTGATCGCCACCCACGACCAGGCGCTCCACGCCATCGGCGAGCGCACCGCGCAGCCCGGCACGGACCCACTGCTGGTGTCCGTTGTCGCCGCAGCGATGACCGCGCACCGGTCGTACCCGTCGCCCACGAACCGGCCCGACCCGGACTGCTTCACCTGCCACGGTCTCGGCCGGTACCAGCCCGACGGCGCGGCCGAGCCGCTGCACTGCCACTGCCGATGCCCGTGGTGCGGCTCGTGTGAGCAGCCGCTGTGCGAGGGCCCTTGCGAGACGGTCGCCGTCATCGGCGCAGCCCTCGGCATTCCCGGCCTGGCAGCCCCGGAGCGGGAGCGGCCGTGACCGATCCGATCGTGCGGGCGGCGGTGATCCGGCCCCTCGTGCCCCGACTGATCCGCCGTCGCCGCACCCGTACCTACGTCCGTACCCGCTGGTGGAGATGACCATGACCGACCAGACCACCCACGACGCCCACTGCGGCGCGACCGACAACCCCGCCGGCATCTGGCGCTGCACCAAGCCGGCCGGCCACTCCGGCGACCGGCACACCGCCGAGGTCCCCGGCATCGGCTCCTTCACCTGGGGCTACGTGCCCGGGGTGGACGAGGATGCCGACCAGGCCCCGATCCCCCCGTACACCGACACCGACGTCGACCAGCTGCACGACGTGTTCGCGAAGGCCTGGACCGAACACGAGCGCGCCCATTTCCCGGTGCCGCAGTGCCGCACCGACGACCAGGCCGAGGACTGCTGCGACCGGGAAGGGCTGCGCGCCGCCCTGGACGCACTGGCCGCCGCCGGCCGGCTCGCCGCGTTCCCGGCCGGCATCCGCCCCGTCCACGTGGGCCGCGAGCGCCTGTACGTCCACGACAGCGGCACCGTCAAGTGGTACGCCGAGTGGCCCGTGGAGTCTGGCTGGAAGCCCGTGTACGTCCTCACCGAGCCGGCCGTGTGGGCGGGCCCGTGTCCGTGCACCTGCCACCAGCCCGACCGGTGCCCCTGCAAGCCCGGCACGCCGGAGCACCGCCACGGCGCCGGCGGCTACTGCACGGTCGCTGACCAGACCGCCACCACGACCCCGCCCTACGTTCACCACCTGCTCGACGCGTTCCTCACCGGCCAGCCCCTCAACTTCGGCCGCGACCCGGTGCCGCTCGACGTGCAACGCCGTTTGGAGCACGCCGTGGCTACCGGGCAGATGGGGACCGTGCCCTGGCCGGTCCCCGCCGACGACCGGCCCACCAGCGGGCACGTCGTCACCATCGCCAAGCCCGCCGAGGACCGCTGCTACTGCGAGGACCCCGCCGGCCGCCGCCACGGGCACGCCCCGGGCGCCGGCCAGGTATGCGGCCGGCCAGCGGCGGAGGGCTGAGCCGTGGACGACGGCCTGGTCTGCGACCGCTGCCACGCCGGCCAATGCTGGGACTGCGAGGGCCACTGCTGGCACGGATGCGTCAGCGACGAGTACGACCCGGACGAGTACGTGCGCCCCAGCGAGACCGTCGAGCTGCCCGGGGTGAGCTGGTGACCCACCAGGCCCCGCTGATCGCCCGCCTCGACGGCCCCGACATCTGGCGCCGGTTTCGGCTCGCCGGCTCCCACCGCATCAACGCCGCCCCGTGGATGGACGCCCTCAGTCGCCGCGAGCACGTCGGCACCTGCCGCACGCCCACCGGCAGCGGCAAGGCCTGCGGCGGCAACCTCAAGCCCGGCAAGCCGTACCGCGTCGACCGCGTCGACTGGTACCCGACGGTCTGCGCGACGTGCGGAAACGAGGCCGCCGCCCGAGGCCCTGCCCCCGCCCGCCGGCGGAACCGATGACCCCCGATCCGAAGGAGACACCCGCACCGTGACCCCGATTGCCAACGGCCCCGCCCGCAACATGCCGAAGGGCCGCATCCGCCGGCAGCTCGACGCCCTGGACCGGACTGCCGCCGGCGGTCCGGCCGCCTGCCTCTGCCCCAACGGCCAGCCGATCACCATCGCCACCTTCACCGACGAGCGCCTCGTCGACGTCGAGCTGCGGCACCTCCCCTCGACCGGCTGCGGCCGGCCGGCGGTTCACATCGAGCCCCGGGTCTACCAGGCCGGCATCGGCCGCTGACCCACCCGGCCCCCGGGCCCCGACCACCACGGCGGGCCCGGGGGCCAACCGCACCACCCGAACCAAGCACGAGGAGCACCCCGGGTGACCACCCCGACCGACCAGCCCGGCCGCGAGCTGCGGCCCGTCGACCGCCACGAGTGGATCTCGATCATCCTCCGCGCCCGCCTCGGCGGGCTCATCACCGGCAGCGGCCGCACCGGCGAGAAGGGCCGCGCCACACGCGGCGGGGTGTCTGCCACCGCCTTCAAGGCCGTCGCCCTGGCCTGGGCGTCCCACGCCGACCCCGACGGCACCAACATCTGGCCCGGCGACGCCACGATCGCAGTCGAGGCCGAAGTCGGGCTCCAGGTCGCGCAAGCGGTCAAGCGGAAGATGATCGAGCTGGGGCTGACCGAGCGGGTCCGCGCACGGTCCCGCCGGCACCGCCGCGGCGACGAGCACCGGCTGACCCTCCCGAGCGATCTGCTCGACGCCGTCGACGTCCTCTCGCCGGCCGCCTTGCAGATGGCCGCCATCAATGTGTACGAGCGCCGACGCGGCAAGCGTGGGGGGTCCGGTGGAGACCCCACACCACCCGGTATGGGGAGTCCGGTGGACACCCCACAGGACCCGACCGACCCCACCGTGGGGGATCCGGTGGACCCCCCACACGAGCCCGACGCCGAAACGTGTGGGGGGTCCGGTGGACACACCACAGATGTTTGTGGGGGGTCCGGTGGCACGCATGTGGGGGGTCCGGTGGCACGCGTTACTTATCCAGAGACCAACCCAGTAAGTAGTTCACCCAGCCAGACGGATAACGGGGTTCGTACGGCCGTCACCGTTCCGCGCGTAGGCGAGGCCGTCGACGAACCCGATCCCGCCATCGAGGAGAAGACGCAGCCGCCGCCCGCGCCCGCCCGGCCCGCCGGCTGCCCGGACCACGGGCCCGCGATGAAAGCCGGCAACCGGCCCGACGGCCAACCCCGCTGCCCGCTCTGCCGCCGCGGCGCACCACCCAGCACCCCACCCGCGGGCCACCTCGCCACCGTCACCCAGCTCCACCAACGCGCATCATGAGCCAGTCATGGGCAGGAGGCAGCACCCGAGCCTGGCGCGTACTCCGCGCCCAGGTGCTACTACGCGACCACTACCGCTGCCGGGCCCACGACGACGGATGGTGCGACCGAGCACCAGGCCCACACACCTGCACCGGCATCGCCGACCTCACCGGACCAGACCGAGGCCACGCCCACCACACCCTCGGCAAAGCCGTCACCGGCGACGACCCACGCCACATCGTCGCCGCCTGCGAACCCTGCAACCTCCACATCGGCGACCCGGCCCGGCACAACGACCCACCGAACAAGGCGGTGACCCGATGGTGAGCAGTCCTCAGCCACGGATGTACGTGGTGAACCTGAGCACAGGCGAAGTGACCGGCGGACCAGAGCCCGGCACCGTGCAGCACTACGACCGCGAGACGTTCGAGCTGCACATCCACACGTACGCACCCGACGAATGCGACCGATGCGCCGAGCTACGCGAGATGGGCTACCGATGACCTGCGGTTTTTCCCCACCAGGGACCCCCCGGACACCCGCGTCCTGTCCTTTTTCTCTCTCCCCGAGCCGACCCGGAGCCTGCCGTGACCGTTGCCGTCCTTGACCCGCTGGTCCTCGGGTCGACCGTGCCGCGGCTGTTCACGCCGCCGCTGGTGGTCGGTCCGCCTGGTCCGTGCGGGTGTGGGTGCGCGCTCTCGCCAGCGACGTCGTACGGCTTCGAGGTCGACGACTTCGCCCGGGACACGCTGCGGCACCCGCTCGACCCGTGGCAGCGGTGGCTGGCGATCCACGCGGGCGAGTTGCTGCCGGATGGGTCGCCGCGGTTCTCGACGATCGTGATCCTGGTCGCGAGGCAGAACGGGAAGACGGAGCTGCTGGTGGTGCTCACCCTGTTCTGGCTGTTCCGGGCGCGGCTGGCGATGGTGCTGGGCACGTCGACGAAGTTGGACTATGCCCGCGAGTCGTGGCTCAAGGCGGTGAAGCTGGCCCGGTCGATCCCGCAGCTGCGGAAGGACATCCCGGCGCGCGGCGGTGTGCGGAAGGCCAACGGCGAGCAGGAGTTGGTGTTCGCGCCGAGCGGGGACGTCGACGACCTCGACGCGTGCCGGTACAAGATCGCGGCGTCGAACGAGGAGGGCGGCCGGTCGCTGTCGATTGACCGGCTGGTGGCCGACGAGCTGCGTCAGCACCACTCGTACGAGGCGTGGGACGCGGCGGAGCCGGCGACGTCGGCCCGGCCGGGGTCGCAGGTGTGGGCGTTGTCGAACGCCGGCGATGTCCGGTCGGTGGTGCTGAACGATCTCCAGGACGCGGCGCGCGAGTTCATCGAGTGGTGGGATCGGGAGTCCGGCGAGCGTGGCGTGGCCGAGCTGATTGACGCGCCGGACATGCCGGGCGACTACCAGCTGGGGCTGTTCGAGTGGTCGGCGCCGGAGGACGCCGACCCGGAGGACGCGGAGGCCCTGGCGGCGGCGAACCCGAACATGGGCCGGCGGAAGGACGCGCGGAAGCTGATCGCGAACGCGCGGCGGGCGAAGGCCGCCGGCGGGCTGGCGCTGAGCGGCTTCAAGACGGAGCACATGTGCATCCGGGTGAAGCAGATGAACCCGGCGATCGACCCGGATGCGTGGCGGGACTGCCTCGACGCCGGCGCCCTCGACGGGGAGCGGGCGCGGCTGGCCGCGTGCATCGACCTGAACCCGGAGGGGACCCACGCGACGCTCGCCGTGGCGGCCGTGCTCGACGACGACCGGGTGCGGGTGGAGACGGTGCACGAGTGGACCGGGCCGGGCGCGGCGTCGGCCTTGGAGCGGGAGCTGCCCGCCTGGGTGGAGCGGCTGAAGCCGAAGACGGTCGGGTGGTTCCCGGCCGGCCCGGCCGCCGCGGTGGCGTCGAAGGTCGCCGACCGGCGTAAGGACGGGGTGCGGGGGTGGCCGCCGCGCGGGGTGACGGTGGCGGAGATCCGCGGGGAGTCGGCGGCGGTGTGCATGGGCCTGGGCAAGGAGATCAAGGCCCGGACGTTGGCGCACTCCGGCCAGGCGATGCTCGACGCGCAGGTGGACGGGGCACAGCCGTTGAAGCGCGGCGACGGGTGGGTGTTCACCCGGCGGGGCGGCGGGAACGTCGACGCGGTGTACGCGGTGGCTGGGGCGGCGCACCTCGCCAGGACGTTGCCGAAGCTGCGGAAGGTGTCCCGCCGCACTCGCGGGGCGTGACCTACGAATCAAAGGTTTACGGTTGTTCTGACTGACGATTCGTAGGCATGATCACGTACACTCCCGGCCATGGGGTGGCTCGGGGCGGTAGGGCAGCAGGTGCGGGAGTTGCTGTCCCTGCCGCACCCGGTGGTCCTCGACGAGCCGCCGGCGGCCGTGTTCGACTCGGCACCGCGCCCGATCGACCGGGTCATCTCGGAGATGCACGCGGGTACGCCGGGCCGGGTCAGCCGGGAGCAGGCGCTGTCGGTCGCGGCGGTGCAGCGGGGCCGCAACAGCCTCTGCTCGATCGCCACGTTGCCGTTGGTGCAGTACAAGGGCCTGGAGATCGTCCAGAGTTCGTTCCTGGCGCAGATCGACCCCGATGTGGCGAACGTGGTCACGTTGTCGCAGACGATCGAGGATCTGGCGTTCGACGGAATCAGCTGGTGGCTGATCACCGCGCAGGACTTCGCCGGCTATCCCCTCGCCGCCCGGCACCTGGACGTGCGGACGGTGAGCCTGACCGAGCCGCCCGGTGCCGTGAACCCGTTCCCGAGCGGTGTGGATGCCCGCGGGGTGAAGGTCGTGTGGGTCGACGGTGATCCGACCCCGGTCGACAAGCTGATCCGGTTCGACTCGCCGAACCCGGGGCTGCTGTGGGCGAACGCCAGGGCGATCCGGCGGGCGCTGCTGCTGGACAAGTTGGCGTCGACGTACGCCGACAACCCGCGGCCGACGGACTACTTCACCGACGCGGATGACCCGTCGGTGGATCCGATGGAAGACGAAGAGATCGACTCGTTCCTCGCCGAGTGGCGGGACAACCGCAAACGGAGCGGCACCGGGTGGATTCCGGGCAACGTGAAGCGGGTCGATGTGGCCACGCCGTCGCCGGCGGAGCTCCAGCTCGTCGAGCTTCAGCGGCAGGCGACGCTGGAGATCGCGAACGGGCTCGGCGCGGACCCCGAAGAGCTGGGCGTCAGCACCACGTCGCGCACGTACTTCAACGCGGCGGACCGGCGCCTGTCGAAGATCAACGAGCGTTACGCGCCGTACATGACGGCGATCACGCAGCGGCTGTCGATGGGCGACGTCACCCGGCGGGGCTACCAGGTGCGGTTCGACCTGACGGACTACCTGAAGCCGGACCCGGTCGCCCAGGTCGCCTACTGGAAGGGCTTGAAGGACATGGGTGCGATGGACGCTGACGAGATCCGGGCGGCGGCCGGGCTGTCCGGGCCGGCCCCGAAGGCGAAGCCCGCCCCGGCCCCGGCCCCGGCCGCGCCGGCCGGTGACGGCCAGGACGAAGAGCAGACCGACGAGGCCGAGGGCGCCGAGGCGTTCCAACCGGCGGGGATGACGTTCGCCGCCAGCGACGGCCAGGGCGCGGGGATGACGTTCGCCGTCGGGGATTTCGCCACCGCCGCCGAGCCGCCGAAGGTCGACGTGGAGTCCCGCACGATCACCGGCCTGGCCGTCCCCTACAACAAGGTGGCCAGGAAGTACGGCCTCGCCTTCCGCTTCTTGCCGGGCAGCCTTCAGTACGGCGACGTGTCCCGGATTAAGCACCTGAAGGACCACCACTTGCCGGTCGGCGTGACGCAGTCCGTCACGGAGACGAAGCGGGGCCCGGTGGTGAAGCTGTCGGTGCTCAGCGGCCCGGAGGGTTCGATGGCCCGGGCCGAGCGGGACCAACTGCTCTACGACGCCGCCGAGGGCCTCTACGACGGGTTGTCCGTCGGCGTGGACTTCTCGCTTGATCCCGAGGTCGGGGACGTCGAGTGGTCCGAGAAAGACAAGGTCTACAACGTCAAGCGCGCCTCGTGGCGCGAGACGTCGTCGACCCCGATGCCTGCTTTCGATGACGCGCGCGTGACCAAAGTGGCCGCGAGCCGAGCAACTGGAGGATCGATGGAAGAGTGCGCCACCTGCGGCACGAGGCACGCGCCCAGCGTGGCGTGCCCGACCGCCCCGCAGGCCAACACCAACCAGCCGGAAGGCATGGCCCTGTCCCAGGACCAGCTGACCGCCCTGCTGTCCCGGCCGGGCGCCCTGGAGGCGCTGATCCGGCAGCCGCAGCAGGCCCAGCCGCAGCAGCCGGCGGCGCCGGCCGGTGCGCTGACCCTGTCCGCCGAGCAGGTCGACGGCCTGATCCGCGCCGGCCAGCTGGGCACGCTGCTCGGCGTGCCGCAGCTGACCCAGGCCCGGACCGAGCAGGAGCCGGAGCGGCGGGCCGTCGTCGACCCGACCCGCCGCACCGTGACCGCGTCGGTGACCGAGCCGGCCCCGTACGCGTTCGACCGCAAGGGCAACCTGACCCGGGGCGCGCACGACTTCTCCACCGACCTGATCGCCGGATCCAAGGGCGACACCGGGGCGCTGGCCCGGGCCGAGCGGTTCATGCGGGAGCAGTTCGAGGAGCAGCAGGCCGCCCAGTTCGACGTCGACGCGACCGACGTGACCGCGCTCAACCCGAACCGGCAGCGGCCGGACATGTACGTCGACCAGCGAGAGTTCCGCTACCCGATGTGGGCGGCGATCGAGAAGGGCACGATCACCGACGCGACCCCGTTCGTGGTGCCGAAGTTCAGCTCCGCGTCGGGCCTGGTGGCGAACCACACCGAGGGCACCGAGCCGACCCCGGGATCGTTCACCGCGACGTCGCAGACGATCACCCCGACGCCGGTCGCCGGCAAGGTCGAGATCACCCGGGTCGCCTGGGACCAGGGCGGCAACCCGCAGATGTCCGGCCTGATCTGGCGGCAGATGCAGCGCGCGTGGTACGAGGCGCTGGAGGCCGCCGCCGTGGCGGTGCTCGACGCCGCGACGCCGACCGCCATCGCGCTGACCGCCGGCGGCGGCACGACCGGCCAGACCCTCGACGGGGAGATCACGGCCGCGTTCGCCGCGCTCCAGTTCGTGCGGGGCGGCTTCAGCATGGACACGATGTTCAGCCAGATTGACCTCTACAAGGCGCTGGTCGCCGCCAAGGACAACGACGGGCGCCGGCTGTACCCGGCACTGGGTCCGTCGAACGCGTCCGGTCTCGCCGCGAGCCGGTACGCCCAGCTCGATGTCAACGGCGTGGTGGCGTTGCCGGCGTGGGCGCTGGCCGCGACCGGCTCGGTGGTCGCGAGCTCCTACCTGTTCGACCGGGAGGTGGTCCACGGCTGGGCGACGGCGCCGCGCCGCCTGGAGTTCGAGTACCGCGTCGCGTACATCGACCTGGCGATCTGGGGTTACAAGGCCACGGCGGTAACGGACATCAGCGGTGTCCGGGAGATCACGTACGACCCGGTGGCCTGATCCGCCGTCCCCCGACCGACCCTGAGTAGGGAGTAGCCAGCATGGCGAACGAAACCCCGGCCGCCCCGGCGGCGAAGAAGACGACCCCGGCAGCCCCGGCCACGAAGACGCCCACCGCGCCGACCACGCCCACCGGGCCGACCGGCCCGGTGGTGGACCCGGCCGCCGCGGCGATCCGCGACGCGGCCCAGCAGACGGAGATCCGGCAGCTGACCGCTGAGCGTGACGAGCTGCGGTCGCGTGTCGGTAACGTGTCGGAGCTGGAGACGCTGCGGGCGGAGGTCGCCGCGCTGCGGGAGACCGCCGCCCGGTCCGGTGTCGGCCGGTCGGGCCGGTGGACGATGTCGGCCGGTGTCGCCGCCGACCTGGAGACCACCGGGTACGCGACCGACCCGAACACCGGTGACGCGTACGTGCGTGACGGTGACCAGGTGACGGTGACCTCGCGCGGCGCCGGTGGAACCCGCACCATCGCGATGCCGCCGCCGTCGGGTGCCGGCGACCGCGAGTCCGCCGACCGGAAGAACTGAGCGGAGCGCGGCCGTGCCCTGGCGTCCTGACTACCTCACCGCCGAGCAGGCGGCCAACTTCGTGCGCGCCGGCAGCGCGGACGAGGAGGAGTTGGCGACCTGGTGCACGGCCGCGTCCCGGGCGATCGACAGGCGGACAAACAGGCAGTTCGGCCGGGTTGTCTCGGCGGTGGCCCGGACGTACCGGCGTCCGGCCGCCTACGACGTGGTGTCCGGCCTGTGGCTGCTGGAGGTCGACGACGTCCAGGACGTCACCGGCCTGACCGTGGGCGGGGTCGCCTACGCGTCGGCGGGGGCAGTGCTGCTGCCGGACGACGCGGCGGAGAAGGGCAAGCCGTACGAGCGGCTGGGATTCAGCGACTACCTGGCCGGTCCGGTGATCGTATCGGCGGTGTGGGGTTGGTCGGCGGTGCCGGCGCAAGTGGTCGGCGCGTGCAAGCTTCAGGTCAGTCGGTGGGCTGCCCGGCGTGACTCGCCGTTCGGGGTGGCCGGGTCGCCGTCGGACGGGTCGGAGCTGCGGCTGCTGGCCCGCCTCGACCCGGACGTCCACACCACGCTCGCCGGGCTGTCCCGGCGCCGGAGGGTCGGATGAACCTGGGCGCGGTCGCCGAGGAACTGCGGGCGGCCCTCGGTGTGATCGAGGGCCTGAACGTGGCGGAGTGGGGCGTGAAGCGGGTCCAGTCGCCAGCGGCCGTGGTGTCGCTGCCTGAGCGGGTCGACTACGACGCGACGTACGGGCGCGGGTCGGATCAGCTCACGGACATGGCGGTGCTGGTGCTAATCGCGAGGCCGACGGACCCGGCGACGCTGCGGGAGGTCGCGACGTACGCCGACGGGTCCGGGCCGCGCAGCGTGAAGGCGGCGATCGAGGCGCACACCTACACGTCCTGCGACTCGGTGACGGTCGTGTCGGCGGAGTTCGAGCGTGTCAGCTACGCCGACATCGAGTACCTGGCGGCGATGTTCCGCCTCGACATCACGGGAAGGGGTGCCTGATGGCGTTCGTCCATGGGCGACACACGGAGATCGAGCTCGACAGTGATGACCTGTCGGAGTTCTGCACCACGAGCCAGTTGGACCAGGAGGCCGACGAGCACGACGTCACCGGTTACGGCAAGGCCGACTACGTGTTCGCCGGCGGCCTGCTCAAGGGCGCGTTCAGCATGGGCGGCACCTACGACGACGCCGCGACCGGCCCGAAGGCGATCATCGAGCCGCTGCTCGGCACGGTCGTGACCCTGGTGCGTCGGGCGGAGGGCACCGGGGCGGGCAAGCCCCAGGAGTCCGTGCAGGTGCTGGTGAAGAAGTACACCGAGACGAATCCGGTCGCCGGGATGATCACCTGGCAGTGCGACATGACCAAGAGCGGCCCGATCACCCGTACCACCCAGGGAGCCTGACCGATGGCCATCGTCGACAAGAGCAAGCTGCTGTCCCGGCGGGTCGCTGAGGACACCGTCGAGATCGACGGCGTGGGCGAGGTCGCCGTGCGGGCCGTGACCCGGTACGAGCTGCTGACCGCCGGCAAGGGCGTCAACGAGGAGAAGGTCCCGGACCTGATCGAGCGTCGGATGCTCGTCGCCGGGATCGTCGACCCGCCGCTGACCATGGCCGAGGCGGAGGAATGGCAGAAGGGCGCGTCGGCCGGCGAGGTCGGCAAGGTGCTCCAGCGGATCCGGGAGCTGTCGGCCCTGACCGAGGGTGCCGCCAAAAGCGGCGTATAGGGCGTTCGACGCCGAGCCGGAGCTGGAGTTCGAGTTCTTCCTCGCTGACCGGCTCGGCCGGACCGTCGAGGAGCTGCGCGAGTCGATGACGCAGGACGAGTTTGTGCGCTGGTCGGTGTTCCACGGCCGGAAGGCGCAGCGGGCGGAGTTGGCGAGGAAGGCGGGGCGGTGAGGCAGACCATCGCAGTCGGCGGGCTGAAGGAGTTCGGTAAGGGGCTCCGGAAGCTCGACGCTGACCTGCCGAAGGCGCTGCGGTTGGCGATGAACGGCGCGGTGGGTCTGGTCATCGACTACGCGGCGCCGCGGATCCCGAAGCGCACCGGCCGGGCAGCGTCGACGCTGAAGGCGAAGAGCACCCGCACCCAGGCCCGGATCGGGATGGGCGGCCGGAAGGCGCCGTACATGCCGTGGCTGGACTTCGGCGGGAAAGTCGGCCCGAACCGCAGCGTGAGCAGGCCGTTCCTGAAGGACGGCCGGTATGTGTACCGCGGCCTGGCTGAGCGGCGGGACCAGATCACCGAGGTCATGGAGCGGGGAATCCGGGACGTGGCCCGGCAGGCAGGGTTGGAGGTGGACTGACGTGGCGAACCAGGTCACCCTGACTTTCGGCGGTGACGCCGGAGAGCTGGCGAAGGCATCGAAGCAGGCGAAGGCCGCGACGGACGATGTGACGGCGGCCGTCGGTCAGGCCGGCGAAGGGATGGGCCGGGCGGCTGGTGGGTCTCGGGACTTGGCCGGGCGGATGGGTGCCCTGGGTGCGGCGACGGACGGGGCGTCGACGGCGATCGGCGACGCCGCCGGCACGATGCAGGCCCTCGTCGACATCCAGATGGCGGCCGAGCGCAAGGCGGCGGAGCACGCCCGCGCCCTGGCCGACGTCGAGCAGGCGAACATCGACGCTGAGCAGGCCGTTCGGGATCTGAGCCAGGCCCAGCTGGACCAGAACCAGAGCATGCTCGACGCCAAGCAGGCAACGGTCGACGCCGGCCAGGCCGCGATCGATGTCAAGCAGGCGAACCTCGACGCGACGGTCGCGCAGAAGGAGTACAACCAGGCGGTCAAGGAGCACGGCGCCGGGTCGGATGAGGCCCGCCAGGCGGCCATCGACCTGGAGCAGGCGCAGGGCGACCTGAAGCAGGCCAACCTCGACGCCGAGCAGGCGACGTCCGACTTCAAGCAGGCGCAGGAGGATGGGAAGCAGGCGACCCTCGACGGGGCCCAGGCCGCCCGGGACGGCAAGGACGCGGTGCTGAACCTCGCCGACGCCCAGCGGGCGGCGAACCCGCCGGACATGCAGAAGTGGGCCGACCAGCTCAACCTGGTCGCGCCGCTGTTGTCCGGGGTGGTGGGTGTCGTCGCCCTGGTGACGGCCGCCCAGTGGGCGTGGAACGTGGCGCAGCTCGCGTCGCCGACGACGTGGGTGGTCCTGGCGGTCGTCGCCCTGATCGCCGCGGTGGTGCTGATCGCGACGAAGACGACGTGGTTCCAGGACCTGTGGGAGGTCACCTGGTCGGCGATCAAGGTCGCCGCCGAGTGGGTGGTCAACTGGATCGTCGGCGGGTGGACGTGGGCGTTCGGGGTCATCGAGGCCGGCGTGAAGGCGTGGTGGAAGCTGTTCACCTGGTTCTGGGGTGGCGCTATACGGCTCGGCAAGGACTTCCTGGGCTGGATCGTGGGGATCCCGGATCGGGTGACCGCGACCTTCGCGAAGGTCGCCGGTGCGGTCAGTAGGCCGTTCCGGGCCGCGTTCAACCTGGTCTCCGACGCGTGGAACAACACGATCGGCCGGCTGCGCTGGACGGTGCCGTCCTGGATCCCGAGCATCGGCGGCGCCAGCATCTCCGCGCCGCAGCTGCCGAAGTTCCACTCCGGCGGGCGGGTTTCGGGGGCGCCCGGTTCGGAGATGCTGGCCCTGTTGCAGGCCGGTGAGACGGTCACCTCGGCCGCCGATGCCACGTCCGGCGGCCGGACCGTGGTGGAGTTCCGCTCCGACGGCAGCCGCATCAGCAGCCTGCTGTTGGAGATCGTGCGGCAGTTGGTCAAGGACGGCGGCGGCGACGTCCAGTTCGTGTTCGGATCCGGGGCCTGATGCGCAACCGGATCATCACCGAGCTGTACCTCGGGCCTGGCCTGGGGTGGGTGGATGTCAGCGTCGACGGCCGGCAGGGCGTAGCGGACTCCGGCGGCGGCACCACGATCACCCGCACGGACCGGGACTCGGGCACCATGAGCATGGTCCTGGCCAACCCGGGCGGCCGCTACAGCCCGCGTAACCCGCGCTCCCCGTACTACGGTCTGCTGGGCCGCAATACGCCGGTGCGGGTGGGGCTGCTGGAGCTGGTCGACGCGTTCGACCGGACGGTGGCGGCCGGGTGGGGCACCGGGTGGACCAGCTTCGGTGCGGGGGCCCCGCTCGCGGCCAGCGACAGTGACGTGGTGGCCGGTGCCGCCCGTCACCGGGTGCCGGTGCTGGCCGGGTACCGGGTCAGCTACTACTCCGCCCGCCGGTGGCGTGACTGCGAGGTCCGGGTCACCTGCGACATGGTGGCCACCAACATCACCGGCGGGCCGGTCGAGCCGGCGAACATGGTGCTGCGGATGCAGGACATCAACACCTACTACATGGCCCGGGTGGAGGTGTCCGCGTCGGAGGTCGTCACCGTGTCCCTGCATCACTCCACGGGCGGGGCCATCGCTGCCGCCGTCACCGTGCCCGGCCTGGTGTTCGCCGGGCAGCCGCTGCGGGTCGCCGCGTCGTGCGTCGGCGACCGGCTCGCGATCAAGTGCTGGGATCCGGCCGCCGGCGGTGAACCGCGGGACTGGCAGCTGACCGCCGTGGACAGGCGGCTGACCGCCGCCGGGTGGGTGGGGATCCGCTCCGGTGTCGCCGGCAGCAACACCAACACTCTGCCGGTGGAGTTCCGCTACGACGACCTGGCGGTGCTCGACCGGCGGGCATGCATGGAGGTCACGTCGTGGCCGCCGCGGTGGAACCTGGCCGGCACCGACACATGGGTGCCCGTGCCGGCGGCCGGGATCCTGCGCCGCCTCAGCCAGGGCGCGAAGCCCCTCGACAGCGCGTTGTACCGGTACCTGCCCACCACCGGCCCGTCGGCGTACTGGCCGCTGGAGGACCCGCCGGGGTCGCTGTCGGCCCGCTCCGCGGTGGCCGGCGTGGGGCCGATGCGGCCGTTCGGATACTCGCGGTTCACCGCGCCAGGGACTGGGGAGCCGGTCGAGGCGGCCGGTCTGCCTGTGTTCGGCAGCGGCGACGGCATCCCCGGCTCTGCCCCGGTCATCGACCTCGCCCAGGGTGGCGTGCTGTCGGGTACGGTCCCGGCCTCCGGCGCCGGGACGTGGCGCATCGAGTGGGTCATGGTCGCACCTCGGGACCAGGGTGCGGCGGTGATCCCGATCCAGTGGACGACCGCCGCCGGCACGTGGAACACCTGGACTATCCAGATCGACCCGACCGGCCTGTTCGGCACGTTCGGCAGTCCGACGACGGCGGCGGGGTCGGTCACCAAGGCCTTCGGGATCTGGGACGGGCTACCCCACCATTACGCGGTTGAGGTTGGCCCGGTCGGTGGGGTCCTGATCGCTGACCTGCGCATCGACGGCGCGTGGGTCGCCAACTTCAACCCGTTCACGCCGGGCGCGATGGTCGGGGCGACGGCGGGCAGCATCACGGGCGTCACCATCAACCCGCTGGAGATCCGCCAGTCCGAAACCGTCGGGCAGGCCATGCCGATCCTCGGGCACATCACGGTGCGGCAGCCGTACCCGGCGACGGAGCCGGCCACCTTCGCGGCGATGGGCGGCTACGCCGGCGAGACGGCGGCCGACCGCATCGTGCGCCTGTGCGCTGAGCAGGGCGTCCCCGTGTTCGTCAGCCGGGGCCCGGACCCGTCGGCGGCGATGGGCCCGCAGCGCGTGGCCACGTTCTTGGACCTCATCCGTGAGTGCGTCGACGCCGACGGTGGGCTGCTCGGCGAGGCCCGCGAGCAACTCGCCCTGACCTACCGGTGCCTCGGCGCGCTCTACAACCAGCCCGCCGTCGCAGCCCTGGACTACACGCTCCTGACCGCGCTGGATCCCGACGAGCCGGCCGACGACGTCCGCAACGACATCACCGTCAAGCGGCCGGACGGCGACCGGGCCCGCGCGGTGCTCGAGGTCGGCCCGCTGTCGACGCAGCCGCCCCCGGCCGGTGTCGGCGTGTACGACACCGCGCCCACGGTCAACATCGCGACGGACGCGCAGCTGCCCGACCAGGCCGGGTGGCGGCTGCACCTGGGCACCTGGGATGAGGCCCGCTACCCACGCGCCAAGGTCGACTTGGGCGCACCGGAGTGGGCCGCGAACGTGGACCTGGCCGCCGCCGTGACCGCCCTCGACGCGGGCGGGGTGGCCACCATCGACGGGCTACCGGCTTGGCTGCCACCTGGCCGGGCGACGCAGCAGGTACGCGGCAGCGTCGAGCAGCTCGACGAACACACCCGCACCCTGGCCTGGACGCTGGTGCCGGACGGCCCGTACACGGTGGCCGCCGCGGATGGGGAACCGCCCGTCCCGGCGGACGGGTCGACGCTCGCCGCCCCGCTGTCGGCGGCTGGCCTCACCTTCCAGCTCGCCTCGACCGCAGTGAACGGGCCGTGGTCGACGGCCGCCGGCGACTTCCCGCTCGACGTGCGGGTGGGCGGGGAGCGGATCCGGCTGTCCGGCATCACCGGCACGTCCAGCCCGCAGACCGCCACCGTCGCCACTGGCGGCCGGGGCATCAACGGCGTGGTGGTGGCCTGGCCGACCGGCACCCCGGTCGACGTGTGGATACCGGCCATCATCCCGCTCTGAGAGAGGACACCCATGGCTATCGCGTCCGGTCAGCGGATCACCCCCGCCCTGCTGCGGCGTCTCCGCCCCGCCTACTACACCGCGCAGGCGACAAGCGACCTGGGCGGTGTAGTGACGACGACCCTCGTGCCCGGCGCGACGGTCACCTTCACCGTCGAGACGGCCGCCGCCTGGTACGTGGACGCGGTCTTCGACGTGGACACCACCGGTGCGTCGACCGGCCTGGCGCTGGGCTACTGCGAGGTCGACGGCACCATCGTGTCAGGTCAGGCGACGTGCGCAAACGAGGTCCTCACCGACCGGCACTCCGTTGCGCAGCAGTGGTCCGGGGTGTTCGCCTCCGCCGGCTCGCACACCATCCGGCTCAAGGTCACTCTCCCCACCGCGGTGTCGGTGAGGACGACCAACACGCGGTTCCGCGTAACTATTCAGGAGGTGGTGTAGTGGCATTCGGTGATCCGGTTGTCGGCAGCGTCGGGGGCTACTCGGTGCGGATCCGGCACGTGCCGACCAGCATCGACATGTCCTGCAACATCGGTCCGGAGATTGCGACTCCGGACGACATGGACGCTGCGGTGCAGGCGATCGTGAGCGTGATCGACGCGGCGGCTGATCTCCAGGTACTCGGTGCTGGCGCGACGGCCACGGCGTACCGCGAGCTGACGCCGTGACCGCCTACTACCTCGCGCCGTCGCTGGCCGTGCTGAGGGCGGAGATCGACGCCCGCTGGCCGCGCCGGGACAAGGCCTCGGACGGCTGGATCGGCGACACCGCCCACCAGGCCAGCAAGAGCGACCACAACCCCAACGAGCGGGGCAGCGTCAACGCGCTCGACATCGACCGGGACGGCATCGACGTCGCCGAGGTGATCGCGGCCGTCGAGCGGCACCCGAGCACCCACTACTGGATCTACCAGCGGCAGATCGCCGACCGGGACGACGGGTGGCGACGCCGCCCGTACACCGGCCCGAACCCGCACGACAAGCACCTGCACGTCTCCATCCGGCAGAGCCGGACGGCGGAGCAGGACCGACGCCCCTGGGGCCTGGAGGACACCGTGACCAAGGACGACATCAAGGCCGCCGTGCGCGAGCTCCTCGCCGAGCCGCTGCCGTACGGCGCGAAGGGCCCCGCCGACCGCCTCGCCGCCAAGGGTTGGTCGAAGAAGCTCAGCATCCTCGGGCAACTCGCTTACGTGATGGAGCACGCCGTCGACGGGGCCCCGTCGGGCGAGCTGGCTGCGATTCGCGCCCAGCTGACCGAGCTGACCGGCAAGGACTGGACGGACGAGACGGCCGTCGTAGCCGGCGTCCTGGCCGGCCTGGGCCCGGACCGGCTGGCGCAGGCGCTGACGGCGGCCGGCCTGACCCCGGAGGCCATCGCCGCGGCGGTGCCGGCGGACATGGCCCGGCAGGTGGTCGACGAGCTGACCACCCGGCTGAGGGAGTAACCGTGCCGAACTCCGAGCAGCACCGCCTCGGCACCTCACCGCTGGTAGTGGAGATCGGCCTGAAGGAGATCTACGACCTGCTGGTCGCCCTGAACACCAACGTGCAGATCCTGGCCGGCGACATCAAGGACCTGTCCAGCAAGGCCGACGACCACGAGCAGCGGCTGCGGTCGCTGGAGCGTGCCCGTTGGCCGTTGCCGACCCTTGCCGCCCTGGTGTCGGTCGGTGCCCTGATCCTCGCCCTGCTCCAGTACCAACGCTGACCGGAAGGACCCCCTGATGACCATGTCCAACCCCACCCCTGTGCCGACGAGCGAGGCGGCCGAGCCGCTGTTCACCGTCGGTGGGATCACTGCCGGCGTGACCGCGCTGATCGCCCTGGTCGTGTCGTTCGGGCTGTCGCTCACCACCGCCCAGCAGACGGCGATCCTCGGCGTGGCCGCCGTGCTCGCCCCGCTGATCGTGGCGGCGGTCGCGCGGGGCCGGGTGTACTCGCCGGCCACCGTGCGGGCGCTGCTGGCCCGCCGCCCGTAGGGTCGGCGCTGGCCTGACGAACGCCCCCGCTGCCTCACGGAGCGGGGGCGTTCGTCATGTTACTTTGCGGCCGGGCGCCACCGGCACCCGTTCGACGCCTTGAACCCTCGGTCGGTCGCCTGGACCACCACAGTCTGCGTTTCGCCCGGGTCGAGGTTGTCCTCGTCGATGATCGAGTCCGCCCGCCCGAACGACCGCAGCCGCGCCCAGTAGCAGGGCCGGGCGCCGGCGGTCGCCGTGTACGCGCCGGCCTGGATGTCGGTGCCGACGTCGTAGATGCCGTCGCCCAGCTCCAGCGGGCGGCTGGGCGGCTGGGTCGCCGTGGCTGGGGCGGCGGTCTGGTCGGTGGCCGGGTCAACGGCGGCTGCCGCAGTGGTTGGCGTGGTGCCGGGGTCGTCACCGCTGGCGCAGCCGGCCAGCGCGGCGGCGAGCACCAGGGCAGGGATGACCGCGCGGAGGGTGGGGGCCATCCGGGCACCGTACCGGGGGCGTCCGCCCGGAGGTGTCCGAGACGCGACAGCGCTCCGGACTCCACCGGGATGGCCCGGGGCTTACGCCGGCTGGCCGATCCGGTCGGGGCCGACCGGCCGGCCCCGAGCGGATCGGTGGCCCTACTGAGCCCGATGGTGTCGCATCCACCGGTTGGCCGTCGCCTTCGAGCAGCCGGCCGCCGCGCCGAGATCCTCACCCTTGGGTCTGCTCCCGTACTCCCCGACGAGGCGCTCATACTCAGCGGCGAGCCGGGCGACGTCGAGCCTGCGCCCGGGTGCGCGCCTCCCGGACTCGGGCCGGGCCGGGCTCGGCTCGGCGGCCTGGCGCTCCGGCTCACGCGCTGTCCGCCTCCGGGCGCGGCTCAGGCTCCGGAGCCGGGGCTGCCGGGACGGCGGCCACCAGGAGCGGCGCGGCTCGGGCTCCGGAGCCGGGATCGTCGCCACTGCGGTTGGCTCGACGGTCGGGCGCGGCTCAGGCTCCGGCGCGGCCGGGGCGGTGGCCACCCGGGGTGGTGCCGGCCGGCGCACGTGAGCTGGCTCGTCGGTCGCGGCGACCATGTCCCAGATCCCGCCCGGCGACACGTCGGCCCACCGGCGCACGTCCCGGTCGGCGAGCACGGCCCGGACTGCGCCGGCGCGGATCCGGTCGGTGGCGGTGGCCATCTCCTCGAGGGCCCGGGCGGCGAGCCGGATGTCCGGGTCGTCGAGGCTCACCGGCTCAGCGATGGGTGCCGGCTCAGGCTCGACGGGCTCAGGCTCGGTCGGCTCAGGCTGCGCCGGGACGGGCGCACGTCCGAGCAGGGCTCGCCAGGCGGCGCGGATCCGGCCGCCCGGGGCAGAGGCCCGGCGCGCGGCGCGCTCGGAGTTGTAGCCGGCCCAGGCTCGCTTCGGATCACGGACGTTGTGCTCGATCGACCACCGGCGCGCCGCCCAGCTGCGGATCGGGAACGCGCGGCGCCGCTCTGCGGAGAACGTGGTGCCGCCCTCGTCGACCAGGCCCTCGGCGAGCAGCCGCACGTTCTGCTGCCGGCGGGTGTGCAGGCCCCACAGCCAGGGTGAGAGCAGGGACAGCGTCCCGAGGGCGACCGCGAACGCCGTCGGTGCCAGCTGCGGGGCGGCGAAGTGGGAGTAGTTCAGGGCCGCGAATACCCCGGCGATGACGTACGAGGCGCGGCGAAGCCGGCCGGCGGTGGCGTGCGCGCCTTGCAGGAGAGCATCGTGCGCGTGCCACCCGACGTAGAGAGCGATCGTCTCGGCGGCCAGGGCGTACACCACGGCGCAGGCGACCCGGACGGCCACCGGCCAGGTCTCCGCCGTCTGGGCGTACGCGTAGACGGCCTGGCCGCCGACGGTCGCGGTGTTGGCCATCAGCAGCGGGGCGATGGTGCGGCCGGTGGCCGCCCACCGGCGCAACTGCCGGAGTCGCCTCGCACGGGCCTTCGCCCGTTGCTTCCGGCGCTGCCGCTCGGCCCGGGCCTGCTCGCGCTCGGCCTGCTGGCGGGCGGCGCGGTCGGCGGCGTCCTGCTCGCGGCGCAGCTGGTCGACCTGGCGGGCATGGTCGATTTGGGCGCGCAGCTCGATGCCGCGCAACTCGGCCAGCTCGGCGGGGGTGAGCTTCGGGGCGCGGGGCAGCAGCTTCATCGGACCCCGACCTCCTCGGACCGGCAGGGGGTGCACCGGCCGACGATCTGGCCGTTGTGGCCGGGCTTCTGGCACCGGTCACCGCCGGGCGGCGGCGGGAGGGCTGCGCCTCGGCGCTCCGGGTACGGGTAGCCGCCGGCGCCGGGGTTGGTGTTCTTTCCCCTCCGGGCGAACCACTCCCGCGCGCTTGCGCGCGGCTTCTTCTTCAAATTCCCTTCACTACCTTCGGGTGACGCACTCCCGTTGTCGGTGGCACCCCCACGGGGCGAGGTTTGGCGCGTCCGATCGTCAGATGGCACCCCCTCGTGCTGGTTGGCACCCCCGCCGAGGATGAGCCGGTACACCCGCGTGACGATCCCGGCGACCTTGGCGACGACCAGCTTGCCGAGCTTGATCAGCTTGGGAATGCATCGCTGCACGGTCCGCTCGGAGCAGCCGGCGTACTCGGCGATCGTCGCCACGCTGGGCCACGCGTCGCCGGCCCGGTTGGTGTGTGCGGCGATCGCCAGCAGCACCCGACCCTCGTTCTTCGGGAGGGTGCGGGATTCGAGCAGGGCCGCCTTCACGATCAGGCTCATCGGGCACCGCCGGCGGTCAGCGCGGTGGTGGCGGCCGGCGCGGCCGGGCTGAGGGTGGCGCCGGTCAGCAGGGCGGCGCGGAGGCCGGAGACGGTGCCGGCGTAGCTGGCGACGATGCGCCGGGGCGGGGTGGTGTGCGCGCAGGGGCGCGCGTCAGCCAGAATGGCCATGGGTCAGGACTCGCTTCCTGATCAAGGGCCCGGCCGGTGCTCCAACACCGCGATTCCGGGCCCGACTTCATGTCGGGGCTAAGCCTGCTTGGCGTACTCCTGCAGCAGGCGGGTGACGACCTCGGCGAACCGCTCGCCTTGCTGCTTTGCCTGGTCCCTGGCCGCGTCCTGCACGGCCTGGGGCACCCTGACGTTGAGCAGCGGGGTGAGTCCGGTGGCCGGTCGTCCCGGCCGGCGTGGTGCCTCGCTCATGGAGATAAACGTACTACGTTAATATGGGCGGCGCAAGTCAAGATCAGGGGGTCCGGGCCCGGACCGTCGGTGGCCTGCTGACCAGAGCCGCCCCACCACCACCCGGGCGCGGCCGGCGGCTGGAGAGTGGCCACGCCGACCCGCCCACCCTGCACGCCACAGGCCGGCCAGGCAACCGTGCCCGGCCCGGCCTGTGGAAAACCTGCCGTCTGTGGACAACCGCCTGATCACGTGCCCGATGTGCTACTGGACTCCGTCGCATCGACCGCGTCGACGATCCACTCCGGTAGCGCCGACACCGCCCACGGCCCGTACCAGGTGACCGTGGTGTACCGGGCCCCGTGCGGCCCGCTCGTGCCCCGCAGCAGACCGTGCACGGCAGTGGTGGACACCATGGCGTCCACCACGGTCACCACTAGCTCGGTCGGCCGGAACTGGCGGCCCCGCTGGTCGAGTAGGTCGGGTGCGCCCGCCACCCGCCACCGGCGGGTCACCACCACCCGCACCGGTGTCACCTTGACCCGGCCCCGCATCAAACACCCACTCCCATCGCCTCGGCCAGACGCAGCACGTCAGCGCCCAGCGCCGGCGACCGGCGCAGCAGGGTCGCCAGCAGCTCGTGACCCACCGGCCGGTGGCGGACCTCGGCCGGTGCGGTTCGGTCGGCCTCGACCAGGGCACGGCCCGCCCGGGGCAGGTCACCCGCTTGCGCCCACGCGCTCGCCGCGTCGAGTAGGTGGGCCGCGCGGTACCCCGGTGGCAGCCGGCGGAAGGCGGTGCCCTCGACGAGTCGCTGATGGGCGGCAGGATCGAGGGTGGCGCCCTCGCCGAGTTCGACCGTCGTGGCGACCCGGGCCAGGTCGACGGTGATCGGGCTGAGCACCGTGCGGTAGTGGTCGCGCCCATCGCCGACCGCCGCCGCCTTGCCGACCTGGTCGAGGAGGTCGGCGACGCAGTCGGCGTCCCCGCGGGCGGCAGCGCCCCGGGCTGCCACGATGAGCAGCGTCCCGTACACCGACAGATGGGCCGCGGAGGCATCAAGCGGGGTGGGCGACGCGATCAGGTCGGCCACCGTGAGGCCGATCTCCATGGCGTGCCGGGGCTGCCCCTGGGACAGCAGCGCGTACCCGAGCTGGGCCGCGCAGGCGCCGGTAAGAAGCTGGTCGTCGGTGGCCTGGCTGGCGGTCAGCGCCCGGTCCGCCGCCATCCAGGCCAGGTCGTTGATCCCGACCTTGCGCAGCACGGCCGACGCGATCTGGTACGCCTCGGCTAGGCGCTGTGCCAGCTCAGGCTCGCCCGGGTTGGCCATCCGGGCCTGTTGTGCGACGTGCAGCAGGCGCGGCAGGAAGCGGACCAGGTCGGTGTACCTCGCGTGCTGGTAGCTCAGCCAGGCATGGTTGACGGACTTGCGCAGGTCGGCGAGATCGGGCGCCGACTGCTGCCGTCCGGGCCGGGCCGGGCCCCATCGGGCCAGGGCACCTCGGACCGCGTCGACACTGACGTTGTCCAGCAGGTAGCTCGGGCCCTGCGCGTCGACGTCCTTGCCGAGCAGTAGCCGCAGGTCGACCCGGAGGCCATCGGCGACGGTCCGCATGGTGGACATCTTGTCGAGGCTGCGGACACCGCGCTCAACCTTGTCGACCCAGCTCTTGGACTTGCCGATGACGTCGGCGAACTGCTGCTGCGACATCTTGCGCCGCCCGCGCCAGTACGCGACCCGGCGACCTATGGGCAGATCATCCATGGTGCGCGCTCACGCCCGCCTCCATCCGGGCGACGATCCGGGCTGAGTTGGCCCAGGCCCACGGCCAGCACCGACGGGCAGTGCCACACACCCGGCAGCGGCCGTCGCGCTGCCGGTGCAGCTCCATCTCTCGCTGCCACCATGGGTCGGGGGGCGCGGCGTCGGCGCTCACCGGCCCGGCCGCTGGGCCTGGTCGAGGATGCGCTGCCGGGCGACTTCGTGCTCGGCAGCCTGGATGGCCTTGCCGGTCCCGGGCGGCGGGAGCGGGTCGGGCCGCCGTGCCAGCCATCGCACGATCGCGCGTAGCTCGGACCAGATCGCCACGATGCCTCCCTTGTCTGCTGGGGGAGGGTGGCGACGGCAGCTCGCACAGATCGCATGAGAATGGGAAGGACCACCGCCGCCACGCCCTCACGCCAGCCTCACCGATGACCGCGTGTCGGCACAGGGGGAGACCGTCCGCTCGCTGTCCGTGCCGTCCGCGGACACCTGCGAGTAGGGTCACCGGCGTGACTGACTACGTGCAGGTGTCGACCGCCACGGACAGCCGTGAGGTGGGCGTAACCCTCGCCGAAGGCGCAGTAGCTGGGCGGCTCGCTGCGGGCGCGCAGGTGGTGGGGCCGGTGACGAGCGTGTTCTGGCACCAGGGCGAGCAAGGCGTCGGTGAGGAGTGGCAGGTGCTGCTGTTCACCACCGCCGCCAGGTATCCGGAGTTGGAGCGATACCTGCTCGACGCCCATCCGTGGCGCAACCCGCAGATGATGGCGGTGCCGATCGTGCAGGGCTCTACGGAGTGCCTGGCGTGGCTGGCCCGGTCAGTGGACGCCTAGACACCTCGGCGATGAGCGCGCGCAGTTCGACGACGCAGGGCAGGCCGGCGTGCGGCTCAAGCCGGTTGAGGACGGAGTCCAGGCGCTGACCGGGCCGGATCGACCCGACACCACCGGCCAGCCGCACAGCCAGGACTGCGGTCGCGCACGCCTGCTCGACCTCGTTCGCGTCGAGGTAGGCGTCCGCCAGCCACGACAGGTACAGCGCCTTGTCCCGGGCGCACGTGTCGTCGACCCCGGCCAGCGCCCGTTCGAGAACGGGGATCGCCCGCACCGGCCGGTGCAGCACCGTCCAACACCGACCGGTCATGATCTCGCCTTCGGTACGGTCGACCCAGTACACCCAGTCGGGTTCGGGGCGGTCGTCGTGCTCCGTCAGGCAGGTCGTGCCGACGTTGAGGTGCCGTTCGGTGGCTGCGCTGTCGCCGGTCAGGGCGTGCGCCCAGGCGGCCCGCAGGTGTAGCAGCGCGCGCACTCCGGGGGTGGCGGTGGTGCCGGCGGTGTCGCAGGCCGCGGTGGCGGTGTCGGTGGCGGTGCGGTGGAGGGCCTGCTGCTGGTAGGCGAGGAACGCCAGCGCGTTGCCGGCCAGCGCTGCGCTGTCGGCGTCACGTGCCGCGGCGAGGCTGACCCGGTACAGCCGGTCCGCGTCGGGGTGGCGCCCGGCGTCGAAAGCGGCCCACCCGGCGAGCTGGGCCTGCTCGGCGAGGACAGCGAGGAGCTGCCGGCCAGTCGTCTCGTCGTAGGACCCGTCTTGGATCAGGTGGGCGGTCGCGTCGACCTCGGCGGCGTACAGGCGGTGGGTGTCGGCCCCGCCGAGGTGGTTGTCCAAGCGGCGCAGTCGGGCGGTGCGGTCGAGGAGCCTGCCGGGCGTGTCCGCTCCGACGCGGCGGCCGTGGGCAAGCAGGGTGTGTGGCAGCGTGGCGGCCAGGCCGGCGACGGCGACGAATTCGCGGCGGCGCAGTCCCGGGCGAGCGGCGGCGAGGGCGACGAGTTCGCCCCCTGCTTCAAGGATCTTGTCGAGCCGTTGGGCGACGTGCGAAGTGGGGACCTTCGCCCCCGTCTCCAGTTCGTGCAGGTACGACTTCCCGTGGTGGGCGAGTTTGGCCAGGCCGCGCAATGAAAGGCCGCGGTCGTCGCGGAGCTGTCGCAGACGGGCCGCGAAGGGTTCGGTCATGGCTTGCTCCCAGGTAGAGGACTGGGTGGCGCCCCGCCGGCCTCTACCCCGGCGGGCCACCGCACTCGACGGTACCGGCCGTCGCTCTCCAATGGTCGATATTGGGCTACCCAGCTAGCCCACTCCGATCGGATAAGAACAGCCCTACCCTCCGGGCGTGATCTACCCGCAGCGTGGGCCATCCGGTTATCTGGAGCTAGCTGATCTCATGCGCGCCCAGATCACATCCGGGCAGCTCAGGCCAGGTGCGCGACTCCCGTCCGAGGCGACATTGGCGCAGACCTACGGGGTGGCGAGCAAGACCGCGAGAGCCGCCCTGCAACAGCTGCGGACCGAGGGCCTGGCGGAGGCGCAGCGCGGCCGCGGCGTCGTCGTTCGTGCGCCGGTGATTGAGCCGGAGATGGTGTGGATCGACGTCGACGACCAGGTGTCAGCGCGGACCCCCACACCGGCGGACCGCGAGCGGTATGGAGCACCGGAGGGGGTGCCGCTGCTGGTGGTGATCCACCCCGATGGGCTGATGGACGAGTATCCGGCGCACGCCTATCGATTGGCCGTCCGTCCGTCCTGAGTGGCCGAAGGGCGTGGTGATTAACGTCGATCAGGGCCGGAGGATGGCCGTTGATCTCCAGCCGTTCACTATTTGCGATTTACGGACATTGATCGTTTCGCGCGCCGGTTCGATACGTGAAAATCCCACGGATGACAGAAATGTGGGGAACCAAGGAAGTTGAGGCCGGTCGGCCTCCTGAGAGCGGCGGGTACGCGGTCATCGCTGCGGCGGGCATCGTCATCGGCGGCGGGTGCGGCTGGGCCATCCGCCGCATGGTGGGCAGCAATCAGCGGCGGGTCCGTGACCTCGTCACCGGCGAGCAGCGCGAGGTCGTGGAGCGGCTCGCCGAACTGACCGGCGCAGTGAGCGACCTACGTGCCCAGCTCGTGGCGCAGCGGGGGGCGCCGGCGGGAACCCGGCGACCCGTCGGGGGCGCGCACGTCTCCAGTTTCCAGGCAGCGCTCGTGCAGCGGGCCCGGGAGGACGGGATCGAGCAGGGCTTCGAGATCGGCTACCAGGCGCATCTCGGGGAGTGCGGGGTGCCGTACCTGCCGAGCCGCCGCAGGCCGCGACTCACAGGCGACTCATGATCTTCGCCTGACAAGGTCAGAGGCCAGCCGGAACCTTCTCCGACTGGCCTCTGACCTTGCTATATAGAGGTGGGCGATGCTGGTATCGAACCAGCGACCTCTTCGGTGTGAACGAAGCGCTCTCCCACTGAGCTAATCGCCCTCAGCGGCGTTGACTCTACCCGATCGAGGGACCGGACCGCGAATCCGGGGTCAGTGCGTCGCGAGGTAGTGCAGCAGCCGGGCCAGCAGGTCGATGCCGAGGCTGTACTTCAGCGAGAGCCAGACCACCACGGCGACGAAGACGAGACCCACGGACCCGAGCACGAACCGCACCGCCAGGGACCGGCTGGTGACCCACCGGGTCCAGCCCTGTACGTGCCGGCGGGTGAAGTTGAGCAGCCGGCGGGCCCAGTGGAACTCCACGGCCCAGATGCCCAGCCCGGCGATCACCAGCAGCCAGCCGGGGCCGGGCAGCGGGATCAGGGCGATACCGATGGTGACGACGAGTGCGCCGGCGATGGAGATGAATATCTTGAGGGCGACCCGGCCGGTGGGGTTGGCGCGGATCAGGTCGAGGGTGGCGCCCACCCGCTGCCGGAAACGCCCGCTGCGCCGCTCGGCGACCGCCGTCCCGCCCCCGGCTCCCGGGCCGTCGGGACCACCCCGGCCGCGCTGATCCTTCGGCACTGCGTACCCCCGCCTTTCGGCTGCTCGGAGCCCTCCTTTCGGGGGGCCGGACCAAGCCGGCGCATCCACTGAGGATCGGTTCGTAGCCATTTCGCCCTCCAGTGTCACTCCGGCCCGTCACTCCATCGGACCACTGGACGTTACCGGAGTAAGTCGACGTCTGAACCACCCCGATGCCGGGCGGGATCACGTACTGGGCAGAACCGGATATCGTACAAGAATTTTCACATTCTAGCGGCGTTTCCGACCCCCTTCCCACCACTGGGTGAAGTCAGCGTATGGCGGAGCGTAGCCAGGAGTAGCACCTGAGTATGGGAAAAGCGGGACACGCGCGTTCCGCAGCGGTGCCGGGGGGAGAACGTCCATGAGTGTCATCCGACCGACGACCGTAGAGGTCGAGACGTCGCTAAGGCTCGTCGCGCCTGACGCCACCGCATTGCCGGTGCGTGCCAGCCTGCGTTACGACCCTGCTGATCCGTATGCGGTCCATGTCCTGTTCCATGCCGAATCCGCTGGCGGCGAGGCGGTGAGCTGGTCGTTCGCCCGCGAACTGCTGGTCACCGGCCTGGACGAGCCGGCCGGCATCGGCGACGTGCGGGTCTGGCCGTGGGCCACCCCGCGCGGCGACTTCGTCGCGCTGGCCCTGTCGTCACCGGACGGCAACGCCCTGTTCGAGGTGCCGCGCAGCGTCCTGGTGCGCTTCCTGCGGCGGACCTACGTCGTCGTCCCGCGCGGCCGGGAGGCCGAGCACCTGGACGTCGACACAGCGGTGAACCGGCTCCTCGCCGGTCGCTGACAACGACGCCGGCCGGGGCCGCGCGGATCTGCCGAGTCCGCGCGGCTCCGGCCGCTGCTGTGGGTACGCGCTCAGCCGTGCGTCGTGATCCCGCCGTCGACGGGGATGACCGCTCCGGTCAGGTACGCCCCCGCCCGCGACGACAGGTAGATCGCGGTGCCGGCCATGTCCTCGGGGCGCCCGATCCGGCCGAGCGGGACCTGCTGCTCGATCGCCGACCGGGCCGCCGGGTCCTTCAGCGCGAAGGCCGTCATCTTGCTCTCGAACGGCCCCGGCGCAATCGCGTTCACGGTGATCCGCTCGCCGGCGAGCTGGTGGGCGAGGCCACGGGTGAGCATGTGCACGGCCGCCTTGGTGGCCGAGTAGGCGTACACCTCCATGGACGGCACCCGGATGCCGTCGATCGAGCCGATGTTGATCACCCGGGCCGGGTCGTCGTCGGTGGCCGCCGCGCGCAGCGCCGGCAACAGGGCGGTGGTGAGCCGGAAGACGGCCTTGACGTTGACCGCCCACAGCTTGTCGAACGCGCTCTCCGGGTACGACTCCAGCGGCGCTCCCCAGGTCGCCCCGGCGTTGTTGACCAGCACGTCGAGCCGGTCCACCCGCTCCCGGACGGCCGCGGCCAGGCCCTCGGCCCCCGCGTCGTGGCCCAGGTCGGCGGGGATCGCCGCGCAACGCCCCTCGGCGGACAGCTCCTCGGCCACCGCCTCGCAGACGTCCGCCTTGCGGGAAGAGATGATCACGTCCGCGCCGGCCCGTACGAAGCCCCGGGCGATCATCAGCCCGATGCCCCGTGAGCCGCCCGTGACCAGGACCGTCTTGCCTTCGACCGAGAACAGATCCGTCATGCCCATCCCATCGCCGTTCGGGGGCCGCCGGTGGTCCGCCGGACCCGGCGCTACCGATCGGTAACCTAGCCCGGTCGCCGTGCCCCGACAAGCCGCCGGGCCGGCGTGGAACGGGTTACCCCGGGACCGCGACAAGCCGCCGGGCCGGCGCGGGACGGGGCGGCCCCGGGCCGCTTCGGGATGCGACCCGCTCGGACGCGGGTTACCGTCGCAGCGATGGTCCCCTCCGGTCAGCCCTCCCCGGCACCCCCCACCGACCAGGCGTCGACCCGCCCCGACCTGGCGACGGCCCGCCCCGCCCTCGCGCCCCGCGCCGAGGCCGCCGCCCGGTCCACGGGCATCGCCGCCCTCACCCTCGGCGACCTCGCCCCGGACCCCGAGTGGCGACGCCCCGTCCTGCTCGACGCGGACCTCGTGGTCCTGATCACCGGCGGCCACGGCACCGCCGAGCTGGACTTCCGGCCGCTGCCCTGCCGCCCCGGAACCCTGCTGCGGGTACGCCCGGGTCAGGCGCTGCGCCACGCCGGGGGGCGGCTCGACGCCGTGGTGCTGCGCTGGACGCCCGCGGCCCTGCCGCGGGACCCGGGCCTCGACGGCGACGACGTGCCGGCACACCGGCAGCTCGCCGGCGAGGACGGGGACGCGGTGCTCAACGAGGTCACCCAGCTCGTGGTGGACCTGCGGCGGCAACCGGACGTGCCCGCCGCCCGCGCCCTGCTCCGTCACCAGCTCGCCGTGCTGCTGCTGCGGCTCACGCTGCTGGACGCCGACCCGGCGAACCCGGCGCAGGCCGAGCGGCGTGCCGAGAGCACGACATTCCGGCGGCTCCGTCAGGAGGTCGAGCGCGGTTACCGGCACACCCGCCGGGTGGAGGACTACGCGGCCCGGATCGGCTGCTCGGTGCGTACCCTCACCCGGGCCTGCCTGGCGGTGACCGGGCGCAGCGCGAAGCAGGTGATCGACGAGCGGGTGGCCCTGGAGGCCAGCCGGCTGCTCGCCGCCACCGACGAGCCGATCGCCCGGATCGGTCGCCGGCTGGGCTTCCCGGAGCCGACCAACTTCGGCCGCTTCTTCACCCGCGAGGCGGGGGTGAGCCCCGGCGTGTTCCGGGCTGCCCGGGGCCGGCCGACGCCCATCGGGCCGCCGCAGCGGGACCACGAGGGCCGCGAGCCGGTGCCGCCCCATCGAGACCGGGAGCAGGCGTTGTACCACAACGGGCGGGAGCAGCCGCCGGTTACCCGCGCGGACGGCGGCAGGCGGCCGGACGCGCCGGGCGGATCGGGTGGGGCGGGCGGGGCGTCGCGCAACAGCCGGGAGCACGCGGCGACGGGCGGGCGGGAGCGTCCGGCGGGCCACGGTGGCGGGCGGGACGCGGCGGCGGCGAGCCGGATCGTCCGGCCCCGGCCGCCCACCGACCCGACCGGCAGGGCGGGGCGGGCATGATGAGGGGGTGCAGATCTCCGCGCGCGGTGACTACGCGGTACGGGCGGCTCTGAGCCTCGCCACCGCGTACCCCTCCCTGCTGTCCACCCAGGCCATCGCGGCGGAACAGGACATGCCGCGCAAGTTCCTGGAGGCGGTCCTGGCCGACCTTCGCCGGGCCGGGCTGGTCCGGGCCCAGCGGGGCGCCGAGGGCGGCTACACGCTGGCCCGGCCGCCGAAGGAGGTCACCATCGGGGCGATCCTGCGCGCCGTCGACGGCCCACTGGCCGGGGTGCGCGGAATGCGTCCCGAGGAGACCAGCTACGAGGGGGCGGCGGAGAACCTGCCCCGGCTCTGGGTCGCCGTCCGGGCGGCGGTCCGGCAGGTGGTCGACGAGGTGAGCCTGTCCGAGCTGACCAGCGGCCGGCTGCCGGGCCACGTGCGGCGGCTGATCGCCCCGCCCGACGCCTGGGAACCCCGCTGACCGCCGCTCGCGGGCGGCGCGGACGGGGCCGGCGGCGGGTCGACCCCGGCGTCTGACCCCTCGGTACGGGCCGGCGCGCTCAGCCGGGGACCTCCCACGGGGCGACGGTGGTGGTGAAGTTGGCCCGATGGTGCACCAGCGGGTTGCTGTCCTCCCCCGACCCGAGAGCCAGCGGCTCGGCGATGACGATCGTGTGGTCGCCTGCGGTCACCCGGTGCACCACCCGGCAGAGCAGCACCGCGAGCGCCCCGTCGACCAGTGGCACCCCGAACGGGCCGGCCGTCCAGCCCCGGTGCGCGGCGAAGCGGTCGATCCCGCTGGTGGCGAAGGTGCGGGCCACCTGCTGCTGCCCGGCGGCGAGCAGATGCACGGCCACGTGCTCCGCGCGCTCGATGATCGGCCAGCTCGACGACGCCCGGGCAAGGCAGAACGACACCAGCGGCGGCTCCAGCGACACCGAGGTGAACGAGGTGGCGGTGAACCCGGCCGGCGGTAGCGGCGGGCGTCCCCGGCCTGCGGAGGGCCCCGGCGCGGTGACCACGGTGACCGTGGCGGCCTGCCGGCGCAGCAGGGCGCGGAGCAGGTTGGTGTCGACCGGGCACAGCTCGACGGCGCCGGCCCCGGGCCGGTCCACGGTGGGTGAGACGGGCGCGACGGGGGTGGGCTGCAGCGGACGCGGGGATGGGGATGGGGGCACGGCTGTCTCCTGATCTGTCCACGGAGGAGGTGGGTCCACGATCGGTGGAGCGCGCCCCGGCAGGCGGGACGCGGTGGAACGCCCTCCGCCGTGAGCGGACGGGCGGACGGAACGCGGTGACGGGGGCCGAGCCGGCCGACCGGTCAGCTCAACAGAGCGCGCTCGCGTGCCGGACCAGGTCGACGTGCACGCGGGCGGTGAGGAGAGGCTCGTCCCGCTGCGACATGTGCTCATCGTGCCGTCGTCCCGCGTGGCCGGTCAACGCCCTTCCACAGGTTGAGATCATCGTCTCCCGACCCGATGTGCATCGCCTCCACCAGCACTGACCACCCCGTAACACCCATCCGTTGGATAGAGATTGTCGCGCCGAGCGGTGACACAGTCCAGTAGGGACCCGGAGAGGTTTCGCGAATCGTCGTTTCGGGCATGTTCGATCTCGACACGGCAGACGATTGGTGACGAAGGGAGCCCTGCGATGGGCCTCATGTTCCGTAAGCGCAAGAAGTACGGCCCGATCATCCTGAACTTCACCGAGAACGGATTCTCCTCGTGGAGCATCAAGATCGGCCGATGGTCCTGGAACTCGCGGGCCAAGGCGCACCGCGTCGACCTGCCCGGTCCGCTGTCGTGGAAGCAGGACAAGTCCCGGGCCTGACCTCCCGGATTCGAGCGGGGCGCCGACGTTGACGTCGGCGCCCCGCTCGCTGTCCCGGGCACATCCCAGCGACGTCCGGCGTGCGCTCAGGAAGCCGGGCCGCCACCCGGGGCTGCGGTGATCACCACGTCCCCGCCGAGCCGGCCGTGCTCCGGGTCGCGGGTCACCGCCCCCGAGTCGAGCAGGCCGGTCACCGCCCGGGTCGCGTCGGCAGCCCGGTAGGGCGTCGCGGTGAGGGCGTGTCGGCGTAGCTCGGTGACCGTCCCCGGGCCGTGGCGGTCGAGCTCGGCGAGTAGTTCCCGGGCCAGCGGTCCCGGGTCCGGCTCCGCGACGACGTCGAAGGGCCGCCCCCGCGGGTCGGCCGGGTCGAGCAGGCGCATGCCGGAGGCGACCGCCCAGAGCCCGTCCTTGAACGCCTGGAGGCTGCGGTCCGACGAGGTCGCGAACGCCACGTGCCACCCGTCGGACCCGCCGGTTGGCGGCCCCGCCGGCTCGGCCGCCGCGACCAGGTGGGCCTCGGCGACCAGCGGGAAGCCGGCCGCGTCCAGCGCCGGCCGCAGGGGCGATCCGGGGCCGGCGACCAGCAGCAGGTCGGCCGGGCGGCCGGCCCGCGCGGCGGCCAGCAGGGCCGGCGTCGGATCCGCGCCGTGGGCAACGGTCAGCAGCGGCGCGCCCACCGCCCCGGCCGCCTTGAGCGCCACCGGCAGCCGCCCCGGGTCGCCGGGCATGACGTGCACGGCCACCTCGGCGGGCAGGGTCGCCTCGATCGCGCCCAACCGGGCCGGCAGCGCCTGGTCGCCGTCGGCCAGCACCAGGATGGTCAGCCGGAACCCGCGCAGCCGGTCGGCGAGGTCCGCCACCGCCCGCAGCGCGGCGTCCGCGCCCCCCGCGTCGGTCCCGGCGTACGCCAGGGCGAGGGTGGCCCGCCGGGCGCGGTGCAGCGCTGCGGGCAACCAGGCTTCGAGCTGTCGGGCGAGCAGCTCGTGCAGGACGGTGTCGGTCGGCATGCTGTCGTTCTACCCCACCGGCCCGGGACGCGGCTCCCCACCCCGGCGGTCAGGCCGGGACGGAGATACCCACCCCGCCGCGGGTCTGACCGCCGTAGCGCTGCCGCTCGCGGTCCAGGTCGAGGCGGCCGATGCGCTTGCGGGCGGACAGTGCGTCGTCGTCGAGCCGGTCGGCCGGGATCAGCCAGACGATCTCGAACTCAAGCCCGTCCGGGTCCTGCCCGTAGAGGCTCTTGGTGGTGCCGTGGTCGGAGCTGCCGACCAGGGCGCCGGCGGCGGTCAGGCGCTCGGCAGTGACGGCGAGCTCGTCGAGGGTGTCGACCTCCCAGGCCAGGTGGTAGAGGCCGACGGTGGCTCGGCCTGCGGTGGAGCGGCCAGCGGCCCGACCGAGCTCGAACAGGCCGAGGTCGTGGTCGTTGGTGGAGCCGGCGGCCTGGAGGAAGGCCGCGCCCCGGAATCCGTCGGGGGTCATCGGGATGACCCGGAAGCCCAGCACGTCACGGTAGAAGGCGACGCTGCGGGCCAGGTCGGAGACGTAGAGGACGGCGTGGTTGAGGCGGTGGATTCCCATGCCGTCCAGGCTAGCGCGATTTGGTTGAGCGTTCAACAAGTTCGGTTATGCTGGTGTCCATGACCCGCTGGCTGGACCCTGACGAGCAACGCACCTGGCGGGCGTACCTCGCCGCCTCCCGGGCCCTGATGGACACGCTCGACCGCGAGCTGCAACGCGACGCGGGCATGCCGCACGCGTACTACGAGATCCTGGTCCGGCTCTCCGAGGCGCCCGACCGGCGGCTGCGGATGGGCGATCTGGCCGACGCGACCGGCTCCTCGCGCAGCCGGCTCTCACACGCCGCCGCGAGGCTGGAGGCGTCCGGCTGGATCCGGCGGGAGGACTGCCCGACCGACCGGCGCGGGCAGGTCGCCGCGCTCACCGACGCCGGATATGCCGCCCTCGCCGCCGCCGCGCCCGGCCACGTCGAGGGGGTGCGCCGGCACCTCTTCGACGCGCTCAGCCCCGCCCAGGTGGACCAGCTCCGCCGGATCAGCGAGACGCTCGCCGACCACCTGACCGGATGATGACCGAATCGCGATAATCGGGGGGTTGTACATATTGTCGCGGGACGGCCACGATGGGGCGTGTCCTCCGCCTTCGGTGATTTGACCGTCCAGGCGCACCACCTGGTGTCCGCCGGCGACCTGGCCGGCGCGCAACAGCTGCTCTCCGACGCGCTGAGCGACGCCGATCCGCGCCCCGACCACGCCTCCCCCGAGCTGGCCGACGCCGCCGGCCTCCAGGCCCGTGTGCTGGTCGCGCTGGGCGAGCCCCACTCGGCGCGGGGCTGGGCTGCTTTCACGTACGCGGCCACGAGCCGGCTGTACAGCCCCTCCGACCCGCGTACGGTCTCGGCGGCGGCGACCCTCGCCGCGGTGCTGCACCGGGTCGGCAGCTACGCCCGCGCCGCCCGGCTCTACTCCGACGTCATCATCGAGCTGACCGCCTCCGACGGGCCGGAGTCGCTGCGGGTGCTGGCCGCCCACGCCGACCTGGCCACCGTCGAGTACGCCCGCGGCCAGTGCGAGGTGGCCCGGGAGCGGTTGCAGGACGCCTGGGAGCTGCACCGGGAGGTGTACGGGGACGGCCACCCCAGCGGCATCAAGATGCTGGCCCGGCTCGGGGCGATGCAGCGCGACTGCGGGAAGTTCGCCGAGGCGCACGACCACCTGGCCCTGGCCCGGGAGCTGTGCCGGCAGCACCTCGCCGTGGACGACCCGCTCGCCGTGCAGGTGGCGGGCCTGGCCCGGGCCGCCGCCAACCCCGACCACGTCTGCGCGCGGACGTCCCCGGCCGACCGGGAGGAGCCGGCGGAGGCACCCGTGGTCCCGGCAGCCCGCGTCCCGCCGGCCGCCGAGGGGCCACCGATGTACCAGACGGCGTGGCCGCCGGAGGACGACCCGTACCCTCCGGCCGTACCCGCCCCCCGGACGCCCCCGGACGGGGTGGCCGACCACGCCCCCGCGTACCCCGGCGGCGACGATCCGTGGGTCAGGCAACACGCCGCGCCCGGTGCCCCGGCCCGCGCCGGCGACGACGATCGACGGGCCCGGGACGGCGACGAGCAGGGTGCCCGGCCGTACCCGGAGGACGACGGCCGGTGGCCGGACGAGCCGGGATGGCCGGCCGACAGCTCGCTGCCCCCGACGGTCGTCGGCCTGGCCGGTGCCGGCGACGAGCCGGCCGGGGTGCGGGCCGTGCACCCGCCCGTGACCCGGGAGGACCGGTCCCGGCTGCTCCCGGTGCTGGTCCCCCGCCCGCCCGCACCCCCGTCGCGCCGGCTCACCCCGCTCGTGGTACTCGGCGGGGTGACCGTGATGGTGCTCGGCACGGCGGCGGTGATCGCCGGGGTCGCCCGGGTCGACCGCCCGGCACCCGGCCCGGTGCCCTCGGTCACCGCCCCGTCGGGCTCCGGCGCCCCGGGCGTCGGCCCGTCCGGCGTCGGCCCGTCCGGCGGAGCGTCGGCCAGTCCCCGGGCCGCCGCCTCACCCGGCACCCCGCCGGGCGGGTTCACCGTCCGGGACAACCGGGACAACATCGCGCTGCGTTGGACGTACCCGGCCGGCGCGACCGGGCCGGTGGTGCTCGCCAAGGGCCAGTCCGGGCAGGAGCCCCGCGCGTTCGAGACCCTCCCGCCGGGCAGCACGAGCCTGCTGGTCTACGGCCTGGACCGGGCCGACGACTACTGCTTCACCGTCGCGGTGGTGTGGTCGGTGGAGACGGTCGGCCGGAGCAGCCAGGTCTGCACCAACCGCCGCTGACCGGAATGCGCGGCCGGCGGTTCGCCCAGCCGGTCAGCCCTCGAATCTGGACCGCCAACCCTCACTCTTCGGGACACGGAGTAGGCCGGGGCACCGCGGTGCCCCCGAACTTAGGCATCCGCGTGCGGTCATCGGTTGTGGCGCAGGCCAGGGACGTGCCGAGCAGCTTCGCGTCGGTCAGGTCCGCGCCGGTCAGGTCCGCGTAGATCAGGCGTGCGGTTTCCAGGTTCGCGCGGGTCAGGTCCGCGCGGGTCAGGTCCGCTCTATGCAAGTTCGCGTCGAACAGGGTCGCGAGGTGCAGGTCCGCGTCGGTCAGGTCCGCGTCGGTCAGGTCCGCGTAGACCAGACGCGCGTGGTTTAGGTTCGCGCTCTCCAGCCCAGCTTCCACCAGGTTCGCGGACCACAGGTCCACGCCGGCCAGGTTTGCGCCGGCCAGGTCCGCGCCGGCCAGGTTCGCGCGGATCAGGTTCGCGCCGGCCAGGTTCCCGCCGGCCACGTCCGCGCCGGCCAGGTTTGCGCCGGCCAGGTCCGCGCCGGCCAGGTTCCCGCCGGCCAGGTCAGCGCCGGCCAGGTTGGTGTTGCTGAGGTCGAGCACGTCTGGCCGTCGTTGCGGCGCGGCCCCCGGGGCGGCGGTCCAGCCGACCGGACGATCCGCCTCTCGCCCGTCCAGATCGCTGCCGTCGCGGGTGATGTCGCGGCGGCCTAGCACGGTCAGCGCGGCCTGGATGTCGACCGGCGGGTGCGACGGGACGCGTTCCGTGGGGCGGGTGGTCGCCGGAGCGGACCTGGCCTGGCTAGGTGCGGGGGCATGGACCCGGATGAACGCGGCGAGGATGTCGACGACGGCGGGTTGGTCCTCGGCCGAGTCGCGCATGATGCGTTCCAGGGCGTAGATCGCGCCGAGACGCACGTCCACCTTCTCCGTGCCGGGCTGGCCGAGCTGCTCGACGGCTCTGGTGAACCGGTCGGTGATCTGCCCCTGGGCGGTGAGCCGCTGTTGCTCGCGGTTGGCCTCGCTGGTCTGGCGGTTGGCCTCGTTGGTGATGTACAGGCCGATGGCTACGAAGAGCACCGACAGGATGCTGCCGAAGGCGGCCACGAGGCCACCGATGGCCACCAGGCGCTGCCACGGGTCGGGCGTGACGTCGATCGGCCCCGCCGGGACGAGTTCCACCCGAGCCGTCGCCGGCCGGGAGGACCGTAGCGCCCGAGGCCCGGTCGTGGACTGCCCCGCAGCTTTCCAGTGCCGCCTCGGGGCAGGAACATCACCACGTTGACGGGTTTCAGCGTTCGGCTGATCACGATGCGTTGTCGACACGGCATCCATTGGAGCCGACCCGCGCCAACGAGCAAGACCCGCAGTCACACCCCAGGCATTACCGACCAGACGGACCTGCCCGTCGACGAGCCCCGCAGCTGGCCAAACGTTCGATCGTGGTCGCAATCTCGGCCAGCGCCGATCGACGTCTGCTGATGACAGGCTGCCGTCGTCATGACCGACGAGTGCAAGGCCTCAGGCGGCCAGGGCGGTCAGGAAGGCGTCCGCGATGACCGCGTGGCCGGGCAGCCCCGGGTGCACCCGGTCGTCGGCCCAGCGGCTCGACGGGCTGTGCCGCAGCACCCGGTCGAAGGCCGCCTGGGTGGCCACGTGCACCGCGTCGAAGTCCTTGGCGAGGGCGGCCACCACGGCGGCGTACCGGTCGGTCTCGACGCGCTGCGGCTCGTCGAGGTCGGCCTCGATGAGGAACGGGTCGGCGAGGAGCAGCCGGCACCCCGTGGCGTCCACGGCCCGGCGCAGCAGCGCGCGCAGGGTGCGCTCGTACTCGTCGATCGGCACCGCCTCGGCCTCCCGGCCGGGGACGAACGCGCGCCAGATGTCGTTGATCCCGATCATCACGGAGAGCCAGTCGGGGCGCTCGCCGATCGCGTCGGCGTCCCAGCGGGCCGCCAGGTCCCGGACGGTGTTGCCGCTGATCCCCCGGTTGACCCAGGTCAGCTCGCGCTCCGGGTGCCGGGCGTCGACGAACGCGCGGACCAGACTCGGGTACCCGACGCCGTAGGGGGCGGCGGCGTCGCGCCGGCCGCAGTCGGTGATGCTGTCCCCGATGAAGACGACGCGCTGACCGGCACCCAGCAACATCCCGCACGACTCCGTCCCCGGCGGCGGTGGTTCCCGACCGATCGCTTGGTGGGAGAGGTCGTCGCGCGGTATCTTTTGCAGTTCAGGCACAAAAAAGGAACGGCGATAATTGCCGTTCCGAATGGAATCCTAATCACTAGGGAGACGGCTTGTCAAGGCACTCCGCGGGTCCCGACGAGCTACGGCACGACGACGAGATCGGCCCCGAGCAGGAGTACGTCTCCATGCTCTACGGCCGGCTGGACGGCATGCGGGAACAGGCAGCCCGGCGGCTCGCCGAGGAACTGCACACCACCGGCGGCACCCTCCAGGCCCGGTCGCAGCGGGACAGCTCAGTGCGGATGTACGCCGAACAGGTCGAGCAGTTCTCCGCCGTGGAGAACGGGCTCTGCTTCGGCCGACTGGACGCCGACGACGGCGCGCGCCACTACATCGGCCGGATCGGCATCTTCGACACCAGCGGCGACTACGACCCGCTGCTGATGGACTGGCGGGCCCCCGCCGCCCGGGCCTTCTACCTGGCCACCGCCGCCAACCCGCAGGGTGTACGGCGACGGCGGCACCTGCGGACCCGGCAGCGCAAGGTGACGGCCCTCAACGACGAGGTGCTCGACCTGGCCGCCGCCTCCCCCACCGCGCACGAGGAGCTGACCGGGGAGGCGTCGCTGCTCGCCGCGCTCACCGCCGGCCGGACCGGCCGGATGCGCGACATCGTCGAGACCATCCAGGCCGAGCAGGACCGGATCATCCGCGCCGACCTGCCCGGCACGCTGGTGGTCCAGGGCGGCCCGGGCACCGGCAAGACCGCCGTCGCCCTGCACCGCGCGGCGTACCTGCTCTACACCCACCGCAATGTGCTCTCCAGCCGGGGCGTGCTGCTGGTCGGCCCGAACGAGACGTTCCTGCGCTACATCTCGCAGGTGCTCCCGGCGCTGGCCGAGACGGGCGTGCTGCTGCGTACCCCCGGGGACCTTTTTCCCGGGGTCAGCGCCCGCCGGACGGAGCCGGCGGAGGCCGCGGCGGTCAAGGGCCGTGCCGAGATGGTGCAGGTGCTCACCGAGGCGGTGCGGGACCGGCAGTGGGTTCCGGACGAACCGCTGGAGATCGAGGTCGAGCGGGAGCTGCTGCGGCTGGACCCGGAGACCGTCCGGGCGGCCCGGGACCGCGCCCGCCGCACCGGCCGGCCGCACAACCTGGCCCGCACGGTCTTCGACGTCGAGATCGTGCACGCCCTTGCCGACCAGGTGGCCGACCGGATCGGCGCGGACCCGCTGGGCGGGGAGAACCTGCTCGACGAGGCCGACGTCGCGGAGATCCGCCGCGAGCTGCGCGAGGAGCCCGGGGTGCGGGCCGCGCTGGACCGGCTCTGGCCGGTGCTCACCCCGCAGCGCCTGCTCACCGACCTGTACGCCGACCCCGACCGGATCGCCGCCGCCGCGCCCGAGCTGACCGACGCCGAGCGGGCCCTGCTGCACCACCGGCCGGGCGGCTGGACGCCGGCCGACGTGCCGCTGCTCGACGAGGCCGCCGAGCTGCTCGGCGAGGACGACCGCACCGCTGCGGCCCGCCGGCAGCGCATCCGGGCTTTCCAACGCGAGTACGCCGAGGGCGTGCTGGAGATCGCCCGGGGCTCCCGCTCCATCGACGTGGAGGACGAGGCCGAGGGAGGCGAGATCCTCGGCGTCACCGACCTGCTGGACGCCGACCAGTTGCTGGAGCGCCAGGAGGAGTCCGACGGGCTGACCGCCGCCCAGCGCGCCGCCGCCGACCGGGGTTGGGCGTTCGGGCACGTGATCGTCGACGAGGCACAGGAGCTGTCGCCGATGGCCTGGCGGCTGCTGATGCGCCGCTGCCCGAGCCGGTCGATGACGATCGTCGGGGACGTGGCGCAGACCGGGGCGCTCGCCGGCACCCCGTCGTGGGCCGACGCGCTGGAGCCGTACGTGGCGCAGCGGTGGCGGCTGGAGGAGCTGACCGTCAGCTACCGCACGCCCGCCGAGATCATGGCGGTGGCCGCCGAGGTGCTGACGAAGATCGACCCGCACCTGCTCCCGCCGCGCTCCGTACGGGAGAGTGGGGTGCCGCCGTGGGACCGCCGGGTCGCCGAGGACGCGCTGCCCCGCGCGCTGACCGGGGCGGCGGTCGCCGAGGCGGCCGGGCTGGCCGACGGGCGGCTCGGGGTGATCGTCCCCGCCGGCCGGGTCGACGAGCTGGGCGCCGCACTGGTCGCGGCGCTGCCGGAGGCGGCCGTCGGCGAGCATCCGGAGCTGGAGAGCCGGGTGGTCGTGCTGACCGTCGGGCAGGCCAAGGGGCTGGAGTTCGACTCCGTCCTGGTGGTCGACCCGGAACGGATCGTGGCCGAGTCCCCGCGCGGCCACAGCGACCTGTACGTCGCCCTGACCCGCGCCACCCAACGCCTGGGCATCCTCCGCGTCGCCTGATCCACCCACCCGGGACACCGCGCACTTTCACGGAATCAGTGGCCTCGCGGCGCCGAATAGCCACTCATTCCGTGAAAGTGCCGGCCTCACTCGTCGGTGAAGTCGCCGACCTGGCTGGCGCTGCTCGACTGGTCACTCGTCGAGCCACCCGCCGGGGTGCTCAGGCCACCCGTGGTGGCGTCGCCGGTGGTGGTCGGTGCGACCTTCCCCGGGTGCCGTTCCGGCTGCCGGGCCACCCGTCGGACGCTCGCCGGGCCTGCGGTGCCGCCGGTCGTGGTCAGCGCGCCCTGGCCCCGGGTCGGGCCGCCGTCGCGTAGCATCTCCGGGTCGATCGGGACGTCCGCCGGGTCACCCGGGTCCTCCTCCTGGAGGACCCGGGTCTCGTCGGTCTGCGGCACGGTGACCTCGTCGAGGGCCCCCGGGCCGTACACCCCGCCGGCGATCCGTTGCTCGGCCTTGCGGGCGGACTCCCGCACCATGTCGTCCTCACGCACGTCCATCACCTCGCAGAACTGTCGGATCGCCCTGCGTGCCCGGGTGCCGGCCGACCAAACCCACGCCGGGCCCACGCTGACGCCGCCATTCCGAGGGCCGGCGGGTGTTACCTCGGCGGACCCCCGGGTAGTCGGGGGGTGCCCCCGCCGAGAACGCCAACCGTGCCGTGGCCGAAACGCGGTAGCGGGGCGAGGGAGCGCAGGTAGGACTCATCGCATCCTGAGGAGGACAAGATGAGCACGCAGGCTGCATCCACCAGGTCGACGAACCGGACCCAGGAAGCGCCGAACCGCGCGATGAACGACATGCCGAACCGCGCGATGAACGAAGCACCCACCAGGCAGATGCCGATGATGCACGACGGGCATCGCGAGCCGATGCAGGCGCCGGGCACGGAGACCAAGCAGGCCTTCAAGACGACGGAGTTCTGGGTCTACGTCGCCTCGTTGATCGGCGTGCTGGCCGCGTCGTACCTGGTCGGCAAGAACTCGGTCGGGGTGGACATCTTCCGCGCCCCGCAGGCCTGGTTCTTCATCACCCTGCTGACCATCGGTTACCTCGGTAGCCGGGGTCTGGCCAAGGCCGGCAGCAACTATCGCAGCGACACGGAGCGCAAGAGCAGGCACTGACGCAGGATCAGCTCCGAGCAGCACGGTGGCCCTCCGGGATTCTCCCGGAGGGCCACCGTCGTCCTTCACGTCACTCCTCGTCGCCGCCGAAGCCCCAGTCCTCGGCGAAGTCGCCCTCGACCGCGTCCTCGATCATCTCGCCGGCGACCATCCCGCCGACGGCGCCGAGCGCCGCGCCCGCGACGATGCCGCCCATCCCGACGCCCCGGCCGTGGCCGCCGTGCCCGTGGCCGCCGTGCCCGTGCTGCGTCGGGTAGCCGTGCGGTGCCCCGTAGCCGGGGGGCGCGCCGAAGCCCTGCGCGCGCAGGCCGCCGTAGCGGGAGGTGGTCTCCTGGAGCCAGCCGTCGACGACCTGCGCCCAGTCGACCCGGTCGGCGTCCGTGTGGGCGACGGTGTACCGGCCGAAGACATCGTGGCCGGCGCTGAGGAAGCCGCCCCGCTTGTCGCACTCCAGCACCACGTCGATGCCCTGAGGGCCGGTCACGAAGGTCAGCTCGACCTCGTTGATGAGCTGCGCGTACTGCGGCGCGGCGAAGAACTCGATCTCCTGGTAGAACGGCAGCGTCTGCTGCGTGCCACGGATGTGGCCGCGCTCCAGGTCGGCGCCCTTGAACCGGAAGCCGAGCCGGGCGAAGGCGTCCATGATGCGCTCCTGCACCGGCAGCGGATGGACGTTGACCTGGTCGAGGTCGCTCTTGTCGACCGCCCGGGCCACCGCCACCTCGGTGCGCAGCCCCATCGTCATGCCGTGCAGGCGCTGGCCGTACACGTCGGTGATCGGGGTCTCCCACGGCATCGGAAGCTGGAAGGGGATCGAGAGCTGCTGCTTCGGGGCCAGCTCGAACGCCCCGGCGACCGGCAGCCGGTGGAACTCCATCACGCCGGCGTACTCGCCGTCGCCGCTCTCCATCTCGACCCGGGTGACCAGGCCGACGACGATCTGCTCGATGGCCGCCGACGCATCGCCGCCGACCAGGTTGACCTGGCCGTCGAGGGCGAGCCCCGGCCGCGTGTTCGGGTTGGGCAGGACGGTGTCCACGGTGGGACCGCCCACGCCAAACGCGCTCAACATCTTCTTGAAGACCATCGGACCCTCCGCGTGACGGTCACCGCGCTCCACCATGGAACGCTGGCGGCTGACCGGGGCAGACTAGCCAGCACCGCTGTGAATTGTCTGGGAAGTAGGGACGCGGCGTGTTGCCTGCCCCTGCCCGCGCCCGAGCGGGGCGGCAGCGGCTCTGTCGGCTCGCCGAGTCCACCGGGCGCGGCGCCGCCCGGCGGCCACCCGGCGAGGATGATGGACCCGACAATCGTCGTGGACGACCACTAGAATCCGACACGCCCCCTCGCCGACATCCTGAAAGATACGGGAAAAGCCGATAGCGACATGAAGAACACCGAGAGACCAGCCGTCATACCCGCCAAGCCTCAGCCGCGAGTCAGCAGGGTGAGGATTCGGAACTACAAGAGCATCAGGGAGTGCGACGTGCCCGTCGGGCCGCTGACGCTGCTGGTCGGGGCGAACGGCACCGGTAAGAGCAACTTCCTGGATGCGGTGGCTTTCATGTCGGAGGCCATCAGCACCACACCGCAACAGGCAATCGATTCCCGCAACGGGATGGCGGAGATTCTGCTTCGGTCGCCGGAGCACGTAACCGCATTCAGCATCCTGATCGATTTCACGTTGGCGTGGGGTGGCGAGGGGGCGGCACCGGAGCACTGGTCCTACGGATTCGAGATCAGGCAAGCGCCCCGGGCAAATCCACCGTTCGAAGTGGTGTGGGAGCACGCGCGGGCAACCCGAGGCGATACGGCGAACCACTTCACGGTCAACCAGGGCTCAGTCGACTATCCACACGTGGCCCAGGACACGAGCGTAGAACCCGGTCGACTTTTCATGCCGGCCGTGAGTTCGGTGAGCAAGTCATGGAGCCGGGTCAGCCGGGCACTGCGCGGGATGCGCTTCTACAACTTCGAGACGAGCGCCCTTCGGCTTCCCCAGCCGGCTGTCGAACGGGCCGTCCTCGGCCGTCGCGGGGAGCATCTGGGTGACGTGCTGGGGGACCTGGGTGATTCCTACCCGGAGGTCAAGGAGCGGGTCGACGACTACCTCGCCGCGGTCGCGCCCGGCGTCGTCGGGGTCGACCGGCAGGCGGTCAAGCGGTACGTCACCGTCGAGATGCGTCAGCGCAGCGAGAGCGGAGCCCACGCGGCCTTCGGTCCCGACGCCATGTCGGACGGCACGATCCGTACGGCCGCCGTGCTGGCCGCACTCTTCCAGGCCCCGACACAGCACGGGCAGGTCAACCTGGTCGGCATCGAGGAGCCGGAAACCGCCCTGCATCCCGCCGCCGCCGGCGCCCTGTACGACGCGCTGACCGAGGCCAGCGAGCACGTCCAGGTGATCGCCACGACGCAGAGCGATGACCTCCTGGACCGGGACGACGTCGATCTGGACGCCGTGCTGGCGGTGGCCAACACGAACGGGTCCACGGTCATCGGCCCGCTCGACGCGGCCAGCCGGCAGATCGTCCGCGACGGCCACTTCACCCTCGGGGCGCTGATGCGCGCCGATCAGCTATCACCCGAGCCGGCGCGCTGCGAGGACTTCGGACCGGTGACAGGATGAGCGGGCACGAGCCGATCACCATCGCGCCGGCGATCGAAGGGCACGGCGAGGTGACCGCGCTGCCGGTCCTGCTTCGCCGGATCGCGGCCGAGCTGTCGGTCTGGAACCTCCAGGTCGCCGTCCCTCTTCGAGTGCCGCAGACCCAGTTGATCGGTGCTGGTCTGGAGTCAGCGGTGGCGGCGCAAGCCAGTCGGGTCCGGGGACGGGGCGGAGTGCTCGTACTCCTCGACGCCGACGACCACTGCCCCGCTGACCTCGGCCCGCGCCTACTACAGCGGGCCCAGGCCGCTCGGCCGGACGTCAGGGTCGGTGTGGTCCTGGCGAACCGGGAGTTCGAGGCGTGGTTCCTGGCCGCCGCGAAATCGCTCGGCGGTCTGCGCGGCCTGCCTGATGTGCTCGAAGCGCCGGCTGATCCGGAAGCCAAGCGGGATGCCAAGGGCTGGCTCAGCGAACGAATGGTGGGTCACCCCTACAAGCCGAAGGTGGACCAGGCCCCGCTCGCCGCCAAGTTCGATTTGTACGCCGCGCGGGCCAACTCCCCGTCGTTCGACAAGCTCTGGCGCGAGGTGGAGAAGCTGCTCGCGTGATCGGGGGGGGGCACCTCGGGTGGATGCCACCCCCGCTCGGTCGAGCGGCTGTGGTCAGCCGGCGAAGTCGAACCCACCGTCCTTGACGCCGCCCACGAAGGCCGCCCATTCGCCGGGGTACCGGAGCCGGCCGTGTTGCAGCTCGCCGAGCCCGGTTGGCTGCCCGGCGGGGTCACCCTGCCCGGCGCGGTGCTGGCGGCGGTCGGCCTCCAGCTTCCCGCCCTGCACCCCGAGCAGGCCCTGCTGCTGGAGGTCGACGCGATCGGCTGAGGCCCGCCACCGCCCCGTCGAGACGGACCTGGCGCTGCGCACCGCCGTCGAGGGGGTGCCCTTCCTCGCACTCGGGGGCGGTGCCGCGCCGGCTCAGGAGGTCCAGCCTCCGTCGGAGGCGACGACGGCCCCGTTGACGTTGATCGCCTCGTCGGAGCCCAGCCAGCAGACCAGCGTGGAGACCTCGGCGGGCGTGGCCGTCCGGGTGACCCGTCCGAACGACCGCTCCAGACGCTGGTACGCCCACGGAACCTTCGGCGCGGCGCTGCGGCCGATGTTGGTCTGGACGCCACCGGGGCAGACCGCGTTGGCCCGAACGCCGTCCTCGGCGTACAGGTTGGCGATCGAGCGGGTCAGGCCGACCAGCCCGTGCTTCGAGGAGACGTACGCGCTGCCGGCGACCGCTCCGGTGAGGCCGCCGATGGAGGCGACGTTGACGATCGCACCCCGGCCCCGCGCCGTCATCAGCGGCAGCATGGCCCGGCACAGCCGCATGGGACCAGTGAGGTTGACCGCCAGGACACGGTCCCAGGTGGCGTCGTCCAGTTCCGTGACGGGGATGAAGTGGTCCATGACCCCCGCCACGTTGGCCAACAGGTCGACGCGTCGGTCTGGCAGCGCGGCGACGATCCGGTCGATGTCGGCCTGCGCCGTGATGTCGGCGACGATCATCGTCCCGGGGTGGCCGTCCTCCTCCATGAGCTTGGTGGTCGTGGCGAGGCCCTCGGCATCGACGTCACAGCCAATGACCGTGGCTCCCTCTGCCGCAAGCTGCTGGGCGACCGCCTGCCCGATACCCGATCCGGCTCCGGTCACGACCGCGACCCGTCCGGCGAAACGCTGCTCGCTCATGATCATTCCCCACTTCCCGGCCCTCGCAGCGGACTCACCCGTCATGTCCCGTGCGGGAACCTCTCCTTACATGCTGGTCGGGAAGGGCTGCGGCGCGTAGGGCCGAAAGCCCCGGGCGGGTGGAGGCGAAGGGCGCGATCGTGGCGGGTGGGGCCGAATGACACGCTTCGGCGCCGCCTTCGGAGCGGCCGGCCCGGCCCCGCGCTTGACCTTGCCCCTCGGGGAGGCCCCAGCCTGGCTCGTGCCGGTCGCCGCGACCGGCACGAGGAGGATGTCGATGTGGCGCTGCTGACCATCGGGGCGTTCGCGAGGGCGGTACGCCTGACGCCGAAGGCGTTGCGGCTCTACGACGAGGTGGGGCTGCTGCACCCGGCCGCGGTCGATCCCGAGTCGGGGTACCGACTCTACGCCCCAGACCAGGTGGAACAGGCCCGGCTGATCGCCGCGCTCCGCCGCATTGGCATGCCGCTGGCCGAGATCCGCACCGTCTGCGGGCTCCGGCCCACAGCGGCGGCCGAGGCGGTCGACGCCTACTGGCGGCGGGTCAGCGCCGACACGGCGGCCCGGGGTCGCCTCGTCACCCGCCTCGTCGACGTCCTGTCCGAAGGGAGCACCACCATGTCCGATCCGACCCCCGCCCTCGGCATCCGCCACGCTGCCCGCTGCGACACCGGGGCCTTGCGGGACAGCAACGAGGACGCCGCGTACGCCGGCGAGCGGTTGCTGGCCGTCGCCGATGGGATGCGCGGCCCCGGCGGCGCCGCCGCGAGCGCCGCCGCCATCGCCGCCCTCCGACCGCTGGAACTGGCCGACGTGCCGGCCGCCGAACTGCTCACGCTGCTGGCCGGCGCGGTCGCCGACGCCGACCGCGCCGTGCGCGGGGCTGCCGAGGCGGAGCACCGGCCGGTCACCACCCTGACCGCGCTGCTGCGCTCCGGTTCCCAACTGGCGCTGGTGCACATCGGCGACACCCGGGCGTACCTGCTACGCGGGGGCGAACTGTTCCCGCTGACCCGTGACCACACCTACGTGCAGTCGCTGGTCGACCAGGGCAGGCTGGACCCGGCCGGGGCCGCCGCGCACCCGCAGCGGGCCCTGCTGGTACGGGCCCTCGGCGCCGGTGGGGCCCACGTCGAGGCGGACCTGGCGCTGCGCACCGCTGTCGAAGGGGACCGCTACCTGCTGTGCTCCGACGGGCTCTCCTCGGTCGTCGACCGGGCGGCGCTGCACTCCGCGCTCGCGGCGGGCGACGAACCCGACCGGGTCGTGGCGCGGCTGGTCGAGCTGGCCCACGCCGCCGGGGGGCCCGACAACATCGCCTGTGTCGTCGCCGACGTCGTGGCGGCCTGAGGGCCGGTATCGAAGTCCACCGTGCGAGCTTCGACGGCAGGGCAGGCCGTGGCGCGGTATCGCGCCGCGGCCTGCCCTGCCGTCCAGGTGGTGGGCCGGGAGGCCAGGCGTGTCACCAACCCGCCCCTTTGCTCTGCTGCCGTCACCGCAACACCAGCACGCGCAGCCGCTTCACCACACAGCCTGAGCATCGCGCAGCCGCTGCACGCCCCGGGACGGCACGATCTAGACGTGCCGGAAGCGTCACGCTCCGCGAGCGTTGCACAGGGGGCAGCAGAGCAAAGGCGGTCATGCAGGTGCCACCCGCAGGTCGGCGCCGACGCCAGCACCTGAGTCGACGTCGGCGCCAGCGCCCCAACCGACGTCAGCGCCTGCGGACGACACCAGCGCCGGGACCGGCGTCGCGCGTCGGCGTGCCGGCGTGCCGGAAACGGGGCGGCCGGGTCCACGTACCCGAAAGGAGGGTGGCCGGGTCCGCGCGGACCCGGCCACCGGGGGGTGGTACGAGGGTCAGCTCGCCGTGCAGGTGACGGCGGGGACGGTGTTGGTGCCGCCCGAACTGCCGATGAAGCCGAAGCTGGTGCTGGCCCCGGCACCGAGCCTGCCGTTGTAGGCCACGTTTCGGGCGGTCACGGCCGACCCGCTGCTGGTCACCGTGGCGTTCCAGGACTGGGTGACGGTCTGGCCGTTGGCGTAGGTCCACCTCGCCGTCCAGCCGGTGATGGCGGCGGAGCCGGCGGTCACCTTGACCTCGCCCTGGAAGCCGCCCTGCCACTGGTTGACGATCGTGTACGTCGCCGTGCAGCCGCCGGTGGGCGGCGGAGTCGTGGGCGGCGGAGTGGTGGGCGGGGGCGTGGTCGGCGGGGGCGTGGTGGGCGGCGGAGTCGTCGGGATGGGCCCGCCGTACACCGACGCCTCCCTCGACGTCGCCCTGATGCCGTTGGCCCCGTTGAAGATCCGCTGACCCCAGGTGGTCAGGGCCGCCGGGTTGAAGTTGGTGGCCATGTCGAGGTACTCGACGCCGCCGCCGTTGCCGCTCCACGACCAGCCGAGGTAGCCGATCCCGTTGGCCTGACTGTAGGACAGGATGGTGTCCTCGTCCGGGTTGCCGTCGGAGTGGTCGAAGCCGAACTCGCCGACCACGATCGGCAGCTTCGCGGTGCGGAACCGGCCGAGGTAGTCGCTGATCTCCGCGGCGGTGTCGAAGACGCCGTACATGTGGATGGAGAAGACGGTGTTCTTCTGCGGGTCGGCCGCGAAGACCGACGCGGCGTTGTCGCGCATGGTGAACGACCAGTCCTGGCCCCAGTTCGGGGCGTCGACCATGATGGTGTGCGTCAGGCCGGCGGCGCGCAGCCGCTTGATCGCGTTGGCCGAGTCGGTGGCCCAGGTGCCGTAGCCCTGGTTGCCGTACGGCTCGTTGCCGATGTTGACGATGACGTACTTCTCCTGGCCGGCGAGGGCGCTGGAGATGCTCAGCCAGTAGTCGACCGCCCGGTCCAGGGTGATCGCGCCGCTCTGCTCGCCGTAGCCGGTGGTGTCGTGCACCTCCAGCACGCAGATCAGCTTGTTGGCCTTGCACAGCGAGATGACGTTGGCGACGTCGGCGGTGTCGTTCTTGGCCCAGCGGTCGCCGCTGGCCAGCACCACCCGCACGGTGTTCGCGCCGAGCGCCTTGACGTTGGCGAAGGAGCTGGTCTGCTGGGCGTACCAGGTGTGGGCGTGGTTGACGCCCCGCATGACGAACTCGGTGCCGTTGGCGTCGTACAGCTTGCCGTTGGCGACGGAGAAGCCGGCGGCGGCGTGCGCCGGCTGCCCGAAGGCGAACACGGCGGCGAGAACCGTCAGCAGGGCGACGCCCGCGACGGAGAGACGTTTTCTCATGGCCTTCCTCAGGGAGGGGTCCCCCGTGCCCAGGCGGGGGTGCGGTAGTGGTGACGTAGAAGGCGACTGGCCCGTCAGTCGCCCGTCCGGCTCCCGACGGCGCAGGGATCAGCGTAAGCCGATGTCCCGTCCGGAGCAACCGGTTCAGTGAGCGGTTGACGGACATCGGGACCGCAGGCGGGCCAGCACGCCTGCGGCACCCCCACGGGCTCTGCTGGGCGATCGGCCGCACCTCCCGACCCCCCCCCTCACCCCCACCGCGGCCCCCGCGCCCCCCATTGCTTCAGCAACCCTGAACCGGTTAATACGCGTCCCCACCCCCACTCGTTCACGGAAAGAGTGGCCATCCCCGCCGGAATGACCACTCTTTCCGTGAAAGTGCGGGCGCGGGCGGGGCATGCGCGGGGCGGGGCGGCATGCGGGGGCGGGGCGGGGCATGCGGGCGCGGGGGCGGGGCCGGGGCGAAGGGGGTCCGAGGGTTGGCGGCGGGCGGTCGGGGTATTCGGGGATGATCGGAAGAGCGAAGGAGATGTCGCGATGGTCAACGTCGGTTACACCCTGATGTGCGAGCAGGCCGGTCCCAAGGAGTTGGTGGACCACGCGGTGCGTGCCGAGGCTGCCGGCTTCGACCAGCTCGTGATCTCCGACCACTACTACCCCTGGCTGGACTCCCAGGGCCACGCCCCGTACGCCTGGTCGGTGCTCGGCGCGGTCGCCCACGCCACCAGCCGGGCCGAGCTGATGTCCTTCGTGACCTGCCCGCTCCGCCGCTACCACCCCGCCGTCGTGGCGCAGAAGGCCAGCACGATCGGGGTGCTCTCGGACGGCCGGTTCACCCTCGGCCTGGGCGCCGGGGAGAACCTCAACGAGCACATCGTCGGCGGCTGGCCACACGTGCAGCAGCGGCACGAGATGTTCGAGGAGGCGTTGCAGATCATCCGGCCACTGCTCAACGGCGAGACGCTGACCTTCTCCGGCAACCACTACGACGTCCCCGACGCGTACGTCTGGGACCGGCCCGGCCGCCCGGTGCCGATGGCCGTCGCCGCGTCCGGCCGGCAGTCGGCGACGCTGGCCGCCGACTACGCGGACGGGATCGTCGCCACCGAGCCGGACCCGCACATCATCCAGATGTACGACGAGGCGGGCGGCGCGGGCCAGCCCCGGTACGGCCAGGTGGCGATCTGCTACGGCCCGGACGAGGCGGAGTGCCGCAAGATCGTGCACGACCAGTTCCGCTGGTTCGGGTTGGGCTGGAAGGTCAACGCCGACCTGCCCGGGCCGGACTCGTTCGCCGCCGCGAGCCAGTTCGTCCGCGAGGAGGATGTCGCCGAGGGAATCTCCTGCGGCCCGGACACCGACCGGCACGTGGAGGCGTTCAAGAAGTTCGTCGACGCCGGCTTCACCCACGTCGCGCTCGTCCAAGTCGGCGGCGACACCCAGCCGATGTTCCTGGACTGGGCCCGGGAGGAACTGCTCCCCCGGCTCCGCGAGCTGTGACGGCGACGGTCCGGCCGAGGGGCCCGTCCGCTGCGACTCCACCGGTGGGGTTCTCCCCGGCGCAACTGCGGCTCGCCCTGGCCGCCCCCCGGCCCGCCGCCGGCCTGACGAGCGAGTGGCGGCTGGTCGACGGCCTGCGTACCCACACCCGCCGCACTGCCGACCCGCGCGCCGGCGCCCCACCCGTGGTGCTGGTGCACGGGCTGGCGGTGTCGCACCGCTACCTCACCCCGCTGGCCCTGGCGCTGGCGCCCACCCACCCGGTGTACGTGCCGGACCTGCCCGGCTTCGGACTCAGCGCCCACCCGTCCGGCGCGTACGACGTCACCCGGCACGCCGAGCACCTGGCGGCGTGGCTGACCGTGTACGGCCTGCCGCCCGCGTGTGTGCTGGGGCACTCGTTCGGCGCGGAGGTGGCCGCCGCGCTGGCCGCCCGCCACCCCGGGCTGGTCCGGGCGCTGGTGCTGGCCGGGCCGACCAGCGACCCGGCCGCCCGCACCCGGCGGGGACTGTTCGGCCGCTGGCTGGCCGACACCCTGCGCGAGGCGCCATTGCAGACCCCGATCCTGCTCCGCGATGTCTGGGACGCCCGCCCTCCGCGGGTGTACGCCACCCTCTCGCACTCGGTACGCAACGCGATCGAGGCGGACGCCGCCCGGGTCGCCGTACCCACCCTGGTGATCGCCGGCTCCCGCGACCCGGTGGCACCGGCCGCCTGGCGGGACCAGCTCACCCGCCTCGTGCCGAACGCCCGCACGGCTGTCGTCCCGGGCGCCGCCCACAATGTCGCCACCACCGCCCCGGCCGAGGTCGCCGCGGCCGTACGCGCCCTGCTCTCCCCGCACTAGGACAAGGACCGCCATGCGCATCGGCAACACGGAAATCCGCCCGGTGGGCGGTGGCCTCGGCTGTCTCCTGATGATCCTCTTCTCGGTGCTGGCCTCGATCGCCCTGACCGTCCTCCTCAACCTCCTCCTCTAACCCCACCCCCACCCCCCGCTCCCGCTCCCACTCCCCACGCCCCACTCCCCACGCCCGCGCCCGCGCCCGCGCCCGCGCCCGCGATCTTGCACTTGCGGCCCCTGCGATGAGGCTTTTGCCCCTTTGGTCGGGGCCCGAAGTGCAAGATCGACGGGGTTCGGGGGTCGGCCGGGGCCGAAGTGCAAGATCGACCGGGTTCGGGGTGGAGAGGTGGCCAGGATGGGCGGGATGGGTTAGCGGCGGAGGCCGAGGGCGGTCAGGAGGTCGCGGGTGGCTTGGCGGATCGGGGTCAGGATCGAGCCGCGGAGCCAGCGGACTGTCGGGGTGACCGTGGCCCGCCAGGCGCCGCGCAGGGCCCGGCCGAACGGGACGGCGGTGTGCCGCCACACCCAGCGCAGGGCCCCGCCGAACGGGACGGCGGTGTGCCGCCACACCCAGCGCAGGGCCCCGCCGAACGGGCGGAGCAGTAGCCGGTAGAGGACGTTGACGATGCGGCCCGTGAGCCGCCAGGCGTACCCGAGGGCATCGGCCACCAGCCGCAGCAGCCACCACAGCCCGCGCCCGACGGCGGCCAACGCCGGGCCGAAGGCCCGCATCAGCAGCCGTGCCAGGGGCACCAGCACGTTACGGATCAGCCAGTCGGCCGCCCCCACGAGCAAGCGCGCCACGGGTCGGACCAGCGTCCGGAAGACCCAGACCAGCGGGTACCAGAGCAGGTGCTTCGTCAGCCACACCAGCGGTATCCAGACCAGCCGGTCCAGGAGCCAGGCGAGCGGGCGCAGCACCCAGGCCCGCAGGGCCCGGCCGAGCGGGCTGAGCAGCCACCGGGCCAGCCACCGGGCGGAGCCGGCCAGCAGTTCCCAGACCAGCCGTACGGGCAGCACCACGACCAGGGCCACGCCCCGGGCGATCACGGCGAGCAGCGGATGCGGTTCCGGTTGCCCGGTCGGGGCGGTGTTCACGGGCCGAGCGTAGAAGCTCCGGCGAAGGCGATCGCCCCGGGAGGGCACGCCGGGCCGGGGCGCGGGGCGTGCCGGTCAGGCCGGGTTCAGGTCGAGCTCGGCGAGCACCGGATAGTGGTCGGAGGCGTACTCGGTGTCGCCGCCGCGCCGCACCTCGCAGGACCGGACCAGCCGGGCCAGTGCGCGGGTGCCGAAGAGGTAGTCCAGCCGCATGCCGGAGAACTCGGCACCGCCGCCGTGCCGGGTGGGCGCCGTCAGCCCCTCGTCGCCGGGCCCGCGCGCCGCGTACAGGTCGACCAGCCCGGCGGCGACGAGTCGGGCCACCGCCCGGGTCTCCACCGTCCGGCCGTCCCGGCGCAGGTGACGGCGGCGGTACGCGGGCGGTAGCCGGGCGACCCGGGCGGTGTGGTCGGTGCCCGGGTCGAGGGTGTTCAGGTCCCCGGCCAGCAACGCCAGCTCCCCGGGGGCCCGGCGGACGGCGGCGGCCAGCCAGCCGGCCTCGATTCGCCGCCGCAGCCCGGTGTACGGGTCGAGGTGGGCGGCGAACACGGTGAACGGCCCGGCGTCGGTGGCCACGGTGACCCGTACGGCGGCGTGGTGGAACGGGCGGCGGACCGGGCCCGCCGCGAGCACCCGCAGCGGCGCGCGGGCCAGCACCGCCACCGGCTGGCCGAGGCAGGAACGGGCCAGGTACGGCCGCATGCCCACCTCGGCCGCGAACCCGGCCAGCACGTCGCCGGAGTCGAAGCCGCGCAGCTCCTGGACGGCCAGCAGGTCCGGCCGCTGCGCGGTGACGACCCGGGCCACCCGGTCCAGCCGGCCGGGACCTGTCCGGTCCCGGCCGCCCGTCCTGATGTTCCAGGTCATCACCCGCAGCATGACGCGGGTCAGTCCGGCCGGCCGGCCTTGGCCAGCTCGTCGTCCAGCTCGTCGACCTGCTCCGAGGAGATGGCCGGCCGATTGCCCTCGGCCAGGTCGGCGTTGGGGCGGATCGCCCAGTAGAGCAGGCCGATCCACAGGGCGCTGAGCAGGATCGCGCCCATGAAGTCGGTGGGGTGGTGCATGCCCCGGTACATCCGGGAGGTAGCCACGCCGACCGGCATGATCACGGCCAGGGCCACGAAGATCCACCTCCACCAGCGGTCGGTGCGGGGGAACACGATGACCGCGATGGCCAGCCAGATGCAGATGGTGGCGGCGATGTGCCCGGACGGGAACGACGAGGTGGGCATCTGCCCGTCCAGGTTCTCCACCGGCGGGCGGGGCCGGTCGACGACGTGGGCGGAGGCGAGGAAGAGGGTCAGCTCGCCGAACATCGCCAGCGCCACGAAGAGCACCGGCCGCCAGCGCCGCCACACGGCGAGCACCAGCGGGCAGAAGACCAGCGAGACGATCAGGATCGCGTGGGTGTCGCCGAGCTTGCTCCACCACCAGCTCACGTCGGTCAGCGTGTCGGTGTGCCGCTCGGCGAACCAGCGCGGGACCTCGGTGTCCAGGGTGCCGAAGAAGGTGTCCTTGGCGTGGTAGCTGACGAACGTGCCGAAGGCGTACAGGGCACCGAACACCAGCACCCAGCCGACCAGCAGTTCGGCGACGGTGGAGCGGGGGTGATCCAGCACGTGCTCCTCGGCCGGGGCGGGGGCGATGTCGTGCCCCGCCTCGGGCTCCAGGCCCTCGGTCAGCGGCGGCACCGGCCGGCCGCGCTCGCGCCGCCACAGCCGGAAGGCGTACGCGGTGACGCCCAACCAGGCCGCGCCGAGCAGCCAGCCGCCGATCACGTCCGAGACGTAGTGCACGCCCAGCGCGATCCGGGTCAGCCCGATCAGCGCCACCAGCGCCGCAGCGATGGCGATCGCCGGCTTGCGCCAGCGAGGCGCCATGGCCGGCAGGAACACCAGCAGCAGCGCCCCGTACGCGACGAACGAGCCGAGGGCGTGCCCGCTGGGGAAGCTGTTGCCGGGGGCGCTGGCGATCGGCACGTCCACCACTGGGCGAAGCCGACCGACCAGGGCCTTCAGCGACGGGTCGAGGATCAGCCCGCCGACCCCGGTGATGATCAGGTAGACGGCCAGCCGGGCCTGACGCCGGATCAGCAGCCCGATCACGGCGACGCTGACCAGCCAGATCAGCACCGGCCGCCCGCCGAGATCGGTGATCGCCTGAAGCACGGTCACCAGGGCGCCGTGCGGCGCGACGAGCCCGTTGAACCACTCCGCGACCTCGTGGTCGGCGTCGTTCAGCGGGCTCCAGCGGAAGCGTACGAGCATCAGCAGCAGGCCGAAGGCGACCCCCGCGCCGGCGACGGCCGCCAGCCCGGCGATGCTCCGCTCAGCGAAATGGCCGAGTGGTCGCCGCACCACCTCTTTGACCGCGGTCATCCCGCACCTCCCTTGTCTGTCCTGGCGAGGCGGTTTACCCGGTTCGGGCCGCGCGTACACCGGGGGTGTCGCCGACGGGTCAGAGCGAGGTCATCTCGCCGGTGTCGTGGATCTCCTCGCGCTCGGCCTCGGGCTGCCACCGGTCCGGCTGGGCCGGCTCCTGCACGCCGATCCGCATCGCCTCCAGCTGGGCGGCGAAGGCCAGCCCGCCGAACAGCGCCATCCCGGTGAGGTTGGCCCAGAGCAGCAGCGCCATCATCCCGGTCAGCGCACCGTACGTCTGGCCGAACCCGTCGCTGACCTGCACGTACACGGCGAGCAGCAGGCTGGCCAGCCACCACAGCGCGGTGGCGATGCCGGCGCCGAAGAACAGCCAGGACAGGCCGGGCTGGTTGCGTCGGGGCGCGTGCCGGAACAGCAGGGCCACGGCGAGCACGGTCAGCCCGAGGCTCAGCGGCCAGCGGACCACGTCCCACGCGCCGTGGGCGAACTCGCCCCACTTGTAGTGCCGCCGCACCGAGTCGCCCATCGCCCCGCCGCCGACGAGGATCAGGAAGCCGGTCAGCGCCGGGACGCCCGCGACGACCGCGAGCACGGCGGCGCGCAGGTATTTCCACAGCGCCGGACGGTCCCGCTCGACGCCGTAGATCCGGTTCGCGCCCCGCTCGATCTGCGCCATGGTGGTGGTGAGCGCGAAGAGGCCGGTGAGCAGGCCGAGGGTCAGCGCCAACTCGCCGGCGTCCTCGGTGCGCTCGGTGTCGACCAGCAGGTCCTGCACCATCGCATCGCTCTGCCCGGGGGTCAGGGCGAGGACGGTGTCGGCGACCACCTCGCCGCCCGCGTCGGCGCCGAGGTCGGTGATCAGGCCGGTGAGGGCGATCAGGAACGGCACCACGGCGAGGCAGAGCTGCAACGCGAACGCCCGGGAGTGGCTGAACCCGTCGCCGTAGCGGAACCGGACGAACGCGTCCCGCAGCAGGCACCAGCCGCCCTGCCGGCGCAGGGTGTGCCAGGCGTCGTCGGCCGACAGCTCCTGGTCGGACATCAGCCGGGTCTCCGGCACCATCTTGGTGCTACTCACGGCGCGCCTCCTCGACCAGCTCCTCGCCCCGCTCCCCGGCTGCGGACGCATCGACGGACAGGTCAGGCGTCTCCTCGGGCTGCGGCACGCAGAGCCACAGGGCGCGGGGACGGATCTCCGCCACGAGCCGCCGCCCGGGGGAGATGAGGTCGCCGTCCAGCTCGCGCGGCTGGGGCCGGTTGCTGGTGATCTCCACCCTGCGGGCGCGGAAGACCTCCATCCGGGGCACGCTGCCCCGGCGCCGGGCCAACGCCCAGCCCATGGCCAGCCAGTGCCGCAGCGTACGCGGGGTGAGCACCGCGACGTCGAGCCAGCCGTCGTCCGGTTCGGCGTCGGTGAGCAGGGTCAGCCCGCCCTGGAGCCGGCCGACGTTGGCGACCAGCACCGAGCGGGCCCGGCGGCGCAGCGGCGGCCGGTCGTCGATGCGGATGGAGACCCTCATCGGCCGGTCCCGCAGGTGCCGGGCGGCGCCCACGACGTACGCGGGCCAGCCGATGCGGGCCTTGGTGGTCTCCGAGGTGGCGTCGAGCATCTGCGCGTCGAAGCCCATTCCGGCCATGACGGTGAAGTAGTTGTCCTCGACCTCGCCGACGTCGAGCTGTCGGCGTCCCCGCTCGACGGCCACCTCCAGCCCGGCGGCCAGGTCGGTGGAGAGGCCGAGGTTGGCGGCGAGCAGGTTGCCGGTGCCCTGGGGCAGGACGGCCAGGGCCACGTCGGTGCCGACCAGGCCGCTGACGCAGGACATCACGGTGCCGTCCCCACCGCAGGCGAAGACCACGTCGACGCCCGCCTTGACGGCCTCCTCGGTCTGACCTCGGCCCGGGTCGTCGGGGGTGGTCTCGAACCACAGCGGCTGGGGCCAGCCGGCGGCGGTGAGGGCGGCGTCGACGGTCTCGCGCAGCTCGTCGAGATCGGTCACCTTCACCGGGTTGACCACCACCGCGGAGCGCAACCCGCCGACGGCGGCGGTCGAACGCGTGTCCTGCTCAGCATCCACGGCGCCAGTGTGCAGCAACTCCGACCGGGCGGCGACCCGGCGACCGGTGAGGTTGCGCGCACCGAAAACAGGTTTGCGGGGAGGGAGGTGCCACTTCCGCCCACCGGAGGCCGGGGAAGGGCCCCTCCCTCCCCTTCTAGGCCGCCGTCCGCAGGGCGGCCTCCACCTGGCGACGCAGGTCGGCCAGGTCGAGCCCGGCCTCGGTGAGCACCAGGGCGGCCGTCCCGCCTGCCTCGCGGAGCAGGCCGAGCAGGATGTGCTCGGTGCCGATGTGCCGGTGCCTCAGCCCGAGCGCCTCCCGCAACGCCAGCTCCAGCACCTTCTTCGCCCGTGGTGAGAACACTCCGCCGGGCTGCTGCCGGCGGAGCCAGCGGCGGCGCGGGCCCGGGGCGGCGGCGCGCAGCGCGTCGGGGCCGAAGGACTCCTCGACGCGGGCGACGACGGCGGAGAGGTCGATGCCGATCTCGCGCAGCGCGGCGACGTCGGCCTCGGCGAGCCCCGCCCCGCCGTCGGCGGTGTGCCGGGCCACGGCGGCGCGCAGGTCGTCGGCGCGGATGCCGGCGTCGCGCAGCAACCGTGCCGCGAGGCTGTCGGCGTCGGCGAGGACGGCGAGCAGCAGGTGCTCGGTGTCGGTCGGGCGCTGGCCCGCAGCCCGCGCCTCGTCGCGGGCCCGGCGGACCAGCTCGCGGGCCCGGTCGGTGAACCGTTCGAACATCACGCCTCCCAGGAGTTCGGGGCCGCCGGTCGCCCGGCGTGCTTCTTGTGGACCGCCTGCCGGCTGACCTCGAGGGCGTCGGCGATCTCCTGCCAGGACCAGCCCTGTCGTCGGGCGTTGTCCACCTGGACCACCTCCAGCCGTTCGAGGAGCCGGCGCAGGGCGCGCACGGCGCGCAGACCGACCCGGGGATCGGTGCTGCCGGCCGCCGCCGCTAGTTCCGTCGCCTGACTCATGCCGTCAACTTACATTGACAGCACCCGCCTGTCAACAAAAGTTGACGCTTGGCGCGCGGCCCGGGCCCCGCGTAGCATCGACGCGCATCGACGGCACCCGGGTGGACGCCGTCGTCCGTGGAGCAGGACACGCGACCGGCATGTGGGCTCATGCCGGCCCCCGCCGCGCGTCCGCTCCCCCGTTCCCGGCCACCGGCCGACGACGGGGGCGCACCCCGAACCCCACGGAAGGAAGACACCCATGCGCGCTGTCGCCACGCGCCGCCGCCTCGCCACCGGCGGCCTGCTGCTGGCCCTGGCCGCCCTCACCACCGCCGTACCCCTGACCACCGCCCCCGCCCGCGCCGCCGACCCGGTGATCGTGGTCGCCGACACCTTCGAGGACGGCACCGCCACCGGCTGGGGCCCCCGGGGCGGCGAGACGGTCGCCCCGAGCACCGCCGTCGCCCACGCCGGCGCGTACAGCCTGCTCGCCTCCGGCCGCACCAGCAGCTGGCAGGGGCCGAGCCGGAACCTGCTCGGCACCCTCGACAGGGGCACCCGCTACACGCTCTCGGTCTTCGTCCGGCTCCCCGCCGGGCAGGCCGCCACCCAGGCCAGGCTCAGCGTCCAGCGCAGCACCGCCGGCACCGCCTCGTACGACCAGGTGGTCGGTGCCACGACCGTCACGGCGGACGGCTGGACCGAGCTGCGCGGCGGCTACACCCTCGCGTACGACGTCGAGTCCCTCGCCGCGTACGTCGAGACCGTCAGCGGGACCGCCCCGCTGCACGTGGACGACCTCACCGTGTCGTACGTCCCGGCGCCGCCGGTGCAGACCGACATCCCGGCGCTGAAGGACGTGCTCGCCGACGACTTCCCGATCGGCGCGGCAATCGAGATGGCGCAGGTCGGCGGGGCGCACGCCACCCTGCTGCGCCGGCACTTCGACTCGGTCACCCCGGGCAACTCGCTGAAGTGGGACGCCACCGAGCCGGCCGAGGGCCAGTTCCGGTTCACCGACGCCGACGCGCTGGTCGACTTCGCCACCGACAACTCGATGGCGGTGCGCGGGCACACCCTGCTCTGGCACCAGCAGACCCCGTCCTGGGTGTTCACCCGCGCCGACGGCACCCCGATGACCGCCACCGCCGAGGACCGGGCGCTGCTGCTGAGCCGGCTCGAGAACCACATCCGCACGGTCGTCGGCCGGTACGGCGACCGGATCGGCACCTGGGACGTGGCCAACGAGGTGATCGACGAGAGCCAGGCCGACGGGCTGCGGCGCAGCCGGTGGTACGAGATCAGCGGGCTGGACTACCTGCGTACCGCGTTCCGGGTGGCCCGCGAGGTCGCCCCGACCGCGAAGTTGTACGTCAACGACTACAACACCAACGTGCCGGCCAAGCGCGACAAGCTGTACTCGCTGGTCGCCCAGCTCCGGGCCGAGGGGGTGCCGGTCGACGGCGTCGGCCACCAGATGCACGTCAACGTGAACTGGCCGTCGCTGCCCGAGACCGAGGCGATGATCCAGAAGTTCGTGCCGCTCGGGGTCGAGCAGCAGATCACCGAGATGGACGTGAGCATCTACACCGACAACAGCCAGTCGTACCCGAGCCCGCCGGCGAACCTGCTGCGCACCCAGGCGTACCGGTACCGGGACTTCTTCGACCTGTACCGCCGTTACGCCGGCGAGCTGACGTCGGTGACCCTGTGGGGGCTGGCCGACGACGACACCTGGCTGGACAGCTTCCCGGTGACCCGCAAGGACGCGCCGCTGCTGTTCGACACCCAGCTCCAGGCGAAGCCCGCGTACTGGGGCATCGTCGACCCGTCGAGGATAGACGCGACGGCATCGCCGAGCCCGACCGTCTCGCCGACCGTGAGCCCGACCGTCTCGCCGACCGTGAGCCCGACCGTCTCGCCGACCGTGAGCCCGACGACGAGCCCGACCGGCACCGCCAGTCCGACCCCGACCGGCGGCACGGGGCAGCTCTGCCGGGTCGGGTACGCGGTCACCAACCAGTGGCAGGGCGGCTTCCAGGGCGCAGTGAGGGTCACCAACACCGGCAGCCGGACGGTCGACGGCTGGACGCTGCGCTGGGCGTTCCCCGACGGGCAGAAGGTCACCCAGCTGTGGAACGGCGGGTACCGGCAGAACGGCTCGGCCGTCGAGGTGACCAACCCGGGCTGGGGCGCGCGACTTCCCGCCGGCGCGACGGCCGAGGTGGGCTTCCTCGCGAGCTGGACCGGGCAGAACCGCCTCCCGGCGGCGTTCTCGCTCAACGGGGTGCCCTGCACCGTCGGCTGACGGCGACCGATGTCTACCGCACCGTCGCCGGACGGCGGACGGGGTGCCCGCCGCAGCCCGGTGGGCACCCCGTCCGGCCCACCGCGCGGGCGGTCGGTCCGATCCCGGCCCGGTGGCAGGCCGCCGCGACTACGCTCGGTGCAGGCAAGGTGGATCCGCCGCGCGTCGCCGGAGGAGGTGAGGCCGGATGGCCGCGATCGCCGACGCGCCGGTGGTGGCCGCGATCGGTTCGTCGGACGACGACGCCCTCCAGGTCGTCCGGCTGGCCGCCCGCGACGCCGCGAGCCACGGCCGCCCGCTCAGCCTGTTGCACGCGTTCAACTGGGCGGCGGCCCTGGAGGTTCCCTCGGCGGCCGGCCCACGCGCCGAGGCCGAGGACCTGATCGAGCGGGCCACCGCCGTGGCCGGCGAGGTGGAGCCGGCGCTGCCCGTGTCCGGGGAGATCGTCGAGGGCTCCCCGCTGGCCGCGCTGATCCGCCGCTCCGAGTCGGCGTTCCTGGTCGCCGTCGGGGACGGCGGGATGTCCCGCTGCGAGGACTGCATCCCCGCCGACGCCCTGGCGGTACAGCTCGCCGCCCAGGCCGGCTGCCCGGTGCTGGTGGTGCGCCCCGAGCCGCCGCCGCAGGGCCCGGTGCTGGTCGGCGTCGACGGGTCGGTGAGCTCCCGGACGGCGCTGGGGTTCGCCTTCGACTACGCCGCCCGCCGGTCGGCCCCGCTGCTCGCCGTCCGGATCACCGAGCCGGCACGATCGGTCGAGGGCGACGGCACGGCCGGGTCCGCCGAGGACGCCGGCGCCGAACTGGCCGAGGCGGTGGCCCGGTACGGACGGCGGCACCCCTCGGTGCGGGCCGAGTGCCACAGTGTCGTCGGCGACCCCGGCGACGTCCTGGTCGACCGGTCCCGCTCGGCGCAGCTCGCGATCGTCGCCGGCAGGGGGGACGAGCCGCTGCGCGGGATGCTCGGCGCGGTCAGCCAGTCACTGCTCTACCACTCCCCCGCCCCGGTCATCGTCGTCCGTGGACTCGTCTCCACCGCGCCGGACGGGGCATGACGCCCACGCGTCCCGGGGCCGGATGCCCTCGCGTCCCGGGACCAACGACCCTGCTCGCTCCCCCAATGGGCGACGAGGCTGGACGCGCCGGGAAGGCCGGGACACCGGGATGCGAAAATCCCCGATCCGCGAGAGGGTAACGCAGCATGGACACCGCTGTAGACCTGCACAGTCCCTTGACCGAAGACGAGCTGCGCCAACTGGACGCGTACTGGCGGGCGGCCAACTACCTGACCGTCGGGCAGATCTACCTGCTGGACAACCCGCTGCTGCGGGAGCCGTTGCGACCCGAGCATGTCAAGCCGCGGCTGCTCGGCCACTGGGGTACCAGCCCCGGCTTGAACCTGCTCTACGCCCACCTCAACCGGATCATCGTCGACCGGAAGCTACCGACGATCTTCATCACCGGCCCCGGGCACGGCGGCCCCGCCCTGGTGGCGAACACCTGGCTGGAGGGCACCTACAGTGAGCTGTACCACTCCGTAAGCCGCGACGAGACGGGCATGCAGCGGCTGTTCCGCCAGTTCTCCTTCCCCGGCGGCATCCCGAGCCATGTCGCCCCGGAGGTGCCGGGCTCGATCCACGAGGGCGGCGAGCTGGGGTACGCGCTGAGCCACGCGTACGGTGCCGCGTTCGACAACCCGGACCTGCTGGTCGCCTGCGTGATCGGTGACGGCGAGGCGGAGACCGGCCCGCTCGCGGGGAGCTGGCTGTCCAACGTCTTCCTCAACCCGGCCCGGGACGGGGCGGTGCTGCCCATCCTGCACCTGAACGGGTACAAGATCGCCAACCCGACGGTGCTGGCCCGGATCCCCACCGACGACCTGCTCGACATGATGCGCGGCTTCGGCTACCAGCCGTACGTCGTCGCCGGTGACGACCCGGCGACCGTGCACCAGCTCCTCGCCGCCACCCTGGACCGGGCGGTCGACGAGATCGCCGACATCCAGCGCCGGGCCCGCGCCGGCGGCGCGGTCGAGCGCCCCCGCTGGCCGATGATCATCCTGCGTACGCCGAAGGGCTGGACCGGCCCGGACACGGTCGACGGCAAGCAGGTGCAGGGAACGTTCCACGCCCACCAGGTGCCGATCGCCGAGGTGCGCGACAACCCGGAGCACCTGGCCGAGCTGGAGCGCTGGCTACGCAGCTACCGGCCGGAGGAGCTCTTCGACGCCACCGGCGCACCGGTCGCCGAGCTGGTCGCGCTCCCGCCGAAGGGCGACCTGCGGATGAGCGCCAACCCGGTCACCAACGGCGGTACGGTACTGCGCGACCTCACCCTGCCGGACTTCCGGGAGTACGCGGTCGACGTCGAGCGGCCCGGCGAGCCGATCGCCGGGGCCACCGGCGTGCTCGGCAACTGGGTCCGCGACGTGATCGCCGCCAACCCGCAGACGTTCCGCCTGTTCGGCCCCGACGAGGTGGCCTCCAACCGGCTCGGCGCGGCCTTCGAGGTCACCGACCGGGCGTTCGTCGCCGAGACCGTGGCCGGCGACGACCACCTCTCCCCCGACGGCCGGGTGATGGAGGTGCTCTCCGAGCACCTGTGCCAGGGCTGGCTGGAGGGGTACCTGCTGACCGGCCGGCACGGCATCTTCACCAGCTACGAGGCGTTCATCCACATCGTCGACTCGATGGTCAACCAGCACGCCAAGTGGCTGAAGGTGACCCGGGCCATCCCGTGGCGGCAGCCGGTGGCCTCGCTGAACTACCTGCTCTCCAGCCACGTCTGGCGGCAGGACCACAACGGCTTCTCCCACCAGGACCCGGGCTTCATCGACCACGTGATGAACAAGAAGGCCGAGGTGGTCCGGGTCTACCTGCCGCCGGACGGCAACACCCTGCTGTCCACTATGGACCACTGCCTGCGCAGCAGGCACTACATCAACGTGGTGGTGGCCGGCAAGCAGCCCGCGCCGAACTGGCTGACCATGGACGAGGCGATCCAGCACTGCCGGCGCGGCCTGGGCATCTGGGATTGGGCCAGCACCGACGACGGCGACGAGCCGGACGTGGTGCTCGGCTGCGCCGGGGACGTGCCGACGCTGGAGACCCTGGCCGCCGCCGAGCTGCTCCGCCAGCACCTGCCCGGGCTGAAGGTGCGGGTGGTCAACGTGGTCGACCTGATGCGCCTCCAGCCGCCGTCGGAGCACCCGCACGGCCTGCCGGACAACGAGTTCGACACCATCTTCACCCGCGACAAGCCGATCATCTTCGCGTACCACGGCTACCCGTGGCTGATCCACCGGCTCACCTACCGCCGGGCCAACCACGACAACCTGCACGTGCGCGGGTACAAGGAGGAGGGCACCACCACCACGCCGTTCGACATGGTGATGCTCAACGACCTGGACCGGTTCCACCTGGTGATCGACGTGATCGACCGGACGCCGGGCCTGGCCTCCCGGGCCGCGCGCCTGCGCCAGGAGATGGTGGACGCCCGGCAGGCCTGCCGCGACCACACCCGCCGCTTCGGCGAGGACGACCCGCGGGTGGCCGAGTGGCGCTGGATCCGGGAGACGGCCCCAGAGGCACCGAAAGGCGGACCCGGTGAGCGCGAGGAGTGAGCTTGCGAGCCCCGCAGTCGCGAACGAAAGGCCAACCCGGTGAGCGCGAGGAGTGAGCTTGCGAGCCCCGCAGTCGCGAACGAAAGGCGAACCCGATGAGTGACGAGATCCTGGTCGGCTACGACGGTTCCGCCGATGCCACCGTCGCCCTGAACTGGGCGCTGGACGAGGCGGAGCGCACGGGACGGCCGGTCCGCCTCGCGTACGTCTTCGAGTGGGTGACCGTGGCCGGGTGGATCGGCCCCGGGGTGGCCCCCGGCATCTGGCCCGACGAGACCGCCCGGCGGCAGGTGGAGGAGCTGGTCGGCACGGCCGCCTCCGACGCCGCCGCCGCGCGGCCCGGGTTGACCGTGCACGGTGAGGTGTTCGACGGGCCGCCGGCGCTGGTGCTGGAGGAACGCTCCGCCGAAGCCGGCCTGCTGGTGCTCGGCAGCCGGGGTCACGGCGGGTTCGGCGGGCTGCTCGTCGGCTCCACCGCCGTGTCGGTGAGCGCACACGCCCACTGCCCGGTGGTGGTGGTCCGTGACGCCGCCGCCGCCGGCCGCGCCGGGCCGGTGGTGGTCGGGGTCGACGGGTCGCCGACATCGCTGTTGGCCCTCGGGTTCGCCGTCGAGCGGGCGGCCCAGCGGCACGTACCGCTGCACGTGGTGCGGGCCTGGGAGCCGGCGACGGACGGCGGCCCCGCCCCCGACGACGCGGTGGCGGCGGAGCGGGCGGCGCTGGTGGAGCCGCTGGCGAGATGGCGGGAGGCGTTCCCCGAGGTCGAGGTGACCGTCGACGTGGTGACCGGCCGCCCGGCCCGCGCGCTGATCGAGGCGAGCCGGGACGCCCAGCTCGTGGTGGTCGGCACCCGGGGCCGAGGTGGGCTGCGCGGCATGCTGCTCGGCTCGGTCGGCCAACAGCTCATCCAGCACGCCGACTGCCCGGTCGCGGTGGTCCGCGAGCGCTGAGGTCCGCGCGGGTAGGGAAGGGCCCCTTGTCATACAGACGTCGACAAGGGGCCCCTGCCTACCCCTCAGTCGCGCAGGTGGAAGCAGCCCCCGCCGTGCAGCGGATCACCATCACGGCGGTGCCTCCTGGAGAGACGCGGTCGCCGCAGGGGGCGCGGCGAGGATGCCAACGAGCGAATCGTCCGCCGCGCCTGTCATGATCGGCGGAGGCAAGTGTCCGACGGGACGGGACCCACGGACCCGTGCGACCGGGCAGCCCGTGCCGCACCATGAAGCGGCAACCCCGCCCGGGGCACCGCCCGGAGGGGCACGATGGGCAGAGACGAAAGGTCGTGACGATGAGCCACGAGACGCCGGACCGCTCCCTGACCACCGCCCTCGCGGAGGCCGCCGCGATGGCCGGTCACGCCCCCTCGGTGCACAACACGCAGCCGTGGCGCTGGCGGGTCCTGCCCGATGCCCTGGAGCTGCACGTCGTGCGGGAACGCCAGCTGTCCGCCGCCGACCCGGAGGGCCGGCTGGTCGCGCTGAGCTGCGGCGCGGCTCTGCACCACGCCCGGGTGGCACTGGCTGCCGAGGGCTGGGCCTTCGTGGTCGAGCGGATCTCCGACCCGAGCGATCCGGAGCTGCTGGCCCGGCTCACCGGCCTCAAGCGCGCCGAGGCGGACCCGGACGCCATGCACACGGTGCAGTGCATGCAGGTCCGGCACACCGACCGGCGGCCGGTCAGCGACGAGCCCGTGCCGACCCGAGCTGTCGACGACATCACGAAGGCGGTCGCCGCCGAGGGCTCCCGGTTGCAGATCCTCAACGCCGACCAGGTGATGGATCTGGCCGCTGCGGCATCGCACGCCGGGTCGGTCGAGGCGGAGGACCCGCAGCTGCGCGAGGAGCTGGCCTACTGGACGAGCCGCACGGGCACCGGCACCGGCCTGCCGCCCGAGGTGCTGCCCGAGCAGGCGCCGCAGACCACCGTGCCGGGCCGGGACTTCGGCCGCCCCGGCATCCTGCCGGTCGGCGAGGGCCACGACCGGACGGCGGTGTACGGGCTGCTCTTCGGCGACGAGGACGAGCGGGACAGTTGGCTGCGGGCCGGTGAGGCGCTCTCCGCGGCGTGGCTGACCGCCACCCGGCTGGGCGTGTCGATGGTGCCGCTGTCCGGCGTGGTGGAGGTGGAGGGAACCCGGCAGGCCCTGCGCCAGGTGCTCGCCGGGATGGGGTACCCGTACCTGGTGCTGCGGATGGGGCTCGCGGACCCGGCGCACGCCGGCCCGCCGCACACCCCGCGGCTGCCCACCGAGCAGGTCGTGGACACCTCGGCGGTGCGCTCCACGGGCGTGTGACGGCCAGGATCGCCCGCCACCGGGGCCAGGGGCCGCGAGGCCACGGGCGATAGCATCGGTCGGTGGCCAGCAGCACACCGAACCCGATGCACGAACACGTCACCCCGTCGCTGGGGCTGAGCCCGCTGTCGCGGGTCCGGCTCGACGAGCTGCTCCAGGAGATGCTGGACCGGGTGGGTGAGGTGGTCACCAGCCGGGAACGGCTGCGCGCCCTGCTCGACGCGGTGGTCGGCATCGGCACCGACCTGGACCTGCGCAGCACCCTGCGACGGATCGTGCAGTCCGCCTGCGAGCTGGCCGGCGCCCGGTACGGCGCGCTCGGGGTGATCGGCTCCGACCGGCTGCTGCACGACTTCATCGTGCACGGCATCGACGCCGAGCTGCACGCGAGCATCGGCGAGCTGCCGCACGGCCGGGGCGTGCTCGGGCTGCTCATCGACCACCCGCACCCGGTGCGGATGCCGGACATCACCAAGCACCCGCAGTCGTACGGCTTCCCACCGAACCACCCGCCGATGCACAGTTTCCTCGGCGTGCCGGTGCGCATCCGCGACCAGGTGTTCGGCAACCTCTACCTGGCCGAGAAGCAGGGCGCCGCCGAGTTCACCGAGGACGACGAGGAGATCGTGGTGGCCCTGGCCGCCGCGGCCGGCGTGGCGATCGAGAACGCCCGGCTGTACGCGCTGGCCCACCGCCGGGAACGCTGGCTGGCCGCCGCAGCCGAGATCACCTCGGTGCTGCTCGGCGAGGTGCGACGCACCGACGCGCTGACGCTGGTGGCCCGCCGCGCCCGGGAGGTCGCCGAAGCGGAGCTGGCCGTGGTGCTGCTCTACGACGAGGACGCCGGCGAGTTCACCGTGGAGGTGGTCGACGGTGCCGACGAGCGGGCCCGGGAGCTGGTCGGCGCGGTGCTGCCCGCCGCCGAGACCGCCTTCGCCGGGTCGGTCACCGGCCGGGGGCACGAGCTGATCGAGAACCTGGCCGAGGCGGCGCCCTGGCCGGCCCCGGTGACCACCGGGCCGGCGGTGGTGTCCCCGCTGGCCGCCGCCGACACCCTGCACGGCGTCCTGGTGATCGCGTACGGGCCGGACCGGGGCGGGGCCACCGACGACGACGTGGCGCTGCTGGGCAGCTTCGCCGGGCAGGCCGCGCTGGCCATGGAGCGGGCCCGGGGGCAGGAGGAGCGGGAGCTGCTGGTGGTCCTGGAGGACCGCGAGCGCATCGCCCGCGACCTGCACGACGTGGTGATCCAGCGGCTGTTCGCCACCGGCCTGCAGTTGCAGAGCGGCGCGATGAACGCCCGCCCCGAGACCGCCAAGCGGATCAACGCGGCCGTCGACGACCTGGACGCCACCATCCGGGACATCCGGCGGACCATCTTCGAGCTGCGTACCCCGATGAGCGCGGCGCTGCGCACCGAGATCCGTGAGGCGGTCGACGTGGCCGCCGGGTCGCTGGGCTTCCGGCCGACGCTGGAGCTGACCGGGCCGATCGACAGCGCCGTTCCGGAGCCGATCCGCCCCGACCTGACCGCCGTGCTGCGCGAGGCGCTGTCCAACGCGGTCCGCCACGCCGAGGCCAGCCGGGTCGCGGTGGCGGTGGCGGTCGACCGCGGCTGGGTCACAGTCACCGTCACCGACGACGGCCGGGGCTGCGACCCGGCCGCCGCCCGGGGCGGCCTGGTCAATCTCCGGGAGCGCGCCGAGCGGCACGCCGGCGACTTCGAGGTACGCCCGGCGAGCCCGAGCGGGACGGAGCTGCGCTGGTCCGTCCCGCTCCGCGACTGAACCCGGGCCTGGCCCCCGCTCCCGCCGACGAGTGGTCGGGCCGGTCGGTTCAGGGGTAGCGCAGCAGGGTGGCGTCGATCGCCTCCCAGCGGCTGCGCAGCGCCCCGACCAGGTCCGGCTGCTGGCGGGCCCGGTTGGCCTGCTCACGCGGGTCGGCGACGAGGTCGTACAGGGTGTCCGACCCGCCGGCGCCGCGGAAGTACTTCCAGCGCCCCAGGCGCAGCGCGCGGTCCCCCTTGGTGCGCCAGAACAGGGCCCGCTCCGGGGCCGGCTCCCCCCGCAGCAGGTAGCCGGCGAGGCTCGCGCCGTCGAAGGGGTGCCCCGGATCCGGCCGCGCCCCGGCGAGCTCGACCAGGGTCGCCGTCCAGTCCTGGGTCACCACCGGCTCGTGGCTGACCTGGCCCGGCCGGACGCGGGCGGGCCAGCGCAGGATGGTGGGCACCCGGATGCCGCCCTCCTCGAGGCCGCCCTTGCCACCGGTCAGCGGCCACTGGTGGGAGAACCGTTCGCCCCCGTTGTCGCTGGCGAAGACGACGACCGTGTCCCGCTCCTGGCCGGTCTGCCGCAGCGCGGTCAGCACCTGCCCGACGGCGCGGTCGAGGTTCTCCACCATCCTGCGGTACGTGTCGAGGGAGCCGCCGTCGCGGTGGAACAGCGCGCCGCTCTCGCCCGCCCGGAGGCGCGCGGTCAACTCCGCGCTGACCGCCCGGTCGCCGGGGGCCTCCCAGGGCCAGTGCGGGCTGGTGAAGTTCAGGTTCAACAGCCAGGGGCGGCGGTGCGCGCGCCGGACGAACGCGGCGGCGCGGTCGGCGACCGTGTCGGTGTAGTAGTCCAGGGACTCCACCGGCACCTCACCCTCGTACAGGTCGTGCTGGCCCAGGTGGCTGACCTTGGAGTAGTAGTCGAGGCCGCCGGAGAAGTTGCCGAAGAACTCGTCCCAGCCCGACCGCAGCGGGCTGAACCAGGGCAGGAACCCGCAGTGCCACTTGCCGTACATGGCGGTGGTGTAGCCCGCGCCCTTGAACAGGGAGGCCAGCGTGGGGTGCCCCGGGGGCAGGCCCTCCAGTTCGCTGGCCCGGGCGATGGGCTCGGACAGCCCGCCGCGCAGCCGCCCGGGGTAGCGGCCGGTGTAGAGGGCGAAGCGGGTCGGGGAGCAGACGGCGGCGGCGGAGTAGCCGTTGGTGAAGCGGACCCCGTCGCGGGCGAGCCGGTCCAGGTGGGGTGTTCGGATGTCGGGCGATCCGTAGCTGCTGAGGTCGGCCCAGCCCAGGTCGTCGCCGAGGATGACCAGCACGTTCGGCCGCCCCGTGGGGCGCTGGCCGGGGGTGTCGGCGCGGAACGGCCGCTCGTCGGGCCCGCCCGCGAGCGCCTGTTCGGGCGTGAGCGCCGACGCGGCGACCGCCCCGGCGACCCCCGCGATGCCGCCGATGACCTGCCGTCTGGTCTGGCCGTCCGATGGTGCCATGAGCCCTCCCTAAAGTCTGTATTTCCTATCGGGACAGTAGGGAGTTGGCCGCCAAAAGGCAAGGCGCGTCCCGGCGGTCGGACGGCCAGCCGGAACTGGAACCGCCGAACGGCAAAATGATGCGGTCCGTTGCTCGGCCGCACGCTGGCGCACGCCTTCCCTGCCCGCCCGGGGCGAAAAGCCTCTCGGCGGACCGACCTACGCGATCCGGCCCGGCCAGGGCCCCGGGCCGGCCGGCGGCCCGGCCGCCTAGCCGCGGGGGCCCAGCAGGCGGGTGGCCAGGACGGCGGCCTGGGTGCGGCGCTCCAGGCCGAGCTTGGCCAGCACGCTGGAGACGTAGTTCTTCACCGTCTTCTCGGCCAGGAACATCTTGCCGGCGATCTCCCGGTTGGTCAGCCCTTCGGCGACGTACTCCAGGATGCGGCGCTCCTGCTCGGTGAGGGCCTTCAGCTCATTGGGCTGCTCCACGCCGCTGCGGATGCGCTCCAGCACCCGGGTGGTGATCGCCGGGTCGAGCAGCGACTGCCCGGCGGCCACCCGGTGCACCGCGTCGACCAGGTCGGTGCCGCGGATCTGCTTGAGCACGTAGCCGGACGCGCCGGCCATGATCGCCGCGAACAGCGCCTCGTCGTCCTCGTACGAGGTGAGGATCAGCCCCTTGATCGACGAGTCCACGGCGCGGACGTCCCGGCACACGTCGATGCCGTTGCCGTCGGGCAGCCGGGCGTCGAGGATCGCCACGTCGGGCCGCAACGCGGGGATGCGGCGGGCCGCCTCCTGGGCGGAGCCCGACTCACCCACCACCTCGATGTCGCCGCTGCTGGTGAGCAGGTCGGCAAGGCCACGACGGACGACCTCGTGGTCGTCGAGAAGGAACACCCTGATCATCCCCCATTTCTACCCCCTCGCGCCGCCACCCGCACGGGCCGAAGGTCCCGGCCCCGACCGAAGCCGCCTGGGCAGGGGGTCCCAGGGCAGAGGGGACATCCGGCCCTGCCCGCACACCGCCCCGATCACGCACTGTGGGTGTGGACCGAGCGGGACGGCAGGAACTGCCACGGGAAGGAGCACCACCATGGAAACCGACTTCACCGTCGAGCAGCTCAGGGCCGCCGCGGCGGACGCCGTTCGGGCGCCCTCGCTGCACAACACCCAGCCGTGGCGGTTCCGCCTGCGCGACGGCGGGATCGAGGTGACGCTGGACCGGGAGCGCCGGCTGCCGGCGACCGACCCGAGCGGCTGGGGCGCCCGGATCGCCTGCGGGGCAGCCCTGTTCAACCTGCGGCTGTCGCTGGCAGTGGCGGGCACCCCGGCGAAGGTCCGGCTGCGCCCGTACCCGACGGAGACCGACGTGCTCGCCCGGCTCACCCCGGACGTGCCGCGCCGCCCCACCCCGACCGAGCAGAGCCTGTACGCGGCCATCCCGCACCGGTTCAGCAACCGCACCCCGTTCTGGCCCGACCCGGTGCCCGCCGACGTCCGCTGGCGGCTCGGCGAGGCGGCCCGGGCCGAGCAGGGCTGGCTGGAGCTGGTGATCGGGGTGAGCGCCGTGAACGCGTTCGCCGAGATCGCCCGCAGCGCCAACCGGGTCCTGGAGCGCGACCCCGCCTACCGCGCCGAACTGGCCCACTGGGTACGGACCGCGCCCGCCCCCGACGGGATCCCGGCCGCCGCCGGCGGCCCGCTGGGCGAACCGCAGGACCTGCTGCCCAGTCGCGGCTTCGGCGGGCGCGACCGGGCCCCGGGGCGGGACTTCGAGCCGGAGCCGTTGGTCGCCGTGCTCGGCGCGACGGGCAACACCACCACCGACCAGGTGATCGCCGGCCAGGCACTGCAACGGGTGCTGCTCACCGCCACCGACGCCGGGCTGGGCGTGTCGATGCTCTCTCAGCCGATCGAGGTGCCGGGGGCACGGGAGGCCCTGCGGCTGTCCCTGGGCCGGTTCGGCACGCCGCAGATGGTGATGCGCATCGGGTACGGCCAGCCGGGCTCCCCGACGCCGCGCCGCAGCGTCGACGAGGTGCTCGACCTGCCGGTGGCCCGGGCCTGAGCCGCCCGACGCCGGACGGGCCGACGCCGGGCGGCGGGGTCAGCGGGCGGCGGCGAGCAGGGCGGCCTCCCGCTGCGGATCCAGGCCCACGGCCTGCCGGGGCGGGCGGCCGGCGCTCGGCGGCACCGTCCCCACCTCGCGCAGCCAGGCCCAGGTATCGGCGACGGTCTCGGCCGCCGGCCGGCAGGCCAGCCCCGTCGCGTACGCCCGCTCGACGTCCCGCTCGTGCAGCCAGCGGTACTCGTGCCCGGCGGGGATCCAGATCGGCAGGTCGTTCCAGGGCTCCACGCCGGCGGCGAGAACTGTCTCCGGCGCGGTCCAGCGCAGCCGGGCCGTCGACCCGGTGGCCGCGACGCAGGCGTCGAGCAGCTCACCCATTGTCGCGTGCCCGGTCCGCGACACCACGTTGTACGCCCCGCCGGACCCCGCCGCGCCCCGGTCCAGCATCCAGATCACCAGGTCGCGGACGTCGACGTACTGCACCGGCAGGTCCGTGGGGCCGGGGGCGAGCACGTCGCCGCCCCGGGCGATCCGGGTCAGCCACCAGGGCAGCCGCCCGATGTCCTCGCCCGGCCCGAGGATCAACCCGGCCCGGGCCAGCAGCGCCCGGTCGCCGAACACCTCCACGGCGGCCCGCTCCCCGCCGGCCTTCAGCTCCGGGTACCCGCCGTCGGTGGCGTCCGGCTCGGCGGCCACGACGGGCGCGTCCTCGGCCGCGCCGAGCGGGAACGGCAGCGCGTACACGGAGCCGCTGGATACGTAGCCGTACCAGCCCGCCGAGCCGTGCAGCGCCCGGGCCGCGTCCCGCACCGCGCGCGGCGCGCCGGCCCAGGTGTCGACCACCAGGTCCCACTCGCCGCCGGCCAGCGCGGCCAGGCCGCCGGGCGCCGTCCGGTCACCCCGCAACAGGTGTACGCCCGCCGGGGGCGCACCGCGCAGCCCCCGGTTGAACACCGTCACCGACCAGCCGCGGCGCACCGCCTCGCCGACCGTCGCCCCGCCCACGAAGCCCGTGCCGCCCAGCACCAGAAGTCTCATCCGCCCACAGTGCCGGCCCCCGGGCCGGGGCGACAACGGTGTTCACCGGCAGCGGATCTGCCGACGGCAGAACCGCCCGACCGGCCCGTTCGCGGAGGTCAGCCGGCGAGGGCGACGAGGATCTGCTCACCGTACCGGGCGAGCTTGGCCTCCCCCACCCCGTTGACGCGGGCCAGGTCGTCGAGCGTCGACGGCGGGTCGACGGCGATCTGACGCAGCGTCGCGTCGTGGAACACCACGTACGCGGGCACCCCCTGCTCCTTGGCGGTGGCCGCCCGCCAGGCGCGCAGCCGCTCGAACACCGGCTCGGCCGCCGGGGTCAGCTCGACGGCCGCAGTCGCGCCGGGGCGGGTCTTCGCCGACCGGGTCCGCGCCGGCCGGGCCGCCTCGCGGCGCATCGGCACCGGCCGACGCCGGCCCAGCACCTCGGCGCTGGTGTCGGTGAGGACGAGGGTGCCGTAGTCGCCCTCGACGGCGAGCAGGCCCTGGGCGAGCAGTTGCCGGACCACGCCCCGCCACTCGGCCTCGCTCAGCTCCTCACCGATGCCGAACACGGTCAGCGCGTCGTGGCGGTGCTGGGTCACCTTCTCGGTGCGCCGGCCGAGCAGGATGTCGATGCACTGCCCCGCGCCGAATTTCTGGTTGCGTTCCCGGTGCAGCCGCAGCACCGTCGACAGCAGCTTCTGCGCGGCGACCGTGCCGTCCCAGGACTCGGGCGGCTCCAGGCAGGTGTCGCAGTTGCCGCACGGCCCGCTGTCCTGGCCGAAGTAGCTCAGCAGCCGCACCCGGCGGCACTCCACGGTCTCGCAGAGGGCCAGCATCGCGTCGAGGTGGGCGGCGAGCACCCGCCGGTGGGCGAGGTCACCCTCCGAGGAGTCGATCATCTTGCGCTGCTGCACGACGTCCTGGAGCCCGTACGCCAGCCAGGCGGTCGACGGCAGGCCGTCCCGGCCGGCGCGGCCGGTCTCCTGGTAGTAGCCCTCCACCGAGCGGGGCAGGTCGAGGTGGGCGACGAACCGCACGTCCGGCTTGTCGATGCCCATCCCGAAGGCGATGGTGGCGACCATGACGAGGCCGTCCTCGCGCAGGAACCGCTTCTGGTTCGCGGCGCGGGTGGCCGCGTCCAGGCCCGCGTGGTACGGCAGCGCGGAGACGCCGTTGGCGACCAGGAGCTCGGCCGTCTTGTCGACCGAGGCCCGGGACAGGCAGTAGACGATGCCGGCGTCGCCGGGGTGCTCGGTGCGGATCAGGTCGAGCAGTTGCTTGCGGGGCTCGCGCTTGGGCGCGATCCGGTACTGGATGTTGGGCCGGTCGAAGCTGGCCACGAAGTGCCGGGCCCCGGTGAGGCCGAGCCGGGTGGCGATCTCGGTGGCGGTCGCAGCGGTGGCCGTGGCGGTCAGCGCGATCCGGGGCACGGCGGGCCAGCGCTCGTGCAGCATCGACAGCGCCAGGTAGTCGGGGCGGAAGTCGTGGCCCCACTGCGCCACGCAGTGCGCCTCGTCGATGGCGAACAGCCCGATCCGGCCACGCTCCAGCAGCCCGACGGTGGCGCGGCTGCCCAGCGCCTCCGGGGCGAGGTAGAGCAGGTCCAGTTCCCCGGCGAGGAACGCCGCCTCGACCCGCCGCCGGGCGTCGAAATCAAGGGTGGAGTTGAGGAAACCGGCCCGCACCCCGACGGCGGTGAGCGCGTCGACCTGGTCCTGCATCAGGGCGATCAGCGGGGAGACGACCACCGCGACGCCGTCGCGCACCAGCGCGGGGATCTGGTAGCACAGCGACTTGCCGCCGCCCGTCGGCATCAGGACCAGGGCGTCGCCGCCGCCGACCACGTGGTCGATGATCTCCTGCTGCTCGCCGCGGAAGGCGTCGTAGCCGAAGACCCGGCGGAGCACGCCCAACGGAGTCTCGGTGAGCGTGTCGCTGGGGGAAGTCATCGGGCGAGTCTACGAGGACTCCCCGACACCGTCCCGCCCCACGCCGACCCGCCCGCCGAACCGGGCGTGGCCGCCCTCACGACGGAGGCCGAGAGAGTAGGAAGGACCGTACGTTCTGGTGGGCGATACTGGGTTTGAACCAGTGACCTCTTCCGTGTCAAGGAAGCGCGCTCCCACTGCGCCAATCGCCCGCGGGCACCCGGCCCGAACATGTCGGGCACGGCGGCGGTCGGCCCCGACGGGGCGGATCGCGAGCGGACGACGGGATTCGAACCCGCGACCCTCACCTTGGCAAGGTGATGCGCTACCAGCTGCGCTACGTCCGCGTGTCGCCGATGCTCTCGGTGACGGGTGAACTGTACCCGACGGCAAGATCGCCGGCGGCACCGGCCCGACCGCCACCGGAAAGGCACCGCCGGGGAGAACCACGCGGACCACCTCCCGGGTCGGCCGATTACGCGGTCCACCCACGGGGTACTTCCTTCCATCGACAGCACACTGCATCCCCCGAAGGAGGCTGTCGTGGGTATCGGCACAAGCATCTTCCTGATCGCGGTCGGCGCGATCCTCACGTTCGCGCTCGACGCCAACCTCGGCGGCGTCAACCTGGACGTCGTCGGCTGGATCCTGATGGCCGCCGGCGTGCTCGGCCTCGTCATGACCACGCTGGTCTGGGGCCGTCGCCGCGAGGTGGTCACCACCACCGAGCCGGTGGAGTACCGCCGGGTCGAGGAGCGCCGGGACGTCACCCCGCCGCTGTAGGTAGCGACCGGGCCCGCCCTCCGACGGATCATCGCGGCGCGGTTGCGGTGTTCAGGCCGCCCGCGGCGGGGCCTCCTCGTCGCCGAGCTGATCGGCGAAGTCGAGCCAGCCGCCGGCGCAGGCGCGCGCCACCGCGTCCAGCGAGCGCCGGCAGTGGTCCGGCAGCGCGTCCGCCGTCGGGCCGGAGCGGTCGAGGAAGGCCAGCGTGGCTGACACCATTCGCAGCAGCGCCCGGCCCTGATCCGTGTAGCGCAGCGCCGGCTCCCGGGTCAACCATTCCAACTGCTCGCGAATCCTGAGCGCGGCGGGCTGCCCGGCGTCCGCCGCGGCCCACTGCCGCGTCGCGCCGTCGGTGCGCCGGACCCCCTCGGGGCTCGCGGCCAGCAGGCGCCGCTGCACGTCCAGCGCGGTGCCGACGGACACGCCGGCGCGGCGGGCCACCACCCGCAGGCTCGCCCCCGGTTCCTCGCGCATGATCTGCTCGGCGGCGCGGCGCCCCTCCTGGGCGGAGAGCGGGTGACGCCGGCCGTCGCGGCCGATCCGGGTGTCCAGCCGCTGGCGGCCGTCGGCCGACTCCTGCCGCAACGCGGCGACCGTGCGCGGCGCGACCCCGCACACCGAGGCGATCCAGCGGTCTGAACAGTGGGGATACGTGCCGAGGATGCGCCGCACCGCCGCCGCGCGGTCCCCCGCGCGCAGCGTCTTGCCGTGGGCCGCGTTGAGTCGCACCGCGACGACGAAGGCCTCGTCGCCGGTTCCCTCGAAGTACACCACGGGCACCTGCCGCTGACCTCGGCCGCGCGCCGCGGCCAGCCGGTGCAACCCGTCCATCACGCGCATCGTGTCCCGGTGCACCACCAGCGGCGGCAGTTCCTCCGTCAGCCCGGCCAGGTGCCGGACGTACATGCCGTCGATCCCTCCGAGCCGGGGAGACAGCCCTTCCCGCAGCAGGGTGACGTCCACCCATTCGACCTCGCTGCGGACACGCTCGAGCACGTCCTCGATCGGCCTCTGCGCCAGCACGGCGTGCTGCGCCACGGCGTCGGTCGTAGCCACCGGTGCAGGATCCATCGCTTCTGCTCCCCATCGGACGACAGCTACCCCGAACAACCGTCCAGGCTGAGGTGGGCAGGCAGAAGCTACCGCGACATCGGCGCAGGCAGATACAGGCTCCGTACAAGGTCGGTACAGGCCCCTCACAGACCCGGCCTGAGTAACCCTCGGCTGCGTCGCCGAGAGGACGTTCCGCCGCTCCGGCGGGTCGGGCACGACGGTCAGCGGCCTGCCGTCAGCAGATCCCGGAGGCGATCGGCCAGCACCTGCGCGCCGACCGCGCGGTACGCGGCGACGGCCGCCGCGACCGTCGCCGGCGCCTCGTCGGCGTCGGTGGCGGTCAGGCAGCGGGCGAGCGCCGCCAGCGCATCCGCCTCGACCATCCGGAAGTCGTGCGCCGTCGCCAGCTCACGGGCCTCCGCCGCGCAGCCCCGGGCGAGCCCGTGCGCTCCCAGGCCCAGGTGCACGACGGCCAGCCCCACCTGTGCGCGCGCGGCGAAGTAGGGATAGCCGTTCTGGCGTGCCATGTCGAGCGCCTGCCGCAGGAAGAGCAGCGCCCCGGCGGGGTCGCCGCCGGCCCGACGCGCCTCCCCCATCGTGCACAACAACGCAGCCTGCGCCCGCTGGTCCCGGACGATCACCGCGAGGTCGTACCCCTGCTGGGCGGCGCTCAGTGCCCGGGTCGCGTCACCATGCTGGGCGTAGAGCTGGCTCAGCTCGTCCAGGGTGGACAGCTCTCCGTGCATGTTGGACCGGTGCCGGTAGCCGGCCAGCGCGGCCGTCAGGTGCTTCTCGGCCGCGCGTTCCTGACCGAGCTGGCGCAACACCATGCCCAGGTTGCCTCGGGTGGACAGCACCGACGCCGTCCGACCGGCTGCCGCGTTGATCCGCAGGGCATCGCGCAGGCACTCCGCCGCCTCCGCCAGCTGGCCCTGATCGGCGTACATGGCACCGAGCCCGTTGAGCGCCAGCCCCCGCACCGCCGCCAGCTCGGCGCGGTCGCCGCACAGCCGCAGCGCCTCCCGGTACCCCCGTTCCGCCTCGTCCAGGCGGCCCTGCTCGGCCCGCACCACGCCGATGTTGTGCCACAGGTACGGGGCCGCCGCCGGCCAGTCCGATCCCCGGGACAGCCGCTCGCCGGTCCGGTAGTCGGCCAGTGCCTGCGCGTGCCGGCCCAGCGCCCACATCGCCTGCCCGCGGCTGAGCAGCATCGCGGCCCGGCCGGCCCCGTCGGCCGCCGCGGTGGCGGCCCGCAGCCCGGCTTCGGCGGTACGCAGCCAGCGGTCGACGTGTCGGCGGATCAGGAAGTACCCGCGTAGCTGGTCGGCCAGCAGCCAGCTCAGTTGCGGCCGGGCGCTGTCCGCCGCCCGCTCGACCAGCGCCAACAGCGCCCCGGCCTCCGCATCCAACCAGCGCAGCGCCGCCTCCTGGTCGGCGAAGGGCCCGCCGCCGGAACTGGTGACCAGCCGCACCATGCCCGGGTTGAGCAGTTCGACCGCCTCCGTGGCCGTCCGCAGCGACCAGGAGTGCAGCCGGTTCCGGGCGGCCTCGGCGTCGGCCGGGTCCTCCTCGTCCACCAGCCGCGCCGCGTACAGCCCGAGCAGGTCGTGGAAGCGGAAGCGCTCGGCGGTGTACTGCAGCAGCATGTTGGCGTCCAGCAGCTCGCCCAGCACCAGGTCGGCCTCCCCCTGGCCCACGCCGAGCAGCTCCGCGGTGGCTTCGACGCCGAAGTCGTCCCCGGGATGCAGCGCACACAGCCGGAACGCCCGGCGGACCGGCTCGCTCAGGTCCTGGTAGCTGAGCTGGAAGCTGGCCAGCACGCTGGTGTCGCCCGCGCTCAGCTGGGTCAGCCGGTGGTTCTCGTCGCGCAGCCGGTGGGCCAGCTCCGACGTGGTCCAGGCCGGTCGGCTGGCCAGCCTTCCGGCGACGATGCGCAGCGCCAGCGGCAACTGCCCGCAGGCGGCGGCCAGCTCGCGGGCGGACTCCGGATCGGCCGACACCCGACCCGCGCCCACGGTCGAATCCATCAGCCGGACGGCGTCCACGGTGGACAGGGTCGCCAGGTCGACGATCAGTCGGGGCGACAGGTCGGGCAGCCTGCGCCGGCTGGTCACCAGCGCGTCGCTGCCGCCCGGGCCCGGCAGGAGCGCCCGCACCTGCGCCGCGTCGCGGGCGTTGTCCAACACCAGCAGCATCCGGCGGTCGGCTAGGGCGCTGCGCAGCAGCGCCGACGCCTCCTCCTCGTCCGGCCCTATCCGGCCGGCCGGCACCCCGAGCGCACGCAGGAAGCGTCCCAGCACCCCCATCGGGGTCGCCCGCCCGCGGGGACCGCTGCCCAGGTCGGCGTACAACTGACCGTCCGGATACTCGTCCCGCAGCCGATGCGCCAGGGTCAGGGCCAGCGCTGTCTTACCGATCCCGGCCGAGCCGCTGATCAGCACCACCCGCATCGACGTCGGGGCGGAACGGGCCAGCTCCGCGCCGATCCGGTCCAGCTCCCGGTCGCGGCCGACGAAATCGGACGGCCCCGCCGGCACCTGCCGGATCGAGGCAGTCCGGGGCGACGGGGCGACGGCCGCCGCCCACGGCTGCCGAAGCACCGCCTCGTAGGCGTAGCGGAGCTGCGGCCCCGGATCGACGCCGAGCTGTTCGATCAGTGCCCGGCGGACCCGGTCGTACGCGGCCAGCGCCTCGGCCTGCCGTCCGGACGCCACCGCCGTCATGATCAGTTCGGCGTGCAGCGGCTCGTGCAGCTCGAGCCGCTCCGCCAGCTCTCGCAGCAGCGGCAACACCTGCTCCTGCTCGCCCAGTTGGCGGCCGAGCGCGGCGGCCTGGCACAGCAGCGTCGCGTACTGCTCGAACAGGGCGGCGACCAGCGGGGTGCCGCGCAGCTGCTCCACGTCGGTCTCGCCGCGCCACAACCGGGCCGCCGCGAGCAGCTGCCCCAGCGCCCGCGCGGGGTCGTCGGCGGTGTGGCCGGCGGCGACCAGCTCACGGAAGCGCAGCAGGTCGAGTTGGTCGGCGTCGAGCGCCAGCCGATATCCGCTGCCGGCGGCAACCAGAACACCTGTTCCCTCCGGCCCCCACAGGCGGCGCAGCCGGCCGACGTAGCTGTGCAGCAGGTTCAGCGCGGACGGCGGGCGATCCTCACCCCACAGCAGGCCCATCAGCTCCTCGCGCCCCACCGCCTCGCCCCCGGCCAGTGCCAGCCGGGCCAGCAGGCAGCGGTGTTTCGCCGAGCCGAGCCGCAGCTCGGTGTTGCCGTGCCGAAGGAGCAGCGGGCCGAGCACCGCCACGGTCAGGGGCCCGGCACCGGGCGGTGGTGGGGGCTGCGCCCGCCGCGACCGCGCCGCCGGCGCCACCTGGCTCAGCAGGGCGGCGTCCTCCGCCCCCGCCGCCCTGAGGTAGTGGGCGAGCGCGTGCAGGGTGGCGGTGCGGGGCACCCGGGTGCGCCCCTGCTCCAGATCACGGATCGCCGCGATGCTGACGTTGGCGGAAACCGCCAGGTCCCGCTGGGTGAGACCGAGTTGCTCGCGGAGCCGGCGCAGCTGCGCCGAAACAGGCTCGGGCGCGTCACCGACTCCCTGACCGGCCATCTCGGACACCCGAATCAGCGTCTGTGCCAGGCCGGATGGAACGCTTCATCGGACACAGTGCATACGGTACTTCAATCTGGCTGTTCCCATCCCCGGCCGCTACGGCACCTCCGGTGGTACGACGGGCCGCCGCTCCCGCCGATGGTGCACCGGCTGGCATGCCGGGACCGCCGACGGGGTACGCACTGGCAGCAACCCCTGGGCAGCGAAATGGCGGTACCGTTGTCCAGCGGCGGGCGGTGCGCCGCCGCCGAGACCGCTGCGCAACGGCCACAGGCGCGAAAGGTGATCGTGTCACATGCGGTTCAACCTGCTCGGCCCGTTGACCGTCGAGAGCGCCGCCGGCCGGGCGGTGCCGCTCGGCTCCGGAAAGCAGCGGCAGCTGCTGGCCACCCTGCTGCTGATGCCCAACGAGGTCGTCGGGGCGGCGCAGCTGATCGCGGCGCTGTGGGGCGACGAGCCGCCGGCCTCCGCCCTGGCCAACCTACGCACCTACGTGCTCGGCCTACGCCGCCTCCTGGACGCCCCCGACACGCCACAGCGGATCGCCGCCGACGGGGGCGGCTACCTGCTGCGGGTGCGCCAGCAGGAACGCGACGTGGATCGGTTCGATGCCGCCGCCTCCCGGGGACGGGCCTGCCTGGCCGTCGGGGACGCCGCGATGGCGCAGGCCGAGCTGACCGCGGCGGTCGACATGTGGCGCGGTGACCCGCTGTCCGACGTGCCGCTGTCCGCGCTGACGGCGGGTCGGGTCGCCGCGCTGACCGAGCGATACCTGCTGGCCGAGGAGGACCTGGCGGAGGCGACGTTACAGCTCGGCACCCCGGGCGAGACGGTACGGCGGCTGCGCGCCCTGCTCGAGCGTCACCCCCAGCGCCAGCGCGCCTGGGAGCAACTGATGCTGGGCCTGTATCGCCTGGGCGACGTCACCGGTGCCCTGGACGCGTTTCGCACTGCCCGGCGGACGCTGGCCGAGCAGACCGGGCTGGACCCGGGGCCGCGGTTGCGGCAGCTGCACGAGGACATCCTGCACAACCGCGATCCGAGCGGCCCGGTGGTGAGCCCGCCCCGAGCGACCAGCTCGACCGTCCACGACCTGCCGCCGGGGGTGGAGCCCTTCGTCGGGCGCACGACCGAGATCGCAGCCGGCCGGGCGGAACTGGCGGCCGGCACCGGGGCTGTCATCGCGCTGCACGGTCCGGGCGGGGTCGGCAAGTCGGCGCTCGCGGTGCACCTGGCCCACCTGAGCACCGAGCACTTCCCCGATGGCGTGCTCTACCTGGACCTGCGCGGCGCGGAACCCGCCGCGCCCCCGATCGACGCCCTCGGCCGCCTGCTGCGCGCGCTCGGCGTACCCAGCGGCGCGGTGCCCGTCGACGAGGCCGAGGCGACCGCCGCCTACCGCCGGTACGTCGCCGGCCGGCGGATCCTGGTGATCCTCGACAACGCGCACACCGCGGCCCAGGTCGCGGCACTGCTGCCGGCGGGCCCGCCCAGTGCCGCCATCATCACCAGCCGCCGCCACCTGGCCACCCTGCCCCGCGGGCGGCACCTGCCGGTCGACGTGCTGCCCGTCCCCGACGCGGTCGACCTGCTGGGCCGGGCCGGTGCGGGCGAACGGATCGCCGCCGACCCCGCCTCCGCGCACCGCCTGGCCCTGCTGTGCGGAAACCTGCCGTTGGCGCTACGGGTCGCCGCGGCCCGGTTGGCGAGCCGGCCCGGCTGGCCGCTGGCGGCGTTCGCCGACCGGCTCGCCGACCCCGCCCGGCGCCTCGACGAGTTGTCCTACGACGACCTCGGCGTCCGGCGCACCCTGCGTCTGGCGTACGAGGCGCTGTCCGAGGGCGACGCACACGAACGGCTGTGCGCCTGCGCGTTCCGGCTCATCGGCGCCGTGCCGCTGGCCGTGATCAGCGTCGGCGCGGTCGCGGCCCTGCTCGGCCGGGGGCCCGAGGAGGCGCACACGGTGGTGGAGACACTCGCCGACCAACGCCTGCTGGAGCCGCGGCAGCCCGGTCGGTACGAGATGCACGACCTGCTGCGCCTCCTCGCGTACGAACAGGCGCAGGCGCACGAGAGCAGGGCCGATCGCGCCGCCGCGCTACGGCGGCTGGTCGAGACCTACATCGTGGCGGCCGAGCGCGCCACCGCCCTGGCCAATGCCGGTTGGACCCCGACCGACCCGTTGCCCGACCCCGTCGGGCCGTGGCAGACCTGGCCGCAGACCGCGGTGCAGGTCAGCGGGTGGTTGGACACCGAGCATCCCAACATCGCGGCGGCGGTGGCCCGGGCCAGCGAGACAGGCGGCGAGCCGGCCCGCCTGGCGGTGCGCCTGGCGTGGCTGAGCTACGCGCTGTTCTGGCGGAGCGGCTACCCCGCCGAGGCGCTCGCGTTGATCGATCGCGGCCTGGCCCTGACCACCACGCTCGCGCTGCACACCGAGTACGCGGTGACCCTCTACTACCGGGCGAAGCTGCGTCAGGCCGACGGTGACCCGGCCGGCGCCGAGGCGGATCTGCTCGCCAGCGCGAAGGTGGCCGAGGGCCTCCAGGATCACCTGTGCCTGTCAGCCTGCCTCGACGCGCTGGGCAACCTGCACTACCTCACCGGCGATCCGGTCCGGGCGCTGCGCCGCCACGAACAGGCCCTGGCGCTGCGGCGGCAGCACGGGACACCGCTTCACGTCGGCGGCAGCCTGAGCAACATGGCCGACGCGCAGTTCGATGCCGGGCAGCCGGAGCAGGCGCTCACCGGCGCGCGCGAGGCGCTGCGCATCGCCCGCCGCATCGGTGCCACCGGCCTGGAGGGCGCCGCTCTGGCCATGTTGGGCCAGCTCGAGTGCCGGGCCGGCGACCATGACGCAGCCGAGCGGACGCTGACCGAGGCCATGGCCCGCACCGCCGCCACCGGCGACCTGCCCACCCAGTGCGAGGCCGCGCTGGCCCGGTGTGCCACGCGGCTGGCCGGTGGGTGGCCCCGGCGGGCGCTCGATGACGCCGTCTCGGCCCGCGACCTCGCCAGCCGGATCGGCGACCGCTATCTGCGCACCGTCGCCGCCCGCGCGATGGTGGCGGCCACCACGGCCGAGGGGGGATCGCCGGCCGGACACCGGCCGGACACCGAGGCGGCGGCGGACCCGCGACGGCTGCCGGGTTACCGCTCGCCGATGTACGAGAGCTTCTTCGGTCGATGACCGCCGTGCGCCGGAGAGGGGTCGTCGGCTGGCCGCCCACGCCCCCTCTCCGGCATCCGATCAGCGGGAGGCAGGCTGATCGGGGAGTTCCTGCCGGAGGAAGACCGGGCTCGGGGCCGGGCCGGTGGCCCCGCCCGCCCGATCGTCGTCGCCCACCCGGGCGAGCGGTTCCTGGACGGTGTACAGCCGCAGCGTGCCGCCGGCGGTCCGGGTCAGGTAGGCCACGTTCGGACCGTTGGCGTTGATGAAGCCGAATGCCGTCGGATCAGCGGCGTAGGTCTCGAACGCGTCCTGGGCCGGGATCCAGGCGCCCCAGGCGCCGCTGCCCTGCGCCGTCTCGGCGGAGTAGTGGATGTAGCCGTCGGAGCCGCGCGCGAAGACCCCGATCCGGCCGGTGGCCGGGCTCAGCACCGCGCTCGGCGCACCCATCACCACGGAGCCGGCGCCGCCGACCGGTGCCCACGCCCCGGTGAAGGTGCCGTCGACACGGCGTTCCGTGGCCATGATCCGGCCCGCGCTGTTCCGGGCGAAGATCCGCATCCGGTGGCCGGGCAGCACCACCACGGCCGGGGTGCCGGTGAAGCCGCTGCCGCCGAGGCTGGTCCACGCCTGCAGCGTTCCGCCCGCGTACCGGGCCGCCCGCAGCGTGCCGGTGCTGTCCGCGACGACGACCAGAGCGCTCGCGTCGGCCAGCGGCACCGCCAGCGGGGTGCCGGTCAGGCCGGTGCCGCCGAGCTTGCGCCAGGCCAGCAGGTCCGGGTGCGCCGGGTCCTGCCAGCGGGCCCACAGGGCGCCGCCCGCGTCCACCGCGAACACCACCTCACGCTCGTTGGACAGTCGCACCACGGCGGGACCGGAGGCCATCCGGCCGCCCAGGTCGGTCCAGCCGCCCCAGCCGGGGCTGCCGGCGGAGGGCTGGGTGCGGGTCCAGACGTCGCTGTTGATGTTGCGAGCCGTGATCCGTACCAGGTTCTGCGTGGTCTCGGACAGCGCCGGCACCCCGCTGAACCCCTCGCTGCCGGAGACCGCGGTGAGTTGCAGCGAGCTGAAGTTGTCCGGATTCATCCGCCCGTGCAGCAGCCGGCCGATGTTGTCGGAGTGGGCCAGCTCGATGCTGTTGGAGGCGGCCTGCGTCACGGCCGCGGGCGCGTGCTGGACCACCTGCACCGGCGGCCGGGCCGGCACGTGCGACGCGGTGAGCCTGCAGGCGTCGGTGACGGCGGCCACGTTGCTGAAAACGTTCCAGCCGCTGCCGACGATCCGCTGCGTGATCGCCCAGGTGCGGTTGTCCTCGCGGAAGCGGTACTGCGTCAGGGTCCCGCCGTTGTCGATGCCGAACAGGGTGTCGCCGCCGGCCGAGAAGATGCCCCTGGTGAAGGCGTCCCAGCCGGTGCCGAGGGACTCCTGGTACTCGAGCCAACGCTGGCTGTCCGGCTCGTAGCGGTAGCGGAAGAGCCGGCCGTCGGTGGCGTCCCGGGCGTACAACACCCCCGGTCCGGCGGCGACGACAAGGTCGAAACGACCCCAGCCGGTGTCGAGCAGCCGGTTCGAGAAGAGCCACTTGCCCGTAGCCTCGTCGTACCGGTGGACGCGCAGCCTTCCCTCGCCGTCGACGAGGTAGAAGTCGCCCCGCTCGTCGACGGTGATCTTGTTCCGGAACCCGGCGGTGGCGTACTGGGTGAAGCCGGTGCTGATCCGCTGACCGCCGACGCCGTTGATCGACTCCCAGCCGCTGCTGGTCCAGCGGTAGCGGTACAGGCCATTGGCGTTGATGCCGTAGAGCCGGCCACCCGGGCCGCCGATGACCCGGCCGAAGGCCTGCCAGCCCGTACCGCCGGAGACGGGGGTCGACCAGGTGGAGTTCGCGCTGCCGGGCGCGTTGAGGGGGTAGCGATAGATCGTGCCGCCGGCGGCCGCGCCGAAGACCGACGTCTGGGCGACGCAGCTCACGGTGTCGGCAGCCCGCGCGGGTGCCGGCTGGGCCATCGCCAGCAGCGTCGCGGCCAGCGCCGCGACCTGCGCGGCGGCCAGCCGGGCACGCCATGGTGACCGATTCATAGCGATCCTTTCGATCATGCCGGCGACGCGGGACGTCTCCCGTCACCGATGGACGGTGCCGGCAACGACCCGATGGACGGTCGGCTGTTCAAAATGAGGAGTTGGCGGTGCTGGCCTCGCTGACGGCGAGCAGGTCCCACTTCCTGGCACCGATGCCGCAGCTGGCCGACGAACGTGGAACTCCGAAACCCGCGGTGAGTCGCATGTCCACCCCTTCCGTGCCGCAGTGTCACGGCGTCGGGGTGACGCTAACCAGTACCGGTGGGACGCCGACGACGCCGCACATCCCGTACTCCGGCCCGTACCTCGGCCCACGCCGACCGGGTGGGCGCCGGCAGCGCCGCGCCCACCCGGTGCGTGCGCTACGCCGGCGGGGCCGGAAGGGTGTGCGGGGCGAAGACGCCGCCCCCGATCGGCGCCGACGCCGTCGACAGGTTCCGACCGGTCGCTGCGGCCAGGCCCGTCAACGGTTGCCGCTCGTAGATGCGGCTCGCGTTGTTCGCGTTACGGAACAGGATCAGCCAGGTCTGCCCCGCGGTGTTGGTCACCGGCACGATGGTCGGATCCGTCGCCGCCGTCTCGGACAGGTCCGGGATCGCCGCGGACCACGCGGTGAACACGCCCGAGCCCTGCGTCGTCTCCCACGACAGCATCACCTCACCCGTCGCGCTGCGCGTGACGACCGCCGTGCGACCCAGCACCGGGTCCAGCACCGCCGCCGGCGGGCCCGCCGACACGTACGACCCCAACGACGTCCACTGCGCCGGGAACGCACCCGCCGCGTCCTGGTACTTCGTCATGATCGTCCCGTCGTTGGCGCGGATGAGGACCCGCGTCCGGTAGCCGGGATGCGCCACCACCGCCGGCGTGTCGGTGCCGGTGCCACCCAGGTCCGTCCAGGCGGACAGGACGCCGTCGACGTACTCTGCCGTCGCCACGGTGCCGGACACGGTACGGAGGAAGATCCGGACGCCGGTGCGGGTCGACACGACGACCGGGGTGCCGACGAAGTTCAGGTCGACCAGTGCCCGCCAGGCCGGGATGGTGCCGGTCTGCTGGTAGACCCACAGTTTGCCGTCGGCGTCCACGGCGAACACCGCCATCGTCCCGGACGGCAGTCGGGTCACCGTCGGCGCCGCGGCCATCGAGCCGCCGAAGTCCGACCAGGCGCCCCACGTCGCCGCGCCCACCGCCGTCTGCGTACGCCCCCACACGTCAGAATCGGAGTACCGGGTCGTCACCTGCACCCGGCCGTCACTCAACAGACCCAGCGACGGCCGGCCCGTGAACGCCTCGTTGCCGGACACCACGCTCCACTGCACGGAGCCGAAGTTGTCCACATCGGTCTGGTGCCCGATCAGCACCCGGCCGATGTTGTCCGTGTACGCGTACTCCACCATCCCCAACGACGCGCCCGCCACCGGGCCGGCCTGCGCACCCACCGACGCCGCGTACGCCTCCACGGGCGCCGACGGAATCGGGTCGGTGAAGTACCCCTGGATGTCCACGATGAGGCGGACGGTTCCGCCCATCGTGTTCTTGAGCCGGACGTGGCCGTTGCTGCCAGGTCGGACGATCACCAGCCCGGCCGTGTCGCGGGAGGCACGTGCGTGCACCTGGCTGACGTTGGGCTCGGCGACGCCGGCCGGCCACACCTTGACGCCGCCACTGGCGGTCGGGCTGACGGCGACCACGCTGAGGACCACGCCGGCCACCCCCCGGGTCGGCAACCCGAGCCTGCCGGCCACCTGGACGTCGACCACGCTGCCTGCGGCGATCGCGCTTGCGCCGTTGTAGAGCCGGGTCGCCGGAAGGTACCGGAAGCCGGCCCCTGCGCCGGTGCTGCCGGCGATGTAGCCGTAGGGCGCGACGACCAGGTCGACGGCGCCATCGCTCCTGTTGGTGAACGTGACCTGGCCGGCGGCGGAGAGCGGCAGCGAGACGACGTGCGAGTGGTGCCCGGTCGCCTCGAAGTTGAGCGCCGAGTGCCCCGGCGCGCCGCCGCCGGCCGGCGTCACACCGAGCCAGCCGGGCGCGGTCACGTTGACCGCGACGACGTCGGCCAGCACCGCGGTCGCGGTGGTCGGGATCACGGCCCCGGTCAGGGTCACCGTGCGGGTGCCCTGCGCGGGGATCTTCGCCAGGGCCGTTCCCGTGCCGTCCCGGGTGTCGACCAACTTGTCCTGCGCGACGGGGACGAACCCGCCGCCCCCGCCGCCGGCGGTCAAACGGAAGTAGCCCTGCGCGGTGGCGATGATGTGCGAGTTGCCGGCGGAGTTGCGTACGGCGATCCGGCCGTTGCTGCCCGGACGGACGACCGCGGTGTTGGAGATCTGCTCCCCCGGCGAAATGTTGACCATCGAGATCCCGTTCGGGGTGGTGCCGTCGGGATATGCCTGCAGGTAGGTGTTGCCGGTGCCGCCCGGAGCCAGCAGCCGGACCAGGACCGCGCTGACCCCGGAGGAGGGGATGCCGCCGACACCCAGGACCGGGAACGTCACCACGCCGCCGGGCCCAACGACGCCGGTGCGCCCGCCGGTGCCGGAACGGGTGTCGAGCAGCGCGGCGTTGCCGGGCAGCGCGACGTAGTCGCCGCCCAGCCCGGCCGCGTCCGCGGACACGGGCGCCGGCCGGACGACCGTCACCGCGGACGCCGCCAGCAGCAGCCCCAGCACCGCCAACAGCCGCACCCCGAGCGATCTGGGACTATATTTTGTGGACATTTAACCCCTTGTCGAATAGAAGGGCGATACGCGATATCACCGGGGTCTCCGGCTGGCGATCGTCTTGACGATCAGCCGTCCCGTGTGACCGAGTGCGCCGACGCTGAGGCTCACGGAGAGGAGAGGATCGAGGACTGTCTCGCCGGGGATGAAGTTGTCGCCGACGCCCTGAGCCGATTCCACCGTGTCGACCGCGTTGTTGAACCGCTCCCGACGCTCCAGGGTGCCGCCGATGATGTCGGTGCCGTCGTTCACGATGTCGCCCCTGCCCCCCGGGCAGGTGCACGGGCTGGGTGCCTTGTCGAGCAAACCGGACAGGTTGGTCGGGCCGTGGACCGGGCAGGCGGGGTCGGTGTTGTGCACCAACATGTCCAGGCCGCCGACGATCACGAAGAACGTGTGCAGCGTGTCGACGGAGAGGTTGTACACCCGCTTCCGTTCGGTCCACTCCCTGGTGGCCAGCGCGGTCGCCGTGCCGCCGGTGGACGTCTGCAACTGGTCGCCGGGGGCCAGGTCACCGGCCTCCACCCAGCGCCGGCCCTGCGGCGACCAGAACGGGTGGCCCTGCGTCGCGGTGACCGTGCCGCTCGCCGTGCCCGCCTCGCCGTCGGTGTCCACCTCGACCTCGACGAGCTCCTTCTCGCCCTCGCCGACGATGACGGCGTTGACCGCGAAGGCGCCGGTACGGCCGGTCGTGGGGTCGGCGGCGAGCACCTTCTCGCCCACCTTGACCTTGCTGATCGGCTTGGTCGAGCCATCGGCCATCCGGACCAGGGTCTCGCCGCTGAAGCTGTTGCCGGTGGCGCAGGAGGCCACGTCGGAGACGTTGTCCATGCTGTGCCTGGCCTCCTTCAGCTTTGACCCGCCCCGGGCGACGTCGGCGATCTCGTCGGCGTGCCTGACTGCCAGGCTCCCCACCCGCGCCGCGCGCACCGCGCCGCCGCCGACGCCACCGAGGGCGTAGCCGGCGACCGTCGCCACGGTCCAGGCACACGCCTCGAGGTCGCCCTTGGTCACGCAGCTGACCAGGTCGGTGACGCCGACAGCTTCGGCGACGACGCTCAGCGCGCTCTGCACGTACGGTGCCGCCGCCTGGGCGAAGTCCACCACCGCCTCGGCCGCCTTGGACACCGTCTCGACGACCACGCCGGCCGCCTGGACGGCCGCCTGGTAGATGACCTTGGTGGCCTGGACCGTGTCGGCAACGACGTCCCGGATGGTGGCGACCACCGCCGCCGGGATGTGCGCCGCAGCCGACACCACCGTCTTGATGGCGGAAATCACCGGCTTGAGCACGGCGGCGACAGCCCTGATCGGGTTGTGCTGGGCCACGTACTCGATGGCCCGTCGCGCGGTCTCCGTGATTCTCTGCTTCGCCACGTAGATCGCCTGCCGCGCCTGCGCGGCCTTCTGCCTCGCCCAGTTCACCGCGCCGGCGGTGGCCTTGCTCACCGCCTTGATCGCGCGGGACACCTTGCCGGTCACCCAGGTGGCCGCGGATCTGACCTTCCCGCTGACCCATCTGACGGCCGCGCGGGCCTTGTTGTAGATGGCCTTCGCCGCGCTGGAGATCGCACTGGCCGCCCTCTTGATCGCCGAGCCGACCCAACTGACCACGGATTTCACCCCGGACCAGACGGCGCTGGCCACCCTCTTCAACCCGGACCAGACGGAGCGGGCCGTCCTCTTCACCCCGGACCAGACCTTGGAGGCAGTCTTCTTGACCTTGTTGATCACCGACTTGCACCAACCGCAGGACGGCCAGTACCCGTCCGGGTCGATGTGCGCCAGCGGATCGCCCGCCGCGTAGGTGTACCGGTTGGCCAGGATCGCGTCGCCGCTGCGGTATTCGACCGTGTCGCGGGAGACGAACGCCCCGGTGCCCGGCTCGTACCAACGCGCGCCCATGTCGACCTGGCCGGTGGCCGGGTCGGTCCAGTCGCCTTGGAAGCCCAGGTCGCCCGTGTCACCCTCGGTGGCGACGACCTCGCCGAAGGGGTCGTACGCCGTCGAGTCGGTGACGTCGGTCAGTGCGGTGTCGGCCGGGTCGATGCCGGCCACCACGTCGCCGTGCCCGTCGGTGACGGCCAGCAACTCCTCGGCACCGGTTCCGACGGCGACGACCTCGCCGGCCGGCCCGCGCGAGTAGCGGCCGGTGCCGTCGGTGACGACGTCGTCGGCCGTGCCCGCGTAGCCGAACGAGACCCCGCCGCGAGTCGCCACCCGGTCCAAGGCGTCGTACGTGTAACCCACCGTGCCGGCAGCGGTGAGCCGGTCGAACGCGTCGAACGCGTACGACTCGGTCAGGCCGGAACTGGTCCGCGAGGCGAGCGTGCCACGCGCGGTGTAGCTGTACGTGTAGTCCGAGTCGGACAGCAGGCGGTTGCGCTCGTCGTACGTGGCGGTCTTCGCCCCGGCCCGGGTGCGGTTGCCGGAGGCGTCCCAGGCGTATGCCACGGTGCCCTGCGGGCCGGTCCACGAGACCAGACGCCCGGCCAGGTCGTAGGCGTAGGTGTTGTTGCCCGCCCCGACCGTCCCGGTCGTCTTCTTGCCGACCAGCTTGTCCTCAAGGTTGTAGGTGTAGCCGATCGAGCTGACCGACTGCCCGGCCGAGTTGCGGGTGACATCGCTGGTGACGCGCGCCAGGTTGTCGTACGCGAAGGCGCGGGTGCGGCCGGAGCCGTAGTCGATGCCGGTCAACTGCCCGGCGATGTCGTAGGTGTAGCTCTGGGTCACCCCGGCGATGCCGTCGCGGATCGCGGTGAGCTGGCCCCGGTTGTAGGTGTAGGCGGCCGTCCCGGAGGCGTCGGCCCGGCTGGTCAGCTGACCGTCGGCGTCGTAGCCGAAGCTGGCGGCGCCGGCCCGGCCGGTGGACTTGAGCAGGTTGCCGCGGTCGTCGTAACTGAACGTGTCGGTGCCGACCGGCGCGGTGGCCCGGGTCAGCCGGCCGGTCAGGTCGTAGCCGAGGGTGCGCTCCGGGGTGCCGGCGCCGCTGCCGGTCTCACCGGTCAACCGGCCCGCCGCATCGTAGCTGCGGATCCGGGTCACCCCGCCGGGCGCGGTGACCTTGCCCGGCTGCCCGGCGATGTTGTACGCCACCGTCCAGGTGCGGTCGGTCGCGTTGGGGTGCGCGGCGGTGGCCGGTTCGATCTGCGACTCCAACATCCCCCAACTGTTGTAGGTGGAAATGGTGCGGTTGCCGCGCCCGTCGGTGTAGCGGGTGCGGTTGCCGGCCGCGTCGTAGCCGAAGCTGGTGGTGATCGAGGTGGTGGCGGTGACGGGCTCCACCTGCCGGGTCGGGCGGTCGAGCGCGTCGTACTCGTAGGTCGTGGTCACGCCGCCAGGGCTGGTCGAAGAGGTCATGTTGCCCACGGCGTCGTAGCCGTAGGTCTGGGTACGCAGGACCGAACCGTCCGGCGCCACGTCGGACTCGGCGGTGATCAGCCCCAGCGGGTCGTAGTCGACCCGCTCGGTGCGGCCCAGCCCGTCGCTGACCCGCACCTGCCGGCCGGCGTAGTCGTACCCGTAGCTGGTGGACACCCCGGCCGGGTCGACCACGCGGGTGAGCTGACCGAGCGGGTCGTACACGTTGGAGGTGGTGGCGCCGCCCGGCGACACCATCGACGTGACGTTGCCGGCGTCGTCGTAGCGGTACCGCGTGGTGAGGGTGCGGGCGGTGGGGTACCGCTCCAGCACCGTCGTGCTGAGCTGCCGGTCGAGGTCGTCGTAGGTCGCCTCGGTCCGGTTGCCGGTGGGGCCGGTCGCCGACAGCATCTGGCCGGTGCGGGTGTAGCTGTACCGGGTCACGGCCCGATCCGTGACGCCGGTCGGCTCGTCCCGGCTGACCAGCCGTCCGAGCTGGTCGTAGGCGTATCGGGTGGCGTTGCCCCGGGCGTCGACGGTCTCGACCACGTTGCCCGCGGCGTCGTAGCGGGCCGTCGTGGTCGGTTGCAGCGAGCTCACCCCCGCCGGCGGCCAGTACGTCGGGGCGGCCTGGCCGACCTGGCGGCCCACCCGGTTGTAGGCAAACCTGCTGACGTTGCCCCTGGCGTCGGCCAGGTGCACCGTCTCGTCGAAGGTGTTGTAGCCGGTGACCGTGGTCGGCGTGACCGTGGCCGGCGCGCCGCCGTTCTCCTCGGCGGCCACCGCCGGAACGGTCGCCCTGACCTGGCGGCCCAGCTCGTCGTACTCGTAGCTGGTGATCCGCCCGGCCGGGTCGGTGCTGGCGGTCAGCAGCCCGCGCTGGTCGAAGGCGTTGGTGGTGACCCGGGCGACCGAGCCGGCGGTGACCGTCTGACGGATCGGGTTGCCGCTGTCGTCGTAGGCGTAGTCGACCTGCTCGGGGGCAGTGGACATGGTCCACGGCACGTTGGACGCCCGGCCGGTGCGCGTCATCCGGGTGGCGTTGCCCATCGCGTCGTACGTGTACGACGTGGTCAACGCGGCGCCACCGGGGTTGACCACGACACTGGCGACCTGGCCCGCCCGCGTGAACGTCTGCTGGGTGACCGAGGTGCCGTTGGCCGCTGCCTGCCGGGTGAGATTGCCGGCGCCGTCGTACGTGTTCTCCTCCACGACGTAGTCGCGCTTGGCGCCGTCGGGGTCGCGGAAGTTCTTCAGCACGATGCGGTGCAGCTGGTCGTCGCCCTGGTACTGGTACTCCAGCCGCCGACCCATCGCGTCGGTGTCGCTGACCATCCGCCCCGCGTAGTCGTACGAGTAGGTGTGCAGCACCAGGTAGTCGCCGGTGCTGGGGCCACCGTCACCGGTGTACGCCCGCAGCCGGACCTCGGCCAACGCGTTGCGCGCGGTGTAGGCGTAGTCGTACCGGTTGCCGTTGGCGTCCACGACCGTGGTCTCGTTGCCGAACCGGTCGTAGTTCTTGACGGTCTCGTTGCCCTCCGCATCCGTGACCTTGATCGGCCGGTTGTGCTGGTCGTACTCCCACGTGGTGGTGCGGGTCTCGTCGTCACCGCGCACGTCGTCGACGTCGACGCGGGTCACGTTGCCGTCCACGTCGTAGGCGGTCGTCGAGCGCTTCTGGTGCGCCTGACCGGTCACCTTGTCGGTCGTGACCGGCCCGGTGGTGCCGACCAGCCGCGACAGCGCGTCGTAGGTGGAGCTGGTGACCACCCCGGCCGGGTAGGCGTTCGAGGTCTCCGTGGTGGTGAGCGTGCGACCGAGCGCGTCGTAGGTGTAGCTGGTGACCGCGCCCGACGGCTGCGTGGCCCGGTACAGGTCGCCGTTGTGGTAGTAGGCGTAGCGAGTGACCTTGCCGCGCGCGTCGGTGCTGCTCAGCAGCAGGCCGGCCGGCACGTTGCCGCCACCGTACGCGGCCTCGCCGCCGGTGGTGTAGGTGTGGCTGACCGTGCTGCCGTCCGGGTTGACCTGCGTCGCCAGCTCACCGGCCGAGGTGTGGGTGTAGGTGGTGCGGTAGGTGTTGTCGGTGGCGCTGGCCGAGCGTCCGTCCCGCGACTCGGTCGGCCGGTCGTTACGCGGGTCGAGCGGGTCGGTCACGGTCGCCGGATAGGTCGTGTAGCTGGTGTCGCAGACGCTGGTGGTACGGCAGGTCCGCTTGGACGTGACGTTGCCGCGCTCGTCGTAGGTCATCCGTACGGCGTCGCCGTTCTCGTTCGTGACCACGCTCTGGTTGCCGCGATCGTCGTACTCGAACGTGCGGATCGCCATCCCTTCCAGCGGGTGCCGCACGAACACCGGCCCGCCCGCGTCACCCGGGATGATCGTGCAGAACGCCGGGTCGCCCGGGTCGGGGGTGGAGCACACCTCGGTCGGCGGCGGTGACGGTGACGGTGTGGGCGAGGGGGGGCGGTCCTCCTCGCGGGCCTCCAGACCGAGCGGGGTGCCCGAGCGCAGCAGTTGCCCGGTGAGCGCGTCGTACTCGTACAGGTGCGGCCGGTTGGCCGGGTCCAGCACCTGCACGCTGCGGCGCAGGTCGGTGGCGCCGCCGTAGACCAGCGGCGCGCCGATGCTCCAGGTGCCGCCGTGCCGGTCGGTGTGCTTGGTGGCCCGGTCGGCCGCGGTGTCGTACGTGAACTGCGCCGCGATCTTGCCGCTGGGCAGGGTCACCGTGGTCAACTGGTTCGCGCCGGCGGCGTACCGGTAGTGCGCGGCGACCGCCGCCTGGCCCAGCGGGTGGGAGTAGACGGCCACCTCGTCGATCGCGCCGGTGAAGTACCGTCGCGCCGTCGCGCCCCAGGCCGGCCAGGAGGCCGGCGAGGTCGCGTACGCCGCGCCGAGCTGGTTGAAGGTGAGCAGCGAGTGCTCGACCGTCGCGCCGGTGCGCTCGGCCACCTTGGCACCGTCGAGGTAGAGCGTCTGCACGCCCCCCATGGCCGACAGCACGACGTGGTGCCAGCGCCCGTCGTTGACGACGGCGGTCGAGGCCAGCGGCGCGATCGTGGGGCCGCCGAACTGGCCGCGAAGCCGGCCGTCGGTGCCCACGTACAGCACCGGCACCCCGGTGGTGGACTCGGCGCCGAGCGCCTTGTCCTGGTAGCCCAGCAGCGGGCCGCCGCTGCCGGTGACGCTGTTCTTGAACCAGAGCTCGACCGCGCCGTCACGGGGCTTCTTCACCGCGCCCTTGGGCAGCTCGACCACGGAGGAGGTGCCGTTGAAGCTGGCCGCGGTGTTGCCGGTGCCGGTCAACGCGCCGGCCGTGCCGAGGGTGACGCCCGCGTAGGCGCCGGCGTCCTTGCCGAGGTTGACCGCGACCTCACTGCCGGCGGCGGCGCCCTGCGCCTCGCCCAGCCGCCAGTACGACTCCGGCTTCGCGTCGAGCATCCCGGTGCGGTAGTGCGAACCGGCGGCGTGGCCGTACTGGGTGCAGGCGTTGCCCGGGGCGCAGACCGAGGTGAGCAGGTCACCACTGTAGGTGTAGGTCCAGGTCGGCGCCGTGCCGTTGACCGCGTCCGCGGCGACGCTGACCACGTGCGCGCCGGACCAGGTGAAGACCAAGGACCGGCCGGCGGTGTTGGTCTGGCTGTTGGAGACCCGGGCCCGGGCCAGCTTCCCGTCGGTGGCGTTGTAGGTCAGCACGATCGACCGCAGGGCGGCATCGGTGATCTTCGTCAGTCGGCCGGCGGCGGAGAACTGGTAGGCCATCTTCGCCTTGTCCACCAGCGTCCAGACGGTGCCGTTCCAGGTCAGCGACGCGGTACGGCCGGACGGTGCGGCGAAGGTGCCGTCCGGGTTCCTGCCGAAGCGCACCTGCTGGCCGTCCGGGTAGGTGACCAGCACGTTGCCGGAGCCGTCCGCGTCGGCGACGAGGCGCATGTCGTAGCGGGTCGACCAGCCGGCCCCGAACGCGCCGTCGCGCCGCGGGTCGAGGCTGTTGTAGGTGCGGACCAGATTCAGCTCGGGACCGACCGTGGTGACCGTGGCATCCACCGCGGTGGTGGAGACGTTGCCGGTCTGCGCGTCGAACTCACGGTCGCGCGCCGCAGTCGTCGCGCCCGCGATCCGCGAGGTGATCTCCGGCTGCGGCACGGAGGTGAGCAGCGTAGAGCGCGGCGACGACACCTCGTTGCCGCCGTCCTTGACTATCACCCGCCACTGGTAGGTCTTGGTCCAGTACAGCCGGCCGGCCGGCACGGTCCAGGCGGTCTTGGCCTGGAAGCCGGAGTCGAAGCAGCCGGTGGTGCCGCCGGACGCCGTCTGCTCACACACCTCGAACTTGTAGGTGAGCGACAATCCCGGGGGCGCGTCGATGTCCACCGCGCGCGCCCACAGCTGCGGGGACAGGGTCGGTGCGGAATACCCGTTCGGCGGGTAGAGCTCCTGCACGACCGGTGGGATGTCGATGACCTCGAGCACCATCCGGGCGGGCGGCACCTGGTGGTCGGTGAAGACCACGCCGCCGGTGCGCACCATGGTGAAGTCGAGGAAGTACCTGCCCGGCGGCATGGCCTTGATGGTCGCGTCGAGGGTCACCCTGGCACCACGGGCCACCGGGGCGGTCAGGTTGGCCGCGCGCTGCTGGGAGACCGCCGCGCCGGTTTGCGCATTGTAGGCGCGGTAGGCCAGGTAGTAGCTGCCCACCGCCCACGCCTCGGCGCTGAGGTTGGTCACCGTCACGGCGACCCGGCCGGCCTGGTTCTGCAGCACCGGCGGGTTGGGCACCGGCTTCGGGATCTGGTACGAGGCGTTGTACGGACTGTGCGTCACGTACAGCCTCGGCGGGTTCGCCGTTCCGTTGCCGGTGAACCGCTTCCCGCTGAGCGGATCGGCCGAGGCACGCAGCGACAGGCCGTTGTTGGCCTGTTCCCCGTTGACCCAACGCTGCACCAGGGCGGCCCCGGCACCGCCAAGGTCGAACGCCTCGGCCGCAGCCGGGCAGGCCGACTGATTCTGGCCGAACGCGACATAGCCGTGCGCGAACGACTCGCCGGCCAACGCCGCGCCGACAGCCGGGCCGGGATAGGAGTAGCCGCTGCCGGCCGACCACCCGGCCGTCACCGGGTGCACGGTCACCTCCCGCGCCTGGCAGGAGTCGGAGTCGTAGTTGACCACCTGGAGCTGCGCGCCGAAGATGGTGTGGTAGCGCAGCCGGTCCACCAGGCCGCCGAACTTGATGTACGACGCGGCGTTGGTGCCGCTCACCGTGCCGACCCGCAGCTCGCTGCCGCCCGCGGCGGAGCCGGAGCCGTGCACGTACATGGCCGAGTCGGCGGCGCCCTCCGCGACCGGCAGCTCCACCGTCGGGTCCAGCCGCACCGGATAGACCCGGGCCTGGTCGCGCAGCCACCCGTCGTCGACGGAGACCCGCAGCGTCGGCCTGCCGCCGACGCCGAGCAGCTGGTACCTGACGGCCGTCGAGGTCACCGGAACGGGTGCGGCGTCGATGACGTAGCCCGGCGGGAAGACGGCCCGCACCGTGCCGGCGGCGTCGGAGAGCCGCACCGAGTTGTCATGTACCGCCGCGGTGAGCCCTTCGAGGCGCAGCGGGAAGTCGTACACCCGCGGCGCGTCCACGGAGCGCAGTACCAGGGTCTCCTTCAGCGCCCCGGGGCGCGACTCCAGTTCCAGGTCGACGTCGGGCAGCACCCCGCGGTAGACGACCAGCGCTCCGTCGGCCCGTCCGGGCACCGGCGCGGCGCCGGCCAACCCGTACGACACGGCCTTGCCGTCGGGGAGGGCGAAGCGGGCCAGGGCCGGGGCGTCGGCCCGTGCGGCGAGCCGGACACCCACCGCGTCGGCCGCGTTGCGCCAGCCCGAAGCGGTGTCGGCGGTCAGCTTCGGGTCGATCGGCGCCCAACCGCCCCCGGGGGTCCGGTAGTTGATCGGCGCGGTGGAGAACACGGTGGTCTGGGAGCCGTCGGTGTTGGCGTACACCTGCTGGTAGGCATCGCGCTGCTGCGCCAACTCCCGGCTGCTGGTCGGCTGGTAGCCACGCGCCGGCGCCTTCGGTGGCTGCCCCAGCGAGGCGGTGTTGGCCGGGGCGGTCGGCTGCTGCGCCAACGAGTGCTGCGGATAGCGCGATCGTTGGGAGGCGGGGATCTTCCGGTTCACCTGCTGCTGCGTGGCCGCGGCAGCCTTCGACGGCCCGTCCCACCGCTGCTGTGGTGCGGCGGCGTCACCGTCGCCCCAGGCCGACTCGGCCCCCGTACGCGACGTCGCATTCTGGCCTTCGACCGGCCGGGGCAGATCCCCCGTCCCGCTCACCAGGATGACGAACGTCATCGTCGCAGCCAGCGCGCTGACCAGTGCTCGACGCAGTGGCGGGCGCGCACGGAGCAGGTCCACGGTCCGGCCACCTGACGCGCTCATGTTGCCGTCATGCATCGCAGACCTCCGTGACGCGCGAGTTGCTACCCCGCATCGCGGCTCCGCGATGCCGCCAGTTGAATATCGCGGCACGCTGCGGCACATCGCCAGCTATATGGAACCGTTATCCGCAGCGGCCGTTCAACCGCTGCCGGTATCCGGCTGAACGCCTGAAACGCGTGCCCTGCCGTCGTCGAGCCACTCCCACGGACGGCCTGCACGCCGTCGGGACCACTCCCCACGAGCGCCTTCCGCCAGTCAGGGTCCAGCCGGGCGGCAGTGGCCAGGCGACAACCGTCGCGGCCAGGAGGCGCACCCGGAGCGGAACAAAGCCCTCGCCACCACCGCCGACGCCGCCCGTGGAACGACCGGCTGACCGAGGCGATCACTCCAGGGCGGCGACCACATTCCCTTGGCCGTGCCTCGCGTAAACGGCCCGAACAGCAAGCGACCCGTTACCGGAGTTCCGGTAACGGGTCGCACAGCCTGTCAACTACTGGTGGGCGATACTGGGTTTGAACCAGTGACCTCTTCCGTGTCAAGGAAGCGCGCTCCCACTGCGCCAATCGCCCTCGTCAACTTGCCGAGGTGGAGACGGGATTTGAACCCGTGTACACGGCTTTGCAGGCCGTTGCCTCGCCTCTCGGCCACTCCACCACCGAGGTTGCCTCCGACATGCATGGCGGCAGCTCCGAGCGGACGACGGGATTCGAACCCGCGACCCTCACCTTGGCAAGGTGATGCGCTACCAGCTGCGCTACGTCCGCTTGTCTCCGGCGTTAACCGGTGACGGATGAGAACTTTAGCCGAGTCCGGGAACGGTTGCCAACTCGGGGCCCGCCCCGGCGCGCCCCGCAGCCCCAACCCGACCCCGACCGAGCCACCCCCCGCTCCACCGAGCCACCCCCACACCCCACCCGGGGGGCAAGAGCGCGCAGATTCAGGGAATTAGTGGCCTCGCAGCTCGCCGAGGCCACTAATTCCCTGAATCTGCGCGCGCCCGTCGGTCTCAAGGGGCTGTGGGCGGGCGGTGAGGCGGTGAGCCTGGTGCGTAAGCTTCCTAGGAACCTGGGTGGGAGCACTTGGGGCATGCCTGGCAAGAGGGAAAAACTGTCAGTTTTCCGACTCTCTTGGTGTGAATCAGCCGCAGCGGTAACTGTTTGTGCACGAACGGATAGGTTACGGTAGCGGCGTGACGAGACGTGCCGCCGAGATCCGCCTGGATGCCCTGTTGCGCACGGCCTGTGACGTGATCACGGAACGAGGGCTGGCCAACACCCGCACGGCCGACGTGGCGCAGGCCGCCGGGGTCAGCCAGGCACTGGTTTTCTACCACTTCGCCACCAAGGAACGGCTCCTCGCCCAGGCCTTCGCGTACGCGGTGGAACAGGACCTCGCCCGGCTCGACGCCGTGGTCCGGTCGTCCGGCTCCCCCCTGGCCAAGCTCCGCAGGATGCTCAAGCTCTACACCCCGACCGGCCGGTCGACCTCCTGGCCGATGTGGATCGACGGCTGGTCGGAGTCCCTGCGCGCCCCGGAGCTGGAAAAGCTCTCCCGCCGGCTGGACCTGCGCTGGCGGGAGGATCTCGCGGCGGTGATCAGCGACGGGGTGCGCGAGGGCATCTTCGAGTGCGCCGACCCGGCCGGCGCGGCCTGGCGGATCAACGCGGTGATGGACGGCCTCGCCGTTCAGTTCGCGGTCCACGAACGGGTGATCTCCCGCCGCCAGTTCGCCGAGTGGATCCGGCTGGTGACCGCCCGCGAGCTGGGGCTGGACCCGGCCCAGCTCGACTGGTCCGCCCCGGCACAGGAGCGTTCCCGCCGGGCCGAGCAGCCCCAACCGCAGCCCGACGGCGTGGGCTGACCGCACACCACAGCCTGATGGCCGTGGGCTGACCGCACGCCGTGGCCCGACGGCCATGGACTGCCCACACGCCGTAGCCGACCGCACGCCGTGGCCCGACGGCCATGGACTGCCCACACGCCGTAGCCGACCGCACGCCGTGGCCCGACGGCCATGGACTGCCCGCACGCCGTAGCCCGACGCGGCCATGGACTGACTGCCGACAGAACTCCCGGACCGGCCGACCGACCGGCGCAAGCCCGCCCGGACGGCACGACGCGGGCGGTCAGCGGGGAGTCGGCGTGGATGCGGGGGTGCCAGGAACGCCGGGGGTGCCAGGAACGCCGGGGGTGCCAGGAACGCCGGGGGTGCCAGGAGCGCCGGGTGGCGGCAGGCCCAGGCGTTTCCGCAGCCGGGCCCGGGCCGGCGAGTGGACGTTGGCCAGGTCCAGTTCGCCGCCGTAGTGGGCGAGCACCCGGCGGTCCATCACCCGCCGCCACACGGGCGGCATCAGGGCGGCGACGACCATGGTGGCGTACCCGGCGGGCAGTTGTGGCGAGGAGCTGAAGCTGCGCAGCGTCTGGTAGCGGCGCAGCGGGTTGGCGTGGTGGTCGCTGTGCCGCTGGAGCTGGAAGAGGAAGACGTTGGTGACCGTCCGGTCGCTGTTCCAGCTGTGCCGGGGGTCGACCTTCTCGTACCGGCCGACCCGGGTGTGCTGCCGAGCCAGGCCGTAGTGCTCCAGGTAGTTGACCACCTCCAGCAGGGAGAACCCGAGGACGCCCTGAAACAGCAGGAAGGGCAGCACGCCCGCCCCGAACGCGGCGACCAGGACGGCGAACAGGACGACGGTCATCGCCCAGGCGTTGAGAATGTCGTTGCGGTACGTCCACGGGCTGCGGCCCCGGATGCGGAACCGGGCCGTCTCCAGCCGCCAGGCCGACCGCAGGCCGCCCCAGACGGTACGCGGCCAGAACGCGTAGAAGCTCTCCCCGAGCCGGGAACTGGCCGGGTCCGGAGGGGTGGCGACCCGGACGTGGTGGCCCCGGTTGTGCTCGACGTAGAAGTGGCCGTACCCGGTCGGGGCGAGGGCCACCTTGGACAGCCAGCGCTCCAGCCGTTCCCGCTTGTGACCCAACTCGTGGGCGGTGTTGATGGCGATGCCGTCGACCACGCCAAGGGTGGCGACCAGCCCGGCCGCGCCGAGCGGGTGCAGGTCGCCCGAGGCCCAGAGCGCGCAGCCGAGAACCAGGCCGCCGTACTGGGCGGGAAGGTAGAGGTAGGTGAGCCAACGGTAGTAGCCGTCCCGCGCCAGGTCCGGCACCACCTCCTCCGGCGGGTTGCGCCGGTCGTCGCCGATCAGCAGGTCGACCACGGGAATCACGCCGAAGACCGCCACCGGGGTGAGCCACCAGGCCCACGATCCCGCCCCGCCCCGCCAGGTCAGCCAGGCCAGGAAGGGCAGCGCCGGCACGACCAGCGCGAGCGGCCAGAGCGGCCTGCGCGGGTCGCGCCAGGCGCCGGAGAGGGCCGGCGCTGCGGACGGGACTGTCGATTCGGCACGCGCGGCCATCGCCGACCTCCGATCTCCCAGGTACGCCCGACTGTGGCACGGGTCACCATGTTTTACAAGATGGGAGTTTTTGTAAAATCGATGACTGTAGCTATATTGGTCCGATCGTGGCCCCACGTCGACGGGCGGCCGGGCCGGCCGGGGAGAATCAGCGCGTGTCCGAACTCTCCACAGCCTTCGTGAAGCTGCACGCGCGGCTCGCCCCGGTGACCTTCGTCCCCGAGGTCCGCCTGCACCAGGCCGACGAGCCGATCGGGCTGTGGGAGCTCACCGAGGGTGAGTTCCGCAGCTCCCAGCCGCCTCCGTTCTGGGCGTTCGCCTGGGCCGGCGGGCAGGGACTCGCCCGGTACGTCACCGACCACCCCGAGCTGGTCGCCGGCCGCCGGGTGCTCGACCTCGCGTCCGGCTCCGGCCTGGTCGCCATCGCCGCCGCCCGCGCCAGCGCGGCGGCCGTGCGCGCCGTCGAGGTCGACGAGCGTGCAGTGGCCGCGGTCGCACTCAACGCCAGGGCCAACGGGGTACGCGTCGACGCCGAGCTGGGTGACATCCTCGACGGCGACGCCGCCGACGCCGAGGTGGTGCTCGCCGGGGACGTCTTCTACAGCGAGGCGATGGCCCGGCGGATGCTGCGCTTCCTGCTCCGGGCCGCCCGGGCCGGCGCCCTGGTGGTGGTCGGCGACCCGGGCCGGGCGTTCCTGCCCCGGGAGCGGTTCCGCGAGCTGGCCGTCTACGACGTGCCGGTGCCGGAGGCGCTGGAGAGCGTACGGGTGAAGCGCACCACCGTGTGGGAGCTGGACCCGGCGCCGCCGGGGGCCGCCCGCTAGGTTGACGCCGTGCTGTTCCGGGGGTGGGGGGACGCCGTCGGCGGGCGGTGGCCGGACGTGGCGACGGTCGTCGACCACGTCGGCGTCGTACACCTGGTGGTGACCCGGCACGCGCTGGTCCGGCAGGTGCTCGCCGACCCGGTGACCTTCCGGCCCGACAACGCCCTGGACGCGGTCACCCCGCTGCCGGTGGCTGCCCTGCGGGTGCTCGCCGGGCACCGGTTCAGACTGCCGCCGACCCTGGCGAACAACGGCGGGGCGAGCCACCCGGAGATCCGCGGCATCGTCGCCGACGCACTGCACCCGACCCGGGTCGCCGCGCAGCAGCCCTGGCTGACCGGGCTGGTCCGCGAGCGGGTGGCCCGGCTGCGCGCGGCGCTCGACGCGGGCGTACCGGTCGACCTGCACGCCGACCTCGCCGCGGACCTGCCGCTGCTGGTGCTGGCCCGGCTGGTCGAGCTGCCGGACGCCCCGGTCGGCGCGGTGAAGGAGTTCGCCCGCGCGGCGCTGGAGCTGTTCTGGGCCCCGCTCGACGAGGCGCGACAGCGGGCGCTCGCCGCCGAGGTGGGCCGCTTCCACACCGTGCTGCGGGGGTTCGCCGCGACCGGGGGCGGCCTCGCCGCCCGGCTACGGGCCGCCGGGCACTCGCCCGACGTGGTCGTCGGGGCGCTGTTCTTCCTGCTGGTCGCCGGCCAGGAGACCACCTCGCAGTTCCTCACCCTGCTGCTGCACCGACTGACCGGCGAGCCGACGGTGCGCGCCGGGCTGCGCGACGGCAGCGTCGCGGTCGCCGACGTGGTCGAGGAGGGGCTGCGGCTGGAGCCGCCCATCGTCACCTGGCGGCGGGTGGCGGCCGTGGACGCCACGCTGGGCGGGACGACGGTGCCGGCGGGGACCGGCGTGGTGCTCTGGCTGGCCCGCGCCGGCCGGGACCCGGACGTGGTGCCGGCCCCGGACGAGTTCCGCCCGGGGCAACGCGGCTCCCGCCGGCACCTGGCGTTCGGGGCGGGGGCGCACCGCTGCGTCGGCGCCCAGTTGGCCAGGCTGGAGGCCGCCGTGGTGGTCGCCGAGGCCGCGCCGCTGCTCGACGGGGTGCGCGTCGTCCGCCCGCCCTGGTACCCGGACAACCTGACCTTCCGGATGCCGGACGCCTTCGTGGTCGCCCGCCCCTGACCCGGGCGGACCTGACGAAGGTGGGGGTGGGTCGTCGCCGATCGACAGCAGCGGGCGGGCCGCCCGGATCCCTACCGTCGATCCATGATCACACTACGTGGCCTGACGAAGCGGTTCGGCCCCACGACCGCCGTCGACGACCTGACCGTCGACATCGCACCCGGCCGGGTCACCGGGTTCCTCGGCCCGAACGGCGCGGGCAAGTCCACCACCATGCGGATGATCCTCGGCCTGGACCGGCCCACCGCCGGCCGCGCCCTGATCGACGGCCGGCCGTACCGGGAGCTGCGGCACCCGCTGCACACCGTCGGCGCGCTGCTGGACGCCGGGGCGATCCACCCGGCCCGGCCCGGGCACGCCCACCTGCTGGCCACCGCGCGCAGCAATGGCATCGGCCGCCGCCGGGTCGACGAGGTGCTGGCCCTGGTCGGCCTGGACGACCGGGCCGCCGCGAAGCCCGGCCGGACCCTCTCCCTCGGCATGGGCCAGCGGCTCGGCATCGCCGGGGCGCTGCTCGGCGACCCGCCGGTCCTGCTGTTCGACGAGCCGGTCAACGGCCTCGACCCGGACGGGGTGCGCTGGATCCGGCAGCTCACCCGCTCGCTCGCCGCGCAGGGCCGGACGGTGCTGGTCTCCAGCCACCTGATGAGCGAGATGCAGCAGACCGCCGACCACCTCGTGGTGATCGGCCGGGGCCGGCTCATCGCCGACGCGCCCACCGCCGAGGTGATCGCGGGCGGCTCCGCCGCCGCCTCGGTGCGGGTACGCGGCCCGCAGCCGGCCGGCCTGACGGCGCTGGCCCGGCGGCTGGCCGGCGACGGAGGCGTCGTCGAGGCCGACGGACCGCACGGGCTGACCGTCACCGGGCTGACCGCCGACCGGGTCGGCGACCTCGCGTACGAGCTGGGGGTCGCCCTGCACGAGCTGACCCCGGTTGCCGCGTCGCTGGAGCAGGCGTTCATGGCCCTCACCGACGGCAGCGTCGAGTACGCCGCCGCCCCGGCCGGCTCCCCCACCACCCACCACCGGATCGAGGCCCGATGAACGCGCAGCCCGCCACCCGTACCGCACCGACTGTCGGCCCGTTCGCCGGGGCGGTCGCCGCCGAGTGGACCAAGCTGTGGTCGGTACGGTCCACCTGGTGGACGCTGCTGTCGGCGGTGCTGCTGACGGCCGCCGCCGCCGGCCAGCTCGCCATCTACGCCGCCAACGCCAACACCAACGACGACCCGGCCGACGACCGGGGGATGATCACCGTCGGCAGCATCGTCATCGACTCCCTGGAACTCACCCAGTACGCCGTGCTCGCCATCGGCCTGCTCGCGGTCACCGCCGAGTTCGGCGCCGGCACGCTGCGGACCACCCTGCGCTGCACGCCGTCGCGCGGTCGCGTACTGCTGGCGAAGGCCGCGGTGAGCGGGGCGGTGACCTTCGGGTCGGGGCTGCTGCTCGGCGGGGTCGGCGCGCTGGTCGCCGGCGCGGTGCTCGGTGAGTGGGGCGACGCCCCGCTCGGCGGCACGGTCCGCGACGTGCTGGCGTCGGCGGCCTACCTGGCGCTGGTCGGGGTGCTGGCGCTCGGCCTCGGCGCGGTGCTGCGCAGCGCGGTGCTGACGGTGATCGTCCTGATCGCGGTGCTGATGATCGTGCCGCTGTCGCTCCAGGAGCCGGGCATCGCTGTGCTGACCCGGATCGCCGACGGCTTCCCGGGCGTCGCCGGGGGCCACTTCCTCGCCGGGGACGCCGACCCGTACCCGCCGGTGGTGGGGTTGCTGCTGCTCGCCGGCTGGGCCGCCGCCACGCTGGCCGCCGGCCGGGCCGCCCTGCGCCACCGCGACGCCTGAGGATCACGCCCCGCCGCCGCGACGCCTGAGCGTCACGGCCCGCCGCCGCGACGCCTGAGCGTCACGTCCCCACCGCCCTGAGGGTCACGTCTCGACGAGGCCGGCCTCGTGGGCGAGGATCGCCGCCTGCACCCGGTTGCGCACCTCCAGGCGGGTGAAGATGCTGGTCAGATAGCTCTTCACGGTGCCCTCGACGAGGTGCAGGCGGCGGGCGATCTCGGCGTTGGACAGGCCCGCGCCGACCAGGGCGAGCACCTCCCGCTCCCGGTCGGTCAGCCCGGCGGTGCGGTCCCGGGCCGCCGGGCGGCGGGCCATCCGGGCCCCGTTCAGTTCGATCACCCGACGGGCGATCCGCGGCGACAGGTACGCCCCGCCGCCGGCCACCGCCCGCACCCCGGCGATCAGCTCCCGCGGGTCGCCGGCCTTGAGCAGGAAGCCGCTCGCGCCGTGCCCGAGCGCCCGGGCCACGTGGTCGTCCTCCCCGAACGTGGTGAGCATGACCGTGGCCGTGCCCGGCGCCAGCCGGCGGATCTCGGCGGCGGCGGCCAGCCCGTCCAGGCGGGGCATCCTGATGTCCAGCAGCGCCACGTCCGGCCGGTGCGCCCGGACCAGCTCGACGGCCGCCGCGCCGTCGCCGGCCTCGCCGACCACCTCGATGCCGGGGTCCGCGCCGAGGATCGCCCGGACCCCGGCCCGGATCATCGCCTCGTCGTCGGCGAGCACCACCCGCACCGGCGGGGCTTCCCCCGGCGCGTCGTCCCATCGGTCCGTCATCGGTCGATCCGCTCCTTGCCCACGAGTCGCCCGTCCGAGAAGCAGAGCCGCCAGGTGGCCTGCGCGAGCGGGAAGTTGCCGTCGGTGTAGTACTCGCAGCCGGGGCGCGCCCCGGCCGGCGGCTCCACCTGGCGGCGCGGCAGGCCGGTCAGCTCCTGTCGGGCGGCGCCCAGCGGCAGCCGGTCGAAAGCCACGGCGTCGAGGACCGCGCCCGCCGTGGCGAACGGGTAGTAGACCAGGGTCAGCACCAGCCCGAGGACCACCGGGGCGCCGAGCGCCGCGACCAGACTCCGCCGGACCCGCCGACGGGCCTCGCGCAGCCGCCGCTCCGCCTCCGCCGACCGACCCTCGACCGGCCGACCCTCGACCGGGTGCGCCGGTGGGGGATCGAGCGGCGGGGTGGGCGCGAGTGGGAGGCGGGCCAGCACGGTGAAGCCGCCCGCCGCCTCCGGGCCTGCGGTCAGCGTGCCGCCGGCCAGGCGTACCCGTTCCCGGAGGGCGAGCAGGCCCGAGCCGCTGGACGGCGGGCCGGGCAGCGGGCCGGCCGGCGGCGGGGCGTTGGCCACGCCGACCTCGACCCGGCCGCCGAGGCGGGCCACGGTGACGGTGACCGGTGCGCCGGGGGCGTACCGGGCGGCGTTGGTCAGCGCCTCCCGGACCACCCGGTGCGCCGCGTGCCCGGCCATCGCGGGCAGGTCGAGGGGATCGCCGTCCAGCCGCGCCGCCATCCCTGCCTCCCGGGCCCGGTCGACCAGCTCCGCGACGCTCTCCCCGGCCGGCAGGGTGGACGCCGGGCCACCGCCCTCCTCCCGGAGCACCCCGATGATCTCGTGCAGCCGCTCGGTGGCCCCGGCGACGCTGGCCCGCAGCTCCCCGGCCGCCGTCCGGTGCCGGGCCGGCAGGTCGTCGGCGAGTTCGAGTGCGGCGGCGCGCAGCGCGATCAGGCTCAGCTCGTGGCCGAGGGAGTCGTGCATCTCCTGGGCGATCCGGGCCCGCTCCCGCAGCCGGATCCGCTCGGCCGCGCCGCGCCGCTCCCTGGCCACCGCCTCGGCGTGCCGGTCCCCCGCCACCACCAGCTCCCGCTGCTGCCGCCGGTACCGGCCGACCAGCCACGGGAACACCCCGGCGAAGAGCAGCACCGAGGCGAGCAGGAACCAGGTGGCGGCGCCGGTGCCGAGCAGTCCCACGTTCAGGATGGTGCCCCCGGCGGCGAGCACCCCGAACACCGCCGCGGCGGGGGCCGTCCCAGGGCTGCGCCGTCCGGCCAGGTAGCTGAACACCGGGATGGCGAAGACGAAGTTGCCGTCGAGCAGGGAACCGAGCACGACCAGCACCAGCGCGGTCAGCGGCCGGCGGTGGCCCAGCCGGACGGCGACGGCGAGCAGCAGCAGGGCGCCCAGCCCGAGCAGCACGGTGTGCCTGCCGTACGGCGGCGTGAGCCAGGGGAAGCCGATCGGCGCCGCGACCACCGCCCAGAGCAGCCCGTCCCGCAGGAACCCGCCCCGCGACAGCCCGCCGCGTGACAGTCCGTCCCGTAGCGAGCGGAACCGGACCGGCCCGCCCGGTGAGCGTCGGGACCGTGCCGGCCAGCCCCGGACGCCGCCACGCCACCGCTCCCACTGCTCCCACCGCATGGCGGCCAGGCTACCCACGGTGGTCGGGCCCGGGCACCGACGAAAGTCAGGTGACCGCCCGACGGCCCGTGGCCACCCGACGGACGCCGGCCGGGCCGGTGGTCAGCCGCTGTCCTCGGCCCAGGCGCGCCAGTCGTCGAGCACCCCGTACAGCGCCGGGGTGAGCCAGCCCGGGGCGGACCGGCGGAACACCCCCGGGTCCATCGCCCCGGCTCCCGCCGGAAGCGCGCCGAACAGGTTGGGCACCAGGTCGGTCAGGTTCGCCCAGTGCACCAGCTCCGGCGTCGCCGGCCAGGCGCCGATCACCACTCCGGCCGGCACCGCGCGCCGCTGGAGCGCCTCGAGGGTCAGCGCGGTGTGGTTGAGGGTGCCCAGCCCCGCGCGGGCAACCACCACGGCGGGTGCGTCGAGCGCCACCGCCAGGTCGGCCACCGTCCAGGGCTCCCCCGAGGGACGCAGCCCCATCGGTACGAGCAGCCCGCCGGCCCCCTCGATCAGCACCAGGTCGTGCTTGTCGGCCTCCTCACGGACGGCGTCGACGACGTCGTACAGCTCCAGCGGCTCCAGCCGCGCCACCCGGGCGGCGGCGAGCGGGGCGAGCGGGTCGGGGTAGCTGGCCAGGGTCCGGCCGGTGAGCGGGGCGGCCAGCCGGGTCACCGAGTCGACGTCGCCCGGGTCGCCGGTGGCCGTACCCGTCTGACCGGGCTTGACCACGGCGACCCGCAGGCCGGCGGCCTGCGCGGCGGCCGTCACCGCCGCGGTCACCACCGTCTTGCCGACCTCGGTGTCGGTGCCGGTGACCAGCACCGGCCCGGTCCACGCCCCGCTCACGACGTCACCTCCGCCCGTCACGGGGCGCACTCCACGATCACGTCGAGGGCCCGCTCGAAGTCCGCCCGGGGCACCCCGGCGCTGATCGTCAGCCGCAGCCGGGACCGGCTGTCCGGGGTGGACGGCGGGCGGAAGCAGCCGACGGCCACCCCCCGGTCGGCGCAGTCGGCGGCCCAGGCGGTCGCCGCCTCCGGGCCCGGGGCGGTCACCGACACCACGGCGGCGTCCGGCGCGGAGACGGTCAGCCCGGCGGCGCGCAGCCGGCGTACCGTCTCCGCGGCCCGCTCGGCCAGCTCGGCGCGCAGGTCGTCGCCGGCGCGGGCCAGGTCCAGCGCGGCGCGGACCCCGGCGGCCACGGCCGGCGGCAGGGCGGTGTCGAAGATGAAGGTCCGGCCGGTCTCCACCAGGTGCCGGACGAACGCGGCCGGCCCGGCGACCACGCCCCCCGCGCCGCCCAGTGCCTTGGACAGGGTCGCGGTGACCACCACGTCCGGCTCGCCGGCCAGCCCGGCGGCGGCCACCCCGCCCGCGCCGGTCGGGCCCGTGACGCCGAGCGCGTGCGCCTCGTCGACCAGCAGCAGGGCGCCGTGCCGGCGGGCCACGGCATGCAGCTCCGCCAGCGGGGCGAGGTCGCCGTCGACGGAGAAGACCGACTCGGTGACCACCACGGCCGGGCGGCCGGGGGCGGCGGCCAGCGCGGCGGCCACCGCCGCCGGGTCGGCGTGCGGGGTGACCACGGTCTGCGCGCCGGAGATCCGGCAGCCGTCGATCAACGAGGCGTGGTTGTGGGCGTCCGAGACGAGCAGGGTACGCGGCTGCGCCAGCGCCCGGACCGCGCCGAGGTTGGCCAGGTAACCGGAGGAGAAGACCAGGCTGCCGTCGGTGCCGAGCCAGTCCGCGAGGGCGGCCTCCAGCCCGTGGTGGACCTCGGTGGACCCGCGTACCAGCCGGGAGCCGGTCGCGCCCAGCCCGTACGCCGCGAGGGCCCGCCCCGCCGCGGCGGTGACCTCTGGGTGGGTGGTCAGGCCGAGGTAGTCGTTGCCGGCGAGGTCGACCACGGTGTCGCCGGCGGCCCGGGGGCGCAGCCGGCGGGTCAGTCCCGCCTTCGCCCGCAGCTCGGCACGGCGGTGCAGCACCGCCAGCCAGTCCGCCACGCCACGCTCCCCACGTCCGCCGATCCCGGCCGTCCGCCACGGCCGCTTACGCCGGGCGAAGCTACCACCCGCGGCCCCCGGCCCGGCGTGGCGCGGCCCCGGCACGCGGGGACCCTCAGTGGTCCCGAGCGGGGGACGCACGGGAACGGGCAGGGGATGGTCGGGGGCCACCTGGGCGTGCTCGGGCGCTTCTCCGGGTCGGGGTGGCCCTTGTAGGGTACGAGCCATGCCAGAGATCCTCGACCAGGCCCGTAAGCAGGTGCTGGAGAACGGCGTCGGCCTCGACGAGGCCGGTGTCCTCGCCGTGCTGAACCTGCCCGACGAGCACCTCCCCGCCGCCCTCCAGCTCGCGCACGAGGTACGGATGCGCTGGTGCGGGCCGGAGGTCGAGGTCGAGGGCATCGTCTCGCTGAAGACCGGCGGCTGCCCGGAGGACTGCCACTTCTGCTCGCAGTCCGGGCTGTTCACCTCGCCGGTCCGCTCGGTCCTGCTGGACATTCCCTCCCTGGTGAAGGCGGCGAAGCAGACCGCGGCGACCGGGGCGACCGAGTTCTGCATCGTGGCCGCCGTGCGTGGCCCCGACGCCCGGCTGATGAAGCAGCTGCGCGAGGGCGTCGCCGCGATCAAGGCGGAGGTCGACATCCAGGTCGCCGCGTCGCTCGGCATGCTGAGCCAGGAGCAGGTCGACGAGCTGGTCGACATGGGCGTGCACCGCTACAACCACAACCTGGAGACCTGCCGCTCCTACTTCCCGAACGTCGTCACCACCCACTCCTGGGAGGAGCGGTGGGAGACGCTGAGGATGGTCCGCGAGTCCGGCATGGAGGTCTGCTGCGGCGGCATCCTCGGCCTCGGCGAGACGGTGGAGCAGCGCGCCGAGTTCGCCGCGCAGCTCGCCGCGCTGGACCCGCACGAGGTCCCGCTGAACTTCCTCAACCCGCGCCCGGGCACCCCGCTGGGCGACCGTCCGGTGGTCGAGGGCAAGGACGCGCTGCGCGCCATCGCCGCGTTCCGGCTGGCCATGCCGCGCACCATCCTCCGGTACGCGGGCGGGCGGGAGCTCACTCTCGGCGACCTGGGCACCCGGGCAGGCCTGCTCGGCGGCATCAACGCGGTCATCGTCGGCAACTACCTGACCACGCTGGGCCGGCCGGCGACCGACGACCTGGCGCTGCTGGACGACCTGAAGATGCCGGTCAAGGCCCTCTCCGCGACGCTGTGACGCCGACGCCGATGACCACGACGCGGGTGTGGTGCGACCGGTGCGGTGAGCCGGCGGACGCCGGGGGTCACCCGGCGTGCCAGGCTGCGCGCGAGCTGGAACCGCCCCGGTTCTGCGCGCACTGCCGGCGGCGAATGAAGGTGCAGGTGCTGCCGGTGGGTTGGGCGGCGGTCTGCGTCGAGCACGGCGAGCTGCGGGGCTGAGCGCGGTGCCGACGCTGAGGGGCAATGCGGTCACGCTTCGACCGGCGACGGACGCCGACGTGCCGGTCCTCGCGGCGATCCGGTCCACGCCCGAGGTGCGGCGCTGGTGGCGCGGCGGCGACGACCTGACCGGGGCCGTGCGCGCCGACCTGGCCGACGACGTGCTGACCGTGTACGCGATCGAGCACGACGGCCGGGTCGTCGGCGCCATCCAGTGGTACGCCGAGAGCGACCCCGACTACCGGCACGCCAGTCTCGACCTCTTCCTCGACCCGGAGGTACGGGGCAGTGGGCTGGGCGGGGACGCCGTCCGCACCCTGGCCCGGCACCTGATCGACGACCATGGCCACCACCGGCTCACCATCGACCCGGCGGCGGCCAACACCCCCGCGATCCGCGCGTACGCGAAGGTGGGCTTCCGCCCGGTCGGGGTGCTGCGCCGCTACGAGCGCGGCGAGGACGGCCGCTGGCACGACGGCCTGCTGATGGACCTCCTCGCCGGCGACCTGGCCGACTGATCCTGCGCTTCCCCGCCTGGCTCGTCCGGTTCTTGGACACCTGCGGTTCCCCGGCGACGGCAGGTGTCCAAGAACCGGACGGGAACACCCCACATAGCCGGACGGGGCGGACGGGTGGGCGCGGGGCGGGCAGGGTCACGGGATGGTGCTCACGATTCCCGACGACGGCGAGGACCCGCTCGGCTGGCTGGCGTTCGCGCAGTCCGGCGTCCTCACCACCGCCCAGGCGACGGGCCTGCTCGGCCCCGGCGTCGTCCGGGGGCGGGTCCGATCCGGCCGGTGGCGCTCGGTCTGCCGGGGCGTCCTGCTCACCGGCAACGGCCGGCTCACCCGGGACCAGCAGCTGTGGGTGGCGGTGCTCGCCACCGGCCCCCGCGCGGTGCTGGCCGGGGCCACCGCGGCGGCCGAGGCCGATGTCCGGGGGCTGCGACGGGAGCCGCTGCACGTCCTGGTGCCGGCGACCCGTCGGGCCGGCCGGACGGTGCTGCGGCGGCTGCCGGTCGACATGGCGGCGGTAGTGGTGCACCGCACGTCGGTGCTGCCACGGGCGCATCTCCAGCTCGCCCGGCCACCCCGGACGACGACGGCCCGCGCCCTGGTCGACGCCGCCGGCTGGGCGCGCAGCGTCGACGAGGCCCAGGCGGTGCTGGCCGCCGGCTGTCAGCAGCGGCGGGTGTCGCCGGAGGAGATCCGGGCGGTGGTCGACGTGCTCCCCCGGGCCCACCGGCGTCACCTCGTCCGCCGGACCGTCGACGACATCGCCGGGGGCGCGGAGGCCCTGTCGGAGATCGACTTCCTGCGGCTGTGCCGGCGGCACGGCCTGCCCCGACCGGATCTTCAGCACCGGCGCACCGACGCGGGCGGGCGGACCCGCTGGCTGGACGCGTACTGGCGCGAGTGGGGGGTGCACGTGGAGGTCGACGGCGCGCACCACATGGACGTACGCGAGTGGGCCGCCGACATGCGGCGACAGAACGACGTGTGGACGGCGGGCGACCGGATCCTGCGCTTCCCCGCCTGGCTCGTCCGCGCCCGGCCCGACGAGGTCACGGCCACCCTCCGCCGCGCCCTGCTGGCGGCGGGCTGGCGCCCCGCCACATGAATCTTGGACGGTTACCGTCCCGTGGGAGCGGTAACCGTCCAAGGTCTCACCAGGGCGGGAGCGGTGTCAGGCGATCGTGCAGGGGGAGCCGTTGAGGGTGAAGGTCGTGGGCTTCGGGTTGGTGCCGGGGTGGGTGCCGTTGAAGCCGAAGCTGGTGGACGCCCCCGGCGCGAGCGCCCCGTTGTAGGAAAGGTTCGAGGCGGTCACGGCGGTGCCGGTCTGGGTGACGTTCGCCGACCACGCCTGGCCCGCCTGCTGCCCGGCAGTGGGGAAGGCGAACGTCAGGGTCCAACCGGTGAGCGCCGTCGTGCCGGTGTTGGTGATCGTGATGTTGGCGGTGAACCCGGTGCTCCAGTCGCTGGTCGCGTACCCGACTTTGCAGGACCCGGTGGGCGTGGGGGTGGGCGTCCCGGTGGTGGTCACCGTGACGGTGGGCGACGGGATCGACGGGTTGCCGGCGGCGTCCAGCGCGACGACGTAGAACGCGTACGCGGTGGCGGGGGTCAGCCCGGTGACCGGGTGGCTGGTGCCGGTGACCGTGGCGATCGCGGTGTCCACCGGCCACGTCTTGCGGTAGACCCGGTAGCCGGTGACGCCGACGTCGTCGGTGGACGGGCCCCAGGTGAGGGTGAGCCCGGTCGGGCCGACGGCCGACGCGGTCGGGGTGCCGGGCGGGGTCGGGGCGGTGGTGTCCGGGCCGTCCCCGGCCGGGGTGGCCACCGCGACCGTCGGCGAGGACGTCGAGCGGTTGCCGGCGCCGTCGCGGGCGTTCACCCAGAACCGGTAGTTCCGGGCCGGGGCGAGCGACGAGACGGTCAGGCTGTTGGTGGTGCTGCGGTGCAGCACCAGCGCGTCGCTGCCGACCGTCTCCTGGGTGATCTCGTAGCCGGCCAGGCCGCCGCCCCCGGTGTCGGTGGACGCGGGCCAGGTCAGCGTGACCGAGGTGGGGGTGAGCGCGGACGCGACCGGGGCGCCGGGAGCGCTGGGCGGGGTGGTGTCCGTGGGCGTCGAGGTCGGCTCCTCGCCCCAGACCCGGGCGGTCCCGGCGTACAGCGGCACCTTGCGGTTCGGCCCGGCGGTGACCTGGTACGACGGGTCGTTGGTCGGGTCCCAGGTGCCGCCCTCCGGCACGCCGACCTTGAACTGGACCTCCATCCGGTGTTGCGACTGGCCGGCCGGGGCGATGGTGTGTCCGGTGCAGTCCACCTCGACGTACCAGATGTCGCCGCTGTACTGCTTGGCCGTGGCCGGCGCCGGGCAGCCCTGGGTGTAGCCGGGGGTGACCTGCACCGGGCCGGTGCCGTCGGGGCGGAAGTAGTAGCGGAACCTGCCGTTGGTCAGCGCCCGCGCCGGGAACGCCGACTTGTTGTAGATGATCGCCTTCAGACCGGTGGCGCGGGGCTCGGCCTGCATCACCGTGGTCTCTACGGTCAGCTCGTCGAGGTCGGGCGTCTCGGTGCCGGGGAAGCCGGCGAGCGGGCTGCCGCCGTACTCGGAGGAGAGCCGGGCGAGCGCGGAGGTGAAGCCGGCGTTGTAGTCGGTGGCGACCTCGTTCATCACGTAGTCGGACCGGCTGTCGGTGTACGCGTCGTTGGCCGCCGACGGGCCGCCGACCAGCGCGCCGTGGAGCACGTGCCGGGTCTCGACGGGCACGGTCTGGCTGTCCCACCAGGAGCCGTGGGCGGTGCGGTGGTGCGGGTTGCGCGGCGGGTTGGCCCCGAACCCGATCACGTAGCTGGAGCTGCGCGGGTTGTCGCCGAGCGCGTAGTTGATCTGCCGGACGGCGAAGTCGTGGTAGCGCGCCTTGCGGGTGGCGTCGGTGGTCCTGTCGCTGTAGACCAGCGCGGCGAACGAGGTGTTCGCGGCGTACCGCAGCGCGCCCCAGGAGTCGAGCACCGCCATCCCGCCGGGCGAGTAGTTGACCTTGGACCCGTTCACCCCGACGGTCCACCAGTCCAGCCAGCGGTTGGCGTCGTCGACGTACTTCTGCTTGCCGGTCAGGTTGGCCAGCAGCACGTACGCCCCGAACTGCTTGTTGTCCCAGGCGATCGTCCACTTGTAGGACCGGGTGGTGGTCTGGTTCTCGGTGCCGAGCTTGTCGTACTCGCTCTCGGCCTTGGCCAGGTAGCCGGCCTCGCCGGTGGCCCGGTGCAGCCAGATCGCGCCCCAGACCAGCTCGTCCTGGTACCCGCTCCACGAGCGGTAGAAGCTGGTCGCGTCGGTGATGCACTCGTGGTAGTTCTTGCGCACCGTGTCGGCGAACGTGTAGAGCTGCCTCGCGTGCCCGAGCAGCTTGTCGGCGTAGGCGGCGTCGGTGGGCCGGAACACCATCGACGACGCGGCCATCGCGGCGGCCGTCTCCCCCGCCAGGTCCGCGCCGCCGCAGCTCGCGTCGATCTTGTACGCGGGCCGCGCCATCGGCATGACCTCGGCCGGTCCCCACCACTTGTGGTCGTCGTCGCCCTTGCCGACCTGCCCGTAGAGGACGTTCGGTGCGGGGTGCGCCTTGACGAAGTAGTCGTTGACGAAGCGCAGGTTGTTCAGCAGCTGGGTGAGCTGCCCGGACGCGGTGTACCCGGCGCGGTACTCGACCGCGCCCCAGGCCAGCATGGTGGCGCTGAACGCCATCGGGAAGCCGAACTTCACGTGGTCGCCGGCGTCGTACCAGCCGCCGGTGAGGTCCACGCCGACGTCGGAGCCGTCGGTGAGCGCGGAGTCGCCGCGCCAGGAGACCCGGTTCCAGGCCGGTTTCCTCCCGGACTGCTGGGCCTCGTAGAAGAACAGCGACTTCTGCAACGCCTCGGCGTAGTTGAAGGCGGGCGCGGCGGCGACGGGGGCGGCCTGCGGCGCGGCGACGCCCACGGCGAGGCCGCCGGCCAGGGCGACACCGGCGGCGAGCAGTCGCCGCAGCCAGGGTCGGCTGCGGCGGGCGGGCCGCGGCGGGTTCCCGGCGGGCGACGGCGGGTTCCCGGCGAGCGACGGCGGGTTCCCGGCGGGCGATGGCGGCCGGGAGGGCCGGATCGGGTGACGCATGTGCGGGCTCCTGACGGACGGCGCCCCGGCGGCGCCGACCGGACGCGGGACGGGCGTCGGGCTCGGGTCGGCACCGCCACCGGCGGCGGGTGTGGTGGGGGCCAAGGAGGCACGGGAGCGCTCCCATGGATATCCGACAATGTATCGAGCGGATCGCGTCGTTGGGAAGACCCGCGCCACCGACGACCCGGCCCGGAGGGGGTGAAGCGAACGATCGCGCGGTCGACTCGCGTCCTGGGATACGAACGTTCTGTTGCCGCCCGCGCATCGACACGGGACAGTACGGCCATCAGCGGTGCCATCGACGCCGCCGCTCCCCGGTTCACCCTGAGGAGATCCGATGGCTCTACGACTCGCCGACGGCACCGCCTGGACCGAGACCCTCGCCCGCGCGGTGGCCGCCACGCCCGAGGCCTTCGGGCCCGAGGCGGACGGCGTGACCACCCTGCGCAACCTCGTCGAGGGCGACTGGCGGGCGGGCGGCGTGCCGCACCCCGTTCGTACCCCGGTCGACAACACGGTCCTGGTCAACCTGCCCCGGCTGGACGCCGACGCCGCCCAGGCCGCGGTCGCCTTCGCCGCCGTCGCGCACCGCGACTGGGCGCAAGCCCCCCTCGCCGAACGGAAGGCCCGGGTCACCGAGGCCCTGGACGCCCTCACCGCCGACCGCGACCTGCTCGCCCTGCTGTTGGTCTGGGAGATCGGCAAGCCGTGGCGGCTGGCCTGCGCCGACGTGGACCGGGCCCTCGACGGCGTCCGCTGGTACGTCGGTGAGATCGACCGGATGCTGGCCGACGGCCGGGAGCCGCTGCCCGGCCCGGTCAGCAACATCGCCAGCTGGAACTACCCGATGAGCGTGCTGGTGCACGCCGAGCTGGTGCAGCTGCTCGCCGGCAACGCGGTGATCGCGAAGACCCCCTCCCAGGGCGGTGCCGTCTGCCTCACCGTCGCGCACGCGCTGATGCGCCGCGCCGGGCTCCCCGCCACCCTGGTCTCGGGCGGCGGGGAGGAGCTGTCCGAGGTGCTGGTGCGCGCCCCGGAGATCGGCGCGGTGGCGTTCGTCGGCGGGCGGTCCAACGGCGGGAAGGTCGCCGCCGCGCTGCTCGACTCCGACAAGCGGCACTTCATCGAGCAGGAGGGCCTCAACGCCTGGGGCATCTGGGGTTTCTCCCAGTGGGACCTGCTCGCCGGGCACCTGAGGAAGGGCTTCGAGTACGGCAAGCAGCGGTGCACCGCGTACCCCCGGTTCGTGGTGCAGCGCGACCTGGTCGACGAGTTCCTCGACATGTACCTGCCCGTGGTCCGCTCGATCCGGTTCGGCCATCCACTCGCGGTGGACGAGGACTGGCGGGCCGGCGATCCGCTGCCCGAGCTGGACTTCGGCCCGCTGATCAGCGGGGCCAAGGCCGACGAGCTGCGCCGCAAGGTCGACGAGGCGGTCCGCGGCGGCGCGGTCCCGCTGCACCGGGGCAAGCTGGCCGGGGCACCGCTCCTCGACGGCCAGGACACCTCGGCGTACGTCGCCCCGTCGGTGCTGCTCGCCCCGCCCGGCCGGTCCCGGCTGATGCACGCCGAGCCGTTCGGGCCGGTCGACACGATCGTGGTGGTGGACACCACCGACGAGCTGCTGGCCGCGATGAACGCCTCCAACGGCGCGCTGGTCGCCAGCCTCGCCTGCGACGACGAGGAGCTGGCCGGCAAGCTCGCGGTCGACCTCCAGGCGTTCAAGGTCGGCATCAACAGGCCGCGCTCACGCGGCGACCGGGACGAGCCGTTCGGCGGCCGGGGCGCCTCCTGGAAGGGCGCCTTCGTCGGCGGCGACCTGCTGGTGCAGGCGGTCACGGTCGGCGGCGACAGTCGCCTCTACGGCAACTTCCCCGACTGGACGGCACTACCGCCGAACGTCTAGTGCCTCGTCTTTTGACGTTGATCGGGCACGGCATCCGGATTCCGCCCCTGGTCGCGGGGCGCTGGTCTGCTCCAACAGCCTCATTTCCGACCCTCGGGCCGCAGGCCGTGGACAAGTAGGCACAGCAGACCCCATGCTATGCACACAGAGAGAGCAAAACGTCACCATCCGTGCGCCCAGCTTGACGAGACGCATGCCGGTCAGACCCCTAAGAGGATCCCCATGCCGCCAGTTCTGTTCTACGCAGCTGACCTCGTAGCGATTGGGCTACTGACCTTCGGCGTCTACCTTCCCCGTCACCGTCGTCGCGACCTGGCAGTCGCGTACCTGGGGGTCAACGTCGGAGTGCTCGCTGTCGCCGCCTCGCTGGCGACCAGCACCGTAGGTGCCGGCCTGGGGCTGGGACTCTTCGGCGTGCTGTCCATCATCCGGCTTCGCTCTGCCGAACTGGACCAGGAGGAGGTGGCCTACTACTTCTCCGCGTTGGCGCTGGGTCTGCTCGGCGGACTGGGTGCGGAGGTCGGCACGTTGGCCTTCGTGCTGATGGGCCTGGTCATCGCCGTCATGTACCTCGCCGGGCACCCGCAGCTGCTGCGTCGCCACCGCCAGCAGACGATGATGCTCGACTCGGCGTTCACCGATGAACCGACGCTCATTCGGCACCTCGAAAGCCTGCTCGGCGCTGCCGTGCGAAAAGTAACCGTCCAACGCGTCGACCTCGTCAACGACACCACCCTGGTCGACGTACGGTTCACGGTGCCCAAGGGCCAGCGGGCCGCGACCGGCGACCACGACAAGGTGACTGATGCCACCATGCCCGGCGCGCTGCGTGGTGCTCGACCGTGAGCGGCATCGACGCGGCCACTGCGTTCCCTGCGCTTGCCACGCTCCATCCGATCGACCTCGAAGAACTCCTTTGCCGAGCGACGCTGCAGACGCGGGTCGACCGCAAGTACGTGCTACCCCTGGCATCGGCCGGGGTGTTCCTTGCCGGGATGGCTCGTACGGCTCGCATCCTTGAAATCGACAAACAACGCTGCTTCGGGTACGAGTCGCTCTACTACGACACCCCGGAGCTGACCGCCTATCTTCTGGCTACGCAGGGACGACGGAGACGGTTCAAGGTCCGACGACGCGTCTACCTGGACTCCGGCGTCTCCTACCTCGAGGTGAAGACCTGCGGCATCCGTGGCAACACGGTGAAGCAACGACGGCCGTACGATGCCACCGTCTCGGACGAGCTGACAGGCGAGGACCGCTCCTTCGTCGCTGAGGTGCTGCGCAAGGCGGGCATCAAGGACGCGCGCTACGACGCGTTCTGCCCGACCCTCAGGACCAGCTATCGCCGCAGCACGCTCTATCTGCCCGACTCGAACAGCCGGATCACCGTCGACACCGACGTGACATGGGCACTGCGCGACGAGACGCGACTGAATCTCACGGGGGTTTCGATCATCGAGACCAAAGCCGCAGGCTCCGCCGCGGTAGCCGACCGCCAACTGTGGGCCCTCGGGCATCGCCCCTGCCGGATATCCAAGTACTGCACCGGGCTCGCCGCGTTCCGTGACGACCTGCCATCGAACAAGTGGCGGGCCATCATGCGCCGACACCCGGCCCTTCGCCCGCATGACGGATAGACCCCACGCCGACGAACACCCCATGCACTCCACAGCGGAGCAGTCCTCAACCGGCCGCGCTCGCGCGAGTACAGCAGCTACCCCGCCACCTGAACACGGTCGGGCCGGTCACGGGCTACCGGCCCCGGGCGGACACCACTGGCGGGACCGTGGCGGCGACGAGCGGCAGCGGGGCGGGCGGGGCGCGCAGGGGCCCGCCGCCCGTCGGCGGGCCCCTGCCGCCGCCGCGCCGGCGATACCATCGCCCGATGGCGATGATCTCGCAGGTCTCGGTGGGAGTGTCCGACTGCGATCGGGCGGCCCGGTTCTGGGCCGCCGCCCTGGGCTACGCGCGGCGACCGCCGCGCTATCCGGGCGACGAGTGGATCGTGCTCGCGCCGCCGCCCGGCGTTCCCGGCCCGGCGCTCGCGATGGACCTCAGCGAGAGCCGGGCCGAGGAGTTCCCGCGCGTCCACCTGGACCTGACCGCCGGCGGCCGGGATCTCGACGGCGAGGTGGAACGCCTCGTCGGGCTCGGCGCCCGGCGGGTCGACTGGCCGTACTACCCGACGCAGCTCGAACCGGGAGCCTCGCCGTACGTCGTGCTCGCCGACACCGAGGGCAACCGCTTCTGCGTCTCGGGCCGGCCCCGCTCGGCGTAGCCGGACGGTCCGGCCGCCGCCGGCGCAACGGGCGCCCCGCCTACCGGCCCCGGGCCGGCAACGCCCCGGGCACCCTGGCGGCGACGAGCGGCACCGTGACGGTGACCACCGAGCCGTCGCGCTCCGTGGCCGTCGGCCGGGCGAGCCGGCCCAGCGTACGCAGCATCGGCGCGTTCTCCGCCTGCACGTGCAGCAGCAGGGCCGCGAGACCGGCCCGCTCGGCGTGGCCCACCAGCCGGCGCAGCAGGGCCGTGCCGAGCCCCCGCCGCTGCCAGTCGTCGCGGACCAGCAGCGCCACCTCGGCCTCGTCCCCCTCGGCGAGCAGGTTCGCCATCGCGACGACCGGCTCCGCCGCCCCGCCGGAGCCGGTCGTGGTAGCGACGAGGGTCAGGCCCTGGGTCGGCTCCAGCAGCCGGCGCAGCCGGGCCGGGGCGGGAAGTGCCGCCCCGCCGAGGTACCGGCGCTGCCGGGTCCGCGCCGAGCACCGCCGGTGCAACTCCAGCGCCCCGGCCAGGTCGTCGGCGCGGGCCGGACGGACTACCAGTTCGTCGCCGTCGGGCAGGACCAGGGTGACCTGGTCGGCGGCCCGGCGGGCCGCGGTCGCCGCGAGTTCGGCGAGCGCCTGCGCCCGGGCGTACTCGGCCGGGGTGAAGGTCGGCGCGACCCGGCTCAGCTCGTACGACCCGCCGGTCGGGTCGGGCAGCGTCATCGTGGTGCCGGTGACGCCGCCGCCGACCAGGGTGGATCGCCAGGTGACCTCGTCGGCGCCGAGCAGGGTGCGCAGCACCTCCCCCGTCGCGTCCGGGTCCCGGACCAGCCGGGTGGCCAGGCCGAGCACCCGGGTGGGCTGGTCGGCCAGGCCGCGCGCCTCACTGCGCGCCACCCAGCAGTCCCGCCCCCGGCCCCGTTCCACGGCGGCGACCAGCTCCGCCTCCTCGAGCGAGTCGGGTGCGTCGACGAGGAAGTCGTCGACCGCGCCCACCTCGGTGGTGTGCACCTGCACGGTGAGGATGTTGACCCCGCGCAACGCGAGGCTCGCCGTGAGCACCGACAGGTAACCCGGCCGGTCGTCCACGGTGGCTCGAATCCGCCACAGCGCCATGATTGTCTCCCTTCCCCGTCCACGACGATGCCGGGCCGCTGTTGCCGGACCGTTGCCCGGCGGTGACGACCCGGGAACCGCCGCAAGGCCCAGGGCCCCGCACCGGGGCCCGGTCGCTCAGCCGCCGGCCACCACCGGCGGGGCACCCACCAGGTCCAGCCGGTCGCCGAGGATCACCGCGCTGGCCCGGACCAGTTGGGTGAGGCGGTCCACCTCGGTGGAGTGGAACGCGGCGGGGGTAAGCATCCCGGTCTGGTCCCGGGCCACCACGAGCACCAGGCCGGCCCGGCCGAACGGCGCGATCGCGTAGTGGGTGCCGTCGGCGCTGGTCAACGCGCGGGCCCGCAGCGGGGTGACCTCGGGCAGCGCGGGCGGGACGGGCACCCGCCAGCTCGCGTGCGCCACGGTGGCGTCGCCGCCGGCCGCGCCCGTGCGCGACGCCCAGTCCAGCGGGACCACCGCCGCCACCGCCCAGTCCGCGGCGAGCAGCCCGGGCACGGCGTCGACCAGGGTGGCCAGCCCGTCGGCCGGGTTGCCGGCGACCTGGGCCAGCAGCTCGGCGTCCTGCCCGGTGGTGGTCGGCGCGCCGATCGCCCGCCAGACGCCGTCGACCCGGACCCCGGGGATGGCGGCCAGGCCGGCCAGCAGCCGCTCCACCCGGGCCGCCCCCGGCCAGACCACGGTGAAGTCGTCGACCGCCCGCCCGCCGAGCCGTTCCAGGACGACGACCTGGACGATGTCGGCACCGGAGACCCCGAGTGTGCGGGCCACCTGGCCGAGGGTGCCGGGACGGTCCGGCAGGGTCACCCGAACTCTCAGCAACATGGTCGTCCCTCCGCTGGACGGGCCGGCCTCCGACGGCCGGCGGGCTGGGCACCAGCCTGCCGGTTGACCATTTCGCCCCTGTTGCCGCAGCATGTCCCCGGGGAAAACCCGCCTTGACAGGACGGCTGAGGTGCCATCAACTATTCGGATGACTGATCCGGCCGGCGCGGGCAGCGGTGCCGGCGCAGGTGCTCCGAGAGGGCTGGACCTCGACCGGCTCGCCGCGTACCTCGGCGCGCGTCGCCCCGAGCTGGCCGCCGCGCCGTTGCGGGCCCACCTGATCGCCGGTGGCAAGTCCAACCTGACCTACCTGCTCCGCTCCGGCGGGCACAAGGTGGTGCTGCGCCGGCCCCCGCTCGGGCACGTGCTGGCCACCGCGCACGACATGGCCCGGGAGCACCGGATCATCTCCGCGCTCGCCCCGACCGCCGTGCCGGTCCCCGAGGCGCTGCTGTTCTGCCCCGACACCGACGTGATCGGCGCGCCCTTCTACCTGATGGAGAAGGTCGACGGGGAGGTGTTCCGCAGCCGGGCGCAGACCGATCCGCTGACCGACGGACAGCGGCGCGACCTGGCCACGGCGATGATGGACACCCTGGCCACCCTGCACGCGGTCGAACCCGCCGCGGTCGGGCTGGCCGACTTCGGCCGCCCCGAGGGCTTCCTGGGCCGGCAGGTCCGGCGCTGGGCCGGCCAGCTCGACCAGTCCCGCAGCCGCCCGCTGCCGGGCGTCGACGAGCTGCGCGACGCGCTCGCCGGCTCCGTCCCCGAGGGCGCGAACGCGGGCCGGATCGTGCACGGCGACTACCGGCTGGACAATCTCCTCGCCACCGTCGGAACCGGCGCGAGCCCACCCGCCCCGGCCGCCGCCGGGGAGGCGCACGGCACCGTCGGAGCCGCAGCGCCGGCGGGCCCGCACCCCGGCCCGGTGTCGGTGCGGGCCGTGCTGGACTGGGAGATGGCCACCCTCGGCGATCCGCTGGCCGACCTCGGGCTCCTGCTGACGTACTGGACCGTGCTCGGCGACAGCGACGCGGTCGTCGACAACCCGGTCGCCGACGGGCTCGGCCCGCGCGCCGGCTTCCCCTCGGGGGCCGAGCTGATCGACCGGTACGCCGGCCGCAGCGACGTCGACGTCGGCCCGCTGCACTGGCACGTCGCCCTGGGCTGCTTCAAGCTCGCGGTGATCTGCGAGGGCATCCACTACCGGCACACCCTCGGGCAGACGCTCGGCGGGGGCTTCGACCGGATCGGCGAGCTGGTGGCGCCGCTGGTCGAGCACGGGCTGCGCGCAGTCAGGGAGAAGTGATGGACTTCCGGTTCGACGCCCGCACCGAAAAGCTGCGCGCGCGGCTGACCGCGTTCCTCGACGAGTGCGTGTACCCGGCCGAGGCGGTGCACGCCGAGCAGGTCGCGGCGGCCGGCGACCCGTGGTCGCGGTCGCCCGTGCTGGAGGAGCTGAAGGCCGAGGCGCGCCGGCGCGACCTGTGGAACCTCTTCCTCCCCGATCCGCGCTACGGCGCCGGGCTGACCAACCTCCAGTACGCGCCGCTGGCGGAGCTGACCGGGCGCAGCCCGCACCTGGCCCCGGAGGCGGTCAACTGCGCCGCCCCGGACACCGGCAACATGGAGCTGCTGGCGGAGTTCGGCTCCGAAACGCAGCGGGAGCGCTGGCTGAAGCCGTTGCTCGACGGCGAGATCCGCTCGGCGTTCTGCATGACCGAGCCGGAGGTGGCCTCCTCCGACGCCACCAACATCGCCACCCGGATCACCCGCGACGGCGAGGAGTACGTGGTCGACGGCCGCAAGTGGTGGTCGTCCGGGGCGATGGACCCGCGCTGCGAGATCTTCATCGTGATGGGCAAGACCGACCCCGACGCCGACCGGCACCGCCAGCAGAGCATGATCCTGGTGCCCCGGGACACCCCGGGGGTGACCGTGCGGCGCGGGATGACCGTGTTCGGCTACAGCGACGCCTCGCACGGCGGGCACGCGGAGATCGACTTCACGGGCGTCCGGGTGCCGGCGGAGAACCTGGTCGGGGCCGAGGGCACCGGCTTCGCCATCGCCCAGGCCCGGCTCGGCCCGGGCCGCATCCACCACTGCATGCGGCTGATCGGCATGGCCGAGCGGGCTCTGGAGCTGCTGTGCCGCCGGGCCAACCAGCGGATCGCGTTCGGCCGGCCGCTGGCCGAGCAGGGCGTGGTCCGGGAGTGGATCGCCGAGTCCCGGGTCCGCATCGAGCAGGCCCGCCTGCTGGTGCTCAAGACCGCCTGGCTTATGGACACCGTCGGCAACAAGGGCGCGCACACCGAGATCCAGGCCATCAAGATCGCCACCCCGGCGATGGCGGAGTGGGTGATCGACAAGGCCATCCAGGGGTACGGCGGCGCGGGCGTCAGCCAGGACACCCCGCTCGCCGCCCTCTGGGCCCAGGCCCGCACCCTGCGCCTGGCCGACGGCCCCGACGAGGTCCACCGCTCGTCCCTGGCCAAGCGCGAACTCCGCCGCTGGCTCTGAACCCGCACACCCCGACGCCCGGGACGGCGGGCGGCGAGGCGCACGGTCAGGCCGAGGCCCGGCGGACCATGTGGGTGTCGAGGAGGATGTGGCTGGCCGGCAGGTCGTCGCCGCGGATGCGGGCCACCAGCAGGCGGGCCATCTGCCGGCCCATCTCCTCGACCGGCTGGAAGACCGTGGTCAGCGGCGGGTCGGCCTGCCGGGCCACCGGTGCGTCGTCGAAGCCGATCACCGCCACGTCCTCCGGCACCCGCCGGCCGGCCTCGCGCAGCGTCCGCAGCGCGCCGAAGGCCATCAGGTCGGAGGCGACGAAGACCGCGTCGAGGTCGGGGCAGACCTCCAGCAGCCGGCGCATACAGGCCGCCCCGCTGCCCTCGCTGAAGTCGCCGTACGAGATCAGGTCGGGGTTGAGCCCGGCCCCGGTGGCCTGGACCGCCTCCCGGTAACCGGTCAGGCGGGCCACGCCGGCGCCCATGTCCTGGGTGCCGGCGATGGTGGCGATCCGCCGCCGCCCACGGGCGAAGAGGTACTCCACGGCGTGCCGGGCGCCGCCGACGTTGTCCACGTCGACGTAGTACGCCGGCTGCGCGCCCGGTTGCAGCATCCGGGCCGGCCGACCGCCGAGCACGGTCGGCAGGTCGCGCTCCTCCAGCAGGGTGGGCAGCGGGTCGGCGTCGTGCAGGGAGAGCAGCAGTACGCCGTCGACGTGCTGGTTGGTCAGGTGGTGCTCGACCCGCTCCCGCTCGATCGGGGACTGCACCATGGCCAGCCAGAGTTGCAGGGGCGTCTCCAGCAGGCCGGAGCTGACCCCCCGGACGATTCCGGCGAAGAAGGGCTCGGTGAAGACCCGGTCACCGGACTCGGAGACGACCAGCGCCACCGAGTCGGTCCGCTGGGTGACCAGTGCCCGGGCCGCCCGGTTGGGCACGTACCCCAGTTCCGCGATGGCCTGCTGCACCGCGGCCCGGGCCTCGGGGCTCACCTGGGGCGAGCCGTTCACCACCCGGGAGACCGTGCCGCGCCCGACGCCAGCGCGGGCGGCGACCGCGTCCAGGGTCGGACGCCCGAGCGACCGCGTGCGCTGCGTTGTCATTTCTACTCCTCCGACATCGGGCGGCCCGGCGCGCCCCGCCGTGGGGGTGCGCCGAGTCCGCCCGTCACTGGCTGGCCCTCGCCTATTGTGCGGCCAGACCGTTGCGTCGGATCACCTCGGCGTACCACCTGGCGCTGGACTTGGGGACGCGGGTCTGGCTGTCGTAGTCCACGTACACCATGCCGAAGCGCTTGGTGTACCCCCAGGCCCACTCGAAATTATCCAACAGCGACCAGGCGAAGTAGCCCCGTAGGGGCACCCCGGAGCCGATCGCGGCGTGTGCCGCCCGCAGGTGGGAGTCGAAGTAGGCCAACCGGTCGACGTCGTCCACCTGACCGGCGACCACCGCGTCGATGAACGCCGACCCGTTCTCGGTCACGTAGAGCGGCAGGTCGGTGTACTCGCGGTGCACCCGTTCCAGGGTCTCCGTCAGCCCGGGGGCGTCGATCTCCCAGTCCATGTCGGTCACCGGGACCCCCCGGGTGACGAACCGGACGTCCTCGCTGCCCGGCCAGCAGCTCGGCGCCCGCGAGTGGTCCCCCTCGACCGGGGCGGCCACCACGTGGCGGCTGTAGTAGTTGATCCCGACCAGGTCGAGCGGGGTCGAGACGGTCTCCAGGTCGCCGTCGCGCACATGCCCGAAGTCGGTGACCGCCGCCAGGTCCGCCCGGACGTCTTCGGGGTACGCGCCGCGCAGCACCGGGTCGAGGAAGAACCTGTTGGCCAGCCCGTCGATCCGCCGGGCCGCGTCCACGTCGGCGGGCGCGGCGCTGGCGGGATCGACCGGATAGAGGTTCACCGTGATGCCGAGCTGGGCGTCCGGGCGGGCCGCCCGCAGGGCCTGGACGGCCAGGCCGTGCCCGAGCATCAGGTGGTGCCCGGCCCGGACCGCGTCCGCCCCTTCGGTACGCCCGGGCGCATGCACGCCTGAGCCGTACCCGAGGAACGCCGAGCACCACGGCTCGTTGAGCGTGGTCCAGTAGCGCACCCGGTCGCCGAGCGCGTCCGCGACGAGCCGCGCGTAGTCGGCGAACCGGGCCGCGGTGTCCCGGGCCGGCCAGCCGCCGGCGTCCTCCAGCGGCTGGGGCAGGTCCCAGTGGTAGAGGGTCAGCCAGGGCTCGATGCCGTGGCCCAGCAGCTCGTCCACCAGCCGCCGGTAGAAGTCCAGCCCCTCGGGGTTGGCCGCCCCCGAGCCGCCGGGCTGCACCCGGGGCCAGGACACCGAGAACCGGTACGACTTCAGGCCGAGGTCGGCCATCAGGCGCACGTCCCCGGGCATCCGGTGGTAGTGGTCGCAGGCGACGTCGCCGGTGTGCCCGGCGACGGTCCGCCCCTGCGTGTGGCTGAAGGTGTCCCAGATCGACGGGGCGCGTCCGCCCTCGGTGGCCGCGCCCTCGATCTGGTACGCGGCGGTGGCGGCCCCCCACAGGAAGCCGGGCGGGAAGGTCAGCGCCGGGCCGTGGTCGAGGACGCCGACGGCGGGCGGGCGGGTCGGTTCGCTCACGACTTGACGGCACCTTCCATGATCCCGCCGATGATCTGGCGGCCGAACAGGACGAACACGATGAACAGCGGGAGCGTGGCGATCAACGTGCCCGCGAAGATCTGTGAGTTGTCGGCGAAGTACGCCGTGTTGAGGCTGCGCAGCGAGATCTGCACGGTCGGGTTGGCCGGGTCGGCGAGCACCACGAACGGCCAGAAGAACTGGTTCCACTGCTCCATGAAGGTGAGCAGGCCGAGCACGGCCGCCGCCGGCCGCAGCGCGGGGACGACGACGTGCCAGTAGACCCGCCAGGTGGAGCAGCCGTCCACCCGGGCCGCCTCGATCAGCTCGTTCGGAACGGCCTGCTCGGCGTACTGGCGCATCATGAAGATGCCGAAGCCGCCGATGAGGAAAGGCACGGTGACCGACGGCATGGTGTTCAGCCAGTCGAGCTTGGCCATCAGGATGTACAGCGGCAGCACGCCGAGCTGGACCGGCACCATCATCGAGGCGAGGATGACCAGCAGCATCGCGTTCTTGCCGCGGAAGCGCAGCTTGGCGAACGCGAAGCCGGCCAGGGAGCCGAAGAAGACCGTGGCGATGGTGATCGTCCCGGAGACCAGGAACGAGTTCATCAGCCCCTTGACGATGTTGGCGTCACCGTTCTCCAGCACCCGCTGGATGTTCTCGCCGAGCTTGCCGCCGGGCAGGAACGGCGGCGGCCAGGAGTTGGCCGCGTCGTTCGTCCGGGACGCGATGACGATCATCCAGTAGAACGGGAACAGGGAGAGGATCACGCCGAGAACCAGCCCGACCCAGGTCAGCGGGGTGGCCTTCCAGAGCCGGTCGGCCTTGTGGCCGTCGCGCGGCTGCTTCGCGGCGGGGCGGACGGGTGGGCGCAGAGTCGTGGTCGTCATCGGTCGGCACCCTCACTTGTCGGAGCTGATGCGGCGGGCGAGCAGGTAGTTCACCAGCGACACCAGCGCGATGAGCAGGAACAACACCAGGGCCACGGCGCCGGCGTACCCCCAGCGGAAGCGGGTGTTCATCACGTCGAGCAGGTACATGGTGATGGTCTGGAACTGCCCCTCGGAGCCGCCGGAGATGCCCCCGGAGCCGCTGGTGAACAGCAGCGGCTCGGTGAAGAGCTGCAACCCGCCGATGGTGGAGACGATCAGCGTGAAGATGATCGTCGGGCGGAGCTGCGGGATGGTGATCGACCAGAACTGGCGGCGGCGGGACGCGCCGTCCAGCGCCGCGGCCTCGTACATGTCCTTGCTGATCGACTGCATGGCGGCCAGGTAGATCAGGGCGTTGTAGCCGACCCAGCGCCAGTCGACCATGGTGGAGATGGCGAACCAGGAGGCGAGACGGTTCGCCCGCCAGTCGATCGGGCCGAGGCCGACCAGGTCGAGCAGCCAGTTGACCAGGCCGAACTCCTTGGCGTACAGCATCGAGAAGATCAGCGCGACCACGGCGGTGGAGGTGATGATCGGCATCGCGATGGCCATCCGGAAGAAGGTCTGCGCGCGCAGCTTCCGGTTCAACGCGTTGGCCAGCACCAGCGCCAGCATCAGCTGCGGCACGGTGGAGAGCGCGAACATGCCGAACGTGTTGACCACCGCGTTCCAGAACTGCGGGTCCTCGGTCAACAGTTCGACGAAGTTGTCCAGGCCGACGAAGCTGATCGTGGCGTTCAGCGGCGACCGGTCGGTGAGCGCGATCCAGACGGTGTAACCGATCGGGTACGCGCTGAAGACGGCGAAGATCGCGAAGAACGGCAGGACGTACAGGTACGGGGAGTACTTCAGGTCCAGCCGGGTGAGGGAGGCCAGGCGACGGTGCGCGGCACGGGCCCGGCGGGCGGGGTCACGACCCCCGCCGGGGGGCGCTGCGGTGTGGAGGTCCAGGCTCATCGACGGTCCTTCTCGTCGGTCGGCGCGACCCGTCGCGCGGGCGACGCCGGGGGCTTACCGGCCTGCCGCGCGGGCGGCGCCGGGGCTTACCGGGCACCGCGGGCGGCGCCGACAGTCGCACTGTCGACGCCACCCGCGGTCGGTTCGGCCGGTCATTTACCGGCGGCCGCGCCGTTCTTCAGCGCCGACTGCCACTGCTCGCCGGCGGACTTGCCCTGCTCGACGGCGCGCAGGGTGTTCTCCACGGCCGTGCGGACCGCGTTGTTCTTCGGGCCGAGGTAGACCGGCTTCAGGTCGGTCGCACCGGCGGCGAAGATCTTGCCGACCGGGGCCTTGCTGAAGTACTCGTTGGTGGAGTCGGCCACGGCCGGGTCGGTCAGGGCCTGCGGCGACGAGGGCAGGTTGCCGACCTTCTTGAACGCCGCGGTCTGGCCCTTGGCGCTGGTCAGGAACTTCGCCAGCTCGGCGGCCTCCTTGGCGTGCTTGCTGGACTTCGGCACGGCCAGGAAGGCGCCGCCCCAGTTGCCGCCGTTGCCCGGGGCCTTGGCGACGTCCCACTTGCCGGCCGCCGCGTCACCGGCCTGGCCCTTGATGACCCCGGTCATCCAGGCGGGGCAGGCGATGGTGGCGAAGGTGCCGTTCTTGAAGCCGGCGTTCCACTCGTTCGAGAACGACTGGAGGTTGTTCGACAGGCCGGCGGAGATCATCTTGGTGGTCAGGTCGTACGCGGTCTTGACGTCCGCGTTCTCGCCGATGACCAGCTTGTTGCTCTTGTCGTAGTAGGTGTAGCCGGAGCCGGCGCCGGCGGTCTGCATCAGCACGACGTTGTAGAAGTTGGTCGCCGAGTCGACGAACTTGTGCTTCTTGTCGGCGGTGGCGAACTTCTGGCCGGTGGCGATGAACTCGTCCCAGGTCGGCCAGAGGGCGGCGACCTGCTCGCGGTCGGTCGGCAGGCCTGCGGCCTTGAACAGGTCGCTGCGGTAGCACAGCGCCATCGACCCGACGTCGGTGCCGAGGCCGAGTACCTTGCCGTCCGGGGTGGTGCCCTGCTCCCACTTCCACGGCAGGAAGTTGCCCTTGAGGTCGCTCGCGCCGTGGTCGGCCAGGTTCACGAACTTGTCGGACTGGGCGTAGAACTGCACGATCGTGCCCTCTTCGAGCGCGACCACGTCGCCGGCGCCGGAGCCCGCGGTGATCTGCTGGGTCAGCCGGGTGTTGTAGTCACCGAGGCCGAGGCCCTTGCCCCGCTCCTGGATCTTGACGTTCGGGTGCTCCGCTTCGTACTGCTTGTAGAGCTCGTCGTAGCCGAAGCCCTGGTCGCCGAAGACGTCGACGACCAGGGTGACCGGGCCGCCGTCGCTGCTCGTTTCCGACGAGTCGTCGCCGCAGGCGGAGGCGGTGGCGATCACCGCGACGGACGCGAGCGCGATGGCCGCGAGCCGCCGACGACGGATTGGGACGCTCATCCGAGACCCCTCTTTCAGTGGTGAGGCTGTGTCGTGGTGGGGGTGCTGTGCAGTCGCGCGCCGCCGAGGACGGAGCCTGCGGAGGACACCCGGCGTGCTCGGAGAGGAGATCCGCGACACACGGCGGGAGCGCTCCCATGAGATTGCCGGCGAGTCCCGGAAGTGTCAATGAGTCTATGGGAGCGTTCCCATATCGTTACCGCCGTGTTTCGATCCGCGCCGCGCCGGGCCGTCGGTTCACGGATCTTCCGGGCCCTGCGCCGTCCCGCCCCTTCCCCGGCATAGGCTGCCGGCATGATCTGCCGAGCCTGCCGGGAGCGGCGGCACGACGACTGTCCGGGCCGGAAGTGGTGCGACTGCCAGCACCGGGCCCCCGAGCCCACCCCTCCGGCCACCGGCCCGGCCGGCGAATGAACGTCGCAAGCCCGATCTCCCGGCTGTGGCCGGCCCCGTCGCCGTCGCCGCTCGACGACGCGGAGCTGACCGCCCTCTACGGCCGGGCCGCCGGTCCCCGCCTGCGGGTGAACTTCGTGACCAGCGTCGACGGCGCGGTCACCGTGGACGGCTACTCCGCCGGGCTCTCCGGCGAGCCGGACAAGCGGGTGTTCGGCCTGCTGCGGATGCTCTGCGACGGTTTGCTGGTGGCCGCCGGCACCCTGCGGCACGAGGACTACGGCGCGGTGCGGCTCAGCGGGCCGCGCCGGGCCTGGCGCCGCGCGCGGGGGCTGGCCGAGTACCCGACCCTGGTCGTGGTCTCCGGCTCACTGGCCCTGGACCCGGCGCAGGCCGCGTTCGCCGACGCGCCGGTGCGGCCGGTCGTGCTCACCCATGCCGCCGCCACGGCGCCCCCCGGCCTGGCCGAGGTGGCCGAGCTGGTGCGCTGCGGGACCGACCGGGTGGACCTGGCCGCCGGTCTCGCCGAGCTGCGCCGGCGGGGCCTCGGCCAACTCCTCTGCGAGGGCGGGCCGCACCTGTTCGGCGCGCTCACCGCAGCCGACCTGGTCGACGAGGTCTGCCTGACCGTCGCGCCGCTGCTCGCCGGGGCGGGCCCGGGTCGGATCACCGCCGGGAACCCCGGCCCGCACCGGGAGCTGCCACTGCGACACGTGCTGGCCGCCGCGGACGGCGCGCTGATGCTCCGGTACGCCCGGGACGGGGCGCCCGCCCCGGTCGCGTAGCCCGACGGGCCCGGCGCGTAGCCCGGCGGTGTCGGCAGGGGTGGTGCCTCAGCCGGGGCGCTGGTTGACGGGTCGGCGGCCACGCTGGGCGGGGGTGGGCCCGGCCGGGCGGTTCATCCTCCGCATGCACTTTTTGAGAACGAACAGTTCCCGCCGGGCGACCGCATCGCCCTTGGCATCCAACTCGTACCCCTCTATCCAGGTCCATCCGTCGTAGGTGATCAGGTCAGTCCTCACCTTGATCAGCCTGAACATGATCGGCCGGATGAACTGGACGCTGCAGGCGCGGGTTATATGGAGAACGTCGCCCGCCTTGAGGTCGATCATCGGCGAGGGCTGAACAGTCGCCACGCCGTGATCCTGGTCTTGGCCGCCTGCACCAGAGGGCACCACCCGCTCGGGCAGCAGGCGGAGCAGCGGCGGTGTCGGTGCCATTCGAGCGTGCGCCAAGCGGCCCGGATCAGCAGGGGCAGCCGACGTGCGGTCACCTTGTCCTCCCCCGGCTCCGGCGTACGACCGATCCGGCCGCACCGGACGTGCCCGCCGCACGGGCGGAGTCGAGTCGGTCCCGGTGTCGCCAGAGCCATGAGACGCAGGAGTCCCGGGGGAACACCTGGCGCAGCTTCACGAGTCCGAGGTGCCGGGCGTCTCTCAACCTCATCCAGTGCCTCCCACGGGCCTGGCGAGCTGGTCGCCCTGTTCGGCGTGTCACGGCAGTGGGTCCTGCAGATCACTCGTCAGCCCGGCTTCCCGGAACCTCTCGCCCGCCTGGTCGGGATGAACGTCTGGGATGCGGACGAGGTCGACGAGTGGGCCCGGCATAATCGCCCACCCCGGCCGCCAGCGGACGAAGAGGAACAGGGCTGACGAACGGCCCCCGTGGCTACCCGCGAACGACTGGGCCCCCACCACCAGGGGCGGGAGCGGGGCGGGAACGCCGATGCTGACCTCGTCGCCACCCGGCGGGCAACCCCGCAGCGCCCCCTTTGCTCTGCTGCCCCCTGTGCAACGCGCGCGGAGCGTGACGGTTCTGCCGACCTCTCGTGCCAGCACCCGACGCGAAGCGGCTGCGCGACGCTGGTGCTGGTGCTGCACGGCGGTGCTGGTGTTGCGGTGGCGGCAGCAGAGCAAAGGGGCGGGGTGGCATTACCCGCCTGGCACCCCAGCCGCTCGGACGGCAGGCCCGCTGTCCCACCTCACACGCCCACCCACATCGGCCAGGGCCCACAACATGGTCAGGGCCTTCGCCGCGATCTATCGATCAAGCCGCAACTACCGCACTTACCCCCCTGACGGTGGATGTCGCTACGGGTGCGTTCGCCACCGTCCGTGCCCGGCCGGAAGCGGTGCGCCACGATGTCGGGGGTGGCGGGTGTCGTCCGACGCGTCGCGTGGCAACCTGTCGCATCCCTCGGGCAGGATGCACCCCGTGGGCCCTGACCGAGACGACCAGCCGACCGGAGCGCGTGGATGACCGACGACGAGTTCGACGGCCCCGGCGAGGGGGTCGGCCGGGTGCTCGGCACCGCCGACGCCACCCCGCTGACGTTCTGGACGGCCGTGGCCCCCGGCAGCTACCTCCAGCTCGACGACGTGGTGGTGACCCGGCGCGAGATGCCCGACCGGGAGCCGGTGACCATCGCCGGCGTGGTGACCCAGGTGCGGGCGCGGCACGAGGGCGCACAGTTCGACTCGGACGTCTTCGCCATCGCCGACGGCACCCTGCCGGCGATGGTGCAGGAGGCGGCCGAGATCACCACCACCCGCGTCGACCCCGAGGTCTACGTTCCGCCGACGCCGGGGGCGGTGGTGCACCGGGCCGAGGGCGACGCCCGGGCCCGGGCGCTGCACTTCGACCGGATGGAGCGGCGGATCCCGATGGGGATGGGCCGCGACGGCGTCCCGGTCTACCTCAACGCCGACTTCCTCGACGGAAGCCGAGGCGCGCACGTCTCGATCTCCGGCATCTCCGGGGTGGCCACGAAGACCAGCTTCGCCACCTTCCTGCTCTACTCGGTCTTCCGCTCCGGCGTGCTCGGCGGGGACGCCGTCAACGCCAAGGCGCTGATCTTCAACGTCAAGGGCGAGGACCTGCTGTTCCTCGACCACCCCAACACCCGCCTCGACGACGCCACCCGGGCCGGCTACGCGAAGCTCGGGCTGGACGCCGGGGCCTTCCCCGACGTGCGGGTCTACGCCCCGCCCCGGGCCGGCGACTCCTCCGGCACGCCGGACGTGAGCAGCCGGCTGACCGGGGTGGACAGCTTCTACTGGACGCTGAGCGAGTTCTGCACCGACCGGATGCTGCCGTACGTCTTCGCCGACGCCGACGACGAGCGCCAGCAGTACACGATGGTCGTCCACTCGGTCGCCGCCCACCTGGCCCGCTACGCCCAGCCCGCCGACGGCGGGGTGAGCGTCGACGGGGTCCGGCTCGGCTCGTACACCGACCTGGTCGACCACATCGTCGAGCAGCTCAACGACGACGAGACCCGGGGCGACTGGGCGGGCAGCGCGGTCGGCCTGGGCACGGTCAACGCGTTCGCCCGGCGGCTGATCGGCAGCAAGAAGGACCTGGGCCGGCTGATCCGGGGCGACCTAACCACCCGCCGCCCGCACTCGATCAACACCGCCGAGAGCGCCCAGGTCACCGTCGTCGACCTACACAACCTGCCCGACCGGGCGCAGCGCTTCGTGGTCGGCGTGACGCTCAAGAGCGAGTTCGAGCGCAAGGAGAAGGCCGGCACAGCCAAGCCGCTGCTCTTCGTCGTCCTCGACGAGCTGAACAAGTACGCGCCCCGGGAGGGCTCCTCCCCGATCAAGGAGGTGCTGCTGGACATCGCCGAGCGGGGCCGCTCGCTCGGGGTGATCCTGATCGGGGCGCAGCAGACGGCGAGCGAGGTGGAGCGGCGGATCGTCACCAACTCGGCGATCCGGGTGGTCGGCCGGCTCGACCCGGCCGAGGCGTCCCGCCCGGAGTACGGCTTCCTCCCACCCGCCCAGCGGCAGCGGGCGCTGCTGGCCAAGCCGGGCACGATGTTCGTCAACCAGCCGGACATCCCGGTCCCGCTCTGCCTGGAGTTCCCGTTCCCGGCGTGGGCCACCCGCGTCTCCGAGGCCGGCCGGGCGCCCTCGGAGACGCTACGGTCGATCACCGGGGCGGCCGACCCGTTCGCGGTGGTCGGCTCGGGCGGCGGCGCCGACGACGACATCCCGTTCTAGGGGGCTGACCCGTGAGCGCGAGGAACGCCCGAGCGAAGCGAGGAAGTCCCGCAGTCGCGAACGAAGGGCCCACACGGTGAAGATCCTGCACACCTCGGACTGGCACGTCGGCAAGGTGCTCAAGGGGCAGTCCCGGGCCGAGGAGCACAAGCAGGTCCTCGCCGGGGTGATCGACGTCGCCCGGCAGGAGCAGCCGGACCTGGTGATCGTCGCCGGGGACCTGTACGACACGGCCGCCCCCACCCCGGAGGCGACCCGGCTGGTCACCCGGGCGCTGACCGCGCTGCGCCGCACCAGCGCGGACGTGGTGGCCATCGGCGGCAACCACGACAACGGTCAGGCCCTCGACGCGCTGCGGCCGTGGGCCGAGGCGGCCGGCATCACCCTGCGCGGCGGGGTCCGGGAGAACCCGGACGAGCACGTGATCGACGGGGTCACCGCGGGCGGCGAGCGGTGGCGGGTGGCCGCGCTGCCGTTCCTGTCCCAGCGGTACGCCGTGCGCGCCGTGGAGATGTACGAGCTGACCGCCGCCGAGGCCACCCAGACGTACGCCGACCACCTCGGCCGGGTGCTCGGCCGGCTCACCGAGGGCTTCGCCGAGCCGGACCGGGTGCACCTGGTCACCGCCCACCTCACCGTGGTCGGGGCGACCACCGGCGGCGGCGAGCGGGACGCGCACACCGTCCTCGGGTACGCCGTCCCGGCGACGGTGTTCCCGGGCACCGCGCACTACGTGGCGCTGGGCCACCTGCACCGGTCGCAGCGGGTGTCCGGCCCCTGCCCTATTCGCTACAGCGGCAGCCCTCTCGCCGTGGACTTCGGCGAGCAGGAGAACATCCCGTCGGTCACCATGGTCGAGGTGACGGCGACGAGCGCGGCGCGCATCCGCGAGGTGCCGGTCACGGCGGCCGTGCCGCTGCGCACGGTGCGCGGCACCCTGGCCCAGCTCGCCGAGGTCGCCCCGCCGGAGGGCTGGTTGCGGGTGTTCGTCCGGGAGCAGCCCCGGGCAGGGCTGCGCGAGGAGGTGCAGGAGCTGCTTCCCCGGGCCCTGGAGATCCGGATCGACCCGGAGCTGGTGCCGGCCCCCGGCAGCGGGACGCGCACCGCCCAGCGGGCCGGTCGGTCACCCCGTGACCTGTTCGCCGACTACCTGGACAGCAAGGGGCACGCCGACTCCGACGTCCGGGAGCTGTTCGACGAGCTGTTCGAGGAGGCGGATCGCTGATGCGCCCGATGCGGCTGGACATGGCGGGCTTCACCGTCTTCCGCGACGAGACGACCGTGGACTTCACCGACGCCGACTTCTTCGCCCTGGTCGGCCCGACCGGCTCCGGTAAGTCGACGGTGCTGGATGCGATCTGCTTCGCCCTCTACGGCACGGTGCCCCGGTGGGGCGGGACGCGGGGGCTGGCCAACGCGCTCGCCCCGTCGGCCACCGAGGCCCGGGTCCGGCTGGTCTTCGAGTCGGCCGGTGACCGCTACGTGGCGACCCGGGTGGTCCGCCGGGACGGCCGGGGCAACGTCAAGACGGCCAACGCCGGGTTGCAGCTGATGCCGCCCGGGTTCGACGTGACCAAGCTGGACACCGGGCTCAGCCCGGAGGACCTGGGCGAGGTGGTGGCCGGCACCCCGGCCGAGATGGAGCGGGCCGTACTGGAGGCGGTCGGGCTGCCGTACGAGCAGTTCACCAGCTGCGTGGTGCTGCCGCAGGGGCAGTTCGCCGACTTCCTGCACGCCCGGCCGGCGACCCGGCAGCAGATCCTGGTCAACCTGCTCGGCCTCGGCGTCTACGAGACCGTGCAGAAGCGGGCCACCGAGCGGGCCGGTCAGGCCGAGGCGAAGCTGGAGGCGGTCGACAGGATGCTCGGCGGGCTCGCCGACGTCGACGACGCGGCGCTGGCCGACGCGCAGAACCAGGTCGGCCGGGCGCACGAGTTGGCCGAAGCGGTCGCGGCGGCCGTACCGGAACGGGAGCGGGCCCGGGCGGCGGCGCGGGACGCGCACGCGGCGCTGGCCGCCCTCGACGCCGAGCTGGCCGGGCTCGGCGCGGTGCGGGCGCCCGACGGGGTGGCCGAGGTGGCCCGGGCGGTGGCCGCCGCGCGGTCCGGCGTCGACGAGGCGGCGGCCGGGGTGGCGCTGGCCGAGGAGCGCGAGGAGAAGCTGCGCGGGGAGCTGGCCGGCGCGGGCGACGAGAGCGCGCTGCGGCTGCTGCTCAAGGCGCACGCCGACCGGGACCGGCTGGCCGGCGAGATCGGGTCGGTGGCCACGGCGGTGACCGCGGCGCAGCGCGAACACGACGCGGCGGTGGCCGCGCTGGCTGCGGCGCGGGCGGCGGCCGGGCGGGCCGAGGTCGAGCTGGACGCCGCGTTCCGGGCGCACGAGGAGGCGAAGGCCACCGACCAGGCGGTGGCGCTGCGGGCGCACCTGGTCGACGGGGCGGCCTGCCCGGTCTGCGAGCAGGTGGTGCCCCGGGTGCCGGCGGTGCCGGCCGGATCGGCGGTGGTCAGGGCCACCGCCGCCGGGAAGGCGGCCCGGGCCGCGACACAGCAGGCGCAGCAGGCGGTGCAGGAGCGCGACGCGGCGGCCCGGGACCTGGAGCGGGTGCTGCTGCGCGCCCGGGCCCAGCACGACCAGCTCGGGGGCCGGCTGGCCGAGCTGGACGACCAGCTCGGCGGGGCCGCCGCCCCCGAGGCGCTGCGGCACGACCTGGCCGAGCACACCCGGCTGCGCCGGGAACTGGACGAGGCTGCGGGCGGGGTGCGGGCCGGCCGGGATGCCGCCCGGCGGGCCCGGGCCGCGCTGGAGGCCGCCGAGGAGCGGCTGCGCGCCACATGGCGGGACTTCGACGCGACCCGGGACGGGCTGGCCCGGTTCGGCCCGCCGGCCGCCGACCGCGACGACGTGGCCGGGGCCTGGACGACGCTGACCGGGTGGGCCGACGCGCAGGCACGGCGGCGGCGGGCGGACCGGGTGGGGCTGGCCGAGGCGGTCGCCGGGGCGGAGGCCGCCGCCGCGGCCGTGGAGGAGCGGATCGGCGGGGTCTTCGCCGCCGCCGGGCTGGCCGCCGGGGACGATCCGGTGCGGGCGGCCACCGTCGCGGTGGAGCGCGCCGAGGCGGCCCACCGGCGGCTGGTGGAACGCCGCGAGCAGGCCGCCGAGCTGCACGGGCAGCGGGCCGGCCACGAGCAGCAGGCCCGGGTTGCCCGGGCCCTCGCGGGGCACCTGCGGGCCAACAACTTCGAACGCTGGCTGCTGGCCGAGGCGCTGGACCTGCTGGTCGACGGCGCGTCGGGGATCCTGCGCGAGCTGTCCGGCGGCCAGTACGACCTGGTGCACGACAAGGGCGAGTTCTTCGTGGTCGACCACCACGACGCGGGGCTGCGGCGCGGGGTGCGCACGCTGTCCGGCGGGGAGACGTTCCAGGCGTCGCTGGCCCTGGCGCTGGCGCTGTCGGAACAGCTCGCCGGGATGTCCACCACGGCGGCGAGCCTGGAGTCGATCGTCCTGGACGAGGGGTTCGGCACCCTGGACGCGGCCACGCTGGACACGGTGGCGGCCACCCTGGAGAGCCTGGCCGCCCGGGGCGACCGAATGGTCGGGGTGGTCACCCACGTGCCGGCCCTCGCCGAGCGCATCCCGGTCCGGTACGAGGTCCGCAAGGACGCCCGCTCCGCCCGCGTGGAACGGACCGGCCTGTGACGGGGCCGACCGGCACTGCGGGGCCGACCGGCACTGCGGGGCCGACCGGCACTGCGGGGCCGACCAGCACGGCCGGGACGGGGCCGCCGGGCGTGGCGGCCCCGGAGCTGTTCGTCGACGCCTGGGGCCCGGGCTACGGGGCGTCCTTCGAGGCGGTCCCCGGCGGGCCGGCCACGCCGAGCAGGCAGCAGGTCGACGCCGAGGTGGAGCTGCCGGCGGTGGACTGGCGGTCCATCGACGTCCGGGCCGGGGTGCGGGCGCCGGACGTGGTGCTGCTGGTCGACGGGGTGCGCCGGATCGACGCCAGCGTCTGGACGGCCGAGGCCGACGGCGCGTCGTTCCCCGGCGTGGCCGCCTCGTACGCGGCCGGGGTGGTCCGCTGCGACCTGGAGCGGGGCGCGGCCCGGCTCGCCGGGACGCAGGTGCGGCGAGGGCTGTTCACGGCCAGCCCGTCGGCCCGGGAGGTTCGGGCCGGGACGGTGCGCTACCCGGTGCACCGGGTCAGCGGCACCGGCGAGCTGAACAAGCTCCAGGCCGCCGTGCAGGGTCCGTTGACCGCGCTGGAGGTGGAGGTCTCCGGGGCGGCCCGGGTCGACGGGGACCTGCTGGTGGTCGACGGCCCGCTGCGCAGCCGCCGGCAGTTGCCCCGCACCCTCGGCTACGTCAAGACCCAGCACAGCCAGTACCTCGACGCCCGGCTGACCTCCGTGGTGACCGGGCTGCGGGCGGGCCAGCGGTCCCCGGTGTTCCGGCTCGTCACCGCCTGGGGCGGATACTCCTGGTACCTGCGGCTGCCGGGCGGCGGCGGTGCGCCGTGGGCCGGCATCGTGCGGGTCGAGTGCTCGGCCGAGCTGGCCGAGTCCGAGGCGATCGCGCTGGCCGACCTGTCGCTGGTCACCCTCCCCCGGTTCGCGTCCACCCCGTACAAGGACCCGCGGGCCCCGCAGAACCTGATCCCGATCGCCGGCCTGGAGCGCCGCCTGCGGGCGCTGCTCGGCGACGCCCGCCTGCTGCACCGGGCGCTGACCGCCGCGGCCCGGGGCCGCGGGCAGCACCGCTGATGGGCAGCTTCCCCGCCCGGCCACAGAGCCGCCGCCGGGTCGTCGTCCGGACGGGGCGCCGCTGATGGGACGCCGCCGGGGAACGGACCGCATCATGGCGCGGGTGGACACCGGCGAGGCCGAGCTGGTCCCGGACGCGGACCGGCCGCGCTCGTTCACCCTGCTGCTCGACGGCGCCCCGCAGTCGCACGTGGACCTCGCCGACCCCACCCACCTGGAGTTCGAGTACGTCCGGCGGTTGGCCGCCGCCCTCGACCTGGTCGCCCCGGCGGGCGCGCCGCTGCGGGTGCTGCACCTGGGCGGCGGCGCGCTGACCCTGCCCCGGTACGTGCAGGCCACCCGCCCCGGCTCGACCCAGCGGGTGGCCGAGGTGGACGCCGCCCTGGTCGACCTGGTCCGCCGGGAGCTGCCCTGGCCGGCCGACACCCGGCTGAAGGTGCGCGTCGCCGACGCCCGGGCCACCCTGGGATCCACCAGGGACGGCAGCTACGACGTGGTGGTCGCGGACGTCTTCTCCGGTGCCCGCACCCCGGCCCACCTGACCAGCGTGGAGTACGCGGCGGAGGTGGCCCGGGTGCTCCACCCCGGCGGCTGGTACCTGGCCAACGTCGCCGACGGCCCGCCGCTGCGGCACGCCCGCGCCCAGGTCGCCACGGTCCGCACGGTGCTGCCCCGGGCCTGCCTGATCGGCGACGCGGCGGTGCTGCGCGGCCGGCGCTACGGCAACCTGGTGCTGATCGCGGGCCGGGTCGAGCCGCCGGTGCCGGAGCTGACCCGCCGGGCGGCCGGGGACTGGTTCCCCGGTCGGGTGGTGGCCGGCGACGAGCTCGACCGGTTCGTCGGCGGGGCCGCAGTGGTCCGCGACGCCGACGCCACCGACTCCACCCCGCCGCCACCGGGAATCTTCTCCGTCCGCCGGTGATCCGGTGGCTCCGCACCACCGGGCGACCGGGCCGTTGGGAGCCGGGCTGACGTCGTCGGACGCCCGGGGGTCTGCGCGCATGCGGGGCCGTCCGTCCCGGCCGGGGGTCGTGGCAGAGTGTCAGGGGTGACCGAACCCGCCGCCCGCCGGACGCTGCGCCCACCGGCCGGCTACCGGCTGGCCGCCTCGGTCCGGTCGCTCACGTTCAGCACGTACGACCCGTGCGCCCGGATCGCCGCCGGCACGTTCTGGTGGGCCACCCGCACCCCCGCCGGCCCGGCCACCCTCGCGCTGCGCCCGGCCGGCGGCGGGGACCTGCTCGCCGAGGGGTACGGCCCCGGCGCCGACTGGGCGGTCCAGCAGGCCGAGGCGGTCGCCGGGCTGCGCGACGACCTCACCGGCTTCGCCGAACTGGCCGGCGCGCACCCGCTGGTGGCCCGGCTGGCCGCGCGGCACGCCGGGCTGCGGATGCCGGCCACCGGCCAGCTCTTCCCGCGCGTGCTGCGGGCGGTCCTGGAGCAGAAGGTCACCGGCACGGAGGCGTACCGGGCGTACTCGGCGACCGTGCGCCACTTCGGCGAGCCGGCGCCGGGGCCGTTGCAGCCGTTGCTGCTGCCACCCGAGCCGGCGGCGGTGGCCGCCGCGCCGTACTGGGTCTTCCACCCGTTCGGGGTGGAGCAGAAACGGGCCGACACGCTGCGCCGGGCCGCCGCCGAGGCCGACCGGCTGGAACGCTGCGCCGACTCCGCCGACGCCACCCGCCGGCTCACCGCGATCCGGGGGATCGGCCCGTGGACCGCCGCCGAGGTGGTGCGGATCGCGTTCGGGGACCCGGACGCGGTCAGCGTCGGCGACTACCACGTGCCGAACACGGTGGCCTGGGCCCTGGCCGGGGAACCGCGCGGCGACGACGCCCGGATGCTCGCGCTGCTGGAGCCGTTCCGGGGCCACCGCGGCCGGGTCTGCCTGCTGCTCGCCGCCGAGGGCGTGCACGCCCCGAGGTACGGGCCGAGAATGCCGATCCGCTCCTTCGCCCGGTACTGACGCCTCCCGCGGCCCGCCGCCCGGGTCGGCGCGCGCACTGCGGCCGGCGTACCGGTCAGGGCCCGCATCGCCCCGCCCGACGCGGAGGCCGGCACCGGGTCAGGCCGGGACCGGGCGCAGGGCGCAGGGTCAGGCGGGCGGCGTGTCCGGGTCAGGGCCGGGCGCAGAGCTGGCGCAGGGTCCGGCCGAGCCACCAGGCGTACCCGCGTTGGAAGGCCCGGCCCGCCGGCCCGGCCGCGCGCATGAACCAGCGGTCCGCCCGGCTGAACGCGCGCACCTCGAACCAGACGGCGCCGGTGTCGTCCCGGCTCACCACGAACGCCTCCTCGCCCCGGGCCGGATGGCCGGGCAGCGTGCCGTATCCGAAGCCGGCCCGGCGGGCGTCGTCGGCGGCCCAGACCACCGCGCACGGTGCGGCCAGCCGCACCGGGCCGACGCCCAACCGGGAGACGACGATGATCCCGGGCGCGGCCCGGGGCGCGTCGGCGTCGATCCGGATCCCGGCGGTCCGGTGCAGCCGCCAGCCGAGCACCGCCGCGCCGGCCGTGGCGAAGCAGCCGTCCGGCAGCCGCACCCGGTGCCGGACGTGCCGCCAGCCCGCGGGCAGCTCGCCGGCGTCGGTGGCTCCGACGTGCGGATAGGTCAGCTCGGGCACCATCGCCGCCTCTCCTCGGGTCCGCGAAACCGCCAGGGTACGGCCCTGAGCGCCGGGCGCCTGCGGTGTGGTGAGCTGGGGTCGTGACCACGCCACCACTGATCACCCCAGCCATCCCCGCCGACGCCGGTGAGATCCTCACCGTGCAGCGGGCCGCCTACGTGACCGAGGCCCAGCACTATGCCGACCCGTTGCTGCCGCCGCTCACCGAGACGCTCGAAGAGATCCTGTCCGCGCTGGCCGGCCCGGAGACGGTGCTGGTCGCCCGGGCCGGGCACCGGCTGGTCGGCTCGGTCCGGGCGCGGATCGCCGACGACACCGCCCACGTCGGCCGGCTGGCCGTGGCCCCGGACCAGCAGGGACAGGGGGTCGGGGCCCTGCTGCTGCGGGCGGTGGAGGTGGCCTGCGCCGACCGGGTGTCCCGCTTCGTGCTGTTCACCGGGGCCGCCAGCGAACGGAACCTGCGGCTGTACGGGCGGCACGGCTACAAAATCGTCGGCAACCGGCCGGACGCCAACGGCATTTCCCTCGCCGTGCTGGAGAAGCGGCTGGTCAAGGGCGCTCACAGCAACGCCTGAGACCGTCAGCCTCCAGCCGGAGGTACCGGCGGGTCAGGCCGCCGTAAAGCCGGCCCACGACGGCGGCGAGCGGGCCCGACTGCTCCAGCGTCAGCTCGACCCGGACCCGGCCGCCCGGCAGCGGGACGATCCGGTGGTCGCCCCGGCTACGGACGCCCGGGGCGTTCGACACCCAGACAAAGCGGTACGGCGCCTCGACCTCGACGACCCGCCACACCGCGGGGCGCAGCCGCGGCTGCTCCAGCCGCGCGGTCGAGCCGACCGTCAACGGCCCCGGTTCCAGCCGCCGGGCCCGGGACACCGAGGCGGTCCACTCCGGCCACCGGTCGATGTCGGACTGCACCCTCCAGACCCGCTCGGCGTCGGCGTCGATCTCCGTCACTGCCTCGAAGCGCATGGCCCCTCCCCTGTCGTCGAACCTACCGCTCGACGGTCCTCGCCAGCGGCCCGCACCACGACGACTGACCTCCGTCCCTTCGGCCACCGACGCGCCGCACAGCTTCACCGGATCGGCGCGGTCTCCGCGCCCGTGGGCACCGCGCCCCGGCGAGCCGGCGCCCCACGCGGTCCCACACCCCAGCGAGCCGGCGCCCCGCCGGCACGACGACGAGCCGGTGCGCCCGATCGTCACCGGACACGACGGCCGGTCGGCCTCGATGCGAACCTTGGACAGTTCTCTCTCCGCACGAGCGGAAACTGTCCAAGGTCCGGTGCCGCGGCAGGACGGTTGGACAGGGACGGCGCGGGGCAACCCAGCAGGGCCGCGCGGCGCAACGGGGCAGAGCAACCGCCCGGTGGAGAGCGGCGTGGAGAGCGGCGTGGAGAGCGGCGTGGGGCGGGTCAGGCCGCGTCGGTCTCGTGCAGGTCGGCGAGGGTGAGCGGGGTACGGCGGCGCAGCAGGTCGTCCAGTTCGACGACCGTGCCGACCTCGCCGAGCACGTCCTTGCCGCCACCGAAGCGGGCCGGGTAGCGGCGCACCAGGCGGTAGCGGTACCGGCCGCGGATCAGCTCGACGCTGACCCCCCAGCGCCCGCAGCACCCGCAGATCCACTCCCGCATCCGGCGAAACTAGCTCCGAGCTGCGGAAACGCCATCCGGTCCCGGGGGAACGAACGGGATGGACCGGGACAGGTCACCCCCTCACCCCCGGTGATCCGCCTCACGACTGTCGGTGGTGTCTGGTTGACTGTCGCCGTGGACCTGCCGATCAACCCGCCGGTCGAGCCGATGCTGGCCAAGGCCGTGTCGCGAATGCCCACCGACCCCGGCACGACGTATGAGCCGAAGTGGGACGGCTTCCGCTGCATCGTCTTCCGCGACGCCGACGAGGTGGAGCTTGCCAGCCGGGGCGGCAAGACGATGACCCGCTACTTCCCCGAGGTGGTCGAGCAGGCACTGCGGCAGCTCCCCGAGCGCTGCGCTGTCGACGGCGAGCTGATCGTGATCCGGCGCGACGGCCCGGACGGCCAGCCCCGGCTCGACTTCGAGCTGCTCGCCCAGCGCATCCATCCCGCCGCGTCCCGGGTGAAGCTGCTGGCCGAGACCACCCCGGCCGACTTCGTCGCGTTCGACCTGCTCGCCCTCGACGACGAGCTGCTGACCGACCAGCCGTACCCGCAGCGCCGGGCCCGGCTGGAGCAGGCCCTGGCCGGGGTCCGCCCGCCGGTGCACGTCACCCAGGTCACCACGGATCCGGAGACGGCCCGCCGCTGGTTCGACGTGTTCGAGGGCGCGGGGCTCGACGGGCTCATCGTCAAGCCGGCCGACCTGCCGTACGAGCCGGGCAAGCGGCTGATGTTCAAGGTCAAGCACGCCCGCACGGCCGACGTGGTGGTGGCCGGCTTCCGCTGGCACAAGACCGGGCCGGTGGTCGGCTCGCTGCTGCTCGGCCTCTACGACGAGGCCGGCGTCCTGCACCACATCGGGGTCAGCTCCTCGTTCACGGCGGCCCGGCGCAAGGAGCTGCTGGACGAGCTGGCCCCATACCGGGACGTCGGCGACGAGCACCCCTGGGCGCACGGCGACCACGAGCGCGGCCAGCGCATCCCCGGCGGGGTGAGCCGGTGGACGGGGACGAAGAACCTCGAGTGGGAGCCGCTGCGCCCGGAGTTGGTGGCCGAGGTGGGCTACGACGCGATGGAGGGCGACCGGCTCCGGCACACCGCCCGGTTCGTCCGCTGGCGGCCCGACCGCGATCCCCGGTCCTGCGGCTACGACCAGCTCGACCGCCCGATCAGGTACGACGTCGACCAGGTCCTGCGCGGCGATCCGGCGGCGACCGCCGAGGCCGCCCCGGGACGGGCGTAGCCTGAGCCCTCGACCCGACCACGAGAGGCGTGCCGGTGACCCGCTTTCCCGACCGGATCCGCCGGGTCCGGCTGACCCTCGCCGGGCTCGTCACGGCGGCGGTGGTCGCCGCCGGCTGCACGATGCCCGCGTTCGCCCCGCGCACCGAGACCGAGGGCGAGGCCGCGCCGACGGGCGCCGCGCCGACCTGGCGGGCCTGCCCGGAGGTGGCCGACGAGCTGGTGGGCCGGGGCGCGCCGGACATGCGGTACGAGTGCACGCGGATCGCCGTGCCGCGCAACTGGGGCTCCGGCACGGGCGCCACGGCTGGCCCGGGCAGCGGGGAGACCTTCGAGATCGCCCTGCTGCGGGCCCGGTCCACGAAGCAGCGGGACCGGATCGGCTCGCTCGTGATCAACCCGGGCGGCCCCGGCAGCTCGGGGGTGGACACGGCCGTCTACCTCTCCTTCGGCCCGGCGTTCGGGGGGCTGCCCCCGTCGGTCACCGAGCGGTTCGACATCGTCGGGTTCGACCCGCGCGGGGTGGCCCGGTCCAGCCCGGTGAAGTGCATCCCCGACGCCGACCTGGACGCCAGCTTCGGCTACGACCCGGACCCGGAGTCCCGGGCATCCTTCGACGGGTTCGTCGCGCTGAACCAGCGGATCGGGCGCGGCTGCGGCGACAAGTACGGCGACCAGCTCTCGCTCTACGGCACCGAGCAGGCCGCCCGGGACATGGACGCGGTGCGCGCGGCGGTCGGCGACGAGAAGCTGACCTACCTCGGCTACTCCTACGGCACCCTGCTCGGGGCGACGTACGCCCAGCTCTACCCGTCTCGGGTCCGGGCCCTGGTGCTCGACGGCGCGGTGGACCCGACGCAGGACCTGGTGGCCGGCTCGGAGAGTCAGGCGAAGGGCTTCGAGCGGGCGTTCAACAGCTTCGCCCGGTGGTGCGCGGCCAACACCGGGCGCTGCCCGCTCGCCCCGGACGCCCGGGCCGCGGTGACCTCGGCGATCGACAAGGCCAGGGTCTCCCCGGTGAAGGCGACGAACGGCCGGGAGGCCACCGCGGGCTGGGTCTTCTACGCGGTCATCTCCTCGCTCTACACGGAGTCGGGCTGGCAGGAGCTGGCCCAGGCAATCGACCGGCTCGACGGCGGCGATCCGGCTGAGGTGTTCCGGCTGGCCGACTCGTACGCGGGCCGGGAGGACGACGGGCGTTACTCGAACCTGTTCGACGCCAACCTCGCGGTCAACTGCACCGACGAGTCGGAGAAGCCGACCCTGCAGCGGGTTCGCCAGCTCCAGTCGCAGTGGCGGGAGAAGTACCCGCTGTTCGGCCCGGCGCTGGCCGTGGGCATGCTCGGCTGCGTCGAGTGGCCGGGTGGGCGGGACCCGTATCCGACCGGCAAGGCCGTCGGCGCGCCGCCCATCGTGGTGGTGGGCACGACCGGCGACCCGGCGACCCCGTACGAGCAGACCCCGAAGCTGGCCTCGATGCTGGGCGTGGGACGGGTGCTGACCTGGGAGGGCGAGGGGCACACGGCGTACCCGCAGACGAACTGCGTGACGAACGCGGTGGACGCCTACCTGGTCACGTTGGCCGTGCCGCGGGAGGGGCTGCGCTGCCCGGCCCGCTGACGGCTCACCCCAGGCGGCGGCCCCGGCCGCGCTTGCGGGGCGAGGGGGGCGGTAGGGCCGGCTCGGCCGGCAGGATGATCCCCTGACGGGCCGCCAACTCCTCCAGCAGCGCCCGCATCCGCCGCACGTCAGCCTTCAGGGCCTCCTGTTCCTCATGCTCGAAGGCGTCGTCGTCCACGATCAACTGGCTGGCGAAGTGCGCGGTGATCAGCGGGATGACCAGCAGCACCATGGTCGAGATGAGCAGCGCCGCGAGGGTGCGTCCGGCCCCGGTGGTGGGCGAGATGTCGCCGTACCCGACGGTGGAGGCGGTCACCACCGCCCACCACACCGAGTCGGTGGCGCTCTTGTGTTCCACGTGGCTGTAGATGACCCCGGCCACAATGATCATCAACAGGTACGACGCGATCAGCGTCCGGGGCGAGTTGGCGAACCAGACCAGCCCCCGGTAGACCCAGCGGAACGGCAGCAGCAGGACGTCCATGCCGCATCATGCTGCCCCCTGCCGGCAACCAGGTCGCCGGGGCATCGCCCCGGGTCGCTGTGCCAGGCTGACGCCATGCGTACCGTGATCTTCCGGGAGGCGGTCCGGGCCGACCTGCCGGCCGTCATCGCCCTGCTGGCCGACGACATGCTGGGCAAGGCCCGCGACTTCACCGAGGTCGACGAGGCGTACGAGAGGGCGTTCGCGGACATCTCCGCCGACCCCCGCAACCACCTCGTGGTGGCCGACGACGGGGGGCTGGTGGGCTGCATGCAGATCACCTACATCCCCGGGCTCGGCCGGCACGGGGCCGAGCGAGCGCTCATCGAGGCGGTGCGGGTGCGCTCGGACCGCCGCGGTCAGGGGCTGGGGCGGGAGATGATGCGCTGGGCGATCGACCAGGCCAGGCGGCGCGGCTGCGCGCTGGTGCAGCTCACCACGGACAAGACCCGCGCGGACGCCCACCGCTTCTACCGCAACCTGGGCTTCGTCGCCACCCACGAGGGCATGAAGCTCCCCCTCTAACCCACCCCACCCCACAGCCCCCGCGATCTTGCAGTTGCGGCCCGGGCATACAGGGCGAAGCGCCCGCACTGAGGGCCGCAAGTGCAAGATCGCGGGACGGGGAGGGTGGGGTCAGGCGGGGAGGGGGAGGGTGGGGAGGAGTTGGCCGTCGCGGAGGGTCAGGGTGCGGTCGGCCAGCTCGATGAGGGCCGGGTCGTGCGTGGCGACCAGCGCGGTCATCCCGCGCGCGTGCACCACCGCCCGGAGCAGGTCCATGATCGACCGGCCGGTCTCCGAGTCGAGCTGGCCGGTGGGCTCGTCGGCGATCAGCAGGTCCGGCTCGTTGGCCAGGGCCCGGGCCAGCGCCACCCGCTGCTGCTGCCCGCCGGAGAGCTCGTACGGCCGCTGCGCGGCGTGCCCGCCCAGCCCGACCAGCTCCAGCAGCACCGACACCCGCTCCTCCCGCTCGGTGGCGGGCACCTTCGCCAGCCGCAGCGGCACCCCGACGTTCTCGGCGGCGGAGAGGATCGGGATCAGCCCGAAGGTCTGGAAGACGAAGCCGACGGTGCCCCGGCGCAACCGCAGCAGTTCCCGCTCGCCGGCCGTACCGAGGTCGTGCCCGGCCACCCGGACCTGCCCGGAGTCCGGCCGGTCCAGGCCGCCGACCAGGTTCAGCAGGGTGGTCTTGCCGGCGCCCGACCGCCCCTGCAGGGCGACCAGCTCGCCCTTGCCCGCGGTGAACGAGACGTCCCGGACGGCGTGCACGGCACGCTCACCCCGGCCGAAGGTACGGCTCAAACCGGTCACCCGCACCACCTCCTCGGTGGTGGTGGCGGTGGCCGCCGGACGTGAGAACGGCTGCTCGGTCATGCGTCACTCCGTTCGGCGTCGGCCCGGTCGCCCGGCCGCACCTCGACGTGGTCGGGTTCCAGGTTGAGTCGGACCCGGTCGCGCAGGGCCAGCGTGTCCACGAAGGACGCCGGGAGCTGCATCCGGCCGGCGCGGTCGAGCACCGCGTACTCCTCGCTGACCAGCTCGGTGGCGCCGTCCGCGCCGATCCGGGCGGTGCGGCGTACCTCGGAGGAGGTCCGGCCGTCGCGGATCGCGACGGTCCGGCGGACCTGGGTGGACACGGCGGAGTCGTGGGTCACCACCACCACCGTCACCCCCAGCTCCGCGTTGATCTGCCGCAGCGCGGCGAATACCTCGGCGCCGGTGGCCTCGTCCAGCTCGCCGGTCGGCTCATCGGCGAAGAGCACCTCCGGGTCGTTGGCCACCGCCACGGCGATCGCGCAGCGCTGCTGCTCCCCGCCGCTGAGCTGTCCCGGCCGCCGGTCGGCGAGGTGGCCCACGCCGACCAGTTCGAGCAGCTCCCGGGCCCGGTCCCGGCGGACCCGCCGCCCGCGCCGCCCGGCCAGCTTCATCGGCAGCTCGACGTTCTCCAGGGCGGTCAGGTACGGCAGCAGGTTGCGCCCGGTCTGCTGCCAGACGAAGCCGGCCATCTCCCGCCGGTAGCTGAGCCTGCGCCCGGCGGAGAGGGTGAGCAGGTCGTACTCGGCGACCCGGGCGATGCCGGCGGTCGGGGTGTCCAGCCCGGACAGGATGTTCAGCAGAGTCGACTTGCCCGACCCGGACGCCCCGACGATCGCGACCAGCTCGCCCCGGTCGATGACCAGGTCGAGGCCCTGCAACGCGACCACCTCGATGCCGTCGGACTTGAAGATCCGCACCAGGCCGTCGCAGACGATGTGTCCGCGCAACCGATCCTGCCCGCCGGCCCGCTCGGCCGCGCGTTGCGCGGCCCGCTCCTGCAGGGTGGCCAGGTCCGGTACGGCGGACGCCTCCACGGTGGCTGTCATCTCAGCTCTCCTCTCCGAGCCGCAGCACCTCACCGAGGCGCAGCCGGCGGTTGTTCAGCGTCTCCACGGTCACCGCGAGGGCCAGCGCCACCGCGCCGACCACGAGCACGGCGCCGACCAACCCGGGCGAGAACGCGACCCGGACCGGTGTGCCCCCGGTGAACGCGGTCAGCCCGAGCACCGGGGTCAGCAGCAGGGGCAGCAGCGCGCCCGTCACCGCGCCGGTGAGCAGCGCGACGGCGACCAGCGGCGTCAGCTCGACCAGCAGCAGCGCGCGCCACTGGCGACGGGACAGGCCGAGGGTGCGTAGCCGGGACAGCACCTGCCCCCGGGCCCGCGCCCCGGCGAGCACCGCGAAGGCGATCGCCAGCAGGCCGAGGGCGGCCCCGCCGCCCGCCCCGGCGGCGAAACCGAAGACCAGCAGGCCGTTCGCGCCGCCCTCGCCGAGGGAGTCCCGGGCACCCCGCCAGGTGGTCACCTCGGCGCCGCGCGGTCGCTCCCCCGCGACGATGGTGCCGCCGCTCTGGTAGCGGTGCTGCCCCTCGTCGCCGGCCTGCCGCAGCGCCTCCACGTCGAATCCGTCGCCGGAGACCAGGAAGGCCGTCGGCACCGGGCCGGTCGGGCCCGAGGCGGGCAGCGCCTGCCAGGGCAGCACCACGAACCGGTCGGTGGCGGACGGGACGAGTGGGAAGCCGCCCGCCGTGCCGGCCACCCGGAACAGGTAGTCGCGTCCCTGCACGGACACCAGGGCCGAGCCGTCGAGGCCCTTGCGCGCCAGGTCGGCGGCGAGCGCCGGGGAGACCAGCGCGGGCGCCGGCCCCTGGGCGGGATCGCCCCTCAGTTGCGGGGGCACCGACACCGCCAGCCCGGCGTCCCGGGCCGCCTCGGCGAGCCCGGGACCGTCGACCAGCAGCACGGTGACGGCGGCCAGCCCCGCGTCGGCGCCGCGCGGGTGGGAGATCCGCAGTGCGGTGTCCCGCACGACCGGGGTGGCCCGCCGGACGCCGGGCAGCGCCTGGAGGGCGGCACCGGTGTCGGGGGCGAGCCGCTCGCCGTCGACCAGCGCGGACGCCGGCACGGCCAGCGTCGCCGTCCGGTCCCGACCGGCCTCGATGCCGGTGGCCACGACGGCGCAGAACGCCGCCGTCGCGATCGCCACCACCACGACGATCACCGGCGCGGTGGCGGCCGACCGGCTCGCCCGGGCGGCACCGAGGAACGTCACGCTGCCCCGCAGCCGGGCGGCGACGCGGCTCAGCAGCCGCAGCGGCCAGGGATAGAGCCGCTGCGCGAGCACCGCCGCAGCGACGGCCAGCAGCACCGGCACCGAGATCAGCAGCGGATCGACCGACCCCGGGGTCAGGCCCCGACGCCGCAGCAGCACGACGGCCAGCACGGCCAGCGCCACGACCAGCAGTTCCACGGTCAGCCGGCGGCCACCGGGACGCGCGGTCACCAGGTCGCGCCGGCCGCCCGGGACGGCCGAGACGGCCAGCGTGGCCAGCGGCAGGGCCAGGGTGGCCAGGACCGCCGTGGCCAGGGCCAGCCAGTCAGCCCCGCCGCCGGAGCCGGGCAGCAGCCGGCCGAGCAACCACCCCAGCGCCGCGGCCGGCGGGACGACCAGCAGCGACTCGGCGAGGCTGCGCAGCGCACCGCTGGCCGGTGCGCCGCCCCGGGCGACCAGCAGGGCGAACTCGGTCTCCCGGCGGCGGGCCGCGAGCCGGGCGGCGAGCCCGATCAACCCGGCCAGGGTGGCGATCACCCCGGCGGCGATCACCGCGAGCAACGTCCGCGCGGCGGAGACAGCGTCGAGGAACTGCTGCAACGGGACGTCCACCGCCTGGGTGACTTTCAGCCCCGGCGGGGACTCGCGGACCAGCCGCCGCACGCCGTCGATGACGGCGCGCACGTCGGCCACGTCCATGCCGGCGGCGCCCAGGCGGTACCGCCAGGAGAACCGGACCGAGCCGCCGGTGGCGGCCACCGCGTCCAGGCCGGCGTCGCCGGTCACCGCCACCATCTCGTACGGCTGCCCGTCGCCGGCCGGTTCGGTCACCCGCTGGACCAGCGGTAGCGTGTCCCAGATCCCGTCCGCCGGTCGGTTCGGCTCGAAGACCCCGACCACGAGCAGCCACAGCGGTGCGGCCCCCTTCCCCGCGGCCCAGCGCAGGCGGCTGCCGGCCCGCAGGTTCATCTTCCGCGCCGTGTCGGCGGCCAGCGCGACCTCGACAGGTCGGTCCGTCCCGGTCGCCTCGGTCGGCCAGCGCCCCTCGACCAGGGTGGCCGCCTCCGCGACGCCGGGCATCACGCGCAGCCGGGAGACGACGAGGAGGTTCCTCGCCGCCAGGTCCGGCCCGGTCAGCCTGCCGAACGCGGTCTCCGCGACGTACCAGCGGCTCTCCACTGCGGCCCGGACCGGGGGCGGCATACTTGCCTCGAACGCGTCGAGCTCGCGGCCCCGCGCCGCGCTGACCGGCCCCTGGCCCCCCTCGACCGATACCTCCTCGGCGCTCCGAGTCAGGTCCCGCTCGGCGACCGGGCGGCCGGCCACGTACTCCCGGAGGCCCTGCTGCACGAGCCGGTCGGCGGCGCGAGGAATCCCGGTGACCAGCAGCACGGCCACCAGGGCCAGCACCCCCAGCAGCAGGAACTGCCCGCCGAAGGCCCACACTCGGCGGGCGGCCCCGGTCATCGGCTGCCCGCCCCGGTACGCACGGTCACTGCACTCACTGCTCTCCCCTGATCCGTGGCCGCGCCGCCGCGACCCACCGGCCCGCGTCGGACCGCGACCGCGCCGACGCCGTTGACTGATCCCCGCCGGCAGGCGACCACGCCGACGCCCTCCACCGGCCCGGGCCAGACCGCGACCACGCCGACGCTCCTCACTGGTCACCGCCGAACCGCAGTTGCGCCGCCGCCAGCCGCTGGCGGATTCCCGTGGCGATCACCGTGCTGAACGCGAGCGCCGCCAGCAGCAGGCCGAGGGCGGTACCGACGACCGGCAGCCAGGGCAGCGCGAAGGCCGCCTCCGGCACCGGTCGGTCCGCCGCCCGGGTGAGCACCACGAGCGGGGCCATGGTGGCGCCCACCCCGGCGCCGACCAGCAGCCCGACGCCGACGCCGATCCCGGCCAGGAAGGCCTGTTCGGCGAGCAGGGCGCGGGCCAGCAGCCGTGGCGTGGCACCCAGCGTGTGCAGGACGGTCAGCTCCCCGATCCGTCGGCGAGCGGTGGCCCAGACGTCCACGCCCAGCCCGACCAGGGCGAGCAGGAGGGAGCCCAGCGCCGCCGCGAGCAGGCCGGTGCGGGTGCCGAGCCAGTACGGGTCACGGTCGGCCTCCGCCGCCGTCGCCCGCCGGTCCAGCACGGTGACCCCGGGCAGGTCGGCGACCGCCCGCACCGTTTCCGGGTACCCGCCGGGGTCGGTGCGCACCCACCACTCCGAGACCGGCCGGACCGTCCCCTTGGCGCGGATCAGCCAGTCGACGGCGGCGGGCAGGTCCAGCAGCATGCCGGCGGCCGATCCGGTGGCCGGCACCGCCTCGACCTCGCCCACCACCTGGACCGACAGGGTGGCCCCGGAGAGGCTGACCTGCATCGTGTCGCCCTGGCCGATGCTCAGCGCCCGGGCCACCTGCGGGGTGATCAACGCCGGCACCGGTGGGTTGTCCCCGACCGGCACGACGGCGAAGCGGCTGGACGGCTGCGACGCGAACCGGCCGCCCTCGACGATCGCGACCCACCGGCCGGTGCGCAGCCCGCCGTCGTCGTCGAGCCGGACCGGCTCCGCCTGCTTCGGCTCGTCCACCCGGGTCACCCAGTCGCCGGTGAGCCGCACCGGGCTCGTCGTCCCGGCGGCATCCACCGCGCGCAGCCCGGTCACCTCCAGCCCGTAGTTGGAGGCCAGCGCCGGACCGCCGGTGGCCTCGAAGCCGGCCAGCCGGTAGGCCCGGCCACCGGTGTCGGGCAGGTCCACCGCCGCCGGGACCGGCCGACCGTCGCTGCCCCCGGTGGCCAGCGGTAGCCGCCAGGAACCGCCGTCGGCGGTGGTGAGCAGCACGGACACCGCGACCGGGTGCGGGCGCGTGGCCCCGGTGACCGGGGTACGGACGGTGCCGGTGAGCCGTCGGGTGTCGGCGGGCAGCTCGACGCCGGCGGGCGCGACCCGGCCGCGTACCTGACGGTCGAACAGGGCCCGGGCCGGCTCGTCGAGGATCCGGTCGTTGAGCCGGACCACACCCGGAGCCGCCGCCGCGTCGATGCTCAGCACGCTGACCGGCAGGTCCTCGCGTCCCACCCGGATGTCGTCGCGCCAGGCGGGCAGCGCCCGGTCGACACCGGGTGCTCCGGCCAGCCGGCCCGCCCGGTCGGCCGGCGCGGCCCCGGAGCGCTCGACCAGCCGCAGGTCGGCGCCGACGCTGTGGTCGGCCTGGTCGACGTGCGACCGTTCCCCGGTGGTGACCAGCGACCAGGCCAGGGTGCTGCCGCCCACGGCGAGCGCGAGCAGCAGCACCGGGCCGGCGTGCGGGCGCCGGCCGGCCTGCCACATGCCCAGCATCGTGGCGGTCCAGGGCCGGGCGTCCACGAACCGCTCGGCGAACCGGGTGGCCGGCGGCAGCAGGCGCAGCGCGAGCACGGCGCCGGCCAGAACGCCCAGCGTCGGCGCCGCCACCAGCAGCGGGTCGATGCCGAGCTGGCCGCCCGCACCGGCCAGCGGTGAGGAGTACTGCCGCAGCTGGACCCAGGCGAGCACGGCCAGGCCGACCAGGGCCAGGTCGGCGCCGGCCCGCTGGGCCGTGGCGGCCCGGCTCGGCCGGGACCGGGCCGCCAGGTCGGCGACGTACGTGCCGGCCCGGCGCATCGCCGGCAGCACCATGGCCACCAGGCAGCCGGCGGCAGTGGCGGCGGCGACCGCCCAGGTGAGCGTGCTTCCCGCGGCCGACGGGTCGGACCACGTCTGGTCCTGGCCGACGTGGCGCAGGGCCTCGGCGGCGAGCGGCGGCCCGAGCAGCGCGGCCGGGAGGACCACCAGGGCCGCCTCCCTGGCGGCCAGGCCGGCGATCTGTCGCCGGGCCGCGCCCCGGGCGCGCAGCAGCGCCGTCTGCGCGCGGCGATCCTCGTTGAGCAGGGCGGCCACCAGCACCAGCGCGTAGCCGCCGAGAACCAGGATGAGCAGCAGCGGGGTGAGCAGCGAGGAACGGCCCACCAGGTCGGCGCGCCCGAGCCGGTCGATCAGCCGGTCCATCGTGGTGACGCTCCGGGCGGACGAGCCGAGCCCGGTCGCCTCGGGCAGCTCCGCGACCTCGGTGGCGACGGCCCGCTTCACGGCCCCCAGCCGGCTCGGCTCGACGGCGGCCAGATCGGGTTCGACCAGCCAGGACGCCGACGTGGTGGCGGGGAAGGTCCGGTCGAAGTCGGCCGGATCGAGCAGGAACGGCCCGTACGACGTGGCGGAGCCGGCTGCGACGGCGCCCGGCGCGAGCCGCCAGTACGACCCGTCCGGGTCCCGGGGCCGGAAGAGCCCGACCACCTCCACCTGGCTGGTCCGTTCGCTGGCCCGGTCCCGCAGCGGCACCCGCTCGCCGACGGTCAGGCCGAGCAGGCCGGCGACCCGTTCCGGCAGCAGCGCCTGCATCGGCTCGGCCCCACGTTCGGGCTGCCGCCCGGCGACCAGGTCGGCGTGGCCGTTCAGGTCCTCCAGGGTGGTCAGCTCGGCGAAGACCGGATCGGTGCCCGTGCGGGCCGCCCCGAGGTCACCGGTCAGCTCGCGTCCGGTGCCGTAGCGGGCCCCACGCACCGCCACGGACGCCCCGCCGAGCCCGTCGGCGAAACGGGCCCGGACCGCCCTGTCCCGGTCGGCGTAGGCGGCCCGGTCCGCGCCACCGGAGCCACTGACCAGCAGGCTGCGCTCCTGCGCGGGAGACGCGGCGAACACCGCCCGCTGCCCCGCGTCGACGGCCCGCCGGTTGTAATCGGCCAACCCGGTGACGAGGGCGATCGCCACCAGGGCCGCCACCACCGCGGCGAGCAGCAGCCCCCGGGCCGCCCGGGCCCGCCTCCACACCATCGCCATCGCGCCGCCTTCCTGGGCCCAGCGGGCCGACGATCACAATGACTCGCTGCGGGTCCGGAAAGGTTCGCGCCCGTTATCCGACCGTTATCGCGGCCGCGCGGATCGTCGGCCCGCCCTGCCCCGTCCGTGGCTGCCGGTCGGGACGTCGACATGCTTGGATGGCGGCCATGGACATCATCCTCACCGTGCTGACCATCGTTGTCGTGCTGCTGTTGGTCGCCCAGCTCGCCGGGCCGCAGCAGGACCGGAACACGCCACGACGGCTGGCCGAGATCGAGCGGCGCCTGCAACTGGTGATGAACCACCTCGGGGTGGTGGACGAGCGTCCGATGCCGCCCGGGGTCCGCGAGCACCTGGCCCGGGGCGAGAAGGTCAAGGCGGTCAGGGCGTACCGGGCTGCGACGGGCGTGGACCTACGGACGGCCACGGAGGCCGTGGCGGCGATGATGGGCCCGCGCCGCTGAACCGGAGACGGGCGGGCGACGCGAGCGGGGAGCGACGCGAGCGCCCTGGCTGGTCAGCGCGGGCGGTCGCGGTCCTTCGAGGGCTGGACCCGCTTCGGCTCGCCCGGCATCTTGGGGTGGTCCGGCGGGTACGGCATGTCACCCTGGCCCGCGGCGGCGTCCCGGTCGGCCCACTCCAGCAACGGGCTGATGTCCCACGGGGCGTCGTCGATGCCCGCGTGCGGGTCGCCCCGCTCGGCCAGTCGGGCCGGGACGCTGCCCAGGTGGAACTCGTCCGGGTCCACGTCGGGCAGCTCGTCCCAGGTGACCGGGGTGGACACGGTGGCCCGGGCGGTGGCCCGCAGCGAGTACGCGCAGGCGATCGTGCGGTCCCGGGCCATCTGGTTGTAGTCGACGAAGACCCGCTCGCCCCGCTGCTCCTTCCACCAGGCGGTGGTGACCAGATCGGGGCGGCGGCGCTCCAACTCCCGGGCCAACGCGATGGTGGCCCGCCGCACCTCGGTGAACGTCCAACGGGGCGCGATCCGCAGGTAGACGTGCACGCCCCGGCCGCCGGAGGTCTTCGGCCAGCCGGTCGCGCCCAGCTCGTCCAGCAGGGCTCGCACCTCGGCGGCGGCCGCCGCCGCGTCGACGAAGTCGGTGCCCGGCTGCGGGTCGAGGTCGATCCGCAGCTCGTCGGGGTGGTCGACATGGCCGGCGCGCACCGGCCACGGGTGGAACACGACGGTGCCCATCTGCGCGGCCCAGGCCACGTGGGCGAGGTCGGCCGGGCAGAGCTCGTCGGCCGTCCGACCGCTGGGGAAGCTGATCCGGGCGGTGCGCACCCACGGCGGCACGCCCCGGCTGGGCACCCGCTTCTGGAAGAACATCTCACCGGCGATGCCGTCGGGGAAGCGTTGCAGCGTGGTCGGTCGGTCCCGCAGGGCGCGCAGAATGCTCTCGCCCACGGCGACGTAGTAGCCGAAGACATGCGCCTTGGTGAAGCCCCGCTCCGGGAAGATCACCCGGTCCGGGCTGGTCAGCCGAACGATGTGACCGGCCACCTCGATCTCCGTGGCCGTTGCCTTCGTGGTGCCACCCATCCCGAGACCATATGCCACGGCACCGACACCCGACGTACCGTTGTGGGGTGAGTCTTGACGAGAACGAACTGCCCCGGACCGAGGACGAGTGGCGAGTCCGGCTGAGCCCGGAGGAGTTCCGGGTGCTCCGCGAGGCCGGCACCGAGCCCGCGTGGACCGGCGAGTACGTGGACACGAAGACGCCCGGCGTCTACCACTGCCGCGCCTGCGGGGCACAGCTGTACCCCAGTGACACGAAGTTCGACTCGCACTGCGGCTGGCCGAGCTTCGACGACGCGCTCCCGGGCGCGGTGCGGGAGATCGAGGACAACAGCCACGGCATGCGGCGTACGGAGATTCGCTGCGCGCGCTGCGACAGTCACCTCGGCCACGTCTTCCGGGGCGAGGGGTTCACCCCGAAGGACACCCGGCACTGCGTGAACTCGGTCTCCGTCCGGCTGGAGCCGCAGGGCTGAGACGCGGACGCCCACCGTCCGGTCGGGACGGGTCAGCGCAGCGCGCCTGATCACGTCGTCCTCCGAGGTTCGAGGCTTCCACCAGGCACAACGCCCGACACGCCGGCCCGACACGCCGCCGGAACGGCCGGCTTCGGCCGTTCCGGCCGCCCGGATCGGGCCGCTGCCGCACGCTGGGGGCCACATGTTCTCTTCTCGGGGGGTTCGGCCATGGCGACGTGCGAGGTCTGCGGCAACGACTACTGGATGGCGTTCGAGGTACGCACGGTCAGCGGCGACGTGCACACCTTCGACTGCTTCGAATGCGCGGCGCACCGGCTGGCGCCGATCTGCGAGCACTGCCAGGTCAAGATCGTCGGCCACGGGGTTGAGGTCTCGGGCCGCTTCTTCTGTTGCGCCCACTGCGCCCGGCAGGAGGAGGGCGACCGGGGCGCGGAGATCCGCGACGCCGTCGGCGCCCGCCCCCGCTGACCGGTGACAGAGACCGCCCGCGCTCACTCAACGGGGACAGGAACCGTCCGCGCCCGCCGACACCGGAGGCCACCCGGCCGCCGGAAGGGGCCACCGCGTCCCGGCCGGCGCGGGCACCTACCATCGCCGGATGCCACCGCAGACCGTCGAGGCCCGACTCGCCTCCTTCGCCGAGCTGGACGCCCGCACCTTCCACGACCTGCTCCGACTCCGCATCGACGTGTTCGTGGTGGAGCAGGCGTGCCCGTACCCGGAACTGGACGGCCGCGACGTCGAGCCGGGCACCCGGCATCTCTGGCTGGCCCGCGACGGCGCCGTCCTGGCGTACCTGCGCATTCTGGCCGACCCCGACGGCGTTGCGCGGATCGGCCGCGTGGTGGTGGCGCCGGACGCCCGGCGCGGCGGGTACGCCGGCCGACTGATGGCCGAGGCCCTGGCCGTGGTGGGCGACCGGTCGTGCGTGCTGGAGGCGCAGTCCCACCTGACCGGCTTCTACGCCCGGCACGGCTTCGCCGCCAGCGGGCCCGAGTACGTCGAGGACGGCATCCCGCACACCCCGATGCGCCGGGGAAGCGCCATCCATTGACATAGGTGAATTGATGTGGAAATCTGCGCAGGCAGGAGCCGCCACGGGATCAGCACGAGCCGGCACGGGAGGGGCAACTCCCGCCGTCCGGGCGTCGTCGCAGTCCGACCTCTCACCCGGAGGCTCCCATGTCCACCCCCGTCCGTAGGCGTTCCACGCCGCGCCTGGCAGCCTGGCTGCTCGCCGCCGGCGCGGTCGTCGCGCTGCTGCTCACCACCGCCCTGGCGAACTCCGCGTCCGCCCACGGCTCGGTCGTCGACCCCGCGTCCCGCAACTACGGCTGCTGGCAGCGCTGGGGCAGCGACTTCCAGAACCCGAACATGGCCACCCTGGACCCGATGTGCTGGCAGGCCTGGCAGGCCGACCCGAACGCCATGTGGAACTGGAACGGCCTGTTCCGCGAGGGCGTCGCCGGCAACCACCAGGCCGCCATCCCGGACGGCCAACTGTGCAGCGCGGGCCGCAGTTCCAGCGGCCGGTACAACGCGCTCGACACCGTCGGCGCGTGGAAGACCGCGCCGGTGACGAACAACTTCCGCATCAAGTTCTACGACCAGGCCAGCCACGGCGCCGACTACATCCGGGTGTACGTGACGAAGCAGGGCTTCAACGCGCTCACCAAGCCACTGGCCTGGGGCGACCTGGAACTGGCCGGCCAGATCGGCAACACCCCGGCGTCGCAGTGGACGCCGGAGGCGCAGGGCGTGTCGATCCAGGTGCCGGCGAACGCGCCGGGTCGCACCGGCCGGCACATCGTCTACACCATCTGGCAGGCCAGCCACCTGGACCAGTCGTACTACCTGTGCAGCGACGTGGACTTCGGCGGCGGCGGCCCGACCACCCCGCCGACCACCACCCCGCCCACCACGACGCCGCCGACGACCCCGCCGACGACGACCCCGCCCACCACGCCCCCGGCGACGGGTCGCTGCACCGCGACCTACCGGGTCACCAATTCCTGGACCGGCGGGTTCCAGGGCGAGGTCGAGGTGACCGCCGGCGCGTCGGCGATCAAGAGCTGGACGGTGACCTGGACGTACGCCAACGGCCAGCAGGTCAGCTCATCGTGGAACGCCACCGTGACCAGCAGCGGGTCCACGGTGACCGCCCGCAACGTCGCGTACAACGGGGCGCTGGCCGCCGGGGCGAAGACCGCCTTCGGCTTCATCGGCTCCTCGACCGGCACCAACACCACGCCGACGCCCACCTGCACGGCAACCGTCTGACCCCCACCGCCAGCCCGGCCCCACCGAACCCGAGCATGTCCCGTTTTCGTGGATCCGGGACACCTTCAGCGACGCCTGGCCGCCACCGCCAAGCAGCTCACGGTCGACGCCGCTCCCCGTCCTGCCCGGGACAAGATCGCGCCTAAAACACGGAATTAGTGGCCTCCCTCGGCCGGGAGGCCACTAATTCCGTGTTTTTGCGCCGACCGCGGCGGGGCGCGACGGGCGGGGCGGCACGGCGGGGGCGGCGTCAGGCGGCGTGATGAGGGGCCCTCTACTCAGAGCGGGCAGCGGGCCGAAGGTTCTTCGCTCAGACCAGGCAGGAGACGATGTCGGCGATCGGGCGGCGGCGGCCGGTGTAGAAGGGGATCTCCTCCCGGACGTGCCGGCGGGCCCGGGACCCCCGCAGGTCGCGCATCAGGTCGACGATCCGGTGCAGCTCGTCGGCCTCGAAGGCGAGCATCCACTCGTAGTCGCCGAGGGCGAACGAGGCGACCGTGTTGGCCCGCACGTCCGGGTAGCCCCGGGCCATCTTGCCGTGCTCGGCCAGCAGCTCGCGCCGCTCGGCGTCCGGCAGCAGATACCACTCGTACGAGCGGACGAACGGGTAGACGCACGTGTACGCCCGGGCCTCCTCGCCGGCCAGGAACGCCGGGATGTGGCTCTTGTTGAACTCCGCCGGCCGGTGCAGCGCCATCTGCGACCACACCGGGGTCATCGCCCGGCCGAGCGTGGTCCGGCGGAACCGCAGGTACGCGTCCTGGAGCGCGTCGCTGGACGACGAGTGCCACCAGATCATCAGGTCGGCGTCGGCGCGCAGCCCGGCCACGTCGTACGTGCCGCGGACCGTCACGTCCTTGCCGGCCAACTCCTCGAAGAGGGCCTCGACCTCGCCGGTGACGTTCTCGCGCAGTGAGGGCAGCGGGCTGGTGGCCCGGTACACCGACCACATCGTGTAGCGGATGCTGTCGTTCAGCTCCCGCAGCCGGGTCGCGTTGGTCTGCTCGGTCATGCTGCCGATCCTCCCAGTGCTGTGATGATCTCTTCGGCCGCCGTCGCGCCGGAGCGGACGCAGACCGGGATGCCGACGCCGTCGTAGCCGGCGCCGGCCAGGGCCAGCGTCGGGTGCGCGCCGCGCAGCGCCGCCCGGGCGGCGGCCACCCGGTCGAGGTGCCCCGGGGTGTACTGCGGCAGCGCCCCGCCCCACCGCTGCACGTGGCTGGCCACCGGTGCGGGCAGCGGCGCGGCCAGCACCGTCGACAGCTCCCGGTGCACCGTGTCCACCAGGTCGGCGTCGGTGACCTGGAGGGACGCCTCCTCGCCGTACCGGCCGACCGAGGCGCGCACCAGGGCCAGCCCGGCCGGCCGGGCCAGATGCCCCCACTTGGTGGTGAAGAACGTCGACGCCTTGATCAACAGCCCCTCGGTGGCCGGCACCAGGAACCCGGACAGCGCCGGCAGCGCCGGCTCGGGCAGGGCCAGGGTGACCAGCGCGACGCTGGCGTAGTCCAGCGCGCCGACGGTCGCGGCGGCCTCCGGCGCGATCCCGGCCAGCAGCCGGGCGGCGGGGCGGGCCGGCACGGCCAGCACCACGGCATCCACCTCCACCAACTCCGGGTCGCGGGTCGGGCCGACGGTCAGCCGCCAGCCGGTCGCCGTCGGGGTCAGCTCGCGTACCGCCGCGTCCCGGCGGATCGTCGCTCCGCCGGCCGTGGCGGCGGCCTCGACCAGCCGGCTCAGCCCGCCGGCCAGGGTGCCGAAGACCGGGGCGCCGGGGGCGCGCGGCGCGGCGGCCTGCGCGGCCCGGACCGCGCCGACCAGGGTGTGCTCCGTGCGGGCCGCGCGGGCCAGCGCAGGCATCGTGGTGACCAGGGACAGGTCGTCGGCCCGGCCGGCGTAGACGCCGCCGAGCATCGGGTCCACCAGCCGGTCCACCACCTGGTCGCCGAGCCGGGAGCGGACCAGCGCCCCGACGGAGACGTCCGCGCCGGGGGCCAGCAGCGGGCGGCCGGTGTCGCGGTCGGCATCCGCGGCCGGCTGTGCGACCGTCGCCACCTTCGCCAGATCCCCGGGTACGCCCACCAGCGTCCCGCCCGGGATCGGGCGCAGCCCGCCGCCGACCGCGAGGGCTGCCTGCCCGACGGTGGGGTGCACGATCTCGTCGGCCAGCCCGAGCCGGCGGGCCAGGGCGACGGCGGCGGACTCCCCGCCGGCCGGGTCGCGCATCAGGAACGACTCGGCGCCGAACTCGACCGGCTGCCCGGCCAGCTCGCCGGTGCGGAGCTTGCCGCCGAGCACGCCGGACTGCTCGTACACGGTGATCTCGGTGCCCGCGGGCGCGCGATCCCGCAGCCGCACGGCGGCGGCCAGCCCGGTGATCCCGCCCCCGACGATCGCCACCCGCCACGGTTGCCGCACGGTCACTCCCTCACTCCGCCGGACGCGCGGACACCTCGTGCACCAGCGCGACCACCCTGGTCAACACGTCCGGATCGGTCTCCGGCAGCACGCCGTGACCGAGGTTGAACACGTGGCCGGGGGTGGCCCGGCCCTCGGCGAGGATCCGCCGCACCTCGGCCTCGACCACCGGCCACGGGGCGAGCAGCACCGCCGGGTCCAGGTTGCCCTGCACGGCCCGGTCGACGCCGATCCGGCGGGTCGCCACGTCCAGCGGGGTCCGCCAGTCCACCCCGACCACGTCGGCCCCCGCCTCGGCCATCGCGCCGAGCAGCTCGGCGGTGCCCACCCCGAAGTGGATCCGGGGCACCCCGGCGTCGGCCAGCCCGGACAGCACCTTCGTCGAGTGCGGCAGCACGTACCGCCGGTAGTCGGCCTCGGACAGCGCGCCGGCCCACGAGTCGAACAGCTGCACCGCGGACACCCCGGCGTCGACCTGCACCCGCAGGAACGCGCATGTCACGTCGGCCAGCCGGGCGCAGAGCGCGTGCCACAGCTCCGGCTCGCCGTACATGAGGGCCTTGGTCTTCGCGTGGTTGCGCGACGGGCCGCCCTCGACCAGGTAGCTGGCCAGGGTGAACGGGGCGCCGGCGAAGCCGATCAGCGGGGTGTCGCCCAGCTCGGCGACGAGCAACCGGACCGCGGAGTCCACGTAGGAGACGTCGTCGCGGGTGATCGGCCGGATCCGCTCGATGTCGGCGGCCGTGCGCACCGGCTCGGCCACCACCGGCCCGGTGCCCGGGACGATGTCCAGGTCCACCCCGGCGGCGGCGACCGGGACCACGATGTCGCTGAACAGGATCGCCGCGTCGACCCGGTGTCGGCGCACCGGCTGGAGGGTGATCTCGGCGACCAGATCAGGGCGGCGACAGGACTCCAGCATCCCCACGTTCTTGCGGATCTCGCGGTACTCCGGCAGCGACCGGCCGGCCTGGCGCATGAACCAGACCGGGGTACGCGGGCCGCCCTCACGCCGGCAGGCCCGGACGAACGGGGAGTCGGCCGGCCCGCCGCGGCGGGGTTCTCCGTCTCGGGCGGCAGCGCCCGTGGTGTCGGTGGTCATCGCGGCAATCGTGCCACGCCCCCGATGCCCATCCCCCACCCCCGCCACCTTTTGTGACCCACCCCCGTCGGCGGGACGGGCTGTCGGCGTGCCGTTTCCGCCAGCCGGGCAGCAGGCGGCATAGGCTGCCCGCATGGCCCCCCCGATCGCGCTTCCGGAGACCTTCGCCCGCGCGGTCGCCGGGCTGCGGTCGGCCGCGCCCCGGTCGGAGATCGTCCTGGAGGAGGTCGGCGCACCGCAGCGGCTCGCGCCGTACGCGTTCGCGCTCTCCGCGACGGTGCTGCGCGACGACGACGAGGTCGCCACCGGACGGTTGATCCTGCTGCACGATCCGGCCGGGCACGAGGCCTGGCAGGGCACCCTGCGGCTGGTCACCTACGTCACGGCGGAGCTGGAGGCCGACCTGGCCACCGACCCGTTGCTGCCCGGGGTGGGCTGGACCTGGCTGACCGACGCGCTGGACGCCCAGGACGCCCCGCACCGGGCGATCGGGGGCACGATCACCCAGACGATGTCGACCCGGTTCGGTGACCTGGCCGGGCCTCCGACCGTCGCCGACATCGAGATCCGGGCCTCCTGGACGCCGCTCGGCGAGGACCTGACCCCGCACCTGCTGGCCTGGTGCGCGCTGCTCGCCTCGACGGCGGGCCTGCCGCCGCCCGGGGTGACCGCCCTCCCGGAGCGCCGCCCGGCCGGCGCCGCCTGACCCACCGGACCCGGCACGGCGAGTCCGCCGGGCGGCGGGGACGGGACCGGAAATGACGCGGGCCGCCCCCACCGGACCGGGGTCCGGTGGGCGCGGCCCGGGCGGGCGCACCCGTCAGAGGTAGTCCTCGGCCTCGTCGCAGACCTTGTTCATCCCCTGGGTGGCCTTGTCGTACGCGGCCTTGTTGTTCGCAGCCGCCGCGGTCAGCGCGGTGGTGAGCTTGTCCAGGCAGGTGGCGATGACCTTCTTCTGCCGGGCCTGCTCGTCACGGTCGTTGCGGGTGCCGGTGAGGTCCTGCTCCGTGTTCGAGAGCTTGTCCCGCACGCCCTGCAGGTCCTTCTTGAGCTTGTCGATCTCGGTCTTGTTCGCCGTGATCGTCCCGTCCCGCTCGCTGACCTGGGCGGTCAGCCGCTGCTCCGTGCGGTCCAGCTCGTTGCCTTTGGTCACGTAGAGGCCGGTCATCACGCCGCCGAGGACGAAGAGCAGCCCGGCCACCAGGGCCAGCACCAGCACGCTGCGCCGGCCCTTGCCCGGGGAGGGCGCCGCCGGGCCGTACGGCGGCACGCCGGGCGGGCCGGACATCGGGTGGCCGAAGCCCGGACCGGAGGCCGGGGGCACCGACATCGGCTGGGCGTATCCCGGGGCGGAGACCGGCGGGGTGGAGACCTGCTGCCCGAACGGCGGGGCGGACTGCGGCGGCTGCTGACCGTAGGCCGGCGCGGGCGGGGCCGACTGCGGCGGCTGCTGACCGTAGGCCGGCGCGGGCGGGGCCGACTGCGGCGGCTGCTGACCGTAGGCCGGCGCGGGCGGGGCGGACTGCGGGGCCCCGTACTGGCCCGGCTGCGGGACGCCGTACTGGCCCGGCTGCTGCGGCTGCTCCGCCGGGGGCTGCGGGCTGCCGTACTGGCCGAACTGCTGCGTCGGCTCCGCCGGGGGCTGCGGGCTGCCGTACTGGCCGGGGGCGAACTGCCGGGTCGACTCGGCCGGCTGGCCGGTCGGGCCGTACTGCTGGGGCACGGGCTGGCCGGGGCCGGCCGGCGGCGGGTAGGGCGGCTGGCCCCCGGGCCCGCTCGGTGGCTGGGACATATCTCATCCTCCAGGTGACTGGCCCGCGGCCGGACGACGGCGACGGACCGGGCTGGTACGAGGCAACGACGGCCGGTTCAGCAGATCCGGAAGCCGTCGCAGGCGACCTTGATGGGTACGGCGAGGCCGATGCCCTCGGCGTCGCGGGCCTTGGCGGTGGCGATCCCGACGACCTGCTTCTGGCCGTTGATCACGGGACCACCCGAGTTGCCGGGGTTGATCGGGGCATCGAACTGGATGACCGGACCCGAGCCCTGCTGGGCCTCGCGGAAGGCGCTGACCACGCCGGTGGTGACGCTGTCCTGGAGACCGAGCGGGGCGCCGACCACGACGATCTGCTGGCCGGACTTGACCGCCGCGGACGCCGTGACCAGGCCGGTGAACTTGCTCGTGGTGCGTAGTTGGGCGACGTCGTTGGCTTCGTCGACCTTGACGATCGTGGCCGGGTAGCGCTGATCGGTGCGTTCCAGGAAGACCTCCCGGCCACCGCTCTCCCAGACCGACTCCACCACGTGGAAGTTGGTGAACAGGTTCGTCCCGCCGCCGCTGGCCGGCTTGCCGACCGCGAACGCGGTGCCGGTGAACTGCCCGGCCCGGACCCGGAACACGCTGGGCAGCACGGCGCTGGCCACCGCCTCGGGGTTGAACTGGGCCCCGGCCTGCCTCTCCAGGGTCTGGGTCCGCTGGTCGAGGTCGTCGAGTCGGGTGCCGTCGCCCTGCTGCGCGGCGGCCTGCCGCTGGTCGGTCCCGGAGAGCCGGTCGGAGAGCCGGTGGATCTGGTACGCCTGCACGCCCGCCACCAGGGCCAGCACCACGGCCAACCCGAGCGCGACCAGGGTGAGCGCACGGCCCTTGGCGGGCCGGGCGGGCGGGGTCGGGGCGGGCCAGCCGGGGGCCGCCGCGCCCTGCGGCGGATACGCCGGGCCGGGGGCCGAAGGCGGCGCAACCGGGCCGGCGGGCGGGGCCGGCTGCTGCCCGTGCACCGGTGGGTACTGCCCGGGAGCCGGCGCCGGCCCACCCCACTGGCCGGCGTTCGGCGGCGGAGCCCAAGCGGCCTGCCCGGGGACGGGGGACTGACCGGGGACAGGGGCCTGACCGGGGACAGGGGCCTGACCGGGGACAGGGGCCTGACCGGGGACAGGGGCCTGACCGGGGATTGCGGGCGGCGGGTAGGGGGCGGCGGTGCCCCGGGGCGGGACGATCCGTGGCGGCAGCGGGCCGGGCCGGGCCGGGCCGTCCCATGCCTCGGCGGTACGGGCCGGGTCCGACCAACCGCCTCCGGAACCGTCGTCGGGTCCCTGCCCCGCGCCTGTCGGACCGTACCCAGCCGTCGTCATCGCCACGACCTCCCCGTAGACGCCCCCCGTTGCCCCCGCCGACGCGGGTTCGTCACCGGTCGGCGGCCCGAAGGACCGTACCTGCGCTGTCGCGCTTTGTCTCCCCCGGTGTCCGACCCTGCCATGTCGGGTCAAGCGCCGGCACCGACACACGCCCTACCCGGCTGCGCGCGCCGGATCCCCCGGCGCACTAGGGTTGTCAGGTGACCGACGAACCACCCCTGCGCCGTCGGGCCGCCGAAAGCCGTACCGGAGACGCGCCGCGCCACCCGCCGTCGGCCGCGCCGGAACCGGTGGACGCGGGGCCCGAACCGACCGGCAGCGAGCCCGTGCCGCTGACCGCCCCCCGCGACGGCACCCCCCTGCCGGTGGCCACCGAGGCCGAGCTCGCCGAGGTGGTGGCCCGGTTCGCGGCCGGCACCGGCCCGGTGGCCCTGGACGCCGAGCGCGCCTCGGGGTATCGCTACAGCCAGCGCGCCTATCTCGTCCAGCTACGGCGGGCCGGTGCGGGCACAGCGTTGATCGACCCACTGCCGCTGCCCGACCTGAGCACCCTGGACGCGGCGATCGCCGACGTCGAGTGGGTGCTGCACGCCGCCAGCCAGGACCTGCCCTGCCTGGCCGAGGTGGGGCTGCGCCCGCAGCGGCTGTTCGACACGGAACTGGCCGCTCGGCTGGCCGGATTCGAGCGGGTCGGCCTGGCCGCGCTGACCGAGCAGCTACTCGGCTTCACCCTGGAGAAGCACCACTCGGCCGCGGACTGGTCGAGCCGGCCGCTACCGGAGTCGTGGCTCACCTACGCCGCCCTGGACGTGGAGATGCTCACCGACCTACGCGACGCCCTCGACGCGGAGCTGGCCCGGCAGGGCAAGTCGGCGTGGGCGGCGGAGGAGTTCGCCGCCCTGGTGCGAAACGGCGCCCGCCCGCCCCGGGTCCGCGCGGAGCCGTGGCGGCGCACCTCGGGCATCCACCGGGTGCGCGGCGCCCGTGCCCAGGCCAGGGTCCGTTCCCTCTGGTACGCCCGGGACCAGATCGCCGCCCGCCGGGACGCCGCGCCTGGCCGGGTGCTGCCGGACTCGGCGATCGTGGCCGCCGCCGAGCTGGACCCTGTGGACGAGAAGACCCTGCTCACCCTGCCCGGGTTCGGCGGCCGGTCGGTGCGCCGGCTGGCCCGCACCTGGCTGGCGGCCCTCGACGACGCCCGGCAGTTGCCGGAGGACGCGCTGCCGGTCACCCCGGCGGTGGAGGGGCCGCCCCCACCGCACCGGTGGGCTGAGCGGGACCCGGTGGCCGCCGGCCGGCTGGCCCGGTGCCGGGAGGTGGTGGTCCGGATCGCCGGCGCGCACACCCTGCCGCCGGAGAACCTGATCACCCCGGACTCCGTCCGCCGCCTCGCCTGGACCCCGCCGGACGAGGTCACCGAGGACACGGTGGCCGAGACGCTGCGCGGCTTCGGTGCCCGCGAATGGCAGATCAACCTCCTGACCAGCGACCTGACCCCAGCCCTGGCCCCACCACCCCCCTGACCCACTTTCCCCCGATGATCAAGAGGTTTGCGTTCAGGGGCGGCCCCTCCACCGACGCAACCCTCTTGATCACGCGGTGGGGGCGGGGTGGGGTGGGACGCCGTGGGGCTGGTGTGGGGTGGGACACAGCGGGGTGGGTGCCGGGTGTGGTTACTGGCGAGTAGCATCCGAGGGACCACGCCCGTGCCGGCGACCTTCATCCGGTCCGCAGTGCCGCCTGTCGGCGCGGAGGCCGGATTTTGGTCGATAAGGAGGCTCAAGTGCCCCGTGAAGTCCGGGATGTCGTCTTCGTCGACGGCGTCCGCACCCCGTTCGGCAAGGCGGGTGGCATGTACGCCAACACCCGCGCCGACGACCTGGTGATCCGCTGCATCCGCGAGCTGCTGCGCCGCAACCCGCAGCTTCCGCCGGAGCGGGTCGAGGAGGTCGCCATCGCCGCCACCACCCAGATCGGCGACCAGGGCCTGACCATCGGCCGCACCGCGGCCCTGCTGGCCGGCCTGCCCAAGACCGTCCCCGGCTTCGCCATCGACCGGATGTGCGCCGGGGCGATGACCGCCGTCACCACCGTGGCCGGCGGCATCGCCATGGGCGCGTACGACATCGCGATCGCCGGCGGCGTCGAGCACATGGGCCGGCACCCGATGGGCGAGGGCGTCGACCCCAACCCGCGGATCGTCGCGGAGAAGCTGGTCGACCCGTCCGCGCTGGTCATGGGCGCCACCGCGGAGAACCTGCACGACCGGGTCCCACAGGTCACCAAGGACCGCGCCGACGCGTTCGCGCTCGCCTCGCAGCAGAAGACGGCGAAGGCGTACGCCAACGACAAGCTCCAGGGCGACCTGGTGCCGATGGCGATCCGCGACGCCGACGGCGGCTGGGGGCTGGCCACCGTCGACGAGGCGCCCCGGGACACCTCGCTGGAGAAGCTCGCCACCCTCAAGACCCCGTTCCGCCCGCACGGCAAGGTCACCGCGGGCAACGCCGCCGGCCTGAACGACGGCGCCACCGCGAGCCTGATCGCCGCCGAGGACACCGCCCGCGAGCTGGGCCTGCCGATCGCCATGCGGCTGGTGTCGTACGGGTTCGTCGGCGTCGAGCCCGAGGTGATGGGCGTCGGCCCGATCCCGTCGACCGAGAAGGCGCTACGCATCGCCGGCCTGAGCATCGACGACATCGGCCTGTTCGAGCTGAACGAGGCGTTCGCCGTGCAGGTGCTCGCCTTCCTCGACCACTTCGGCATCGCCGACGACGACTCCCGGGTCAACCCGTGGGGCGGCGCGATCGCCGTCGGTCACCCGCTCGCCTCCTCGGGCGTGCGGCTGATGACCCAGCTCGCCCGGCAGTTCGCCGAGCATCCCGAGGTCCGCTACGGCCTCACCGCCATGTGCATCGGCATCGGCATGGGCGGCACGGTCATCTGGGAGAACCCGAACTGGGAGGGTGGTAACAAGTGAGCGCGCTCGCCGCACCGAACGAGGTGGTCACCAGGGCGCTGCTGCGCCAGGTGAACGTGCCGGGGCTGGACCGGCCGGCCGCCCTGATCACCCTGGACAACGGCTTCGACCACACCAAGCCGAACAGCTTCGGCCCGGGCGGGCTGACCAGCCTGGACGAGGCGATCACCGCCGCCCTCGCCGCCGACCCGGCGTTCGTCGCGGTCACCGGGAAGCCGTACATCTTCTGCGTCGGGGCGGACCTCACCAGCCTGCCGCAGCTCGCCGACCGGGAGCAGGCCCTGGAGATCGGCCGGCTCGGCCACCGGGTCTTCGCCCGGCTCAGGGACAGCCAGGTCCCGACGTTCGCCTTCGTCAACGGCGCGGCGATGGGCGGCGGCCTGGAGCTGGCCCTGCACTGCCACTACCGGACCCTGTCCGGCGGGGCCTCCGCGCTCGCACTGCCCGAGGTCTCCCTCGGGCTGGTCCCCGGCTGGGGCGGCACCCAGCTCCTGCCGAACCTGATCGGCATCCCGGCCGCGACCCAGGTGATCCTGCAGAACCCGCTGATGCAGAACAAGATGCTCAGGCCGAAGCAGGCCGCCGAGCTGGGCATCGCCGACGTGCTGCTGGAGCCGGCGGACTTCCTGGAGCGGTCCCTGGAGTGGGCCGCCGGCGTGGTCCGCGGCGAGGTCACCGTGACCCGGCCCGAGGTCGACAAGGACATGTGGGCCGGCGTGCTGTACTTCGCCCGACAGACGCTGGACCAGCGGCTGCACGGCGCGGTCCCGGCCGCGTACCGGGCGCTGGACCTGCTGGAGACGGCGAAGGACGCGGACTTCGCGACCGGCACCGCCGCCGAGGACGAGGCCCTCGCCGACCTGGTCTTCTCCGAGGAGCTGCGCAGCGGCCTGTACGCGTTCGACCTGGTGCAGCGGCGGGCCAAGCGGCCGGCCGGCGCGCCGGACAAGGGCCTGGCCCGCCCGGTCACCAAGGTCGGCATCGTCGGCGCCGGCCTGATGGCCAGCCAGCTCGCGCTGCTGTTCGCCCGCCGCCTCCAGGTGCCGGTCGTCATGACCGACCTGGACCAGGCCCGGGTCGACAAGGGCGTGGCCTACGTGCACACCCAGATCGAGAAGGCCGTCAGCAAGGGCCGGATGGACAAGGGCACGGCCGCCAAGCTGTACGGGCTGGTCGGCGGCTCGGTCGACAAGGGAGCATTCGCCGACGCCGACTTCGTCATCGAGGCCGTGTTCGAGGACCTGAACGTCAAGAAGCAGGTCTGGGCCGAGCTGGAGAAGATCGTCTCCCCGGAGGCGGTGCTCGCCACCAACACCTCGTCGCTGTCGATCACCGCGATGGCCGAGGAACTGGAGCACCCGGAGCGGGTGGTCGGCTTCCACTTCTTCAACCCGGTCGCCGTGCTGCCGCTGCTGGAGATCGTCCGGGGCGAGCGCACCGACGACGCCGCCCTGGCCACCGCGTTCGCGGTCGGCAAGCAGCTGAAGAAGTCGTCGGTGCTGGTCTCCGACGCCCCTGCGTTCGTGGTGAACCGGCTGCTCACCCGCTTCCTCGGCACCGTCTTCGCCGCCGTGGACGCGGGCACCCCGCTGGACGTGGCGAACGCCGCGCTGGACCCGCTGGGCCTGCCGATGCGCCCGCTCGCCCTGCTCCAGCTCGTCGGCCCGGCCGTGGCGTACCACGTGGGCGGCACGCTGCACACGGCGTTCCCGGACCGGTTCGCCGTCAGCGAGAACCTGAAGCGGATCGCCGAGGCGGGCCAGCCGATCGTGGTCGACGACCAGATCAACGACGAGGTGGCCAAGCTGCTGGTGGTCGGCGACGCGCCGCTGACCGCCGAGCAGGTGCGGCAGAACGCACTCGACGCGCTGGCGCAGGAGATCCGGCTGATGCTCGACGAGGGCGTCGTCGCGGAGGCGCAGGACATCGACCTGTGCATGATCCTCGGCGCCGGCTGGCCGTTCCACCTGGGCGGCGTCACGCCGTACCTGGACCGGACCGGCACCAGCGAGCGGGTCACCGGCCGGCGGTTCCTGCCGCTCGGGGCGGCCAGCCTGCCCGCCTGACCCGTCCCGCTCCCCCGCGACCGCGGTGGCACGGGCGTCCCACGGGGCGCTCCGGCCACCGCGGTCGTCGTTTCAGCCGGCGGGCGGGGCAGCGGCTGTCGGACCGGCTGGCTACGATCACCGCTCCTGATCGACTATCTGGAGCTGACTCAACATGTCCCACCCGGGCAACCCCTACCCGAACCAGCCGCAGCAGCCGTACGGCGAGCAGCCCGCCCCGCAGCAGGGTGGCTACCCGCCGGCCGGCCAGCCGTACGGCGCACCGGAGGCCGCGCCGCTGCCGCCGGCGCCGAAGAAGTCCAAGACCGGCAAGATCGTGCTGATCGTCCTGGCCGTGGTGCTGGTGCTCTGCTGCGGCGGCGGGGCGATCACCTGGTTCGCCGTCAAGGACGACGTGAGCGACGCGGTCGAGGCCACCAACACCCGGGTGACCGCCCCGGCCACCCTCGCCGGCCGCCCGAAGGCCACCCAGCCCGAACTCCAGGCGGCGGCGCAGGGGATGATCGCCGACATGAAGTCCGCGGTGCAGAACGAGACCAGCACCGCCGGGGCGGTCTACGGCGACCCGGACAAGAAGGATCTGGTGATGATCGCCGCGGCGTCCGGCCTGTTGACCGACCCGAAGAAGGAGCTGGACGAGGCGTTCAGCGGCAACGAGCTGACCATGAGCAACGTCGCGGCGGTGGACCCTGGCCCGCTGGGCGGCGAGGCGCGCTGCGCCGACAGCGAGAGCGAGGGCGTCAAGCTGGGCATCTGCGCCTGGGCCGACAAGGGCAGCGTCGGCATGATCGTGATGTACTTCAAGACCGGCGCCCAGGCGAAGGCCGAGTTCGTCACCATGCGCGGCCAGATCGAGCAGCGCTCCTGAGCCACGCGTGACACGGGCCCCCTCCGCCGTCGCGGCGAAGGGGGCCCGTCCCGTCGGGCGGGTCACGCCGTCCCGGCCCGCCCGCTCCGGGTTCCATACACCCACTCGTTCACGGAAAGAATGGTCATTCCGGCGGGAATAGCCACTCTTTCCGTGAAAGTGCCGTCAGGCCGTCACGGCCCGTTCGGCGGCGCTGCGCAGCACGCAGAACTCGTTGCCCTCCGGGTCGGCGAGCACCACCCAGCCAGTGCCGTCCGGCCGCCGCCGGTCGTCGACCTGGGTGGCGCCGAGGGCGAGCAGCCGCTCGACCTCGGCGTCCCGGGGCCGGTCGGCGGGCTCCAGGCACAGGTGGACCCGGTTCTTCACCGTCTTGTCCTCCGGCACCTGAAGGAAGAGCACGGTCGATCCGTCCGGGGTGAGCACCATCGCCTCCGGGTCACCGGGGAAGTCGTCGGGCTGCCGTCCGGAGCCGAACACCTCCGCCCAGAAGCCGGCCAGCGCGTAGGTGTCGTGGCAGTCGAAGCTGATGTTCCTGATCCGTGCGCTCACGGTGTTCCTCCATGAAGGAGTGGAGCGCCCCGCGTGATCGGCAGAAGGTCAGCGGCGGGTGAGGCGGGGCGCGGGACTGGTCGTGGACATCAACCGCACCTCCCTCCGGCCGTCGGGCTGACGCGGCCGATCTTGCCAGCCTCCACGGGTCCGGGCAACGCCTTTTCGGCGTACCCGGGAAAGGGCCCGGCCCGGCCCCGCGCGGACGCGGGACCGGGCCGGGACGCCCCCGTGGTGCGACGGGGGTCTACGGGCCGACGAAGACGGCCTTGGCGCGCCAGTCGACCCCGTCCACGGCGGGGCCGCTGACGGTGGTGAACGCGCCGGTGGGCACGCCGCCGGCCCACGCGGTCGAGGCGAGCGCGCCGGTCGAGCGGCTGACCTGGTACAGGGTGCCGCCGGCCAGGAGGACCGAGCCGGTGTCGGCGAATCCGGTCACCCCCGCGACGGTGAACTTGTCGGCGCCGACCGCGCCACTGTCCGGGGTGAACCAGCGCCAGTACAGTCCGCCCTGGCCGGCGAGGGTGTAGTAGAGCCGGCCGGCGGTGTAGAACATGCCGGTGACGTTCGCGATCTCGGGGTAGAAGTTGCTGTTCACCCCGACGTAGGTCTGACCTTCCGGCCCGGAGTCGGTCTCCACCGTGTCCCAGTACGCGTCGTGGTACGGGTCGACGAGGCTGGGCGCGCCGAAGGTGGTCCCGTCGAAGGTGCGCCGCTGGAGCGCGCCGTTCATCGCGTAGAACAGGGTGCCGCCCACCCAGAACGCGCCCTTGGCCGTGGACCACGCGGTGTTGTCCGGGTTGGCCACCGGGGTCGCCGCACCGACCGTGGCCGCCCCGTCGTACGCGCGGGCCTGCACCTCGTTGCCCGTGCCGGTGGGCGGCGGGCCGGTCTTGACGATCTCGATGGCGTTGACGAGCGGGTTCTCCACCACATGCCCGAAGTCGATGTCGACGCTGCCGTCGCTGACGATCGTGAACGACCGCATGGTGCCGACGTTGTGCCCGGGCGTGACCGACAGGTCGAGGTTGTCCAGGACGAGGGTGCCGTCGAGAGTCACGTCGAAGACCCGCTTGCCGGGGGTCGAGGTGCTGGCGTACCGGTTCGCGAGGTAGAGACGGACCTCCACCTCGGTGCCGGCCGGGACCGGAAGATCCCACTGCATCTCGGGGGCGGCCACGGCGTCGTACCGCTCGGTGTTGAACAGCCCGGCCGGGGTGCCGGCCGGGACGGTGGCGTCCAGGCTGCCGACGGCGGCGTAGCTCGAGGTGCTGCTGCCGGCGTTGTGGTAGGTGCTCGGGCTGCCGGAGTCGTCGGCGCTCCAGTCCGGACCGCCGGTGGTGGACGCGACGGCGGGGCCGCCGGCGTTCACCCGGTGCAGCACGTGGGTGGGCACCGGAACCCCGGCCTGGTACACGCTGCCGGGCAGGCCGGCGGTGGTGGTCGGGTGCGGGGCGTTGCCGCCGGTCAGCGGGAAGAACGCGATCCGCTCCCGGCGGTGCTGGAAGTTGCCGATCCAGGACTGGTCGGAGCCGAGCCAGATGCCCTGCGGGGTGACCAGCAGCTCGGCCACGCCGTAGCCGCGCGGGTGCCGGCCTGGGTTCCAGGACAGCGGCAGGCCGTTGACCGGGTCGAGGGCGGCGATGCTGGCCCGGCCGATCGCCCCGGCCTGCGCGGAGTCGCCGCCGAGGCTGTTGTTCAGCCAGCGCAGGTGCCCGCCGACGTAGACGGCCTGCTCGCTGATCCCGACGGAGAGGAAGGTGTCGCCGCCGGAGTAGTTGGCCCAGGTGGGCTGCTGGGCGTCGCCGGTCGCGGCGGCCTCCCAGCGGGCGGCGGTGTCGCACAGCGATCCGGCGTGCGCCCCACCGGTGGTGACCACCACGAAGTAGCTGCCGTCGGGGGCGAAGGCCACGTCCCGCATGTACGAGTCGAACGCCACGTACGAGCAGCGCGGGGTGTACCGGCTGGTGTTCCAGTCGGCGACGGTGGCGGCGGTGGCGCCGAGGTCCAGCTTCACGATCTGGTCGTGCAGCACCCCGTCGGCCTTCTTGAAGTTGCCGATCACCACGAGCTGGGTGCCGTCCGGAGAGAGCGCGAGCTTCTCCACGCCGATGCCGGCCTTGGCCCCGCTCACCCCGTCGTAGTTGTGGTTCTCGGTGAGGGTGGTGGTGAGGTAGCCGTCCAGCGCGCCGGTGGTGGCGTTGAGCGAGGCGAGCCCGCCGCGCGGGTTGGCGTTCCCGGCGGTGGTGAAGATGCCGCCGACGAGCAGCCGGTTGCCGGCCAGGGCGACGTCGTCGATCAGGCCGTTGAACGCCGGCCCCGCGAAGCTGGTGACCGTGGCCCCGGTGGCGAGGTCGACCAGGGCCACCTTGCGCCGGGTGACGCCGTTGACCGTGTTGAACTTGCCGGCCAGGTAGACGGTGCCTGCGGTCGGGCCGGCCGCCACCGCGTTCACCTCGTTGTCGACGGTCGGCGCGAACGCGGTGTCGACCGCTCCGGTGGCCTTGTCGAAGGCGAGCACGTAGTCACGGGTTATGTCCACGTTGGAGTTGCGGTTGCGCACCGTGCTGAACGATCCCGCCGCGATGATCTTCGTACCGGCGTCGTGGATGGCGAACACCGTGCCGTCCTGGATGTTCGGCGACGCGGCCGACGGGACGGCGGAGACCACGGTGGGATGGCCGGGCGCGGCGCTCGCCGGGTCGGCGACGGCGAGGCCGGCGACGGTCAGCGCGGCGGCGGCGAGCGCCGCCAGGGTTCGGCGGGCCAGGGCCGAGGGATGGGTCACGGGCAACTCCCGAAGCACGTCGGACGGGGGGGTGGCCGCGGGCACCGGACGGCCTGAGGCGCGGCCGGTCCTGGGCGCACCGCGTGGGACATGGCGCCACCACACCTTGGCCTATCGTCCGGCGGTCGTCCAGCACGGACGGCGCATTGTGCCCGACCGCACGGCGGCTCTGCCCGACCGCGTGACCCCGCCGGCCGAGCGCCCGGCGCGGCCCGGCCACCTGACCTGCCCGGCCCGCCCACCCGGCACCCGCCGTGCCTGGTCAGCCGGGCCGGGCGCACGAAAAGCTGAGCACCGGGTGGGCTCGGCCGACAGGCCGACAGGCCGACAGGCCGCCGGGGCGTGGTGCGGCCCCGGCCGCCCGCCGACGTGCCGCCCGCGCCTGCGGGACGGGGCCGTCACCGGTCGGGCGTGAGCCGCCCACCGCCGTGGGCCGGGCCGGTCAGCACCGGCGTGGCGTCGGCGGCGGGCAGGGTCACCGTGACCTCAAGGCCGCCGCCCGGCTGGGCGACGACCCGCACGGTCCCGCCGTGCGCGTCGCAGACCGCCCGGACGATGGACAGGCCCAGCCCGGAACCCCGGGCCCCGGTGCGTTCCTGCCCGCCCCGGCGGAACGGCTCGAACAGCCCCGGCACGTCGGCCTGGCTGACCTCGAACCCGGTATTGGCGACGACCAGCCAGGACGAGCGACCGTCCGTGCCGGTGCGCACCCGGATCAGGCCGTGCAGGTGGTTGTAGCGGACCGCGTTCTCGATCAGGTTGCCGGCCAGCCGGTCCAGCAGCCCGGGGTCGCCGACGACCGGGGCCGGCTCCAGGGACGTCTGCACCCGCAGCCCGATCCGCTCCATCTCCCGGCGCATGGCCGAGAGCGCGTTGACGGTGCCGGTGGCCAGGTCGCACTCGGTGCGCCGGCCCAGCCGCCGGCCGGCCTGGGCCTCGCTGCGGGCGAGCACCAGCAGCGCGTCGACCAGCCCGTTGGCCCGCTCGGAGGCGTCCCGGACCACGGTGGCCATCCGGCGGTACTCGGCGGCGTCCGCCTCGTCGTCGCTGAGCGTCACGTCGATCTCGGTCCGCATCACCGCCAGCGGGGTGCGCAGCTCGTGCGAGGCGTTGGCCACGAAGCGCCGCTGCGCCTCGAACGCGGCGGCGATCCGGTCCAACATGGCGTCGAACGTCTTGGCCAGCTCGGCCACCTCGTCGTCCGCCCCGGACCAGCCGATCCGCTGGTCGAGGGTTGCCTCGCCGAGCCGCTGGGCGGTCGCGGTGACCTGGTGCAGCGGGCGCAGCGCCCGTCCCGCCACCGCGTACGCGCCGGCCACCCCGACCACGCTGATCGCCAGCAGCGCCACCAGGCCCTTGGCCAGCAGCTCATTCGACGCCGCGTCGATGAGCTGCTGCTGCCACTGCCCGGCGTCGAGCAGCCGACCGTCGGCCAGCAGCACGGTGGTGCCGGGGACCAGCTCGTCGGTGGGGCGCAGCGCGTCGCGGACCAGCAGCCAGGCCAGCAGCACCAGGATCGCCCCGGCACCCACCAGCAGCACCCCGTTGAGCAGGGTGAGCCGCAGCCGCAGGGTGGGCCGCAGCCGGACGGCCGGGCGGCGCAGCGCCGGCCAGGGCAGGGTGCGACGGCGGGCGGTGGGGCGGGTCGGGGCGCTCACGCCGACCCCTCGGCGGTGCGGTAGCCGGCACCGACGACCGTCTCGATCAGCGGCGGTTCGCCCAGCTTCTTGCGCAGGGTCATCACCGTGACCCGGACGATGGTGGTGAACGGGTCGGTGTTGGCGTCCCAGACCCGTTCCAGCAGCTCCTCGCTGGAGACCACCGCCCCGCGCGCCTTGAGCAGCTCGGCCAGCACCCCGAACTCCTTGTTCGTCAGGTCGACCGGCACGCCGCCCCGGGTCACCAGCCGGCGGGCCGGGTCGAGCACCAGGTCGGCGACGGCGAGCACCGGCGGGGCCGCCGGGGTGGCCCGCCGGCCGAGCGCCTGCACCCGGGCCACCAGCTCGTCGAAGGCGAACGGCTTGGGCAGGTAGTCGTCCGCGCCGAGCTGCAACCCCTCGACCCGGTCGGCGACCGTGCCGCTGGCGGTGAGCATGAGCACCCGGGTCAGGGTGCCGGAGGCGGCCAGCTCGGCGCAGATCTGGTCGCCGTGCATGCCGGGCAGGTCCCGGTCCAGCACCACCACGTCGTACCGGGTGACGAAGGCCATCTCGTGGCCCGAGTTCCCGTCGTAGGCGACGTCGACCGCCATGCCGCGCTTGCGCAGCCCACGCGCGATCGCGTCGGCGAGGTTGCGCTCGTCCTCGACCACCAGTACCCGCATACCCGACCTCCTCGCCGGCTGACCTGCCGACAAACCTAGTGCCGGCCACCAAACCGGCGGCGCACCGCCCGCACCACCGACCGCAGGGCGTTGCAAAAAACCTTCAGGTACGGGATGCTTCCCGGCGCTGATCTGCGGCGGAGGGAGCGGCGATGACCGGACCGGCCTCGACCACCCGGCGGGACGTCGTCCACCGGCGCTTCCAGCTCCCGGCAGACCTGGCCGCCGGGGCCGGCGACGGGCTCCGCGCGGACTCCGCCGGCGCGGTCCTCGCCGCCCCGACCGACCGGCTCGCCCACCCCGACGACCCCACCCGCCGGTACGACGCGGCGAGCTGGACCTCGCCGCCGGTGTCCACCGGGTTCGCCGTCGCCGAGGTGGTCCCCTCCTGGGCCGCCGACACCCCCGACGGCTGCGGCATCCTCGTCGAGCTGCGCGGCTGGCACGCCGACGCCCCGGCCACCGGCTGGTACCAGCTGGGCCGCTGGGCCGCCGACGACGAGCCCTTCGGCCGCACCTCCGTGCCCGGCCAGCAGGACGCCGACGCCCGGGTGGACACGGACACCCTGGTCGTCACCGGCGCGACGGTCACCGGCTGGCAGGCCCGGGTGACGCTGCTGCGGCCGGCCGGCAGCACCGCCACGCCGGTGCTGCGCGCGCTCGGCGCGGTCGCCTCCGGCCCGAAGCCGGCCACCCCGATCGGCACGCACCGGGCCACCGAGGGCGACCGGGCCGGCTGGGGCCGGACGCTGGACGTGCCCCGGTACTCGCAGCGGCTGCTCGGCGGGCAGGAGGGGCGCTGGGGCGGCGGCGGGGACTCCTGGTGCAGCCCGACCAGCGTCTCGATGGTGCTGGACCACTGGGGCGCCGGCCCGGCCCCCGACCGGTACGCCTGGGTCGCGCCGCCCGGCCACCGGCCGGTGGTGGTGCACGCCGCCCGGCACTGCTACGACCCGGCCTTCGACGGGGCGGGCAACTGGTCGTTCAACACAGCGTACGCCGGCGGGCACGGGGTGGACGCGTTCGTCACCCGGCTGCGGTCGCTGGCCGAGGCCGGGGCGTTCGTGGCCGCCGGGCTGCCGCTGGTGCTCTCCGCCGCGTACCGCCGGGGCGAGGTGCCAGGGCTGGACTACGACACCGAGGGACACCTGGTGGTGCTGGTCGGGTTCACCGCCGACGGCAACCCGGTCCTCAACGACCCGTACGCCCCGACCGACGCCGACGTGCGCCGCACGGTGGGCCGGGACCGGTTCGAGGCGGCCTGGCTGGGCAGCAGCGGCGGGATCGCCTACGTCATCCGGCCGCCCGACGTGCCGCTGCCCCCGCCGCCCGCCCAGCCCAACTGGTGACCCGGGGCGTCACCGGGGCAGCCGTCTCCAGCCGTGCGTCCCGTTAGCGCGGCGGCAGAGCAGGTCCCGGCCGCTGGAGTAGCAGTCCTCCACCACGTCGGGCAGCACGTCGAGCCACCGGGCCACGGCCCCCGCCGGGTCCAGCTCGGCGACGAGCAGCCCGCCCTCCCGGGTGCGCCGGCCGCCGAACAGCGGCTCGTCCGGGCCCTGGTTGGGCACCAGCTCCCAGCGCCCCAGCTCGGCGATCGTCCGCCCGGTGGCGGCGTCCAGCACGGCGAGGTCCGGGGCCACCACCCGGTCGTCGGCGGCCACGAGGAGCCGGCCGCCCCGGGCCGCGACGAACCGCTGCCAGCGCGGGTTGACCCACCTGGGCCGGCGCGTCGCCGGGTCGAGCGCCGACAGCCCGGCTTCCCGGCTTCCGACGCAGAGCAGGTCGCCGCACTCCTCCAGGTACTCGGCCGGGGACAGGTCGAGTTCCCAGCGCCGGTCCAGCGCGGCCAGCCCGTACGCGGTGACCCGGGAGCCGCCGCCGACCCCGCTGTTCGCCCTCACCAGCAGCAGGTCCCCGGCGAAGACGGAGCTCGGGTACCCGCCCGGCCGTGTATCCCCAACGCGAAGGACCGCCCCGGACCCGGCGTCCCGTACCTCGATCCGCCCGGACTCGGGGATCAGCACGATCCGGTCGATCTCCGCGCCCCGGTGGCGGTAGGCCATCCGGCTCCGGTCCACCGGCACCGACCACCGGAGCCGCCCCGACGGCAGGTCCACCACGCGCAGGGGGTCCGCCGTCTCGTCGTCGCCGCCCCCGAAGAGGAGCAGCCCGCCGCCGACGGTGGGAACCGGGGAGCCGGGCTGCCGCCACCGTTGCCTCCCGGTCGCCGCGTCCAGGGCGACCGTCTCGACCATCCCGCCGTCCCGGCCCCCACCCCCGGCGATCAGCACGAACCCGCCGTGCTCCAGCACCTGGAACAGGCCCTCCCCGCCGAGCACCGAGGTGCGCCACAGCGGTCGCAGGGCGCCACCCGCGCCGGCCGGGGGCGCGTAGGCGGTCACTCCCCGCGTCCCGCCCGCGCCCGGCATCTCCTGGTCCGCCACGTACAGCCGGCCGCCGGCGACGCGGACCTCGCGGCCGAGCCGGCCGTCCATGACCGCCGAGGCGGGCGGCACGACCGGCGCGGACGAGGCCAGGGCGAGCAGGGCGACGGCCCCGGCCAGGGCCGCCCGCAGCGGCCGGCCCACCGCCCGGGGCGGGCGGGGCGGCGGGTCCGGCTCGACGTCGCCGCGCAGCTCGCCGAGGTCGATGACGGTCACTGGTGTTCCTCCCCGAGCTGGGTGCCGCCCCGCCCGGTCGGCACCGGGCGCACCGGTCGGCCGGCACCACGCGGGGACGTCTGTACGATGGCCCGTCGTGGCTGTGCCGGTGGTAGACCCCTCGCTGAACTCCGAATCCGCACCCGTCGCGGCGCGGGCCGCCCCGGCCGGACCCGACGGGGCGGGCACAGGCACACCGCGTCGGCCCCGGCGGCGACCGAGCCGCGCCGACGCCCTGGCCATCGGAGCCTATGTGCTCCTCGGCGTTCTCGTGTGCCTGAACTACTGGGGGGACGTCCAGCACCGGGTGTCGTCGCACCTGCCGACCGACCACAGCTGGTTCGAGTGGCTCTTCTCGCACGGCGCGTACTCGCTGCGCCACCTGGAGAACCCGCTGTTCTCCATGCGGCAGAACGCCCCGGACGGGGTGAACATGATGGCGAACACGTCGCTGCTCGGCGCCACCCTGCCGCTGGCCCCGGTGACGTGGCTGTTCGGGCCGCAGGTGACGTACGCCCTCTACCTCGGCGGGGCGCTCGCGGCGACGGCCGGCACGTCGTACTGGATGCTGTCGCGGCACCTGGTGCGCTCGCGCGCGGCGGCGTTCGTCGGCGGCGCGTTCCTCGGCTTCGCGCCCGGCATCGTGCACCACGCCAACGGGCAGCCGAACTTCGTCTCGAACTACCTGCTGCCGGTGATCGTGGCCCGGGTGCTGCGGCTCGGCGAGCCGGGGCGAAGCTGGCGGCGCGACGGGGTGGTGCTCGGCCTGCTGGTGGCGTACCAGATCTTCATCAACGAGGAGATGCTGCTGCTGACCGCGCTGGGCTGCCTGGTGGTGGTGGCCGCGTACGCGGTGCAGCGTCCCCGGGCGGCGCGGCAGCGGGTCGGCGGTTTCCTGGCCGCGCTCGGCCTCGGCGGCGGGCTGACGCTGCTGCTCACGGCGTACCCGATCTGGTTCCAGTTCAACGGTCCGCAGTCCTACCGGGGCCTGCAGGGCGGGGTGTTCCACAACTGGGGCGAGGACCTGGTGGCCTTCGTGACGTTCGCCCGGGACACCGTCGCCGGGGACGAGGCGGTGGAGAAGACCATCGGCCTGACCGAACAGAACACCTGGTTCGGCTGGCCGCTGGTGCTGGTGGCGCTGGTCGCCCTGGTGCTGTTGGTCCGCCGGTCGCTGGCGGCCCGGATCGTCGCCGTGCTGGTGGTGGTCTTCACCGTCGCCTCGATCGGCCCGGTGGTGCGCTTCGACGGCGCGGAGACCACGATCGACGGGCCGTGGGCGTACATCTCGGACGACCTGCCGCTGGTGGAGATGATGATGCCCACCCGGCTGGCCCTGGTGGTGGCCGCCGCCCTCGGCGTGCTGCTCGCCCTGGCCTGGGACGCCCTGGCGCGCACCGCGCAGGCCCCCGCGCCGGTGGTGCCGGCCCCCCGTTCGTCCGCTGGCACCACCGGCACGGCGGCCCCGACGCCGGCCGCCGGTCCCAAGGCCGGCCCCACCGCCGGGCCGGCCCGGGCGCGCCGCTGGCTCCGCCCGGTCGGGTACGCCGCCGTCGCGCTCGCCGTGCTGCCGCTGGTGCCCCGGCCGCTGCCGGCCCAGCAGATCGACCCGCCGCCGCGCTTCATCACGGCCAGCGGCTGGCGGCCCTACGTGCCGGCGGGCCGGGCCCTGGTGCCGGTGCCGATCCCCAGCAACGTGCACGGCCTGCCCACCCTGCGGTGGAGCGCGCTGACCGGGCACGCGTTCCCGATCCCCGGCGGCTACTTCATCGGCCCGAACGCCGACGGCGAGGGCGTCTTCGGCGCCCCGAACCGGCCGACCAGCACCCTGGTCTACTCCACGATGGACTCCGGCACGCTGCCGCCGCTGACCGACGAGAACCGCCGCCAGGCGGTCGAGGACCTGCGCTTCTGGAAGGCGTCGGTGGTCGTCCTCGGCGCGCACCCCCGCGAGGCGGTCCTGCGCGACCTGATGACCGCCCTGCTCGGCCCGGCGCAACGGGTCGACGACGTCTGGCTGTGGGACGTCCGCCCGCTGGTCGGCTGAGCCGCCCACGGACGGCCGGCGGTCCGTGCCCCGGGTGGGGGCGGGCCGCCGGCCGGGTGAGGCGTGGGCTCAGCCGCAGTGGTCGTCCCACCGGATCATGCGAATGTACTTGTCGCCGACGATGCCGCCCCAGTCGACGCAGTCGTTCGGGGCGTACGCGTAGACCGGGCCGGCGTACTGGCTGTAGGTGCCCTCGTCCCTGACCCAGTCCGCGCCGGAGCGCTCCACCATCGCCGACATGAACTTCTTGGTGCCGGGGGTGTTGGTGACGGTGACGACGCAGTTCCAGCCGCTGTTGTACGTCAGGAAGATGGTTCCCCGGCCGTTGCCGGCGTCCATCTTGTCGATCACGGTGTAGCCGCTGCCGCAGGCGCCGTTGTAGGCGGCGGCCTGGGCCGGCGCGCCGGTGACGGCGACCGCGGTTGCGGCCAGCGCGGCGACCGTGCCGACGCTCGCCAGCTTGTGGGTGACGCTCATGGGGTCCTCTCGTCGATTCAGGGCGTGGGCGGGCCGGGGCGCGGTCGGGCGCGCCCCGGCCGGGGACGACGTCAGCAGACCTTGCTGGTCGAGCCGCCCGTGGAGTTCAGGTAGCCGGTCACGTGCGTGCAGTGCGCGGCGGTGTTGGCCGGCTTGCCCCACAGCTCCGCCCGGGTGGTGTTGTTGAGCTCGCCCACCCCGTAGTCCGAGCCGCTGTCCGTGTGGTCGATCACGTGGACGTACAGGTCCCAGTTCGAGTGGGTGTTGCGGTACTGCTCCCACACGTAGATGTAGGCGTAGTTGTAGCCGCAGCCGTAGTACTGCTTGACCGACGCAGCCTGCATGCCGCCCACCGTCAGCACCCGGGTGGTGCCGATCTGGCGGACACTGGAGCAGCTGGCCGGGGTGCTGGCCAGCGCCGGCGACGCGTTGACCAGCACCCCGGCGCCCGCGGCGGCGAGCGCGGCGGAGACGGCGAGGGCTCGGCGGAGGATAGCCATGGCGTCCTGCTTTCTCTGGTGGACCATCGTCGTCCGCCAGGTAACCAGGCGCCGGGTCGCGCTGACAGGTGGCGAAAGGGCTACCTTTTCCTCCCCTCCCCCACGCCCCCGCGCCCCGGGAGGAGGCCCGCCCCGGCGTCAGCCCACCAGGCCGCGCACGTCCCACACCCAGGCGCCGTCGATCTCGCGGCCGGGGCCGACGAGTTGGTCGACGGTGCGGCGGACCGGGTCGCCCCGGTCCAGGCCGCCCTGCACCAGCACGGCGGCCCGCCAGTGCCGCAGGTCCACCGCCGCCTGCCGGCGGTCCGCGTCGGTCAGCACCGGCACCTGGCCGGTCTCGGCCACCCAGCGCAGCAGCAGGGCCGTCGGTCGGTCCGGGGCGCCCCAGCGGGCGGTCGGGTCGTCGGCGGCGCGGGGGCCGATGAAGTAGCCGCCCGGGGCGGTGAACGCCAGCCGGGTCCGGGCCGACCAGAACGTCGCCGGGCTGACCCCGGCCCCGGTCACCGGCGGCACGGGCACCAGCGTCCGGCCGGCCGGCACGTACGCCCGCCAGCCGCCGTCGGCCACGAAGGCCGGCACCGGCCACGCCGGCACGGTGCGGATCGGGGTGGGCGCGAGTGGGAGCAGCGCGGCGGCCACCGCGCCGCCCCAGAGCAGCCGCACCGGCGCCGCCGGCCCGCCGGCCAGGCCGTCGCCGGGGGCGGCCGACCGGATCCGGTCCAGGGACAGGGCGACCAGCACCCCCAGCACCGGTACGCAGACCAGCGCGAACCGGGCCGGCACCACCAGGTCGAGCAGCGGCACCCCGGCGACGAGCCGGTACGGCCCGGGCAGCCCGGTCGACACCCCGTCCACCCGGACGGTGGTGCCGAGGGAGAGCAGCGCGGCGAGCGTGCCGACCACGGCCAGCGCTCGGACCAGCGGACGACGCCACAGCCAGATCACGATCACCACGGCGAGCACCAGCAGGCCCGGCCCGAAGAACGAGTTCTCCTCGGTCGGGTTCGGGGCCAGCAGGCCGGGCAGGTGGTCGTCGCCGAACACCGTCTGCCGGGCCGAGGCGGTGAACGAGGCGGCGTCGAGCCGGAACCCCGGCGCGTCGAACGGCATCCCCCGGTAGTGGCCCGGCCCGGCGAACTGGAACCACAGCGGGTACGCCAGCAGCGCCCCCGCCACCAGCGCGCCCACCCCGATCCGGCCGAGGAACGCGGGCGCCAGCCGGCGGGCCGCCGCCCGGTCGGCGAGACCGTACGCGACGGCCAGCACGCCGGCGGCGAGCGCCAGGAACACCAGCACCTCCTCGCCGAGGAAGACCTGGTACGCCACCAGCAGCCCGAGCGCCACCCCGCGCCGGCCGACCCGGCCGGGGTCCGGCCGGAACACCAGCCCCAGGATCGGTGGCACCAGGAACTGGGCGGCCATGTGCGGGTGTGCCCCGGCCTGGGCGACCATGCCGGGGGCGAAGCCGCAGACCAGGCCACCGACGGCGGCGGCGACCCGGGAGCCGACGAGCCGGCGGGCCAACAGGACGTACCAGGCGGTGGCGGTGCCGGCGAGGCAGGCGACCACCGCCACCAGGAACGCCGGCTGGGTGCCGAGCAGCAGCGTCACCGGGGTCAGCGGCACGCCCAGCCCGAGCACCGAGGTGTTGGCCATCAGGTTGACCCCGTCCGGCGCGTTCAGGGCCGCGCTGTGCAGCGGGTTCTCCAGCCCGGTGACGGCGCGGGCCGCCCGGGCCAGCATCCACTCGAACAGCATCTGGTCGTTGTCCTGGTGGAACAGCCGATCGGGGCGTCCCCACTGGCCGCCGGTGAGCAGCACCGCCAGGCCGAGGTAGCCGGCGACCACCGCGACGTCGAAGCCCCGCACCCGCCGGGGACGGCGGCCGGCCGACGCGCCGCCGGAGGCGGACCCACCGGCCGACTCCGCGGTCCGGGCCGACGCCGCGTTCCGGGCCGACTCCGCGTTCCGGGCCGACGCCGGCCCACCCGTCTCCTCCGGGTCGCCGGCGGCGGGCGCGGGCGGGGCCGCCATCAGGCCGTCGGGGCGGTCAGCGTCCGGACGTCCCAGACCCATACGTCCAGCTCACGACGCCCGGGGCCGACCAGCTCCTCGACGGTACGCCGCAGCGGCTCCGCGTTGTGCTGGCCCACGGGTAGCACCAGGACGGCGGCCCGCCAGTGCCGCAGCTCGTCGAGGGAGCGGCGGCGCTGCCGGTCGTCCAGTTCCGGCGTCCGGCCGGTGGTGGCCACCTCCTCCAGCAGCCGGCCGACCCCGCTGGGCCGGCCGCCGAAGCGTCCCGGGTCGCCCGTGTTGCCGTTGCGCGGGGCGAGGAAGTAGCCGCCGGGGATCTTGAAGTCGAGGTTGGTGGACGCGGCCCAGCGCATCCCGTGGGTGTTGCCCATGCTGGGCACCGGGATCGGCACCAGGGTCTGGTCCGCCCCGACGTACTGGCGCCACCGGTCGGCGGTGATGAACTTCGGCACCGCCGGGCGCGAGGTGACCTTCAGCGGCATCGGCATGATCGGCAGCAGCGCCAGCACCAGCGCGCCGACGCCGAGGGTGCGCACGGTACGGGCCTCGGCCGGCCGCAGCGACCAGATCCGCTCGACGGCGAGCGCCAGCAGCACGCCGATCACCGCCGTGGTGATCATCCCGAACCGGGTCGGCACCACCGCGTCCAGCAGCGGCACCCGCACCAGCAGCTCCCACGGGCCGGTGAACAGCTCCCGGTCCCACCAGGAGACCCGCTCGCCGAGCGAGAGCACCGCGAAGAACGCCCCGGTCGCGGCGAGCGCCCGGACCAACGGCTCGCGGCGCAGCCAGAACACGATGCCGACGGACAGCAGGGCGAGGCTCCAGCCGAAGAAGGCGTTCTCCTCGGAGTAGTTCGGGGCCAGGTTGACGTTGGCCCGCTCGTTGCCGCCGAGGGTGGGCGAGCCCGGGGCGAAGAAGGCCGCGATGTCGTTGCCGTAGTCCCGGACCGCGTCGCTGAGCCCGTGGTACGCCATCGGTCCGGCGAACTGCACGTAGAGCGGGTACGCCAGTAGCGCCCCGGCCAGCACGGTGCACACCGCCACCGCGACACCCAACGGCCGCCAGGCCGCCGACCACAGCGCGGGCCGCTGCGCCAGCACGGCGATCAGGAACACCCCGCACGCCATCGCGGTGAAGAGCAGGATCTCCTCGTTGATGAACGCCTGCACGACCACGAGCAGTGCCAGCAGCGCCCCGTCCCGCACCGGCCGGCGCGACCGGGTGATCACCAGCACCCGCCAGACGATGAACGGCAGCAGGAACTGGCTGATGATGTTCGGGTGCCAACTGGCGTGCGAGAGCATCGCCGGGGAGAAGCCGCAGAACCAGCCGCCGACGGCGGCGGCCAGCGGGGTGCGCACCACGTGCCGGGAGAGCACCCGGTACCAGGCGGCGGCGGTGCCGGCGAGGCCGAGGGTGACCAGCACTACGAAGGACACGGCCGGCCCGAAGAGCAGGGTCACCGGCACCATCGGGATGCCGAGCGCCAGGACGGCCGTGTTGGCCATCAGGTTGACCCCGTCGGGGAAGTTGAACTGGTCGGTGTAGAACGGGAACTCCCCGTGCAGCACCACCCGCACGCTGTGCGCGAGGAAGAACTGCACCTGCGCCGGGTCGCTGCTGTACAGCGACGCCACCCGGCCCGCCGGGTCGACCCAGATCCGGCTGGTCACCCAGAGCGCGGCGAGCAGGAAGAGGCCGTACACGGCGAGGTCCCGCCGCCGGGTCGTCCACCGCAGGCGCCGCTTGCGGGCCCCGCCCGGCTCCGCCGCAGCCCGGGCCGTTTTTTCGGGCACGGCGTCGGCGTCAGCCGGAGCGGCCGGCGAGTCGGCGGGGACCGGAGCGGCGGCGGGAGCCGGCCCGGCCGGAGCGGCGGCGGGGGCCGACTGCTCGGTGGGGACGGGCCGCGCGTCGGCCGGCGGCTCGGCGGTCCCCGCCGTTGTCCGGGCGGCGGACCCCACGGGAGCGTCGGGAACCGGGGGGAAGTCTCCACGGGGCTCGGCAGGGGTCACAGTCGGCGGAGTCTACCGGAGCCGACGAAGGCCCCGAAATCACCGGGCCGTCCTATGTGGTCGGTTCCGCCGCAGCTCACGGGACGGCGCGAGGTGCCGGTCCGCGCGGTCCCGGCGTCTCGTACCATGTGGGGCGCGAACACGACCGGGCGACGCGATCGGGGGCGTACAGGTGGCTTCAGCCCGCCGGCGCGGCATGACGGCCACCACACTGCTCACCCTGCTGCTGGCCGGCACGGCCTGCGGGCCGGTGGCCGACCGGAAGCCCGACGGCCTTCCCGTCGGCTACGACAGCCTGGACGGGACGCTGCGGGTGTGGCCCGCGCGGGGGCGGCTGGCCGGCGACAGCGGCGCGACGGCGGCGATCACCGAGGCGGTCCGGGCCTGGCGGACGCCGGCCGACGACCGCGCGCACCTGCCCTCGTCCGGGATCCTGTGGTCCGGTGAGGTGGACGGCGCCCCGCTGGCCCTGGTGGCCGCCGACGTCCCCGGCGAGAGCGCCTCCTGGCTGCTCCAACTGGCCCGCGACGGCGACCGGTACGTGGTCGACCGGGCCAGCGAGTACACCGAGCCCGGCTACCTCGTCTACTCCGACGTGCTGCCCGTACAGACCGGCAGCGGGCGTCGCTACCTGCTCTCCGGCCGGGTGGAGCGACTGCTCAGTCCCAAGGGCCGGGCGCTTTCCAGCCGGGACGGGCTGACCGACCCGGTGGACGTGCCGGCCTGCCGGGCCGTGGCGCTGACCGCGACGCTGCGGGCCACCCGGTCGCTGCCGCGCGGCCGGGCCGCCGACCGCCTGCTCGACCTCGGTACGGCCACCACGGACCCGCGGTACCCCCTGGTCCGGGACGAGACCGGCTCGGGCCGGCGGGCGCTGGACGGCCTGGACACCTGCGTGCTCGCCGACGAACAGGGCCCGTTCGGCAGCGTCCCCCGCCGGATCGGCGACCGGGACGCACCCCGCTCGGTGCCGGAGTCCTGGCCGATGGCGAAGGTGAGCGTCCGCGCCCTGGGCGAGGTGGCGCTGGGCGGCGGCGACCCGGCCGACCTGGAGCAGCTGAGCTGGGAGACCGACGCGGGCACCATGACCGCCGTGGTGTACCGGCCGGCCGACGGCGGCGACCCGGTGGTCTCGCCGGCCGACCGGGCCAACACCCTGCAGGCGTACGTGCTGCCCGTGCCGGGCCAGCCGTTGGTGGTGCTGAGCTGGCGGTCCAGCCGGTACAGCTCGCTGTCGGTGCCGCCGGGCACCCCCCGGCTGGTCAACCGCCCCGGGCTGGTGGTGGTGCCACAGCCGGTGAGCAAGGCCACCTTCAGCCTGGCCGGCGCGGAGAAGACCTACTACCGCTCGGTCGGCGGCCGCTGACGCCGGCCCCGCCCCGGGCCGGCGTCGCGCCGTCCGGTCAGCCGGCGAGCGTCGTCGCCCGTCCCGGCCACGCCGGATCGCGGTACAGCACCAGGTGCTCGTGGTGGAGCACCCCGTCCCGGATGTCGCCGGTGGCGGTGAACCCGGTGTCGTCGACATAGTCGAGGTGGTTGCCGGTGACCGTGTACCGGCCGGTGTACGCGCTGGCCCGGCCGCCACGCGCCTCGTCGTAGCGCCCGTCGGCGCGCAACTCCTGGCGGATGTGTCCGTCGGCGGTGACCCACATGCCGACCACGTCGGCGTCGGGTTGTCCGGTGCGGTGCATGGTGTACTCCCGGTGGTTGCTCTCGCCGGCCCGGTCGGACCGACTCACGGCGTCCACTCTCGGGCCACGGCCCGGCGGGTGGCAGGCCGCGCTCGACCTGGGTGTCACGCACCCAGGCAGCCGACCCACGCCCCGGCTAGGGTCGTTCCATGGCTACCGACGAGCTCGGGTGGTCGGGCCCGACCACCCGGAGCGCAGCCCGGCCCCGGGTAGCCGACCCGGCACCGGACCCCGCCCGGCGGGCTTCGGGCACGCGGGCGCGGTGAAAAAGGGGCACCTTCTCGCCGTCTCGCGTCGAGAAGGTGCCCCTTTTCTTTCAGTTCTGCGCGGCGGTTCCGCGGCCGGTCGGCAGGCCGACCGGCTCGTCCTGCTGGGCGTCCAGGCGGGAGATCCACCCGGTCACGTCCCGGGCGATGTTCTGGGCGGTGAGGCCCAGGTCGGCGAGGATCTGCGCGCGGGTGCCGTGCGGATGCCAGTCGGCCGGCACACCCAGGTCGCGCAGCGGCACCCGGACGTCGGCGTCCCGCATCGCCTGGGCGAGGGCGTCGCCGACCCCGCCGACCCGGACCCCGTCCTCGACGGTGACGACGAGGCGGTGGGCGGCGGCCAGCTCGACCAGCTCGGCGGGGACGGGCCGGACCCAGCGCGGGTCGACCACGGTCACCCCGTAGCCCTGCTCGGCGACCCGGGTGGCGACCTCCATGCCGAGCTGCCCGAACGAGCCGATCGCGACCAGCAGCACGTCCTTACGTGCCGACTCGGCGAGCACGTCGACCGTCCCGACCCGGCGCACGGCCGGCAGGTCGGCGGCGACGGTGCCGGTCGGGAACCGGACGATGGTCGGGCCGTCGTCCACGGCGACCGCCTCGCGCAGCTCCTCGCGCAGGGTCGCGGCGTCCCGGGGCGCGGCGATGCGCAGGCCCGGCACCACCCCGAAGACGGCCATGTCCCACATGCCGTAGTGGCTCGGCCCGTCCGGGCCGGTGATCCCGGCCCGGTCCAGCACGAACGTCACCGGCAGCTTGTGCATCGCCACGTCGAGCAGGACCTGGTCGAAGGCCCGGTTGAGGAAGGTCGCGTAGACCGCCACCACCGGGTGCAGCCCGCCCAGGGCCAGCCCGGCGGCCGAGGTCACGGCGTGCTGCTCGGCGATGCCGACGTCGTAGACCCGGCCGGGGTGCTTGCGGGCCAGCTTGGCGATGCCGGTGGGCTCGGCCATCGCGGCGGTGATGCCCACCACATCGGGCCGGGCGTCGGCGATCGCGACCAGCTCGTCGGCGAAGACGTGGGTCCACTTCACCGAGGGGGCGGCGACCAGCTTGCCGGTCTCCACGTGGAAGGCGCCGGGGCCGTGGAAACAGTCCGCCTCGTCCTCCTCGGCCGGGCGGTAGCCGTAGCCCTTGCGGGTGACGGCGTGCACGATCACCGGCCCGCCGAAGTTCTTCGCGGCCCGCAGCGCCGACTCGACCGCCTCGCGGTCGTGGCCGTCGACCGGGCCGACGTACTTGATGCCCAGGTCCTCGAACATCGCCTGCGGGGCGACCGCGTCCTTGATGCCCTTCTTGACCGCGTGCAGCACCTCGAACATCGGCTTGCCCACGAACGGGGTGTTGCCGAGCGCGTCCTTGACGGTGTCCAGCACCTTCTCGTAGCCGGGGTTGAGCCGCAGCGACGACAGGTGGTCCGCCAGGCCGCCGATCGTCGGCGAGTAGGAGCGGCCGTTGTCGTTGACCACGATCACCAGCGAGTTGCCGGCGGTGGCGATGTTGTTCAGCGCCTCCCAGCACATGCCGCCGGTCAGCGCACCGTCGCCGACCACGGCGACCACGCTGCGCTGCTCGCCGCGCAGCGCGTACGCCTTGGCCAGGCCGTCGGCGTAGGACAGGGCGGTGGAGGCGTGCGAGTTCTCGACCAGGTCGTGCTCGCTCTCGGCCTGGCTCGGGTAGCCGGAGAGGCCGCCGCGCTGGCGCAGCTTGTCGAAGCCGTCCTGCCGGCCGGTGAGGATCTTGTGCACGTACGACTGGTGGCCGGTGTCGAACAGGAGCCGGTCCCGGGGGGAGTCGAAGACCCGGTGCATCGCCAGGGTCAGCTCCACCACGCCCAGGTTGGGCCCGACGTGCCCACCGGTGCGGGAGACCTTGGCGATCAGGAAGTCGCGGATCTCGGCGGCGAGGATGTCCAGCTGCTCGGCCGTCATCCGCTTCACGTCCTGCGGACCCCGCACTGTGCCCAGCAGCCGGCCGTGGTTGGCCGTGTCCTCTTCAACGCTCATGAGCGAAGAGTCTATCGGCCGGCCGGTAGTCCGCAGCCCGGCCGGCAACCAGCCGTCTGACCGGGGGGACAGTCAGGCCGTGATCACCAGCCGTCGGGGCGGAGTGACCGGCGGCGCGGAGCGGGCCGGTCCGGACGGTGTCCAGGAGCCCAGCACGGCCGCCTCCCGGGCCCCGGTGACCGACGGGATCGCCCCTGGCAGGCCGTGCCAGGAGAGCCAACCGAGCAGGGCGAACGCGTACGCCTCCTTGGCCTGGGTCGGCACCCCCAGCTCGTCGCTGGCGCGCAGCCGCCACCGGCCCCCGCCGAGCGCGGCCAGCCGGCCCCGAAGTGTGGGATTGCGCACCCCGCCCCCGGCGGCCACCACCTCGGCCACCCCGTGCCGGTCGCACTCGGCGGCGACCGTCCGGGCGGTCAGCTCGGTCAGCGTGGCCAGCACGTCGTCGGCGGCCACCGGCTCGCCGAGCGCGGCGAGCCGGTCGTCCAGGTAGCCGGCGTGGAACAGCTCCTTGCCGGTGGACTTCGGCGGCGGCGCGGCGTAGTACGGCTCGGCGAGCAGCAGCTCCAGCAGTCCGGCGTGCACCCGACCGGCCGCCGCCCGGGCCCCGTCGAGGTCGCAGGGGCGGCCGAGGAACCGCCGGGCCGCCGCGTCGAGCAGGGCGTTGGCCGGGCCCACGTCGTACCCGAGGACCGGGGCGCCCGGCGCGACCACGGTGAGGTTGGCGATGCCGCCCAGGTTGAGCGCCGCCCGGGGCGGCCCGGCCCGGCCGCCCAGCAGCAGCGCGTCGAAGGCCGGCACCAGGGGCGCGCCCTGCCCGCCGGCCGCGACGTCCGCCGACCGCAGGTCCGACAGCACCGGTACGCCCACCCGCGCGGCCACCCGGGCCGGCGTGCCGAGCTGGAGGGTGCCCCGCGCCCGGCCCCCGTCGACCCAGTGGAACACGGTCTGCCCGGGCGAGACGACCGCGTCGACCCGCCCGCCGGCCAGCTCCACCCCGCGCGCCGCCGCCTCGGCGAACACCTCGCCGAGCCGGTTGTCCAGCCGGCAGACCGCCTCGATCGTGGTCGGGTTCGGCGGCAGCAGCGCCCCGATCTCCGCTCGCAGCCCGTCGTCGAGGTCCAGGCTGACGAACCCCAACGGACGCAGCCGCAGTGCGTCGCCGTCGACCGTGAACTCCGCCGCGGCCACGTCCACCCCGTCGTACGACGTCCCCGACATCAGCCCGACGATCCGCACGACCGGCTACTTCCCGGCGGCCGGCGGCAGCAGCAGCCCGACCACCTCGACGTGCTGGGTCATCGGGAACAGGTCGAAGCCGCGCAGCTCCGCCAGCTGCCACCCCGCCTCGGCGAACGTCCGCACGTCCCGGGCGAAGGCGGCCGGGTCGCAGGACACGTACGCCACGGCGCGCGGGGAGGCGGCCAGCACGTCCCGCACCACCTGCGCGCCCGCCCCGGTGCGCGGCGGGTCCAGCACCACCAGGTCCACCGGCCCGGTGATCCGGCGGCGGGCCAGCGCGGTCTCCACCCGGGCCGCCACCACCTCGACCCGGGGCATGTCCCGCAGGTTCTCCCGGGCGGCGGCGACGCTCGGCGCGGCGGACTCGACGACGGTGACCCGGGTGTCCGGGCCGACCCGCCCGACGAGCGCGGCGGCGAACAGCCCCGCCCCGCCGTAGAGGTCCCAGGCCGACTCGCCCGGCTTCGGGGCGAGCAGGTCGAGCACGGCGTCGACCAGGGTGTCCGCCGCGGCCGGGTGCACCTGCCAGAAGCCGGACGCGGGCAGCGTCCAGTCCCGGCCGGCGGCCACCTCGCGGACCGTCGGCGGACCGTCGACCGGGGTGGGCACCCCGTCGGCCAGGGCCGTGACGGTGACGTCGCCGCCGGTGGAGGCCACCGTCTCCACCGCGTCCGCCTCGGGCCAGCGGGCCCCGCTCGGGGCGAGCACCGGCAGCTCCTGGATCGCCGGGTGGGCGATCAGGCAGCGGTCGATCGGCACCACCTCGTGCGAGCGGTGCTTGAGCAGCCCGGCCCGGCCGGTGGCGTCGACCGCGTAGCGGACCCGGGAGCGCCAGCCCAGCGGCCCGCCGGGCAGCGCCGCGACCCGGACGCCGAGCCGGTCGATCTCGGAGTCGGTGAGTCCGCCGAGGCGGCTGAGCTGCTCGCGCACCACCGACGTCTTCCAGTCGAGCTGGGCCTGGGGCGCGACGTGCTGGAGGTCGCAGCCGCCGCAGCGGCCGGGCCCCGCGTACGGGCAGGGCGGCTCGACCCGCTCCGGGGCGGCGTCGAGCACCGTCACCGCGTCGGCCCGGACGAACCCGCGGTGCACCTCGGTGACCTCGGCGACCACCCGCTCGCCGGGCAGCGCGTGCCGGACGAAGACCACCTGGCCGTCCACCCGGGCCACGCAGTGCCCGCCGGGGGCGACCGCGTCGACGGTCAACTCGACCCGCTCGGCCTCCTCCAGCCCGCGCCGGTCCCCGTCGCCCGACCCGGTGTCGCCCGACCCGGTGTCCAGCGGCCCGTGCCGGTCGCCGTCGCCCACGTCCACTGCGGTCATCGTTGGTCTCCCTCGATCGGGGTGCTCTCGCCGGGCGGGACGGAGGCCACCGGCGGCGCCGGCGGCGGCAGGGTGCTGCGTGGGGCGACCCGGGGGCCGCGGGCGGGGCCCCGGCTCAGCATCGCGTCCAGCCGGTCGAGGTTCTTGCCGGCGGTCGAGGCGAGCTGCCACGGCACGCTGGTCACCATCACGCCCGGCTCGAACAGCAGCCGCCCCTTCAGCCGCAGCGCGCTCTGGTTGTGCAACAGGTTCTCCCACCAGCGCCCGACGACGTACTCGGGGATGAAGACCGTGACCACGTCGCGCGGCGACTCCCGGCGGGTGTTGGCCACGAAGTCGAGGATCGGCCGGGTGATCTCCCGGTACGGCGAGTCGATCACGGTCAGCGGCACCGGCAGTTCCCTCCGCTCCCAGTCGGCCTGGAGGTGCCGGGTGTCCTTCTCGTCGACGTTGACCGTCACCGCCGTCAACGTGTCCGGCCGGGTGGCCCGGGCGTACGCGACGGCCCGCAGGGTCGGCTGGTGCAGCTTGCTGACCAGCACGATGGCGTGGTTTCGGGCGGGCAGCACGCCCCGGGCCTCGGTCGGCTCCAGCTCGGCGGCGACCCGGTCGTAGTGCCGGCGGATGGCCAGCATCAGCACGTAGATCAACGCCATCGCGACGATGGCGATCCACGCGCCGAGCAGGAACTTGGTGATCAGCACGACGACCAGCACCGCGCCCGTCAGCGCCATGCCGAAGGTGTTGATCGCCCGGGACCGGATCATCCGGCGCCGGGCCTGGGCGTCCCGCTCGGTGCGCAGGCGCCGGTTCCAGTGCCGGATCATGCCGGCCTGGGAGAGCGTGAACGAGACGAAGACGCCGACGATGTAGAGCTGGATCAGCCTCGTCACCTCGGCCTGGAAGCCGACGATCAGCACCACCGCGAAGACACCCAGCAAGATGATTCCGTTGGAGAACGCCAGCCGGTCGCCCCGGGTGTGCAGTTGCCGGGGCAGGTAGCGGTCCTGGGCGAGGATCGAGCCGAGCACCGGGAAACCGTTGAACGCGGTGTTCGCGGCCAGGAAGAGGATCAGCGCGGTCACCCCGGCGACCACGTACAACAGGATCGACCCGGAGCCGAACACCGTCTCGCCGAGCTGGGCGGTGACGGTCTTCTGCACGTACCCGTCGGGGCCGGAGAGGATCTGCCGCACCGGGTCCTCGACGAACTGGAGGCCGGTCAGCCGGGCCAGCCAGATGATGCCGACCAGCATGCTCACCGAGATGGTGCCGAGCAGCAGCAGGGTGGTGGCGGCGTTGCGGCTCTTCGGCTTCTTGAACGCCGGCACCCCGTTGGAGATCGCCTCCACGCCGGTGAGCGCGGCGCAGCCGGACGAGAAGGTGCGCAGCAGCAGGAAGATCAGCGCGAAACCGGTGACGCTGTGCTCGGCCTGGATCTCCAGGCCGGCGCTCGGGGCGCGCAGGTCGTGGCCGAGGACGAACACCCGGACCAGGCCGGTGAGGATCATCCCGCCCATCACGATCACGAAGCCGTACGTCGGGATGGCGAACGCGGTACCGGACTCGCGCAGGCCGCGCAGGTTCACCGCGGTGAGCACCACCACCGCGCTGACCGCGATGAGCACCTTGTGGGTGGCCACGAACGGCACCACCGAGCCCAGGTTGGCCACCCCGGAGGAGACCGACACGGCGACGGTGAGCACGTAGTCGACCAGCAGGGCGCTGGCCACCGCGACGCCGGCCCGGGGGCCGAGGTTGACCGTGGCCACCTCGTAGTCGCCGCCGCCCGAGGGGTAGGCGTGCACGTTCTGCCGGTAGCTGGCCACCACCGTCAGCATCACCACGACCACCGCGAGCGCGATCCACGGCGAGAAGATGAACGCCGACGCGCCCGCGATGGACAGCGTCAGCAGGATCTCGTCCGGGGCGTACGCGACGCTGGACAGCGCGTCGGAGGCGAAGACGGGCAGCGCGATGCGCTTCGGCAGGAGGGTGTGCTGAAGCCGGTCGGACCGGAACGGTCGACCGACGAGCAGCCGCTTCAGCAGCGAGGTGGGACTGGCCACAAGCGCTAAGGGTACGACCACCGGCCCACGGTCGCCGGGGGTGGCGGAGCACGGGGTCCTGGAAGGGCGCGGTACCGTCGTCCCCCGCCTGCGACCAGGACGTGGCAGGCTCGCAGTCGAACAGGTCACCGGCGAGGCCGGGCGGGTGCGCGCACCTTGGGAGGGACACCGTGCATGTCGTGATCATGGGCTGCGGCCGGGTCGGGTCGAACCTGGCCCAGAGCCTGGAGTCCCGGGGGCACTCGGTGGCGGTCATCGACCAGGACGCCGACGCGTTCCGCCGGCTCAGCCCGAGCTTCGCCGGCGTCACCGTCACCGGCGCCGGCTTCGACGGCGAGGTCCTGCGGCAGGCCGGCATCGAGCGGGCGGACGCCTTCGCCGCGGTCTCCAGCGGAGACAACTCGAACATCATCTCGGCCCGGCTGGCCCGCGAGACCTTCGGCGTCTCCCGGGTGGCCGCCCGGATCTACGACCCGCGCCGGGCGCAGGTCTACGAGCGGCTGGGCATCCCCACCGTGGCCACCGTCCGGTGGACGGCCGACCGGATGCTGCGACACCTGGTCCCCGAGGGCAACGTGGAGATCTTCCGGGACCCGACCAGCACCGTGTCGATCATCGAGGTGCCGGTGCACAAGGACTGGATCGGCCGGCCGCTGCGGGCCGTCGAGGCGGCGGCCGGCGCCCGGGTGGCGTACCTGTCCCGCTTCGGCATCGGCACGTTGCCCACCGGGTCCACCGTCGTGCAGGAGGGCGACCAGGTCTTCATGCTGGTCACCGACGACATCATGACGTCGGTCACGTCGGCGGCGGGGAGCCCGCCGGAAGGAGCGCACTGAAGATGCGGATCGCCATCGCCGGCGCCGGCAACGTGGGCCGCTCGATCGCCCAGGAGCTGATCGACAACGGCCACCAGGTGATGCTGATCGAGCGTCAGCCCCGGATGCTGCGGCCGGACCGGGTGCCCGCCGCCGACTGGGTGCTCGCCGACGCGTGCGAGCTGGCCAGCCTGGAGGAGGCCGACATCGCCGGCTGCGACGTGGTGGTCGCGGCGACCGGGGACGACAAGGTCAACCTGGTGGTGTCGCTGTTGGCCAAGACCGAGTTCGCGGTGCCCCGGGTGGTGGCCCGGGTCAACCGGGCCGAGAACGAGTGGCTGTTCACCGAGCAGTGGGGCGTCGACGTCTCGGTGAGCAAGCCGCGGGTGATGGCGGCGCTGGTCGAGGAGGCGGTCACCGTCGGCGATCTGGTGCGGCTGATGACGTTCCGTCAGGGTGAGGCGAACCTGGTGGAGATCACCCTGCCGCCGACCGCCCCGTACGTGGGGCAGCCGATCCACGCGGTGCCGATCCCCCGGGACGCCGCCCTGGTGGCGATCCTGCGCGGCAAGCGGGTGCTGGTGCCCAGCCCGGACGACCCGATCGAGGCCGGCGACGAGCTGGTCTTCGTCTGCACCGCCGAGGTGGAGGACGAGGTCCGCACGGTGATCCTCGGCCCGGACAGCGTCGAGCGGACCCGCGGCACGCGCTGAGCGGCCGGTCGCGGGCGTGGGCTGCTCAGGCCCCGGGCAGCGGCTCCGGGGCGGCGGCCTCGCGGGTCACCCGGCGCACCGTCCACACCGTGATCAGCAGCAACAGCGCGTACGGCGGGTAGCCCAGGGCCAGCCGGGCGATGCCGAGGGCGGTGTCCTGGTGGGCGAGGTAGAGGCCGGCCTGCACGCCGACCTTGGCCAGCCACACCACGCCCCAGAGCACGGTCAGCTGGGTGAAGGTGCGCACCAGGCGCGGGTCGTCCCGCCACTCGGAGCGTCCCTTGGCCACCAGCACCGACCAGATCCAGCCCACCAGGGGCTGCCGGATCGCCGCCGACACGAGCAGGGCCAGCCCGTACCCGATGCCGTAGAGGATGCCCGGTAGGTAGAAGTCGCGTTCGTCGCCGGTGCGCCAGGCGATCGCCGCGCCGATGCCGATGCCGAACAGGCCGTTGACCGCGTGCCGCACCGGCCGGCGCTGGGCCAGCCGCAGCCCGGCGATGAGCAGGCCCACGGCCACCGAGGCGATCACCGCGGGTCGCAGCTCGCCGAGGATGTTGGCGATCACGAAGACGACCACCGGGATGCTGGACTCGACCAGCCCACGCCAGCCGCCGAGCTGGTCGGCCATCTGCTCGGCGAGGCTCGGCAGCCGCTCGGAGTCCTCCGGGCCGGTCCCCGGTTCGGTCGTCCGGTGCTGTCCGGTGGTCATCGCGTCTCTCCCGTTCCCGGCGTCCGCGCCGTCACTTCGGCGACTCCAGCTCGTAGTACGGGTTGTAGATGACCTTGCGGTCATCCCGCACCGCCACCCGGCCCCGGGCGGTCAGGTGGCGTCCCGGTTCGATGCCGGCGATGTGCCGCCGGCCGAGCCACACCAGGGTCACCACGTCGCTGCCGTCGTACAGGTCGGCCTCCAGGGTGGGCAGGTTGGTCCGAGGAGTGTAGACCACGGTGCGCAACCTGCCGGTGACCGAGACCACCTGACCGCGCATGCACTGCCGGGCCGGCGTGCCGCCGGACTGCGCGCTCTCCCGGCGCAGCTCCTGCGCCTCGATCTCGGCCTCGCTCGCGGTGAGCCGGTGCAGGAGCCGCCGCAGCGAGCCCTTGCTGCCCTCGTCGGTCGTCATGACCTCCGCGTCACCCTCTCCTCCGCCGGGCGGCCCCGCGCCTGCCGGACCGTCCCGCCAGCGTACGCCGAGCGGCGGGCAGGGCAGACCACCCGGCCGCCCGGGACGGGCCGCCGGCGGAGCGCCGACGGACCGGCCCGGACACGGGCGAACGTCGGGTCAGGCCTCGATCGGGCCCGGGGCCCCCGGGGCACCCTCGCCGGCCTGCTCGCCGGCCTGCTCGGCGACCTCGCGGGGCAGCCGCAGCGGCAGCGGCTCGCGCACCGGCTTGGCCTCCTGGCCGCGGTCGACGACCAGCCCGTCCAGGCACTCGGCCAGGGGGCCGGCGGCGGCCGGGTCGGTGGCGGCGGCGCCCTGGAAGACGCCGCGGACCATCCAGCGGGGGCCGTCGACGCCGACGAACCGCAGATCGGTCAGGCCGTCCGGGGTACGCACCCGGGCGCGCAGCTCAGGGCCGTACTCGCCCTGCACCTCCTGGGCGGCAACGCCGTCGTTGAACAGGGACTGGCGGATCTCCTCGCGCACCTCGTCCCAGATGCCGTCGGAGCGGGGCGCGGCGAAGACGCCGAGCTGCAACGCGCTCTCGCCGTGCACGAGGACGACCTGCTGGATCACGCCCTCCGGGTCGGCCTGCACGCGCACCTCGACGTCGGCCACCGCCGGGATCTGGAGGCTGCCCAGGTCGAGCCGCTGCACCCCGTCCGGGGCCTCGGCGACGTCATACGGGCCGCGCTCCGGCCCCGACGCCTCGGCGTCGTGCCCGTCCAGGACCTCGGTGGCCCGCTCGTCACGGCCCTGCCGACCGCCACCGGCCCGCTTTCGGGAGAAGATCACTGCGCCCACCCTCCGCTGTTCGCACTCACCCTGCCACCTCTTCCGACTGGCCGCTGGCCCGGTCCACCGACGGCGGGACGAGCCCGGCGTGTCCACCGGTCGAGCCGTGCCCACCGGCGCCCCGCCGGGACGGCGGCAGCTCGGCCACCGGCCGGAAATCGACCCGCTCCACCCGCTGGACAACGAGCTGCGCGATCCGATCGCCACGGGAGATCTTCGCCGGTTCCTCCCGATCATGGTTGATCAGGTTGACGAGGATCTCACCCCGGTAGCCGGCGTCGACCGTACCGGGCGCGTTGAGCACCGTCACGCCGAGCCTGGCCGCCAGGCCCGACCGGGGGTGCACCAGGCCGACGTACCCCTCCGGGAGGGCGATCGCCACGCCGGTGGGGACCAGGGCCCGCCCGCCGGGGGGCAGCTCCACGTCCGCGGCGGCCGTCAGGTCGGCCCCGGCGTCGCCGGGATGGGCGTACGCCGGCAGCGGCAGCCCCGAATCGAGCAGCCGTACGGGCACGGGTACGTCGTCGGTCACGGTCTTCCTCTTCCGTCCGGTTCACGGGGTGACCCTGCCATCCTGCCGGGTCGACCACCGCTCGTGCGCCGTACCCTTGCAGGAGTGAGCCGATCGCCGTCCTCGCCCCCCGCCACCACCGTGACCACCGCCTATGCGGAACGGCTCAGCCTGCCCTGGTGGGCCTGGCTGGCCGGTCTGGCCCTCGGCGGCTTCCTCGCCCTGGAGCTGTGGATGGGCGCCGACGGGGCGCGCGGCTGGCTGCCGTTCGTGCTGCTGCCGCCGGCGGCGGTGGCCGCCCTGTGGTGGCTGGGACGGATCCGGGTCGCGGTGGCCGACGGGGAGCTACGGGTCGACGACGCCCGGCTGCCGGTGCGGTTCGTGGCCGACGCCGTCCCGCTGGACGCCACCGGCCGCCGCGAGGTGCTCGGTGTCGGGGCCGACCCCCTCGCCTTCGTGGTCCAGCGCCCGTGGATCGCCGGGGCGGTGCAGGTGGTGCTCGACGACCCCGCCGACCCCACCCCGTTCTGGGTGGTCAGCACCCGCGACCCGGTACGCCTCGCCGCGGCGCTCCTCGCCGCCCGCGACGCCTCCGCCTGACCCTGCCGGGGCCGGCTCAGGGCAGCGCGGGTGGGTTGCCGCCGCCCGGCAACGTCCGGCGCTGCCGGCGCAGGTCGGCACGGAGCTGATCGGCGAGGGACCGGGTGGCCCGCCGGTTGAGGTAGCTGGCCACCGCCGCCCCGGTCAGGAACGGGCCGAGGGTGGTCAGGTTTCGGCCGAAGCGCTTGAGCAGGGTGTCCCGCAGTTCCTTGCGCGCCGCCGTGCCGAGCACCGCGCCGACGCCCACTCCGGGCAGCATCGGGTTGATCCCGCGCTGGCCGGCCCAGGACTGGACCACGGCCACCGTCCGCTGGCTGCCGCCGGTGGGCAGCGGGGCACCGTACACCTCGTGCAGCTCGCCGATCATCTTCAGCTCGACGGCCACGACCGCGACCGTCTCGGCGGCCAGCAGCACCGGCGCGGAGAGGAGCGTGGGGGCTACCGTCCACTCCACGGCCGCGATCCCACCGCCGGCCGCGCCGATCCCGGCGGTCGTCCGGGCGGCGTTGCGGATCAGCCGGTCGGCCAGCGCCTCGTCGTTCAGGCCCGGGAAGTGCCGACGCAGGGTGGCCAGGTCACGAACGGGCACGTGTGGGGCGACCTCGGCGACGGCGTCGGTCATCCACCGCACGGCGGCCGTCGGCTTGAACAGGTCGGCGAGCCCTCGGACGCGCACCTGCCCGACGAGCCGGGTCAACAGCTGCCGCCGCCGGGCCGGCTCGAGGTCGTCGGCGGTCAGCGCGGCGACGGTGGCGCCGATCTCGGTCCGGCCGTCGTCCGGCCCGTCGCGCCCGGTCACGTCGCGCCGGTCGGCACCCGGCGCCGCCGCGTCCGGCCTGACCGCGACGTGCTCGGCCCCGACCGACCCGCCCACGTCGCGCTCAGCGGCGTCGGGCATGGTCGGACCGGGCATGGCCGGCCCGCCGGTGACCGGTCCTCCGCCCGCGCCGTCGTCGCTGCGCTCGCCCATGCGCCGACCTCCCCGATGGGTGTGGGTGGAAGCTGCTGTGACGAGTCAAGCAGCTTCCCGCCACCGGCGCACGGCGGCGACACCGGTCGGTGAGGCTCCGGCGGGGTCAGCGCCGGCAGGCGGGCGGGAAGTGTCAGCTCCCGAAGCGGCGGCCTCGTCTGCGAGGCCGCCGCCGGTGTCCCGAGTCAGGGTCAGACGCACTCTCGGCAGATCAGCTCGCCATTGCGCTCGACTGCCAGCTGGCTACGGTGGTGGACGAGGAAGCAGCGGGCACACCGGAACTCGTCCTGCTGCATCGGTAGCACCTTGACCGTGAGTTCCTCGTCGGCCAGGTCAGCGCCGGGCAGCTCGAAGCTCTCGGCGACCTCGGCCTCGTCGACGTCCACGGCGCCCGACTGTGAGTCGACGCGTCGGGCCTTGAGCTCTTCCAGGCTGTCCTCGCCGAGGTCGACCTCGTCGCGACGCGGGGCGTCGTAGTCGGTGGCCATCGGTCTCACTCTCCCATATCGATATGGTCGCTTCCGGTTGTAACGCCGGGCGACGCTGTTTCGGTTCCGTTGGCCGGCCACCATTTTGTGTCGGTCACCCGACCCGACGGCCGGTCAGGTCAGGACCGCCAGAGAAGCACCCCAGCGAGCGCGGTACCTTACCCCCCTCTGGCGAGGCATGTATACCGCCCTCGTGGCTCAGATGTACGCCCCAGCCGTCGAAGTTGTTCCCAATGTGACTCAGGCGACACGAAGATAGGGGTAGTAGTACCCGCTTCCCGGTTGGCGCGCCGGCATGTCGGACTGTTTCCACGCGACGGCCGGACAACCGTTAACCTCAGCGGCGTACTCGACGGCCGGCGGGGCGGCCTGACCGCCGACGGCCGCCGCCACCCACCCATCGTCCGGGGAGCGCCCAGATGAGTTTTGCGCGAGTGCGAGCACTCGTTGTCGTCGGTCTGCTGGCGGTCGTCGCCCTGGTCTTCGTGGTCGTCGCCCTGGTTCGCGACACCCAGGGCGAGGCCGGGCTGGCCGGCGGCTGCCCCGAGGGCGCCCCGCTGGCGGACGTGAACCTGCGCGAGCGCAAGGACGTGAAGATCAACGTACTCAACGGCACAGACCGGCCCGGCCTCGCCTCCCAGGTCGCCGACGAGTTCAGCAACCGGCAGTTCCAGGTCAAGAAGACCACCAACGAGAAGAAGCAGATCGACGACGTCGCGGTGCTGCGGTACGGCCCGAAGGGCGTCGGCTCCGCGCACCTGCTGCGCGCGTACTTCCTCAACAACGCCAAGGACGGGTACGACGCCAAACGCAAGGACGACACCGTCGACGTGGTGCTGGGCAACGGCTTCCAGCAGTTGGCCACCACCACCGAGGTGAACCAGGCCCTCGGTGACCTGGGCGCCCCGGTCGCGCCGCTCGGCTCGTGCCCGATGCCCGTCAAGAAGTGACCCGGGGTCAGGGCCCGCCCGAGGCGTCCAGGTCGGCCAGCCGGTCGTGCAGCGGCACGAACAGCGCCGACGGTGCGGCGATCACCAGGTCGGGCCCGGCCGGCCGGCCGCCCAGCCCGCCGACCCGCAGCCCGGCCTCGGCAGCGACCAGCGCCCCGGCCGCCTGGTCCCAGGCGGCCAGCCCCTTCTCGTAGTACGCGTCCACCCGGCCCTCGGCGGCCAGGCAGAGGTCCAGCGCGGCGGCGCCCTGCCGGCGAATGTCCCGCACGTGCGGGATCAGCTCCGCGAGCACCCGGGCCTGGTGCGACCGCCGCCTCGGGTCGTAGCCGAACCCGGTGGCGACCAGCGCCTGGCCGAGGTCGGTCTCGGTCGAGCAGCGCAGCCGCTCCCCCGCACGCCAGGCGCCGCCGCCGACGGTGGCCGTCCACTCCTCGCCCGTGAACAGGTTGCGCACCACCCCGGCGACCACCTCGCCGTCGACCTCGGCGGCCAGCGAGACCGCGCAGTACGGCAGCCCGTACAGGTAGTTGACGGTGCCGTCGATCGGGTCGACGATCCATCGCACCCCGCTGCTCGCCTCGCCGGCCGCGCCCCCGCCGTACTCCTCGCCGAGCACCGCATCGTCGGGGCGGAGCGTGGCCAGCGTGTCGAGGACCTGCCGCTCGACCGCCCGGTCGGCGGCGGTGACCACGTCGGTGACGGTGGACTTGGTCGCGGCGACGAAGACCCCCTCGGCGCGCATCCGGTACGCGGTGTCCGCCGCGTCCCGAGCCACGTCGATCGCGATCTTGAGAAGTTCCCCCGGCGTCGGCGTCGAACTGGTCATGGTTCGCTCCCTTCCCGCACGCCGGCCCGGGCGGATGGATGAAGTACGGGCAGAGGCCACGAAGATCAACGGTTGCCGACACCGTGTGACGTCCTGGAGGAACTGTGCCCGCTGTCCCAGATGCCAGCAACCCGAACCGCTACCAGGGCCAGGGCAACTCCTCCACCGTCGGGGACCGGGTCGCGGACGGCGCCCGGATCAAGGCCTACCGGGCCATGTCCATCGGAATGCCCGCGCCCCGGCGAGTGGTGGCGTCGAATGGTGCAAGACCTTGGTGAACGGCCACATTTTCCGACGCTCACGAATGTGCTCGAGCCCTCGATCCAGTCAACCTGGCGCACCGCTGATCGTCGGCGCGGTCACCATCCTGGGACCGGGGCCAGTTGCCGCGCCGTCGCCCACCTCGCACCTTGAGGGCAGAGTTTGACCGGCACGTCCGGTTGCAGTTGGTATTGTCCGCTAAGTGCCCAACTCCCCGTCCGTGGCGTCCGCCTCCGCCGTCGTCTCCGCCATCGCGGTCGACCCGCGACCGTTGCGCCGACCGGCAGTTCGGGCACAGCCCGCTCACCGCCGACCGCGGCAGGCGGGATCGCCCGCTTCGCGCGCCGGTATCATCCTTATGAAGTCCACATCTACGCCGAATCAGCGGTCCCAACCGCCGGTACGCAGTGCGGCGCAGGATGATCCCCGCAGACGGCGTTACAATTCACCCCTGCCCACGCGCCACGGACCGCCGACGACCGGCCGGCCCGGGACACGGGGGTCCCTCAACCAAATCGTCCGGCACCGTGTCCCGCGCTGCGCCGGACAACCCGGCCGTGCTCGCTTTTCGCCTCCGGAAGGTCATTCGTGACAGAACCCCGCCAGACCGGCGCCGACGTTCGCTCGCTCACCGACACCCTGATCGCCCACGCGCAGAGCGCCGGTGGACAGCTCACGTCGGCCCAGCTCGCGCGCACCGTCGAGTCCGCCGAGGTGACTCCGGCCCAGGCCAAGAAGATCCTGCGGGCGCTCGCGGAAGCGGGGGTGACCGTGGTCGTGGACGGCTCGGTCGGCCCCCGCCGCCGGGTCGCCGCCGCCCGGTCGGCCACCCCGGCGTCCCGTGCCACCACCGCCAAGACCACCAAGAAGGCCGCCGCGCCGGCCCAGAAGCAGGCCTCCGCCGCCGACGAGGCCGACCCGGCGCCCCGCAAGGTCGCCGCGCGCAAGGCCACCACCGAGGCGGTCGCCAAGGCGGCCGTCCCGGCGAAGGCCACGAAGTCCACCCGCGCCACCAAGGCGACCGTCGCCGCGGCCGCCGGCAAGCCCGCCGGCAAGGCCAAGGGCGAGGGCGAGATCGACCCGGAGGAACTCGCCGCCGAGATCGAGGACGTGGTGGTCGAGGAGCCGGCCGAGCTGGCCCGGGCCGCCGCGTCCGACGCCGCGAGTTCCGCCACCGACAACGACTTCGAGTGGGACGACGAGGAGTCCGAGGCGCTCAAGCAGGCGCGCCGCGACGCCGAGCTGACCGCCTCCGCCGACTCCGTCCGGGCGTACCTCAAGCAGATCGGCAAGGTGCCCCTGCTCAACGCCGAGCAGGAGGTGGAGCTCGCCAAGCGGATCGAGGCGGGCCTCTATGCCGCCGAGCGGCTACGCGCCGCCGAGGAGGGCGAGGAGAAGCTCGTCCGCGACATGGTTCGCGACCTCGGCTGGATCACCCGGGACGGCGAGCGGGCGAAGAACCACCTGCTGGAGGCCAACCTCCGGCTGGTGGTATCGCTGGCCAAGCGCTACACGGGCCGCGGGATGGCGTTCCTGGACCTGATCCAGGAGGGCAACCTGGGCCTGATCCGGGCGGTAGAGAAGTTCGACTACACCAAGGGCTACAAGTTCTCGACGTACGCCACCTGGTGGATCCGGCAGGCGATCACCCGGGCGATGGCCGACCAGGCCCGCACCATCCGCATCCCGGTGCACATGGTCGAGGTCATCAACAAGCTCGGCCGCATCCAGCGCGAGCTGCTCCAGGACCTGGGCCGCGAGCCCACCCCGGAGGAGCTGGCCAAGGAGATGGACATCACACCGGAAAAGGTGCTGGAGATCCAGCAGTACGCCCGGGAGCCCATCTCGCTCGACCAGACCATCGGTGACGAGGGCGACAGCCAGCTCGGCGACTTCATCGAGGACTCGGAGGCCGTCGTCGCGGTCGACGCCGTCTCCTTCTCGCTGTTGCAGGACCAGCTCCAGCAGGTGCTCCAGACGCTCTCCGAACGCGAGGCGGGCGTGGTCCGGCTCCGCTTCGGCCTGACCGACGGCCAGCCGCGCACGCTGGACGAGATCGGCCAGGTCTACGGGGTGACCCGGGAGCGGATCCGGCAGATCGAGTCCAAGACGATGTCGAAGCTGCGCCACCCGTCCCGTTCACAGGTGCTCCGTGACTACCTGGACTGAGCCGCCGCGTCAACCAGCCGTGTCGGTTTGATCACCAGACGTACAACACCCGATGGTGATCGGCCGGTTGCACGATTGTGATCGTTGACGTGGCACCCTTGGTGCACGGCACACTGTTGCTGCCATGTGTGACCTCGGTCCCCCGCGGGCACACAGGGAAGGCAGGGCCCGAGTTGGGTGTTGCACGATAGGTGAGCAACGACCGAAGAGATTGTTCATCGGTGACGACCAGAGGAGGAAGGCGATGACCCCGACCCTCACGCCGCCGCACGAGACGGTGGCTCCCCCAGCCGCCGATGAACGGTGCGACCGCTGCAACGCTGCCGGCAAGCTCCGTATCACTCTGGCGGGCGGGAGCGAGCTGGTGTTCTGTGGGCACCACGCGAACAAGTACGCGGAGGATCTCGTGAAGATCACCGTGCGGTACGCGACGGACCCCGAGTTCAGCTGGCGTGGCGCCGATCTCATGGCGAACTGAGACCGCATAGACCCCACACCGACATTGCCGGCCGGAGGTGCCCCACAGGGGCCCTCCGGCCGGCTTTTCGGTACTTTCCGGGCACCCGCTTCAGCCCCACCCGCCCACGGCCCCCACCGGCACCGGCGAAAGCCCTCTGCGAGGGCCGGGGGTCGGTCAGAGGGTCTGGACCGTGGCTATGCGTTCCTCCAGCTGCTCGATGGTGGCCTGGGCGCTCGGAGGGCCGCCACAGAGGCGGCGCAGTTCGGCGTGGATCTTGCCGTGCGGCAGGTTTGTGCGGTGGTGCCGGGCGGCCACCAGGGCGTTCAGCTGCCGCCGTAGCGCCACCCGACGCTGGGCTGCGCTCATCGGCGGCGGGGGTGCCACCGTGCCCACAGGGGTCGGCTCAGCGGCCCGGTCGGCGGCCCTGCGGCGCTGGGCGGCCAGCTGCTCGGTCTGCCGCTTGGTGAGCAGCAGGGAGACCTGGTCGGCGGTGAGCAGCCCGGGCAGGCCCAGGTACTCCTCCTCTTCGGGGGTGCCGGCCTGGGCGGCGGTGCCGAAGGACGCGCCGTCGAAGATCACCTGGTCCAGCTCGGCCGTGGCGGACAGCGCGGCGAAGCGCTTCTCCAGCTCCCCGCTGGCCTGGTCGTCGCGCTGCGCCCGCTCCAGCAGGTCGTCGTCGAAGCCCTCACGGTCCTTCGGCTTGCCGAGCACGTGGTCCCGCTCGGCCTCCATCTCGCTGGCCAGCCCGAGCAGGTGCGGCACGCTGGGCAGGAAGACCGACGCGGTCTCCCCGGGGCGGCGGGCCCGGACGAACCGCCCGATGGCCTGCGCGAAGTAGAGCGGCGTGCTGGCGCTGGTGGCGTAGACACCAACCGCCAGCCGGGGGATGTCGACGCCCTCGGAGACCATCCGGACCGCGACCATCCACCGCTGCCCGGACTCCGCGAACGTCGCGATCCGGGCGGATGCGCCCTGGTCGTCGGAGAGCACCACCGTGGCCTTCTCGCCGGTCGTCTGCTCGATGAGGCGCGCGTACGAGCGGGCGGTCTGCTGGTCGCTGGCGATGATCAACCCGCCGGCGTCGGCCATCCCGGCGTTGCGCAGCACGGTCAGCCGGGCGTCGGCGGCCCGCAGCACCTGCGGCATCCAGTCGCCGGCCGGGTCCAGGGCGGTGCGCCAGGCCTGCGCGATCAGGTCCTGGGTCATCGGCTCGCCCAGCCGGGCGGACAGCTCGTCCCCCGCGTTGGTCCGCCACCGGGTCTCCCCCGAGTACGCCAGGAAGAGCACCGGCCGGACCACGTTGTCACGCAGCGCGTCGGAGTAGCCGTACACGACGTCGGCGCGGGAGCGGAGCAGGCCGTCGCCGCCCCGCTCGTAGGTGACGAAGGGGATCGGGTTGTCGTCGGAGCGGAACGGCGTGCCGGTCAGCATCAGCCGGCGCACGGCGGGCTCGAACGACGCCTTCACGCCGTCGCCCCAGGTCCGGGAGTCGCCGGCGTGGTGGATCTCGTCCAGGATGACCAGGGTGCGGCGGGTCATGGTGCGCCGCCGGTGCACCTGGGGCGCCATGCCGACCTGCGCATACGTGACGACGGCTCCGTGGAAGTCGGCGGAGGAGTGCAGATCGGCGTTGCGGAACGCCGAGTCGAGCTGGATGCCGATCCGGGCCGCGGCCTCGGCCCACTGGGTCTTCAGGTGCTCGGTGGGAGCGACCACGGTGACCGCCTCGACGGTGCCGTCGGCGAGCAGCTCGGCGGCGATCCGCAGGGCGAAGGTGGTCTTGCCGGCACCGGGGGTGGCGACCGCCGTGAAGTCCTCGGTACGTCGTCGCAGGTACTCCACCAGCGCCTTGCGCTGCCAGGCGCGCAGTGGTGGAAACGTCTCGAGCGCCGGCGTCCGGGCTGCCACGCGTCAGGCTCCTCTCCGACCGCCACGACGGCGGACCCCGGCCGAGGGCCACGAGTACCGCCGCCCATGAAAAGGCCCTCGCGCATCGGTTGCCGCGAAGGCCGAGTCAGCATAACCAGCGCGGGCCGGTCGGCCCAGGCGACGCCACGCTGGTCACATCCGCACCGCTCGCCACCCCACCGAGGGCGTCCCCGTCGTCACCGTGGGTCACAGGTGTGGGTCGCGGGTGCCGGTGCGGGGCGGGCGGAGTGTGGCCACCGGGGCGGACCAGCGCCGCCGCAGCGCCATCAGACGCAGCGCGAAGACGAACACCGCCGCGGCGGTCAGCCCGGCAGCGCCGGCGTTCCCGGACGCGTGGAGCGCCGCCACGGCGATCGAGCCGGCGAGGGCCGCCACCGCGTAGATCTCCCGGCGCAGCACCACGGGGATCTCGCCGGTGAGCAGGTCCCGGGCGAGCCCGCCGCCGATGGCGGTGAGCATGCCGATGAGGCAGGCCCCGACCGGCGGGACCTGGGCGTCGAGCGCCTTGAGGGTGCCGGTGACGGTGAACAGCCCGAGGCCGGCGGCGTCGAGGACCAACACGGTGGTGCGCAGCCGGGCGAACTGGGGGTGCAGCCAGAACACGGCGGCGGCGGCGACCGCGGCGGTGGCGGCGTACCGCCAGTCGGCGAAGGCCAGCGGGGGCGCCTCGTCGATGACCAGGTCGCGGAAGATCCCGCCGCCGAGCGCGGCGACGAAGCCGACGAAGGCGACGCCGAACAGGTCGAGCCGCTTGACCACCGCTGCGGAGGCACCGGAGGCGGCGAAGACCGCCACCCCGGTCAGATCGGCGAGGAGCAGTGCGGTGGAGGTGGTCACCGACGAAGGTTACGTGGGCGGCCGGCCCGGCCGCCCACGGTCACTCGCGCCAGGATTCGTAGATCTCCTTGCACTTCGGGCAGACCGGCGAGCCCGGTTTGGCCGCCTTGGTCACCGGAAACTTCTCCCCGCACAGTGCGACGACGAAGGTGCCCATGACGGCACTTTCGGCGATCTTCTCCTTGCGGACGTAGTGGAACATCTCGGGACCGGTGTCGGCGTCCTTCAGTTCCGGACGCTCAAGAACCTCTGTGCTCACGACTGCACCTCCAACTTTCCAGTTTGACAGGTCCGCCTGACCGGGTCCACCGCAGGCCACCCGCGCGAGAGCCCGTAACGTAGTAGACGTGAATAACTTCCACGTTCATCTCGGCACCGAGGTAGCAAATGCCCTGCGTGAGCATCGCCCGGTCGTCGCCCTGGAGAGCACCATTGTGTCGCACGGCCTTCCCCGGCCGGACAACCTGCGGGTAGCCCGCGAGATCGAACAAACGGTACGCGACGCCGGCGCTGTCCCGGCGACCATCGGCATGGTCGCCGGCCAGCTGGTGGTGGGGCTGGACGACGAGGAGCTGACCCGGCTCGCCACCGTCGACGGGGTGAGCAAGCTCTCCGTCCGCGACCTGGCGGTGGCCGCCGCGACCGGGGCGGACGGAGCCACCACGGTAGCCGCCACCAGCGCGGTGGCCGCCGCCGCGGGAATCGGGGTCTTCGCCACCGGCGGGCTGGGCGGGGTGCACCGGGAGGCCGCGCACACCTTCGACGAGTCCGCCGACCTGGGCACCCTGGCCCGGACCCCGATCGCGGTGGTCTGCGCCGGGGTCAAGTCGATCCTCGACGTGGGGGCCACCCTGGAGCGGCTGGAGACCCTCGGCGTCGCCGTCGTCGGCTACCGCACCCGGCGGTTCCCCGGCTTCTACCTCACCGACGCCGGGTTCGACCTGGACTGGTCGGTCGACTCACCGGAGCAGGTCGCCGACGTGCTGGCAGCCCGGGTCGGGCACGGCGTGCACTCCGGCGGCCTGCTCGTGGCCAACCCGCTCCCGGTCGACGAGCAGCTCGACCCGGCCCTGCACGACCGGACGCTCACCGAGGGCCTGGCCCTGCTGGAGCGCGACGGGGTGACCGGCAAGGCCGTGACGCCGTACCTGCTGGCCCACTTCCACTCCGCGACCGCCGGCGCCAGCCTCGCGGTGAACGTGCGGATCATCCTGCGCAACGCCGACCTCGCCGCCCGGATCGCGGTCGCCGCGGCGCACCGCAGGGACTCCGCCGCATGACCGCTCCGTCCCGCGTCGTCGTCGTCGGGGACCTGATCACCGACGTGGTCGCGGTGCTCGGCGGGCCGCTGGCGACCGGCTCGGACACCCCGGCCGCCATCCGGGTCGGCGGCGGCGGGCAGGCGGCCAACACCGCCGCCTGGCTCGCCGCCCAGGACGTCCCGGTGACCATGGTCGGCGCGGTCGGGGACGACGACGCGGGACGCGACCGGGTGGGCGAGCTGGAGCGCGCGGGCGTGGACTGCGCGGTCGAGCGGCACCCGGGCCGTGCCACCGGCACCGTCATCGTGCTCACCGGCGACGGGGAGCGCACGATGGTCACCGAGCGGGGCGCGAACCTGTGGCTCACCGCCGGGCACGTGGAACGGGCCCTGGCCGGGGCGCCGGACGCGCGGCACCTGCACCTGTCCGCGTACACCCTGCTCGACGACGGATCGCGCGGGGCCGGGTTGCGCGCGCTGGCCGCAGCGCGCGAGCTCGGGCTCAGCATCAGCGTCGACGCGGCATCCGCGGCGCCGCTGCGGCGGGTCGGCGCGGCGGCCTTCCTGGCCTGGGTACGCGACGTCGACCTGCTCCTGGTCAACGCCGACGAGGCGGCCGTGCTGGCCGGCGGGCTGGACCCGGCGGCGCAGGCCAGGGCACTGTCGGCGACGGCGAGGCGGGTGGTGGTCAAGCGGGGCGCGGCCGGGGCGGTCTGGGCCGACCGGACGGCGACGGTCAGCGTCGCCCCGGCGCGGCGGGTGGCCGTGGCCGACGTCACCGGGGCCGGGGATGCCTTCGCCGCCGGGCTGCTGTCCGCCTGGCTGACCGGGGCCAACCCCCGGGAGGCGCTGGACCGGGCCGGCGACCTCGGCGCGCTGGCCGTCTCCACGGTCGGAGCCCGACCCGCCTCCTGACCCGGACGCGCCGGGCCGGGCCGGTCAGGGCTCGGCGTCGATGATCTTGTACGGACGCTCGTCGGCGGTCAGGCTCATCGGCGGGGTCTCGTCCCGGTTGCGGGGGTGGAACCGGTTGGCCAGCCGGTGCTGCTCCTTCGGCGGCCGGTCGTTGGCCAGCAGCACCGCCAGCCACGGGATGAGCACCATCCCGAGGCCACACAGCGGCAACCAGAGCCAGAGCATGGGGGCCTGCGCGCCGACCAGGATCGCGCCGACGATCACGCACGCCACCCGGATGGCCATCATCACGATGTAGCGCCGCTGCCTGCTGTTGAGCTGATCGCCCTGACTGCGGGCCGCGTCGGTGATCAGGATCGGTTCGTACGCCTGACGCTTCACCACGGACCTCCAAGAGGGACTGCCCCCATCCTGTCACTCCCGACCGGTGATCAGCGAAAATCGGCTCTTTCCGGCACGTGTTACGCGCGTGGTACGCTCCGCCTCGTGGGCAGCCGGTTCAGCTTCACCGACGAGGCGCTGGCCAACCTGCGCGTCTACGGCGTCACGCCCGGCGAGGTCTGGGAGGCGCTGCACAGCCCACGCCGGGTCATCCGGCATCTCGGCGACGACGTGATGGTGGTCTACGCCGCGGCCCGCCACGGGCGGCGGCTGGCGGTGCTGCTCGCCGAGGCCGACGGCGCCGACAACGACTGGGACGTCCTGTCCGCCCGGGAGCTGAGCGACATCGAGGCCAAGCGCTACGACGAGGCCGTTCGCAGATCCCGTCGATGAGGAGGCGTGGCGATGAACCGTAACGACGCGACCAGACAGTTCCACAGCGGCGACGACCGGCTCGCCGAGCTGATCGACTCCAGCCAGCCGGTGGAGCTGCCCGCCCCCGACACCGACGTGCCGATGGTCAGCCGCTCGGTGCGGCTGCCGCTGGAGACGTACGAGCGGGTGCGGGCCGCCGCCGACGCCCGCGGTATCGGGGTGACCACCCTGATGCGGCAGTGGATCGAGGCCGGCCTGACCGAGCTGGACGACTCGGCGACGGTCTCGCTGGCCGACGTCCGGCGCGCCCTCGCCGCGCTCTCCCGGCCCACCGCCGCCTGAGTCGTCCGTCGCCGCGCCTCAGCCCATGAGCTGCCCGAACGCGGCACGCTCCGCGTCGCGCACGTACGTCCGCCCGGATGGGTACGTCAGCGTGGCGTGCAGGTCGCAGTCGCCCCGGTAGAACCACTCGACGTACGGCACGTCGGGCTGCGCCCGCAGGTGGGCCATGTTGTCCCGCATGGCCTGCGCGCAGACGGCCCCGTCCGGGTCGTACGGCGTCCCGTCGTCGAGGGTGGGCTTGCGCCTGATCCCCCACTCCGGGACCACCAGCGGCCTGCCGACCCGCCTCGCCTGGGCGAGCGCGAACTCGTTGCGCTCGACCGGGGTGCGGTACCGCTCGTAGCCGGTGTCGTAGATGTCGAACCCCACCGCGTCCACCCCGGGGTAGCTGGCGACCACCCCGAAGTCGGCCCACCAGGACGCCTGCCGTCGGGCCGCGTACTCGGTGAACACCGGCACCAGCCAGACCTCGCGACGGCGGGGGTGCCCGGCGAGCGCGCCGACCAGTTCCTGCCACTGCTGCCGGAACGCCGCCGGGGCCGGGTCGCCCCCGGACTGCTGCTCCGGCTCGTGGTCGAGCGTCACCAGGTCCACCACCCGGCGGCGGCCGGCCGGCCGGGCCGAGAGCCAGTCGCGGACGGCCGCCGCCGAGGTGCCGGCGGTCCAGTCCTTGAAGCTGTAGTGCAGCGGGCAGTCGGCGGGCACCTGGGCGAGCAGTCCCGACCAGGGCTCCAGGCCGACGCCGGGGCCGGAGTAGAGCCGCACCGTCCTCGGGTGCGGGTACCGGGCGAGCATCGCCTGGATCGCGGCGACCGAACTCTCCGGAGGTGTCCAGCCCAGGGCCGTCGGAGCCGCCACCCTGACCGCCGTGCTGAAGGTGGTGGTGTTGCCCCCCGCGTCCGCCACCCGCGCGGTCAGGGTGACCGTACGGGTGAACATCAGACCCGGACCGAGAAGCGACCGGACGCCGCCGGGTCGACGACGATCGTCACGGCCGGATCGGTCGTGGTCAACTCGAACCTCAGCGGGTCGCCGACGGTCAGCGTGGTGGTGGCGGTCGCCACGTGCCCGGCCACGTCGGTGACCTTCCCGGTCACGGTGACCGTACGGGCGTCCGGGTCGTAGGCGTCGATCACCACCTGGGCGGTCTGGCCGGGCTGGAGCGTGCCGGGGGTCGCGGTGATCGACCGGATGACGGGATTGGCCATGATGCCCTCCGGGGGCGGCTGCGGGCCTGAGCCCAGGCGATCGGGATCAGCCGCGGGCCGCCCACCCTTACCGGTGGACGCACCCGATCGGCAGGCCCGTGCCGTCGCGCGCCGGACGACCACCCGCTGCGCCGTTGCGGCGGGATGGGCGTCGCCCGATACCCGCTGCTCTGGTTGCAGAATGCCACGTCAGCGGCGCTACGGGTAGCCACCGACGGGACGAGACCCACGCCGACCCCGCCCGTCCACCGTCGTACGGGCGGCGGGCCCGGTGGGCGGGTCGCGTCAGCCCTTCGCGGCCTTCGCCTCCGCCTTCATCCGCTGCTTGTACTCCCGCACCCGGCGCAGCGACTCCGGGTCGGTGACGTCGGCGACCGACCGGTACGCGTCGGCGTCGCCGTACCCGCCGGCCGCCTCGCGCCAGCCGTCCGGGGTGACGCCGAACCGCTTGCCGAGCAGGGCGAGGAAGATCTGCGCCTTCTGTCGGCCGAACCCGGGCAGCCCGGCGATCCGGGCCAGCAGCTCCCGCCCGTCGGCGGCGTCGGCCCAGAGCCGGGCGGCGTCCCCGTCGTACCGGTCCACCAGGGTTCGGCACACCTCCTGCACCCGGGCCGCCATCGCCTTCGGGAACCGGTGCAGGGCCGGTGGCCGGGCGAAGAGCGCCACCAACTCGTCCGGGTCGTACCCGGCCAGCTCGCGGGCATCCGGCTCGTGCCCGAGCCGCTGCGCCAGCACGTACGGCGAGGAGAACGCCTTTTCCATGGGGATCTGCTGGTCGAGCACCATGCCGAGCAGCAGGGCCAGCGGGCTGCGCTCCAGCAGCCGGTTGGCCTCAGGGTCGATGGGGAGCGAAACCGTCATGCCGTCCATCCTCCCCGCCACCGGCCCGGGGCCGACGGCGACTCCCCGGGGCCCGCGGCGTGGGGTCCGCGCCGAGCCCCCGCTCCCCGGCGGGCGGATTTGCGGGCGGCGGTGACGGGTCGCCCGGGCACGGAGGGCAGGATGGCAACGTGGACGAACACGACATGCTGCTCTCCCCCGCCGGCGTCGACGCGCTCCGGACGGCGCTGACCCGCGCCGCGTACACCTCGAACGGGATCGCCGACCGGCTCGGCCCGCAGGCCACCGGCGGGGCGGCCCGCAACGACTTCCGGGCCGCGCTGCGGGCCACCGAGGACCGTGACCCGCTCGGCACGCTGATCCGGGTGTTCATCTGCGACCAGACCGAGCCGGAGGCCGCGGTGGCCGCCGCGCTCGCCCCGCTGACCGTGGATGAGGCGCTGGTCGGGGGCCTGGTCGAGCGGCACGGCGACGGCCTGCGCGCCGGCGTGGACCTGGAGCCCTACGGGGACGACTGGTGGGTCCTCGCCGACCTGCCGGCCAATTCCCGGCCGGGCCGGCCGCTGCACTCCGAGCACGTGCTCGGCATCGGCGGGGCGACCCAGACGCTGATCGGGGCGGCCGTGCGGCGGCCCGTGGAGACCGCGCTGGACCTGGGCACCGGCTCCGGGGTGCAGGCGCTGCACCTGTCGGAGCACGCCCGCCGGGTCACCGCCACCGACCTCTCGCGGCGGGCGCTGCGCTTCGCCGCCACCACCGCCGCGCTCAACGGCCAGGACTGGGAGCTGCTACGCGGCGACATGGTCGCCCCGGTGGCCGGGCGCCGGTTCGACCTGGTGGTCAGCAACCCACCGTTCGTGGTGGGCCCCGGCACCACCACCCACGTCTACCGGGACTCCGGCCGGGCGGGCGACGCGATCGGGTCCGAACTGGCCGCCGCCGCCCCGGGCCTGCTCACCGAGGGCGGCACCATGCAGTACCTCGCCAACTGGGTGCACGTGACGGGCGAGGACTGGGGCGAGCGGGTGGCCGGCTGGTTCGCCGGCACCGGCCTGGACGCCTGGGTGATCCAGCGCGAGGTCGCCGACCCGATGGCGTACGTGAACCTGTGGCTGACCGACGTCGGCGAGGCCGCCGACCCGCACCGGATGGCTGCCTGGCTGGACTGGTTCGACGCGCACAAGGTGGAGGCGGTCGGCTTCGGCATCGTCTCGCTGCGCCGCGCCGGGCACGCCGACCCGGCGGTTCGGGTGGAGGACCTGCGGCAGCGGGTGGAGCCGCCGATGGGCGACCGGATCGCCGCCTGGTTCGACCGCCAGGACTGGCTGCGAGCACGTGACGCCGAGGGGCTGCTCGCCGAGCGCTACCGGGCTGCCGACGGGCTCCAGCTCCGCCAGGAGGCCACCATGGGCGACGAGGGCTGGGCCGTGGACCGGCAGGTCCTCGCCATGCCGCACGGGCTGCGCTGGACCGAGGAGGTCGACCCGCTGGTGCTGGCCCTGGTCGGCGGCGCGGACGGTCGGTTGCCGCTGCGTGACCAGCTCGCGCTGCTCGCCGCCGCGCACGACGTGGCGCCGGAGGAACTGGCCGGCTCGGCCGGCCCGATCGTGGCGCACCTGGTGGAGCGCGGCATCATCGAGCCGGTCACCGCCTGATGCGGGCGGTGGTGCAGACGGTCGGCCGGGCCAGCGTCACGGTCGACGGCGAGGTCGTCGGCGAGGTCACCGACGGGCTGCTGGTGCTGCTCGGGGTGACCCACACCGACACCCCGGAGACCGCGCGGACCATGGCCCGGAAGGTCCACGAGCTGCGCATCCTGGACGACGAGCGCAGCGCGGCGGACACCGGCGCCGGCATCCTGGTGGTCAGCCAGTTCACCCTCTACGGCGACGCCCGCCGGGGCCGCCGGCCGAGCTGGACCGCCGCCGCCCCGGCAGAGCTGGCGGAACCCCTGGTAACGACGGTCGTCGAGGCGCTGCGCGAGCGCGGCGCCCCGGTAGCGACGGGCCGATTCCGCACCCACATGCTGGTGGAGAGCGTCAACGTCGGCCCCCGCACCCTCCTCCTGGACCTCTGACCCCACCCCGTTGATCAAGAGGTTTGCGTCCGGAGCCCGGCCCCTGACGCAAACCTCTTGGTCAACTGTGCCGTGCCGGGCCAGGGCCGGGGCCGTCCGCAGGGGGAGGGGTCAGAAGAACAGGCCACGGCGTTGGACGGACTGGCGGAGCCAGCCGTCGAGCTGGGCGGCCCAGTCCGTGTTGTGTGCCGTGGCGTGGGGGACGGTGAAACGACCGAACGCGTCCCGGCCCTCGGTGAGGACGCCGCCCCGCTTGTCGATCTCCAGCACCACCTGCACCTGCTGCGGGTCGGTGACGAAGGTGACCTCCAGCTGGTTGATCGCCCGGGCGTACTGGGGCGCCGGGTAGAACTCGATCTCCTGGTAGAACGGCAGGGTCTGCCGTACCCCGTAGATGTGGCCCCGCTCGTTGTCGGCGCGGGCGAACCGGAAGCCCAGCCGCAGCAACGCCTCCAGCAGCGCCTCCTGGGCCGGCAGCGGATGCACCGCCACCGCGTCCAGGTCGCCCTTGTCCACCGCGCGGGCCACCTCCAGCTCGGTGCGCAGCCCCATCGTCATCCCGTGCAGGTGCTGCCCGTACAGCTCGGTCAGCGGCGTCTCCCACGGCACGTCGAAGCGGAAGGGCACGTCGTAGCGCTGCCCCGGCTCCAGCCGGAACGCCCCCGTCAGTTGGCGGCGCTGGAACTCCTGGGTGGTCTCGTAGTCGTTGTCACCGCTCTCCACCTCCACCCGGGTGACCAGGCCCAGCGCGACATACTCGACGTCCACCGGGTGCTCGCCGCCGGCCACGTGGACGGTGCCCTCCAACTGCCCGCCGGGGCGGCAGTTCGGGTTCGCCAGGATCGTCTCCACCGACGGGCCGCCCACGCCCATCGCCTGCATGAGCCGCTTGAAGACCACGACACGCTCCAGTCTCTCGATGGTCGATCGCCGCCGCGGCGACCGACCGGGTGACCGGCCAGGACGGCCGACCGCTGGCACGGTAGCCGGGGTCGGCAAGCCACGGAGGCGCGGACACCCCTATTATCCGTTTATCCGTGTCGGTTCCCCGATCGCCTCACTCCCGTTTCACGCCCGACTTGCCAGAGTGTGTGTCACCGGCGCCACTGGGCCGGTGAGACGGCACCGACGTGGACACGGGGAGAACAGAGATGGTCCTGCAGATGACCGAGAACCAGATCGGCCCGGCCGTCACCATCGACGCCGCGCTCGGCACCGACACCCTGACCGACCTGGACGCCACCGACGAGCGCGGCATCTCCACGGACCTGGTCCGGGCCTACCTCAACGGCATCGGGCGCACCAAGCTGCTCACCGCCGCGCAGGAGGTCGAGCTGTCCCGCCGGATCGAGGCCGGGCTCTTCGCCGAGGAGAAGCTGGCGACCTGCACCCCGGTGTCCACGGAGCTGCGATCCGACCTGGAGCTGATCGTCGCCGAGGGCCGCGCGGCCAAGGACCACCTGCTCGAGGCGAACCTGCGCCTCGTCGTCAGCATCGCCAAGCGGTACACCGGCCGGGGGATGGCGTTCCTGGACCTGATCCAGGAGGGCAACCTGGGCCTGATCCGGGCGGTAGAGAAGTTCGACTACACCAAGGGCTTCAAGTTCTCGACGTACGCCACCTGGTGGATCCGGCAGGCGATCACCCGGGCGATGGCCGACCAGGCCCGCACCATCCGCATCCCGGTGCACATGGTCGAGCAGGTCAACCGGATGGTCCGGGCCCGCCGCGAGTTGGCCGCATCGCTGGGTCGCGAACCCGTCGTCGCCGAGGTCGCCAGGGCCATGGGCGTCCCCGAGTTCCAGATCATCGAGCTGATCTCGTACGACCGGGAGCCGGTCAGCCTCGACCAGGCCGTCGGCGAGGACGGCGAGAGCGTCCTCGGCGACTTCGTCGCCGCCGTGGACCCGTCCGCCGGGCCGGGCGAGGCCGCCGCCGACGGCGAGCTGCGCAACGAGGTGCGGATCGTGCTGGCCACCCTGTCCCAGCGGGAGCAGGCCGTCATCCGGCTCCGGTTCGGCCTGGACGACGGCCGGCAGCGCACCCTGGACGAGGTGGGCAGGGAGTTCGGCCTGTCGCGGGAGCGGATCCGGCAGATCGAGAAGGTGACGCTGCTGAAGCTGCGCGACCCGGAGCGGGCCCAGCGCCTGGAGGCGTTCGCCTGCTGAGCGGTCGTGTCGCAAGGAGGGGCCCCGGCGGTTCGCCGGGGCCCCTCGCGCGTGGTGGCGCCGCCCCTCACAGCCGGCGGGGGCCGGTGTCGGGGCGGGCGCCGGCGGCGCCGGTGCGGACGGTGGCGTGCAGCACGGAGACTCCGTCCGGGCGGGCCAGCACCGGGTTGAGGGTGAGCGAGCGGACCCGGGGCTGCTCGTCGGCGAGCCGACCGACCCGCAGCAGCAGCTCCACCAGAGCCGCCCGGTCCACCGGGGCGGCCCCGCGGTGCCCGCGCAGCAGCGGCGCGGCCCGGGGCGTGTCGACCAGCTCGGCGGCGTCGGAGTCGGTCAGCGGCACCGCCCGCCAGGCCCGGTCACCGAGCAGTTCGGTGGCGACGCCACCGAGTCCGAACCCGACCACCGGCCCGAACGCCGGGTCCTCCACCAGCTCCACCACGCAGGGCACTCCGGGCGGGACCATCGCCTGCACCAGGACGTCCGCGCCGAAGGCCGCGGCCATTTCCGCGTACGCCCGGCGGACGGCCTGCTCGTCGGCCAGGTCGAGGCGGACCGCGCCGAGGTCGAGGCGGTGCCGCAGCCCGGCCGCGGCGGCCTTCAGCGCCACCGGCCAGCCGAGCGCCCCGGCGGCGGCCACCGCTTCGTCAGCCGAGCGCGCCGGCACGGAGGGCGCCACGTCGATCCCGTACGCGCCGAGCAGCCCGGCCGGATCGGCGCCGTCGGCCCGCAGCGCGGCCTGGGCGGCGGCGGGGTCGATCCGGGGCAGGTCGGGCAGCACGCCGGGTGGGCGACGCAGCCAGTCGGCGTACGTGGCGAGCCGGCCCAAAGCGCGCACCGCCTCCTCCACGCTCGGGTACGCCGGCACCCCGGCCGGGGGCCGCCCGGCGAGGAACGTGGCCACCACCGGCCGACCGGCGCCGAACGCACCGGGCAGAGCTGCGGCGAAGTCGGCCTCGGGGTCGGTGAGCTGCCCGGGCAGCGGCGGAGCGAAGACCGCGACGAGGGCGTCCACCCCGTCGTCGGCGGCGGCGACGCCGAGCGCGGCGGCGAACTCGGCCGCCCCGGCCTGGGGCCCCACGTCGGACGGGTACCCGGCGGCCACGGTCAGCCCCTGCGCGGCGCAGGCCGTGGCGGCCAGCCCGGTCAGCGCCGAGGAGTTGCCCACCACGCCGACCCGCCGGCCGGCCGGCAGCGGCTGGTGGGCCAGCAGCACGCCGACGTCGAGCAACTCGGCGACGGTGTCCACCCGGATCACCCCGGACTGGGCGAACAGGGCGCTTACCGCGACCGCGTCCGGGCCGGGGGCGTCGGCGTTCAGCCCGGGCGGGCGGGCCGGGGAGGCCAACGCCACCACCGGCTTGTCCCGGCCGATCCGCCGGGCCAGCCGGGCGAACTTGCGTGGGTTGCCGAACGTCTCCAGGTACAACATGATCACGTCGGTGCCGGGGTCGTCCTGCCAGTACTGGAGCAGGTCGTTGCCGGAGACGTCGGCCCGGTTGCCGGCCGAGACGAAGCTCGAAACGCCCAGGCCCCGCCGGTGCGCCTCGGCGAGCAGGGCCACCCCGAACGCCCCGGACTGGCTGAAGATGCCCACCCGGCCGGGTGCCGGCAGCGCCGGGGCGAGGGTCGCGTTGAGGCGCACCGCCCCGTCGGTGTTGGCCACGCCGAGGCAGTTCGGGCCGACGACCCGCATGCCGGCGGCGTGCGCCGCGCGGACCAGGGCCCGCTGGGCCGCCGCGCCCGCCGGGCCGGCCTCGGCGAAGCCGGCGGAGATCACCACCAGGCCGTGCGCGCCGGCCGCCGCCGCGTCCGCCACCACCGCGCCGACCGCCTCCGGGGCCACCGCGACCACCGCCAGGTCGATCGCCCGGCCGGCGTCGACCGCCGAGGGGTACGCGGGCAGCCCCGCCACCGTCGCCGCGCTCGGGTGCACGGGCACCACCGCCCCGGTGAACCCGCCGTCGCGCAGGTGCCCGAGCAGTGCCGCGCCGACGCCCTGGCCGGTGGCGCTGGCCCCGTACACGGCGACGCCCCGGGGGGCGAGCAGCCGGGCGATGGAGCGCGCCTCGGTGCGGTGCTCCCGGCCGCGCTGCACCTCCAGCGTCTGCTCGGTGGGAGCGATCGGGAAGCTGAGGTGCACCACGCCGTCGGCGTACTGGCGCTGGACCTGGTAGCCAAAGTCGGCGAAGACCCGCAGCATCGCCCCGTTGGCCGGGAGCACCTCGGCGACGAAGCGCACGATCCCGGCCCGCCGGGCGGCGTCGGCCAGGTGCTCCAGCAGCACCGAACCGATCCCCCGGCCCTGGTAGGCGTCCTCCACCACGAACGCGACCTCGGCCTCGGGGGCCTGCGGGCCGAGCCGCTCGTACCGGCCGACGGCGACGATCCGGTCGGCGGCCAGCACCACGAAAGCCTCCCGGTCCCGGTGGTCGACCACCACGAACCGCCGCAGGTCCCGCTCCGGGATCCGCGGGTACGGCGAGAAGTAGCGCAGGTAGCGGGTGCGCTCGGAGAACCGCGAGTGCATCGCCACGATGCCCGGCGCGTCGTCCGGACGGATCGGCCGCAGCCCGACGGTCGTGCCGTCGCTGAGCAGCACGTCCACCGGCTGGTCGACAGTGGTCACGCCTTCGGTCCCCTCCCCGGGTACGCCGCCTCAGTCGCGCGGGTCGTGCGGATCGAGCCCGAGCAGCGGGAACACCGCCTTGCGGGTGGCCGCGACGGCCCGGTCCACCGCGTTCGGCTCGCCCGTCGGCTGCCACGGCTCGTACGCCGGGTCGACGTCGTCGGTCATCCGCAAGGGCACCTCCCTGCCGGGGCGGCGCTCGGCGGCCAGCCGCCGCCAACCCGGCGGGGTGGGCGTGGCCGGGTCGATCGGGTCGCCGGTGGCCACCGCCAGCAGGTGGGTCCACGCCCGTGGCACCACCTCGACCAGGGCGTACCCGCCGCCGCCGGTGGCCACCCAGCGGCCCTCGCACAGCTCGTCGGCGAGCGCCCGCAGGGCGACGTAGGTGGCCCGCTGCCCGTCGACGGAGAGGTGCAGGTCGGCGAGAGGGTCGATCCGGTGCCCGTCGGCGCCGCACTGGGTCACGAGGATCTGCGGCCGGAACGCGCGCAGCACCGACGGCACGATCGCGTGGAACGCGCGCTGCCAGCCGGTGTCGTCGACGCCGGGCGGCAGCGGCACGTTGACGGCGCTGCCCTCCGCGCCGGGGCCGCCGGTCTCGTCGGGGAAGCCGGTGCCGGGGAACAGGGCCAGCGGGGTCTCGTGCAGGCTGACCGTGAGCACCCGGGGGTCGTGGTAGAAGATCTCCTGCACGCCGTCGCCGTGGTGCACGTCCACATCCACGTACGCGACCCGCTGCGCGCCGAGGTCGAGCAGCCGGGCGATGGCGACCGCGGGATCGTTGTAGACGCAGAAGCCGGCGGCCCGGTCCGGCATGGCGTGGTGCAGCCCCCCGGCCACGTTGACCGCGCGCCGTGCCTCGCCCCGCCAGACCGCCTCGGCGGCGGCCACGGTGGCCCCGGCGATCAGCGCACCGGACTCGTGCATCCCGTCGAAGACCGGGTTGTCGGAGGTGCCCAGCCCGTAGCCGGCGAAGAGCGGGTCCCGGGGGGCGATCCGCACCGCGTTCAGGTAGCGCGGATCGTGCACCCGGGTGAGCAGGGCGTCGTCGGCCGGCGCCGGAGCGACCAGACGGACCCCGGGCCGGTCGAGAACGCCCAGCTCGCGGGCGAGCGCGACGGTCAGCTCCACCCGTACCGGGTCGAGCGGATGGTCACCCATGTCGTAGGCGAGCAGGGCCTCGTCCCACACCACCACAGTGTCCTCGGACATGGGCCCATCGTCGCACGTGCACCGACGGCGGCCCGTCACCCGCGCTGGCTCCGCAGCCGGTGTCGGCGCGGGACCTGCGGTCAGCCGCCGGTGGCGACGGGGCGGGACGGGTCGCCGACCCAGTTGCTCCACGACCCGACGTAGAGCGCGGCGTCCGGGCGGCCGACGAGGTGCAGGGCGAGCACGGCCTGCGCGGCGGTCACCCCGGAGCCGCAGTACGCCCCGACCGGTGCGGTGTCGGCGACCCCGGCGGCGGCGAACCGGTCCCGCAGCACGGCTGCGGCGGGGAACCGCCCGTCCGGGTCGACGTACCCGCCGGCGGGCAGGTTCACCGCGCCCGGGACGTGCCCGGCGACGGGGTCGACCGGCTCGGTCTCGCCCCGGTAGCGCGCCGCGGCCCGCACGTCGAGCAGCACCCCGGAGCCGGCGGCGGCGAGCGCGGCGGCGGCACCGGTGTCCAGCACCGGCAGCTCCCCCGGCCGGACCGACACGTCGCCGGGCACCGGGGCGGGGACCTCGGTGGACACGGGCAGGCCGGCGGCCACCCAGGCCGGGAAGCCGCCGTGCAGCAGCCGCACCGGCCGGTGCCCGGCCCAGCGCAGCGTCCACCAGGCGCGGGCGCCGGCCACCCCGTCGCCGCCGTCGTACACGACGACGGGGTGACCGGCGCGGACGCCGGCGGCCCGCAGCGCGGACTGGAGGGCGGCGGGGTCGGGCAGCGGGTGCCGGCCGGCGGCACCGGGCGGCCCGCACAGCTCGGTGTCGAGGTCGACGAAGACCGCGCCGGGGAGATGGCCGGCGGCGTAGTCGTCGCGGCCGGGCGGGCCGACGAGCCGCCAGCGGACGTCGAGCAGGGTGGGCGGGTCGGCGTGGTCGAGCTCGGCGGCGAGCCGGTCGGCCTCGACCAGCGGCTCCTCGGTACCGGACATGGTGTCCAGTCAACACCATCCGGGCAGCGACCTCGCGTTTCGCCGGAGAGCCTTGTCCGGCGTCCGGGGTAGCATCGACCCTGGGAGGTCGCTGACGTGAATGACCTGGTCGACACGACCGAGATGTACCTGCGCACCATCCTCGAGCTGGAAGAGGAGGGTGTGCCGCCGCTGCGTGCCCGCATCGCCGAACGGTTGAGCCAGAGCGGCCCCACCGTCAGCCAGACCGTCGCCCGGATGGAGCGCGACGGGCTGCTCACCGTCGAGGGCGACCGGCACCTGATGCTGACCGCGCTGGGCCGCAACGCCGCCGTGTCCGTGATGCGCAAGCACCGGCTCGCCGAGCTGCTGCTGGTCAACGTCATCGGAATGCCCTACGAGGAGGCCCACGAGGAGGCCTGCCGGTGGGAGCACGTGATGAGCGACGCGGTGGAGAAGCGGGTCTACGACCTGCTCAACCGCCCGACCCGCTCGCCCTATGGCAACCTCATCCCGGGCCTGGAGGAGCTGGGCACCCCGGAGGCGCTGGCCGACGACACCGAGGGTGAGCGCAACCTGGCGTTCCCCGGGCTGTCCGGCCCGGTGGTGGTGCGGCGCATCTGCGAGAGCGTGCAGACCGACGCCGACGTGCTGCGCCAGCTGCACGCCGCCGGGGTCGACCCGGGCGCCACGGTGACCGTGGCCCAGGAGCGCGACGGCGTCTTCATCAACCGCTCCGGCGACCGGATCCGGCTGCCCCGCGAGGTCGCCTCCCGGGTGTTCGTCGCCGCCCACTGACTCCCCTGCCCTGACGCGCCCGGGTCGGCCCCGCCGCCAGCCCACCCGGGCCGGGCTCACAGCGCTCGGGTGTCGACCGTCCGCGCCAGGCCGACGAGCCGTTCCGCCAGCTCCTCCACGGCGGCGCGGGTGGCGCCCTTCGGCAGCGTCCAGCGCAACGTGGCGAGCCGGTCCTCGGCTGCCAACCAGCCGACCTCGGCGACCGGACCATGGCCGTCGGCGGCGGAGGCGGTCCGCCGGTAGCCGGCCCGGCCCAGCTTGCTGACCGCTCGGGCCCCGCCCGGCCGCACGTCAGCGGTGAAGCCCGCCACGTCGATCGAGGTGGCGCTGACGGTGAGCGCCAGTTCGGGCAGCAGCGCCTGCTCCGCGCGGACCACGCAGGTGTGCGTGTCACCGCGCGAGCTGGACGCCGCCACGTCGAACCGTTCCCCGGTGTGCTCCTCGATCACCGCGAAGTCCAGCAGCCGGCACGCGCCGCCCGAGGAGGCCGCCGGCACGTCGAGCACGACCGGTTCGGCCCGGGGCACCGCCACCGGCTCGGGGTCCTGGGCGACGCACCCCGACACGACCAGCACCGCAACGCCCGCGAGACAGATCCGGCCGCGCACGCCCCACCTCCGCCGTCCCCGGCAGGCTCCCGCCGGTTGTCGTCGGACACCGTACGGGCTGTCCGCGTCGGACGGAAGCCCTCAGTCAGGTCACGTACGGGCAGTGTCGGCAGCCGCCGGTCCGGTTCAGCCGCGCCGGGCGAACTCGGCGGCGACCCCCGCCCGGTCCGCGCCCGCCGCGAGCAGCACCCGCAGCAGCACCTTCGCCTTGTACGGGTCGAGCAGCCCTCCGTTGACCAGCCCACGCCGCTGAAGGTCGGTCTCCGACCCGGCCGCCCCGTACGTGTGCCGCAGCACCGCCCCAGCCCCGATGCGCGAGGTGAGTACCACCGGCACCCGCTCCGCCAGTTCTCCGAGCACCGGGGCGAGCGCGGGCGGGACGTGCCCGACGCCGAACCCGGCCACGACCACCCCGTCCCGGCCCCGGGACAGGCCGGTGACGAGGTCGGTGTCCTCGTCGAGGGTGACGGTGTGCAGGGCCACCCGGACCGCGTCGAGCCGGTCGGCGTCCACCCCGGGCACCGGGGGCAGCCGAGGCGGTCGGGTCAGCACCCGCACCTCCCCCTCCACGACGTGCCCGAGCGGCCCGGCGTTCGGCGAGACGAAGGCGCCGGTGCTGGTGCTGTGCGTCTTGCGGACCCAGCGGGCGGCGTGCACCTCGTCGTGACACGCGACCAGTGCCCCCAGATCACGGGCGGCCGGGGCGGCGGCCACCCGGGCCGCCGCGAGCAGATTCGCCGGGCCGTCCGCACCGGCGAGGGTGGGGTTGCGCATCGCGCCGGTGAAGACGAGCGGCTCCGGGTGTGGCCAGAGCAGGTCGGCCAGGAACACCGTCTCCTCCAGCGTGTCGGTGCCCTGGGACACCACCACGCCGGCCGCGCCGCCCGCCACCGCCGACGACGCCGCGGCGACCAGGTCCAGGATCTGCCGGTACGTGAGGTCCGCGCTGGGCACCGCCCGCGTGTCGCGTACGTCGATCGGGTGGCCGAGATCGGCGAGGCCCGGCACGGCCGCGACCAGGTCGGCCCCGGTGAGCCGGGCGACCACCCCGCCCCCGGCGGACCTGGCCATCGCGATGGTCCCGCCGAGGGTGAACAGGACGACGGTCACCGCCCGGCCTCCCCGCCGGGCCGGCGGGCCAGCAGGTACGCCTGCGGGCCGCGCTCGTACCCCTCGGGCTCGCGGAGCAGGCTGGCCTGCACGGCGAACCCGGCCCCGGCGAGCTGCGCGGCGACCCGGTCCGGCGGCAGCCAGTGCACGTCGTAGGAGACGGTGTGGCCGTACGCCTGCTCGAGGCGGATGCGCTCGTCGCCGGCCTTGAACGCGAGCAGCAGCTCACCGCCCGGGGCGAGCACCCGGTGGAACCCGGCGAGGACCCCGGGGAGCAGCTCCGGCGGCAGGTGGATGATCGAGTACCAGGCGACCAGGCCGGCGAGGCCGGCGTCTGGCAGCGGCAGGTCGGTCATCGACCCGACGGCGAAGCGCAGCCCCGGCCAGGCGTCCCGGGCGACCGCCACCATCCCCGGGGACAGGTCGAGGCCTGCGACGTCCAGCCCCAGCTCGCGCAGGTGGGCGGTGATCCGGCCGGTGCCGCAGCCGACCTCGACGACCGGCCCCGCGTCGCCGACCAGCTCGGCGAAGGTGGCCAGCATCGCCCGCTCCAGCGGCTTGCCCGCCAGCTCGCCGTGCACCAGTCGGGCGTAGTCGACCGCCACCGTGTCGTACGCGGCGCGGGTCTCCCGCAGCCAGTCCGGTTCCCCCATGACCGGCCACCCTAGTCGCCGCCGGAACCGTCGTGGGGACGCCGGCGCGGGTCAGTCCGTCAGCACCAGCCACGTCCGGCCGTCGATCAGCTCCCGGGCGGCGTCGAGGTGCCCGGCATGGCAGGCGGTCTCGGTGATCACGTGCAGGACCGTCCGGCGCAGGGCGTGCGGCGGCAGGCCCGGGAAGACCTCCTCCGGCCACCAGACCGGGGCGGCGTCCAGGTCGGTGCCGGCGATCACCGCGTCGGCCAGCTCCGCCTCCCGCCGGTACAGGTCGAACACCGCCGCGGCCGGCGTCTCCGCGTCGACCCGCCAGGCGTCGGCCCCGGACTCCAGGTCGACGCGCTCGCCGGCGACGACGGCCCGGAACCAGAACCGCTCCACGTCGAGGGCGAGGTGGCGGACCAGCCCCAGACAGGACCAGCCGGACGGCAGCAGCGGCCGGCGCAGGGCCTCCTCGGGCAGCCCGTCCAGGATGCCGAGCACGTGGTGGCGCTGCGCGTGAAGCGCCGCCAGCAGCGCCGCGCGCTCCTCACCGTGGGACATCCGGGCCCTCCGTTTCCGCAGGTACGCGCGCCGTCGGCTCGACGAACGGGCGGGACCGCCCGGCCTGGGCGAACCAGGTGATCGCCTGCCCGTGCGGGCGGGTCCAGGCCAGCGGCTCGCCGTCCAGCGCGAGCACGTTGTACAGCGCGTCGTCCGGCGGGTCGGGCAGTCCGTCGTAGCCCAGCACGTCCGGGGCCTCGTTCGCGATCCAGTGCCCGGATAGGCCGCGTACCGTCTCGGCGAACGCGGCCCGGCCCGGCGGCGACACCAAATAGAGCACGGAGGTGTGGAACACCACCAGCGTCGCCCCGGCCGGCGCCCGCGCGGCCAGGGCCGGCAGGTCGTCCACCAGGTCGCCGCGTACCAGCAGCGGCGGATCGGCCGCCGCGACGGACACGGCGGCCCGCAGCCGGGCCCGGCGGTGGGCGTGCTCGGGCCAGATGAGCGCGTCCAGCCAGGCGACGTCGGCCGGGTCGGTGACGTCGAGCGGGTTCAGGTCCAGGCCGGCCCGCCACACCACCTCGGGGCGACGGTCGGGCGGTGCCGTCCCGGTGAGCGCGCAGTCGAGGACCGGCTCGCCCGTGCCGAGCAAATGGTCGCCGTAGCGGTAGGCGTACCGGTCGGGGTAGAGGCAGAGCCCGGCGGACGCGCCGACCTCCAGCAGCGCGAGCGGCTGCGGCAGCGCGGCGAGCACCGGCAGCAGCACGGCGCACCGCCCGGCCTCGTTGGTCTGGGTGGCTCGGATGCGCAGCTCCGCCTCGATCGCCGGCCAGTGCGCCATCACGAAGTCGCGAAATGCGGCCGGGTCCTCGACCGGGCCGCCAAGGAACCGCACGACGCCGAAGAGCAGGTTGGGCTGCCGCCTGACCGGCGGGAGCGTGTCGAGCAGCGCGAGCACCCCGGCGTCGCGGGAAACCGCCAGGGCCAGGCGCTCGTACGCGGGCGACACGCCGTGCGCCTCGCGGGCGGCGAACCCGGCGTAGCTGGCGGCGGTCGATAGGGCTTCATGGATCACCGGGACAGTGTAGGGAGGCGCGGTGACATCGACTTGCCGCTTCCGTTGCCTACGGCCTGGTCCCGGCTCACGAGCCCCGGGCGCGTCAGCGCCCGGGGCTCGTTGCCTTCCGTACTGGTGGAGGACACATATTCGGTACGTGTCGTATTCCCCTCCGAGCAGTTGACGCTGTCCGGGCAAGTTCTCCATACCGTCGACCGGCCCGGTTCGGTCTTCCGATTCAGCTACGGCGAACGACCCCGCTTCCTAGCCGCACCCGGCACGGCCTCCTGTGCCCAGACGGTCGTGTCATACCTTCGAGCGACGCTCTCCGACATGCCTGGACCTCGCTCGCGCGTACGATCCGACTTTGCCCTGCGCCTGCTGCTCGAGAAGATCGTCGAGTACGGCCTTTCCGACCACATCCGCAACCTCGTTGAGGACGCGCAGCGGCACATGGGATACCGCAGTCCCTATCGCGGCGGCAGGACGCTCACCGATCTGCTGCGTCAGGCACACACTGCGGCCCGCGCCGAAGACGACCAAGATGCCGCCGAGCGGTTAGAGGACGCCCTCTCGTACGCAACGAACGTCATGCTCGCCCCGGACTTGGAGATCAAATATCAGCTACTCGGGGGTTCCCGTGGCCGACACACGAACGACTTGACCACCTTCATGTCACATGCCGCGGCATTCGTCGCCGGCCGGGCTCGCACGTTCCTCGACGATCATCCACTGGCCACCCGCGACGAGCTCATGGCATATCTCGACGAGATGAAGCGTCTGGTCATCACGGACATGGCCGGGGCAGCCGGTGTCTTCCAACTCAGCCGCAGCGTCAACGAGCACACGATCTGGATGACGGAGGTACTGCTCGACCGCTTACACGCCAGCGATTCGAGCGTCGGCGTCGCGCCAACCGCTGAGGCTTCGGCAGAAGAAATCGCCGACGTGGTGTTGCTGCGAGCACGGCGCCAGGCGCTTCGGGAACTCGATGCCGTCGTCCTCAACCGGCACAGCAGCGAACGCGACCTGCAGCGAGCGCTGGAGAAGAATCTCTGGATATTCGGTGGGACGCAGCTGGCGGACAGGCTCGGGCCACGACGAATCAGTCGCGGCATCGAGTTGGACCTGACGCTGCTCCGGCCGGACGGCACCGTGCACGTGGTCGAGTTGAAGCGGGCTGCCGTTCCGCTGCTCACCCATCAGCGGGGCCGGTGGGTGCCGACCAACGAGGTACATCGGGCGGTAGCGCAGGCGATGAACTACCTCGTGGTCCTGGACGAGGACCGGGCGCGCCTCGCCGAGCAGGGCATCGACGTACGGCGGGCCTCAGCGGCGGTGATCATTGGGCATCCGCAGTTCGAGGAGGAGGCGAGCGAGAACGAGGTGGACGCGGCGCTGCGCGTCTACAACAGCCATCTGTCCCGGATTGAGGTCGTCACCTATAAACAGGTGGTGAATCGGGCCGATCGGGTTTTGCGGTTGGTGGAATGAGTGGCAGGTCCGCGCTGATTTGACCGGCTTTGGCCAAGATGGCAGTGGCTGGAGCTCGTCATCGGGCTTCTTGGTCGCGATCGACGGGGCGCGGCTAGACGACGTTCACCTACATGTCTGCCCTTCCCCGTAGGCCCAAACGGGTGCTCCCCAACCGAATTCGGTTGGGGAGCACCTGTTGTGGAGCTTCACCAGGGCGATGTAATCCAGTGATTCCTCTTAGAGGCTGGAGACAGGAGACATACCAACCTTCCCGGTTTACTGGCGCAAGGCACACATTCCAACCGTTCGGTATTCCCTTAGGGAAACGTGCCCGGCCGGGCAGAGCTCCGGCAAGTCGTCAGGTGATGGCGGCCGGCGGCACGCTGGCGTCGTTGGGATGTACGGCCCACGCGTCAGGCGGCGAGTTGCGCTGGCAGTTCTCGCCGACCATGGTCGAAGGCTCAGCGGGGCGCGCATGAGATCATGAGGGAAGCGATCACTCATACCGGCGGCCGGAACGCCAGCCGGCCGGCGTCGCGGGACATGTCCGCGATGCCGTCGCACTTCCCGGGTCTGGCCTAGGTCTGGTCGATTGGCAGGTCAATGGACCCCGGACGGGCTGGTCTGGTTGCCTGGCACCTCAAGCATTACCACATGACGTTCGACCGGGCCGTCCTGCACCTGCACGACGGCGTGCGACACGAGCTCAGTCAGGTGCATGGAAGGGCTCTTGTCCTTCGGAGCTTTCAAGCGGAGCACGACGAGGAATCCGATCCGCACGTCAGAGGCCTGGTAGCTGACCGTCTGCTTGATATATGCGGCCTTGCCCGCCACCGGCACTGCAGTCCCATCCGCCTTCAGCTCCAGATAGAGGTGGAAGCCCGGAAAGGAGATCTGAATATCGGTGCGGCCTGCGCCGACCTCATGTACCTCCACATTGGTGGAGCTCGCCAACTGTCCTTGGGATAACCAGTCGTAAAGGTCGGCGTGCAAGTCTTGCTCGTTGGCGTCCGGCTTGAACAGGTATGCCTTGGTTGACTGCTGAGTGTTCAGCCGTCGCGCGACGAACTTGATGAGCTGATCAAGAACGACGGTTACGGCAGTCACGACGTCGCCAGCGAAGTCTTCACAGGCGGCGAGCTCGGCGAGCATCCGCTTGCGGACACCGGTGACCGTAACGTCTGGGTCGCGGTCCGAAGCGGCTTGGCGGTCGGCGATGTCGGCGGACAGTGCCGCGAGCTCCACCGGATTGCCGCTAGTCAGGACTGCGGCGAGGGAGGCGTGTGGCCCAAACAGCTCGGCCAGCAGGGGCGGAATGTCCGCCGCCTGCTGCAGCGGTTTTCCCGGCGGCTCCCCGGCATGGAGCAAGCTCGCGCGTGCGTTCTCGAGGACCGCTTCAGCTGTCGTCAGCCGTGCCTGCAGTTCCGACGCATCGTCGCCAACCTCCAGAGCTGCGGTGACGCGCTGGCGCAGTCGCTCGGTATGGTCGCTGAGGTGCCGCAACAGCCCGGCTCGGGCGGCGAAGCCATTGGCAACAGCTGGCCGCAGAACCTCTAGCACGGTTTCTACGCCATGGGCGTTGCGGGTGACGTCGTAAGACCGAGACGCGGAATAGATGGCTAGGACGTCGTCGAGTACCACGGCAGCGTCGTACAGGCTGTCACGGCTGAGTTGGTCACGGAGCCAGGCGAGGTCGCTGGCGAGTCTGCTCCAACCTTCAAGGACGGCGAGCTTGCGATCGCCGCTCCAGTGATTGAGCCCGTACGCGCCAATGGCGAACTCGTGGGCTTGTCGTGCGGCCTGCTCGGCGTCTGCGACCGCGGCTTTCCAGGTTGCGGCGTCTTGTGGTGCCGCTGAGCCCTTTAGCGATTGCAGCAGCTCTTCAAGCAGACGCAGCGCGGAGCGCAGTATCTTCGCGTCGTCGCGGTCGTCGAGCGCCGTGACAAGTTCCAGCGCCTCCAGTGCGGCGGTGAGCCGCTCGAGCATTTGGGTGGTCTGGGTGCTGCGCAGCGCTCGGGCGATTTCTACGTTTGCCTTCGTCCACATCGCGTCGGCCGCGATGTCGCGGTGGTATTCGTCGTTACGGGCGAGGACGTCAGCAGCCGGCGGTGTCGTGTACGCCGGTGCCTTCTCTCCTGTGAGAATGTCGATGACGTCGGCAACCTCCTCGTCAGCAGTCCAGTGGTCGAAGGCAAGGCCGACTGTCCTGACGACCGCTTGGGCGTAACGACGCGGCTGCGGCTCGGCGACGTCCTCTAGGACCCCTAGGAGCTTGTTCTTTGAGGCGTGCCCCTGCACAGCCAGCCGGGCAAAGGCCTCCAATGCGACGGCGTGACGGATGACGGCGGCCGGAGGGGGGTCATCACCATCGGTGCGCGGGGGGGCGGCGAGCGTGAGGCACGTCGCCGCGACCTTGGATCCGACCATGCCGGCGAGGGCCGTCTCGGCGCAAATGGTGTTGATGTTCTGCGTGAATTGCAACGGGTCGCTGCTTCCCAGTACCGCATCTGTCAGGGCTAGTGCAGCGGGCCGGATTTGCGCGAGATTCGCGCCCGTTGCGGCAGCGCGGGCAGCATCACGGGCTAGCAGCGAGACTGCCACGGTCAGGAGCGGTTCGTCAACGAGGGTCGGTGCGAGCACCTCGACGGCGTCCCAGCCGCCAATCCGGTCGACCAGGTCCTCTGGAGGTGGCCCGCTGCTGAGGCTTCGCAGGAGCTCAGCGCCGGTGACAGCTGGATCGAGCGGATGGGGCACGGCTCCTCCTCTTGATCCAGGTCGGGTCCTGTCGTTGCACGGTTCTGTCTGCCAGCGCGCTTCAGGTGTCCGACGTTAAGTGTCACCACACGAAGTTGCTACCGGTAGCGACCAAGAGGTTTTGTGGCCCGATGACTTCCCTCAGTACCCGACCGTGTCTAGTGGCGACGATGATCTGCAGGTCAGTCTTCTGGGCAACAGTAGCCATGGCCTCGAGCATCGTCCGCAGGTCGACCTCGGGGATCTCCTCCGCAGCAGGAGAATCGACGAACAGCAGGCCTGGGTGCCGGCCAACTCCGTCGCTGTGCCCGATCTCGACCAGTGCGATTGCAGCAGCGAGCTTGATCCGCAGCTTCTCTCCGTTGGTCAGCCCGCTGTAGCCCGTGACGGCACCGCCCTTCTCCACGTCCATGTTGCCATTGCCCTTGAGGGTCACCGCGGTGATGTTGGTGGACCCGAACTCGCGGGCGAGGCGGGCGATCGCGAGCGAAACGGCTTCCAGGAGAGGGCCCTGATCCTCCTTGACCCACTTCCTCGTCAGCTTCGAGGCGGTCTCAAGAACAAGATGCTTTTCTTCGTCGACCGGCGACGACGGCTCCGGACGCATCGCCTCCCGCAATGCTCCCAGGGCGCTCTCTGCACGTGCCAGGTCGATTTCGGCCTCTAGTCGAGCACGAGCGGCGCCGAGGCTACTGCGGCCTCGCTGCGCCGCGTTCTCCGCATCGAGCCGAGACTGGTCAGCCTCACGGAGCTCACCTTCGAGCCGGCTGATATCTGCCCTGGCTTCCGCGACAGCCGCCTGGAGTGCTTCTAGGGGGTCAACCGGCTCCTCAGCATCATTGTCCGCAGCGGCCGCAGTCGCCGCCTCGTCGAGATCTGCAGCGAGCTTGAGCTCGTTCTTGCACATCGAGCACTCGTGGGCCGTCACCTCGGCCGCGTACCTCGCCGCCGTCACTTCCGCCGCGCACCGGGGACATGCTTTCGGCGCCATCCCATTGAACAATCGGCGCGCTACAGCGTCCTCCTCTGCCGCCTGCCGACGCATCTGCTCGGTACGCAACTGCTCTTGAGCCCCTGAGAGCGCGGTACGGGCCACCATGAGCCGCATTGACAGTTCGTGTGCCTCCTGCGCACGCGCGGAGGCAACCGACGCGAGTGCGAAGACTGCATCCACGTCAGGCTCCGTCGGGTCGAACACCCCCAGCGCCGCCTCTGCCTCCCTCACGCGGGCTTCGGCCTGCCTCAGAGCTGACGTGGTCACCGATGCCGCTGCCCGGCGATTCTGGACGAGGACCCCGCGCTCGTAATCAGCCGCGTTCAACGCGGTCGCGACCTGCGCGTCAACCGCCGCCCACCTCGTGCCGACAAACATCTGCAGGATTCGGGTCTTCAGAGTGTTCTCATTACCCACGATCGGGTCGAGCTTGTCGGCGTGCACGGTCAATGCAGCAGCGTACGACGGCCACGCATGCTCCGTCTCGGTCCCCTTGGAGAACACTGAGATTGCATCGAGGCGCAACCGGTCGAGCATCACCGATCCCATCAACGACTCAAACTCAGCGTGGCCGAAGAAGGATCCCAGGACGGCGTGGCCCGATCGGGTCTTCTGCGTGACGGTCCCCACCGGCATCCCGTCGCGTACGTCAAACTCGACGAACAGGGGCACCTCGTCTACGTGGAACTCTGCGGAAACATGCTCGACCCATGACTCTACGTCTGCCTGTAAGTGGCTGCGCCCCGTCAACGCCCACATAGCGAAGTGCAGGACCGACGACTTTCCTCGCAGGTTCGCCTCACTACCCACACCGTTGACGCCGTCTCCGGGCTGCCAGTCCAGGTTGATGGGTGCCGTCTTCATCTCCGCAGCCGGCGTTTCCTCCGTCGGTCTTTCCGAGTACAGCTTCTCCCCGGTGACCCGTACCCGGCGGACACGAAGCCGAGCGGGGACACCACGGGACGCGGTCGAGGAGACACCGGCGTCGAGCAGGATTCTCTCGATGCGGGACTGGTCGATCGCCTTTCCGCGGCGCTCAAGGTCCTGAGCGACCGCGTCCCCGAGCTTCGTCACGCCTGTCCTCCTGCTACGGGGGCCCACGACCCGCTGACCGTGGCTTTGAACGCTTCCAGCCGCCCGCGTACGGCAGAGTGGATCGGCGCGATATTCACCCCGAGCTTCGTGCGCGCATACTCCGCCTGCTGGTACTGCCGCTTCTTTAGGGTGCTCCCGTTGTCACTGCCCGCCACGAGGGCGACCAGCTTCGCCTGCTCGGTGTACCAGGACAACACCCGTTCCTTCGCCAGGTCGGCGACCGCCACCCGCCCCGCGTCGGTGAGGAAGAACTGGCTGCGCGCTGTCTTCTGCACCCCACCCATCCGCCTGACCAACGCTAGCCCGTATGCGCTGAGCACGGAGAACGCGTCATCGATCGCCTCATAGGCGCCGTGGTGCCATCGCGGCATTGGATACCAATGCAAGTCTGGCTCCGGACTGTTGAGCAGGTGCTCGACCACGCTCAGATAGTGCACCGGCAGGTCGTGGTTTTCTACCTTTGTAAGCAGCTCGCCAGCCAGGTAGTCCGGGTTCCGTAACCAGAAGTCCAGGGCTTGTAGCCGCAGCTCTGCCCGGATGACCGCGATGCCTTCCGGCGGGTCGCCGGCCTTCACCGGCTCGCTACACTCGCTCAGGATTGTTAGAAGCCGGATGGCGTGCTGCATCACGGTTGCCTCAGGGCGAACCCCCGGGCCGCCCACTTCCGACTGTGTCATGGCTACCTCCGAACACAGGCCCTGCGTCACTCCGCCCGCCCCTGCTTCGTGCACAGCAGCCGAAGCCCACGAAACTGGCCGTGTACCGGGACGATCGACAGCGGGGACGACTTGATGTTCAGGAACTGCCAGTCAGTGTCACCAGCGACGACGCCGTCTCGCTTGTCATGGAGATTGGTGACTCCCGAGCTTCTGAGGGTTCCACAGCTGGCTGGGGAGCGCCGTACCCGACAAGCCTGGGTGCCCGTACTCGATGCCTATCAACCCGACGGTACAAGCATCCTCGGCATGCATGTCCACACTATACGGTGACCTTGCGTTGCTGTGATCCCACCGATCGGGGTCATCTTCCGGCGATCTAGCCGGTCACACGATGCGGGAGTTGCTGCATCATCAGCTCTCACGTGCTCCGCCTGAGGGAAGGTGCGGCACCTGCTGGCGATGCCCGCCGACACGAGCCGTCCGCGAGCATGCCTCTCGCAAGCGCCAACTATGGCGGAGCAAGAGGCCGCACGAGGCAGTGAGGTCGGCCCCTCGTCCTGGCAGGCGGGGTCTTAGGTGCGCGCCTTGCCGGCGCCTGAGGTCTGTCCTGTCGAACATGGGACAGAGTCGGCGGAATGTGTTGGTTAGAATTTCGCCGTGCGTCGTGGTCAAGATGATGGTTGGGCAGCTCGGCGCCGACGAAACGGGAACCTACCGCAGCAGCGGTGTAGGTCAGCTCATGGGATCTTCCGACCGCTGTATATCGTTGTCGCTGTCATCGAACCTCATCCGGTGGGCCCGTGCGCGTCGCGCCTCGGACTCCGCGTGCCGAGCGTTGCGCCACTGCCGCACCGTCTCTGTCGCCACTCGAACCATCACCGGCGGCTCCATGCGGCTCTCGGCCTGGCAGCGACGGCCCCGATCGAGCATCTCCCGCGCCCGAGCGTGCACTGCTGCCCACTCCTCGGGGTCTCGCTGCCTAGCCTCAGCCCGAATCCGATCAAGGTCCTGCCGAACCCGCTCATTGGCCAGTTCCTGCCGCCACTTGTCACCGAACGGATCGTCCCCAGTGAGCTCCGCTCTCAGTAGCACCAGTTTTTCTAGGTCGACCAGCGTCCGCCCGATCATCTCGTCCACGGCGTAGAGGATCCCCGCCGGAACCTGCTTCTCAGACATCTGTTCGATTGCGTCAGCCATGCACGGACTGTAGACGCCGTGGGGCGGCCACGCGACGCATCCAGCACATCTTGCCGGGCCAACCGCCAGACGATGCGTGGGCGAGGGCACTGACGATGCTCTAGTTCACGGTGCGGGCGTGGAGGTAGTCGGCCCAGTCCCGACGTGCGAGCTTGGCCCAGCGTTCGGCGGTGGTGACGTGCATGCCCAGGAGGTCGGCGAGAATCGCGGCAGGCAGGTCCTCGGCGAGGGCGAAGAGGGCCGCGTTCCGGGTAGGTCGAGCCTCGATCCCGGCCGCAAGAAGTTTCCCGCTCATGTAGTGCGGAGAGATGTGTCGTCCTGGTGCCCGTCCCGGAAATAACCACTCCGTGCCTTGGACGGATCGCCCAACGGCGGAAGCCGACCTTGCGTCGCCTCCCAGGCTGGTCAACAAGTTGCCGAGTGCTGGCGGGAGCAACACTGGGACCTTTTCGATGGCTAGGTAGGCACCGTCATCGCGCTGCAACAGATGGTCACGGGTGAGCCGGACGATCGCGGATATCGTCAGTCCGTACAGCGAAACCAGTGCACCCGCCGCTCGAACCTCCGCCGGCAGCGCCTGTTCCTTAAGGCACCGTTTGAGTTGCCGCCATCGCTGGTCCTCGCCGAGCATCGAGCTTTCCTTTGCCCCAGGCCGAAGAGGCACTTCCAAACGTGGACAGAGATTATGGTCAGCGGCCCAGCGCACGAAGTAGCGGATCTCGTACCGAGCGGTGGAGCCGGTGAGCAGCCATCGGTCAACGTCGGCCTGGTTAGCATCGCTGAGGCTCTTGCCTTGCGCGCCCAGGCAGGACAGGAACGCCAAGGTGTTCCTAATCAGGCTCCGTGCCCTGGCGCCCGACTGCGCCGTGAAGACCCTTGTCCGGGCGCGACGTCGGGCACGGCGCAGCACGTACCAGTTTGCGAAAGGCCGAACCAGGCGGACATGGCTGGCGGGATACTCGGCAAGTAGGGCGTCGAGCCAAGGACCAATTCGCTCCAGGTACTCGTTTCGGGGATCGAGCACGCCGGTGTGAACCAGGACGTCGCGTATATAGTAGACATGCCGGGTCGGTGGTAGTTCGTCGAGCAAGCCGTGCGTGATGGGTTCTCCCGACCGCGTGAGGCGGGCAAGGAGACGAGCGGACTCGCTCTTGCGCAACCAACCAATGACGGTAATCGGATGTTCGACGCTGAGCAGGGCCTGACGCACTGGTGCCAATTGAGCCGGAATCTCGCCGCCGTCATCGGCGAGAAGGTCTCCGAGTCTCCGTGAAAGAACGCAACGCACACACTCGCCGCCTGCATACTGACCACCGCCATCACCACAGCGGCGGCAGAAATAGTCCACAGCAGCGCCAGCGCATGGTCCGCAAGTCGGTAGACCCTTATCGTTGACGGCGATTAGTGGCTGGCTGATTTGACAGCGGGCGCAGATTCCCGGGTTGTTTCGGATCGACTCGTAACACCCGGAGCAGACCGGTCCGATCGGCCACTCTGCGTTGACGGGCCGCGAACGCCCGCACCGGCAGCAAATTCGATGCGGCCGTGGAAAACAGCTATTGCAGGTCGGCCGACCAGATCGAGTCCGAGTGCACGGTCGAAGGCGTCCACAGACGCTGCAATGGACCCGTGGGCCCTGGTAGCAGCCGTCGCAGAGATCAGGATTGTCGTCATCAGCGCGACGGGCAATCGGGCGCTGTCGACCACAGCGTCCGCACGTCCGTTCTGGCGACCGGTAACAGCGTTCGCAGACAGGACCATCCGGCTGATGCGCTTTCACTGGTCGCAGCTGACCGCACTGAGCGCACTCGTAGTGCTTTCTCTGATAGCAGTTCTCGCACAGGCAGCTACCGCCAGAGAGCCGCTGAACTGGCCGTCGGTATCTGCCGCAGGTGGCACACTCCTCGAAAGCCTCCGGGTCCTTTTGGTAGCACCTGTAGCAGATGACCCCATCCGCTCGCCGGGCGGCGACACGTCCCAAGTGTCCGCAGCGGTCACAGACACGATGAGCGCTTCTCGCCGCACACCGCGAGCACAGTCGTCCACCCGGAGCGCTGCGAAGGTATCGGGCGGTCCGGCCACATGTTGCGCATCTGGGAGGAGCGACGGCAAAGCCAGCGTCAACTAGTTCATTGATCACACGCAAGAGTCCGATAGGGCAATCCGAGACTCCAGCGGTCAAGGCGTCAGGCCGCTGGTCGAGGTAGGCACCGATCTGGCGGATCGTCTTGCCCTGCGTGGCATTGACCGCGTCGAGCACGGAAAGGGCTACATCGACACTTAGGCCATCGATGTCGCCGACGAGCCGTGTGACGACACGTTCGAGGACCCTTACTGCCGGCTCTGGTTTGTCGCTCACGCCTGCTCCGGACGACGGATGACCGTGCGCCGCGTCTGTGGCGCATGAAAATCACCAGCCTGGGCAGTTCGCCGAAGCTGCTCGTTGACGACCTCAACCTTGATCAGATCATTCGGGCTACAGCCCAGGATGTCGCACAGGGCGGCGAGGGTGTCCATCGATAGTCGCTGTGGCGGCTGGGTGACTAACCGGAAGACCTGCTCCCTGGACAGATGAATCCCCCGCTCCGCCAAGAGAGGAACGAGATCAGATGTCTGGAACATTCCGTGGCCCGCCATGACTTGGCGAAGATTCCAGACGTAACCCATTTTTTTGATCATGGCTAATTCCCCCACAGCTCCGGATCTCGCTTCGCGAGGCTTCGCTGGAGCACCCGGTTGCGGTAGTCATCCGACACACCGGTGTAGATGGCTGTCGTGGACTCGTACTCGTGGCCGACCTGGTCCCGAACAAACTTTGATGGATAGTCGAACTCGACCAAATGCGTGACGTAGCTGTGGCGGAGGCAGTGCAAGTCGAGCTCCGCCGGGAGACCAGCAGCATCCCGAGCGTTCGTGAACGCCACATTGATTCCCCGCCGGGCCAACCGGCCGCACCGTTCCGTGATCCACATGGCCGGGTGGGCACCGGGAGAGAACGCCGGCCGGACCTCCTCCAGCCAGTGCTGCAGTACGGGGACGATCCAATCCATCTCCGGAACGGTCAGGATTGTGCGCCGTTTCGGTGGGCTCCCTTTTGAGGACTTTCCGAACCGCACGAACACCGCGCCATATCGCCCGAACGCTGGCGCCTTCGGGTTGTGACGAAGGTCGGTCAGGTCGAGGCCCCACGCCTCACGGCGGCGCAGCCCAAAGGCGTAGATGGCCTTCAAGAGTGCGGCATCACGCAATGCCGCCATTGCACCCTTGCAACCTCGCGAACGGATCGCATCCACCCGAGCGTCCGCAGCGTCGAAGAGCGCCTGCACCTCGTCGTAGGTCAGTGGTCGGCGGTGCGGCTGACCCTCGTACTCCGTGACGTGGACGATCGTGTTGGCCTCGTGGAAGAGCTGCGAGGGGACCTCGCCGAAGCGCTTCTGACAGACGAGGGGCCAAGAATATCGGGCATCAGTCACGTACTCCATGAACAGCCGCAACGTCGTCTGATAGCCACGTGCTGTGGACACCTTCATCGGCCGCGGGCCTGACCGCAGGTAATCGAAGAACGCCTCCACCTCAGCTGGGCGCCACTGCCACGGGTACTGGTTGGAGTACTCGACCAATCTTCGAACCAGCGCCGTACGCGCCGCGATCGTCTCCGCCTTGAGGAACCGGGCCCGTTGCTGGATCTCCCAGCCCTCCACCATGGCAGCGAAGACAGCGGCGGCGGGATCAAGATGGGCAACCCCGACCGGTATGAGTGATGCCGCCGAACCCGGTAGGAAGCCATTGCCCGCCATGTTGCGTCTAACGCAACATTGTTGAATCGGTTACGGGCACAGCTGCCCAGGCTGTAGGACCTGGGCAGACTGCAGCTACTTGCGCTTGCCGGACTTCGACGGCGTCTGCGCCAGGGCGCTAGCGGCCGCCGTCTTGTCCGCCTTCGACGACTTCGGGTTCGCGAGCACCTTGCCCGCAGCCGATGCCGCCTTGGAACCGGTCTGTCGGTTGTTCCGAGTCATGTCCACCACCTCCTCCGCAGTTTGATCTGCGGCCTGGGATGTGGTGTCATGCTGGTTCTGACACGCAGGCGACAACACATCCCTGCCGCAGCGACCGCCCGGCCCCCTACAGGATCGGGCGGTCGCTGTCTTTCAGCCGACGGCCGGCTCCGCGACCCTCACGATCACGGTCGCTGTCGTCCCAGCCGTCGTCGTCATGTACGAACTGGGCGTTGCATCAAATGCAACTCGGCCCAATTTCAGCTACAACCGCTGGTGGAGCCGCAGCCCTCGCAGACGTAGCAGCTGCCGGCCGGGCGCATCTTCGTGCCGCAGGTGAAGCAGAGCGGCGCGTCGGCGGCCTTGCCGACCACGGCCTCCAGCAGTTCGGTGCTGGAGCCGACCGGCGGGGCCGGCTTGGCGGCGGCGACGTCGGCGAGCTCCTGCGCCGGCTGGGCAATCGGGCCGGTCTTCGTCTCCGGTGCCTCGACCGGGGCGGAGGAGGCCATCGCGGTCAGCTCCGCACCGCTGACCGACGCGCTCTCCGCCTCCGCCTCGGCCCGCAGCTGCGCGGCCCGCTCCTTGGCGGTGAAGATGCCCAGCTCGGCGCGGCCCTCGTACGGCAGGAAGTCCAGGGCCAGGCGACGGAAGATGTAGTCCATCACCGAGGCGGCCATCCGCACGTCCGGGTCGTCGGTCATGCCGGCCGGCTCGAAGCGCATGTTGGTGAACTTGCTGACGTACGTCTCCAGCGGGACGCCGTACTGGAGACCGATGGAGATGGCCACCGAGAAGGCGTCCATCACCCCGGCCAGGGTCGAGCCCTGCTTCGACATCTTGAGGAAGACCTCGCCGAGGCCGTCATCGGGGTACGACGACGCGGTGAGGTACCCCTCGGCCCCGCCGACGGAGAAGCTGACCGTCTGCGACGGGCGCTTCTTCGGCAGCCGCTTGCGCACCGGGCGGTACTCGACGACCTTCTCGACCGCCTTCTCCACCGCGACCGGAGCCACGGCGGGCGCGATCGCCTTGTTCGGCTTGGCCACGGACAGCGGCTGGCCGACCTTGCAGTTGTCCCGGTAGATGGCCAGCGCCTTGAGGCCGAGCTTCCAGCCCTCGAAGTAGATCTTCTCGACGTCGGCGACGGTGGCCTGCTCCGGCATGTTGACCGTCTTGGAGATGGCGCCGGAGATGAACGGCTGGACGGCCGCCATCATCCGTACGTGCCCCATCGGCGCGATGGACCGCTCGCCCATGGCGCAGTCGAAGACCGGGTAGTGCTCCGGCTTCAGGCCGGGGGCGTCCACCACGTGGCCGTGGTCGGCGATGTGCTCGACGATCGCCTCGACCTGCTCCTCGGGGTAGCCGATGCTGCGCAGGGCGCGCGGGACGGTCTGGTTGACGATCTGCATCGAGCCGCCGCCGACCAGCTTCTTGAACTTGACCAGCGCCAGGTCCGGCTCGACTCCGGTGGTGTCGCAGTCCATCATCAGGCCGATGGTGCCCGTCGGAGCCAGTACCGCTGCCTGCGAGTTGCGCCAGCCGAACTTGTCGCCGATCTTGTTGCCCTGGGTCCACTGCTTCGTCGCCTCGCGGACGATCGCGGTGGCCACCGTGCTGGTGGGCTTGATCTCGTCGTTGGCGGCGGCGTGCTTGCGCATGACCCGCTTGTGCGGCTCGGCGTTGCGGGCGTAGCCGTCGTACGGGCCGACGATGCCGGCCAGCTCGGCCGAGCGGCGGTACGCGGTGCCGGTCATCAGCGAGGTGATCGAGGCGGCGACCGAGCGGCCCTGCTCCGAGTCGTACGGCAGGCCCGAGGCCATCAGCAGCGCGCCGAGGTTGGCGTACCCGATGCCGAGCTGCCGGTAGGCGCGGGTGGTCTCGCCGATCTTCTCGGTCGGGAAGTCGGCGAAGCAGATCGAGATGTCCATCGCGGTGATGACGAACTCGACCGACCTGACGAACTTCTCCACCTCGAAGCCACCGTCGGCGCGGAGGAACTTCATCAGGTTCAGCGAGGCCAGGTTGCACGAGGAGTTGTCCAGGTGCAGGTACTCCGAGCAGTTCCGGACCACCACACCGTTGGCGATGTAGGAGTGGTTACGCGGCTCGGACAGGTTGTAGGTGGTCTCGATCCCGTCGAACTCGCGCTTCTCCAGCGTCGCGGTCTGGTCCGTACGGTAGAAACGCTTCTCCCGCAACCAACCGGCGAGCCGACCCGACTTGCGCGGGTGGGCGAAGCCGATCGCGGCGGCGAAGGTTGGAATGTTCGCTCCGCTGATCCGCAGGTCGTAGAGCTGCCCGCCGGCATAGCTGCGCTCTTCACCGGCGATGGTGGTGTAGGAGAAGGAAGAACCCTCCTTCCGACTGGGGTAGATCCGGCTGCCGATGCCGAAGCAGCTCAGCATCCGCTGCACGTCCCGCAGCATTTCGACGGAGACCGAGCCGAGTCCGATGTAGCGGGTGTCGTTCGCGGTCTCGGCGGCGCAGCCGTCAGCGTCGAACAGGCCTCGGAGAAACTCCGCCTGGACCTCCACCGGCGCCTCGAGGACCGCCGCCGGGACCCGCTTGTCGGCGGCCTTTCCGGCGCTTACCCCGAGCCCGGTCAGGAAGTCCACCACCGCCGTGCGGCCGGCACGGAGTTGGACGGTGCCGTTGGGCTGCTCGGACGGCTTCGGGGTGAAGCCGAGCATCTCCGCGAGCAACATCTGGTGTCGGGGCAGGAAGTCCTCTCGGTCCTCTGCGCTGTACACCCAGGTAGCGACGGGGTTGTCACCACGCGTTTCGCCTCCCAGGCGCACGCAGCCGTCACCGGTCAGCCAGCCCAGCAGGTGGGCGAACTCCTCGGTCCACTTCTCCGGCAGCCGGGACTCCCGCTGCCACTTGGTGGCAACCACGTCACCGGGCTGCACGGACGTGCCGGGCCGCATGGCGAAGGCGCGGGAAGCGGCTACCGCCGGGGTGGGCAGGTTCAGCGGGAGGATCCGGTCCTCGCTGGTCAACTCCGCAGCCTCGACGTAGCCCCGGTTGGTGGTCCAGATCCGGTGGTTCGGCGTGCAGCGCAGCACCATGCCGTTACTGAACTCCAGGCGCAGGATCTCGTTGGTACCCGTGATCATGAGCGCTTCGGGGTTGGTCAGCTCGATCCGGTCGGCGGGTGCGTCCGGGTTGGTCGCGTCGTGGGTGTAGACGCCGAACGTCTCTCCCTGCCGCGCCCGGTCGATCAGCGCATCGAACCGGATCAGCCCCTTGTCCGTGTGTACCAGGGTGTCCGCGGTAAAGCAGGGATTCGACGCGGTGATCCGGCCGGTCTCCGGGCAGGTGTGCCAGTCGTTGATGGTGTCGTCGTACTGCAGGCCGGGGTCGGCGCACTCCCAGGCGGCCTGGGAGATGGTGCGGAACAGCTTCTTGGCGTCGACGGTCTCGATGGTCTGCCCGTCGAGCCGGCCGCGCAGGTCGAAGCCGCCGCCGTTCTCCACCGCCGTCATGAACTCGTCGGAGACCCGGACGGAGTTGTTGGCGTTCTGGTACTGCACGCTGACGATGTCAGCGCCGCCGAGGTCCATGTCGAACCCAGCGTCGCGCAGCGCGCGGATCTTGTCCTCCTCGCGCGCCTTGGTGACCACGAACTCCTGGATGTCCGGGTGGTCCACGTCGAGGATGACCATCTTGGCCGCGCGCCGGGTGGCGCCGCCGGACTTGATGGTGCCGGCGGAGGCGTCCGCACCGCGCATGAAGCTGACCGGGCCGGAGGCGTTGCCGCCGGAGGAGAGCAACTCCCGGGAGGAGCGGATCCGGGAGAGGTTGACCCCGGAGCCGGAGCCGCCCTTGAAGATCAGCCCCTCCTCCTTGTACCAGTCGAGGATCGAGTCCATCGAATCATCCACAGAAAGGATAAAACACGCCGAGACTTGCTGAGGCGACGGCGTGCCGACGTTGAACCAGACCGGCGAGTTGAAGCTGAACACCTGGTGCAGCAGCATCCAGGTCAGCTCGTGGGCGAACACCTCGGCATCGGCCGGGGCCGCGAAGTAGCCGTGCTCCTCGCCCGCCTTGCGGTAGGCGCTGACCACCCGGTCGATGAGCTGTCGCAGCGACCACTCCCGGTCCGGGGTGCCCACCGCGCCCCGGAAGTACTTGGTGGTCACGATGTTGGCCGCGTTGACGCTCCAGGACTCGGGGAACTCGACCCCGCGCTGCTCGAAGTTGATCGAGCCATCCCGCCAGTTCGTCATCACGACGTCGCGACGCTCCCACGTCACCTCGTCGTACGGGTGGACCCCGTCGGTCGTCCACACCCGCTCGACCTTGAGGCCCGCGCCGGCCTTCGTCCGCGTCCGGCTGGCTGTCACGCCGTCCCCCGCCATCTCATCCGCCCCCTCGTCTGCGCGGTCACCCGCCGCGCGTCGCACTGTCAGCAATTCAGGAAAAGCTCAAACGGTACGGTCGGCGGCCCCCGCCGCCGCCCCGGCGTCGCCGTCCGCCCCGGCGCCCTCCCGGGCGCGGGCGGCGGCGCGCAGCGTCTCGATCTCGCGCTCGAAGTCGGTCAGCGAGTCGAACGAGCGGTAGACGCTGGCGAAGCGGAGGTACGCCACCTCGTCCAGGTCCCGCAGCGGGCCGAGGATCGCCAGCCCCACGTCGTGGCTGGGGATCTCGGCGGCCCCCTTGGCCCGGATGGTCTCCTCGACCTTTTGGGCGAGCAGGGCGATGGAGTCGTCGTCGACCGGCCGCCCCTGGCACGCCTTGCGCACCCCACCGCCGATCTTGGTACGGCTGAACGGCTCGGTCACCCCGCTGCGCTTGACCACCGCGAGCACCGCCTCCTCGACGGTGGTGAACCGCTTGCCGCACTCCGGGCAGGACCGCCGCCGGCGGATCAACTGGCCGTCGTCGGCCTCCCGCGAGTCGACGACCCGGGAGTCGGCGTGCCTGCAGTACGGGCACCGCATCGCCTGACCTCCTTCGTCGATGGCGGGCACACCGGGCGCACCCCCGGACGCACGGAACCGCGGCGCCGGTCCCGCGTGGGGCCGCCACCCGGTGCGGCAGCAGAGAGTGCGGTCGGTAGTTGAACCCAACCTGTAGGCGACTTACGCCCATGTGACTACTACATCTAGGGGTCGACCGTATGCGCCCGGCGGACCGAAATCAAGTTCGCCGACCCGTCCGGCGCGTCATCAGGATCACGTCCCGCACTCCCCCTCACCGGCTCGCCGAAAGCCCCAACGCGGGACCGCTCCCCCTGGTCACGGCCGACCCACCGAGGGCGGGAAACCGCAGGCAGGGTACGCAGCAACTCGAACTGATGTTCGAGAGCCGCGTACCGTTTACCAGAACAGGCGTTCGGATTTCCCGGTTTCCCGCTCCGACACGCCGACGAAGGTCGTACAGATGTTTGAAAATGACCGATCCCACCTATACGGTCAAGAACAACCGGACGCGGCGGGTTCCGCCCCGCCCGGTCGCCACACCCCGCACGCACCACGAGCCGCCGAGGCACCCAGCGCCGACCAGGGAGGACGGACGTGACCGAGGACCGGGCCAGCCGGCCGAAGAACCCGCAGCAGATCGCCGAGGCGGGTCCGCCGGCCACTCGGCGCCCCCGCGCCGCGCGCAGCCGGACCGGGCAGCCGGCCGTGCGAGCGGTCACCCCGGTGGTCAGCAGCTTCCCCGACCCGGCCACGGTCGATCTCACCGCCCGGCAGCGCCGCATCCTGGAGTTCATCCGCACCTGGGTCGATCGGCACGGGTACCCGCCGAGCGTGCGGGAGATCGGCGAGGCCGTCGGGCTCGTCTCCCCGTCCAGCGTCGCCTACCAGCTCAAGGAGCTGGAGAAGAAGGGCTTCCTGCGCCGCGACCCGAACCGGCCGCGTGCGGTGGACGTCCGGGCCCCCAGCGACATGATCGACGACGAGGCGTCCCGCTCGCAGCGGCCCACCCCGGCGTACGTGCCGATGCTGGGCCGGATCGCCGCCGGTGGGCCGATCCTCGCCGAGCAGGCGGTGGAGGACATCTTCCCCCTCCCCCGCGAGCTGGTCGGCGAGGGCGAGGTCTTCATGCTCCAGGTCAAGGGCGACTCGATGCTCGACGCCGCGATCTGCGACGGGGACTGGGTGGTGGTCCGGCAGCAGCCGACCGCCGACTCCGGCGAGATCGTCGCGGCGATGCTCGACGGAGAGGCGACGGTGAAGACCTACCGCCACCGGGACGGCCACGTCTGGCTGATGCCGCAGAACCCGGCTTTCGACCCGATCCCCGGCGACGACGCCACCATCATGGGCCGGGTAGTCGCCGTCCTGCGCCGGATCTGACCGCTGACGGGCAGCGGTCGCCCCGGCGGCCGTTGCCCCGGCGAAGCCTCGGCGAGGGATCGTCGACCACGCCGCTGGCGACCGGTGCCCGCGTCGGGACCGATCAATAGGCGGATCCGTCAGTAGCGGTCGCCGCGGTGCCCGCGACCGCTGCCGGGCGCCTGGCCGCCGTAGCCGCCCCGCCCGTCGTCGGGCCCGCCCTCGCCGCGCCGACCCGCGCGGGAGTCGCGCGGGTCCCGGGGGTCCCGGGGGTCCCGCCCCCGCCGGGGCGGCTCGGCCTGCCCGCCGCCGTACACCCCGCCGCGCACCGGCCGGCTGTCCCGGCCGGGCTGGCCCCCGCCCGGAGGCTGCCCGCCTGCGGGCTGGTCACCGCCGTAGACGCCACCACCGCCCGGTCGGCCACCGCCGCCGTAGACCCCGCCGCCCTGAGGCCGGCCCCCGCCGTCGCCGGGGCGGCCAGCGCCTGCGGGGCGGCCACCGCCGCCGCCGGGACGGCCGGCGCCTGGGGGACGGCCACCGCCGCCGTAGACCCCGCGGGAGGGGCCCTGGGCCGGGCCGCCGGCAGCCGGGCCGTCGCCGTACACACCGGCAGCCGGCGCGCCGCCGTAGACCCCGCCCCGCGAACGGTCCCCGCCCGGCGGCGGGCCGTCAGCGGGGTGGCCGTAGTCGGGCTCGTCCGGGCCGTCGGCCAGCGGGAACTCGTCCCGCTCCGGCACGTCCTGGCGGGTCTTCGGACCGCCGGCCGGCGCGGGGCGCTTCCGCGCCCGCACGATGCCGAGGATGCCCGCGCCGACCATCAGCGCGCCGATCACGCCGACCGCGGCGATCAGGTACGTGATCTGGTCGAGGCTCAGCCCCTCCAGCCAGGACTTCCCCGCCGCGGGCTTGGACGGGCCGCCGGCGTCGCCACCGGTCAGCGCCTCGGCGCCGGTGGTGGAGGGGGCGTAGCCCAGGATGTCGATCGGGTCTTCCGGGGCCAGCTCACCGCCGTCGGAGACCGTGACGAACGACTTGCCGTCCGGCGTGTAGGAGATCGCCTCGCCGAACGGGTCCGTCAGCGGGGTCACCCGGGGCTTGCCGCCGGTCAGCGCCCCGACGATGTCGCCGTTCGACACGTCGTACTCGAAGGCGTCCGCGTACGTGCGCAGTACCACCTTCGTGCCGTCGGGCGAGCGGGCGGCGCCGGTGACGGCGACCCGGCCGATCGTGTTCAGCACGTTCGGGGTGGTCGTCTTCGGCAGCGACACCTCGCCGGCCCTGGTCATCGACACCGGTTCGGTGTCGCCGGTCCTGAGCTTGCCCGACGGGGTGAAGATCTCGGCCTTGCCGCTGGCCACCTTGGTGATAATCAGCGGCTTGCCGTCGTCGCCGATCAGCAGCGCCTCGGCGTCGTGCGGCTTGCCCTCGGGGTAGGAGAGCCGGTGCAGCACCGGCTTGGCCGACCCGTCGGCCGGCATGCTCCACACCGCCACCCGCTCGCGCCGCTGGGCGCCGATGTTGTCGCCGATGTCGGCGATCCACAGCTTCTTGCCGTCCGGCGAGAGCGCGAGGTCCTCGGTGTCGAGCGGACCCTTCCCCGAGTAGCGCACCGGCTCCCTCGCCAGCTTGCACTTGGTGTCGAGGAAGAACACCCGCTTGTGGCTCTCGACGTCGGTGCCGTCGTTGACGACCACGTATCCGCTCTTCGTGGCCACCAGGCCGGAGAGCTCCCGCAGGCGCTCATCGACGACCGTGCAGCGCTTCTTGCCGGGAGTCGGCTCGGGTGCTGCGGCCGCCGGGGCGGGCGCGGCCAGGGCGGCTCCGGGAAGCGCCACGGTCGCCCCGAGCAGGCCGAGGGCAACCGTGACCGAGGAAACAGCGCGGCGCATGGGGTTCAGTGTCGCATGCCACGTGAATACCGGAGTCACGCCGGGACGCCGACGTCGAGTTGCCACTCACGACCGGACGGCACGGACCCGGGCCAGCAGGCACTACCCGGCCGACGCCGGTCCGGCACGCCGGCTGGGACGTCGCCCCGACGGGGGCGCCGCGATCCCCGGGGCCGGCGTACCGGCCCCGGGGGTCACTCAGCGGGTGGGGACGGCGACGGGTGTCTCCTCCGCGGCGTACGGGGTGAGCTCGGCGGCGAGCGCCTCACCGACCCGCACGTGCAGCAGCGTTCCCTCGGGCAGGTGGGCGGTGCTGAGCACCTCGCCCTGCCGGTGCACCCGGGCCACCAGGTCACCCCGGTCGTACGGGAGCACCGCGCGGACCTCCACCGCCGGGCTGGGCAGCCGCTCCTCGATGGCCGCCCGGACCTCGTCGATCCCCCGTCCCGAGCGGGCCGAGGCGAAGACGGCGTCCGGCCAGAGCCGCTTGAGCCGCAGCAGGGTCTCCTCGTCGGCCGCGTCGGTCTTGTTGATCACCAACAACTCGGGCAGCCGGTCGGCGCCCACCTCGGCGAGCACCTCGCGGACCGCCCGGACCTGCTCCTCCGGGTCCGGGTGGGCGCCGTCGACGACGTGTACCACCAGGTCGGACCCGGCGACCTCCTCCAGGGTCGAGCGGAACGCCTCGACGATCTGGTGCGGCAGGTGCCGGACGAAGCCGACGGTGTCGGAGAGGGTGTAGATCCGGCCGTCGGGGGCGGTGGTCTTGCGGGTGGTCGGGTCCAGGGTGGCGAACAGCGCGTTCTCCACCAGCACTCCGGCCCCCGTCAGCCGGTTGAGCAGGCTGGACTTGCCGGCGTTGGTGTAGCCGGCGATCGTCACGGCCGGGACGGCGTTGCGGGCGCGGCGGGAGCGCTTGGTCTGGCGTACCGTCTTCATGGCCTTGATCTCCCGGCGCAGCCGGGAGATGCGGTGCCGGATGCGACGCCGGTCGGTCTCCAGCTTGGTCTCACCCGGGCCGCGCACGCCCACGCCGCCGCCCGCGCCGCCGCCGCGACCGGAGCCACCGGTCTGCCGGGACAGCGTCTCGCCCCAACCGCGCAGCCGGGGCAGCAGGTATTCGAGCTGGGCCAGCTCGACCTGTGCCCGGCCCTCCTTGCTCTTGGCGTGCTGGGCGAAGATGTCCAGGATCAGCGCGGTGCGGTCGACCACCTTGACCTTGGTGCGCTGCTCCAGGTTGCGGAGCTGGGACGGGGACAGCTCACCGTCGCAGATCACCGTGTCGGCACCGGAGGAGAGCACCATCGACCCGAGGTCGTCGACCTTGCCCCGGCCGATGTACGTCGCCGGGTCGGGGCGGTTGCGGCGCTGGATCAGCCCCTCCAGCACCTGCGAGCCGGCCGTCTCGGCCAGCGCCGCCAGCTCGGTGAGGGAGTTCTCGGCGTCGGTCTGGCTGCCCTCGGTCCATACTCCGACGAGGACGACCCGCTCCAGCCGGAGCTGGCGGTACTCGACCTCGGTGACGTCGGTGAGCTCGGTGGAGAGGCCAGGGACCCGCCGCAGCGCCTGCCGCTCCGACAGCTCGAACCCCCCGGTGGTGGCGTCGATTTCGTCGTCTGGAAGGGGTACGTAGGTCTCCTGGTCGCGCAAGTGCGCCTCCCTGTCCGTTCTGTAGCGAAGCGACGGCTTTCCGTCGCGTACGAGCAATCCTGACATGTGACAACGTCGAACGCACCTGCTATATGCCCGTTGCATGGACCACCAAAAGTGGGGGCGAATGCGACGCGACCGGTGCGGGCGAGTAGAAATGCGGGGCGACATACGACCGGCCGATCAGCGTTGACGGAGGCATTCCCGTGGCCATCACCCGACTTCCGAGTGCCGGGTTCTCGATCACCATCCGGATCGCCGTGCCCGCGGACGCCTCCTCGATCGGCCGGCTCACCACCTCGGTCGGCGAGGCCGGGGCGATCGTCACCGCGCTGGACGTGGTCGACTCCGACCCGACCCACGTGCTCGTCGACCTGACCTGCGACACCGCCGACGCCGGCCACGCCGACCAGGTGGTCGACGCGCTCACCGCGCTCGACGGGGTGGACGTCCGCAAGGTCTCCGACCGCACGTTCCTGCTGCACCTCGGCGGCAAGATCGAGGTCAGCTCGAAGGTGGCGCTGCGCAACCGTGACGAGCTGTCCCGGGCGTACACCCCGGGGGTGGCCCGGGTCTGCATGGCGATCGCCGAGAACCCGGCGGACGCCCGCCGGTTGACCATCAAGCGCAACACGGTCGCGGTGGTCAGCGACGGCTCGGCAGTGCTCGGCCTGGGCAACCTCGGGCCGGCCGCGTCGCTGCCCGTGATGGAGGGCAAGGCGGCGCTGTTCAAGCGCTTCGGCGGGGTGGACGCCTGGCCGGTGGTGCTGGACACCCAGGACACCGACGAGATCGTGGCGATCGTCAAGGCGATCGCGCCCGCGTACGGCGGTATCAATCTGGAGGACATCGCCGCGCCGCGCTGCTTCGAGATCGAGGCCCGGCTGCGCGAGCTGCTCGACATCCCGGTCTTCCACGACGACCAGCACGGCACCGCGATCTGCGTGCTGGCCGCGCTGACCAACGCGCTGCGCGTGGTGGGCAAGCAGCTCGCGGACGTCCGGGTGGTCGTCTCCGGCGCCGGCGCGGCCGGCACCGCGATCATGAAGCTGCTGCTGCGGCAGGGCGTCGGCGACATCATCGCGTGCGACCGCCAGGGCGCCCTGCACCCCGGCCTGAGCGGGCTCAACCCGGCCTGGCAGTGGCTGGCCGAGAACACCAACAAGGAGAACTACTCCGGCGACCTGCCCGGGGCGGTACGCGGCGCGGACGTGTTCATCGGCGTCAGCGCGCCGAACCTGCTCACCGGCGACGACATCGCCACCATGGCCAAGGACTCGATCGTCTTCGCGCTGGCCAACCCGGACCCGGAGGTCGACCCCCGGGAGGCGCGCAAGCACGCCGCCGTGGTGGCCACCGGCCGCTCCGACCAGCCGAACCAGATCAACAACGTGCTCGCCTTCCCGGGCGTGTTCCGGGGCATGCTGGACGCGCACGCCGAGGAGTTCACCGAGGAGATGGCGATCGCCGCCGCCCGGGCGATCGCGGACGTGGTCGGTGAGGAAAAGATCAACCCGACGGTCATCGTTCCCAGCGTCTTCGACTCCCGGGTCGCCCCGGCGGTCGCCGCCGCCGTCCGCGCCGCGGCCCAGTCCCCGGCCCCGCCTCCCGCCGCCGATCCGGGCCCCGCCGACCTCCCGGAAATCGCCGCCACCGCCAGCGCCACCCCCTGACCCCTGCTGGGGGCGCATCGATCAGGAGGTTCGCGTCAGCCGGGTCGCCGGATCTGCCGCGAACCTATTGATCGACCCGGGCTTCTATCCGGCGAGGGTGACTGTGCCGGTGGCGATCAGGAGGGCTGGGCCGGCGAGCCAGCAGGAGTCGTCCGTCACCGTGACCGTGAGGCGGCCACCGGGGACGTCGACCGTCGCCGTGCCGGTGTCCCGGCCGGCGTCGCGCAGGGCGACCGCGGCGACCGCGCACGCGCCGGTGCCGCAGGACAGCGTCTCGGCGGACCCCCGCTCGTAGACCCGCATGAGCACGTGGACGTCGGTGCCGCCGACGGGGTCGCCCGGCGCGGTGAACTCGACGTTCACCCCGGAGGGGAAGATCCCGGCGTCGAACACCGGCGCCCGGGTCAGGTCCAGGCCGGCCAGGTCCAGGCCGCCGGGGAGGACGCAGACCAGGTGCGGGTTGCCGACGTCCACGGCGGTGCCCGGCAGGGTCAGCCCGCCCAGGGCGGCGGTCGCCACGTCGTACAGCCGGGGGCGGCGCATCTCGACCGAGACCGTGTCGCCCTCGACCAGCGCACGCACGACGCCGGCCCGGGTGGCCACCGGCAGCGCCGCGCCGGACGGCGTGGCCAGCCCGGTCTCCAGCAGGTAGCGGACGAAGACCCGGGCGCCGTTGCCGCACATCTCGGCGACCGACCCGTCGGCGTTGCGGTAGTCCATAAACCATTCGGCGTCGCCGGCCAGGGCGGCGCCCTCGGGGTGCTTGGCCGCCCGCACCACCCGCAGGACGCCGTCCGCGCCGAGGCCCCGCCGCCGGTCGCACAGCGCGGCGACCATCCCCGGGGTCAGGTCGAGCGCGCCGTCCGGGTCGGGAAGGATGACGAAGTCGTTGCCGGTGCCGTGCCCCTTGGTGAACTCCACGCCCCCATCATCGCGCAGCGGCGGGAACGAGACGCAGGGCGTCGGCAACCAGGCCCGGCGCTGCGGAGTCCAGCCAGTTGATCCGGGGATCGCGGCGGAACCAGGAGCGCTGTCGGCGGACGAACCGGCGGGTGGCCCGGACCGTCTCGTCGTGCGCCCCGCTCTCGGTCAGCTCCCCGGCGAGCAGGCGCAGCACCTGCTGGTAGCCGAGCGCCCGGCTGGCCGTGCGGCCCTCGCGCAGGCCGCACCCGACCAGGGCCCGGGTCTCGGCGACCAGACCGTCGGCCCACATCCGGTCCACCCGCAGTGCTATCCGCCCGTCCAGCGCAGTGGTGTCCAGGTCCACCCCGAGCTGCACGGACGGGTAGTACGGGGTGGGTTCGGGCAGGGACGCGGTGAACGGCGCCCCGGTCAGCTCGATCACCTCCAGGGCGCGGACGATCCGCCGGCCGTTGCCGGGCAGGATGCCCGCGGCCGCGGCCGGGTCCGCCGCGCTCAGCCGCGCGTACAGGGGGGCCGGGCCGGCCTCGGCCAGCTCCGCCTCCAGCCGCTCCCGCACGACCGGGTCGGTGCCGGGGAACTCGAACCGCTCCAGCACCGCCCGCACGTACAGGCCGGAGCCACCGACCAGCAGCGGCACCCGGCCCCGGGCCAGGACGTCGTCGACCGCCGCGCGGGCCAGCCGCTGGTACTCGGCGACGCTGGCCGGCTCGGTCACCTCCCAGATGTCGAGCAGGTGGTGCGGCACGCCCTCCCGCTCGGCCGGGGTGAGCTTCGCGGTGCCGATGTCCATCCCCCGGTAGAGCTGCATCGAGTCGGCGTTGACCACCTCGCCGTCCAGGGCGTGCGCGAGGGCGATGCTCAGCGCGGACTTCCCGGCGGCGGTCGGCCCGACCACCGCCACCACCGTGCCGGGCGGGACGCCGCCGGCGCTCACGCCGGCTCCCAGTTGGCCACGAGGTAGGCGACGCCGTAGGGCGCCTCGTGGTGGCCCAGTTCGCCGCGCCAGTCACCGCCCGCCGCACGGACCGCGCCGGCCAGCACCTGCCAGGGCGCCCGGCCGGCGGCGCTCAGCTGCGCCGACAGCGCCGGGTCGAGGCCGAGCAGGGCCTCGGCGTCGGCGTCGGCCAGGGCCCGGGCCACCCCGTCGTCGTACGCCTGCGCGCGCGGGTCGTCGTAGCCGGGCGCCTTCGTCCCGCGGCACGCCGACCCGTCCCCCAGCACCAGCAGCGCCACCCGGTGGTCCGCCGCCGCCCCGACCAGTTCGGCGCCGACCCGAGCGCACTCCTGCGGGGACGCGTCGGTGGCGATCGCGTGCGCGGACCGGGGCAGCCCGGTGCCGGAGCGGCCGAGAAGCCACGCGCCGATCGTCAGGCTCAGCGGGAGGCGCTCACCCCCCGCGCAGTTGACCCGCCACAGCCGCACCTGCCGGTCCACCCCGTACGCCCGCAGCGAGCCGTAGTCGGCGGACCGGAACGACAGGGTCGCCGGCCCGGCGCCGACCAGCACGATCGCCTCCGGCCCGGCGGCGAGCAGCTTGGCCACGGAAGCGGCGCAGGCGGCGCGGAGTTCGTCCAGCTCGCCGGCGGCGGCGCCGGCCACTTCCGGCACGAGCAGAGGCGGATGGGGGCAGACGGCGGCGGCGACCAGAGGCACCCGTTCACCGTAGCCGGACCCGCCGGTGCGTCCCCGCGCCGATCCGGTCATCCGGCCCTAGGACACCGTATGGTCACGGTCGACGACAGGCGCTCGACGCGGACGGGGGCGGACCTGTGACAATGCCGGGAGTAACTTGCTGCGCCGTGGCGGCGATCGCGGGCTTGTCCCGTCGACGCCGGGAGATCGAGGATGGGCACATGAGCGACTGGACGGCCTTCGGACGGGTGGACGCGGACGGCACCGTGTACGTCAAGACCGCTGAGGGCGAGCGGGTGGTCGGATCCTGGCAGGCGGGAGCCCCTGAGGAGGGGCTGGCCCATTTCGCCCGCCGCTTCGCGGACCTGGTCACCGAGGTGAACCTGACCGAGGCACGGCTCAACTCGGGCGCGGCTGACGCCGGCGGATCGCTGACCACCATCCGCCGGATCCGCGCCTCGCTCGCCGAGGCGCACGTCGTCGGCGACATCGACGCGCTGGTCGCGCGGCTGGACAAGCTCGCCGTCGTCGCCGAGGAGAAGGCCGGCGAGGCCCGCGCCGCCAAGGACGCGGCCCGGGTCGAGGCGCTGGCCCGCAAGACCGCGCTGGTGGAGGAGGCGGAGAAGCTGGCCGCCGAGTCGACCGGCTGGAAGACCGCCGGCGACCGGCTCAAGGAGATCCTCGACGAGTGGAAGACCGTCCGTGGGGTCGACAAGAAGGCCGACGGTGAGCTGTGGAAGCGCTTCGCCGCCGCGCGGGACGCCTTCACCCGCCGCCGGGGCGCCCACTTCGCCACCCTGGACGCTGAGCGCAAGCAGGCGCAGCAGGTCAAGGAGGAGCTGGTCGCCGAGGCGGACAAGCTGAAGGAGTCCACCGACTGGGCGGCCACGGCCAACCAGCTCAAGGACCTGATGACCCAGTGGAAGGCGGCCCCGCGCGCCTCCAAGGAGGCCGAGCAGAAGCTCTGGGAACGGTTCCGGGCGGCCCAGGACGCCTTCTTCACCCGGCGCAGCGAGGTCTTCTCGGCCCGGGACGACGAGCAGCGGGGCAACCTGGAGCGCAAGCAGGCGCTGATCGCCGAGGCGGAGGCGCTGAACATCGACAGCGACCCGAAGGGCGCCCAGGCCAAGCTGCGGGACATCCAGGCGCAGTGGCACGAGGCCGGCCGGGTTCCTCGGGAGGCGGCTGCCGGGCTGGAGCGCCGGCTGCGTGCGATCGACGACAAGGTCCGCGAGGTGATGGACTCCGCGTGGCGGCGGACCACCAAGGAGGACAACCCGCTGCTGACCCAGATGCGGGTGCAGGTCGCCGAGGCCGAGGAGCGGCTGGCCCGGGCCCAGGCCGCCGGCGACGCCCGGCGGATCAAGGATGCCGAGCAGGCGCTCGCCTCGAAGCGCCAGTTCCTCCAGCTCGCCGAGCAGGCCGGCTGAGCCCAGCAACTCCGGGAGCCCCCGGTCCCATCACGGGACCGGGGGCTCCCGCCCGTCTCACGCACCCCCCACCCCAAGATCCCCGCAAATTCAGAGAATGAGTGGTCTCGCCAGCCCGCTAGGCCACTCTTTCTGAGAATTTGCGCGGGTGGCACCGGGGGTGGGGGTGGGGGTGGGGGCGGCGGCTTTTCCGGGCAGCTCGGAGGCCCCCACGGCGGGACTTTACATCGATAGGCATCTGTGCTTACATCAGGAAAGCGCTTACCTGTAACCGATGGTGGCGCCAGCACGGGAGCCGCTTCTCACTTCCAGGGGCAGTCCACACCGGCGGGGCACGGGTCACCGTCCCCGGCCGACCCCGGCGCCACCGGGTAGGCGCCAGGCGATCGGCCGACGGCCCGCGCACCCGAACCACCGAAGGGAAGCACCATGCGCATCACGTCACGACGTCGGACGACGCTGCTCGCCGCAGCCGCCACCGCCTCGGTCCTCGTCGCCGGGGCCCTCACCGCCGCCACCGCGCCGGCCTCGGCCGCGCCGACCGACCTGGTCGGCTGGGCCACCCAGAACGGGGGCACCACCGGGGGCGGCAACGCCGCGACCACCACGGTCACCAGCGCCTCCGCGCTGACCACCGCAGTTGGCTCCAGCAGCGCGGCGGTGATCCGGGTCTCCGGCACCATCACCTGCTCCGGCATGCTGCGGGTCCGGTCGAACAAGACCATCCTCGGCAACCCGGGGGCGACCATCTCCGGCTGCGGGCTCAACATCAACGGCGACCGCAACGTCATCATCCGGAACATCACGTTCAAGAACTGGAACGACGACGCGATCAACGTCCAGGAGTCGGCGACCAACCTCTGGATCGACCACAACACCTTCACCAACGGCTACGACGGCGCGGTCGACATCAAGCGGGGCTCGGACTTCATCACCGTGTCCTGGAACCGGGTCCACAACCACGACAAGTCGATGCTGCTCGGCCACAGCGACGACAACGCCGGCCAGGACACCGGCCACCTGCGGGTGACCTACCACCACAACTGGTTCGACGCGAGCACCCAGCGCCACCCCCGGGTCCGCTTCGGCAACCCGGTGCACGTCTACAACAACTACTACTACAAGAACAGCGGCTACGGCGTGGCCTCCACGGAGGGCGCCGGCGTGCTCGTCGAGGGCAACTACTTCGACGGCGTCAGCGACCCGTACCACCTGGGTGAGGGCAGCTCCGGGCCGGGCACCCTGGTCGCCCGGAACAACCACCTCGTGGGCTCCGGCAGCGGCCAGACCGGCGGCAGCGTGAAGAGCATCCCGTACTCGTACACCCTCGACAGCGCGAGCAGCGTCAAGTCGATCGTGACGGGCGGCGCGGGCGCCGGCAAGATCTCGGTCTGATCGTCGGAAGGCTGGTCGGGGCCCGCCGGTGCGGCGGGCCCCGATCGCGTCAGTGGGCGGCGCAGCCGGTCGTCGGCGCGGGGGCCGCGGCCGGCGCCCCGATCGTGGGCAGGCCGAGCAACACCCCGGGGGTACGCGGGGAGCGGCCCGCCTCGGCGGCGTCGCCGGCCCGGGTGCGGCGGTGCGACAGCGGCTCGCCGTCTGCGTTGAGGTGGTGCGGGGCGGCGTACGTGACCGTGGTGTGCACGATGTCCCCGGGACGGATCCGCCCGGCGAGGGCCCCCGCGTCGCCGGGCTGGCCGTTCGCTCCGGCCGAGCCCGTCGCACCGAGCTGGCCGTTCGCCCCGGCCACGCCCGTCGCACCGAGCTGGCCGTTCGCTCCGGCCATGCCCGTCGCGAAGTGCACGAGGCGGCCGTCGCGGGCCCGGCCGGACATCCGGCCGGTGCGCTCGTCCTTGCGGCCCTCGCCGACGGCGACCAGCACCTCGAGGGTCTCGCCGACCAGCCGCTTGTTCTCCGCCCAGGTGATCTCCTCGACCGTGGCGATCAGCCGCTCGTACCGCTCCTGGACCACCTGCTTGGGGATCTGGCCGTCCATCGTCGCGGCCGGGGTGCCGGGGCGCTTGGAGTACTGGAAGGTGAACGCCGAGGAGAACCGGGACTCGCGGACCACGTCCAGGGTGCGCTGGAAGTCCGCCTCGGTCTCGCCGGGGAAGCCGACGATGATGTCGGTGGTGATCGCCGCGTGCGGCATGGCCGCCCGGACCTTGGAGATGATCCCCAGGTACTTCTCCGACCGGTACGACCGACGCATCGCCTTCAGCACGTCGTCCGAGCCGGACTGCAACGGCATGTGCAGCGAGGGGCAGACGTTCGGGGTCTCGGCCATCGCGGCGATCACGTCGTCGGTGAAGTCCTTCGGGTGCGGGCTGGTGAACCGGACCCGCTCCAGCCCGTCGATGTCCCCGCAGGCCCGCAGCAGCTTGCCGAACGCGTACCGGTCGCCGAACTCGACGCCGTAGGAGTTGACGTTCTGCCCGAGCAGGGTCACCTCCAGCACGCCCTCGTCGACCAGGGCGCGGACCTCGGAGAGGATGTCGCCGGGGCGGCGGTCCTTCTCCTTGCCGCGCAGGGAGGGCACGATGCAGAACGTGCACGTGTTGTTGCAGCCCACCGAGATCGACACCCAGCCGGCGTACGTCGACTCGCGCCGCGTCGGCAGCGTCGAGGGGAAGACGTCGAGGGATTCGAGGATCTCCACCTCGGCGGCGACGTTGTGCCGGGCCCGCTCCAGCAGCACCGGCAGCGAGCCGATGTTGTGCGTGCCGAACACCACGTCCACCCAGGGGGCCTTGCGGACGATGTCGCCGCGGTCCTTCTGGGCGAGACAGCCGCCGACGGCGATCTGCATTCCCGGATGCTTGTCCTTCACGGGGCGCAGATGACCCAGGTTGCCGTAGAGCCGGTTGTCGGCGTTCTCCCGGACGGCGCAGGTGTTGAACACCACCACGTCCGGGTTGTCGTCGGCCTCGGCGGCACGCAGGTAACCAGCCTGTTCCAGCAGGCCGGAGATGCGCTCGGAGTCGTGCACGTTCATCTGGCAGCCGTACGTGCGCACCTGGTAGGTGCGCGGGCTGCCCGCGGCTGCGGTAGTCATGACCCGGACAGCGTATCCGGGCGAGCCGATCAACTCGAATCTCGAATGAGGAGGAGCCGTGTGCCGAAGCATCAAGACCTTGCGTGAGCCGTACGTGCCGGAGGTGACCCGCGCCGACGTCGAGGCGGCGGCGTTGCAGTACGTCCGGAAGATCTCCGGGTTCCGGGCACCGGCCGCGCACAACGCGGCGGCGTTCGACGCGGCGGTGGCCGCCGTCGCCGAAGCCACCGCGACCCTGCTGGACCAACTGGTGGTCCGCGGCGGGAGCCAACAGCCGGCCACCGGAACCTGACCCGCACGCCCCCACCCCGCCCTCTGCGTGCTCCCGGCGTTCCGGTGCCCGCACTTTCACGGAATGTGTGGCCATGGCGCGCGCCGACGCCACACATTCCGTGAAAGTGCGCGCAGGGGTGGGGGGTGGGGGTGGTCGGCGTGGGGTGGTGGCTGGCCCGGTCAGGCGGCGGCCAGGGCCGGGACGACCGAGTCCGGGGCCCACCTGGAGCGGTGGCACCGGGACCAGCCCCGGCAGCCGGGGTTGGCCAGCGTGCAGAGGCGCTGGTTGCCCAGCACCTCGCCGTCGTCGGTCTCGGCGACGTCGAAGTGCACCGGGCGGATCGTGCCGTCGGGCGCGACCAGCAGGTGCCGGCCGGCGTCGAGGGTGTCGTCGCGCAGCAGGCAGTTGCGCCCGAGCAGCCGGGCCAGCGCGGCGATGCCGGGCAGCTCGGGCAGGCTCTCGGGCACGCCGTAACAGTCCACGATCGTGCCGAACTCCCCCGGCGCCTGCCAGACGTCGCAGATCACCGCGTACGTGGGCAACCGGGCGGGGTCGGCCACCGCGAGCGGCATCACCACCCGCCCCAGGGCCTCGGCCAGCGCCGGGTAGACCTCCACCGGGGGTACCCCGTCGATTCTCCAGTTCCACAGCTCGGTCATGCCGCCTCCTCGCTGCGTTCGTCCCACCGGCCTCCGGATCGGGCCTTAATGACGATGGTGGGGGGCATTTGACCTCAGCCGGGCGCAAGTTACCGGTCTGTGACCATTCTGGGCAAAATTTCCTTACCCGTCGTTGCGGTGAGTGACGGGAAGATGACAGTTTATCGGGTATGGTGACCACCCGGCACCCGCTCCGGTCGACGATCACAGCCCTGCTCTGCGCGGCCCGGCGCTACGGCCCTGCTCAGCGCACCACGACGAGGTGGTCGCCGCGCGGCAGCAACTCGCCGATCACCGTGGCCCCCGGGAGCTCGCCGGCGACCAGCAACCCGCCCGAGGTCTGGGCGTCGGCCAGCAGCAGCCGCTCCGCCTCACCCGCCGCGCCGAAGTCGGTCCACGGAGCGACCCAGTCCAGGTTGCGGCGGGTGCCGCCGCTGACGTACCCGTCGCGGACGGCCTCCCGCGCGCCCGGCAGGTAGGGCACCCGGGCCGCGTCGATCGCCACCGTGAGCCGGCTGGCCCGGGCCAGCTTCGAGGCGTGCCCGAGCAGCCCGAAGCCGGTCACGTCGGTGCCGCAGCGGACCCCGGCGGCGACCGCCGCGCGGGCGGCGTCCCGGTTCAGCGCGGCCATCGAGGCCACCGCCTCGGCGAACCACTCCCCGGTGGCCTTGTGCCGGGTGTTGAGCACCCCCACGCCGAGCGGCTTGGTCAGCGACAACGGCAGCCCGGCCCGCCCGGCGTCCAGCGTGATCAGCTCCTCCGGCCGGACCACACCGGTGACCGCGAGGCCGTACTTCGGGCCGTCGTCGTCGACGCTGTGCCCGCCGGACAGGTGGCAGCCGGCCTCCCGGGCCACATCCTGGCCGCCGCGCAGCACCTCCCCGGCCAGCTCGATCGGCAGCCGCTCCCGGGGCCAGCAGAGCAGGTTGAGCGCGACCAGCGGCGTGCCGCCCATGGCGTACACGTCGGAAAACGCGTTCGCGGCGGCGATCCGCCCCCAGTCGTACGCGTCGTCGACGACCGGGGTGAAGAAGTCGGCGGTGCTGACCAGGCCGGTCCGCTCGTCGAGGCGGACCACCGTGGCGTCGTCGCCGTGGTCGAGGCCGACCAGCAGCTCGGCCGTGCCGCTGGCGGGGCCGAGGCCGGCGACCAGCGTCTCCAGTTCGCCGGGCGGGATCTTGCACGCACACCCGCCACCGCGGGCATATTCGGTCAGGCGCACCGGTTCGGTCATCCCCCCATGGTCTCCGAGAGGGGTGTGCCCCGCCAGCCGGCTGGCCGCCCGGCCGTCCGGGTCGGGAATTCGGACTCCTGGCGACGATCGTTACCGGTGTTACCGCACCGTGACCAGATGAGTTGCGTTCCGCCATCTCGGCCCGCCTACAGTGGCCGGACCGGGGGTCATCCGACTCCCTGGCGTACACGACGACAGGGACGGTGGACGACGTGACGACGGGCGAACCGCTCATCGTGCTGGACGGGGTCAACAAGCACTTCGGGCCGCTGCACGTGCTGCAGGACGTCTCGCTCTCGGTCGGCCGGGGCGAGGTCGTCGTGGTGATCGGCCCGTCCGGGTCCGGGAAGTCGACGCTGTGCCGGGCGATCAACCGGCTGGAGCCGATCAGCTCCGGCACCATCACCTTCGACGGCCAGCAACTGCCGGACGAGGGGAAGGCGCTGGCAAAACTGCGCAGCGAGGTCGGCATGGTGTTCCAGTCGTTCAACCTCTTCGCGCACAAGACGATCCTGGAGAACGTGACCCTCGGGCCGGTCAAGGTCCGCAAGGAGAAGCCGGCGAGCGCGCGGGAGCGCGGGCTGGCCCTGCTGGACCGGGTGGGCATCGCCAACCAGGCCGACAAGTTCCCCGCCCAGCTCTCCGGCGGCCAGCAGCAGCGGGTGGCGATCGCCCGCGCACTGGCCATGCAGCCCAAGGCGATGCTCTTCGACGAGCCGACCAGCGCGCTGGACCCGGAGATGGTGGGCGAGGTGCTGGACGTGATGACCTCGCTGGCCCGCGAGGGAATGACCATGGTCGTGGTCACCCACGAGATGGGCTTCGCCCGGCACGCGGCCAACCGGGTCATCTTCATGGCCGACGGTCAGCTCGTCGAGGACGCTCCGCCAGCCGAGTTCTTCGCCAACCCGCGCACCGATCGCGCCAAGGACTTCCTGTCGAAGATCCTGACGCACTAGGCGTCCGTTCGTGGAGCGCGTCGTCCCCCGGCGAGCTCCGCTCGTAGAAGGAGAGAAGTATGCGTTTCAAGCGCGTGGCGGCGGTCGCCATGATGGCCTCGCTCGCCCTCTCGGCCGCGGCCTGCGGCAAGGAGGGTAGCCCCAACCCGAGCGGCGGCGGCAACGCCTCCGGCGGCGCGCAGGGTGACTCCTGCAAGTCGTCCGGCGCGACCTTTACCCCGAAGGCGGACGCCAACGTCGCCGGCAGCCCGACGTTCACGAAGATCAAGAGCGCCGGCAAGGTCACTGTGGGTGTCAAGTTCGACCAGCCGAACCTCGGCTACAAGGACGCCCAGGGCAAGCGCTGCGGCTTCGATGTCGAGATCGCCCAGTACATCGCAAGCACCCTCGGCGTCGACCCGGCGAAAATCGAGTACAAGGAGATCGTCTCTTCCAACCGGGAGACCGCGATCAAGGGCGGCGAGGTCGACTACTACGTCGGCACGTACTCGATCACCGACAAGCGCAAGAACGACATCTCCTTCGCCGGCCCGTACTTCGTGGCCGGTCAGGATCTGCTGGTCCGCAAGGACGAGACGGCGATCACCGGCAAGGACACCCTCAAGGGCAAGAAGGTCTGCTCGGCCATCGGCTCGACCCCGATCCAGAAGGTCCGGGACGAGGGCCTGACCGAGCCGGGCAACATCGTCGAGTTCAAGACCTACTCCGAGTGCGTCTCGCAGCTGCTCGACAAGAAGGTCGACGCCGTCACCACCGACGACGCGATCCTCAAGGGCTACGCCGCGCAGAGCGAGGGTGCCCTCAAGGTCGTCGGCCAGCCGTTCAGCACCGAGAAGTACGGCATCGGCCTGCCCAAGGACGACAAGGCCCTGCGCGACTACGTCAACAACCAGATCGAGGCCGCGGCCAAGGACGGGACCTGGCAGAAGATCTACGACGGCACGCTGGGCAAGTCCGGCTCGCCGGCCAGCCCGCCGGCCCTCGAGCGCTACTGACCGGCGGTTCACCACGTGACGCGACGCCGGGCGGGGTTCCCCCCGCCCGGCGCCCGTCCGAGGACTGAGAGCGAGACATGGGCGAGTTCTTCCGCGTCCTGACGGACAACTGGATCCTGTACCGGGACGGGTTCCTCACCACCGTTCAGCTGTTCCTGATCGCTGCGGTCGGCAGCCTCGTCCTCGGCACGCTCCTCGGCGCGATGCGGGTCTCCCCCGTCCCGGCGCTGCGGGCGTTCGGCGCGAGCTACGTCAACATCGTCCGGAACACCCCGCTGACCCTGGTGTTCGCGTTCCTCGTCTTCGCGGTGCCGAAGCTGGACGTGAACATCGACTACTTCGCCAGCGCCTGCGTGGCGCTGACGGTCTACACCTCGGCGTTCGTCTGCGAGGTGATCCGCTCCGGGGTCAACACGGTCGCCACCGGGCAGGCCGAGGCGGCCCGGGCGCTGGGCATGAGCTTCGCCCAGGTGCTGACCCTGATCGTGCTGCCGCAGGCGCTGCGGGCGATGGTGCCGCCGATGATGAGCGTGTTCATCGCGATGCTGAAGAACACCACGATCGCCGCCGGCTTCTCGGTGCTGGAGGCCGGCGCGATCCCGGCGTACATGTCAGAGCGGGGCGAGCCGCAGTTTGCCGTCCTGCTCTGGATCACCATCGGCTTCCTCATCCTGATCCTGCCATTGGTGGCGCTCCAACGGTTCATGGAGCGCAAGTGGAGGGTGGCACGGTGAGCGCGAGGAGTGAGCTTGCGAGCCCCGCAGTCGCGAACAGGGGTGGCACGGTGAGCGCGAGGAGTGAGCTTGCGAGCCCCGCAGTCGCGAACAGGGGTGGCACGGTGAGCGCGAGGAGTGAGCTTGCGAGCCCCGC
>NZ_JBIRTH010000006.1:395257-451126 GCF_044334565.1 Micromonospora sp. NPDC020750
AGGGGTGGCACGGTGAGCGCGAGGAGTGAGCTTGCGAGCCCCGCAGTCGCGAACAGGGGTGGCACGGTGAGCGCGAGGAGTGAGCTTGCGAGCCCCGCAGTCGCGAACGGGGGTGGCACGGTGAGCGCGAGGAGTGAGCTTGCGAGCCCCGCAGTCGCGAACGGGGGTGGCACGGTGAGCGATTTTGCGAGCGCCGCAGTCGCGGACGGAGGGTGGGCCCGGTGAGTCAGGCTTCGGTTCTCTACGACCTGCCCGGGCCGAGGGCCCGGCGGCGCAACGCGCTCCTCGGCGTCGCGTCGCTCGTCGGCATTGTCGCGCTGCTCGCCTGGGTCGGCTGGAAGTTCTACGACACCGGCCAGTTCGAGGCCCGCAAGTGGGAGCAGTTCCAGTACGCGGCGGTGCAGCGGGAACTCCTCGCCGGCCTGTGGGCCACCCTCAAGGCGGCCGGCATCGCCGCGGTGCTGGCGCTGCTGTTCGGCGCGGTCTTCGCCAGCGCCCGGCTCAGCGACAAGTGGGTCCTGCGCGCACCGGCCACGTTCATGGTCGAGCTGTTCCGGGCCATCCCGCTGCTGATCCTGATCTTCTTCGGCTACTACGTGCCGTTGCAGTACGGCTGGTCGATCGACAAGCTCTGGGCCCTGGTCATCGGCCTGATGCTCTACAACGGCTCGGTGCTGGCGGAGATCTTCCGCGCCGGCATCAACGCGGTCCCCTACGGCCAGACCGAGGGCGCGTACGCCATCGGCTTGCGCAAGAACCAGGTGCTGCGGCTGATTCTGCTGCCGCAGGCGTTCCGGTCGATGCTGCCGGCGATCGTGAGCCAGCTCGTCGTGCTGCTCAAGGACACCGCGCTCGGCTTCATCATCACCTACCCGGAGCTGCTCTTCGTCGGCAAGCAGATCGGCGGCCGGCTGGCGTTCGGGCTGCCGTACGTGCCGACGTACCTGATCGTCGGGGCGATCTACATCGCCATCTGCGGCCTGCTGTCGATCTTCGCGTGGTGGCTGCAGAAGCGGATGGGGCGGATGCCACGTACCGCCGCAAAGGTGCTCCCGGCCCAGGATGCCGGCGCGGACGCCTCCCGGATGGTGTGACCTTTCGGTCCTGATAGCCGACGGGCGGGTGGAGATCTCCACCCGCCCGTCGGCATTTCCGGTCGCTCTGGGCCGCCCCTGCCCGCCGGTCAGCGGGCGATCTCGGTGACCCGGGACTCGCGCACCACGGTCACCCGGATCTGACCCGGGTAGGTCAGCTCTTCCTCGATCTGCTTGGCCACGTCCCGGGCCAGCACCGCCGCGCCGATGTCGTCGACGTCGTCGGGCTTGACCATCACCCGGATCTCCCGGCCCGCCTGCATGGCGAAGACCTTCTCCACGCCGATCTTCCCGGCCGCGATCTCCTCGATCCGCTCCAGCCGCTTGACGTACGCCTCCAGGCTCTCCCGCCGCGCCCCGGGCCGGCCACCGGAGCAGGCGTCGGAAGCCTGGGTGAGGACGGCCTCGATGGTCTGCGGCGGCACCTCGTTGTGGTGCGCCTCGATGGCGTGGACGACGTCCTCGCTCTCGCCGTACTTGCGGGCCAGGTCGGCGCCGATGATGGCGTGGCTGCCCTCCACCTCGTGGGTGAGCGCCTTGCCGATGTCGTGCAGGAACGCCGACCGCTTGATCGTCGGCACGTCCAGTCGCAGCTCGGCGGCCATGATCCCGGCGATGTGCGCGGTCTCCACCAGGTGCTTGAGCACGTTCTGCCCGTACGAGGTGCGGTAGCGCAGCCGGCCGAGCAGGGTGACCATCTCGTCGTGGATCTCGGTGATGCCGACCTCGACGAGGGCGTCCTCGGCGGCGCGGCGGCAGAGTTGCTCCACCTCCTGCCGGGCCAGGTCGTAGACCTCCTCGATCCGGTGCGGGTGGATCCGGCCGTCGAGGACCAGCTTCTCCAGGGTGACCCGGCCGACCTCGCGCCGCACCGGGTCGAAGCAGGAGAGCAGCACCGCCTCGGGGGTGTCGTCGATGATCAGGTTGACCCCGGTGACCGACTCGAAGGCGCGGATGTTGCGCCCCTCCCGGCCGATGATCCGCCCCTTCATCTCGTCCCCGGGCAGGTGCAGGACGCTGACCACGCTCTCCGAGGTCTGCTCGCTGGCGATCCGCTGGATGGCGTCCACCACGATGTGCCGGGCGCGCTGATCGGCCGTGCTGCGGGCATCCGACTCGATGTCCCGGACCAGCAGCGCGGCCTCCCGCTTGGCCTGCGTCTCGATCGCCTCGATCAGCTCCGTGCGGGCGGCGTCGACGGTCAGCCCGGCGACGCGCTCCAACTCCCGCCGGACCTGCTCCTCCGCCTCGGTCAGGGCCCGTTCCCGCTCGACCAGCGCGGACTCCCGGACGGCCAGGGCGGCGCTGGCGGCGGTGAGCTGCCGCTCCCGGCCGGCGAACCGCTCCACCTCCTCGGTGTGCAACCGCTCCCGCTCGTCCATCCGGGCGGCCCGCCGCTCCACCTCGGCGGCCTGTTCCCGGGTGGTCGAGGCGAGCACCGCCACCTCGCGTTCGCCGCTGCGCCGGGCAGCCGTGCGCAGTTGCTCGGCGTCCGCCTCGGCCTGCTTGTGGGCCCGCTCCAGGACGGTGTCCGCCTCCGCGCGGGCGCCGTCGAGCACCCGCCCGGCCTCGGAGCGGGCCGCCTTCGCCTCGGCCTTCGCGGCGGCGGCCTCGGCGCGCGCCGCCGCGGCGGCGGACTTGGCCACGTCGATGGTGCTGTTCACCTCGTCGGCGGCGGTGCGCAGCGCGGCCAGGGACTGTTCCTGGCGGTCCTTCTCGGCGACGAAGGCCGGGTCCTCGGGGCGGGGGGCGGTGCTGATCCGGCGCATCGTGCGCAGCCCCACCAGCACCGCGCCGACGACCACGACGGCCAGCACCAGCACCACGGCGAGGATGAGGGCATCGAAGGCGTTCACGGCCGCACCGCCACATCGACGCGGGCCGAAACGAGCCGACGGGCCGGGACGAGCGGGCGGGCCTGGCCGCCGCCGGTGGCAATGGCGGTGGCGCCGCCGGTAGCGGTGGCGGTGGCGGAACTGCGGCGTGCCGCCCGGGTGCCTTCCGGGCAGGAGCCGGGGCGGGCGACTCGGGCACCGCCGGGTCGGAGGCCACGGCGCGCGGCGCCGCCGCCGACCCCGTCGCCCGTCGGTGCGCCGCGACCGACGGCCGTCCTGTCGGGACCACCGGTGTACCTGTGCCACCCCGCCATGGCCGCCTCCCCTGAACGTCGGCGCCGCAGTGCTCGTGCCACTGGGCACGCGCGCTGCGGCTCTGAGACGCCCGACCTGAGCGGCTGGCCATGGGTAGCTCTCACCACCGGCGGTGCCCGTGGGCATCGTCGGCAGCCGGGTGCAGTTGTCGCACCAACTCCGGTCCGGCCTGTCGGAGCTGGCACCGCAGGCCGGCGAGCCGGCCAAAGTGATGCTGTTCTGTTACGCGATCTATGTTGTGCGCTTAGCCTGCGCTGGTCGGGCAATGTGAGCCTGTATGGCGAGGCTAGGTCTCCGGGGGCCATCTGGTCAAGGACTCATGATCAAACCCCTCGAACGGAGCGAAGTTGGAGGGTCACCGAACGCCGATCCGACGCCGGACACCGCCGGACAAAGGTGGCGTGGCGCGCCCGCCGCCGGGGCATCGGCGCTGCTCGGCTCAGTGGGCTCCACCCGCGAGGGCCGCGTCGACCAGCGCGGCATTGTCGGTGGCCGGCGCGCCGCCCGGCAGCACGAAGGTGTCCTCCAGCCCGATCCTGGTGTCGAGCCCGCGACCGACGGCCTCGGCGAGCATCGGCCACACCGCCGGGCCCTCGGCGTGCAGCAGCACCGGCGGGCCACCGGGCGGCAGGGCGGCGAGAATGCCGGCCGCGTCGACCAGCGCGTCCGCCGGATCGGGGGCCATGCACTCGACGAGGACCCGCAGGGCCGGCACCCGCCAGCCCCGGTACGCCCGGACGGCGTCCAGGGTCCAGACGCCGGCCTCGACGGCCACGCCCCGCTCGACCAGCGCCGCCGCCACCTGCTCGGCACCGACCTCGTGCACGTTGACCGACGCGAAGTCGGGCGGCACCCGCCAGGCCCGCACGGCGGCCACCCGGGCGGCCGGATCCGGCTCGATCCACGCGCCGGTGCTCACGCCGACCGGCAGCCCGGGGCAGGCGGCGCGCAGCGCGCCGACCGCCGCGTCGACCGCCGCCGGGGCGAGGGACTCCGCGCCGGCGGCGTCGCGTGGGTGGACGTGTACCGCCGCGACCCCGAGGGCGGCGCAGCGATACGCGTCGGCGGCCAACTCGGCCGCGGTGACCGGCACGGCGGGGTGTTCGGCCCGGCTCCGGCCGCCGTTGAGACACGCCTTCAACATCGATGCCGCCTTCCCGCCACACCCCGCCGATCACCGCTTGACGAACCCACCGGGACCCCACCGCCTCCGCCGGACATCCCACCCGGCCGGCCGCACACTGTCAGTCGAGGCTGCGGCTGTCCCGGTCGACGTCGCCCTCCGCGTCGGCGAGCGCGTCGGCGTCGATCCGGTCGGCGAACTCGGCCGCCTCGGCGCTCTGCGCGGCGAGCGCGTCCTTCACCGCCCGGATCGCCACGCCGGGCGGGTAGCCCTTGCGGGCGAGCATGCCGACGAGCCGGCGGAACACCGCGTCCGGCTCGCCCCGGGCCGTGCGCAGCTTCCGTTCGACCAGCACCCGGGCCGTCTCGGCCTCGGTCTCCTCGTCCAGCTCGCCGAGCGCCTCGGTGGCCACCTCGCCGTCCACGCCGCGCCGGCGCAGCTCGTTGGCGAGCGCCCGACGGGCCAGCCCCCGGCCGGCGTGCCGGCTGGACACCCAGGCCCGGGCGAAGGCCGCGTCGTCGATGATGCCGACCTCGTCGTACCGGTCGAGCACTCCGGCGGAAACCTCCTCGGAGATCCCCCGCTTGGCGAGCGCGCCGGCCAGCTCGGCCCGGGTGCGCGGACGCAGGGCGAGCTGGCGCAGGCAGATCTCCCGCGCCACCTCGGCCTCGTCCCGGGGCGGGGCCTGTCCGCCTGCCTCCGGGTCGGTCGCCTGATCGGGGCGGCCCCGCCGAGGACGGGGCGGAGTCTCGGCGTCGCCCGACCGGGACGGGCTGGCATCCCAGCCCCGCCCCGCCCGGGCGCGTCGTCCTGCCACTGGTCAGCTACCGGTCAGAAGTCGACCGGCGGCAGCTCCGGGCCACCGGCGGCGTCGCCCGCGCCGACCCCGACGCCGAGCTTCTCCAGGATCTTCTTCTCGATCTCGGCCGCCACGTCCGGGTTTTCCTTGAGGAACTCCCGGGCCTTCTCCTTGCCCTGGCCGAGCTGGTCACCGTCGTACGTGTACCAGGCGCCGGACTTGCGGATGATCGCCTGCTCCACGCCCACGTCGATGAGCGAGCCCTCGCGGGAGATGCCCTTGCCGTACATGATGTCGAACTCGGCCTGCTTGAACGGCGCGGCGACCTTGTTCTTCACGACCTTGCACCGGGTGCGGTTACCGACCACGTCGGTGCCGTCCTTGAGGCTCTCGATACGGCGCACGTCAAGCCGGACCGAGGCGTAGAACTTCAGCGCCCGGCCACCGGTGGTGGTCTCCGGGCTGCCGAACATCACACCGATCTTCTCGCGGAGCTGGTTGATGAAGATCGCCGTGGTGCCGGTGTTGTTGAGCACGCCGGTGATCTTCCGCAGCGCCTGGCTCATCAGCCGGGCCTGGAGGCCCACGTGGCTGTCGCCCATCTCGCCCTCGATCTCGGCGCGCGGCACCAGGGCCGCCACCGAGTCGATCACGATGATGTCGATCGCGCCGGAGCGGACCAGCATGTCCACGATCTCCAGCGCCTGCTCACCGGTGTCCGGCTGGGAGACCAGCAGGGCATCGGTGTCGACGCCGAGGGCCTTCGCGTAGTCCGGGTCGAGCGCGTGCTCGGCGTCGACGAAGGCGGCGATGCCGCCAGCCCGCTGGGCGTTGGCCACCGCGTGCAGGGCCACCGTCGTCTTACCGCTGGATTCCGGGCCGTAGATCTCGACGACCCGGCCGCGGGGCAGACCGCCCACGCCGAGCGCCACGTCGAGCGCGATGGAACCGGTCGGGATGACCGAGGTCTGGACAACCGGCCGCTCCCCCAGCCGCATCACCGAGCCCTTGCCGAACTGCTTGTCGATCTGGGCGAGAGCAAGGTCGAGCGCCTTCTCCCGGTCGGGCCCTGCCGCCATGTTTGCCACCCCTGCCTTCGCCGGCGTCTTTGCTGCTGAGCTTCTCGTCACGCGGACACGCTAGGCGCTGGGTCCGACAGAACACCAGCCGACCGGCCGTGAGCTGTGGACGAGCACCCCGCTGTGGACAATAGCCGAACAGGTGTACGAGTCGGCAAGCGACACGCAGACCGGAAGAAATGGCTGCTCAGCGTAGCCGTACAGGCACCCGGTCGGGATACGCGGCGACCACCGCCCGCCACACCACGTGGGTCTGCTCACCCGATCTCAGCGCCTGCTCGATGGTCCGCCCGCCGAGCTGGGACAGCACCTGGTCCGAGGCGATGCTTGCCGCGTAGCCCCGCCCGAACACCTCCTCCAGCCGGGTCCAGAAGTCGGTCAGCCGCACTGTCGGTCCTCCTCGTCCGGCGCCGGTACGGACGCCGGACGCAACGCTAGCGCCAGCAGGGGCACCGTCGCGATCGCCGCCAGCAGGGTGAGCGTCGGATACCCGGCCACCTGCATGACGAACCCGCTCAGCGCGCCGGCGGCAGCCCCGGCCAGGCCCATCGTCAGGTCGGACAACCCCTGCACGCTGGGCCGCACGGCAGTGGGCACCGACTCCGACAGCAGGGTGGAGCCGGCCACCATCGTCCCGGACCAGCCCAGCCCGAGCAGGACCAGGCCGACCGAGAGCCCCGCCGTGTGGTGCCCGGAGACGCCCGCCACCGCACAGGCCGCCAGCAGCACCGCCAGGCCGCCGAGGATCACCGGGCGTCGACCGAGCCGGTCGGTGAGCCAGCCGACCACCGGGGACAGCGCGTACATGCCGGCGATGTGCAGGCTGAGCACGACCCCGACCACCCCGAGCACGGCGGCGTCGGAGTGGTACTCGCCGAGGCGTACCGGGGTCATCGACATCACCGCGACCATCACCAGGTGGCCGACCGCGACGGCGGCGATGCCCAGCCGGGCCGCCGGCCGCGCGCGGACCACCCGCCAGGCCGCCCGCATGCCCGCCCCGCGCCGGCCGCTCGCCGCCGGCCCGCCGGCCGCCTCGGAAGCCTCGGCCGCCGCGAGCCGGCGCGCGGTGAGCAGCGGGTCCGGCCGCAGCAGCACCAGCAGTACGCCGGCGGCGAGCGTGAACGCCACGGCGCTGAACGCGAACGGGCCGGCCAGCGGCGGCAGGCCCCAGCCCCGGGTGGTCCGGTCGGCCAACGCGGCGAAGTTCGGCGCGGCCACCGCCCCGACCGTGGTGGCCCAGACGACCACGGAGAGCTGGCGGCCCCGGCGGGCCGGCTCGGCGAGATCGACGGCCGTGTAGCGGGCCTGGAGGTTGGCGGCCGTGCCACCGCCGAACAGCAGCATGCCGAGAAAGAGCAGGGGCACCTGGCGGGTCGCCGCGGCGAGCACCACCAGCACGCCCCCGGCGGCCCCGACCAGGTACGCGGTGACCAGGCCGGGTCTGCGGCCGTATCCCGTCATGATCCGGGTGACCGGGACGGCGAGCAGCGCGCCACCCACCACCCCGGCGCTCTGCGCCAGGCCGGCGACCGCCGTGCCGGCGATCCGGGCGGCGAGCAGCGCCCCGACCGTGACGCCGATGGTGACGCCGATACCCCCGATGATCTGGGTCACGAAGAGCAGCCGCACCGTCCGGCGCTGGATCGGGGCGACGTCGATCCGGCTCGGGGCCGGCGCGGTGAGGTCGGTGGCCATCGGGGCTCCTCGGGAAGGGGCGGTGGGCTCCCGGATAAGGGCGGCGGGCTCCCGGATAAGGGGTGGTGGGCTGCCGGGTAAGGGGCGGTGGGCTGCCCCATCCTTGCGCAGCCCGGCCCAGGCCGGCACCCTGGTCTGCCATAGGCCGAACTTCCGATCGCCGCCACCAGGTCGCCGGGGCAGAAGCCGGACCGCCACCGCTCACGCTGAGCGGCGGTCGCCTCGGCGACACACGGACCGCCACCGCTCACGCTGAGCGGCAGTCGCCTCGGCGACACACGGACCGCCACCGCTCACGCTGAGCGGCAGTCGCCTCGGCGACACACGGACCGGCACCGCTCACGCCCCAGCGGCCACCAGCCGCCGCCTCAGCCGACGATCCCAGATGGACAGCGGCCCGATCTTGGACAGTTACCGGCCCCCGAGGACGACAACTGTCCAGGAACGACCCGGGCGAGCCTCCTGGGGTGGGTGGGCGGTTGGTCAGGCGGACAGGGCGCGGGCGGCGACGGTCAGGTCGGCGACCAGGCCGGCGTACGCGATGTCCTGGTTGTCGGCGCGCAGCACGGCCGACGGGTGGATGGTGGCCAGCAACCGGGCTGCCGGGGCGTCGGCGACCTTCCCGGCGGAGTCGACCGGCACCCGCGCGAAGTCCTCCGGGTGCTCGGCCGAGGCCGGCCACGGCATCAGCGCGCCCCGCTGCCGGGTGACCCGGAACGTGGGGCCGAGCAGCGCCTTCGCGGCGGTCGCGCCGAGCACCACCACGACGTCCGGGCGCAGCCGGGCGAACTCGGCCACCAGCCAGGGCCGGCACGCGGTGACGTGCACCCGGTCCGGGGTCTGGTGGATGCGCCGCCTGCCGCGCAGCTCGAAACGGAAGTGCTTGACGGCGTTCGTCAGGTAGAGCTGACTCGGGTCGAGCCCGGCGTCGTCGACCGCCCGGCGCAGCAGCCGGCCGGCCGGCCCGACGAACGGCAGCCCCTTCTGGTCCTCCAGGTCGCCGGGCTGCTCGCCGACCAGCACCACCCGGGCATCCTCGCCGCCGCGGCCGAAGACGGTCTGGGTGGCGTCCCGGTACAGCTCGCAGCCCCGGCAGCCGCCCGCGGCGGCGCGCAGCTCGTCGATGGTGTCGGCCTGCGGCGGGATGAACTGCTGCGCACCGGGGGCGGTGTCGGTCTTGTCGGTCATGGCGATCTTTTTACCCGCCGTCCCCGCGCCCACGCGGGCACCCCGCCCGACGCCCCCGCCCGACGCCCCCCGCTTTCACGGAAAGAGTGGTCATGGGACGCGGAATGGCCACGTTTTCCGTGAAAGTGCATGGTGGGCGGGGTGGGTTAGGCGGTGAAGCCGGGTGGGGGGGCGGGGCGGACGGCGGCTGCCAGCGCGTCGGCCAGCGCCGGGATGTCGGCGGTGGTGAGTGAGTCGGCGGTGGCGAGCGAGTCGGTGGTGGCGAGTGAGTCGGTGGTGGCGAGTGAGCTGACCGTGATCCGCAGTCCGGGCTCGGCGGCGATCCGGAACAGCGCCCCCGGGGCGACCACCCAGCCCGCGTCGCGCAGCGCGGTGACGGCGCTGGTCTCGTCCGGCACGGGGAGCCAGACGTTGATGCCGGTACGGCCGTGGCCGGTCAGGCCGCGGGCGGCCAGGGCGGCGAGCAGGTCGCCCCGGCGGCGTTCGTAGCTCTCGCCGGCCCGGTCCACCAGCGCGGCGGTGGCCGGGTCGCGCCAGAGTGCCAGTACGAGGCGTTGCAGCACGGTGGAGACCCAGCCCGCGCCGACCCGGGCCCGGCCGGCCACCCGCGCCACGGTCGCCTCGTCGCCGGCCAGCACCGCGAGCCGCAGGTCGGGGCCGTACGGCTTGCTGACCGACCGGACGAAGGCCCACGCCGGGGTGGCCCCGGCGAGCGGGTGCAGCGGCACCCGGGCCAGCTCGGCGGCGTGGTCGTCCTCGATCAGCAGCAGGCCGTTGCGGCCGGCGAGCAGGGCGCGCAGCGCGGCGGCCCGGTCGGCGGAGACCGCCGCCCCGGTCGGGTTCTGCGCCCGGCTGGTCACCACCAGGGCCCGCGCCCCGGCGGCCAGGGCGACCCGCACCCCGGCCTCGACCGGCCCGTCGTCGTCCACCGGGACGCCGATCGCGCGCAGCCCGAGCGCGGCGACCAGGTCCAGCAGGTCGGCCCAGCCCGGGTCCTCCACGGCGACCGCGTCGCCGGGGCGCAGGTGGGCGGCAAGCAGCCGTTCGATGCCGTCGAGCGCGCCCCCGGTCACGGTGATCTCGTCGGCGGGCACCCCGTCGGCGGCGAGCCGCTCCCGGGCCGCGTCGGCCAGCTCGGGCAGGACGCCGACCGAGGCGTACCCGACGGGGACGGCGAGCTCGGCGGCGAGGGCGGCCAGGTGCGGGCCGAGCGGCGGGAGCAGCCGGGTGTCGGGCTCCCCGCGGGACAGGTCGCGGGCGCCGAGGGCGGGGCTCGGACGCAACGCCCGGCGGGTGGCCACCGGCGGCCGGGGGCGCACCCGGGTGCCGTGCCGGCCGGCGGTGGCGAGCAGGCCGCGCTGGCGCAGTTCCTGGTACGCGCGGGCGACCGTGGCCGGGCTGACCGTCAGCTCGGCGGCGAGGGCCCGCACCGGCGGCAGCGCCGCCCCGGCCGGCAGCTCGCCGGACCGGATGCCCGATTCCACGCTGGCCGAGATCTCGGCGGCCGTCCCGCCGCTCACCTGATAATGTGCTGACACAATTTCGGCATTGTACTAGAACAAAGGCGGGCTGTCGCATGTACCCACCCACGCCCCGGACCACCGCCACCCGCACCCGCGAACGGATGAGCTACGACCGGGCCGCCGCGCACGCCGTCCTCGACGAGGCGTACCACTGCGCGTTCGGGTTCACCGTGGACGGCGAGCCCCGGGTGCTGCCCACCCTGCACGTCCGGATCGGCGACACCCTCTACCTGCACGGCTCCACCGGCAGCCCGTCGATGCTCGCCGCCCGGGGCGACGGCCTGCCGGTCTGCGTCGCGGTGACCCTGCTCGACGGGCTGGTCTACGCCCGCTCGCAGTTCCACCACAGCGCCAACTACCGGTCGGTGGTCGCGCACGGCACCGCGCACCTGGTCACCGATGCCGGGGAGAAGGCCGCCGTGATGACCGCCCTGGTGGAGAAGGCCGCCCCCGGGCGCAGCGGGGACGCCCGCCCGCCGAGCCGCCGGGAGATGGCCGAGACGGCGGTGCTGGCGCTGCCGCTGCGCGAGGTGTCCGTCCGGTCCCGCGCCGGCGGGGTACGCGACGACGAGGCCGACCTGGACCTGCCGCACTGGGCCGGGGTGCTGCCGCTGGCGCTGACCCCCGGGCCGCCCGAGCCGGCCGCCGGGGTGACCGCGCCGCTGCCGGCGTACCTGCGGACCGAGCGGTCGCCGTGGCTGGAGCCGGCCACCCTGCGGGGCGCGCACGTCGTGCTCGAACCGCTGGACCTCGCGCACGCCGACGAGCTGCACGCCGCCACCGACGACCCCGAGGTGTGGCGGCACCTGGGCTGGCCGCAGCCGGCCGATCCGGCCGGGACGGCCGAGCTGATCCGGGCGGCGCTCGCGGCCCACCACCGGGGCGAGCGGGTGCCCTGGGTCCAGCGGTGCGCGGTCACCGGGGCGGCGGTCGGCACCACCTCCTTCTACGAGGTCGACCCGGCGTTGCGGACGCTGGCCATCGGGTACACGTACCTGGGTCGGCCCTGGTGGCGGACGGGGATCAACACCGAGGCGAAGCTGCTGCTGCTCACCCACGCCTTCGAGGAGTTGGGCGCGGAGCGGGTGGTGTGGCACACCGACCTGCGCAACGAGCGCTCGCAGCGGGCCATCGAGCGGCTGGGCGCCACCCGGGAGGGGGTGCTGCGCCGGCACCGCGTCCGGCCCGACGGCTCCTGGCGGGACACCGTCCAGTATTCGATGATCGCCGACGAGTGGCCGAACGCACAGGCCATGCTGCGGGAATGGGTTTCCGCCGCGCCGGCCCCGGCGCGATGATGTCGGGCGTGCTGGGCATCACCGACATCTGGACGTACCTGCTGGGGACCGTGGCGATCGTTCTGCTCCCCGGCCCGAACTCGCTCTTCGTGCTCTCCACCGCCGCCAAACGCGGGGTACGGACCGGCTACCGGGCCGCCGCCGGGGTGTTCGTCGGCGACTCGGTGCTGATGGTCCTCTCCGCCGCCGGGGTGGCGTCGCTGCTCCAGGCGTACCCGCCGCTGTTCCTGGTGGTGAAGTACGTCGGCGCGGCGTACCTGGGCTGGGTCGGGCTGGCGATGCTGCGCGGCGCGGTGCGGCGCTGGCGGGACCGCAACGACCCGGCCGCGCCGCGGCTGATCGACGCCGCCGAGCCGGCGGAGCTGCGCAGCCCGTTCCGGCGGGCGCTGGTGATCAGCCTGCTCAACCCGAAGGCGATCCTGTTCTTCATCTCGTTCTTCATCCAGTTCGTCGACCCCGGGTACGCCTGGCCGGCGCTGTCGTTCCTGCTGCTCGGGCTGATCGCCCAGGCGGCCAGCGTGCTGTACCTGACGATGCTGATCTTCGCGGGGACGTACCTGGCCGCCCAGTTCCGCCAGCGCCGCCGGCTGGCCGCCGGGGCGACCACCGGGGTGGCCGCGCTCTTCCTCGGCTTCAGCGTCAAGCTCGCCACCGCCTCGGTGTAGGAGGGCACGACCGCCCGCCCGCCACCACCCGGGGGCGACGTACCGGCTCAGGTGCCGTCGCCCCCGCCCCCACCCCCGCCGATGCCCGCGCCGCCGGCGGTGCCGCCCAGCCCGTAGCCCGGCCGGACCGGCTGGTCCGGCCGGCGGCTCACGTGCGCCGACTCGCTGATCCGGGCCGACCAGTGACCGTGCGCCGCCGCCGCGGCGTGCCGGTTGATCGCGTGCCGCAGCCAGCCGTCCACCACGGCGACCCAGTCGGCCCGGTCCGCGCCGGCATGCCAGACCCGGAACCGGCTGATGCTCTGGTGGGTGACCCCGGCCAGGGAGAGTCGGCGGTCGGCCCAGAGGATCACCTCCAGGCCGGCGGAGTTGGCCACGAAGATCACCTCCAGCTCGGTGATCGGGCCGGCGTAGAGCGGCGCGACCCACCAGCCGAGCCGCTGGTGCAGCGGCAGCGCCTGCTCCACCCCGGGCAGCCGGTCGGCGGCCAGGCCGGCCTGGCGCAGGCTGAACCCGAGCGAGTCCAGGGCGGCGAGGATGTGCTGCTGGGTCGGCAGGGGGTGCACGAAGATCGGGACCATCGGGCCCTGCTCCAGATCGACGTCGACCGACGCCTCGGTGCGCAGGCCCATCCGCAGGCTCATCAGCGGCACCCCACCGAAGATCGTGACCGGGGTCTCCCAGGGCAGCGGCAGCGCGAAGTCGACCGCCCGCCGCCGCCCGGCCGGCACCACGAACGCCCCGGCGATCGACACCTGGTGGAACTGCACGAGCCGGCGGGGGGCACCCGGGTCGTCCGGCTCCACCTGGGTGACCAGGCCGAGCCGGAGCCGCCGGACGGGGACATCGTCGCGACCGGCGTGCAGCGTCACCCGGCCGGGCAGCCGCAACCCGGGGCGGGTGCTCGGGTTCGCCAGCGTGGTGTGCACCGCGAGCCCGGTCCGGCCGGACTCCGGCGACACCCCGGTCAGCCGCACACCGCTCCCTCCGTACCCCCTCGGTGGTGGCACGGCTTTCCCGGTCGGCGGCCGGACAGTCCTGCCGGACCGGACCGGACCGGCGCGGACGTCGGGGGCCGGCCCGGCTGGTCGCCGGACCGGCCCCGGACGGTCCTCAGCGCAGCCGACGGTTCAGCGCAGCCGGCCGCCCCCCAACGGCCTCAGCGCAGCCGGCGGCCCCGGGGCACCGGGTCGGTCTCGTCGTCGAACTCGCCGATGACCTCCTCCAGCAGGTCCTCCAGCGCCACGAAGCCGATCGGGCGGGTCGGTCCACCGCCGTTGCGGACCAGGGCGAGCTGGGCCTGCTGGCCCTGCATCGCGGTCACCGCCTCCGTCACCGACGCCGTCCCCGGCAGCGTGAACGCGGCGCTCATCAGCTCGCCGGCGGTGGCCGTCCGGCCGGTGGTGGTGGCCCGCACGGCCTCCCGGACGTGCACCAGGCCGCACACCTCGCCGCCGGAGTCCAGCACCGCCAGCCGGGACCGGCCGCTGTCCCGGGAGACCTCCTCGATCCGCTCCGCCGGATCGTCCCGGCGGACCGTGACGATCTGGTCGAACGGCTCCATCACCTGGGCGACCGTGGTGCCCTGGAGCTCCAGCATGCTGGTGAGCAACTGGTGCTGCTCGGCGCCGAGCAGCCCGTGCTCGCGGGACTGTTCCAGCAGGATCCGCAGCTCGGCCGGGCCGTGCACCTGGGCGAGCTGGTCCTGCGGGTTCACCCGGACCAGCCGCAGGATCGCGTTGGCCAGGGCGTTGAGCAGCGACAGCACCGGCCGGGCCACCCGGGCGAAGGCCCGGAACGGCAGCGCCAGCAGGGTCGCCGAGCGCTCCGCGTCGGTGATCGCCCAGGACTTCGGGGCCATCTCGCCGACCACCAGGTGCAGGAAGGTGACCACGGTCAGGGCGAACACCAGCGCGACGATGTGACTGGCCGCCGTGGGCAGGCCCACGGCGTGCAACAGCGGGCTGAGCAGGCCCTCGATCGCCGGCTCGGCCAACGCGCCCAGGCCCAGCGTGCACAGCGTGATGCCGAGCTGCGCGCCGGCCAGCATCAGGGACAGCTCGCGTACGCCGTCCAGGGCCGCGCGGGCCCCCCGGCCGCCGCCCTCGGCGACGACCTGTTCCAGCCGGTACCGCTTGCTGGCCACCAGCGCGAACTCGGCGGCCACGAAGAACGCGTTCAGCGCCAGCAGCACCACGGAGACGAGGAGCGCCACTCCCGGGCTCATGCCGTCTCCCCCTCGCCCGCGGTGGCCTCGGTGAGCCGGAGCCGCACCGAGTCGGCGACGTGCCGGTCCACCGCGAGCACCTCGACCAGGGCGCGCCGCGCGATCTGGGCGTCACCGTCGGCCACCAGGGCGATCTCCAGCCGGTCGCCCACCTCGGGCACCCGGCCCAGCTCGCGCATGACGAGCCCGGAGAGGGTGTCGTACTCGGGGGCCTCGGGCAGGGCGATACCGGTGCTGTCGGCGACCTCGTCGATCCGCCAGCGGGCCGGCACCAACCAGGAGCCGTCGTCCTGCCGGGCGGGGGCGCGATCCGGCGGATCGTCCTCGTCCCGGATCGGGCCGACCAGCTCCTCGGCGATGTCCTCCAGCGTGATCACGCCGGCGAAGCCGCCGTACTCGTCGACCACGCAGGCGAGCTGCCGGTGCCCGACCCGGAGCCGGTCCAGCACCGTCGGCAGCGGCAGCGTCTCCGGCACCAGCAGCGGGGGCCCGGCCACCGCGCTGACCGGGGTGGTCGCGCGCTCGGCCGGGGGCACGGCCAGCACGTCGGCGATGCCGACGACGCCGACCAGGTCGTCGACGCCCTCGGTGCCGCGGACGGGGAACCGGGAGTGCCCGGTGTCGAGCAGCTCCACCACCCGGCTCAGCGGCTCGTGTGCCCGGACGGTGTGCACGTCGACCCGGGGCACCATGGCCTCCCCGGCGGTCAGCGTCCGGAAGTCGAGCCCACGGTCGAGCAGGTCGGACATCTCGGCGTTCAGGTGCCCCTCCTCCCGGGACTCGGCGATGATCTGTTCCAGGTCCTTCGGGGTGGCGCCGCTGGGCAGCTCCTCGATCGGCTCGATGCCGATCCGACGCAGCAGCCGGACGGCGGCCTTGTCGAAGAGCGTGATCACCGGCCCGGCGACCTTCAGGTACATCAGGGTGGACCGGCTCAACGCCCGGGCCAGTTGCTCGGCTCGGGCGATGGCCAGGTTCTTCGGGGCCAGCTCGCCGAGGACCATCTGCACGACGGTCGCGATGAGCAGGGCCAGCGCGATGGACAGCGGCAGGGCGACCGCGGCGGACACGCCGGCCACGTCGAGCAGCTCGGCCAGCCCCGCGCCCAGGTAGGGCTCGGCGGCGTAACCGACCAGCAGGGCGGTCACCGTGATGCCGAGCTGTGCGCCGGAGAGCATGAAGGAGAGCCGGCCGGTCACCTCGAGGGCCCGTGCGGCGGCCTGGTCGCCGTCGTCGGCGAGCTGCTTGAGCCGCCCCCGGTCCACGGCGACGTAGCCGAACTCCTGGGCCACGAAGTAACCCGTGGCGGCGGTGAGAACGATGATGAGGACGAGTCCTACGACGATCAACACGGGTTGCTCAGGGCTCCCGGGGCCGTCGGGACGGGAAGATGCCGGGCGCGACCCGGCTGGCTACTGCTGCCCTCCTGGGCAGAAGAGTCGATCATGTGGCCCATTTTATCGGCGTCGGCTGAGCGCCCGCTGAGGGACGCCCTCACCGCTCCTCGGCGAGTTCGTCGACGTCGAGCAGGGAGCGGTCGACCCGGCCCGAGCGGTACGCGGCCCGGCCGACCATCTGGGCGGCGACCGGCGCGGTGGCCAACTGGAAGACCGCGACCAGGACGATCATGCCGATGTCGGACGCCGTGCGCAGCCGCAACGCCACCCCGACGAGCAGCAGCAGCACGCCGAGCACCTGTGGCTTGGTGGCCGCGTGCATCCGGTCGAGCACGTCCGGGAAGCGCAGCACGCCGATCCCGGCGGCGAGGCTGAGCAGTCCGCCGGCGACCAGGCAGGCCGCGCCCAGCCAGTCGGCGACCACGCCCGCGCTCACGACTCCTCCCGGACGGCGAAGCGGACCACGGCCACCGCGCCGACGAAGCCGAGCAGGGACAGCACCACGAGCACCGGCAGGGTGGTGGCGTGCCGGTTGACCGCCGCCTCCGCCCCGACCGCGCCGGCCATCGTGTTGAGCAGCACGTCGGCCGCGACCACGCGGTCCAGCAGCGAGGGGCCGCGGTACAGCCGGGTCAGCGCGAGCAGCGCGGTCACCGAGAAGAGCACGGTGAGCACGGCGGCGAGCAGCAAGGTCACTGGTCTGGCCCCCTGTCGGTGGGACGGTCGGGATGCGCGGCGGCGGAGGAGGGCACGTCCGGGGCAGGGGTGTCCAGCAGGCGGAGTTCGGCGGCGGAACCGATCGCGCGGACGATCCTGGCCTCGGTGGCGAGGACCCGCTCCCGGCTGTCGGTCAGGTCCGCCGGGCCGTGCACGTCGAGCACGTGCACGTAGAGCAGGCCGCGTTCCCGGTCGACCTCGATGATCAGGGTGCCGGGGACCAGCGAGATCGCCTCGGCGGTCAGCGCCAGGTTCAGGTCGGTGCGCACCCGCAGGCGTACCGCGATGATGGCGCCCCGGGGCAGGTAGCCGGGCCGCACGGCGACGTGGGCCACGTGGATGCTGGCGCCGACCAGTTCCGTGACGAACCGGCCCGCCAGCACGAGCAGCGCCCAGGGGCGCAGCCGGCCGCCGAAGGTGACCGGCGGCAGCGGGAAGAACACCAGCACGGCCACGCCGACCAGCAGCCCGCCCAGCAGGTTGCCCCAGGAGGGCCGCCCCCAGAGCAGGTTCCAGACCCCGACCATCCAGGCGAGGGCCGTCAGCCGGTCCCGCCACCGTACGGCCCGGCTTTGGCCCCGGGCCGCCGGCCCGTCCGGGCCGACCGGGCCGTTCGGGCCGCCCGCGGGCCGCGGGTCGCCGGAGGCGGCGGGGCGGCGGGCCCCGGTCACGGCACCCCGCCGGGCAGCACGGCCCGCACGTACGGGGTGCGGGCCCGCAGGTCGGTGGCCGCGTCGGTGCTGACCCCGAACAGCGGACCGGCGGCGACGGTGAACCCCAGCCCCAGCACCACCAGGGCGGCGGTGGCGCCGACCATCAGGGCGGGCAGCCGGACCGTCGGCTCGGTGGTGGCCAGCCGGGGCTCCCGCCAGAACGCGATGCTCCACACCCTGGACGCGGCGTAGAGGGTGACCAGGCTGGTGGCGGTGCCGGTGGCGACCAGCACCCAGGGCAGCGGGCCGCCGACCGCCACCCCGGCCTGGAGCAGGCCCAACTTGCCGAGGAACCCGGAGAACGGCGGGATACCGGCGAGGTTCATCGCGGGCACGAAGAAGAGCACCGCGACCAGTGGGGCGACCCGGGCCAGCCCGCCGAGCCGGCGCAGGTCGGTGCTGCCGGCCCGCTCCTCGACCAGCCCGGCGACCAGGAACAGGGTGGTCTGGATGGTGATGTGGTGCGCCACGTAGAAGATCGCCCCGGCCAGCCCGGCGACGGTGCTCAGCGCCACCCCGAAGATCATGTAGCCGATGTGGCTGACCAGCGTGAACGAGAAGATCCGCTTGATGTCCGACTGGGCGACCGCGCCGAGGATGCCGACCACCATGGACAGCCCGGCCACCACCATCAGCAGCCCGGAGACCTGGCCACCGGGGAAGAGCAGGGTCTCGGTGCGGATGATCGCGTACACGCCGACCTTGGTGAGCAGGCCGGCGAAGACCGCGGTGACCGGCGCGGGCGCGGTCGGGTAGCTGTCCGGCAGCCAGGCCGACAGCGGGAACACCGCCGCCTTGATCCCGAACGCCAGCAGCAGCATGAGCTGGAGGCAGAGCCGTACGTTGTCCGGCAGCGCGTCGAGCCGCTGGGCGAGCTGGGCCATGTTGAGGGTGCCGGTGGCCGCGTACACCAGGCCCACCCCGGCCAGGAAGATCATCGAGGACAGGATGCTGACCACCACGTACATCGAACCGGTCCGGATCCGGACCTCCGTGCCGCCGAGGGTGATCAGCACGAAGCTCGCGGCCAGCAGGATCTCGAAGCCGACGAAGAGGTTGAACAGGTCCCCGGCGAGGAAGGCGTTGGTCACGCCGGCGGTGAGCACCAGGTAGGTGGGGTGGTAGATGGTCAACGGGGCCGACTCGCCGGTCTCCCCCTGCCCCTGGCCGATCGAGTAGAGCAGCACGCACAGCGTCACCGCCGAGGAGACCACCACCATCAGCGCGGCGAGCTGGTCGGCCACCAGCACGATCCCCACCGGCGGGGGCCATCCGCCGATCCGCACCACCACCGGCCCGTGCCGGTACGCCTCGACCAGCAGCACCACGGCGACCACCAGGCTGGTGCTCAACCCGACCACGCTGACGTCGCGTTGCAGCCGGGGCCGGTCGGCCAGCAGCAGGGTGAGCGCGGCGCCCAGCAGGGGCACCACCACCGGCAGGGGCACGAGCGCCTGGTGACCGGTCACGGCTCCTCCGTCCGCCGTAGGCGGCGCAGGTGCGGCTCCGGGGCGACCTGCTCCGGGTCGTTGTCCGGCCCCTCGCCGCCGAGGTCGGGCGCGGGCAGTTCGTTGCGAGCGGCCAACTCGGCGACCTGGCGGTCCTCCAGGTCGTCCTGCACCTCGTCGTTGCCCTGCAGGTACCAGCTGCGGTACGCGACGGCGAGCAGGAACGCGGTGAGCCCGAAGGTGATCACGATGGCGGTGAGCACCATCGCCTGCGTCAGCGGGTCGCTCATCCGGTCGACCGGGCCGGTGCCGACCACCGGGGCCCCACCGGACCGGCCACCGATCAGGACCAGCAGGTTCACCCCGTTGCCGAGCAGGATGACGCCGAGCAGGATGCGGGTCAGGCTGCGCTCCAGCAGCAGGGTGACGCCGGTGCCGGCGAGCACGCCGACGACCACCACCAGCACCATGGTCGTGCCGGTTCCGTTCACCGCAGTTTCCCCTTCGGGTCGACGACCAGCCCGCGCTCGCGCTGGCCGGCCGCCTCGATGTGCCGGTCGATCTCCGCGCCGAGGCTGCGCAGGATGTCCAGCATCAGGCCGACCACGATCAGATAGACGCCGATGTCGAAGAGGAGCGACGAGACGACGTGGAGGTTTCCGACGCCGGGCAGCGCGAGGTCGATCTTCACGCTCTCCAGCACGGACCGGCCGGCGACGAGGGCGGCCACGCCGGTGCCGACCGACACGGCCAGGCCCGCGCCGAGGATCGTGCCCGCGGAGACCGGGGCCGCCTCGGCCAGCTCGTACCGGCCGCCGGCCAGGTAGCGCACGACCAGGGCGAGGCTGGCCACCAGGCCGCCGGAGAAGCCGCCGCCCGGCGCGTTGTGACCGGCGAAGAGCAGGAACAGGGAGAACAGCACGATGGTGTGGAAGAGCAGCCGGGTGACCACCTCGAAGACGATCGACCGGCGGTGCTCCCGCAGGGTCGGCCCGCCGCGCAGCCACACCGGCCGCTGCGGCCCCGGGCGGCGGAGCACCTCGGGGCGTCGGGGGCGGCGCGGGCGGGGACCGGTCCGGGAGCGCTCGAAGATCAGGCTGGCCACCCCGGTCGCGGCCACCAGCAGCACCGAGATCTCGCCCATGGTGTCCCAGGCCCGGATGTCGACCAGGGTCACGTTGACGACGTTGCGCCCGTACCCGGCGGCGACCGCCAGGTCCGGGAAGTCCAGCGAGATCGGCGGCGCGGTCCGGGCCCCGGCCGCGACCAGGGAGAACCCGCCGAGCACCACGCCGACGGCCACGCCGAGCGAGCGGCGTACCCAGCGACTGCGGCGCAGCGGACGAGCGGAGAACCGCTCGGGCAGCCGGCGCAGCACCAGCACGAAGACCGCGATGGTGGAGCTCTCCACCAGGAACTGGGTCAGCGCCAGGTCTGGCGCGCCGTGCAGCACGAACAGCATCGCGATGCCGTAGCCGGTGACCCCGACCAGCAACATCGCGGTGAGCCGGCGGCGGGCGCCGACGGCCACCAACGCGGCCACCGCGATGACCAGCCCCACCATCAGTTGCAACGGGTTTTCCCAGAAGACGATCCCCTGCCGCCAGGGGCGCGCAGCCAGCATCGCCCCGCCGGGCACGACCACCAGGACGATCAGGATGGTGCCGAGGTACTGGGGCAGGGACCCGCGCTGGGTGACGCTGGTGACCTCGATGGCGAGCCGGTCGAACTGGTGGGTCAGCCACTCGTACCCCCGGGCGCCGTCCACCGGCGCGCGGACCCGCTGCACCACGGGGGCGAGCGGGCCGCGCAGCGCGAACAGCACCGCGCCGCCGCCGAGTGCCAGGGCGGAGAGGCCGAGCGCGGCGGTCGGCCCGTGCCACAGCGCGAGGTTCTCGTCGACCGGGCCGAGCAGCTCGGCGTACGGGCGCAGCAGGCGACCCAGCGGGCCGGCGAGCAGCCCGACGACGAGCCCGGCGACGGCCAGCAGGGCCGGCGGCCCCAGCATCGCGACGGGGACCGGGTCCGGTTCGACGGGCGCGACGGCCGGCCGGTCGGCGAACGCGCCCCAGACGAAGCGGGCGCTGTAGGCGACGGTCAGCACGGTCCCGGCGACCAGCCCGGCGAGGACCAGCGGATGGTCGGTGAACGCCGCGAGCACCGCCTCCTTGGCGACGAAGCCGACCAGCGGGGGCACCCCGGCCATCGAGGCCGCGGCGAGCGTCCCGACCGTGGCCAGCAGGGGGGCGTGCCGGCGCAGCCCGGACAGCTCCCGCAGGTCCCGGGTGCCGGTGGTGTGGTCGATCGCGCCGACGACGAGGAAGAGCGCCGCCTTGAACAGCGCGTGAGCGAACAGCATGGCCGTGCCGGCCAGCGCGGCCTGCGGGGTGCCCGCCCCGAGGACCACGGTGAGCAGGCCGAGCTGGCTGACCGTGCCGTACGCCAGCAGCAGCTTCAGGTCGGTCTGGCGCAGCGCCGCCCACCCGCCGGCCAGCATGGTGAGCAGGCCGGCGGTGACCACCACGGGACGCCACGGGCCGGCCGCCGCGAGCACCGGGGCGAGCAGCCCGAGCAGGTAGACGCCGGCCTTCACCATCGCCGCCGCGTGCAGGTACGCGCTGACCGGCGTGGGCGCGGCCATCGCCGCCGGCAGCCAGGAGCTGAACGGCAGCACCGCCGACTTGGTCAGCGCCCCGGCCAGCACCAGCAGCACGGCCGTGGCCAGGTAGCCGCCGTGCGGCAGGTCGGCCGCCGCGAGGGCGGACCAGCGGTACCCGTCGGCGTGCCGGCCGAGCATCAGGAACCCGACCAGCATGGCCAGCCCGCCGAGGGTGGTCACCATGAGCGCCTGGGCGGCGGCCCAGCGGCTGGACCGCCGCTCGGTGCTGTGCCCGATCAGCAGGTACGAGAAGATCGTGGTCAGCTCCCAGCAGACGTAGAGCAGCAGCAGGCCGTCGGAGAGCACCAGGCCGAGCATCGCGCCGGCGAACGCGACCAGCACGGCGGCGAACCGGGCCAGCCCCGCCGACCCGGCGGAGAAGTACCGGGCGCAGTAGACCAGCACCAGCGCCCCAACGCCGCCGACGAGCAGGGTCATCAGCCAGGACAGGGTGGTCATCCGGAAGGCCAGCTCCAGCCGTAGCTGCGGCACCCAGGGGTACGTCTCGGCCACCGCGCCGCCGTCGCGCACCGCAGGCGTGCGGGCCAGCGCCCAGCCGAACGCGGCGGCCGGCGCGAGCGCCAGCGGATAGCAGGCCCGCGGCCCCCACCACCGGACCAGCAGCGGCGCGACGAGCGCCGCCACGAGGTGGAGGATCAGCAGTACGAGCACCCGCGCTCCCGGTCGAGGTGGCAGCCGTGCGCGCCGAGGGAAGCGCCTATGAGCGATCAGACGCCAGTTCGCGGCCCTATGGGCGGTTTTGCCAGAATTCAGGGTGCGTCGGCGGGCAGAAGGCGGCGGCGTGCGGTCAGTGGCGCTCGGCGCGGCGTGGCCGGCGTGTCAGGGACAGCCAGCCGAGGAACCGGGCGTGCATCGCGGTTCTGTCGGGGTGGCCGCCGAGTCGGTACATGTCGTCCATGGCGTCGTGCATCATGGCGGCCAGGTAGAAGGCGAGCGCGACGGTGTGGCCGTGGAACTCGGTGGGCAGGTCGAGCTGCGCCGCCGGGCAGGGCCATTGCGCGGCGCAGACCCGGCAGAGCCAGGCGGGCCGCATCGGCAGGTGCGGGCGGGGCATCAGGACGCCCGGGTGGGGCTCGCGCCCCGGACCGGCGTGGCCTGCCGCAGGGGCGCGGCGAGCCGGTGCAGCCCTTCGCGCAGCACGAACAGCTCACGCTTCGCGACCGCGTCGCCTGCGGCATTCAGCTCGTACGCCTCGACCCATGTCCAGCCGTGGTACGTGTGCTGGTTCTTCATCTCGCGGATGACCCGCACGGTGATCGGCTTGACGAACTGCGGGCTCGCGGCGCGGGTCAGGCGCAGCACGTCGCCCGGTTGGATCGGTCGGGCGCTCACCACGGTCTTCCGGGGTGAGGTTCTGCTCGGTTCGGCACGGTGATTCCCCTGTCCGTGGAGATTGGAGAGGGGGCCACCCGCTCAGGTGTGTCGGAAGGACCGGGCGGCCCCCTCGACGAACGCGGGCCGGGGCGCACTCCCTGCCTGCCAACCCACGCCGTCCTGATGACAGCCTGCCGAGGGTTGCGGAGCAATCACACAGCGTTAGATTATTTCTTTCGGACGTTCTGTTTGCTCTTGAAGGGACTCAGGCATGAATCATGCGTTCGTCGCGGCCCTCGCGGAGGCGTGCGAGACCTCCGAAAGCTTGGCGGGTCGCATAGGGATTCACCCGAAGACCGTCGCCCGCTGGGCCAACCCGGGGCGCATTCCGCAGACCCGGCACCGTGCCGAAATTGCGAAGATACTCGGAAAGGACGTTGCCGAGCTGTGGCCGGATGCCCTGCGCCGCGAACCGGTGTGGTTCCGGCCGTGGGTCGACATCGAGCGCGCGGCGGTCGCGCTGCGGGCCTTCCAGCTCGCGTGGGTTCCGGGCCTGTTACAGACCGAGGCGTACGCCCGCGCCACGTTCCACGGGCAGCCACTACCGCCGGCCGAGGTCGAAGACCTGGTCGCGGCCCGTATCAACCGGCAGGCGATCCTCACCTGCGACGAAGCGCCGCTGACCGTCGTTGTCATCGACGAGCAGGTGATCCGACGGGCGGCGGCCGGCGGGCGGGCGACCATGACGGCCCAGCTCGCCCACCTGGTGACCTGCGCGGAGCTTCCCACCGTCCAACTGCACATCGTTCCCCGCGACGCCCCGACCTATCCGGGGCTCGACGGCCCATTCACGATCGCCGAGCTTCCCGGCGGGACGCGGGTGGCGCATGTGGACAGCCAGGCCCAGGCGCACATCATCGATCAGGCGTCCCAGCTTGCTACTCTCGAACGACGGTGGGAACGCATCCGGGGCGAGGCCCTGTCCCGGTCGCAGTCCCTGGACCTCTTGAGGGAAGCGGCAGCAGCATGGACATGACCGGCGCACAGTGGCGCAAGAGCACCAAGAGCGGCGGCAACGGCGGCGACTGCGTCGAGGTCGCCGACAACCTGCCCGGCGTCGTCCTCGTCCGTGACACGAAGGACCGCGACGGCGGAACCCTCTCCTTCTCGCCGGCCACGTGGCGCGGCTTCGTCGACCTGGCGAAGCGCGTCGACTGACCCCGCTCGACCCGCAGGCCCTCGGCATACGCCGGGGGCCTGTTCCGTGGCCGGCTCGGGACGGGTTTATGAATCCCGAATGACCACCGGCTGACAAGGGAGGGGCGAGTGTGGAAGTGGAGTTGATGCTCGGCGTGGCGGACGGGTCTGAGCCTCGGCTCGACCAGTTGGCCCGCCATCTGGGCCGGGCCCTCGGCTTCGACCTGAAACGGGAGGGTTCGGGTCAGGAAATGTACGCCGGCGGAAACGACCTGTGGAGGGTATGGCTCACATTTGACTCGGCTGAACTGGAGCCGTTCAAAAGTCATCCGTACTCGCTGGAGGTGGGTTTCATCGGACGCCCCACTCTCGATCAGGTGGAGTCGATGTATGAAAGGATGGCGACGCTCGGTGGCTACCGAGCCATGCTGATCGTCGACTACAAATGCCTTCGGTCGACCCACACCCCGTGCGTGGACTACTGACACTTGTCGATTTCTTCGCCCACTGAGAGCTGAAGGCGGGTGGTCGTGTTCATGCCGCGACCACCCGCCATCTCTGGTCTCGAAAACGACGTATGTGTGTCGAACTGCTGGTCTCGATCCGGAGATCCCGTTCCGCTCCTTGCGGGTGACCCGAGATCCTGGCCGGGGCCTCGGTCTCACCGGCCCTCAGTCATGTCCCCCTCTCCCGCACATGCCCTGTGAGGTCGCCACTGCACCGCCCCATACCGCCCCGTTCACCGGGCAGTCGGGCGGCGGCCTGACGAATACGCCCCCACCCGGTCGGGGACCTGCCCTTCGGCCCCTATGGAGCTGCCCCGTCCACGCTCCCGCTCCACCGACAGCACAAACGGGGCAGCTCCATAGGAACCAACGCAGGGCAGGCCGACCCGGCAGGGCCGACGGCAGGGCCGACGGCAGAGCCGACCCGGCAGGGGCCGACCCGGCAGGGGCCGATGGTGCCGGCAAACGCGCGCATCCCCAGGGGCCCGCCAAGCCGGAGACCCTCACGACTTTGCCGCGGGCCCCGGCCGTCAACCCCAGCTCAGACGGCTGAGACCAGACGACTCTGCCGAGAATTGGCTGGTCTTGTGTCTCCTCCGACGGAAGGATCTGTGGCGTGATGCTTCACGAGAACGAGATCCCGGTCGACGAGGAAGTCGTCAGGTCACTTCTGCAGATTCAGCACCCCGACTGGGCTTCGCTGTCACTGTCGCCGGCAGGTGCCGGCACGGACAACACCATGTATCGGCTGGGAAACGATCTACTCGTCCGGCTTCCGCGAACAGCCGACAAGGCTCGGTCCCTGAACAAGGAGCGGACGTGGCTCCCACGGCTCGGGCCACTTCTGACGTATCGGATCCCGGAGCCGGTCGCCGCCGGCACGCCAGCCCCCGAGTTCCCGTTGCCCTGGTCGATCTACCGCTGGATCGACGGGGCCGAAGTTGAGCCGAATACCGTCCGGGACTGGGCCGCTTTCGGAACCGAGCTGGCGACGTTCGTCCACGAGCTGCACAACATCGACCTCATGGGTGCAACTCGCGCTGGGGGACTGAGCTGGTACCGCGGAGGCAGCCTGAATGCCTGCGACGAGTGGATCAGCACCCGTTTCGAGGAATGCCGGACCACCATTGACACCGGACTCGATGTCGAAACGTTGGAACAGCTTTGGCGTGCCGCAATCAGGCTGCCTGAGCCGTCGGGCCCGCACGTGTGGCTCCACGGGGACCTCAGGCCCTCCAACCTCCTGGTAGCGAAGGGCCGGCTGCACGCCGTCATCGATTTTGGGGGTCTCTCCGTCGGCTTCCCCGCTGCCGAGCACGCCGCTGTCTGGGACCTGCCGCATCCAGCGCGACAGGCCTACTGGAACGCCGCGAACCTCGACGATCCCACCTGGGCACGTGCTCGGGCATGGGCCATTGCCGTTGGCATCAGCGGGATCTCCTACTACTGGAACACCTGGCCCGCCTTCGTCACCGAATGCCGGACGAGGCTCGAAACGATCCTCACCGACGCCGCCACGCACTGAGCCTCTCCGAAGAGTTCACCGGTTCGCACAATCGTGCGGTCGGGACTCGGGGCGGGTCTCGAACCGCAGGCGGGGGCCGTCCTCCAGCAACGGGTCGCGGCGGGTCTCCACCAGCAGTTCGGGGCGGCCGAGCTGGAGCACGACCTTGTTGACCACGCGCTGGGCGGCGGCCAGGGACCGCACGGGAAGCAGCCGTCCACGGCTCTCCCGGCGCAGGACGAAGTAGTGCACGGCGACCCGGACCTGCCCCCGGTCGGCCGCGCTGGACTGGGCGGTCTGCCGGACCAGCTCCCGCAGGCAGCTCGCGAGCTGCTCGGCCAGCTTCAGCTCGGGGCCGTGCAGGCCGGCGCGGAGTGCGGCAAGATGGCTGTCGACCTTGCGAATGAGCACGTCGGCACCGAGCCCGGCACCTCGTTCCTCGACAGCCATCCGCTCTCCTCACCCTAGCGTTGTGGTGAAGTTACTTTAGGTTGCGGCACACAAGCAAGCAGTTAAGTAAGACTTAACGGAAGAAAACGCGCTTTCTGCGTGCATTTCGCCCCAGTCAAGCAGCCACCTGGACTGGTCGGGCGTGGGCCGCCTCTCCGGGCCGGCCTGGATGTCCCACCTCCGGGGCAGGATGGGGGCATGGCGGAGGTGACGGCAGGGCCGCGCGCGGCGGACGCGGCGCGGGTGCTGGCGGGGTTCGGGGCGGCGACCCGGGAATGGTTCGCCGCGGCCTTCGCCGCGCCCACCGCCGCCCAGGTCGGCGCCTGGCGTTCCGTGGCGGCGGGCCGAAACGCCCTGGTCGTCGCGCCCACCGGCTCCGGCAAGACCCTCGCGGCGTTCCTCTGGTCGCTGGACCGGCTCGCCGGGTCACCGCCACCGGCCGAGGCCCGGCAGCGCTGCCGGGTGCTCTACGTCAGCCCGCTCAAGGCGCTCGCCGTCGACGTCGAACGCAACCTGCGCGCCCCCCTCGCCGGCATCCGGCAGGCCGCCACCCGGCTGGGCGTGGCCCCGCCGGAGATCACCGTGGGGATGCGCACCGGGGACACCCCCGCCGACGAGCGGCGGGCCTTCGCCCGCACCCCACCGGACATCCTCATCACCACCCCCGAGTCGCTGTTCCTGCTGCTCACCTCCGCCGCGCGGGACTCGCTGCGCGGCGTGCAGACGGTCATCGTCGACGAGGTTCACGCGGTCGCCGGGACCAAGCGCGGCGCACACCTCGCGCTCTCCCTGGAGCGCCTCGACGAGCTGCTGCCCGCCCCCGCCCAGCGGATCGGCCTGTCCGCCACCGTCCGGCCGGTCGACGCCTGCGCCCGGTTCCTCGGCGGGGCCCGCCCGGTCGACGTGGTGCAGCCGCCCAGCGCCAAGACCATCGAGGTGAGCGTCCAGGTCCCGGTGGAGGACATGACCCGCCTCGACGAGCGGGAACAGCCCGCCGACGACCTCGGCGGCCCCGGCCCGCGCCGGGCCTCGATCTGGCCGGCCGTGGAGGAGCGGGTCTTCTCCCTCGTCCGGGCGCACCGCTCGACGATCGTCTTCACCAACTCACGGCGCAGCGCCGAGCGGCTCTGCGCCCGGCTCAACGAGCTGGCCGCCGAGGAGCTGGCCGCCGCCCCCGCCGGACCCACCGCAGCCGGAGCCGCCCCCGCCGGACCGGCCCCCACCGGTTCCGGGGGCCGGCCGCCGGCCGAGGTGATGGCCCAGTCCGGCGCGGCGGCCGGGGCGGCCCCGGTGATCGCCCGCGCCCACCACGGCAGTGTCTCCCGGGAAGAGCGCAAGCACATCGAGGAGGCGCTCAAGTCCGGCCAGCTCCCCGCCGTGGTGGCCACCTCCAGCCTGGAGCTGGGCATCGACATGGGCGCGGTCGACCTGGTGGTGCAGATCGAGGCCCCGCCCAGCGTCGCCGCCGGCCTGCAACGCGTCGGCCGGGCCGGGCACCAGGTCGGCGCGGTCTCCCGGGGCGTGGTCTTTCCGAAGCACCGGGGCGACCTGCTGTCCTGTGCGGTGGTCGCCGGGCGGATGGCCGACGGCGCGATCGAGGAGCTGCACCACCCGCGCAACCCCCTCGACGTGCTGGCCCAGCAGATCGTCGCGATGGTCGCCCTTGAGCCGTGGCGGGTCGGCGACCTGGCCGTCCTGGTCCGCCGGGCCGCGCCCTTCGCCGAGCTGCCCGACTCCGCGCTGCACGCCGTGCTGGACATGCTCTCCGGCCGGTACCCGTCGACCGCGTTCGCGGAGCTGCGGCCCCGGCTGGTCTGGGACCGGGCCGCCGACGTGCTCACCGGCCGGCCCGGCGCGCAGCGGCTCGCCGTCACCAGCGGCGGCACCATCCCCGACCGGGGCCTGTTCGGGGTCTTCCTCGCCGGCGCGGAGCGGGCCGCCCGGGTGGGCGAGCTGGACGAGGAGATGGTCTACGAGTCGCGCATCGGCGACGTGTTCCTGCTCGGCTCGTCCTCGTGGCGGATCGAGGAGATCACCCCCGACCGGGTGCTGGTGTCGCCCGCCCCCGGCCAGGCCGCGCGGATGCCGTTCTGGAAGGGCGACCAGCTCGGCCGCCCCGTGGAGCTGGGCCGGGCCATCGGCGCCCGGGTGCGCGCCCTGATGCGCCACGGCGACGAGGCGGCCGTGGCCGCGCTGCGCGCCGGAGGGCTGGACGACTGGGCCGCCGGCAACCTGATGGCGTACCTGCGGGAGCAGCAGGCCGCCACCCGGTCCCTGCCGGACGACCGGACGGTGCTGGTCGAGCGGTTCCGCGACGAGCTGGGCGACTGGCGGCTCGCCGTGCACTCGGTGCTCGGGGCCCGGGTCAACGGCCCCTGGGCGCTGGCGATCGGCCGCCGCCTGGCCGAGCGGTACGGCGTCGACGCCCAGGTCATGCCGTCGGACGACGGGATCGTGGTGCGGCTGCCGGACACCGCCGAGGAGCCGCCCGGGGCCGACGTGGTGGTCTTCGAGCCCGACGAGATCACCCAGCTCGTCGAGGAGTCGGTCGGCACGTCCGCGCTGTTCGCGTCGCGGTTCCGCGAGTGCGCGGCCCGGTCGCTGCTGCTGCCCCGCCGCGACCCGCGCCGCCGGCAGCCGCTGTGGCAGCAGCGCCAGCGCGCCGCACAGCTCCTCGACGTGGCCCGCGAGTACGCCGACTTCCCGGTCACCCTGGAGGCCGCCCGGGAGTGCCTCCAGGACGTCTTCGACCAGCCGGCGCTGGCCGGGCTGATGCGCGACCTGGCCGCCCGCAGGGTCCGCCTGGTGGAGGTGGAGACGACCCAGCCGTCGCCGTTCGCCCGGTCGCTTCTTTTCGGGTACGTCGGCGCGTTCCTCTACGAGGGTGACGCCCCCCTCGCCGAGCGGCGGGCCGCCGCCCTGGCGCTGGACTCGGCGCTGCTCGGCGAGCTGCTCGGCCGGGTCGACCTGCGCGAACTGCTCGACCCGGCGGTGCTCGCCGAGACCGAGCGGCAGTTGCGCTGGCGCACCGAGCAGCGCCGCCCCCGCGACGCCGAGGACGCCGTCGAGCTGCTGCGCACCCTCGGCGACCTGTCCGAGGCGGAGCTGGCCGAACGCGGCGCCCCGGTCGACTGGCTCACCGAGCTGGCGGCGGCCCGCCGGGTGCTGCGGTTGCGCATCGCCGGCGAGGACCGCTGGGTGATCGTCGAGGACGCCGCCCGGCTGCGCGACGCGCTGGGCGTGGCGCTGCCGGTCGGGGTGGCCGAGGCGCACCTCGCCCCGGTGGCGGACCCGCTCGGCGACCTCGTCGCCCGGTACGCCCGCACCCACGGCCCGTTCGCCGCGGCCACCTGCGCGGCCCGGTTCGGGCTCGGGGTGTTCGTGGTGGAGCAGGCGCTGCGCCGGCTCGCCGCGACCGGGCGGGTGGTGTCCGGCGAGTTCGCCCCCGACAGCGTGGGCACCCAGTGGTGCGACGCCGAGGTGCTGCGGCTGCTGCGCCGCCGGTCCCTGGCCGCGCTGCGCCGGGAGATCGAGCCGGTGCCGCCCCGGGCCCTGGCCGCGTTCCTGCCCCGCTGGCAGCAGGTCGGGGCGTCGGCGCGGGGGGTGGAGGCGCTGGCCGCCGCCGTCGAACAGTTGCAGGGCGCGGCGGTGCCGGCGTCCGCGCTGGAACGCCTGGTGCTGCCCTGCCGGGTCGCCGACTACTCCCCCGCCCAGCTCGACGAGCTGTGCGCCAGCGGCGAGGTGGTCTGGGCCGGGGCCGGGGCGATCTCCGGCGGCGACGGCTGGGTCACCCTGGCGTACGCCGACTCCGCGCCGCTGCTGTTCCCCCCGCCCGACGACGCGTTGACCCGTACCCCGCTGCACGACGCCGTGCTGGACGCGCTCGCCGACGGGCAGGCGCTGTTCTTCCGGTCGCTGTCCGACCGGGTGGAGTCCACCGACGACGCCGCACTGACCGCCGCGCTCTGGGACCTGGTGTGGGCCGGGCACCTCACCAACGACACCCTCGCCCCGCTGCGGGCGGCGCTCGGCGGCGGCGGGGCGCACCGGTCCCGGCCGACCGCGCCGCGCACCCGGTACCGCCGCCCCGGCCGGGTCGCGCTGCCCAGCCGCACCGGCCCGCCCACCGTCGCCGGCCGCTGGTCCCGCCTGCCGGAACGGGACCTGGACCCCACCCGGCGGGCCGCCGCCCTGGCCGACGTGCTGCTGGAGCGGCACGGCGTGGTGACCCGGGGCGCGGTCGTCGCCGAGCAGGTCACCGGCGGCTTCGCCGCCGTGTACCCGGTGCTGTCGGCGCTGGAGGAACGCGGCGCGGCCCGACGGGGGTACTTCGTGGAAGGGCTGGGCGCGGCCCAGTTCGCGGTGCCCGGCGCGGTGGAGCGGATCCGCGCCCTCGCCGACCCGGCCGGGCCTGGCCGGGGCCGGGGCGAACCCGCCCTGGTGCTGGCCGCCACCGACCCGGCCAACCCGTACGGTGCGGCGCTGCCCTGGCCCGAGCGCGTGGTCGACTCCGGCGACGGGGCGGCCCCGGCCACCGGGCACCGGGCCGGCCGCAAGGCGGGCGCGCTGGTCGTGGTGGTCGGCGGCGACCTGGTGCTCTACGTCGAGCGCGGCGGCCGGACGATCCTCTCCTTCGCCGACGACCCGGACGCCCTCGCGGCGGCCGGCAAGGCCCTGGCCGACGCGGTGCACTCCGGCGCGCTCGGCGCGATCTCGGTGGAGCGGGCCGACGGGGAGGCGATCTCCTCGTCCCCGCTGCGTGACGCGCTCACCGCCGCCGGCTTCCGGGCGACTCCCCGCGGCCTGCGCCTACGCGGCTGACCACGCCCGCGGTGGTCGCCGCCGGGCGGTCTGCTCCAGCGGCTGAACCGCCACCCGTCAGCGAGTTGAACAGCAGGCTCGTCTGCGTGTCCAGGACCCCCGCGAGTCCACGGATTCTCTCCAGTGCGAGATCCAACTCCGACAGGGAGGCGGCGCGCAAGTGTAGGACCAGGTCCCAGGCCCCGATCGTGGAGAACAGCGTCTCGACCTCGGGGTAGCCCCGCACCGCCCGCACTACGTCCTGGCCACGGTTCGGTTCGATCCTGACCATCGTGACGCCCCGGATGGCGTCCCGGTCGACGTCGTTGCTCAGCCGAACCGTGAACGCCTCGATCACCCCGGAGTCGCGGAGCCGCTCGATTCTCGTTGTCACCGTCGACCGGTTCACACCGAGGACCCGGGCCAGGACAGCGACCGGAGTGCGGCTGTCGTGACGCAACTCTGAGATCAGTCGGTGATCGAGATCATCCAGCATGCAGATCGTCCTCCCCCTCTGGGCAATCTGCTGGAACATGCAGCAGATTGCGTGCTACTTGCTCATTGTGTCACCACTTCGACTGTTCCTAGGGTCAGGTCGTCACTGCCCGCTCTTGTGAAAGCGAGAACCCGTGTCCGCCTCCAACACCTCGGGACCGGCGATCACCCACTTCGCGGCCCGCGCCGGCGACCACAATGACCACGCCATGCAGGGATCGGGCATGATCGCCGCCGAACTCGCAGCTCGCCTGGGGTCGGCGCCGGTCGTCATCGGGTCGCCCCAGCCCGCACTGTGCGCGAACTGGGACGAGGAACTGGCCGCGGCCCGACCAGCGCTCCACGCCATGTCAGCGCACTTCGACGAGCTGTTCCGCGACGGCGCTCTTCCCGTCACAGCGCTGAGCCGCTGCGCGGTCGCCCTGGCCACGCTCCCGGTCGTCGCCAGGCACCGCCCGGATGCGGTGGTCGTCTGGTTCGACGCGCACGCAGACCTCAACACCCCCCGGAGCACCACCACCGGCTACCTCGGAGGCCTCGCCCTCAGTGGCCCGCTCGGAATGTGGGACTCCGGTCTGGGACAGGGGCTGAAACCAGAAAACGCGATCCTCTGTGGGGTACGCGACATCGACCCAGCCGAACAGCCCTTGATCGATGACGGCGTGATCACGCTGGTCGGGGTAGGCCCAGACCTGGCGGAGAGGCTGAGGGCCGCGATCGCCGGCCGGCCGGTCTACGTGCACATCGATTGCGACGTCCTCGAGCCCGGCACAGTGCCCACCGACTACCTCGTCCCCGGCGGCCTCACACTCAGCGACCTCAGATCCGCCGCGCTCGCCATGAGCGAGTTCGACGTCGTCGGGCTGGAAATCGGCGAGTTCGAGGCCGGGGAAGACTCCAATGGCGTCCCGATCCACCCCGGTCCGCTGCTGGACGCCCTTCAGCCGCTACTTCCCATGGGCTGACGCCCTGACCCACCACGAGATCCGCCCAGAGCCACCCGCCGCGTCCCGGGAGGGGAGCTACGAAGGGTGGTGACGCGGCTTTCGTACATCAACCGAGGTTTTTGGTGATGCGTAGCAGCACCTGGTCCGGTGGCCCGGCGACGAAGGCGGCCGTGTCGGAGAGTGCGGCGATCAGGGGCAGTCCGCGGCCGCCGACGGTGAGTGGGGCGGGGAGCTCAGCGTCGAGTCCGGCGCCATCGGGGGTACTGCCGCGGTTGCCGACCTTGAGCAGGCACACGTCGTCTTCGATGACGATGGCGATGTCCATGGCGCTGTCGGGATCGGCGTGTAGCACCGCGTTGGCGCATGCCTCGGTGATCAGCACGGCGAGGTGGCCACGAGAGTCCTCGGCGGCGTCGGTGAGGCTCAGCAGGGTGGCGAGCACATGGCGGGCACAGGTCACCGAGGACGGTTGACGCGGGAGTGACAGCGCCATACTCAACCGCATTGTGTAGCTCCTCCCGGCCCGTGCGTGACCCGCCGGACCACTGCGTCACACCCTAAGGCGGGATGCTCCGGCTGCGATCACCACTACCCGGGGCTGCCGAGGTGAAACGGTCAGGGTGTCGGTTCGACGTACGTCGGCCAGGCGGCGGTTCGCCCGCTGGCGGATAGGGTAAGCGAGGATCATCGGCGTGGGAGGTCGTTGTGAGTCTGCTGTTGTCGGTCCGGCCGGGCCGGGGTTGCACCGTGCTCGAGGTGGGCGGCGAGCTGGACATGGCGACGTCCCCGCAGTTGCGCGAGAGTCTGCAACGGTTGGTTGACGCCGGTGACCGCCAGGTGGTGGTGGATCTGGCCGGGGTCGGGTTCATGGACTCAAGCGGGCTGGGCGCGCTGGTGATGATGTTCAAGGCGCTGCGTGACCTCGATGGTCGGTTGTGCCTCGCCGCGGCGCAGCCCGCCGTGCACAGCGTCCTGACGGTCACGTCGGTGAATCGAGCTATCCAGGTCTATGACAGTGTGCAGGCGGCTGAAGCCGGCGTGCCGTCCACGGACGACGCGACAGGCCGGTAGTCAGTCGGGCAGCGCGGTGCTGGCCCGCGCCTGGTCGGCACCGGATCTGGTACGCCGGTCCTGGCTGTGCCCGCTGTGCCAGTCGAGGATGAACAGGGTGGCATCATCGGCCAGAGCCGGTCCGCTGACCTCGAGCACCGCATCGGCCAACGCCCGGACGGCCTCGCGCGGATGCAGACCGGTGATCGACCGCAACATGGTCGGTAGATCCAGGTTGGCGGCGTTGCGCTCCCGCATGCCATCGGTGACCACTACCAGACGGTCGCCGGGTCGCAGCGTGATCTCGCCGGCGCGGTAATCGGCCTCGGCGAACATGCCCAGGGGGAAGTTCGCCGGTAGCGACAGCGTCCGGGTGTCCCCGTCGCGTACCAGCAGCGGCGGCACGTGCCCCGCGTTGAGCAGCACGCACACCCCGGTGCGCAGGTCGAGACGGCCGAGGACCGCGGTCATGTAACTGCCGGGCACACCGGCGTGTGCGGCCACGTCGGTATTCGCGGCGTCGGCCTGTTCCACCAGACCAACCCCACGGCGGCGGCTGTTGCGCAGGCTGCCCACGCCCAGGGTGGCCGTCAGCGCGCTGGCCACCCCGTGGCCCATCGCGTCGGTGACGCTGAAGTGCAGCACGTCCCGGGCAAGGCTGTAGTCGAAGGTGTCCCCGCCGATGCTGGCGGCGGGTTCCAGCCAGCCGGACAGGGTGAACGCACTGCCCTCACACGTGAACGAGCCGGGCAGCAGGCGGCGCTGGATCTCCCCGGACAGGGTGAAGGGGGTCGTGCGTTGCCCCCACTCGAAAAGGTCGGTGTACCGCCGGTTGGCAATCACCACGTACGCCAGCACGTGCGCCGTGCGGGCGATCTCCTCCAGCGCCTGCGGAGCGGGCTCGGCCGGCAGGATCATCTCGAGCAGGCCGATCGCCTCACCGCGGTCGGTCACGGGGGTCAACACCGTCCACCCGTCAGGCTGGGCGACAACCTGCACCGTCTGGGTGCGTAGCGCCTGCTCGACGGGGCCGCCGTCGAACGGCATCACCGTGGCGACCTCATCACCGTCCCGGCGGCTCCCACCGGCATCGTCGAGCGGCACGTGGGCCAACCGGACCAGCGCCCGGCCGCTGAGGTCCGCGATCAGGAACGCGACGCTACGTGCCCGCAGCGCCACACCGAGTTCCCGGGTGACCGCCTCGACCGCCTCGACCGGCGAGGCGTTCTCCGCCGCATCCAACATATGGGCCATGATCCGCCCCCGGCTGCTTTCCACTCTCGGAGCCTACGAGACCCTGCCTGTCATCGCCGAGCACGAGGATCGTCACCGCAGCGTCGACAGCCCCGACCAGGTCCAAAGCCAGGGCCTGTGGATGGGTCCGCCCTCATGATACGGCCCGCCTCTCGGCTGACGACTCGCCCTGTGCGACCCGGCGAGGTGGCACGCAGGCATGCCCCGTGCACGGCGAACGGCCAACCCTGACCACGGACAGCGGCATGTCATCGGCGCGGTGGGCGCCGGTCACGGCACCGGCTGCGCGCCTCCCCGGCGGGTCGCGAGCGCGGTGAGCGCGAGCGCCACCGCGGCCGTGCCGACCGCGCACCACAGGATCGCCGTGAAGGTGTGCGGCACCACCCACTCGGTGACCACGATCAGGCCGCCCGTCGCCGCCCACAGCGGCGCCGACGGCCACCGCGCGCCCGCCGCCACCTGGGCATTGACCAGCACGAACACCAGCGCGTACAGGGCACCTGTGGCGGCGAAGACCGGCGCGTAGCGACCGAGGCCGACGTAGTCGGCGCCGCCCGCCAGGCGGAACGCGAGCCCACCGGCGAGCGCCGACGCCGCCACCAGCGACGCGCCGCAGCCGGCCACCAGCCCGAGGGCGATCATGAGCGCCCGTCGGTTGCCCTGCGCCAGGCGCGGGAGCGCCAGCACCGTGACCACCTGCGGCGCCCACAGCGCCCCCTTGGTGAGCACGGTCCCGACCGCGTACCCGCCCGAGGCGTCCGCCGGCAGCAGGTGGCGGGCCAGGATCAGGTCGGCGTACGAGACGACGAGCATCGCGAGCGTCGCCGAGCAGGCGGTGAGGACCTGACGGGCGGTGATGCCGTGGCCGCCCGACGCGTCGACCCGCGAACGGGCCAGGTGGGCCAGGACCGGCGGGATCAGCAGCGTGACGGCCGTACCCGCCAGGACCGACCCGGTCAGGCCGGCACCGAGCAGCAGGCCGGCGATCAGGCCGGCGTACCGGCCGACGGCCAGCACCGCCATGCCGAGTGCCAGACGCAGGAAGCGCTCGTCACCCTGCAACTCGCCCAGCCACCTGCCGGCCACCACGACAGCGCCGGTGTAGACCGCGAGCAGCAGCGTCACGGCCGGCGGAAGGTCCAGCAGCGCGCTCAGGACCGGCGTCAGGACGACCACGGCGCCGGCACAGACGGCTGCGGTCAGCCAGCCGATCCGGCCGCTCGCCGCGCCGCGCGTGCGGGCCCGGTGGATCGCGACCGCGATCTGTAGGCCCACCCCGGGAACGCCGGCGATCGCCGCGATCGCGAGGACGGTGGCCAGCGCGCCCAGGTCGCCGGGGCCGAGCTGTCGGGCGCCGAGGACGGGCACGAGGTAGCCGAGGCCGTTGGTCAGCGCGCCCGCCACGGCCACCGCCGCCCCGGACATGCCGATCCGCCGCCGGGCGGAGGTCGTCACGGTCACGGCACCAGCCGCCGGAGGGAGGGTGGCTCGGCGCGGTTCAGAGGCGGCCGTCGTGCACGGCCCGGGTCACCCACGGGATCACCTCGTCGAGCATGGCGTCGAGGCCGGTCGTCGCGGTGAAGCCGAGCACCTCGCGGGCCTTGGCGACGTCCGGCACCCGCTTGGTCACGTCGTGCTCGAACGGCTCGTCGCTGACGTACCGGAACGGCACGTCAGGGCCCTTGATCTTGCGCCAGATCAGCTCGGCCAGCTCCAGCACCGTGGTCGAGTCGGCGGTCGAGAGGTTGAAGTCCTCGTTGCGCGCCGCCTCGTGCTCCATCGCCACCACGATCCCGCGCGCCAGGTCGCCGCCGTAGGTGTAGTGGCGCACCTGCTCGCCGGTGCCGAGGATGCGCAGCGGGTCCTGACCCTTGACGATCTTCTGCACCAGGTCGGGGACCACATGCGACATCGCCAGCTTGACGTTGCCGGACAGCACCTCCGCCTCGCCGAGCGCCCGCCCCTCGCCGACCCCGACACAGTTGAACGGCCGCACGATCGTGTACGGCAGCCGGTACTGGTCCCAGGCCGCCCGCGCGTAGTACTCGACCGCCAGCTTCTGGAAGCCGTACGAGGACAGCGGCGGCGGGATCCGCCGCTCGTCGCCCTCCCGGCTCGGCCAGCGGTCGGTCGACTCGTACACCATCGACGACGAGACGTAGGTGACCTTCCGCAGCCGGCCGGCCCGGTGCGCCGCGATCGCCGCGTCGCAGGACGCCGCCATGATCCGCTCGTTCGTGGCGAGGAGGTCGTACGCGTACGCGTGGAAGTAGGAGATGCCGCCGATCATCGCGGCGCCGGCGACGAAGTGGTCGCAGCCGGCGAGCAGGTCGGCGAGGAGCGCGGCGTCGCGCGCGTCGCCCTCGACGAACCGGTAGCGGGGATGGTCGTCGTAGCTGTGCGCCACCGGGCCGTACTTCGAGTGGTTGTCGAGCCCCACCACCTCGTGCCCACGGCCGAGCAACTCCTCCACCAGGTATCCGCCGATGAATCCCGCCGAGCCGGTGACCAGCACCGTCGCCATCCGTATCTCCTCTACCGCGCCACGTCGATGTCGGTCGCCACGTTTTCGGTCGCCACAGCCGGCGCAGGCGTGGCCGGCGCCGGACGCCGCGCCTCCCACCGCGCGGCGAGCTGCTGCGCGGTCAGCCGCCGGCCGAACGCGAAAAAGTACCAGCGCAGATAGCTGGGCAGGAACCGCCCCACGTCGAAATGCGACTCGCCGAGCTGCCGATCCAGCCAGATCGTCGGGATCTCGGCGACCGGGCGGCGCAGCCGGGTCGCCTTCGCGGTCAGCTCGATGCCGATTTCGAACCCGGTCCGGGACTCGATGCCGACCTCGCGGACGAAGTCGGTGTCGTACGCCTTGAAGCTGTTGGTCGCGTCGCGGGTGCCGACCCTCGCCAGCAGCCACAGGGTGCGCCCGGCCCACCGGGAGGCCATCCGCTTGAATCGCGGCCCGCCGACCTGCTGCCCACCGGGCATGTAGCGGGACGCGGCGGCGACCACCACACCACGGTCGACGAGCCGGGCCAGGTCGTCGATCTGCCGTGGGTCGTCACAGCCGTCGGCCATCGTCACCACGGCGACCGGCGCTCGCGCCGCGTCGATGCCGAACCGGATCGCGTTGGCCGGCCCGGGCCCGTACGTGTTGAGCACCGGGCGGACCCGCGGGTCGCGGCGGGCGACCTCCCGGGCGTACGGGACGGTGGTGTCCTCCGGCATGTCGTGCACGATGAGCACCTCGGCCGGCAGCAGCACCTCACACAGGATGCGGTCGAGGCAGCGGACGACGTCCGCGCCCTCGTTGTAGACCGGGATGACCACCGTGACCCGGGGTGTCATACCCGCACGCCCCGTCCGGTCAGGCCCCACATGTCAATCAGCGGCTGGTCGGTGTCGAGGTCGGCGTAGTCGGCATGCGGTGCGGCGATCACCAGCAGGTCGGCCCGCCTGAGCACCTCGTCGAGCGGGAGGATCCGGTCGTCGTCGACCACGTACGGGTCGGTGCACAGGGTCTCCCCCGCCTTGAGCCTGAGGATCTTGCGCAGCTTGTACGCCAGGCTGCTGCGGGAGTCGTCGCTGCCGCCCTTGAACGCCATGCCCAGGATGCCGACGGTCATCGTGGCCAGGTCGAACCGGTCCTCCAGCCGGGAGACCAGGTACAGCGGCAGGCCCTCATTGATCAACATCGCCGAGTGGCCGAGCACGAAGTTGTTCCGGTTGAACGCGGCCAGTTGCATGGTGTCCTTGAGCAGGCACGGCCCGGCGGCGAAGCCGGGCATCGGCAGGTCGGCCGCGCGCGGGTAGTCGAACGCGACGGCGTGCCGGATGCGGGCGAAGTCGAGGCCGAAGTCGTTGGCCATCATCCAGAACTGGTTGGCGGTCGCGAACTTCACGTACCGCCAGGTGTTGGTGAACAGCTTCGCGAGCTCGGCCTCCTCCGGCTCCAACGCGACGATCGAGTCGGTGAGCCGGCGGAAGAGCAGCTCCGCCCGTTCCATGGCCCGCGGCGTCCGGGCCGCGACGATCTGCGGCAGGGTGAACAGCTCGGTCATCGCCCGGCCCTCGGCGATCCGCTCCGGGCAGAACGCCACGTCGACCGTGAGGCCCCTGCTCGCCAGCAGCTTCTCGGTCAGCGCCGTCACGCCCGGGTAGACCGTGCTGCGCAGGACCACCAGCTGCCCGTCGTGCAGGTGCTCGGCGCAGCGTTCCAGCGCCCGGGGCACCGCGCTGAGGTCGGGGTTGAGGTGTTCGTCGACCGGGGTGCCGACGACCACGACCAGGGTGTCGGCCAGACCGACGCTCGTCGCCTCGGTGCTCGCGCGCAGCCGGCCGGCGGCCAGCGCTTCGGTCAGCGGCTCCGCGGCGCCCTCCTCGGCGAAGGGCAGCGAACCGGAGTTGACCCGGTCGACCGCGGCGGCGTCGATGTCGTACAACACGACGCTCAGGCCACGGGAGGCCAGCGCGATGCCCAACGGCAGGCCGACCCGGCCGCAGCCGCCCACGACGCACACATCGACCGCCGCCGCACCGTCCGCCTGTGTCATCGCCGCATCCTCCCGCCGGCCCGGCACGGAAATCGCCCGCCGGCCAGTGCAGGTTACTGGCGAGGAAACCTCGGGTCTACCCATCCGTAGGTAAGGGACTAAGGTTCCACACCATGGCCAGCACGCTGTCCACGGAACTGAGCTCGCGGTTCGCCGCCAGGCTGCCGGCCCGCGCCGTCGGGGCCGCCGTTCGGCTCGCCTATCCGCGGGTCGAACCGGAACTCGCCCGGCTGCCCTCCTACGCGCCGCGCGGCGGCACCGCTGTGGACATCGGCGCCTGGTACGGGCCGTGGACCCGCGGCCTGCGGCGGCTGGCCGACCGGGTCGTGGCGGTGGAGCCGGCCGCCGAGCTGGCGCGGTGCGTGGCCGCCGCCTACCCGGACGTGCGGGTCGTCGAGGCGGTGGCCTCCGACCGGCCGGGTAAGGCGGAGCTGTTCGTTCCCGCCGGTGGTCCCGGTATCGGCACCTCGTCCGTGGAGCGTGGCGACGGCCCGTCGGTCACCGTCGACCGGATCACAGTGGACGGTCTCGGGCTCACCGACGTGCGGTTCGTCAAGCTCGATGTCGAGGGCCACGAGCTGCCGGCGCTACGCGGCGCCGAGCGCACCATCCGGCGGGACGGCCCGCTTCTGCTCATCGAGCTGGAGGAGCGGATCCAGCCGATCGACCCGGTGCTCGCGCTGCTCGACGGGTGGGGCTACCGGCCGCACGTCATGCCGGACGACCGCTGGGTGCCGCTGGCCGGCTTCGACCTGGTCGCGCACCAGCGGGCGGCGGTCGGCCGGGTGGCGCAGAGCTTCGCCCGACGGGTCGTCGACCCACGGCCCCGCTACGTCAACATGGTTCTGTTCCGACGCGAGGAGCCGCCCCGATGACGAAGCCTGGCAGCACGGCCGAACAGGGCACCACGGCCTCGCCGGACACCACGGCCGCCAGGCCCATCGACCCGATCCACCTCGCCGCCGTCGTGCTGATCACCGCGAGCGTGCTCTGGCGGGCATCGATCACCACGCGTGGGTACCTCACCAGCGACGACTTCCCGATCATCGGCCAAGCCGACGCCGGTGGCCTGGATCCGGGGCACCTGTTCGGGCTCTACAACAACCACTTCATGCCGGCCGCCCGGCTGCTCACCTGGGTCACCCACCGGCTGACCGAGTACGAATACTGGCCGTACGCCACGCTCATGGTGATCGGTCAGGTGGCCGTCAGCGTCGCCTTCTACCGGCTGCTGCGCCTCCTGCTCCCGGCAGGCTGGGCGTTGCTGGTGCCGCTCTGCCTGTTCGTGTTCAACCCGCTGACGCTGGAGGACAGCGCGTGGTGGGCGGTGGCGATCAACCTGCTGCCGATGCAGCTGGCCATGATCGTGGCCATCGGGGCCCAGGTGCGTTACATCCGTACCCGCCGGCGCCGCCACCTGGTCGCGCTCGGCGCGTCGGTCGTCGTGGCCCTGCTCTTCTTCGAGAAGGCGCTGCTGGTGGTCGCGGCGGTCTTCCTGCTGACCCTCTGCCTCTACGCACCGGGCGGGCCGCTGCGGGCGGTGCTGACGACGATCCGCCGCTGGTGGCCCGCCTGGCTGGTGCTCGGCGGGATCTCCGTGGTGTACCTGGCCGGCTACCTGTCGGTGTCGACGTCGACGCTCCGCGCGCCGGTCTCGGCGGGCGAGGTGGGCGCGTTCCTTCAGCAGTTCTACGGGCAGTCCCTCCCCGCCGGCCTGGTGGGCGGCCCGTGGACCTGGCTCGACGCCTCGGACGGCCCCGCCGTCGTCGCCCTGACCCGGACCGCCCAGTGGGTCTCGTGGGCGATCGTGGCAGCGTTCATCGGTTGCACGGTGTGGCTGCGCCGCGTGGTGGCGGTCCGGGCGTGGATCCTGCTGGCGCTCTACTCCGGACTGGGCGCCGGGCTGATCGGCGCCACCCGGCTCGGGTCCGGGTTCAGCGGCGTGGCCGGCCTGGTGCCGCGCTACTTCGGCGACGTGCTGCTGGTCGCGGCCCTCTGCGCCGGCGTGGCGCTCTGCGGCCTGCGCCGGACGGAGCCGGCCGACGCCACGGAGCCCGCCGACGCCACGGAGCCGGGGCCGGTCCGCCGCCACCCCCAGCAGTTCGCCACCGCGCTCGCCGCCGGCCTGGTCCTGCTGATCGCCAGCAGCGTCTACAGCGGCGTCGACTTCGGCACCGACTGGCGGTCCAAGGCCGGGCGCGACTACCTGAACACGGCCCGCGCCGGCCTGGCCACCGCCGAGCCGGGAACGGTGTTCATGGACCAGCCGGTGCCCGAGATCGTGGTCCCCGGGTTGTCCCACCCGTGGAACATGCAGTCGCGGTTCTTCGCGCCGCTCGACGACGGACCGACCTTCGTGACCAGGGCCCGCAAGCTGTGGGTCTTCGACGACTCCGGCAACGTCCGCCCGGCCTGGGTCAAGGGCGTCAAGGCGGCGCCCGGGCCGGCACCGGGCTGCGGCTACCAGGTCGCGGGTGGCCGGACGGCGCGGATCCCGCTCCGGGGGACGGTCGTCGACTACTGGCAGGTGGTGCGGATCGGGTACCTCAGCGACCGGGACACCACCGCCACGTTCCGGCTCGGCGACGGCGAGCTGGTGCCGTTCGAGGTGCACCGCGGGCTCAACGCGATGTTCCTGCTCGTGCCTGGTGGCGGCGACGAGGTCCAGCTCGCGGTGGACGACCCGGCGGCCACCCTCTGCACCGACGAGATCGAGATCGGCGCGCTGGTGCCACAGCCGGTCGGGTAGCCGGTGCGCCACCGGCTGATCCCGCACGCCGCGCCGCACGCCGTCGCGGCGGCGATCACCGCCGTGGTGCTCGCCCCGCTGGTCCTGCCCGGTTACGTGCTGCGCTACGACATGGTCTTCGTGCCCCGTCAGCCGCTGAACTGGGAGATGGTCGCGCCGGCCGACGCGCTGCCCCGCGCCGTGCCGCTGGACGCGCTGGTGTCGGTCACCAACCTCGTCGCGCCGGGCTGGTTGGTGCAGCGGATCACGCTGGTCGCGATCGTCTACCTGGCGGCGCTCGGCATGGCCCGGCTGATGCCGACCGGGCGGACGCTGACCCGGGTGGCCGGCGCGTTCGCCTATGCCTGGACGCCGTACCTCGCCGAGCGGCTGCTGCTCGGGCAGTGGGGCCTCCTGCTGGCGTACGCGGCCCTGCCCTGGCTGGTCGCCGCGGTGCGGGACGTGCGCACCGGCCGGCCCGGCGGGCTGCCCCGCCTGGTGCTGGCGGCGGCGCCGGCCGCGGTGACCCCGACCGGCGGCCTGATCGCGCTGTGCACGGTGGCCGTGCTGCTGCCCGGCGGCTTCGCGGGCTGGCGCCGGGCGACCGCCGCCGCCCTCGGCGCGCTCACCGCGATCAACGCGCCCTGGCTGGTCGCGGCCGCGACGAGTGCCGCCGACGGCCGGTCGGACCCGGAAGGCGTCGCCGCGTTCGCCGCGCGGGCCGAGAACTGGGGCGGCGCGTGGACCGCGCTGGCCGGCACCGGCGGCATCTGGAACGCCCAGACCGTTCCCGACAGCCGGTCCTCGCCGCTGGTGCCGGCCGCGACACTGGTGCTGCTCGCGGTGGCCGTGGTGGGTGTGCGGGAACTGCGCCGGCGGTGGCCGGGCGGGGCCGGACGGCTGGGGCTGCTCGCGGCCGGGGCGTTCCTGCTCGCCGCGGCGGGCACCGGGCCCGGTGCGCCGGTCCTGGAACGGCTCATCGGCACGGTTCCGGGCGCCGGGCTGCTGCGCGACGGCCAGAAGTTCCTGATCCCGTACGCGGTCCTGCTGGCCCTGGGGGTGGCCCTCGGCGCCGAGGTGCTCGCCGGCAGGTTGGCTCGCCGCCTCGACGCCGATGCGGGCCGGGTCGTGCTGGTCGCGGCCGCGCTGCTGCCGGTGGCGGTCCTGCCCGACCTGGCCTTCGGCGCCGCCGGGCAGCTCCGGCCGGTGCGCTACCCGGCCGACTGGGACGCGGTGGCGGCGCGGGTCGCCGCCACGCCCGGCGAGGTACTCTCGCTGCCGTTCGAGGGCTACCAGCGTTACGGCTGGGCCCGGAACACTGTGGTGCGTGACCCCGCGCCGCGCTACCTGGACGCGCCGGTGCTGATGAACGACGCGCTGCGGGTCGGCGACGTGACGGTCGACGGCGAGAACCCACGGGCGGCGCGGGTCCGTGCCGTTCTCGACGCGGACGGCCCGCTCGCCGAGCTGGGGGTCCGGTGGGTGCTCCTGCGGCGCGAACCCGGCGTCGAGCCGCCCGCGACGGCCCTCGCCGGGCTGCGCCCGGCCTTCGCCGGTCCGCACCTTGAACTGTGGGAGAACCCGGCCGCCGGCCCGCCGCCGGCCGCCGGCCGGCGGTGGCCCGCGGCCGCCGCGCACCTGGTCGCCGCGGCGATCGTGGTTCTCGCCCTCCTGGCACTACTGCTACGCGGACAAAGATCGTGGTATATTCCGCGCACTCACGAACCCGGGGAGGTAGAACCATGGCCAAGCTGGCCACGTTCGCCGTCGCTGCCGTCCTCGGCGCGGCGCTGGGCGTCATCGGCCTCGTCGCGACGGTCGGAGCGGTGAGCCCGTCCGCCGACCACGTCGCCGAGGAGAGCACCGACACCGCTGTCACCAAGGTCTACGGCAACCGCTGATCCGCTAGCTGCGACGTGGTCGCCGGCAACTGCCCGGCGACCACGTCGGCGAACGCCGCCCCCGACACCGACCAGGTGAAGCGCCGCGCATAGGCCGCGGCAGCCGTGCCCATCTCCGCGCGCCGGTCCGCGTCCACCAGCAACGCCCGGACCGCCTGGAAGAACTGGAACTCGTCGTCGACCAGCATGCCGGTCTGCCCGTCGGCCATCGCCTCGGCGACCCCGCCGGCGGCGCGGAACGCGACGGACGGGGTGCCCCGGGCACCGGCCTCCACAATGGTCAGCCCCCAGCCCTCCTTGAGCGACGGCACCAGCGACACCCACGAGCGGCACAGCAGGTCGTGCTTGTGCTCCTCAGGGACGAACCCGGTGAACCGGACGCGGTCGGCGATGTCGAGGTCGGCGGCGAGCCGCCGCAACGGCTCGTCCCACCAGCCCTGGCCGGCCACCACCAGCTCGAGCTCCGGCAACTCCGTGGCGAGCAGGGCGGTGGCGCGCAGCGCCAGCTCCACCCGCTTGTGCGGGACGAGCCGGCCGAGCACCACCAGGCTCGGGTGGGCGGTACGCGGCACCGGCGGGCCGACGACGGCCGGCGTTCCGTTGTGGATGACCGCGATGCGGCCCGGGTCGACGCCGAGCCCGGCGAGCTCGCTGCGCGTCGACTCGGACACCGTGACGTACCGGCAGGTCCGGTAGACCCGGACCGCCAGCCGCGACTCGATCCACCAGCCGATCCGGGCCATCCACGGGCCGAAGACCACCGGCCACTGCTCACGGTGCACGTGGTGGACCAGCGCGATGACCGGGCGGCGGGCGTAGACCCGGCTGAGGAACGGCATGCCGTTGCACACGTCGACGATCACGTCCGGCCGGCCGAGCCGCCGGCGGGCGAGCGGACCGATGCCGAAGGCGCCCGCCAGGTAGACCAGGGCCGCGTACAGGTAGACCGTGTGACGGCCGCCGCGGCGCAGGATGCGGAACCCGTCGGGCATCGTCTCCAGGGCGGGGCCGTCGGCGTGCGCCTGGCAGAACAGGGTCACCCGGTAACCGCGCGCGACCAACTCGGCTGCGACCCGTTCGAGGAAGACCTCCGAACCGCCGCCCTCCGGATGCCGCGTGTCCCGCCAACTGAGGAAGTGGACATGAGGACCAGAGGTTTGGGTCATGGCCTACTCATCCACCCCTACTTGCGAGTACGGTTCGCGGTTGCGTCACACTAGGGCGCTCTGCAGAGTTTCCGCAACGGTGACGTCACAGAGGAGGAAGTGTGGCGAACGGCGGCCTGCGGAACCGGCCGGAGTTCTGGCCGGTCCTGCTGCTGAGCGTCGCGCTGGTCGCGGTGCTCGGCGGTTGGGGTGCGACCAGCTACCTCGATCGGACCCGGCGTGAACCGCCGTGTACACAACGGACCGCGCTGCGGATCGCGGTGGCGCCGAGCGTCGAAGCGCCCGCCCGACAGGTCGCGCGCGACCTGGCCGCCCGGGAACGCTGCCTCGACGTGACGGTGCAGGCGCGCGAGTCCGCGGACGTGCTGCGCGACCTCATCCGCCCGGCGGCCGGCGGTGCGGGGACCGGCACAGCGACGGGTCCGCCGCCCACGGTGACGGCCACGACCTCGGCTCCCGCCGCTCCCCCCGACGCCTGGTTGCCGGAGTCGACGCTGTGGTTGCGCCGGGCCCACGCCGCCGGCGCCTTCCAGGTGCCGGCGGAGGGCGTCTCCGTGGCGAGCACCCCGGTCGTGCTGTCGCTCGACGAGCGGTCGGCCGCGCGGCTGAGGCGCGACCGCGACCTCGGTTGGACCAGTCTGGTCGCCGCCGAACGACCACCGCTGCCCGTCGTGCTGCCCGACCCGACGGCCAGCCCGCTCGGCTTCGGCGCGCTGGTGGGCATCCGGGCGCTCGCCGACTCCGCCCGACCGGCGGCGGGTGCGGCCGGCGCGGCGGCGATCATGCGTCGACTGGCGGCCCGCACGGTGCCGTTCCCCGGTGCGGCCCCCGCACCCACCGGCCCTGGTGCGGCCGAATCCGCGGTCGTCAGCACCGAGCAGGCGATCCTCCTGTCCGCCGCCGCCGGCGGCGGTACGCGCCAGGTCGCCGTCTACCCGCCGGCGCCCGTGCCCGGCCCGGACTACCCGTACGCGATCCTCGCCTCCGACGCGCGCCGCGACGGTGCCGCCGCCTTCCTGCGCGGGATGCTCGCCACCGAGGGCGCGGCGGCGTTGACCGGCCACGGCCTGCGCACCCCGAGCGGCGGGTCACCCGCCGGCATCCCCGCCGGCAGCGGGATCCGCACCGGGGAGTACCCGCCGGCTTCCATACCCGCCGAGGCGGACGCGACCGCGCTGCTCAACGCGTGGGGCGGGGTGCACATCAGCGCCCGGATGCTCGCGGTCCTGGACATCTCCGGATCGATGGCCGCGCGGCTGCCGGGGTCGACGCAGACCCGGCTCTCCGCCACGATCAAGGCCGCGCAGGGCGGGGCGGAGCTGCTCCTGGGCACCACCGAGCTCGGCGTCTGGGAGTTCTCCACCGACCTGGACGGCGAGCGTGACTACCGCGAGGTCGTACCGGTGGGTCCGGTCGGCCCGCGCCGTGAGGAGATCGTGGACGCGCTCGACCGGGTACGGGTCAAGCCGAACGGCGCGACCGGACTCTATGACACCACGCTCGCCGCGTACCGCGACGCGACCCGGAACTGGACCGTCGGACGGATCAACATGGTGCTGGTCCTGACCGACGGCAAGGACGACAACGCCAGCGGGATCAGCCGTGCGGAGCTGCTGGACGAGCTGGCCGGGCTGCGCGACAAGCGCCGCCCGGTGCCGATCCTGTTCATCGGCGTCGGCCCGGAGATCGATCCGGACGAGCTCAGACAGATCGCCCGTGCCACGGGCGGACGGGTCGCGCTGACCCCGCGACCGTCCGGCATCCAGCAGATCTTCTACTCCGCGCTGGCCGAGTTCAGCTGCCTGCCGCCGAAGTGCCGCCGATGACGGCCACCACGCGGGACCGCGTTCCCGGGCCGACCGCCGCCCGGCCGGTGGACGCGGCCGTCGGCCCCCAAGCGGTAAACCGTCGCCGGCGGCGTCTCGCCACCTGGGCGGGCGCGCTCCTCCTCGTGATGGTCGCCGTGCTGCAGCGCCCCGGCCGGACCACCTTCGACACCAAGCTGGACCTGGCCGTCGATCCGATCGGGTTCATGGCCCGGGCGCTGCACCTGTGGAACCCGGAGGCGGCCTCGGGGGAACTGCAGCAGCAGGCGTACGGCTACCTGTTCCCGATGGGCCCGTTCTTCGCCGTCGGTGACCTGCTCGGCCTGCCCCCGTGGGTGACCCAGCGAGCCTGGAGCGCACTCCTGCTCTGCGCCGGGTACCTCGGCGTGGTGCTGCTCGCCCGGGCGCTGCGGATCGGTGCCGAGCCCGGGCGGCTGCTGGCCGGGCTGGCCTACGCGCTCGCGCCCCGGATGCTGACCGAGATCGGCCCACTCTCCGCGGAGATGCTGCCGGTGGTCGTGCTGCCGTGGGTGTTGCTGCCGTTGGCGGCGGTGCGCCGCATCGGATCGGCCCGGCGCGCGGCGGCCCTCTCCGGGCTCGCCGTGCTCTTCATGGGCGGGATCAACGCCGCCGCCACCGTGATGGCGCTGGTGCTTCCCGCACTCTGGCTGGCGACCCGGCGCTGGGACCGGCAACTGGCCGTGCTCACCGCCTGGTGGTGCGTCTTCGTGGCGGGCGCGACCCTCTGGTGGGTCGCGCCACTGCTGCTCTTCGGGCAGTACAGTCTGCCGTTCCTGGACTACATCGAGTCGTCGGCGACGACCACCGCGGTGACCTCGCTCTTCCAGGCCGTACGCGGCACCAACCAGTGGGTCGGCTACGTCGTCCAGGGCGAACCCTGGTGGCCGGCCGGCTGGGTGCTCATCGACAACCCCGTACTGATGGCCGCGACCGCGCTGGTCGCCCTGGTCGGCCTGGTGGGGCTCGCGCTGCGCGGCCTGCCCGAGCGCCGCTTTCTCGTACTCGGCGTGCTGACCGGGCTGACCCTGCTGACCACCGGCTACCTCGGCACGCTGGACAGCCCGCTCGCCCCGTTCGTCCGCGACCTGCTCGACGGGCCGCTCGCGCCGCTGCGCAACGTGCACAAGTTCGAGCCGGTGCTGCGGCTGCCGCTCCTGCTCGGCCTCGCCCACGCGGCCAGTTACCTGGTCGCCCCCCGCCGGGTGCGGATCCCTGCGGCGCCGGTCGTGGCGGTCCTGCTGCTCGTCGCGTCCGCGCCCGCGTGGTTGCTCATGCTGCGGCCGGGTCCTGGCTGGACGGACCTGCCCACGCACTGGCGGCAGGCGGCCGGCTGGCTCGCCGCGCAGGATCCGCAGGCCCGCACGCTGGTCGTCCCCGGGTCCGGGTTCGCGCAGCACACCTGGGGCCGGACGGTGGACGAGCCACTTCAGCCGCTGACCGGCGCCCCCTGGGCGACCCGGCACCAGATCCCGCTCGGCTCCGAGGGCAACATCCGGGTGATGGACACCGTCGAGACGGTCCTGGCGCAGGGCCGGGGCTCACCGGCGCTCGCCGACTTCCTCGCCCGCTCCGGCTACCGCTACCTGCTGGTCCGCCACGACATCGACCGGACGGCCAGCGGCGCCCCGCCGGTCGCGGTCATCCGGCAGGCGATCGCGGGCTCCCCGGGGCTGCGGCCGGCCGCGTCGTTCGGTCCCGAGGTGAGCGTCGACGATCCGCAGCGCAGCCCGGTGGACGCGGCGGAGTCCGTACCGGCGATCGAGATCTTCGCGGTCGACCGCGCGGTGCCCACCGTGTCGGCGTCGGCCCGCGCCGACGTGCCGGTGGTCAGCGGCGGACCGGAGTCGCTGCTCGGGGTGCTCGATCAGGGCCTGCTCGACCCGCGGCAGCCGGTCCTGCTGACGGGCGACGCGGAACCGGCCGACGCGGCCGGTCCGCGGATCGTCACCGACGGGCTGCGGCGGCGCGAGCTGAACGTGGGCCGGATGCGCGACAATGTCAGCCACACCCTGACCGCCGACGAGGCGACCCGGCAGGGACGGATCCGCACCGACCTGCTCCCGTTCGCCGCCGACGGGCACCAGACCGTCGCCGTGTACCAGGGCATCCGGTCGGTGGACGCGTCCAGCAGCGCCAGCTTCGCCGACTCCGGCGGCGGCACCGAGCCGTCCCACCTCCCGTTCGCCGCGCTCGACGGCGACCCGGCCACCGCCTGGCGCTCCGACCCGTTCCAACCGGCTTCGGGCCAGTGGCTGGAGTTCACCCTCGACACGCCGCGCCGGGTCACCGAGGTGACCGTGGACTTCTCCGACGACCTGCGGGTGGCGCTCCCGGTCGGGCTGGTGCGGGTCAGCACCGACCAGGGTGCGGTCGACCGGGCGGTGCCCGACACTCCCGGACCGCACCGGCTCGAGACGCTCCCCGGCCTGACCACGACCGTACGGGTGACGGTGCTCGCCCTCCGCGAGGGCTACAGCGGCGGCGCGGTGGCGCTGCGCGAGCTCGGCGTCGCGGGGCTGGCGGCCCAGCGTGGGCTGCGCGCGCCGGCGGACCTGAGCGGGGGGCCGGCGCCGGCGTACGCGTTCAGCCGCGCCCCGCAGGACCGCGGCGCCTGCTTCACCGGCCCGGACGGGCTCCGCTGCGACCAGTTCCTGGCCCGTACGGGCGAGGAGCCGCTGGGCGTGGACCGGTTCTTCGCGACGCCGGTGGACGCGACGTACCACCTGCGCCTGACCGCGCGACCGCGCACGGGCGGGTCGATGCCGGTGGACCGCCCGGTGACCGCGTCGGCTTCGTCGGTGCTCGCCGGGGACGCCACGGTCGCCGCCGACGCGGCGGTGGACGGCGATCCGACCACGGCATGGCTCGCGGAACCGGTCGACGACCGTCCGACACTGCGCCTGCGGTGGGATCAGCGTCGGAAGATCGACCGGGTGCGACTGGTCGCGCCGACGGCGCCGGTCTCCGCCCGGCCGCGGCAGGTCGTACTGCGCACCCGGTCCGGTTCGACCACCGCGCCGGTCGACGCGGACGGCTGGATCCGCTTCCCGGCGCTGACCACCGACCGACTGGACATCGCGGTGACCGCGTTCGACGGCGCGGTGGCCGACCCGCGCGGCAACGCGTGGCCGGCGCCGGTCGGCATCGCCGAGGTCGAGGTTCCCGCGCTCGCCGGCCTCCTGCGGCCGACCGCTGCCGACACGCCGGTGGCGGTGCCGTGCGGCGGTGGGCCGACGGTGTCGCTCGACGGCGTCGGGTACCCGACCTCGGTATCCGGCACCCTGGCGGACCTGCGCGCCGGCCGGTCGCTGGCGGTGACCGTGTGCGACGACTTCGCGAGCGAGGGGGTGCAGCTCCCCGCAGGCGAACACCGCCTGCGCACGGTGCCCTCGGCCGGGTTCGTCGTGGACTCGGCAGCGCTCGTGCCGGACGGGACCGACCGGGCGGCGCCGACACGGTCGCGCGACGTGCAGGTCGGGCGGTGGGCCGCCACCGACCGGACGGTCACGGTCGGCGCGGGCGAGGCGGCGCTGCTCGTCGTGACGGAGAACTTCAACGCCGGCTGGACCGCGACGCTGGACGGCCGGCGGCTGCGGGCCGAGCGGGTCGACGGTTGGCAGCAGGCGTTCGAGGTGCCGGCCGGCAGCGGCGGCACCGTGACGCTCAGTTTCACCCCGGACCGGCCCTATCGGGCCGGGCTGGTGGCGGGTGCTGTCGCCGTGTTCGTCGTCGGACTCGCCGCGCTCGTGCCGGCTCGACGCCGCCGCCCGGTGGTGGGCCCGGCGACGGACCGGCCGTCCCGTACCGGCGGCGAATGGTGGGTCGTGGTGCCGCTGATGGCGCTCGCGGTCGCCCTCGGCGGCGTGGCCGCGGCCGTGCTGCTGCTCGCCGCCATGCTGGTGCGCCTGCTGCGGCCGGGTGCGCTGCCGGGGATCGCCTTCGTCGCCGGTGCCGGCGGCATCTCGGTGGCCGTCCTGGGCCGACTGCTGGGGCACGGGCAGGAGTGGGTGTACGGGACCGTCGTGCAGGCGGCGATGCTCGCGGCGGTGTGCGCCGTCGCGGCGACCGTGGTGCCGGCCGCCGGCCGGCCGCCTGAGGCCGACACCGAGCCGTCGCCGGAGCCCGCGCCCGCGCCACCCGACGAGAATCGGTACCGGGCGACGCTCGGCCGGTCGGTCGCGCTGTTCCGCGGCTTCCTGCACGAACAGTCAGACCCCGACCGGTTCTACTCGCTGCTCGCCAAGGACTCGGTACGCCAACTGCGGTCCTACGTGGATCTCGCCGGCGCGCGGGTCCTCGACGTGGGTGGCGGCCCCGGCTACTTCGCCACCGAGTTCCGGGAGGCCGGCGCGGCGTACATCGGTCTGGACCCGGCCGTCGGTGACTTCGCCGCGGCCGGTGCGGCGGTGTCGGGCATGCTGCGGGGCAGCGGGACCGCGCTGCCCGTACGGACCGGTGGGGTGGAGGTCTGTTACTCGTCCAATGTGCTCGAACACGTCGCCGACCCCGAGGCGATGCTGAACGAGATGGTCCGGGTGACCCGCGCCGGCGGCACCGTGTTCGTGTCGTTCACCCCGTGGCTGTCCCCGTGGGGCGGCCACGAGACCTCGCCGTGGCACTTCCTGGGTGGCGAGCGGGCCCGGCTGCGCTACCTGCGCCGCAACGGCCGGGAGCCGAAGAACCGGGTCGGGCACACCCTGTTCCCGGTCAGCGCCGGGCGGGCGATGCGGTGGGCCAGGGCGGCCCGGCGCGCCGGCGCCATCGACATCGTCGACGTGCTGCCCCGGTACCACCCGGGGTGGGCGCGGTGGGTCGCCCGGATCCCCGCGCTGCGGGAGACGCTCACGTGGAACTTCACGATGGTGCTCCGGAAAACGGCGGAACCCGGCGATCGAGCGTAGAAGATGCCGCGCAGGGGTCGCTTCGGGATGTAACTCGGTAGTAACCTCTGGCAGCCGGCAAGCAGTCCGCCTGCCGAACTAACCGTCCCTCAATACGTGGAGGCACTATGAGGTCTCGCGTCATCGGCGCCGCGCTGTTCGGCGTCGGTGTCCTCGCGTTGGTCTTCGCCGGCGGTCTCGCGTTCGTCGTGGCACCCCAGGCGGAGCGTCTGCCGTACGACCTGGAGCGTACCCAGTCCGTCGCCGAGGCACCCAACGCCCGCTTCATGCAGATCACCAACGGCAAGGCGGAGGTGAACCAGGGCACCCTGCGCTCGACCATCACCGTAACGCCGGACACCGCGGAGACCGCCAAGCTGGACGGCCGGCTCGACGGCGACGCCGTCGTGTGGCTGGTCGGGCAGGAGGTCGTCCGCACCGACACCAAGGCCCTGATCAGCGCCTACAGCACGTCGCTGGCGCTCGACCGCAAGACCGGCGCCGCCCAGCAGTGGGACAAGCAGTGGCTCGACACCGGCAGCAACCGGCAGAGCGTCAACTACTCGGGCCAGATCTACAAGTTCCCGTTCGGCACCGAGAAGAAGACCTACGAGATCTTCGACCGGGACATCAACACCACCCAGCCGGCACGCTTCATCAAGACCGAGCAGATCAACGGGCTGGAGACCTACCAGTTCACCCAGGAGATCCGCGACGCGACGCAGCCGTTGCCGGCCGATCGCCTGAAGCTCCTGGTGGGCCAGCTGGTGCCCGGTGCCACCACCGGCCGGGTCAGCTACAGCAACACCCGCACCGTGTGGGTGGAGCCGGCCACCGGCCAGTTCATCAAGGTGCAGGAGAAGCAGAGCAAGAAGCTCGTCGGCGACAACGGGCAGGAGACCGTCATCCTCGACGCGGTCTTCACCTACACCGACGAGACGATCGCAGGCAGCGCCGACAAGGCGGGCTCCAACCGGCAGCTGCTCCAGATGGTCAAGCTGTGGGGTCCGCTCGCGCTCGCGGTCATCGGCCTGGCGCTGGTGATCGTCGGTCTCCTCATGACGCTGCGCCGTCCCCGCATGGCGACGGTCGGCGGCAGCGCCCCGGGGCCACGCCGGGGTTCCGGCCGCCACACCGACACGGGTCCGGGGGGAACCACGGACCCGGTACGCGACGGGCCACCGGCCGATCCCGACCGGCAGCAGAGGGCCGACAGGTAGGCCGACCAGTTCGACGGATGCGCCCCTGAGGTGCCGGCCCGGTCGGGCCGGCACCTCAGTCGCATCCGATGCTTCGGTGCACCGCGAACGGCCGCAGACCTCGCCGAGCAGGCCCCGACACGGCACAGTTGCCGTGCCCGCTCGCCGGGTTACCGACCGTCGAACACGTCATCGAGCACGAGTCTCGCTCGGCCCGGAACCTCTTCTTCTGGGAAGATCTCCATACACAGGGTGAGCACCTGCTCGGAGCTGGTCAGCCCGAGATGCTTGACCAGGAAACGGATGTCCTCGGCATCCCGACGTCGCGCGGCGAGCCGGCGGAAGGCCTCCTCGATCGCTGTACGATCCAGCAGCGGATCGTCGGCGCTCATGCGACGTTCAACTCTTGGGCCGCCACGTACACACCGCGACGCCGGAACGCCGCCGGCGCGTGCACCATCGCGTCGACTCGGGCAGCGCGAGTGTTGAAGGGGAACCAGAATCGCCGCAGCGAGCGCGTTTCAACCCACGAGGGGGCACCGCGCCCGTCCTTCGCCGCCACATGCTCCGCCAACGCCGCGAGGAACACGTCCCAATGCTCGTCACCGGTGAGAGCCGGTTCCGAGTCCAGCAGACCAACGCGCGTCTCGACCGGTTCCCAGCGGTACTCCTCCAGGAACTCCGCCACGTACCGCCACCGTTCCGCCTCATCGGCTCCTGCGAGCAGGGCACCGAGGCGCTCCATTGTCAGGGGCTCGTACGCCGCAACACGATCCTTCACACCTTGACGCTAGTACACACGTGGACGGATTCGTGGTCAGCCACTGCCCGTTATCGGGCCCTGAGCTGCCAACTACCGGTTCACACATGGCCGAGTCGGCGCAGCGGAAGAGGAGGGACGAGGCGCTCTTGAGCCGCCAGGGGCCACGGATGCCCCTCCGACCCACATCATCCGGGTAACAGGGCATACTCGGCGACCAGGTACGACCGGTAGGAGGTCACCGCGGGAATCGTCACGTTCAGTCTCCCCGCCGTCGTAGTCAGTACCGCCTCATATCCCAACAGCGCACCGGAGCCTGGATCGACGATCACCGTGTACTGGGCAGGGAGTCCGTGGGCGCTCGACGTAATCGAGAACGCCTCCCGGCGCGCCCGGCCCGGTCCCCGTACAACCACGGCAACGCCGACCCGGATGGAACATCGCCCAGACGTCGCCACGCCACCGTCCACGCCTCGGCTGGCCAGCCGGTCGCCGAGCCGGCGGAAGGCAGCCGGCGCGTGCGCCATCGCGTCGACTCGGGCAACGCACGTGTTGAAGGGCAACCAGAATCGCCGCAGCGAGCGGCTCTCCACCCACGAGGGTGGCACCGCCCCCGCGGGCATGGTGGGGGGCGATCGCGGGCGGCTACGCGCCGGACCGGCGCTGTCCGTTCGTCAGGTTCCGCTCGGCGAGACGCTTTCCGTGCCGATGGCGCCGGACCGCGATGACCACCGTCAACACGGCACCGACCAGCACGCTGAGGGATGCCAGGGCCGAGGCGGCCAGCGCCGCCAGCGCCCTCGAACGCGCATCGTGGAACCGGGGAGGATCACCGATCGAGAAGGACGAGGTGAGGTGCTCGTCCGAAACCGTGCAGGTCAGCGTGTACGGGCCGGCCGGTTTGGCGTACATCATCTGTACGCCGCGCCAACGCTCGCCGTCCACCTCCAAGGTGAGATCGTCGGAGAGCATCGAAACCAGACTCGACTCTCCGAGCTTCTGGGTGTCCGCCTCCGAGTAGTGGCAGGCTGGGAAATACTGCTCGCCCTTGACCCACACCATCTTCCCGGCCTGGGGCACATGCACGGTGATCGGCTGCCCGGGCGTGACGCGCTGCCCGAGGTCACCCCCGAAGGGAATCAGGAACAGCATCGCGGCGGCGGCCAGCACGCCGCCGACGGCGATCAGCGCCGGAACGACGTACCAGATCCGGCGGGGCGGTGATGGGTCGGCAGCGACGGTCACCGGAGCAGGATCCATGGAAGCATGATTGCTTGTCGTCTATGGCCGTGCCAGTACCCGTTCGGCCTGAGGGGCCGGCCGCTGTCGCATCGCTGCCAGAGCCGCACGGGCCGCGACCTCACTGACCGGCCACCTGTCGTCGACCACGAGGGGAACGCGGATGGCTGTCACCTCACGGTTACGTCTGCTTCGGCAGGGTGAGGATTTCGGCTCCGTCGTCGGTGATGGCGATCGTGTGCTCACTGTGCGCTGTCCGGCAGCCTGTCGCGCTTCGGAGTGT
>NZ_JBIRTH010000007.1:0-130211 GCF_044334565.1 Micromonospora sp. NPDC020750
AGGCCCCGCGACCTGGGCATTTAGCCTGGTCACGGGGCCTTTCGGTTACCCGAGCCGCCTGACGGAATCGAACCGTCGACCTACGCATTACGAGTGCGTCGCTCTAGCCGACTGAGCTAAGGCGGCAACGATCCTCGAGTGTACGGCACTCCCGGGCGGTGGACCCAGTGGGATCCCCTCCGCGCCGGCGGGTGCGAAGAGCCGGCCGGGGGATGCCCGCACCCGACAGCGCGGCGGCCCGGACGGGACTACGCTGCCCCGGGTGACCGACGATCGCACCCCCGTCGACGGCCAGGACGACGTCTACCGCCCGGACGACGACAGCGCCGACGCCGGGGCGGCGCGTCGGCCGCGCGGCATCGACCCGCTGGAGCTGGGCTTCACCCCCCGCAAGCCGGTGCCCTGGCTCGCGCCGCTCCTGCTGATCAGCACCGGCCTGCGTACGCTGCTGGCGATGCTGTTCGGGGCGTACCTGGACAAGCGGGAGCTGCAGAACGCGTTCGGTGACGGAATCTTCCGCCAGGTCGGGCCGGACGGCGGGCTGTGGCTGGACTACGTGGCCGACCTGGGCGACGGCTTCAACGCCACGTACTCGGTGGCGTACCTGCTCGCCCAGCCGGAGCTGGAGGTCGACGGGCACCGGCTGCCCCGGGCGCGGACCCTGGTGATGGGCGGCGACCAGGTCTACCCGTCGGCGTCCTACGCCGCCTACGAGGACCGGTGCAAGGGGCCGTACCAGGCCGCGTTGCCCGTCACACCGCCCGAGCGCCCCACCCTGTTCGCGGTGCCGGGCAACCACGACTGGTACGACGGGCTGACCGCGTTCCTGCGGCTGTTCGTCCGTTCCCGGGACCGGCACTTCGGCGGCTGGGCAACCGGGCAGTCCCGCTCGTACTTCGCCGTGGAGCTGCCCGCCGACTGGTGGCTGCTCGGCCTCGACGACCAGTCCGGCTCATACCTGGACGACCCGCAGCTCACCTACTTCGACGCGGTCGCCCGCAAGCTGGGACCGCAGAGCCAGGTGATCATCGCCGTGCCGGCGCCGACCTGGGTCAAGGCCGTCGACCACCCCACGGCGTACGACTCGATCGACTACTTCGTCCGCACCATCGTCGCGCCGACCGGGGCGCGGGTGCGGCTGCTCGTCTCCGGCGACCTGCACCACTACGCCCGGTACGCCGGCCCGGACCGGCAACTGATCACCTGCGGCAGCGGCGGGGCCTATCTGTATCCCACCCACCACCTGCCCGAGCGGATCGAGGTGCCGCCGCGCGACACCCTGGCCCGGCGGGCCACCCGCACCCGCGCGTACGACCTGGTGGCCCGCTACCCCGACCGGGCCCGCTCCCGGCGGTACGGCTGGGGGGTCTTCGGCCGGCTGCCGCTGCGCAACCCGGGCTTCAGCACGCTGCTCGGCACCCTGCACACGCTGCTCATGCTGGCCATGGCCGGAGTGGCGGCGAACCGGGCCGGCGGCACCGAGCAGCGGCTGTTCAGCGTCCCGCTGGTGGCGATGCTGGTGGTCACGATGCTCGGGGCGGCAGTCTTCGCGAAGCCGCCCAGCGCGGGCGGGAAGCGGCACGTACGGCACTGGCTGCTCGGGGTGGGACACGGGCTGGCCCACGTGGCGCTGGCCGCCGCCGGCACCTGGGCTTGGCTGGCGCTGCCCTTCTACCACTGGCCCTGGCCGCTGCCGGCCGCCGCCGCCGCGGTGGTCTACGGGCCGGTGATCGGGTTCCTGGCCGCCGAACTGGTGGCGGCGTACCTGCTGGTCGCGGGCGCGTTCGGGGTGAACCTGAACGAGCTGTTCGCCGGCCAGGGCATTGAGGACTCCAAGGCGTTCCTGCGGATGCGCATCGACCCGGACGGCACGCTGACCATCTACCCGATCGCCATGGACCGAGTCGCCCGCGACTGGAAACTGAACCCCGACACCTCCCCCACCGCCTCCTGGCTGGCCCCCAAATCCCCCCTCACTCCCCGCCTGGCCGAACCCCCAATAACTCTCCGCCCCTAACCCGGGTCAGGGGTGTAGTGCTGGTCGTGGGCCTGGCGGGGGGCGCAGACCGACGCCCGGCTGCACGAGCAGCGGGAGCCGTCGGCGTCCAGGCGCACGGTCACCGAGTCCTTCGGGACGCTGTGTCCTACCACTCGGCCATCACCCTCGGGCGTCGTCACTCGGCTACCGATTGTCGGAGCAGATTCGGCGAAACGGGCGTACAGCGGGTGCTCGTACTTCAGGCAGCACATCAGCCGGCCGCAGGCGCCGGAGATTCGCAGCGGGTTCAGCGGCAGGTCCTGGTCCTTGGCCATCCGGATGGTGACCGGCTCGAAGTCGGTGAGGAAGGTGGCACAGCACAGGTCCCGGCCGCAGGAGCCGATGCCGCCCTGCACCCGGGCGGAGTCCCGGGCGGAGAGCTGACGCAGCTCGACCCGGCAGTGCAGGGTCGCCCCGAGGTCGCGGACCAGGGAACGGAAGTCGACTCGGTGCGGGGCGGTGAAGTAGATCGTGGTGCGGTCGCCGGCGCCTTCGGCGCCGAGGACGTGGTCGACGGCAACCACCTTCATCGGCAGGCCGTGCTCGCGGATCAGCCGCTTCGCGGCCACCTTCGCCTCGGCCTTGCGCCGCCGCAGCAGCTCGTCGCGGCGCAGGTCGTCGTCCCCGGCGAGCCCGGCCAGCTTGGGGAAGGCGTCAGTGTCCTCGCCGACCCACTGCGCGGCCCAGACGCACTCCCCAACCTCGGGACCGTCGTCGGTGGGCACCAGCACCCGGTCGCCGACCTGCGGGCGGAACTCGCCCGGGTCGAGGTAGTAGAGCCGCCCGTACCGGTTGAAGCTGACCGCGCAGAGCATGCCCATGCCCTCACCCTACGACGATTGACCGCCACCACCCACCCCGCCGGTCGCCATCCGGTCACTCGACGCAGCTATTCATGATCGTCGAATCGTCCGGCCCGGTCGGCCCGTCGTCCCGATACGCCTGCCCGGACGGCTGATTCCGCGCCCCGCCGGACGACAAACGCCGGCCGGGGGCGTTGAGTGGAGGGCAGACCTGCGGGGGGTGCAGGGGAAGGCCACGGCGTCGCCGCCGCAGGCCCGGGTCGCACCGGTGCCGCTGGCGCGACGCCGTGGCCGCGCCAGCATCGGCAGCGGGCGCGGGCGGGTCAGCGGCCGACCCGGGTGACGGTGTCGTAGCGGGTCGGGCCGCCCGCCGGCCCGCGCCAGGTCGTCTCCGCCAGGCTCGGCGACCACTGGCGCAGCAGCGTCTCCGCGCCGTCGTAGGCCACCCCCAGCACCGAGAGCACCCGGTACGCGACGTCGGCCGCCGCGAACGGCCCCACGGCGCCGGCCTCGGCCCCCGGCGCGGCGGCGGCGCGGACCCGGACCGCCTCGGCGGAACCGAGCACGTCGGCCAGGGCCCGGGCCAGCGCGAGCCGGCTGCCCTCCACCCAGTCGGCGAGGGCGTCCGCGTACCCGGCCGTCGCCTCCAGCCGACCCACCAGGCTCTCCGGGCCCTCGTCGAGGTGGCGCAGCAGGGTGGAGCGCGCCTGGTCGTACGCGGACGCGGCCGGCCCGGACCAGGCAACGGGGTCGGTGAGGGTGTGACAGACCTCGTCGTACCCCCGGACGAGCGCGCGCACCGCGTGGCCGGCGTCGGCCAGCGGCGCCGGATGCAGTTCGAGGAAGCTCCGCACCGCCTCACCCGGGAGCACCTGCATCCGCCGCAGCAACGGCCAGAGCCGGTGCCCATCGGGGGCCCCGCCCGCGAGCAGCGTGTCGACCCGGCCGAGCAGGTCGAGGCCCGGCTCGGCGAGGCGGTCCAGGGCGTCCATCAGAACTCCCGGCGCAGCCGGCGTCGAGCCGTGTCGTCGACGCCCGCGTACCGGTCGGCGGCGCCCCGGACGGCGGACGCGGCGGCGGACAGCCGGCTCGCGGCGACGCTCGCCTCCCGGGCCCGGTCGCCGGTCGCCTCGGTCCACCGCTGGTGCAGCGCCCGGCCGATCTCGCCGGGCCGGCCCGGGACGTGCGTGCCGAACGCCGGGTGCGGCGGGTCGGCGGCGGTCACCGCGCGGGCCAGGACGTCGAGGGTGGCGCTCGCCTCGTCCAGTCGGGCAGCGAGGGCGCGCAGTTCGTCCATCTCAGGCCCCCGCCAGCGGTCGGTACGCGGCGAACGTCTCGTTGTGCAGCTTCTCCCGGGCCCACTGGGCGGCGTCGGCGGCGGCGCTCACCGCGGCCCGCACCGAGCCGGCGACGTCCCGGGGATGGCGGCTGTGCAGCGGGCCGAGGAACCGCACGTCGGTGATCCGGCCGCCGGCGGTGACCACCACCTCGACCAGCCCGTCCGGGGAACGCACGGTGACCTCGACGGTCGCTACCGCCTGGTCGAACTCGGCCTGCAACGACTCGATGCGGCGGTAGCGCCGCACCGCCTCCTCGATCCAGGCCTCGTCGATCTCCCCCCGAGGCATCGCGGACTCCTCCCGGCACTGCTCTCACTGAGTGTGCCGCCACCGTCACCGCGGCATACGGGACCGTACCGCACACCAATCGCACCTGTCGATGACCTGTGGACCGGGCAGGGGTCGGGAGGGGTCAGCCCTTCCAGAGGGTCAGCATCATCGCCTCCACCGCGATCCGCGGCTTGACGTTCGCCTCGATGGCGGCCCGGCACTCCACCACGGCCTCCAGCCGGCGCAGCGACCCCTCGGCGTCCCACCGCTGCGCGCCGGCCTCGGCCAGGGCGGCGGTGTCGGTGTGCACCGGGGCGACCGGCGCGCGCAGCGCCGCGGTCAGCGCGTCGCGGTAGAAGCCGGCCAGGTCGACCAGGGCCCGGTCCAGGGCGTCCCGCTGGGCCCGGGTGGCTCGCGACTTCTGCCGCTTCTCCAGCTCCTTGAGCTGACCGGCGGCCCCGCGCATCGCGCCGGCCGCGCCCCGGCCGGTGCCGCCCGCGCCGAGCGCCGTCTGCAACGCGGCCCGCTCGGCGGCGTCGCTCTCCGTCACGGCAGCCTCCGCCTCGGCCTCGGCCGCCTCGATCAGCGCGGACGCCGCGTCGAAGGCGGCGCCCACCCCGGTCAGCCGGCGCGGCACCGCGAGCACCGCGTCGCGCCGGCTGCGGGCCTCCGGGTCGCCGGCGAGCCGCCGGGCCCGGCCCACGTGCCCCTGCGCGGCCGCCGCCGCCCACCGTGCCACGTCCGGGGCGACGCCGTCCCGGCGGACCAGCACCTCGGCCACCGCCTCGGGTGCCGGCTGCCGCAACGGCAGGACCCGGCAGCGCGACCGGATGGTCACCGAGACGTCGTCCGGGTGAGTGGACGGGGCACAGAGCAGGAAGACCGTGCGTGGCGGCGGCTCCTCGACGGCCTTGAGCAGCGCGTTGCCGGCCGCCTCGGTGAGCCGGTCGGCATCGGAGACGATCACCACCTGCCACCGGCCGCCGGACGGGGTGCTCGCCGCCCGGAGCACCAGGGCGCGCATCTCGCCGACGCCGATGGAGAGCCCCTCGGGCACCACCAGCCGGACGTCGGCGTGGGTACCGGCGAGGGTGGTGTGGCAGCCCTGGCACTCGCCGCAGCCGGTGCCGAGCCGGCACTGGAGGGCGGCGGCGAAGGCGCGGGCGGCCACCGAGCGCCCCGAGCCGGGCGGCCCGGTGAGGATCCACGCGTGGGTCATCCCCGACTCCTGGCCGGCCCCACCCGCCCCCTCGGTGGCCTCGGCCTCCGCCTCGGCGGCCAGGGCGTCGGCGTCGTCGGGGTCGACCGGGCCTGCGGTGGCCGCCGCGTGGGCGGCTGCGGCCCCGCGCAGCACGGCCGCGGCGGACGCGGCGGCCCGGCGCAGCGTGTCGACGACGTCGTCCTGCCCGACCAGATCGGCGAAGACGTCGGGCATCAGGTCCGGCGCTCCATCGTCACCAGCTCCGTGTCGGATAACTCCGGCTGCACCGAGGTGTCCGGCCCCTGGGCGGGACGGGGGTGCACGATGCCGGCCGGGTCGACGAGGAACTCCCCCACCCGCCGGGCCACCAACTCGGCGGTCTCCCCGACCGGGCGGGACGCGTCGAGCACCAGGTACCGCTTCGGGTCGCTCGCCGCAAGGTCGAGGAAGGCGTACCGGACCCGCTCGTGGAAGGCGACGGACTCGGCCTCCAGCCGGTCGACCCCGGCGTTGCGCGACGCGACCCGGGACAGGCCGGTCTGCGGTTCGACGTCGAGCAGCACCACCAGGTCGGGCTTGAGCCCACCGGTGGCCCAGGAGGAGAGCCAGGAGACCTCGTCGACGGGCAGCGTCCGCCCGGCCCCCTGGTACGCCAGCGACGAGTCGACGTACCGGTCGCTGATCACCACCGCGCCCCGGACGAGCGCCGGCCGGACCACGGTGGCGACGTGGTGCGCCCGGTCCGCGGCGTAGAGCAGCGCCTCGGCGCGCGGCGACGGGGCCTCGACGGTGGTGCCGAGCAGCAGCGAGCGGATCCGCTCGCCGACTTCGGTGGCGCCCGGTTCCCGGGTGACCACCACCTCCCGGCCCTGCCCGCGCAGCCGCTCGGCGAGCGTGGCGAGCTGGGTCGACTTGCCGGCGCCCTCGCCGCCCTCGAAGACCACGAAGAGCCCGCTGGAGACGAACTTCTCGGCCGGCATCAGCGGGCGACCCCGGATCGATCCCCACAGGTCGGCGAGGACCGGCACGCCCTTCTTGTCGTCCATCTGGCCGAAGGCGCTGATCCCGGCGAAGATGCCGGCGGCGCCCGCGGCGAGCAGCAGCAACCGGGTGGACGAGATGGAGATGCCCAGGTCGGCGATGGTCAGCTTGCGGGATCCGCCGACGCCGACCAGCAGGCTGCTCAGCGCGATGGCCAGGATCAGCACCAGCCGGGTACCGATCTGCACCACCGCGAAGACCCGGCCGCGCACCTCGTCGGCGACCTCACCACCGAGCAGCGTGGTGCCGGCGAGGAAGGCCATCCCGGCGCCCGCGCCGACCAGGATCGCGCCGAGCACCGCCATGGACAGGTGGATGGCGAATGCGAGCACCAGCACGGACGCGCTGGCCAGCACGATGCTCATCCCGAACCAGCGCCGCCGGGACATGTCCCGGACGATCATCGGGCCGAGCCCGATGCCCACGGCGAGGCCGACGAACATCGCGCCGAAGAGCAGGTAGAAGGCGGCGTCACCGGCGCCGAGCGAGGCGGCGAAGAACTTCGCCGTGCCGATCACGATCCCACCGCCGGCGAACGCGCCGAAGATGCCGAGCACCAGGCCGCGCACCAGCGGGGTCTGCCCGATGTACTTCCAGCCCTCGGTGAACTGGTGCCGCATGCCCTGTTCGGTGCGCTCCGCCTCGCTGGCCTGTGTCTGGCTGATCTCCTTGATCCCGAATGCGACCACCAGCGCGGTGGCCAGGCGGGAGAACGCGTTGAACCAGAGTGCGATCTGGGCCGGCTCGGACCAGGACGGGATCTCGCCGCCGGTCACGCCCCGGATGCTCCGGTCGAGCACGGCCAGGCCGAGCGCTGCGGCGATCGGGGTGATGCCGTACGTGGTGATCAGGGTGAGCTGGTTGGCCGCCTCCAGCCGGGCGCGCGGGATGAGGTTGGGAACCGCGGCCTCCTTGGCCGGGATCCAGAGCAGGGTGATCGTCTCGATCAGGAAGGTGGCGACCGCCGCCCAGCCGACCACCAGGCCGCCGCTGACCCCGGTGAGCGCGAACAGCGGGATGGAGGCGAAGAGCAAGAAGCGCAGCACGTCGCAGATGACCATCGTCCAGCGCCGGTCGAACCGGTCGGCGAGGACGCCGGCCACCGGGCCGAGGAGCAACGCGGGCAGCAGCCGGATCGCGATCAGGGTGCCGAACGCGGCGCCCTGCGCGGTGCTGCCCGAGACCTGGGCGGCGGCGAAGACGGAGGTGGCGAGCAGACCGAGCCAGTCGCCGAAGGAGGCGGCACCGAGCACGATCCAGAGCCGGCGGAACGGCCGGATGCGCAGCACGGAACGGATCGCGGCGGCCCCGGACCGGTCGGCGGCCTGGGCCGTGGCCGCGCCGCCGGACCGGCCCACGGTCTCGGCGGCGTCGGCACCGTCGGGCCGGTCGCCGGAGGGTGACACGCCGGGCGACTCGCCGTTGTTCTGGCTTTCGATGGCCGTACCTCCACGTGCCGGCCCAACGCTGGGCAGTCCCGGTGCAACACTCTAGTCCCGGCCGGGGTCCATCCCGTCCGCGACATTGCCTGCTCGCCGAGCCTAGGCCGCCGACACCACCGGCCGCAGCCAGGCATACGCGAGGGTATTTCGCATTGACCGTTTGACAGTTAGCGTGCACACGTGGCCACCGAAAGCGACAAACTTCGCGAGCGCCTTAACCAGGCGACCGCCCACCTCGACCCGCCGTACGCGGTGGTCGACCTGACGGCGTTCGATGCCAATGCCACGGCGCTGCTCCCCCGCGCCGGTGGCAAGCCGATCCGGGTCGCCAGCAAGTCCGTGCGTGTCCGTGAGCTGCTCGGCCGAGTGCTGGGCCGGCCCGGCTGGGCGGGGGTGATGGCGTTCACCCTGCCCGAGGCGAGCTGGCTGGTCCGCACCGGCGTGACCGACGACGCGCTGGTGGCGTACCCCACGGCCGACCGGAGGGCGCTCGCCGAACTGGCCGGTGACGAGGAACTGGCCCGGTCCGTCACCCTGATGATCGACGGCACCGACCAGCTCGATCTCATCGACGCGGTCCGCCCGCCGGGACATCGCCCCCCGCTGCGGGTCTGCATCGACCTCGACGCCTCCTGGCGCCCACTGCGCGGGCGGGTGCACGTCGGGGTGCGCCGCTCCCCGGTGCACAGCGCCCGGGCGGCCGGCGCGCTCGCCGCCGCCGTCGCCGCCCGGCCCGGCTTCCGGCTGGTCGGCCTGATGTCGTACGAGGCTCAGATCGCCGGGCTGGGCGACGCCCCGCCGGGGCGGGCGGCGCTGGCCGCCGCGATCCGGGTGGCCCAGCGCGGGTCGTACCGGGAACTGCTGGCCCGCCGGGGCGCGGCGGTGACCGCGGTACGCGAACACGCCGAGCTGGAGTTCGTCAACGGCGGCGGCACCGGCAGCGTGGCGGCGACCAGCGCCGACCCCGCGGTCACCGAGGTCACTGCGGGGTCCGGCCTGTACGGACCGACGCTGTTCGACGCGTACCGCGCCTGGCGGCCCACCCCGGCGGCGTTCTTCGCCTGCGCGGTGGTCCGCCGCCCGGCGCCCGGGCTGGCCACGGTGCTCGGCGGCGGCTGGATCGCCTCCGGCCCGGCCGAGGACACCCGCCTGCCCGCCCCCTGGTTGCCGACCGGGCTGAAGCTGCTCGGCGCGGAGGGGGCCGGCGAGGTGCAGACCCCGCTGGCCGGCCGGGCGGCGGACGACCTGCGGCTCGGCGACCTGGTCTGGTTCCGACACGCCAAGGCCGGTGAGCTCTGCGAGCACGTCAACGAACTGCACCTGGTCGAGGGGGACCGGGTGGTGGGCAGCGTCCCCACCTACCGGGGGGAGGGTCACGCCTTCCTTTAGCCACCTGAGCGGCTCCAGAAGGCCGGGCCGCCACGTCCCCCGTCATGTGCTTCGTCGGCGGCGGCCCGGGCCGGGATCAGGAGGAGGTGCTGGGAGCGGGAGCGGCGGCGTCGGCCGGGACGATGACGTGCCGGTGCAGGTACTCACGGATGAGCGCCTTGGCCTCGGCGAGCACCCGCTCGTCGCCCTCGGGGTTGCGCCGGAACGCCAGTTTGATCAGGGCGTCCGAGGCCTCGACGGCGATCTCCAGGCAGAACCGCAGGCGTGGCTCGTCGGTCATCCCGAACCGTTCGGTGAGCACCCGGGCCAACTGGTCGGCGATCACGCCGTTGTTGTCCCGCTGCTCGTCGAGCAGGTGCAGGTCGACCACGTCGCCGAAGTGCAGGGTGCGGAATCCGGGAACGGTGCGGTGCATGGTGATGTATTCGTCGATCCCCGCGTCGACGCCGTCCCACCAGTGGCTCAGGTCGTCCGAGGCGAACCGCTCGTCGAGACGCTGGAGGTAGGACTCCATCGTGCGCAGCGTCAGCGCCTGCACGATGGCCCGCTTGTCCGGGAAGAACTGGTAGACCGACCCGATCGCAACCTCGGCGCGCTCGGCGAGCAGGGTAGTGGTCAGCCCCTCGTACCCCACCTCGTCGACGAGTTCGGCACAGGCGTCCAACATTCGCTGGACCCGCGCCACGCTTCGACCCTGGACCGGTACCCGGCGCAGCGGCCCGGTCGTGGCGGCTGGTGTGGACACTCGGCCACCCCCCTTCGACGGATGAACATATCTGCACGTCACGAGTGCGTGACTACCGGTACAACGAGCGGACCTCGATTGCGGTATTTACCAGGCACAACGTTCCTGATATGAAGACAGCTCATATTCACGTCGAGGAGCGCGCATGGCCCGCACCGCACCGCTCACCACCGCCGCCTGGACCAACTGGGCCGGCAACCAGCGCAGCACCGCCACCGCCATCCTCCGCCCCCACACGGTCGCCGACGTCGCCGAGGCCGTCCGAGCCGCCGGGGCGGCCGGCGAACAGATCCGGGCGGTCGGCAGCGGCCACTCCTTCACCCCCGTCGCCCGCACCGACGGCCGCCGGATGGAACTGACCGCACTGGACACCAAGATACTGATCGACCGGGATCGACTCCTGGTCACCGTACCGGCCGGGATGCCGCTGCACCGACTCAACGCCCTGCTCACCGCCAACGGACTGGCCATGCCCAACCTCGGCGACATCGACGCGCAGACCATCGCCGGGGCGATCTCCACCGGCACCCACGGCACCGGGGCCGCGTACGGCTGCCTGTCGACCTTCGTCGAGGCGCTCACCCTGGTCACCGGCACCGGCGAGGTGCTGCACTGCTCCGCCGAGCAGCACCCGGACGTGTTCGCCGCCGCCCGCGTCTCCCTCGGCGCCCTCGGGGTGCTGACCGAGGTGACCCTGCGCTGCGTGGAAGCCTTCACCCTGCGCGCCCACGAGCGGCCCGCCCCGCTCGCCGAGGTGCTGTCCGACCTTCCGACCCTCATCTCCGCCCACGACCACGTCGAGTTCTACTGGTTCCCGTACACCGACCGGGTGCAGGTCAAGGTCAACGACCGGACGCCGGCCGACGACCGGCCGCTGCCCGGCTGGCGCGGCTGGCTGGACGACGACTTCCTGTCCAACACGATCTTCGCCGGCGCGTGCCGGCTCGGCCGGGCCGTGCCCACACTGGTGCCGACGATCAGCGCGGTCTCCGCCCGGGCGCTCACCGAGCGCACCTACACCGGCCGCTCCGACGCGGTCTTCTGCACCCCGCGCCGAGTCCGGTTCGTGGAGATGGAGTACGGCCTGCCGCGCGCCGCCCTGCCCGAGGCGCTGGACGCGCTGCGCCGGATCGTCGATGGGCTCCCGTTCAAGGTGCTCTTCCCGGTCGAGGTCCGGTTCACCGCCCCGGACGACATCTGGCTGTCGCACGGGTACGGGCGCGAGTCGGCGTACATCGCCGTCCACCAGTACGTCGGGATGCCGTACGAGCCGTACTTCCGAGCCTTCGAGCAGGTCGCCGCCGGCCTGGGCGGCCGGCCGCACTGGGGCAAGCTGCACTGGCGCGACGCGGCGTCGCTGGCCCCGGCGTACCCGAGGTTCGCCGACTTCCAGGCCGTCCGCGCCCGCCTGGACCCGGCGGGCATCTTCAGAACCCCCCACCTGGACACCCTCTTCGGCGCCTGACCCGCCGAGATCTTGGAAGAAAACGGCCCCCGGAAGGGCCGTTTCCTTCCAAGATCTCAACGTTGTCCACAGGGTCAGCGGGAGAGGGCGGGGTTCGGCAGGGTTTGTTGGGTGGGGAACCGTGAATCGCGGGCGTTGGCGGGGTGGCGGCGGGCGCTGCCGGGTGACGACGCCGACGAGTTGACCTGGCTGCTCTTCCGCCAGGAGGAGGTGATCAGCCTCCGTCAGGCGCTGCGGCACCTGTCCCGCAAGGCGATTCGGCACCGGGTCGACACCCATCGCTGGCGCCAGGTGCACCGGGCCGTGTTCGTCGCCCACAACGGCCCGGTGAGCGCCGAGCAGTTTCGCTGGATCGCGGTGCTCGCCGCCGGGCCGACGGCCGTGCTCGGTGGGCTGACCGCAGCCCAGGCGGGTGGTCTGCGCGGGTTCCCCGGTCGACCCATCCACCTGATGCTGCCGGCCACCTGCCGGCGGGGTCCGCTGCCGCAGAGCGTGTCGGCGCACCGGACGACCTGTCTGCCGGACGAGGACGTGCTGGCCGTCGGGCAACCCCGCCGGACGATGCCCGCCCGGTCGATCGTCGACGCGGCGGGGTGGGCCGGCAGCGACGAGGAGGCCAGGGCGGTGATCGCCGCCGGCTTCCAGCAGCGTCTGGTCGGTGGCGATGAGGTGCACCGCGTCCTCGACCGGCTGCCGCGGGTGCGCCGCCGACGGCTCATCCTGGCCACCGCCATCGATGCGGCCGGCGGTGCGCACTCCCTGGCCGAGCTCGGCTTCCTCGGCCTGGTCCGTCGTGCGGGGCTGCCCGAGCCGACCCGGCAGCTGGTCCGATACGACTCGACCGGCCGACGCCGCTACCTCGACGCCTACTTCGAACAGTGGCAGGTGCACGTCGAGATCGATGGTGGGCAGCACCTCGATCCCCGTCAGGCGTGGGCCGACATGGGCCGGCAGAACGCGCTCTGGGTCGACGGGGACAGGGTGCTCCGCTTCCCGTCCTGGGCCGTCCGTGCCCGCCCCGAAGAGGTCATCGCCCAGCTACGGGCGGCCCTGCGGGCCGCCGGCTGGCCCGGCTGACGGGAGGTCCAAGGAGATCTTGGAAGGAAGTGGCCCCCGGAAGGGCCGTTTCCTTCCAAGATCTGGGCAGGAGAGCGTCAGTCTGTGGGGGTGGTGGCCTTTTTCGGGGGGGTCTTCTTCGCCGGGGTGGCCTTCTTCGCCGTCGACTTGCTGGCGGTGGACTTCGCGGCGGTGGCCTTCTTGGCGGCCGTGGTCTTCTTCGCCGCCGTGGCCTTCTTCGCGGGGGCCTTCCTTGCCGGGGCCTTCTTCGGCGCCGGGCCCTTCGCGCGCTTCTCGGCGAGCATCTCGGAGGCTTCCTCGATGCTCAGCGCCTCCGGGGTCTGCCCGCGCCGCAGGGACGCGTTGAACTCGCCGTCCGTCACGTACGGGCCGAACCGGCCGTCCTTGATGACCAGCGGCTTCTCGGTCAGCGGGTCGACGCCCATCTCCCGCAGCGGGGGCGCGGCGGCCCGGCGCTGACGGGCCTTCGGGGCGGCCAGCAGGGCCAGCGCCTCGTCCAGCGTGACCGTGAACATCTTGTCTTCCGAGTCCAGCGAGCGGAACTCGTCACCCTGCTTGACGTACGGGCCGTAGCGCCCGTTGTTGGCGAACACCTCGACGCCGTCCGGGGCCGTCCCGAGCAGCCGGGGCAGGCTGAGCAGCTTCAACGCCTCGGTGAGGGTCAGCGAGTCCGGCGACTGCGAACGCAGCAGGGACGACTTGCGCTCGCCGCTGGCCACGTACGGGCCGAACCGGCCGGACCTGAGCAGGATCGGCTCCCCGGTGGTCGGGTCGTCGCCGAGCTTGCGCTCGCCGCCCCCGCCGAGGAACAGCTCCTGCACCTTCTCCGGGGTCAGCTCGTCCGGGGCCAGCCCTTCGGGGATCGGCGCCCGGTCACCCTGCCCACCGCCGCCCTCCTCGCCCTCCGCCTGCGCTGCCGGCTCGCCGCCGGGCAGTTCCCGCTGGAGGTACGGCCCGTAGCGCCCGACCCGGACGACGACCTCGCGCCCCTCCTCGTCGGCGAAGAGCGGGATCGAGTTGACGCTACGCGCGTCGATCTCGCTGACGTTCTCCGTCACCAGCTTCTTCAGCCCGCCCGCGTGGGCGATGGCCTGGTCGCCGGTGCCGTTGGGGCTGCCGAAGTAGAACCCGGTGAGGAAGTCGACGGCCGCGTGGTCGCCGCCGGCGATCTCGTCCAGCTCGTTCTCCATGCTGGCGGTGAAGTCGTAGTCGACCAGCCGCGGGTAGTGGCGCTCCAGCAGGCCGATCACCGCGAACGCCACGAAGGTCGGGATGAGCGCCTGGCCGCGCTTGGTCACGTACCCGCGGTCCTGGATCGTCTGCATGATCGACGAGTACGTCGACGGGCGGCCGATGCCCAGCTCTTCCATTGCCTTGACCAGCGACGCCTCGGTGTAGCGCGACGGCGGCTGGGTGTGGTGCCCCTGCGCGGCCAACTCGTCGGCGGTCAGCGGCTGGTCCTTGACCAGGTTCGGCAGCCGGCGCTCGGCGTCCTCGGCCTCGGCGGTCTCGTCGTCGGACGACTCGACGTACGCCCGCAGGAAGCCCGGGTCGGTGATGGTCTTGCCGGTCGCGCCGAAGTCGGCCTCCTCCTGCGCGGAGGACACCGCCCGGATGCGCACCGAGACGCTGGAGCCGACCGCGTCGGTCATCTGCGAGGCGATGGTGCGCCGCCAGATCAGCTCGTAGAGCTTGAACTCCTCGCCCGACAGCTCCTTGGCCACCTCGCCCGGGGTGCGGAAGTTGTCCCCCGCCGGGCGGATCGCCTCGTGTGCCTCCTGGGCGTTCTTCACCTTGCCGGTGTAGCGGCGCGGCTCCGGCGGCACGCTGCGCTCGCCGTACAGCTCGACGATCTGCCGGCGGGCCGCCGTGATGGCGGTCTCCGACAGGTTCACCGAGTCGGTACGCATGTAGGTGATGTAGCCGTTCTCGTAGAGCCGCTGCGCGGTGCGCATCGTCTGCTGGGACGAGAGCCGCAGCTTGCGGGCCGCCTCCTGCTGGAGGGTGGAGGTGATGAACGGCGCGTACGGGCGGCGGCGGTAGGGCTTCTCCTCGACCCGGGTGACCGTGAACGGCCGCCCCTGAAGGCGGGCTGCGAGCCCACGTGCGCCGCCGGAGTCGAGGTGCACCACGCCCGCCCCGGGCTTCACCCGGCCGGTGGTCGGCTCGAAGTCCTTGCCGGTCGCGATCCGGTCGCCGTTCAGCGCCACCAGGGTGGCGTTGAAGGTGCGCGGCCCTTCGCCCGGCTTCGCCACCGCCAGGGTGGCCAGGATGTCCCAGTACTCGGCGGTGCGGAACGCCATCCGCTGCCGCTCCCGCTCGACCACGATCCGGGTCGCCACGGACTGCACCCGGCCCGCCGAGAGCTTCGGCATGACCTTCTTCCACAGCACCGGGGAGACCTCGTAGCCGTACAGGCGGTCGAGGATGCGCCTGGCCTCCTGGGCGTCGACCAGGTCCCGGTCGATCTCGCGCGGGTTGGCCACCGCGGCCTGGATCGCCGGCTTGGTGATCTCGTGGAACACCATCCGCTTGACCGGCACCTTGGGCTTGAGGGTCTCCACCAGGTGCCAGGCGATCGCCTCGCCCTCGCGGTCCTCGTCCGTGGCCAGGAAGATCTCGTCGACCTCCTTGGCCAGCTTCACCAGCTTGCTGATCTGCTGCTTGCGGTCGGGCGAGACGACGTAGAGGGCGTGGAAGCCGTTGTCGACGTCGACGCCGAGGCGGGCCCACGGCTCGCCCTTGTACTTGGCCGGCACGTCGGCGGCGTTGCGGGGCAGGTCGCGGACGTGACCGAAGCTGGCCTCCACGACGTACCCCGGGCCGAGGTAGCCCGAGATCGTCTTGGCCTTCGCCGGTGACTCGACGATGACCAGACGGGTGGTCCTGGCGTTGCTCGGCACGTCTCCTGCGACCTCACTCCTGCTCGTGGCCGGCCGGGTCCGAGGCGCGGACCACCCTCGGTCCGCCGGAACCGCCGGCGGTCCGGATGTCCAACGTAACGCGCCGCCCACGTTTCGGGTTTCGCGGGCGGCCAACCCGCCCACCCGTTTCCCGGACACCGCTAACGGTCTTGCCGGACGGCGCCACCGTACACCGTGTGTAGGGTGCCGAGCGGGCCACTGTGACGATGCCGGCCCCTCGGCCGATCTCACCAGCCCGTTCGCCCGGGAAACCGACGGCCGAACTGTCCCCCATCGGACACCGACCACACCTCACGTGCCCGCCCCAACGCCGATCATGGACTTGTGGTGGGCGGCTGAAGCCGATTCGCCGCTTTTGCGAGTCCCGCCGCACCGGGAGTGGTGATCCTGGCGAGGGCCCTGCTCTACCTGCTCCCAGGGGGTCAGGGATGGTGGGGCCAGGCAAGGGGTGGGGCGGTGGACGGCGGGTCGCCGATCAGGTCGGCCAGGCGGGCCAGGCGGCGACGGCCGGTGATCCGGTACGCCGGCCCGCCCGCCTCCGCGTCGAGCAGCGCCGCCGGCAGGCCGACGGCGGCCAGGGCAGCGCCGACCGGCTCCCGGCACGCCTCGTCGTCCACGCCGAGGCGGAGCAGGAATCCGGGCGGGTCGGACTTCCCGGCGGCGGCCACCCAGAGCCGAAGCCGCCGGCCGTTGAGGTGGAACCCGGCGGGTGGCCGCTTCACCGGACCGCCGGCAGCCGGGCCGCCGGCAGCTGGGTCGAGGGCCGGCAGGTCGGGGGCGGCAAGGGCGAGGGCCGGCGGGTCTGGGGCGGCAAGGGCGGGGGCCGGCGGGTCGCGGAGCCAGGCGAGGGCCAGCGGGGCCAGCGTGCTGGCGTACGAGGTGCGTACCAGGTGCTGCTGGTCAGCGGTCGCCTCCCAGGTCGCGGCGAGCCCGCACCGGGCCAGCTCGGCGACGAGCACGTGTACCCGCCAGGCGGCGTCCACCACGATCGACAGCCGCGCGGTGCCACCCATCCGGACCATCTCCCCCGGGCCGGCGAGCAGGCCGGCCAGATCGGCGACGGACGGGTCCGCCGCCTCGGCACCGAACAGGGAGAGCTGCCGGACCGGGTCGGGTGGTCGGTCGGGGGACGTCAGCGGCACTCCGGGACCTCGTCGAAGGCCTCTTTGAGTTCCTCGGAGCCGAGCCGGCTGGTGTCCAGGGCGCTGGCGTCGTACTCCTTGTTGAGCGTGTCCACGGCGGCGCGCACGCCGTCGTAGAAGGCGGTGGGATCGCCGGCGCCCAGGCCGCCGATGGTGCCCCGGGCCCGGCCGTACGCGTCGCGCACCTTGGCCAGCGACGCCTGGAAGCCCTGCGAGATCTCCTCGCCGCGGTCGGTCTCCGGGACGCCGGCCTCGTCGACCTTGCGGCGGGCCGTCTCGCTGGCCTGCTCCGCGCCGCCGAAGAGCCGCACCAGGTTCTCCTTCGCCTGTGCCGGGGTGGTCTGCGCGGTCATCTGCTGCTGGGTGCTGCTGGTCAGCTTGTTGATCTCGGCGCGCCACGGGGTGAGCGCCTCGCACACCGACGCCGCCCAGGCCCGGGGGCTGGGGCCGCCGCCGCAGGCGGTCAGCGTCAGGACGAGCGTGGCGAGGACCACCGTGAGCTTTCCGGCGGTCGCCGCCCGGCACGTGCGCATGCGAAGCAGCGTACGGCCTCCGCGCCGATGTGCCACCGCTCGGTTTGCCGGACTCCGGCCACCGGCCGGCCCGGCGGGAGCCCGACCGGCTGCTGATCTTGCATACGGCGCGATGCCCGGTCGCTGGGCGGGGCGGGTTCCCGGCCGCGCCCATCGGACCGGCCGGGAACCCGCTGTGTCACCGCTCAGACGTTGACCGCCTCCGGCCGCTGGTCGGCGCTGCCGGCGCCGGTGCCGCTGCCGTCGGTGTCGCCCATCGCGACGCCCTTGCGCTTGCTGAACACCACCGACGCGACGATGATCAGCGTGGCCACCACCGCGACGCCGATCCGCAGGCCGACGTTGCGCCCGTCGCCGACGCTCCACGCCACGACGGCCGGCGCGATCAGCAGCGAGACCAGGTTCATCACCTTGATCAGCGGGTTGATCGCCGGGCCGGCGGTGTCCTTGAACGGGTCGCCGACGGTGTCGCCGATGACCGTGGCGGCGTGCGAGTCGGAGCCCTTGCCACCGTACGCGCCGTCCTCGACGAGCTTCTTGGCGTTGTCCCACGCGCCGCCGGAGTTGGACAGGAACACCGCCATCAGGGTGCCGGCGCCGATCGCCCCGGCCAGGTACGCCGCCAGCGCGCCCGGCCCGAGGCCGAAGCCGACCGCGATCGGGGCGAGGATGGCGAGCAGGCCGGGGGTCATCAGCTCGCGCTGCGCGTCCCGGGTGCAGATGTCGACGACCTTGCCGTACTCGGGACGCTGGGTGCCGTCCATGATTCCGGGCAGCTCGCGGAACTGCCGGCGGACCTCCATCACGACCGCGCCGGCCGAGCGGGAGACCGCGTTGATGGCCAGGCCGGAGAAGAGGAAGACCACCGCCGCGCCGATGATCAGGCCGACCAGGTTGCGCGGGTTCGCCACGTTGAGCGAGTTGAGAATCTCCGCGCCGACGTCGCCCACGCCGGCGTCGGCGTACGCCGTGCGCAGCGTGTCGGTGTACGAGCCGAACAGCGCGGTCGCGGCCAGGACCGCCGTGGCGATCGCGATGCCCTTGGTGATCGCCTTGGTGGTGTTGCCGACCGCGTCCAGCTCGGTGAGGATCCGGGCGCCGTTCTCGTCGATGTCGCCGGACATCTCGGCGATGCCCTGGGCGTTGTCGGAGATCGGGCCGAAGGTGTCCATCGCGACGATCACGCCGACGGTGGTGAGCAGGCCGGTGCCGGCCAGCGCCACGGCGAACAGCGACAGCGTGATGGAGCCGCCGCCGAGCAGGAACGCACCGAAGACGCCTGCGCCGATCAGCAGCGCCGAGTAGACCGCCGACTCCAGGCCGATGCTGATGCCGGCGAGGATGACGGTGGCGGCGCCGGTCTGCGAGCTCTTGCCGATGTCCTGCACCGGACGCCGGTTGGTCTCGGTGAAGTAGCCGGTCAGCGCCTGGATCGCGGCGGCCAGCACGATGCCGATGACCACCGCGGCGATGGTCACCCCGCGCGGGCCCAGGGGCGGGTCCCCGCCGTCGACGCCGAGGCTCTCCCGCCACTCGGGCCCGAGCAGGTCGGCCCAGGTCGGCTTCAGGTAGGCGTAGGAGGCGATCGCGACCAGCACCGCCGAGACCAGGGCGGAGATGTAGAAGGCCCGGTTGATCGCGGTGAGGCCGTTGCGGTCGGAGGCACGCAGCCGGGTGATGAACACGCCGACGATCGCCACCAGCACGCCGATCGTGGAGATGATCAGCGGGAGGACCAGGCCCTCGTCGCCGAACGCGGCCCGGCCGAGGATCAGCGCGGCGACCAGCGTGACCGCGTACGACTCGAACAGGTCGGCGGCCATGCCCGCGCAGTCGCCGACGTTGTCGCCCACGTTGTCGGCGATGGTGGCGGCGTTGCGCGGGTCGTCCTCGGGGATGCCCTGCTCGACCTTGCCGACCAGGTCGGCGCCGACGTCGGCGGCCTTGGTGAAGATGCCGCCGCCGACCCGCATGAACATGGCCAGCAGGGCGGCGCCGAAGCCGAAGCCCTCCAGCACGGTCGGGGCGTCGCCCTTGAACAGCAGGACCACGAGCGCCGCGCCGAACAGGCCGAGACCGACGGTGAGGAAGCCGACCACGCCTCCGGTACGGAAGGCGATCTTCATGGCGCCCTCCCGGCCGCCGGCCACCTCCCGGGCAGCGGCGGCGACCCGCAGGTTCGCGCGGGTGGCCAGCCACATGCCGGCGCCGCCGATGAACGCGCTGAACAGGGCGCCCACCACGAAGAAGGCGGACCGACCGATCTTCACCGCGGTCTCGCTGCCGTCGGTGTCGTGCACCGGCAGCAGGAAGAGCAGCACCACGGCGATCACCACGAAGATCGCGAGGGTCCTGAACTGCCGGAGCAGGTAGGCCGAGGCCCCTTCCTGTACCGCCCCGGAGATCTCCTGCATGTTGGTGGTGCCCTTACCGGCTGCCAGCACGGCCTTGGTCAAGGCGGCGGCGAAGACGAGTGCCACCAGCGCGATGACCGCGGCGATGACGACGTACGTCAGGTTGGCTCCGGTAAGGGACAGTGCGCCGCCCTCGGCGGCCAAGGTCCCGGACATCTGTGTCCTCCTGTACCGAACGCTCGCGCCGGCCGTGGAGACGCAGGGACCGACGCCTGGATGCGGACTCGCAAGCGCGCCGACCCACCCCAGCGGGCCAACGATGAGCACCCATACCCGCTGGCTGCGGGAAGGATCACTTGCTGACAACCCGCGTACTGTACGCCCTGCGTAGTGCCGGAGGTCACATCGTGGGGCACCGTGTCCGGATGATCTTCGTCGCTGTGTTATGCGAAAGAATCTGATATAAGGCCCGGGAACGACGGAAGGGCCGCCCTCCCGGTCGGGAGGGACGGCCTGATCAGCGAATCAGTTGGTTGAGCGGCGGGTCAGCCAGAGAAGTTGATCGACGGGTCAGCTGGAGTCAGCGGCCCACCGGCCAGACCATCCGGACCTCGGTGCCCACGCCCTCGTCGACCGGGCGCACCTGGAGGTCCTCCACGAAGCCGGCGAGCAGGGCGAAGCCCACGCCGGTGGTCAGGTCGTCCTCGTCCAGCGACTCGTTGGCGAGCTGGTCGGCATCGAGCGCGGTCAGGCCGATGCTCGCCTCGATCGGCGCCCGGTCCACCACCCGCACCGAGTACGACCCGGTGTCGGACATCTCCACCAGCACCGGGTCGGACACGTGGTACTGCCGGTGCAGGGCCACCGCCCGGGTGCACGCCTCGCCGATGGCCAGGCGCACCTCGTCGAGCAGGTCCTCGCGCACGCCGGCCCGCCGGGCCACCGCGACACCGACCAGCCGGGCGGTGCGGACGTGCACCGGCGCCGGCGAGAAGGAGAGCCGGACCGTGGCCATCAGGCGCCGGCACCGGTCGGATCGGCCCCGATGGCCGCGTCGACCGTCGGGTGCAGCGGGAACACCTGGTCCAGCGCGGTGATCCGGAAGATCTTGAGCAGCGGCTCCTTGTCGCAGACCAGCGCAAAGCTGCCACCGACCGAACGCAGCCGCTTGAGCGCGCCGACCAGCACGCCGAGGCCGGTGGAGTCGAGGAAGTCGACCCGGCCCAGGTCGACCACGACGTGACGGGCCCCACCGTCGATCAACTCCAAGAGCCGTTCCCGCAGCCGGGGTGCGGTGTAGACGTCCACCTCACCGCCCACCTCGAGCACCGTGTGCTCCCCCACGGCACGGGTCGCCAGCGACAGCTCCATCGGTCCTCCTCGCAAGAGTCGTAAACTCTCCTGGGCATCTAACCATCCCCGCCGCCGGCGTACGTGAGGTCACCGGTGGAGGCTCCCCCTTACCCACAACCCACGCCAGTCAACTCCGAACACTTGTGCGAGAGTGCAGGACGTGAGCCCCGCAGCAACCGTATCCGCAGGCCGCGGGCCCGACCGCCCGCCGATGGGTGCACCGGCCGAGCTGCTGCGCCAGCTGCGCGCACGTACCGGCGCCGACCCGGTCACCCACGTCGAGCGGGTGCCGGCCCGGGCCGGGGAGCGGGCGCCGTGGCCCGGGTGGACGCCCGAGCAGCTGCGGGCGGCGTTCTCCCGGCGCGGCGTGGTCGCGCCCTGGCGGCACCAGTCCCGGGCCGCCGACCTGGCGTACGCGGGCAGGAGCGTCGTCGTCGCCACCGGGACGGCGTCCGGCAAGTCCCTGGCGTACCAGCTCCCGGCGCTGGCCACCCTGCTCGCCGACCCCCGGGCCACCGTGCTCTACCTGTCACCGACCAAGGCGCTCGCCGCCGACCAGCTACGCGCCGTCGCCGGCCTGGAACTCGACGGGGTACGCCCCGCCTGTTACGACGGGGACACCCCGCGCGCCGAGCGGGACTGGATCCGCCGGCACGCCCGGTTCGTGCTGACCAACCCCGACATGCTGCACCACGGAATCCTCCCCGGGCACGCCCACTGGTCCGGCTTCCTGCGCCGGCTGGCGTACGTGGTCGTCGACGAGTGCCACACCTACCGGGGGGTGTTCGGCTCGCACGTCGCGCACGTGCTGCGCCGGCTGCGCCGGCAGTGCGCCCGCTTCGGCCGTACCCCCGTGTTCATCCTGGCCTCGGCCACGTCGGGCGACCCGGCGACGGCGGCCGGGCAGCTCACCGGCCTGCCGGTGGCCGCCGTCACCGAGGACGCCTCCCCGCGCGGCGGGGTGACCTTCGCCCTGTGGGAGCCGCCGCTGCTGCCCGCCGACGCTGACGCCACCGTCGCCGACCTCGCGCCGGTGCGCCGGTCGGCGCTGCGGGAAACCGCCGACCTGCTCGCCGACACGGTCGCCGCAGGGGTACGCACCCTCGCCTTCGTCCGGTCCCGCAAGGGCGCCGAGGTCGTGGCCGCCAACGCCCGCCGCGCCCTGGACGAGGCGGTCCCCGGGCTGGGTGAGCGGGTGGCCGCCTACCGGGGCGGCTACCTGCGCGAGGAGCGGCGCGAACTGGAACGGGCGCTGCTGCACGGCGACCTGCTCGGGCTCGCCTCGACCAACGCGCTGGAGCTGGGTGTCGACCTGGTCGGGCTGGACGCCGTGCTGATCTGCGGGTGGCCGGGCACCCGGGCGTCACTGTGGCAGCAGGCCGGCCGGGCCGGGCGCTCCGGCGACGAGGCCCTCGCGGTGCTGGTGGCCCGGGACGATCCGCTGGACACCTACCTGGTGCACCACCCGGAGGCCCTGTTCGGGCGGCCGGTCGAGGCGACCGTGCTCGACCCGGCCAACCCGTACGTGCTCGGCCCGCAGCTCGCCTGCGCGGCGGCCGAGGCCCCGCTCACCCCGGCCGACCTGGAACTCTTCGGCGAGGGCGCCAAGGAAGCCGTCGACTCGCTCGTCGAGGCGGGCGCGCTGCGGCAGCGGCCGACCGGCTGGTACTGGCGGCACCGCGAGCGGCCCGAGGTCGACCTGCGCGGCGAGGGCGGGGCGCCGGTGTGCGTGGTGGAGGCGGCCACCGGGCGGCTGCTCGGCACCGTGGACGGCGGCTCGTCGCACTTCCTGCTCCACCCCGGCGCGGTCTACCTGCACCAGGGCGTCTCGTACGTGGTCGACGCGCTCGACCTGGCCGACGGCTGCGCGCTGGTGCACCCCGAGGAGCCGGACTGGTCCACCCACGCCCGGGACGTCACCTCGCTGACCGTGGCTTCGGTGCGCTCGTACGTCGACGCCGGCCCGGTCGGGCTGTTCCTCGGCGAGGTCGACGTGACCAGCCAGGTGGTGTCGTACCAGCGGCGGCGGATCGCCTCCGGCGAGGTGATCGACACCCGGCCGCTGGACCTGCCGGCCCGGGAGCTACGCACCGTCGCGGTCTGGTTCACCCTGTCCCCGGAGTCGATGACCTCGGCGGGGATCGCTCCGGCGGACGTCCCCGGGGCGCTGCACGCCGCCGAGCACGCCGGGATCGGGCTGCTGCCGCTGATGGCCACCTGCGACCGGTGGGACATCGGCGGGCTCTCCACGGCGCTGCACCCGGACACCGAGGCCCCCACCGTCTTCGTGTACGACGGCCACCCGGGCGGGGCGGGGTTCGCCGAGCGGGCGTACCGGACGGCGGCGCAGTGGCTCCGGGCCACCCGCGACGCGATCGCCGAGTGCGGCTGCGAGGCGGGGTGCCCGTCCTGCGTCCAGTCCCCGAAGTGCGGCAACGGCAACAACCCGCTGTCGAAGCCGGACGCCGTCCGGGTCCTCGACGTGGTGCTGGCCAACCTGCCGGCCGACCACCCGCCCCGGCAACCCGGCCCCGCCGACGCGCCCGACGCCGAGCCACCCGGGGACGGGGAGCTCGATCGGATGCTGGCGTCCGGAGCGCAGGAATAGATCACGGCCCGGCGGGGCATTGACACATGGGAGCGCTTCCATGCGCTCGCGCACCCCACCACCGCCCGAGCACGTGTTTCCCGCCGGAGGAGGAGTCGTGGCCGACACCATCGCCGAGACCGTCGACCTGCTCTACACCATCGACCAGGACCAACTCACCCCCGACCAGCAGATCGCCCTCGGCAGCGCGCTGGCCGCGCTGGCCCAGGCGGAACGGCTGGAACAAATCAACGAGCGGCTGCGCAGCATCCACCAGGTGCTCAACGCCTGGGCGCTCAAGGCCACCGTCGACGGCGGGCGCTGAGGCGCCCGGCCGTTGCCCGGGCACGGGCCTCGAAGCACCCGGATCATCGGGCCGCACACCGAGTACGCGCGGCCGGCGGAAGCAGTTGGGGTGCCCGGGGTGCGTGGCCGGGGCCGAACGACCGGTCGAGGGCTGTGCGACACTCCGGCGACGTCCTGAAGGAGATTTCATGCAGCTCGACGCCTTGCAGCACCAACAACAGTTCCACATCCGGCAGCGGATTCGGATGATGGTCAACCAGTACCAGGTCCACGCCGTCGCCCCCGACGGGTCGGAAGGCGAGATGCTCGCGTTCGCGCAGCAGAAGCGGCTCGCCTTCAAGGAGCAGGTGACCATCTACACCGACGACACCAAGCAGCACCCGCTGCTGGGCTTCAAGGCCCGCCAGCGGCTCGACCTCGGCGCCACGTACGACGTGACCGACCACGCCGGCAACCCGATCGGGCTGTTCCGCAAGGACTTCGCCCAGTCGCTGCTCCGCTCGACGTGGCACGTCGAGCAGGCCGGGCTGCCCCAGGTGACCGGCCAGGAGCGGAGCATGCCGGTGGCGCTGCTGCGCCGGTTCGTGGACTCGCTGTCCTGGCTGCCGTACCACTTCGATTTCACCGCGGGCGGCCAGCCGGTCTTCTCGGTCGTCAAGAAGTGGGGCCTGCGCGACCGATACATCGTCGAGGTGCAGAACCCGCAGGTCGACCGCCGGCTCGTGATCGCCATGGCGATCGGCCTGGACGCCCTCCAGGGCCGCTGACCATCGCCGTCTCCGGGGCGCGTGCCGTCGGCACGCGCCCCGGCCGGTCGTGATCGACTACGTCAGCGGCCCTATGTGGCCACCTGACCCGAGCTGGCGAACACCCACCGCCCTCATCCGGCTGAGACTGGCCGTGCCGTGTTCCGGGCGGGGCAGCCGGGCTCATCGCGACCGCACGGCGTCGAGGTCAGTCACGCACTGGCCCGGCACGGGAGGTCACGGTGGCGACCCGGGTGAGGCCGGGTACCGGGGAGACCGTCACCTCCGCCGTCACCACGGCGTCCAGCCCGTCCAGCCGACAGCCGGCCAGCCGCGCCCCGTTGGCCCGTACGACCTCGTCGGCGGACGCACAGGCCACCGGGTCGCCGGCCAGGGCCCGACCCGCCCCGGCGAGCGCGCCGAAGTCCGCCGCCACCCGGGCCTGTTGCCGGGCGACCCGGGCCGCGCCGACCGCCGCCCCGAACAGGCCCACCACGACGAACACCAGCCCGACCGCGAGCAGGCACACCGTCGCCCCGCCCCGCTCGCCGTCCCGCCGGGCAGCCCCGGTGCCCCGTGCACAAACCGTCACGATTGCGGACCAGGGACGCCGGGCTCGACGGCGGCGACCGCGGTGGCGGTCACGGTGATCCGGGGCAGGCGGGCACCGAGGGCGCGTACCGGCGCCCGCGCCGTCGCGGTGACCCGATCGCCGTCCGCCACGACCGAGACGTCGGCCCCAGCCGGAGCCGCCGCAGCGCCCGCCGGCACTCCGGGCTGGCCCCGGGAGGCGGCCAGCGCCGCCTCCCGGGCCGCTCCCAGGCAGGCCGCCTTCGTTGCGACCGCGTTGACGGCGGTGAGCCCGGCCAGCAGGAGCAGCAGCAACGCCGGCAGGCCGGCGGCCAGTTCGGCCGTGAACGACCCGCGGTCCCGTGGCGACCGGGACGAACACGGCCGTGCCGACGCGGTCGGCCGAGCTGGCCCCGGCCGTCGCCCGGGCGCTCCCCGCTCGCCCCCGGCCTGCCGGCGGTCGGTCACTTCAGCGCCCGGTCGATGACGGCGGTCAGCGCGGACTGCACGTTGCCCGACGTCAGCACCTTGAGCAGGATGCCGGCGAACGCGACGGCGGCGAGGGTGCCGACCGCGTACTCGGCGGTATTCATCCCGGCATCGCCTCGCAGGCGATTGAGGATCATGCGCATGCTTTTCCCTTCTCAACGCTCGCCGCCGACCGGGCGGCCGGCGGCGCTCACAGGACGTCACCGAGGACGGCGACGATCACCGGCACCAGGCCGGCGAGAATGAAAGCCGGCAGGAAGCAGAGCCCCAGCGGCAGCACGATGAGGACCCCGGCCCGACGGGCCGACGCCTCGGCAGCGGTGGACCGGTCGGCCCGCAGGTCGTCGGCGAGGCGGGTCAGCGCGCCGGCCAACGCCGCGCCGCTGTTCGACGAGCGCAGCGCGGCACCGGCCAGCCGCTCGGCACCCGGCACCGGAACAAGGTGCGCCCAGGCCTCCTCGGGGCCGCCACCGAGCAGCAGGGTCCGGCCGACCCGGCCCAGGCGGTCGGCCAACGGGCCGCCGAGCGCCTCCGCGACCGCCAGCACGGAACGGTCTACCGGTGCACCGGCCCGCAGCGCGGCCGCGAGCAGGTCTGCCGCGAGAGGCAGGTCGGCGGCCTCCCGGAGCCGCCGCTCCCGGAGGGCGGGGGGCTCGATCCGGCGCAGACCCCGGTCCGCCGCGACGGCGACGACGGCACCACCCAGGAACCCGGACCAGCCACCGACGACCACGACGGTCGCCACCCCGGCGAGGCCCGCCCCGAGCCGGATCCGGTCAGGCCACCACGCCGGTCTCGATCGCCCGGTCGACCGGGCCCGCCCCTGCAGGCCACGCAGGCGACGGGTGGCGCCCGCAGGCGAGCCGACGGAGAGGGCGAGCGCCGCCGCCGCGACGAGGCAACCGGCCGCCACCGCCTGCCGGGTCATCAGCGGCTCCCGTCCGGCACCGCGCCGAGGCGCTCCGTCCAGAGCAGCCCCGCCGACTGGAGGACGACGGCCGCGACAGCGCATCCGCCTCCGACGGGCGTGTGCAGCAGAACCTCGACCGGGTCGACGCCGACCCCGTACCCGAGCCCGATGCCGCCGAGAGGCAGAGCCGCGAGCAGCAATGCGGTGGCCCGCGCCCCGGCCGCCTGCGCCGCCGCGCCGGCCAGCCCTCGGTCGGTGGCCCGGGCGTCGGCCTCGACGCGCTCCAGCAGGTCGGCCAGCGGAGCACCGGTCCGGTCCGCGAGCCGGATCGCTGCCTGGGCCAACCGCCCCAGCCGGTCCGGATCGGGCGCGGCAACGGCTGGCCTGCCGGCGTCCGGGGCCGGACCGGGGATCAACCCCGGATCGTTCACCGTCCCGGAGACGCCCGGCGGACCACCGGGTGCCGGCGGGGCTCCGACGGTCAGCGCGACCTCGACCGGTGGCACGGTGGTGGCGGTCAGGGCGACATCAGCCGAGGGCAGGTGGGCGGTCAGGGTGGCGGCTGCGGTCAGCACCGGCACGCCGGCGCGCAGGTCCGCGGCGAGGGCGCTGAGCTGGTCCAGGCTGCGTCGTCGGGCGCGCTCAACGGCACGCGCGAGGCCTCTGCGCAGCACCGCCCGCGCGGCCAACGTCCCGTACGTGCCGACCACCACGGCGGCCACGGGCCCGGCCAGCAGGCCACCTGCCCCGGCGCCCACCGCTCCCGCCAGCAGCAGGCTTCGCCGGGGCGAGGCGGACAGCCACCCGGGTACCCCCGGCCGACGGCTGCTCGCCGTGCCGGCGGGGGACCGCACCGGCGACGACCCGGTACGCCAGTTCCCGGCACCGGGGAGCAGCGAGGCCAACAGCGAGCCTCGCTGCCCCGGCAGGGTGGCCTCGGGCCGGTTCAGGGTGGCAGTGGGCCGGCGCGGGTCACGACGGCCGGGCGGCCCAGACCGTCCGCCGAAGCCGAACGGGTCGGGCGGCCTGGACGGACCGGACCTCGGGGACGGCCCCGACGGGCCGGACAACGGAGACCCGCCGGAAAAGGGTCGTGGGCCGGAGGCGTCACACGGGCGGGATGGCGGGCGCGGGCGGGACTCACCGGACGGGCCGGAGAACGGACGCGGACCGGACGGCCTACCCGGGGCAGGGCACGGGCCGCCATGCTCCCCCGGCACTGCCCCGTTCCGGGGGTGCCGCCCGGGATCCCCGGCGTCCCGGGGATCACGCTGCCGGTTCGACTCCCTGCCGACAGCGCTCGGTGCGACCGCCCCGGTGGGGATGCGTACAGCACCGACCCGATCGGCCGGGTCAACGGGCGACGACGGCCGGCCCGGAGACGAGCCGAGTAATCGCCGTCGCCGGGACCGGCTGCTGCGCAGCGGCCACGCCACAGCCGCAGCGGCGACGACGAGAAGGGCCGCCACCAGCCAACTCGCCCTGGTCACTCGGATCCTCCGTGCCGGGACCCGCCACCCCTCACCTCGAACCGGTCGCCCCGATCGGAGCGGCCATCCCGATCGGGGCGATCAGGCCACACCTCGCAGAGGGCGGGCGGGACGGGCACGTCCCGCGTGCGCAGCAGCGTGCCGAGGGCCGCTGCGGCGGGACCCGGCCCGTGGCCGCGTACCCAGGCGGGGACGACGGTGATCAGGCGGTCCGGTCCCTCGGGGAGCAACAGGCAGACCGACTCCAGCACCCGGCCCCGGGCGCCCCGGCGGACCTGGAGCAGCACCTGGAGCGCGGCGGCGACCTGGGCGTGCAGGGCGGTCCGGGGCAGCCCGCCCAGCATCCCGAGCGCCTCCAGCCGGGCCGGCACGTCGGACGGGGCGTTCGCGTGCAGCGTCCCCGCCCCGCCGTCGTGACCGGTGTTCAGGGCGGCGAGCAGGTCGACGACCTCCCCGCCCCGGCACTCCCCCACGACCAGCCGGTCCGGCCGCATCCGCAGGGCCTGCCGGACCAGGTCGCTGAGTCCGACCGCGCCGGAGCCCTCCACGTTGGAGGTGCGGGCCTGCAACCCGACCACGTGCGGGTGCACGGGACGCAGTTCGGCGGCGTCCTCGACCAAGATGATCCGCTCGGTACCCGGGACCAGCCCCAGCAGCGTGTTGAGCAACGTCGTCTTGCCGGAGCCGGTGCCGCCGACGACCAGGTACGCGAGCCGGGCCGCCACCACGGCGGCCAGCACCGGCGCGACCGGCCGGGGCACGGTGCCCTGCCGGACCAGGTCGTCGAGGGTGAACGGGCGCTGCCGGAAGGTGCGCAGGGACAGGTAGGGCCCGTCCGTCGCGACCGGAGGCAGCACGGCGTGCAGCCGGGTCCCGTCGGGCAGCCGGGCGTCCGCGTACGGGGAACCGTCGTCGAGGCGGCGGCCGGCTCCGGCGGCGAGGCGCTGGGCCAGCCGGCGGACGTCGTCGATCGTGCCGAGCGGTACAGCGACCTGGCGCAGGCCCTGCCCCCGGTCCACCCACACCCGATTCCCGTTGACCAGCACGTCGGTCACCTCGGGGTCAGCGAGCAGGGGCGCCAGCGGACCCGCGCCGACGAGGTCGTCGTGCACCCGGCCGGCGATCCGGAGCACGGCGGTGTCGCCGAGGACCGCCGCGGCGGGCTCGGCGCGTACGGCGGAGACGACGGCGGCCGGGGTGACCGGGGTGTCCGCGGCGGCGAAGCGCTGGCGTACCCGGCTCGAAAGCTCCCCGCCGCCGGGAGGCGCGGTCATGCCGCACCCGACGCGGGCAGGCCGGTCAGCTCGCCGACGATCCGCTGGCAGAGCGCGGCGAGCGGGCCACGCCCGTCGGCGGCGGGCGCCTCACCCCGTTCCAGCCCTCGGCACAGGCCCGGCTCCGGTCGCAGCGTCCCGGCCAGCGGCAGCCCCAGGGAGCGGGCCACCTCGACGGCCTTCAGCCGCCCCGGGGCCGGGCCGCGTACGACGACGGAGAGTTGGGCGCAGTGCGGCGCGGCGGCGGCGACCACCCGGGCCGCCGCCGCAGTGGCCCGCAGCTCGGCCGGCACGACCAGGAAGGCCTGGTCGGCGGCCTGCAACGCGAGCACGGCCGGGTCGTCGAGGTGTCGGGGCACGTCCGCCACGACGAAGTCCCGCCCCCGGCGGGCCGCCTCCAGGGTGGCCGCCATCGCCGGGGCGGGCAGCGGCAGCAGGTCACCCCGGTCCCAGGACAGCACCACCAGGTCACCCCGGCTGGGCAGGGCCCGGACCAGCGCCGGCGGGTCGACCCGACCGTCGGCGTCGGTGAGCGCCGGCCAGCGCAGCCCCTCCAGTTGCTCCCAGCCGAGCACCAGGTCCAGCCCACCGCCGAGCGGGTCGACGTCGACGAGGAGAGTGCGCAGCCGGGCCCGGGCGGCGGTGACGGCCAACCCGCCCGCGAGGACGCTCGCCCCGGCGCCACCCCGCCCGCCGAGGACCGCGACCACCCGGGCCACGCCGTCGCCCGCGCGGTCCGGCGCACACTCGGCGAACCGGTCAACCAGCCACGGCTCGGCGGCCGGGAGGACGGCGACGTGCTCGGCCCCGATCAGCTCGGCGATCTCCCAACCGGGGTCGAGCTGCCCCGAGCGGCCCACCAGGACCATCCGTGGCCGGCGCGGCAGTCGTGCCCGCAGGCACGCCTGTGCCTGGTCGTCGCCGACCAGCACCAGCGGCGCCGGTGTCCACCGGGACCTGGCGGCGGCCGGGTCGGCGGCCACCTCGACCTCGGTGCCGCCAGCGGCGGCGAGCCGGAGCAGGTCGTCGAGGAGGTCGTCGTCCGAGGTCACCAGCAGGGGCAGCCGCCGGCGCGGTGGGAGCGAGGTACGGGGTGGCATCGCGGCCTCCAGCAGTCGGGCTCGGGGGTGCTGCCGGAGAGCGTGCCGGGAACCCGGCAGTCTCCGCCGGTGGCGCACACCCGCCTGTGGACAGCCGAGGCCACTGTGGACAACGCCCCGCAGGCGAGTCGATCTGCTATGGCGCTGCGCTCCGGAGCAGGTGGGCGGGCATCAACGCCGACCAGCGGGCGCACCGGCGAAATCGTCGGCTCGAAAAGACAAGGGCACGTGTCGCTCGGTATCGGCGGCTGGTGGTCAGGCAGGTGCCAGGATCAGCCATCCGAAGCCGACCACGTCGCGGTACCCGTTGAGGTATTCGTCGCGCCGCTGATCAGCGAAATCGCGTGCCGTCCGCGTGCCGAGGCGTTCGATTCCGGCACGCCAGTCGGACTCGAAGTCGTCCCACTCGGCGAGGGTGGAGACGGACACGTGCAGGGGCCGGAACCCTGCGTCCACGGCGAGTTGGGCCAGGGTCGCCAGGTCGGGCAGGTCACCGAAGGTCTCCCGGACCTGGTCGCCGGGGCTGGCCTGGTAGAAGCCATCAGCGAACAGCAGCTTGCCGCCGGGCACGGTGAGACGGTGCAACGCCGCGAGGGCGTGCGCGGCACCGCCCCAAATCTGGCTGGCTCCGACGTTGACGACGAGGTCGGCGGGTCGGTCCCAGGTCGCGGCATCCGCGCTGTGGTACGTGACCCGGGCGGACGCTCCCCTCTCCGCCGCGTGCAGCCGAGCCCGTTCCACGCCCTCGCCACGATCGACGCCGTGGCCGGCGATGCCGTGGGCCTCACACAGCCGCAGGAGCAACTCGCCGTTGCCGCAGCCCAGGTCCAGGGCACGCCAGTCGGCCCCGGTGGGAACCAGCCGTCGGATCAGGTCAGTCACCCGACCCTCGCTCAGTGGCGCGTTGTAGGTCAGGTTGGCCGCGGCAGCGGCCAGGTACGTCTTGGCGTCCTGGTCGGTCACCGGCACACGGTACGCGTGTCCCGACTGCCCCGGGGAACGTCGAAGGCCCCGGCCGTGGCCGTCGCTTCCAGCCAGGGTGTCCACGCGTGGCCGCCGACGGCGACCGTCCCGATGGTCAACAGCGGATCGCCCTCCAGGATCTCTCCGACACGCTGCGCCTGGTCGTCGAGTTCCTGGCGTTCGGCACCGTCCTGTCCTGTCCGGTTGCGGTCAGCGGAGCGGGCGGAAGAACTTCCGCACGTCGCCAACCAGGAGGTCGGGTGCCTCCAGTGCGGCGAAATGGCCACCACTGCTGAACTCGCTCCAGTGCACCACGTTGTGGTCGCGTTCGGCGAGGGGACGGAGGGTGATGTCGTTGGGGAACACCGCCACCCCGGTCGGGACCTGTGACCTCGGGCTGGCCTGGCCCCAGGTGCGGGCGTCCTCGTAGTAGATCCGGGCGGCGGATCCGGCGGTGCCGGTCAGCCAGTACACCGAGACGTCGGTGAGGATCAGGTCGCGGTCGATGGCGTCCTCAGGCAGGCCGGCGCTCGGGTCGGTCCACTCCTTGAACTTCTCGACGATCCACGCGAGCTGACCGACCGGTGAATCGGTGAGGGCGTAGGAGATCGTCTGCGGCCGGGTCGACTGGACGATGGCGTACCCGGACATGTCCCGGCCCCAGGTCGTCATGAACTCGAGGCGGGCCTGGTCGGCCTCGGTGAGGCCGGCCAACTCGGCCGGATCGCCGGAGGGGAAGGTGCCCAGGTTGTTGACGTGCAACCCGATCACATGGTCGGAGTCGATGCGGCCGAGCTCCGGGGTGATGATCGCTCCGGTGTCGCCGCCCTGCGCGCCGTAGCGGTCGTAGCCGAGGCGCTTCATCAGCTCGGACCATGCCTGGGCCACCCGGCTGGTGCCCCATCCGGGTGCGGCGAGCGGGGTGGAGAAGCCGAAGCCGGGCAGGGACGGGGCCACGACGTGGAAGGCGTCGGCGGGATCGCCACCGTACCGGGCGGGATCGGTCAGCGGGCCGATGATGTTCATGAACTCCACGACCGAGCCGGGCCAGCCGTGGGTGAGGATGAGCGGCACCGCTCCCGGCTCGGGCGAACGAACGTGCAGGAAGTGCACGGTCTGTCCGTCGATCTCGGTCGTGAACTGGGGAAACTCGTTCAGCCGAGCCTCATGGGCGCGCCAGTCGTACTCGGTGCGCCAGTAGTCGGCCAGATCCTTCAGATAACCCAGCGGCACCCCTGCCTCCCAGCCCGTGGCGGGCGACTCGTCCGGCCAACGGGTCGCGGCAAGCCGCTGGCGCAGGTCGTCGAGGCGGTCCTGGGGAACTTCGATCCGAAACGGGGTGATCTGTTCGCTCATGAACAGCACGCTACGGGCGAGCTAGGACAGCTCTGGCCCTAGCTTCCTGGCAGACTCGGGCCATGTTGGAAACCTCCGCCCGGTTGCTGCGGCTCCTCGGGCTGCTACAGACACCCCGCGAGTGGTCCGGCGCCGAGCTGGCGCAGCGCCTTGAGATCGACGTACGGACCGTGCGCCGCGACATCCAGAAGCTGCGTGACCTCGACTACCCCGTGCACGCCACCCCTGGCGCTGCCGGTTACCGGCTTGGCGCGGGAACGAAGCTCCCGCCGCTGCTTCTCGACGACGACGAGGCCGTCGCTGTCGCCATCGGGCTGCGCACCGCCGCCAGCGGCACGGTCGCCGGCATCGAGGACACCTCGCTACGCGCGTTGGCCAAGCTCGAACAGGTCCTGCCGTCGCGCCTACGGCACCGGGTCAACCTGCTGCACTCGGTCACCGTCACGGTCCCCACCACCGGCCCCACCGTCGACCCGGACGTGCTGGTCGCCATCGCCACAGCCTGCCGCGACCACCAGAGGCTCCGCTTCGACTACCGTCGCCACGACGGCACCTCGTCGGTACGCGACGCCGAACCCCACCGGCTCGTCCACAGCGGACGGCGCTGGTACCTCATCGGTTGGGACACCGACCGAAGCGACTGGCGCACCTACCGTGTCGACCGGATCCAGCCGCGCATCCCGACCGGACCCCGATTCACGCCACGACAGGCACCCGCCGCCGACTTCGCCGCGTACCTGACCAGCGGCGTGTCCACCGCCTCCTACCGCTACCAGGCCAAAATCACTTTGTACGCCTCGGCTGAGGCCGCCGCCGAGCGGATCGCGCCCACCGTCGGCGTCATCGAAGCCATCGACCCGCACACCTGCATGCTGCACACGGGGTCGAATTCCCTGGACGAGATCGCCGTCTACGTCGCGCTGTTCGGCTTCCGTTTCCGCATCCACGAGCCACCCGAGCTGGTCAGCCACATCCGAGGCCTCGCCGCCCGACTGACCGACGCCGTCGAGGATTCCTGAGCAGCGTGATGGCCGGCCGGCCCCACGTAGCGATTCGCTTCGACGTGGTGCAGGACGAGGATGGCCTGCACGATTGCGGTGGCCCGGCGGGGACAGCAGCGCAGCTTGGCCAGGATCTTCCAGGTCTTGAGCGTGACGATGGCTCGTTCGCCACGAGCGCGGATCCTCTACAAGCGGTCGATCCGACGCACGGTTCGGCGTGGCCCGATCTCGATTGACGGATGATCGAGCGGGTTCTACGGTCGCGCGATGCGACCTGGAGAGATCGTCGTCGTTGTCGAGCAGGTACGCGCTCTGATCGACGAGCAGTTCCCCGAGTGGTCGGACCTGCCGATCGTTGCGCAGCCGTTGAACGGCACCGACAACGCGCTGTTCCGGCTGGGCGACTCCCTGACCGCACGGCTACCGCGGGCGCAGTGGGCGGTCGACCAGGTGGCGACCGACACGACCTGGCTGCCGCGGCTGGCGCCGCATCTTCCGGTGTCGGTGCCGGTGCCGATCGCGGTTGGCCGGCCGGGCGGGGACTATCCGTGGCCGTGGACGGTCGTCCCGTGGCTGGACGGGCGCAATCCGGAAGCCGGGCAGGACCTCGTCGACCTCGCCGTCGACCTCGCCGGCTTCGTGCGCGCGATGATCGCGATCGACCCGATGGGCGGGCCGGTCAAGGAGGGGATTCAGCGCGGCGTACCTCTGGCGCAGCGGGACGAGCTGACCCGCCGGTCGATCGCGGCGCTGGGCGACCGGATCGACGGGCGGGCGGTGACCGCGGCGTGGGACGAGGCGATGGCGGCGGACGAGTGGCCCGGACCGCCGGTATGGCTGCACGGTGATCTCCTGGAAGGCAACCTGCTGGTCGACCGGGGCAGGCTCACCGGGGTGATCGACTTCGGCGGTCTCGGCCGCGGCGATCCGGCGGTCGAGGTGCGGCCGGGCTGGAGCCTGTTCGATGCCCGCGCGCGGGCCGCCTACCGGGAGGCGCTCGGGTTCGACGAGGCGACCTGGGTGCGGGGGTGGGCCTGGATGCTGTCGGGGTCGCTCTACTGGCTGGCGGACCTGTGGGACTCGATCAGCGAGGACAACCGCGAGGACACGATCCGCTACATCGACTACATCGTGCGTCGCCGCCACGACTGACCTGCGGTGCCGCTGCGAGCAGCATGACCGCTGTCTTACCTGGAGCCTCGCCTTCATCGATCTCCGGGCTCGCCGTATCCACCCTGAGCTGCGAGATCAGCTTGGAAAAGGCTCAATGACCGGGTGTACCCCCGCACCCGCTCAGGCCCTCATATGCGATCTGGGCCGCCTCGGTTGCATGACGGGGGCGATTCGTCGTTGCACGATCAGACCCGCCGGCTGGACGAAGATCTCCCGACGGGCCACGGCCTCGCCCTTGGCATCGAGCTGGTACCCGTCGAGCCAAACCCAGCCGTCGTAGGTGATCAGGTCAGTCCGAACCTTGATCAATCTGAACATCATCGGCCTGACGAACTGGACGCTACATACGGCGGTTATGTACAGGACGTCGCCGGCCTTGAGTTCGATCATCGGCGAGGGCCGTACCTACGCCAGGCGGTGATCCGGTTCTTGGCCGCCCGAACCAGAGGACACCAGCCGCTCGGGCCGCAAACGGCGCACCGGCGGTGCCTGTGCCAATCGAGCGTGTGCCAGGCGGCCCGTATCAACAGGGGCAGCCGACGCGCGATCACTTCGCCCCCGCCCGGCAAGACCCAGCAGCGCGGGCGAGGTCAAGCCGGTCCCTGCTCCTCCAGAGCCACGACACGCAAGAGTCCCACCGAAAGTCCTGGCGCAGCTTCACGAGTTCGAGGTTCCGGGCGTCGCGCAACCTCATCGATGCCTCCCACGGGGTCCGGTTTCTGCGGCACCCCGGCCCGCCGGGCTCCGCCTCCACCAGACCGGGGGTACCGCGCCACCGATCACACACCCTCCACCGCCCCCTGTCAACACAGGCAGGCCTGAGAAGGCGGACCTCTTAAAGCAGGTCGCTTAAGTCGGACCATTTTGGGTAGGTCAGCGCATGCCTACCGTCATTCGCATGGGTGAGCCGGAGGTCCCGGGACCGCTCGTCGGTCCAGGCGAGATCATGGACATGCTCGGCGTGAGCCGGTCGCGGTTCAGACAGATCATCATGCAGCCGTATTTCCCGCGCCCGTTCCAGACCCTGCAGGCCGGTTCGGTGTGGCTGCGATCCCAGGTCGAGACGTACATCCGGGACTACCGCCGTCCCCGGCCGCCAGCGGACGAGGACGCCCCGGGCTGACCAAACGCCCCCGTACAGGAGGCGGCGGCATCGGGTGGAAGTAAGGGCCGGAGGCCGCCCGCAGGGCAGTCGCGCAGCCCACTGGGCCGCAGTACTGGGACCTGGCTCAGCAGGGCCAGCGGGCGCGGGCCCTGTGGAAAGATCCGGCCATGAACCCCTTCGCTGCACCACTGGACGGCATGAGCACCCTGGTGATCGGGGGTGGAGGCGAAGGCATCGGGCGCGCGATCTCACGTGCCTTCGCTGCGGCCGGCGCAGCCGTCGCCGTCGCCGACGTCGCTCCGGACCGGGCACATGATGCCGTTCATGAGTTGACAGCGTCTGGTGCCCGCGCGGTTCCACTCGTCGGTGACGTGCGCTCGCGCTCGGATCTGGACGGGTTCGTCACCCGCACCACCGGCGAGTTCGGTCGGCTCGACACACTGGTGACCGTCGTCGGAGGGCAGGTCGCGTTCGTACCCGCGGTGCGCCTGCACGAGATGGACGACGACGACTGGGATCTGGCGTACGAGATGAACCTTCGTTATGTGGCGCGTGCGGCCCGGGCTGCCATCCGCGCCTTCCTGTCCCAGGGCAACGGCGGGTCCATCGTCAGCGTCGGGTCCGTCGCGGGGGTCATGGCCGCACCCATGCAGGCTGGCTACGGTGCTGCCAAGGCCGGGCTCGCCAGCCTCGCCAAGACCGTCGCTGCGGAGTACGCCGGTGACGGCATCCGCATGAACGTGGTGGCCTGCGGTGCCATCGCAACGGCGGCGGCGAATTCCGCCCAGCGCACCGCGGAAGTCCCTGAGATTCCGATGGGTCGAATCGGCGTCCCTGATGATGCCGCCGCGGCAGCGGTCTACCTGGCCTCTCCGCTTGCGGCCTACATGACCGGGCAGAGTCTCGTCGTCGATGGAGGGGTCACTGTACGTGGCCCGTTCGCAACCTAGACATGGAGGCGCGGGCGGCGGTCACGGGAACGCATCGGCAGCGCTGGGCCAGGGAACCGTCACGCGTGACCTGAGCATCACCCTTCGTACACGGCGCACGGGTGAAGATCAGGTTCAGACCGTGTTGCGGTAGCCGACGCTGATGACCCGCTGGGCCGTCTCGTCGTAGTACTTCGGATCGCTCGGGGCGAACGTGCCGAGGCCGTCGACGTACCGGTTGACCATGCAGAAGGCCGCCGCGATCAGCACCGTGTCGTGGATCTCCTCGTCGGTGGCGCCCTCGGCGCGCGCCGCCCCGACCAGTTCGGGGGTGACGCTGCGTCCACTGTGCTGCACAGCCCCGGCGATGTGCAGCAGGGCGCGCAGCTTGGCACTGACCGGGGCGTTGTCCAGGTCGGCGCGTACCTGGTCGACCAGGGTCATGCCCTCGTCGAGCAGGGCAGCGGCGAACGCCGAGTGCGCCGAGCAGCAGTAGGTGCACTCGTTCAGGCCGGAGACGTACGAGGCGATCAACTCGCGGTCGGCCGTCGACAGGCTGAGCGGCCCACGCAGCAGGGTCTCGGCCAGTTCCATCATCGGCTTGCCGGTCACCGGCCGGTACTTCAACGGGCCCCGGACCCCGGGAAACTCGTTCTCGTCCACGCCCAGGTCGATGTGTGCCATGACGTCACGCCCCAATTCGGCTAGCGGGTGAAACTTCGGGTGACCGGTACGGGTCAGCGGTCCAGCACCGGCAGGTAACCATGGGTGGCGACCCGTCCGGCCGGTCCCAGATACCACTCCTGGTCATCGGGTACGAGCGTGCCGAGGCCGTCGACGTACCGGTTGAACATGCAGTACGCCGCCGCGATCAGGACCGTGTCGTGGATCTCCAGGTCGGTGGCGCCCTCGGCACGGGCGGCCTCGACCAGTTCGGGGGTGACGCTGCGTCCACTGACCTGGACGGCTCCGGCTATGTGCAGCAGGGTGCGCAGTTTCGCGGAGATCGGGGCGTTGTCCAGGTCGGCGTGAACCTGGTCGACCAGGGTCATGCCCTCGTCGAGCTGCACGGCGGCGAAGGCCGAGTGCGCCCCCTGGCAGAACCGGCACTCGTTGCGACCGGAGACGTACGCGGCGATCAGCTCCCGCTCCCCGGGGGTGAGCGGGTGCGGCCCGCGCAGCAGCGCCTCGTTCAGCGCCAGCAGGGGGCGGCCGGTCTCCGGCCGGTAACGGATCAGGCCGTGGATGCCCAGGTAGACCTGCTCGTCCTGGCCAAGGTCGATATGTGCGATGACCTGATGCTCCGGGTTCTGCTCGTGGGGCGGGCGGGGTTCGGTCGGTGGCGCCGGCCGGAGTCGTCAGACGACCTGCCGGTAGCCGGCGTTGACGATGCGCCCGGACGCCCGCTCGTACCACCCGGGGTCGGCCGCCGGTTGGGTGCCGAGGCCGTCGACGTACCGGTTGAACATGCAGAAGGCCGCCGCGATGAGCACCGTGTCGTGGATCTCCAGGTCGGTGGCGCCCTCGGCACGGGCGGTCGCAACCAGCTCGGGGGTGACCTCGCGTCCACTGACCTGGACGGCCCCGGCGATGTGCAGCAGGGCGCGCAGTTTCGCGGAGATCGGGGCGTTGTCCAGGTCGGCGCGTACCTGGTCGACCAGGGTCATGCCCTCGTCGAGCTGCGCCGCCGCGTACGCCGAGTGCGCCGAGCAGCAGTAGGTGCACTCGTTGCGGCCGGAGACGTACGCGGCGATCAGTTCCCGCTCCCCGGGGGTGAGCGAATGCGGCCCGCGCAGCAGCACCTCGACCAGCTCAAGCAACGGCTGACCGGTCTCCGGCCGGAAGCGCAGCGGCCCACGGACGCCTGGGAGCTCGGTCTCATCCACCCCTAGATCGATGTATGCGATGGGGTCACTCTCCTGAATTTCGAGGCCGGTCCCTGATCGTGGCTGAGGATCGAATCTAGTGAGTCCACTGCGGCAACTCAAGGGTGTGCGCTGTTCGGTAACGTCCACAAAGGACTGTCGTCGGCTGTCGTAGCCTCACCTGACACCGTCGGGCCTGGCTGTCTGTGGAGTGTTCTTTCGCGCAGCCTCGCGGCGACCGCCGATGGTCCCGAGCAGGTGCGGAGGCTGCGCTTCCGGCGCACGTGTTCGGGCGGCGCGGCCTGGCCGAGGAGCACGTCTAGACGCTCGTGTCGTCTACAGTCGGACACTCTCGACGCAAGGTAGTGGGTACGGTCTCCGCCGTGGACCTTCGATCTCGGCGAGCCGCTGGTACGCGTGTACTCGGCACCATGGCGATAGTCACGGGGCTCTTGCTCTCGCTGCTGACCCTGTCGAGCAACTCGGGGTCGACCGAACCGCACATCCTCGCGTTCCTCCTTGCCCTGACGGGGATCGGACTGCGCATCGAAGCGGCGATCATCGAAGCTCGAACCTAGCGAAGCTGGTTCACCTACCGTCGGCTGACGACACGGCGGTCCATCGGTAGGCCGGCGGTGTCGACGCGCGGGCCGAGGGATGGGGCGTCGGCACAGTTCGACGGCGACCCGCGCGTTGGGGTCACGCAGGCTGAAGACGTTTCTCAGAGGTCATCGCCGGGCGCTGACCTGCCAACTGTTGGTGCAAAAATGCGGCGGCGACACACTGAGGGATATTTGCCATCAAAAGTCCCTGTGAGCATATGGCGAAAACCTACTACCTAATGGGTCTCTCCTGGCCTCCCCCATTGGGTTCCGCACGGAGTTTCCTTCACTAGGCAAGGAACGTCAGGATAACGCCTGGATGATAAGATGCCAGACGACTCGGCCACTTGCTCAGGCCCATCGCTTGAGTGGCAGTAGTAATATGCCGTGTTGGCACGCCCATGCGGTTTGCTTCGGATTAACTTCCGGGGCAATGCTCGCATCCCCGAGGCTGCGGGTGACGCTTATTTTAAGGTCAGGCAAGGAGACTAGTGGCCGAGTCACTACCTGACGCTCCCTCTCCGATGTTGGAGCGTCTGGAAAAAAGAAGTTACACGACCTATCTGTGCCGACTAAATGCCTCTCGCCGCCTCAGCCACGCGAACACCGCATGGAATTTCGCTCTAGTTGCCTTGTCGACATCGACGGCAATTGCCTCTGTCGGGCTGCTAACGAAGCGGGACATGTACGGCGTTGGCGGAGATGCCCTCATGGTCTCTCTATCCATACTTTCGTTGGTCGCTTCGCTTGTTGTTTCGGGTGCCGGTTATGGAACTCGGGCACGGGCAATGGAAGAAAACTACAAGAGGATTCAGCAAATCTCTGTTGCGGCTGAAAACCTCAAGGAATATGCAGGGCCGGATCGGCAAGATAAAGGTGAGAAGTTGCAGTGGGAGTATGAGGTTGCAGTCGCCTCAACGGAGAACCACACCAGCCGCGACTTCCACAAAGTGCAATCGTCAATCCAGGGTGGAACCAGAAGCAAGGCGAAGCGACTTCATGATCTCGCGGTTTCTGCGGCATATTCGTCGGTGACCTTGCTCCCATACGCCAGCTTAGTGGTACCCATTCTGATACTGATACCATTTGGCACCTGGTTCTTCAATGGCATCTAGACCGGCTTCTAGAATCTTTAGGTCAGCGACCGCCCCGTCCAACCTAGTGCGTGTCTATCAGGAACATGTGCTTGGAACGCGGGCTCGGGGGCGCGATGGAGTAAGCCCCGATGCACTGAAGAGTGAGATCAAAGAAGTGGCTCCTTTATCTCTCGAAGAATGAGATCAGGGACATACCGATTCAGCGCCTACCGAGAGTTTCTCCAACTCAGAGGGGCGGGGCGGCCGCCACGTATGCTGTCGGTGCCAACCGCTCGCGATCGAATCGCACTTCGCGCCTTGTCGGATTGCCTTGGCGAGCTATTTCCTCAGACTCGGGGAACAATCCCGCAAAAGCGGGTACACCAAGTATCCGAAGCACTTAGAGCTGGCAGCTTTGATTCATACATAAAATTGGACGTGGAGAACTTCTACCCATCCATTGGTCACGGATTGATCGAGGAAGGGTTGCGCACCCGAGTGCGCAAGGAGGAAATCATTGGAGCGATTCTAGGCGCGGTGAGGACATCAACAGTTCCCGTAAACCACAGAAGCCGGATCCCGAATACGCGGGGCGTACCGCAGGGGCTTGCCATATCGAACTACCTTGCTGAGCTTGTCCTACAGAGGATCGACAGCGAGCTTTCAGCAGAGGGATGCTTCTATGTTCGCTATGTGGATGACATTCTAGTTTTGTGTGACCGTGTAGATGTTGATCGCATAAACAAGCTAGCGGTGACACTCTTTTCGGAGGCTGACCTAAAGGGTTCACGAGGCATCGGGCGCGGGGGGCAAGTCTAGCGCTGGTGATATCTCGGATGGTTTCAGCTACCTCGGATACACGTTCAATCCGTTGACCATATCCGTCCGCGATCAGAGCGTTCGAAATGTCGAAAATTCGATCGCACGCATCTTCACTCGCTATAAGTACGACAAAGACGCCCGCCTGCTTCAGACTCGAATCAACATGCTGATTACCGGCTGCATCTACGGTGGCAACTCGTTCGGTTGGCTGCACTACTTTCGCCAAATGAACGACCTTACATTACTGAAGCGACTCGACGTCTTCGTCGGCGAGATGAAAAGAAGATCCAGGGTTCCAAGCGGGTTCGCGACAAAAAGCTTTGTGCGTGCCTACTGGTCAATTACTCACCCTCATGGAAAGGATGGAAGATACATTCCCAACTATGACACCGTGGACACCGGACAGATGAGGGAGATTCTGGCGGTGCACTTGGGCGAAGAGGAGGTGGCCAAAATTTCCGATAGCGGAATAGGGGTTGCATTTGGGCGCTTCATGCGGAAAATTACGGTAGATCTCGAAAAAGACATCGGATACCTTTCCTGAGCGGACAGGATTGACGTTTACCGAATCTCCATAGAGGCCGCCTGGCCGGTTCTCCACCGGATCTTCGATCCGCAAATCACCGGTTTTGCTCAAGCACCAGGCGATGGCCCGCTCTGCTTACCCGGGTAGTCGGCCGGCGAATCGGACCTGCTCGACCCGTCCACGCCCTTAGGCCTGGACGGAGCCCCGGCCGTTCTAGAGTCGTTGCGCCCTCGATTAACGGGCAGTGACCGCGACCGGTCCGCCGCCGCAACTCGGCGCGCTGACTCGCGTGCCCTTTCCTGCACCGGCCGTTCGGGGCACGACCTCGCCGGCGGCCGGCTCGCGAATCTCAACCGCTCTCGACGCTGCCGCCTGCGGCTGCTCTCCGGGCTTCCCCGCCTATGCCTGCGCCAGCCGTAGGGGGACGCACGAGGAGCACACGGCCTTCGTCGTCGAAAAAGAGGGCGCCGGCGGCGGCGTTCGCACCCCGCAACGGCACCCCCTACGGCTCGGAGGGCATCGGTGAGCCAACTCGAACTCATCCCCACGACTACCGTTGCGCATCCCCCGGCGCAGGATGCGCGAGCCGTTGGCCAAGGACGCGCTCAAGCCGTTCGCCGAGCAGAACGGCGTCTGCGTCCGCCCCCTCGCCCTGCGTCGCACCGACACCGCCACCGGCCTGACCGAGGTAATGGAGGTGCCCTGCGGGGCGACCCTCGCGGCGAAGCGCAAGCCCTGCGCCGAACGGAGCCGGCGGCTCCACCTGGGCCGGAAGAAGATCGGAAAAGGGACGACCCCCGTCGGGGGGAGACGGGGGTCGTCGGGCGGTTCGGCTCCGGGGGGGTTGAGCCGAACCGACTCAGCGGTTACGGGGGGTGCAACCGCCGAGGGCCTGCTTCGCACGACACCTGAGTCCTCGTCGCAACCACAAGCATGCCTGAGCAGACCCGTATACGTCGAGTGGTGTTGACTCCACTCAGTGCGAAATTGTGTTCGGAGAGTGTGACCGCCGTCACTGACGGGCAGCAGTCCTAGGGGTCGCCCCCAGGTCGGGCCGGGGTCCGTACCCCAGGGACCCGCCGACGATAGTCCATCGGGCTAGACTTTTGCGCCGTGGGCCGAAGTGCCGCTTTTTTCGATCTGGACAAGACCGTCATCGCCAAGTCGAGCGCCTTGGCGTTCGGTCGGCCGTTCTACCGGGATGGGCTGATCACCCGGCGGGACGTGGTCAAGTCGGCGTACGCGCAGCTGATGTTCCGGCTGGGCGGCACCGACGAGCAGACCATGGCCAAGACTCGGGACTACCTCGCCGCGCTCTGCAAGGGCTGGCAGGTGGAACAGGTCCGCCAGATCGTCGCGGAGACACTGCACGAGCTGATCAACCCTTACGTGTACGCCGAGGCGGCGGCCCTCATCGAGGAGCACCAGGCCGCCGGCCGGGACGTCGTGCTGGTCTCCGCCTCCGGCGAGGAGATGGTCCGACCGATAGGCGAACTGCTCGGGGTGACCGACGTGATCGCCACCCGGATGACGGTGGCGGACGGCCGCTACAGCGGTGAGGTGGAGTTCTACGCCGCCGGGCCGAGCAAGGTCGAGGCGGTCAGCGAGCTGGCCAGGGAGCGCGACTACGACCTCGCCGACTCGTACGCGTACTCCGACTCGATGAGCGACCGGCCGCTGCTGGAGTGCGTGGGCCACCCGAGCGTGGTCAACCCGGACCGGGCGCTGCGCAAGCTGGCCAGCGAGAACGCCTGGCCGGTGCTGGAGTTCCGGCACCCGATCCCGCTGGGCCGCCGGCTGCGGGAACGCCCCGCCGTCCCCGTCGCCGCGGCGGCCCTCGGCGTCGGCGTCGGGGTGGCCATCGGCATCGCCTGGTACGGCCGGCACCGCCGCACCCGCACCGCCCCGGTCGCCTGACCGACGCCCGGGACCACCCCACCGACCGGCGTCCACCGCGCCCGATCACCTCTCCGAGCGACGCCGCCGCCTGACTCCGTCAGGGGCGCGACGCCTCGTTCCGGAGCGACCGGCCCGCCCGAGCGCGGCTGCGCGCCCCGGCGCGACCCCACGGCTACCGGCCCACGCCCCCGCCCCGCAACCGTCGGCGAAACCCATATTGAGCGATCGCTCAACTCCGCCTATGCTCCGCTTGAGCAGTCGCTCAAAAGCGGGGAGGATGTCATGTCGGAGCAGGGCGAACGGCCACCGCGGCGGACCGCCGCCAACTGGGTGCTGGCCGGGCTGATCGCGGCCTTCGGGCTGGTGGTCTACATCGTCACGGTCCGCGCCGGGCGGGCCGACAGCGCCCTGCTGTTCGTGGCCCTCCCGGTGATCCTCGCGTCCGCCCTGGCCCTCGTCCCCGGCCGGACGGCGCACGGCCGGGTCTTCGTGGTCACCACGATCGCCCTGCTGCTGGCGGCGGTGGCGCTGCACGAGGGGGCGGTCTGCGTCATCCTGGCCGCCCCGCTGGTGTACGCGGTGGCGCACGGCACCACCGCGCTGATCCGCGCGCTGCGGGACGCCTCGCGGACGTACGCGGTCCTCGCCGTGCCGCTGCTGCTCCTGCCCGGCCTGGAGGGCAGCGGGATCGGGCCACGGCTGGACCCGGAGCAGTCGGTCGAGGTGGTCCGGGTGGTGGCGCTGCCCGCCGATCAGGTCGCCGAGCGGCTCGCGGCCGGCCCCCGGCCCGTCCCGGTGCGGTCCATGCCGTTGCGGCTGCTGGGCGCGCCCACACCCACCGAGGTCAGCGGCGACGGCCTGGCCGTGGGCGACCGCTGGATGTTCGGCTACCACGGCAGCGCGCACGGGCCGGGCGGGCACCTGCTCGCCGAGGTCGAGACCACCCAGCCACAACAGGTCGTCTTCCGCTTCGTCGAGGACACCTCAATCACCGCCCGCTGGTTCACCTGGCGGCGTGCGGACCTGCGCTGGCGGGCGGTCGACGCCGGGCACACCGAGGTCCGGATCAGCGTGGACTACCGGCGCGGCCTCGACCCGTCCTGGTACTTCGGCCCGGTGCAGCACGTCCTGCTCGGCGAGGGGGTCGGGCACCTGCTGGACATGACGGTCCCGCGGTGACGGTCGCCCGCCACCTGAGCCTGGCGGTGCCCCTGCTGGCCGTGCTCGCCGCCGCCCGGTTGGAGCGAAACCGGGACGCCCGGGCGGCGGCGCTGCTGGCCTTCGTGGCCGGCGCCGTCGGCATCGCGGCCCTCGACGAGGCGGCCCGGCGCACCGGCTGGTACACCTTCGCACCCGTGCGGGGCGCGTACCGGGGGCTGCCGGTGGACCTGTGGATCGGCTGGGCCGTCCTGTGGGGCCCGGTGCCGGTGCTGCTACGCAGGGTCCTCCCGCTGCCGCTGGCGCTGGGCCTGCTGCTCTGGTTCGACGCCGTGACGATGCCCGCCCTGCACCCGCTGGTCCACCTCGGTCCGCACTGGCTCGTCGGGGAGGCTGCCGGGCTGCTCGCCGTGGCCCTGCCCGCCCAGCTGCTCGGCCGGTGGTGCGCGGACCGCCGGCACCTGGCCGCCCGGACGCTGCTCCAGGTCGGCCTCTTCGCCACCCTGCTGCTGTGGTTCGTGCCGACGCTGGCCTTCGAACTGGGCGACGGTTCCTGGGCCGGGCTCACCGGGCTGCCCGCGTCCCGGCTGCTGCTCGCCGGGCAGGTCGTCCTGCTGGTGGCGACGCCGGCGCTCGCCGCCGTGCGGGAGTTCGCGGTCCGGGGCGGCGGCACCCCGTACCCGTGGGATCCGCCCAGGCGGCTGGTCACCACCGGGCCGTACGCCTACCTCGCCAACCCGATGCAGTTCGGCGCCGTGGCCCTGGTGCTGCTGACCGCCGCGGCGACCGGGAGCCTGGCACTGGCCGGCGCGGGCGCGACGGCGGTCGCCTTCGCGGCGGCGGTGGCCGGGCCGCACGAGAAGCACTACCTCGCCGGCCGGTACCCGGAGGGCTGGCGGGCCTACCGACGGCGGGTCCGGAACTGGTGGCCGCGCTGGCGGCCGTACGTGTCGGGGCCACCTGCGGTCCTCTGGCTCGACGCCGACTGCGGGCCGTGCGCGGCGGTGTGGCGCTTCCTCGCCCGCCGGCACCCGGTGGGCCTCATCCTCCGGCCCGCCTCGGCGTACGACGGGGGGCTGCGGCGGGCGGAGTACACGGGCGGTGACGGCCACCGGGAACGGGGGGTGGCCGCCGTCGCTTGCGCGCTCGAACACGTCCACCTCGGCTGGGCGCTGGCCGGCTGGACGCTGCGGCTGCCCGGGGTCGCCTGGCTCGCGCAGTTGGTGACCGATGCGATGATCGCACCGCCGCGTCCGGCCAGCGACCGGCGAGCCGGGCAAGCCGGCACGCGAGAAGCCGAAGCCGGACGAGCCGGCACGCGAGGAGAGGGATGTCCGACACCAAGCAGCGCCTCCTGGACGGCGCCATCGCCGCGATCCGCCAGCACGGCATCGCCGGGGTCTCGGCCCGTACGATCGCCGCCGCCGCCGGGGTGAACCAGGCGCTGGTGTTCTACCACTACGGCAGCGTGGACGACCTGCTGGCGGCGGCCTGCCGGGCCAGCACGGTCGAGCGGGTCGGGCACTGGTCGGCGCGGCTGGCCGGGGTTGGCTCCCTGCGTGAACTGCTCGCCGCCGGCCGCGCCCTGCACGAGCAGGAGCGGGAACTGGGCAACGTTTCCTTCCTCGCCCAGATGCTCGCCGGGGCGCAGGCCGGCGAGCGGCTGGCCGCCCCGACGGCCGGCGCGCTCCAGCTCTGGGTGGACGAGATCGAGGCCGTCCTGGGTCGCCTGCTCGCCGGCTCCCCGTTCGCGGAGATCGCGGACGTGCCCGGCCTGGCCCGGGCCGTGTCGGCCGCGTTCATCGGGCTGGAGCTCTACGACGGGGTGGACCGGGCGGCGGCCGAGCGGGCGATGTCCGCGCTCGACCAGCTCGCGATGCTCATCGAGATCGTGGACGACCTGGGGCCGATCGCCCGACGGGCCCTCCAGTCCAAGGTCAACCGGGCGGTCCGGCGCGACTGAGCCACGGCCCGGGAGACGGGACCCGGCACGGGCGGCCCGGGCGTCGACAGGGCGCGGTCCAGGTGACGGGTCAGGCGGCGGCGAGGATCTCGTCGCCGACGGCGGTGAGCTGGTCGGCGCCCACCTCGACCGCCGTCAGGTAGTGCCGCAGCCAGGAGCGCAGCCCGTCCGGGGTGCCGGTGGCGAAGGCTCCGGCCGCACCGACGTACTCCGGCTCGCGCTCGCGGTGGCCGACGTCGGTGCCGACCAGCCCGCGCGGGTCGAGGCCGGTGGACATCAGCACCAGCCGGGCGGCGCCCCGGGCCACGACCCCGGACGGCCCGGCGAACGGGCGCAGGTTCAGCAGCTCGCCGTGCACCACGGCGGCGAGCACCAGCGGGGGCACGGCGGTGCCGCCGGCGACCAGCCCGGCCAGAGCGTCCAGCCGGGCGCCGACCACCGGATCGGCCACCGGCCGCCCCAGCTCGTCGGCGGGTACGACGTCCCGGGCGGCGAGCACGTGCAGCCGGGCGAGGACCTGTCGGGGGGCCCTCGGCCAGGGCTCGGTCAGCCCGGGCAGCGCCCCGGCCACCCGCAGCGCGCCCTGGAGCACCGGGTCGGTGACCGTACCGGCGCGGACCGACTCGCGGTCGTGGGCGGCCCCCTCCAGGGCGGCGCTGGCCACGGCGCAGCGGAGGCTCACCTCGGCCGCGACCTGGCCGCCGTGCCGGCGCAGCGCGCGGTGCCGCAACGACTGGTCGACCCGGTCGCGGGCCCGGTCGACGGCGGGGGCGATGTCGGCGAGCGCGAGCAGCGGGGCGAGCGGATCGGTGGTCACCCCGTCACGCTAGCGACCCGCCCGGACGCCCGGCCCGCAGCCGCCCGACAACGCGACGCCCGCCACCCCGGTCCCGCCCCGCCGCCCACCTCACTCCTACAGTTCGGCGCGCGGCGGGGGCCGCTCGGCGCGGGCGTGCTCCGGGAGCTGTCGCGGGCACCGCCCGCCCCGGCTAACCTCTGCGGGGGTAGGGACGCAGGTCACGGATGCGATGAGGGAGTCACGGCATGAGCGAGGCACTGGCCAATCTGCTGAACGAGACCCGGCAGTTTCCGCCTCCGGCTGAACTCGCCGCGAACGCCAACGTCACCGCCGACGCGTACGCCGAGGCCGCCGGGGACCGGCTCGCCTTCTGGGCGGAGCAGGCCGGGCGGCTGGCCTGGGCGAAGCAGTGGGACCAGGTGCTCGACTGGTCGAACCCGCCGTTCGCGAAGTGGTTCGTCGGCGGCCGGCTCAACGTGGCGTACAACTGCCTGGACCGGCACGTGGAGGCGGGCCGGGGCGACCGGGTGGCCATCCACTGGGAGGGCGAGCCGGGCGACACCCGGACCATCACGTACGCCGACCTGCACCGGCTGACCTGCCAGGCGGCGAACGCGCTGATTGAGCTGGGCGTGACCGCCGGCGACCGGGTGGCGATCTACCTGCCGATGGTCCCGGAGGCTGCGGTGGCGATGCTGGCCTGCGCCCGGATCGGCGCCACCCACAGCGTGGTCTTCGGCGGCTTCTCCGCCGACGCGCTGACCAACCGGATCCAGGACGCCACCGCCAAGGTGGTGATCACCGCCGACGGCGGCTACCGCCGGGGCAAGCCGTCGGCGCTGAAGCCGACGGTGGACGAGGCGGTGGCGAACTGCCCGTCGGTGGAGCACGTGCTGGTGGTCCGCCGCACCGGCGAGGAGGTCGCCTGGACTGCCAAGGACCTGTGGTGGCACGAGACGGTGGAGCAGGCGTCGACCGAGCACGCCGCGGAGCCGTTCGACGCCGAGCACCCGCTGTTCATCCTCTACACGAGCGGCACCACGGCCCGGCCGAAGGGCATCCTGCACACCACGGGCGGGTACCTGACCCAGGTGGCGTACACGGCGCACGCGGTGTTCGACCTGAAGCCGGAGACGGACGTCTACTGGTGCACCGCCGACATCGGCTGGGTGACCGGCCACTCCTACATCGTGTACGGCCCGCTGGCCAACGGCGCCACCCAGGTCATGTACGAGGGCACCCCGGACACCCCGCACAAGGGCCGGTTCTGGGAGATCGTCGACAAGTACCAGGTCAGCATCCTGTACACCGCCCCGACGCTGATCCGGACGATGATGAAGTGGGGCGATGACATCCCCGCCGGCTTCGATCTGTCCTCGCTGCGGCTGCTGGGCAGCGTCGGCGAGCCGATCAACCCCGAGGCGTGGATGTGGTACCGGCAGCACGTCGGCCGGGGCGAGCTGCCGGTCGTGGACACCTGGTGGCAGACCGAGACCGGCGCGATCATGATCTCGCCGCTGCCGGGCGTCACCGAGACCAAGCCGGGCTCGGCGATGACCCCGCTGCCCGGCATCGTGGCCGACGTGGTGGACGACCAGGGCCAGTCGGTGCCCAACGGCGGCGGCGGATACCTGGTGCTGCGCGAGCCGTGGCCGTCGATGCTGCGCACCATCTGGGGCGACGACAACCGGTTCATCGAGACGTACTGGTCCCGGTTCGAGGGCATGTACTTCGCCGGGGACGGGGCGAAGAAGGACGACGACGGGCACATCTGGCTGCTGGGCCGGGTGGACGACGTGATGCTGGTGTCGGGTCACAACATCTCCACCACGGAGGTCGAGTCGGCGCTGGTGTCGCACCCGTCGGTGGCGGAGGCGGCCGTGGTCGGCGCGACCGACCCGACCACCGGCCAGGCGATCGTGGCGTTCGCCATCCCACGCGGCACCACCGACACCACCGGTGAGGCGGGCGAGAAGCTCATCACCGAGCTGCGCAACCACGTGGCGAAGACCCTCGGCCCGATCGCGAAGCCGCGGCAGATCCTGCTGGTGCCGGAGCTGCCGAAGACCCGCTCCGGCAAGATCATGCGCCGGCTGCTGCGGGACGTGGCGGAGAACCGGTCGCTGGGCGACGTGACCACCCTCCAGGACTCCTCGGTGATGGAGCTGATCTCCTCCGGGATCGGCGGCGGCAAGTCCGACGAGGACTGACGGCAGGCGTACCCCCTCGGTGGGTGACGGTCCGCGCGGACCGTCACCCACCGCTGTTTTCCGGGGGTACGTCGACAGCACGTCACCCGACCGGCCCGCTCGGTCGGTCGGCGGAGGGCGCACCGGCCTGAACGGACACAGGGAACGGAACCCCCTGTCGGAAGACTCCGTTCTCCTCTAGGTTCAGCCGCACCGGTCGATTCGACCTCTGTCACTGTGCGTCGAACCGGCCGGCGTCCTTCCCCACGCCCCGAGAACGGAGCGGTATGCACACTAATCCGCGCACCGGGTCACGCCGACGACTACTCGTCGCGCTGCCCGCTATCGCCCTCGCGGCCACGGCACTGACCGTGACCGGAACCGCGTCGGCCGAGACCTCCGGCCCAGCCCCAGCCACGATCGGGGCGGACGAGTACTACATCAACTACGCCGAGCCCGAGGTGCAGCCGAACACCGGCGGCAAGGAGGTCAAGGGCGCCGACGGGGTCTACACCCCCGCAGCGGACGAGTCCCGGGCGTACGACCGTAAGTTCGCCGCCGGCAACCCGACGACCGCGAAGCAGCTGGCGAAGCTGGAGGCCAAGTCGGTCCAGACCGGCAAGAGCCCCCGGAAGATCAAGCAGGCCCCGAGCACCCAGACCGCCAAGCTGCTCACCCTGCTGGTGGAGTTCAACGACCAGGCCAACGACGACTTCACCGGCGTGATGGTCCCGAAGACGGTGTTCGAGGACCGGACCTGCGTCCCCGGCACCGTGCAGAACGGACCGAAGCACAACAACATCGCGAACCCGGCGGCCCTGCCGCACAAGGACAACAACTCGATGTGGGTGCCGGACTTCTCCCCGACCCACTACGACAAGATGCTCTACACGAAGAAGGGCATCACCGAGCGGGTCCGCACGGACCTGACCGGGCCGGACGGTAAGCCGGGCGTCAGCCTCGCCGGCCGGACCATGCACAACATGTACCTGGAGATGTCCAAGGGCGCGTACACGGTGGACGGGCAGGCCAGCCCGTGGATCACCGTGCCGCACTCGGAGGGCTGGTACGCCGCCTCGCGCTGCTTCCAGGACGAGAACGGCAACTGGGTCGCCGGCCGCGAGCAGGCGATGAACGGCCACCCGGACAACCCGGCCGGGGCGGGCCGGCTCGCCACGGACGCCATCGACGCCCTCGCCGCGATGGACCCGAGCTTCCCCTGGGCCGACTACGACATCGAGGACCAGGCCGACCGGGACGGCGACGGCAACCTGCTCGAGCCGGACGGTGTGATCGACCACCTGGTGCTGGTGCACGCCGGCCAGGGCAAGTCCCGCGGCGGCGGCAACGAGGGCACCTACGCCGTCTGGGCGCACTCCTCCACCGTCCCCGGCGGCTACACGATCCCCGGCACGAACCTCAAGGCCGCGAACTACATCGTGCAGCCGGAGGACGCCGGCGTCGGCGTCTTCGCCCACGAGTTCGGCCACGACCTGGGCCTCCCGGACCTCTACGACACCTCCGGCAACGCCGACTCGGACGTGGACTTCTGGGACCTGATGGCCTCCGGGTCGCACAGCGGCGAGATCTTCCAGGCGCTGCCCACCCACATGGGCATCTGGGACAAGTGGGTGCTCGGCTGGGCCGAGCCGGAGACCATCGCCCCCGGCTCCGCGCCGCGCGTCGTCCGGGTCGGGCAGACCTCACGTACCCCGGTCGGCACGGCGGACGGCATCAAGGTCGACCTGCCGGACAAGGTGCTCACCCTCGCCACGCCGCACAGCGGCACGAAGATGTGGCACAGCGGGGCCGACCAGAACTGGGCCGACGTCAAGCTGTCCCGCGCCGTGAGCGTGCCCTCGGCGGCCGACTCGAAGTTCTGGATGTGGAACAACTACATCATCGAGGAGGACTGGGACTACGGCTTCGTCGAGCTGTCCGCCGACGGCGGGGCGACATGGTCGGAGCAGAAGGTCTACGACGCCACCGGCGCGCTGGTCACCACCGATGACAACTACGCCGACCCGAACGGCCGGATGGCCGACTTCGGCGGCAAGCGGTACGGCCTGACCGGCTCCACCGGCGGCTGGCGGCACGACTACGTCGACCTGTCGGCGTACGCGGGGCAGACGGTGCAGCTCCGGCTGCGTCAGGCCACCGACGAGGCGTTCAACGAGCGGAACTGGTTCGCCGACGACTTCTCGGTCACCGGCGGCGGGGCCACCACCTGGAGCGACGACGTCGAGGGCGGGGCGAACGGCTGGACCGCCACCGGCGGCACGTTCACCGACACCACCGGCGTGGGCTGGAACATCAACACGGGCACCGAGCGGCGGGCGCACTTCTACCTGGCCGAGTGGCGCAACTTCGACGGCTTCGACAAGGGCCTGAAGTACACGTACGACACGGTGTACTCGCACGAGGCGTGGAAGGTCGACCGGATCTCCTACAACGCCCCGGGCATGCTGGTCTGGTACCGGGACACCGCGCTCGGCGACGTCAACCACGTGACCGGGCAGATGACCGCCCTGCCGAGCTACGGCGCGAAGGGTGGCCTGCTGATCGTCGACTCGCACTTCGACCCGTACCGGCGGCAGGGCACGGCGGCCGAGAAGGACCCGTCGGTGCTGGACAACCTGCCCAGCCGGCCCCAGTCGGCGAACGCGGCGTTCGGCTTGAAGAAGACGAAGCCGTTCACCGAGTGCCTTGAGGCGGCAGGCGAGCCGTACAGCGAGTACTGCACGAGCTTCCCCGCGCAGCCGGCGGTGTCGGGCTTCACCGACGCCAAGACCTGGTACCCGGGCATCGAGATGCGTGACGGGTCGCCGTACGCCCGGGACAACGACGCCTCCGTGGTGCTGCCGTCGCGGGGCAACGCGCCGTACACCACCCGGGTGGTCAACCCGGACGGTACGCCGGCCCGGTCGTTCTACGGCGTGGTGCTGGGCGGTGGGGCGATCGTGCTGGGCAACGGCAACCCCGCCAGCCAGAACGTGCACTTCGGCGTCACGCTCACGGTCAAGAAGGCGACGTCGGACAACACCGTCGCCTCGGTGCGGGTGACCTCGGCGCGGCCCTGACCCCTCAGGCGCGTCGCAACATCGGGCGGGGCCCGTCCGGAGCACACCGCTCCGGGCGGGCCCCGCCTGCGTCGTCCGGCGGCGCTCCGTGGACGTGGCCCTCGCCACCCTGAAATGCCAGGTGATCGTGGCCGAAACGTAATGTGAGGTGACGTCGCATCCCGTCGCCCATTGGCCCTGATTTGCCGACCTTTGCCGGGGGTCCTCATCGGCTGACCGCGCTCACCGGACAGTGACAACGACCGACTCCTCTGCCAGGGTGGCAGACGCACCCATGACAGCGTCGACTCCGGTCGCGCCTGTCATGTAACAGTCCACAAAGGAGGATCTTTGAGGAGACGAGTCACGGCGGGCCTGGCCTCGGCCGCGGCCGCGCTGCTGGCGGCCGGCGTCGTCACGGCCCCGGCGTCCGCCGCCCCGACGGCGGAGCCGACCCCGGGCGCCGAGAAGGCGGAGCGCCGCAGCGACAGCCTTCCCGACGCCAAGGCGGACCAGCACCAGGAGGTCCGTAAGCAGGCGATCGCCGACCTGCTGCAGGGCAAGGTCAAGCTCCAGACCCGCAACGGTTCCAAGGTCATCCAGGTCAAGAACGACAGGTTCGTCGAGTACCAGCAGGCCCCGAAGACCGATCCGATCTTCACGATGCTGGTCCAGTTCGGCAACCAGACCGACCCGCGCACCGGCGGGACCGCCGGCCCGCAGGTGAACCAGATCGCCGCGCCGGACCGCAACTGGGACGGCGGCGCCACCGACGACAACAGCACCCTGTGGCGGTCCGACTTCAACCGGGCCCACTACATGGACATGTTCTACGGCGAGGACGAGTCCATGCGGGACTTCTACCTCAAGCAGTCCGGCGGCCGGTACACCGTCGGCGGTGACGTGAGCAACTGGGTCACCGTGCCCTTCAACGAGTCCCGGTACGGCAGCCCCGCCATCTCCGAGGCCGACGGCTACTGGAACTTCGTCAAGGACAGCGCCACGTCCTGGTACGACTCGCAGGTCGCGGCCGGCAAGACGCCGCAGCAGATCAAGGACTACCTCGAGCAGTTCGACGTCTGGGACCGGTACGACTTCGACGGCGACGGCGACTTCAACGAGCCCGACGGCTACGTCGACCACTTCCAGGCGGTGCACGCGGGCGAGGGCGAGGAGGCCGGCGGCGGCGCCCAGGGCGAGGACGCCATCTGGTCGCACCGGTGGGCCGCGTTCCCGAACCTGGCCGGCAGCGCCGGCCCGGCGGGCAACCTGTCCGGCGGCGTGCAGATCGGCAACACCGGGATGTGGATCCGTGACTACACCACGGAGCCGGAGAACGGCGGCCTCGGCGTCTTCGCGCACGAGTACGGCCACGACCTCGGCCTGCCGGACCTGTACGACACCAACGGCGGCGACAACGGGGTGGGCTTCTGGAGCCTGATGGCCTCGGGCTCGTGGCTCAGCCGCGGCACCGACGACATCGGCTCGACCCCGGGCTACATGGACCCGTGGTCGAAGCTCTACCTCGGCTGGCTGAACCACTCGACGGTCGAGTACGGCAAGGGCAACACCATCCTGCCGATCGGCCCGGCCGGTGACAGCGACGGGCCGAAGGCCCAGGCGGTCGTGGTGAACCTGCCCCCGCAGACCGAGACCACCTCGTACAACACCCCGTTCGCGGGTGCCAACGAGTGGTGGGGCGGCAGCGCCGACGACCTGAACACCACGCTGACCCGTCAGCTGGACCTGACCGGTACGACGTCCGCGTCGATCACCGCGAAGGCCTGGTACGACATCGAAGAGGACTACGACTACCTGTACGCCGAGGTGTCCACCAACGGTGGCGCCACCTGGGCGCCGCTGAGCAACTCGCTCATCGACGCCGGCGAGACCGGGGTCGACGGCTCCAGCAGCGACGCGTGGGTCGACCTGACCTACGACCTGTCCGCGTACGCCGGGCAGACCGTGCAGTTCCGCTACCGCTACCAGACCGACGGCGGCGTGCACCTGGCCGGCGCGTTCCTGGACAACATCTCACTGGTCAAGGGTGGTGCCACCACCTGGACCGACGGCGCGGAGACGCTGGACGCCGCGTGGACCGCCAAGGGCTTCACCCGGATGGGTGGCTCGATCACCGACTCGTACCCCCGCTTCTACATCGCGGAGAACCGGACGTACCTCGGGTACGACGACACGCTGCGCACCGGCGGGTACAACTACGGCTTCGCCAACACCCGCCCGAACTGGGTGGAGCGGTTCTCGAACCAGCCCGGCCTGCTGATCTGGTACGTGAACTACGCGTACGGCGACAACAACACCTCGCAGCACCCGGGCTTCGGCTTCAACCTGCCGGTCGACGTCCGCCCGGGCCAGATCAAGGTGGGCGACCGCGCCATCACCAACCGGCGCAGCGGCTACGACGCCACGTTCAGCTGGTTCGTCAAGCCGGCGCAGACCTTCCACCTCAACGGGGTGGCGGTCACCGTGCCGAAGCAAAACCCGAACCCGGTGTTCAGCGACAGCGACGTCGACCGCTACTGGACGGCCGGCAACCCGCAGAACTCGGTGAAGGTGGCCGGCACCGGCACCAAGATCACGATTGTGACGCAGGGCAAGAAGGCAACCGACAACATGGTCCTGCTTGTCAGCAACTGATCCATTTGATCGATGAGGGGGCCGGTGGCGGCGACGCCACCGGCCCCTTCCGTCTGCGCCGACGTCCACTGATCGAAATGTGTCACTGCAATTCCAGACCCGACGTCCACGCTGTTCAACCGTTCGGAGAGCGACAGGGGTGTGACGGTGGAACGCATTCCCAACAAAAGTTTGCAACAAATCGACGTACGCGTCTTCCCACCCGTCCCAGGAGACTCTATGTTCACCATTGGTCCCACTAGTGGGACCTCTCACCGGCCCGTACCCCCGTTGGGTCGGTTCCCTCACACCGGAGGTACCACGTGCGGAAAGTCGCAGTGGGTCTGCTCGGGCTTTCGTTGACGGCGACGGGACTGGTGGTGGGCACGTCCGCCAGCGCCGCGCCGGCTCCGAAGCTCCCGGCGACCGCCCCGTCGGCCGCCGAGAAGCCGGCGGACCACGATCTGCCGGACAAGCTCGAGGACAAGCGTCGTGCGCTTCGCCAGGAGGGACTCAGCGAGGTCCTCTCCGGCCGGGCCAAGGCGCAGAAGATCAACGGCAGCACCGTCGTCAAGGTCGGCGAGACCGTCGGCAGCACGGCGGCGAACGCCGGCGCCCGGAACGCCAAGGCGGGCCAGCAGGACCAGTACGTCGAGCTGGCCCGGGAGCGGACCGACAAGATCTTCGTGATCCTGGCCGAGTTCGGCGACGACCGGGACCCGGCTTACCCGGACAAGGACACGAACCCGACCATCGCGGGTCCGACCACCTTCAACGGGCCGGTGCACAACCAGATTCCCCAGCCCAACCGCGCGGTGGACAACTCGACCGTGTGGCAGGCGGACTACAGCGCGGACTACTTCCGCAAGCTGTACTTCGGCACCGGGCAGGGCGACGAGTCGGTCAAGCAGTACTACGAGGCTCAGTCGTCCGGGCGCTACACCGTGGAAGGCCAGGTCACCGACTGGGTGAAGGTCAAGTACAACGCCGCCCGGTACGGCCGCTCGAACGACCCGAAGGCCGACAACGACCCGACGGGCGACCCGGCGGTCTGCGCGGCGAACAACTGCCAGAACGCCTGGGACCTGGTCCGCGACGCCGCCAACCAGTGGGTCGCCGACCAGAAGGCCAAGGGCCGCACCGACGCCCAGATCAAGGCCGACATGCAGTCCTACGACCAGTGGGACCGGTTCGACTACGACGGCGACGGCGACTTCAACGAGCCGGACGGTTACATCGACCACTTCCAGATCGTCCACTCCGGCGGCGACCAGGCCGACGGCGACCCGCACCAGGGTGAGGACGCCATCTGGAGCCACCGCTGGTCGGCGTACAACACCTCGCGCACCGGCCCGGTGAACTTCCCGATCGGCGGCACCCAGATCGGCAACACCGGCATCTGGATCCGCGACTACACGGTCCAGCCGGAGAACGGCGGCCGGAGCGTCTTCTACCACGAGTACGCGCACGACCTGGGCCTGCCGGACGACTACAACAACCTCAACGGCGGCGACAACAACAACGAGCACTGGACCCTGATGGCCCAGAGCCGGCTGAACGCCAAGGAGGACGCCGGCATCGGCGACCGCGGCGGCGACCTCGGCGCCTGGAACAAGCTCCAGCTCGGCTGGCTCGACTACGAGGTGGTCAAGGCCGGCCAGAAGAAGACCCTGGAGCTCGGCCCGCAGGAGTACAACTCCGCCAAGCCGCAGGCCGCCGTGGTGGTGCTCCCGCAGCGGGAGTACACCTTCGACTACGGCCAGCCGTTCGAGGGTGCCAAGCAGTTCTTCTCCGGCAACGACGACGACCTGGACACCGCGCTGACCAGGACGATCGACCTCACCGGGAAGACCTCGGCGGCGCTGTCGCTCAAGGGCCGGTTCGACATCGAGGCGGGCTACGACTACCTCTTCTTCGAGGCGTCGACCGACGGCGGGGCCACCTGGGACGCGCTTCCCGGCACCGTGGGCGGCTCGCCGATCCCGCCGGTGTCGAACACCGACCCGACGCCGGCCCTCAGCGGCAGCAGCGCGGGCCAGTGGACCGACATCAACATCCCGCTGAACTCGCTGGCCGGCCAGGTCGTGCAGTTCCGCTTCCACTACCTCACCGACGGGGGAGTCGCCGAGGGCGGCTTCTTCGGCGACAACATCACGGTGACCGCCGACGGTCAGACCCTCTCCACCAACGGCGCCGAGACCGGCCTCGGTGACTGGGCGGCCAAGGGCTGGAGCATCGTCTCGGGGAGCTACACCCGGCTCTTCGACAACTACTACATCGCCGGCAACCGGACGTACGTCTCGTACGACAAGTACCTGAAGACCGGCCCGTACTACTTCGGCTACGCGAACACCCGCCCGGACTACGTGGACCACTACGCGTACCAGGAGGGCCTGCTGATCTCGTACTGGAACCTCCGGTTCGCGGACAACGACACGTTCGAGCACCCGGGTGAGGGTCGGAACATGATCATCGACGCGCACCCGCAGCCGCTCTACAACCTGACCGGCAACCCGTGGCGGGCCCGCGTCCAGGTCTACGACGCGACGTTCGGCCTGAAGAAGGCGGACTCGTTCACGCTGCACATCAACGGTCAGGCCCAGTACATCCGGGGCCAGGCCGCGCAGCCGCTGTTCGACGACACCAAGCAGTACTGGTACCCGGAGCTGCCGAACCACGGCGTCAAGGTCCCGGCCACCGGCACCAAGATCAAGGTGCTGGAGCAGAACGGCACCTCGGTCAAGGTCCGCTTCTCCTGATCCACTGATCGACCGCACCACCGCGATGCCCGGGCAGTCCAACTGCCCGGGCATCGCCCTTTCCGTCGGGGAACCAGCCGACCGGCCGGAACGCCGGAACGGACAGGCACGCCGGGGTCATAGGCTGTGGGCATGACCGAGCAGCGTGGCGGGGCCGTCGACGAGACCTGTGTCCTCACCGAGGGGCCGTGGACGCACCGGTTCGTCGGCGCGAACGGCAGCCGCTTCCACGTGGTCGAGGCCGGCACCGGCCCGATGGTGCTCTTCCTGCACGGCTTCCCCGAGCACTGGTGGGCCTGGCACGACATCCTCCCGGCGGTGGCCGACGCGGGCTTCCGGGCGGTCGCGGTCGACCTGCGCGGCTACGGCGCCAGCGACAAGCCCCCGCGAGGGTACGACGGCTACACCCTCGCCGCTGACGTCGCCGGCCTGATCCGCGGCCTCGGCGAGCGTTCCGCCACCGTGGTGGGCACCGGGGCCGGCGGCATGATCGCCTGGACCGTCGCGTCGTTCCACCCGTCGCTGGTCCGCCGGCTCGTGGTGCTCGGCGCCCCGCACCCGCTCCGGCTGCGGGCGGCGATCTTCGCCGACCCGCGCGGCCAGTTCACCGCCTCGACACCCACCCTGAAGTTCCAGCTGCCCCGGTACGAGCACGTGCTCACCCGGGACGACGCGGCGGCCGTCGGGGAGGCGCTGCGCCGCTGGGGCGGGCCGCGCTGGGTGGCCGGGCCCGACTTCGAGGCGTACGCCGAGCGCTGCCGGGAGGCGATGCGGATCCCGCAGGCCGCGTTCTGCGCGCTGGAAGGTTACCGGTGGGCGTTCCGGTCGGTGCTGCGGCTGCACGGCTACCGGTTCGTCCGGCTGATGCAGAAGCCCCTGATCACCCCGACGCTCCAACTGCACGGCGCGCTGGACGTCGCCTCCCTGCCGCGCACCGCCCAGGGTTCCGGCCGGTACGTGGTGGCACCCTACGAGTGGCGGCTGCTGGGCGACGTGGGGCACTTCCCGCACGTCGAGGCCCGGGACGTGGTGCTCGGCGAGATCCTGCGCTGGGCCAAGTCCTGACCGGCTCGGGCGTCGCCTTCGTCGGGGTGCCGCCCGCACGGGCAGGTCAGAGACGCTGCTCGCGCAGTTCGGCAACCTCGCGGGCCGGGGCCCAGCCCTGGTACACCCCGAAGTCGAAGACCTCCAGCCCCATCGCCCGAGCGACCGGCCAGCGCCCGCCGGTGTATTCCACCCGCAGCCAGCCGTCGTGCTCGGCCAGCACGATGAACGGCTGCCCCTGCCAGGTGCAGGTGGTCCGGACGTATGCCAGCTCTTCGATCTCGGTCACCGGGAGCACCCGGACGTACCGGCCTGGGCGGATCTCCTCGAACCCGTCGCCGGGCTCCGGCTGGTACAGCCGGACGTCGTCACCGTCCGGGCTGGCCTGGTACTCACGCCCGCGCCAGCGGGCCACGTAACCGTCGCGCATCAGGACTCACCGACCTGTCGCCAGAGCAGGGCGTCGGTGTCCAGGATCGCGACCACGCGCTCGGTGCCGTCCGCGCCGATCCGCCACAGCTCCGCGCCGTGCGGCAGCCGGGCGCTGTCCACCTTGAACTCCGCCACCACGTCGCTGCTGTCGCCCGGGGCGAAGCCGTTTCCCCGGAACGGTGGGCGCTCCATGACCCAGCCCTCCATGGCCCGCATGGCGCCCTCGTTCTGCCCGCCGTAGGGGATCCGGTAGAGGCTCGGCCGGTGCGCCGGCCAGCGCAGCACGTAGATCTGCGCGGCGTCCCGGGAGAACGGCGAGTCCGGGTACCCGAGACCCAGCGCGTCGTGCAACTGGGCGGGGCTGTTCAGGTGGGCCAGCTCATTGGCCCGGTGCACGAAGCCGGAGACCCGGTCGTAGCCGCGCTCCAGGTAGTAGGTGAGCTGGCTCGGGGCGATCGCCTTCTGCATCACCACGGGTCGGTTCGGGTCCACGGGCGGCGGGACGTGCCGGACAGCACCCGTGGACGCCTCGGCGGCCCGCTCCGGCTCGGGCTCCGGCTCGCTCCCGGCGTCGTCGCCGAGCCCCACCTCGGCGGCCCAGTTGGCCAGCGCCACGATCTGCTCGCCGGGCAGCTTCGCGCCCACCGGCGTGTTCGGGTTCACCGCGAATGACCAGGCGTCATCGGGCCAGCAGCGGATCAGCTGGACGAACTTGACCCGTACCGTCTCCACCGGCTCGTCGACGTGGTCGGCCAGCCGCTCCGGAGAGGTGTGGACCACGACGTACGTCTCGCCGTCCAGCCGCTCGGTCCGCCAGACGAAGCCCGGGTCCCCCGGCCTGCTGTCGGTGGCCGAGTCGGGCGCCACCGGCAGCAGCACCCGGGCCAGCAGCAGCGTGGAGAGGAAGCTGTCGGTACTGCCGGTGCCGGCGGCGGCGAGCAGGTCCTCCTCCACCTCGTTCGCCGGCTGGAAGTCGTCCACAGGGGCTGCCGACGCTGCCTGTTCCTGCTCCCGGGCCGCCACCGGCTCCCCAACGGTCCCCAGGTCCGGATCGCCGGTGGACGGCGGGCCCGGCAGGGGCCCTGTCGACACGGCATCGACCGTTGGCTCGGGGTCCACGGCTGGCTCGGGCTCCACAACCGACAGTGCGCTGCCGGCCGGCTCGGGGTCGGCGACGCCGGACGTGGCCGGACGGAACAGGGACCCGGCCGACGGGTCCGGCGCGGGTGGCGTCGACGGGGGGAACAGCAGAGCTGTCGGGCCCGGGTCGTCCGGGGCGGGCGGTCCGGAGACCGCGCCGGCGTGGTCGGGGAGGGACGGCGGTGCGGGCCAACCGAGATCGGAGACCGGGTCGATCCGGTCGAGTTCGGGCACCGGGTCGAGCCCGCCGAGGTCGGGCCCCGATGTCGAGGCGGGGGCCGCCGGCGGGGTGCCGCCGAAAAGAGACGGGCCGGGGGCGACGCCCGGCGCAGCGGCCGGCTCGGTCGCCGGCAGGTCACGCGCCTCGATGATGGTGCCCTCGATGACGATGGGCGAGAAGGAACGGCGGGACGCGGGCGGCCCGGAGACCGGCTCGACGGCCGACGTCGGCAGCTCCTCCGCCATCTCCTCGACCGGTGCGGCGACGGGTTGCTTCGCAAGGGACCGGGTGGTCTCCTCCCCGTCCGCCCCGGGGCGGGGGCGCGGGAACGCCTGGGCGGCGCCGGCCCCGGGTCGACGACGTGGCGGCCCGCCTGAGTGCCCGGCACCATCGGCCCCGAGGGGACGGGTCGGCTCCTCCCCACCGCTCGGGCCGAGGGGACGGGTCGGCTCGTCCGGCACCACGCCACCCGGCATGCCGAAGGGACGGGTCGGCTCGTCGCCCGGCGCGACGGGCCGGAACCCCCGGATGGGCTCCGGCGGTGCCCCACCGCCGGGACGCAGGGCCTGGGTGGGGTCCTCGGCACCGACAGGGCCGGGACCCGGTGAGGTCACCTCCCCGGGCCGGAACGCCCGGGTGACCTCCTCAGGCCCGACGGCACCGGTACGCAGGGCTTGCGTCCGCTCTCCGGACCCGACGTCCCCGGGCCGGAACGCCCGGGTCACCTCCTCCGAGCCGCCACCATCGGGCCGGAACGCCCGGGTCACCTCCTCCGAGCCGCCACCATCGGGCCGGAACGCCCGGGTGACCTCGTCGGGGGCGGCGCCACCGGGGCGAAACGGCTCGGGCTGCGACGCGGACGGGGCAGCACCGGCGGGCGGAAACGCCACCGTCGACGGCTCCGCAGGTGCGGCGGGGTGGAAGGCATGCGGCGGTTGCTCGGTGGCCGGGTCCGAGGCCGGACGTCGCCGCGGGAAGGGTTGACCACCCCCGGCGAACCGGGATGGCGGGGCGGCCCGCTCAGCGGGGCGACGGGGCTCCCCGATCGGCCGGGCGGCTCGGCTCCGGCCGGACGCCGGCTCGAAGAAGGAGGCGGGCGGGGTGGGCGGCGCCGGAGGATCGGGGGATCGGCCATTTCCGCCCCCGCCCGCTGCCACCTCGCCGACGGGGGGCGCATCGGGCGTCCGCCGCCGGGAGACGTTCAGCCACGCCGATCCGGACGGTGCCGCGTCGGCGCGGGTCGCCTCGGCGCCGTCCGGCCCTCCGGCCACGGCGGGACCCGGTCGGCCGGCTACGTCTCCGGCCCGGTACGGCCCGCCGGCTGCGGGCTCGCCCGCGCCGCCGGGCGACCGGTACGACGGCCCGGGCGGGACCGACGTGGGCAGGACCGAGTTGGGCAGTACCGGCTCCGGCGGGGCGGTGGTCAGCGGGGCGGTGGGCGCCTCGGCGGCAGCGGACAGCTCGGTCGTGGGCCGGCCCGGCGGCGGTCCGGCGACCGACGGCTCCGGCAGGCTCGGCGCGGGCGACGTCGGGGCGTCCCGGTTGGGAACCACCGCGGTGGCCCTGGTCCTGGCGACGTTCTCCGCGCGTTCCAGGCGGGCCCGGGCGCCCATGGTGCGGCCGGGCAGCCGTACGTCGCCCCGGGACAGTTGGGACACGAACCAGGCGGGAAGGTACCCCTCGATGGGCAGGCCCGGGTTGACCGCCAGCCACCACTCGTGGTTGGGCCAGTCGACGGCGAGATCGGCGTACGCGCTGCGGCGGTTGGCCGCCGGGTTCCCGCCCAGGCAGGACTGCAACGCGGCGGGCGAGGTGAACGCCAGCACGTGCGTGCGCCCGCCCGTGGTCCAGGTCCCCCAGCCCATCGGGGCCTGCCCGGCCAGCGCCTGCGTGGAGACCGGCAACAGCAGTTCGGTGCGGGCCAGCACGCGGAAGTAGAGCTCTTGGTCGTTGGCGCGGAGCGCGTCCCGCATCGCCGCTTCGGCCTCGGTAGCCGGCTCCCAGTCGGTCACGGCCACCTCTCCTCCCGTGAACAGGCCATAGGCATCGCCTACAACCTACAAGGTGGTAACAAGATCACAATGGCTGGCCGGTGACGCCCCGCCGGGCGATCCGGGTGGGACTAACATCCTGTTCCGGAGCCGACACGATACGGAGGCGATCGATGCCCCGGCCCACCGCGCGACCGGTCCTCGCCGCCGCGGCGGCGGCTTTGTTGATCATGCTGTCCGCCGCGACCCGCGTGGCCGACCCGTGGCCCCTGCCGGACCGGTCGGGCACGGTCGACCCGGTGGGCGAGGGAGGCGGACCGCGCGTGGCCGAGCCGGCGGGCGCGGCGGACAGGCTCGACCTCGCGGGCTTCCGAGGCGCGGCGGCACCGGGGTGTGCCACCCCGCTCGCGCCCGTCCGGCCCATCGCGGCCACCCCCTGGCCCCAGCGCCGGTACGCCCCCGAGCGGCTCGCCGCACTGGCCACCGGGGCCGGGATCACCGTCGCGGTGATCGACTCCGGGGTGGACCGGGGGCACCCGCAACTGGCCGGCCGGGTCCTCGACGGAGCCGACTTCCTCGACCCGGGGGGCGACGGCAGCCGGGACTGCGCCGGGCACGGCACCGGCGTGGCGAGCGTCATCGCCGCCGTGCCGCGTGCCGGCGTCGCGTTCCAGGGGCTCGCTCCCCACGCCCGGATCCTGCCGGTGCGGGTCAGCGAGCAGCAGGTCGTCGAGGGACGCGAAGCGGGGCGGACGGTCGGCGCGACGGCCTTCGCCCAGGCGATCCGCTGGGCGGTCGACCATGACGCCGACGTGCTCAATCTCTCCCTCGTGCTGTACGTCGACCACCCCGCCGTCCGGGCGGCGGTCCGCTACGCGGTGGACCGGGACGTGGTCGTGGTGGCCGCCGCCGGCAACCTGCACGACGGCGGGAACCCCCGCCCGTACCCGGCCGCGTACGACGGGGTGCTCGGCGTGGGCGCGATCGGCCCCGACGGCCGGCGGGCCGACTTCTCGCAGGCCGGCCCGTACGTCGACCTGGTCGCCCCCGGCGGCGAGGTGCTGACGGCCGGGCCCGGGCAGGGCCACCACCGGGTTGAGGGCACCAGCTATGCCGCCCCGTTCGTGGCGGCCACCGCGGCGCTCGTCCGGGAGTACCGGCCGGAACTGACCGCCGCCCAGGTGACGCAGCGGATCGTCGCGACGGCCGATCCGGCCCCGGGCGACGGCTCGGGCGACGGGTACGGCGCCGGGGTGCTCAACCCGTACCGGGCGGTGACCGAGACCGGCGCGGGCCCGGCGGGCCGGAAGCGTGGCGTCGGGGCGCTGCCGGCGGACCGGACCGATCCCGCTCTGCTCGCCCGGCAGGCCCGACGCGGGGCGGCCCGGGACCGGGCGCTGGCCGTCGCCGCCGTCACCGGCGCCGCCGTGGCGGGCGTGGTGCTGCTGGCCGTGGTGCTCCCCCGGGCCGCGCGCCGACGGTGGCGGCCGGCACCCTGACCCCACCCGGCATCCCGTCGAACCGGGGCGCCGCAGGGCATCCGGACGTCCCCGGCGACGCCCGGCATCCGTCGGACGCCACCGGGGACGGCTCACTGGAACAGGTTGACGTTCCGCTTCTCGGTGTCGAGGTAGTCGGACGCGGAGTCGTCGACGGCGAGCTTGATGTCGCGCAGCATCGCCTGGAGGTCCTGCGAGGCGGACCGCCACCGGGTCTGGCGCTGCTCGTACGCCTGCCGGGCCTCGCCGTCCCAGCCCGCCACCAGCGGCGCGGCGTCCCGTTCGAGCTGCCCGAGTTGGTCGTCCAGCGTCTTCAGCGCCCGTTGGATGTCCGCGCCGGCCTGATGCAGGGCGGCGAAGTTGACGACCAGCACACCGTGGTCCATCGGATGATCCCCTTTCCGGGAGAGTGCTACAGCGGCAACTGGATGCCGCGGTTGGTGCCGGCGACCCGGCTGGCGGCCTCGTTGTCGGAGGCGTCGTACTGCTGGCCTGCGGTGCGGATGGCGGACGCGGTCTCCCGCAGCGCCCGCTGCAACGCCGACTGGTCCTGCGACCACTGCTGTTTCACCTGCTCGAACGAGCGCCCACCGGCACCCCTCCAGGCCTGCTGCAACACCTCCAGCTCGGTCAGCAGGCCGGTCAGCATGGCCTGCAGGGACTGGTCCACCTGCTCGAACTTCGCGGCGGTCTGCTGCATCACCGCGGCTTCTGCCTGGGTCTGGGACACCCCGGACGTCACCTCGTCTCCTTGATGGGTGGCTGGCCGTCGGCCGCGCCCGTGACGGACGCGCCGCTCGCCCCGCCGGCGGGAGGCGCCGGTGCGGGTGAGGACTCAGCGAACTCGTCGCTGACGGTAGCCGTCCAGTGGCGGTTCTGCTACCCCGCCGCGCTCCCCTGTGGACAACCACGGGCCTCCCGCGTCGGGCCGGAGTCATACGATGACGCTGCGGCACCGACCGCACCGACGCCGTGACTCCGCCCGGCGTCGCCGGGCGAGCGCTGGGGAGGCGCGGTGACGGCCAGCACGACCACGACCACAGCCACGGCCACGCCGGAGCACCGGCAGCCGCTGCCCCCACAGTGGATACCCGCCGCCGGCTCGCGACCGTCGGCCGGGCGGCGGGCCGGTCAGGTGGTCGCATCGCAGGTGGCGGTGGCGCTGGTCGCCGCCGGGGTCGGCCGGGGCACGGCGGCGACCGGGGTCGCCATGCTGCTGGCCGCGGCGCTGCTGGCGGGCTCGTGGGTGCGGGTCCGGGGCCGCTGGCTGTTCAGCTGGCTCGGCGTCGCCGGCGGCCATCTCCGCCGACGACACGCCCCGGCGCCCACCGCCGGCCCGGACGGCCTGTTGGGGCTACTCTCCCCCGGCGCGGCGGTACGCGCGGCGGAGCTGGCCGGCGGCCCGGCCGCGCTGGTCGACGACGCCGAAGGGCTGACCGCCGTGTTGGAGATCGGGGACCCTGGCGACCTGCTCGGCGACGGCCCCCGCGGCCTCCCCGCGCCGTCGACGCTGCTGCCGCCGGTCTCACCGGAGCTGCCCCCGGTCCGGCTCCAGCTGCTGTTCAGCGGCTCACCCGCGCCGGCCGCCACGTCCGGCGGCGGCACGGTGGCGACGTCGTACCGGCAGCTCACCGAGGGACGGCTGGCCGGGCGGGACCGGGCGCTGCTCGCGGTCCGGGTGCTGCGCGTCGTCGGGTGGACCGACGAGGATCTCCGGGTCGCCCTCTCCGGCGTGGTCCGGCGGATCGCCCGCCGGCTCGGGCCGGTGACCGCCCGCCCGCTCGGCGCGCACGCCACGCTGCGCGTACTCGCGGACCTGGCTCATCGTGACGACGGCGACCCCGTGCTGGAGTCCTGGCCGTCGGTGCGCACGGGGGCGCTGTGGCAGACCACGTTCCGGGTGTGCCGCGTGCCGGACGTGCGCACCGACGGCGGGCGACGGCTGGTGCCCCGGCTGCTCGTCCTGCCGGCGGCGGCGACCACGGTCTCGCTCTGCGTCGGCCCCCACACGGGCGTCGACGGCGCGGGGCCGCCGGCCGAGCTGACCGTACGGCTGGCCGCCTGGACGCCCGGCGAGCTGTCGGTGGCGGCGCAGGCCCTGCGAGGGCTGGTGGACTCGGCCGGCGGCGACGTGGACCGGCTCGACGGCCAGCAGCTCCCGGCGTTGGCCGGCACGTTGCCGCTCGCGTGGGCGATCCCGGGCACCCCGGTCGACGCCGTCGCCGTGGATGCGCTGGAGCTGCCGGTCGGCGAGGCCGGGCTGATGGTGGGCGCCAACCGGCGTGGCGAGGCCGTGACGATCCGCCTGTTCCGGCCGGAGGGCACCCGGTTGATGCTGGTCGGCGGGGTCCGGGCCGCCCAGCTGGTGGCCCTGCGGGCGATGGCGCTGGGTGCCCTGGTGGCGGTGCAGACGACCCGGCCGCGGGCATGGGAGCGGTTCGTCCGGGGCGTCGGCACGCCCGGCGGGTCGATCCCGGTGCTGCCACCCGGCCGGCCGGTGGGCGGCGGCCCCGCCTCTCCGCTGCGGCCGTTGCTGCTCGTGGTGGACGCCGGGCCGGTGCCCCCGGCCGCCGGGCCGGTGCCGGCCTGGCAGTCCACCCTGGTGGTCCGGGACGACCTCACCCCGGCCGACGTCGACCCGTTGAGCCGGGCGGACCTGGTGGTGCTGCAACCGCTGAACCCTGCCGAGGCCGCGCTCGCCGGGGCCGCGCTCGGCCTCGGTGGATCGGCGGACTGGCTGACCCGGATCCGGGAGGACATGGTGGCGGTGGTGAACCGGCGGGCGCTGCGCTGGGCGCTGCTCTCGCCCACCCCGATCGAGTCGCAACTGGTCGGTCGGCCGGGACGGGGCTGAACCGCCGTGGTCCACCCGGCCGGTCGCGGGTTCCGTCGGTGGCGGGTCCATGGCACCATCCGTGGCCATGGGTTTCCTGAAGGGTCTACTGATCCGGCTGGGCAGCACGGCACTGGCCTTCTGGCTGGCCACCCTCCTCATCCCGGGCATCACGCTCGACACGGGCTCGGCCACCGAGGCGGTCGTCACGCTGGTCCTCGTCGCCGTGATCTTCGGCGTCGTGAACGCCGTGCTCCAGCCGGTCATCAAGACCGTCGGCTGCGGCTTCTACCTACTGACTCTGGGCCTGATCGCGCTGGTGGTGAACGGCCTGCTCTTCCTGCTGTCGAGCTGGATCGCCGGCGAGGCCGGGCTGCCGTTCCACGTGGACGGCTTCTGGCCGGCGGCGGTGCTCGGCGCGCTCCTCGTCGGCGTCGTCACCTGGCTCCTGGGCGCCCTGCTCGACCGCGACTGAACGTTGCCGGTGAGGCCAGTTGGCGGGAATTGGCTGGCGAGGGGCCGCAGCTGCGGGGTTAGCGTCGGGACATGATCACCCTGACCCGCGACGACGGTTACCTGCTCAGCACCGACCCGGCCCGGCTCGACCTCGACCTGGTGCACCGCTGGCTCTCCACCGACGCGTACTGGGCGCTCGGACGGGACCGGGAGACCGTGGGGCGGGCGTTCGCCGGCTCGCTGCCGTTCGGCGTGTACCGCCCCGGGGACGGCCGTCAGGTCGCCGTGGCCCGGGTGGTCACCGACGGGGCGACCTTCGCCTGGCTCTGCGACGTCTATGTGGACCGGGTCGCCCGGGGGCACGGGCTGGGCACCTGGCTGGCCGGCGCGGCCCGCGACCACCTGGCCGAGCTCGGCGTACGACGGATCGTGCTGGCCACCGCCGACGCGCACGAGGTGTACGCGAAGGTCGGCTTCACCCCGGTCGACCCGGGCCGGTGGATGGAGTACGACGAGCGGGTGAGCCAGCTCACCGGAAAGGAACCCGAGGCCGATTCACCCCTTACGGTGGATAGGTGACCCCGCTCCGCCTCGGATACCTCTACGGCCTCGGCGCGTACCTGCTCTGGGGATTCTTCCCGCTCTACTTCAAGCTGCTCCAGCCGGCCGGGCCGCTGGAGATCCTGGCGCACCGGATCGTCTGGTCGCTGGTGTTCGTGACGCTGCTGCTCGCCGCGTTGCGCAACGTCGGCTTCCTGCGCGCGCTGGCCCGCCGCCCCCGGGCCCTGGCCGGGATCGCCGCCGCGGCAGCGCTGATCGCCCTCAACTGGGGCACCTACATCTACCTGGTGAACTCCGAGCGGGTGGTGGAGACGGCGCTCGGCTACTTCATCAACCCGCTGGTGTCGGTGCTACTCGGGGTGACCGTGCTGCGCGAGCGGCTACGCCCCACCCAGTGGCTGGCGCTGGGCATCGGCGCGGCGGCGGTGGGTGTGCTCACCGTCGACTACGGCCGGCTGCCCTGGCTGGCGCTCACCCTGGCGGTCAGCTTCGCCGCCTACGGGCTGGTCAAGAAGCGGCTCGGGCTGCCGGCGGCGGAGGGTCTGTTCGTGGAGTCGGCGGTGCTGGCCCTGCCCGCCCTCGGCTACCTCGGCTGGCTCGCCGCCACCGGCGACCTCACGTTCGGCCAGGTCTCCGCCGGGCACACCGCGCTGCTGGTGCTCGCCGGGGCGGCGACCGCGATCCCGCTGCTGTTCTTCGCCGGCGCGGCCAACCGGCTGCCGCTCACCGCGCTGGGCATGCTCCAGTACGTCGCGCCGATCCTCCAGCTCGGCTGCGGCGTGCTGATCTTCCACGAGCCGATGCCCCCGGCCCGCCTGGCCGGCTTCGCCCTGGTCTGGCTGGCCCTGGTGGTCTTCACCACGGATGCCCTGCGCCACGCCCGCCGTTCCCGCCGCGCCCGCCGCGCCGCGACCCCCGCCGATCTTGCACTCGCGGCCCCCGATTCGCCGCGTTAGTCGGATTCGCCCGGGCCGCAACTGCAAGATCGCGGGGGCGGGGTCGCGGGGTTAGCGGGTGTCGTAGGCGAGGATTGGGGTGCCGTCGGCGCGGAGGAGTTCCAGGCGGACCAGTTCGCCGTCGGTGAAGCGGGTCGTGCCGGTGAACCGCAGGTCGTCGCCGGGGGCGGCCAGCCAGGAGCCGATCTGCTCCGTCGCGCCGTCCGGGCCGTACGCCACCAGCCGGAAGGTGTACGCCTTGCGGTGGCCGTCCCGCCGGTCGTACCCGCAGCGCATGGTGACCTCGGTGCCCCACGGGGTGCCGGTCAGCCCGATCTCGGCGTGCACCGGCACCGCGCCGGCGACGGTCCGCATGGCGGCCATCGGCACCCGCGGGGCCGGCGGCGGGGTGACCTCGGCGGCCGGCCGGAGCGTGGCCGCGCCGAGCCCGGCAAGCAGCGCCAGCACGGCGGCTGCCAGCGAGGTCACGACGTATCGGCGGCCGGCGGCCCGGCGGTCGCGGCGGCGGCGTTCCCGCGCGGCGGCGAGCAGCACGTCCACCCGGGAGGTCTCGGCCACCGGCTCCAGCAACGGCACCAGCCCCGCCGGATCGAGCCGGCCGAGCAGCCCGGGCAGCACGGCGATCTCGGCCACCGCCTCCCGGCAGGAGGCGCAGCCGGCCAGGTGCCGCTCGTAGGCGGCTCGCTCGGCGGGGGCGAGCGCACCCAGCAGGTACGCGCCGTCGTCGTGCGCGAACTCGCAGCGGGTCAACGGGTCACCCCCATCTCGGCCAGCGCCAGCCGTAGTGAGCGCAGCGCGTAGTGGGTGCGGGACTTGACCGTCCCGGGTGGCACGCCCAGCCGCGCCGCCGCCTCGGCCACCGAGCGTCCCTGGTAGAAGCACTCGATCAGCACCTCCCGGTGGGTCGGGCTGAGCCGGTTCAGCGCCTCGGCCACCGTCCACGCCTCCACCGCCCGCTCCGCCTCGTCGACCGCCTCCGAGGGTTCCGGCAGCTCGTCGGTGTAGACCTCTCCGACCCGGGTGGAGCGCCGCCGCCAGGCGTCGATGGCCAGGTTCCGGGCGGTGGTGAACAGCCAGGCCCGCACCGAGCCGCGCGTCGGGTCGAGCGCTTCCGGGTGCCGCCAGGCCCGCAGCAGCGTCTCCTGCACCAGGTCCTCGGCCCGGGTCCGGTCGCCGTTGACCAGCCGCAGGGCGTGCGCGTGGAGCGCGTCGGCGTGCGCGTCGTGCAGGGCGCGCAGCAGTCGGGCGTCGTGGTCGCTGATGGCGGCCTCCTCGGGCGTCGGGGAGTCCAGCGGGTCGCGCCGTCGGGTGGCCCGGCAGCGCCTTCGCCCGAAAGTACGTCCAGCGGCCCCGATCGGTTCACCCACGGGCCGACAGGGCGCATCCGGCGCGGGTGTTCACGTCCGGTTCACGTTCGGGCCGATCCGCGCTCACCGCGTCCTCCTAGCGTCCGCCGGGTACGCACGTCGGACGGTTGATCCCGGCGTGCCCCGCACTTCCCTCCAGGAGGCACCTCCCGATGAGCAACCGTCCCCGGCTGCTTCCCCTGCTGGGCGCCACGCGCCACGGCAGCCGTGACGCCATGACCTGTCTGTACCGGTGCGGCAACGCCTGTGACCACCCGGTGCCCAACTCCTCCGGCAACCCGTACTTCGGGGACGTGGTCGACGCCGAGGTGTCCCGGCGCGGCGTGGTCCGGGCCGGCGCGGTGGGTGCGCTCGTCCTCGGCTTCGGCGGCACCGCCGTCGGCGCGCTGGCCGGGGCGGGTGCCGCGTCCGCCGCACCGGCCGCCCCGGTCGTTCCGGAGGCCACCGGGTTCGGCCGGCCGCCGGGCGGCGTGGGCAGCGGCGCGCTGACCTTCAAGCCGATCCCGCCGAACAAGCTCGACACGCTGGTGGTCCCCAACGGGTACGACCACGCCGTGGTGATCCGCTGGGGCGACCCGGTGGTGCCGGGCGCGCCGGAGTTCGACCCGCACGGGCAGACCGCCGCCAGGCAGGCGAAGCAGTTCGGCTACAACAACGACTTCGTCGGCGTGCTGCCGCTGGACAAGCGGGGCCGGCGGGCGCTGCTCGTGGTCAACCACGAGTACACCAACGAGGACCTGATGTTCCCCGGCTTCACCGGCCTGGACGCGCTCACCGTCGAGCAGGTGAGGGTCGCCATGGCGGCGCACGGGATGAGCGTGGTCGAGCTGGAGCGGGTCGACGGCACCGGGCAGTGGCGGCCGGTCGGGGGCGGCCGGCGGCCGTACAACCGGCGGGTCACCGCGCTGGCCACCAGGTTCGAGCTGACCGGCCCGGCCGCCGGCTCGCCATGGCTGAGGACCGCCGCCGACCCGAAGGGCCGCACGGTCGTCGGTACGCTGAACAACTGCGCGGGCGGCGTCACCCCGTGGGGCACCGTGCTCTCCGGCGAGGAGAACTTCAACCAATACTTCGTCGGCGGCGACGGCGCGCCGGAGGAGCTGAGGCCGAGGCTGGCCCGGTACGGCATCAACACCACCGACCGGTATCCGAGTGGCAACCGCAGGTGGGACCGCGCCGACGAGCGCTTCGACCTGGCGAAACACCCCAACGAGGCGCACCGGTTCGGGTGGGTCGTCGAGATCGACCCGTTCGACCCGGAGAGCCGGCCGCGCAAGCACACCGCGCTGGGCCGGTTCAAGCACGAGGGCGCGAACGTCATCGTGGCGCGCGACGGCCGTGTGGTCGCGTACATGGGGGACGACGAGCGGTTCGACTACCTGTACAAGTTCGTCTCGGACAGGAAGTTCATGGCCGGCGACTCGTCGGTGGCCCGCAGGCACAACCTGACCCTGCTGGAGTCCGGCACCCTGTACGTGGCCCAGCTCGAAGGCAACTCGGCCGCCGAGATCGACGGGTCGGGCGCGCTGCCCGCCGACGGGGCGTTCAACGGCCGGGGCCGCTGGATCAGGCTGGTCAGCGGCAACCGGTCGTACGTCGACGGGATGACCGCCGCAGACGTGCTCACCTTCACCCGGCTGGCCGGGGACAAGGCCGGGGCAACGAAGATGGACCGCCCGGAGGACGTCGAGCCGAGCCTGCTCACCGGCAAGGTGTATGTGGCGCTGACCAACAACACCGACCGCGGCAAGGCGGGCAAAGCGGCGGCCGACGAGGCCAACCCGCGCAACCTCAACAAGCACGGCCAGGTGCTGGAGCTGGTCGAGGACGGCAACAACAACGCGGCGGAGACGTTCGCCTGGTCGCTGCCGATCGTCTGCGGCGATCCGACCGACCCGTCCACCCACTTCGCCGGGTACGACAAGGCGAAGGTCTCCCCGATCTCCTGCCCGGACAACGTCGCCTTCGACGCCACGGGCAACCTCTGGATCTCCACCGACGGCAACGCGCTGGGCAGCAACGACGGCCTGTTCGCCACCGCCGTCGAGGGCCCGGAGCGGGGGCACCTCAAGCAGTTCCTGACCGTGCCGCTCGGCGCGGAGACCTGCGGGCCCTTCATCACCGGCGACAACCGGTCGGTGTTCGTGGCGGTGCAGCACCCGGGTGAGATCACCGGGGCCTCGGTGGAGAACCCGGCCTCCACCTGGCCGGACGGCGACTACGCCAAGCCCGGCGTGGTGGTCACCTGGCGGCTGGACGGCGGCCCGATCGGCAGCTGACCGGCGACGGCGCGCACGGCGGCCCCCTCCCAGCCGGGAGGGGGTTCTGTCGTCTCAGCCCTCGACGACGGCGGCGTCGGCGACGGCGCGGGCGACGGTGAGCAGCTTGGCCCGGACCACCCGGGCGGAGGTCATCATCTCGCTGGCCGGCAGCGCGCAGGCCAGCACTATCCGGCGTTCCAGGTCCTTGTCCGGGGTGACCAGCACCGCGGCGCACGCCACGCCCTGCCGGAACTGGCTCAACTCGAGCTGCATCCCGCGCCGGTCGCCGGCCGCCAGATCCGCCTCGAACGCCTCGGGGCTGGTCAGGGTGGCGTTGGTGAACGGGCGCATGCCGTACTCCCGCAGGTAGCGGAAGCGCTGCTCGGTGGTGAGGGTGGCCAGCAGGGCCTTGCCGAGCGCGGTGGCGTGCGCCCCCTCGTCGAAGCCCGGGACCATGTCCTCGAGGTACGGCGAGCGGTGCCCCTCGGCGACGGCGGTGATCGCCACCTGGCCGCCGACGAACCGGCCCAGGTAGTGGCTGTACCCGGTGTCCAGGGCCGCCCGCCGCAGGCACTCGCCGACCGGCGCTGGCCCCCGGAACGCGGTGACCAGCTCGCGGTACCGGTCGGCGATCTCCAGCCCGACGATGTACGTGCCGTCCTCCCGGCGGATCACATAGCCCTCGTATGCCAGGGTGCGGACCAGGTGGTAGGTGGTGGCCACGGTCAGCTCGCAGCGCCGCGCGATCTGCTTGACGGTCAACCCCTTCGGGGCACGACCGACCGATTCGAGCACGCGTAGGGCGCGGGACACACTCCGGATGAGATCCGAAGGTTCCGCCAAGGGGTCGCGCACAACCACCTCCGCCGCCGGGGAGTTACACCATATGAAATCCAGGCGTCCGGCGAAATGCCTGTTCGGATCGACGATGCCAGATCATCCTAAACGGTCAGTGCCCCGAGCGACACGGTGAGTTGTCCGAGGTGGGCTCGCGTAGGTTTGCGGGACCATGACCCGTACCGCCCCGTACCCCGCGTCACCGGCCGCCGCCCGCCATCCCCTCCGGGCCGGCGCGGGGGCGGTCGCCACCACCGTCGCCTGCGTCCTGCCCGTCTTCCTGGTCGGCGGCCTTGCCGTGCAGATGGGTGCGGACCTGGGCTTCTCCCCGGCCGGGCTGGGCCTGGTCGTGTCCGTGTACTTCGGCGTCAGCGCGCTCGCCTCGGTGCCCTCCGGTGTCCTCGTGGAGCGGCTCGGCCCGGCCGTGGTGGCCCGCGCCGGCATCCTGCTCTCCGCCGGGTCCATGCTGGCCGTGGCGGCGCTGGCCCGGTCGTACCCGGTGCTGGTCGTGCTGCTGGCGCTCGGCGCCGCCGCCAACGCCCTGGGGCAGCTCGCCAGCAACGCGGCGCTGGTCCGGCACGTGCCGGCGCGCCGGCAGGGGCTGTCGTTCGGGGTGAAGCAGGCGGCCGTCCCGCTCTCCACCCTGCTGGCCGGCCTGGCGGTGCCGACCGTCGCCGTGACCGCCGGCTGGCGGTGGGCCTTCGTGGCGGGCACGGTCGCCGCGCTGTCCGCGCTGCCGCTCGTACCGGCGCGGGAGGCCCGTCCGGGGCGGCCGACCGGCGGCCGGCGGGCCGGTGGGGCGACGGGGGCCCTGATACTGGTCGGGGTGGCCGCGACGCTGGCGGCGGCCGCCGCGAACGCGCTGGGCACCTTCCTGGTCGACTCGGCCGCCGGCCGGGGGCTCTCGCCGAGCCTGGCCGGGCTGACCCTGACCCTCGGCAGCGTGGTCTGCGTGGCCGCCCGGATCGGTTTCGGCGCCCTGGCCGATCGCCGGGACGGCGGCCACGTGACGGTCATCGCCGGCATGCTCGTCGTCGGCGCCCTGGGGCTGATGCTGCTGGCGCTGACCGGGCCGGTGCCGCTCGTGGCGGGCGTGGTGCTCGGCTTCGGCCTGGGCTGGGCCTGGCCCGGGCTGATGACCTTCGCGGTGGCCCGGCTGCACCCGCAGGCCCCGGCCGCCGCCACCTCGATCACCCAGACCGGGGTGTACGCCGGCGGCTGCCTCGGCCCGCTGGCCCTCGGCGCGACCGCCACCGCCTTCGGCTACCCGTCGATGTGGCTCGCGGCGGCGACGGCCATGCTCGGTTCGGCCGCCCTGATGCTCACGGCGGCCCGCCTGCTGCGCGCCCGCTGACGGGGGTCAGCTCGTGCGGTCGGCGATGAAGTCGCAGAGGGATTCGAGGGCCCGGCGGGTCGCCCCGCCCGGGAGCGGGGCGAGTTGCCCACGCGCGTCCTCGGCGTAGCTGCGGACCGTCTCCCGGGCCCGCTTCAGGGCGGGGGACTCGCGGAGCAGACCGAGGGCCTCGGCGTGCAGGTCGTCGTCGACGATCGGGCCGGTGGCCAGGATCTCCCGCAGCCGCACCGAGGCGGCGTCGGAGTCGTCCGAGGCGAGCGCGTAGAGCACCGGCAGCGTCGGCACCCCCTCGCGCAGGTCCGTGCCGGGGGTCTTGCCCGACTGCACCGACTCGCTGGCGATGTCCAGCAGGTCGTCGGAGAGCTGGAAGGCCACGCCGATGGTCTCGCCGTATGTGGCCAGGGCCTCGGTGTGCTCGACGGAAGCCTGGCCGAACAGCCCGCCGAAGCGGGCCGAGGTGGCGATCAGCGAGCCGGTCTTCCCCGCGATGACGTGCAGGTAGTGGTCGACCGGGTCCTGCCCGTCCCGGGGGCCGACCGTCTCGGCGATCTGGCCGTGCACCAGCCGGGCGAACGTGCGCGCCTGGAGGCGCACCGCCTCGGTGCCGAGGTCGGCGGCGAGGTCCGCGGCGCGGGCGAACAGGTAGTCGCCGACCAGGATCGCCACCGAGTTCGTCCAGCGCGAGTTGGCGCTCGGCGCGCCCCGGCGCACGGCGGCCTCGTCCATCACGTCGTCGTGGTAGAGGGTCGCCAGGTGGGTGAGTTCCATCACCACGGCGGCGGGGACGACCTGCGGGTTCGTCGGATCGCCGAACTGGGATCCCAGGGCGACCAGCAGCGGGCGGAAACGCTTCCCGCCGGCGTCCACCAGGTGCCGGGCGGCCTCGGTCACCAACGGGTCGGCGCTCGCCACCGCGGCCCGCAGTTCCGCCTCGACGGACTCCAGCAGGCCCAGCACGGACGCCTCGACGCGGGGATCGGCCAAGTGCAGGCCGAGCGCGCCGAACTGACCAGTGCTCTTCCGACTCCGCCGAGCGGAGCCGGTGGCACCTGAACGCTCGCCAGCCGAAATCACCACGCTATCCACCATGCCACACCCGTTCGACCTGCTCCGGACGGGGGATACGGCGACGGGGCCGGCACACTGTCGTGTGCCGGCCCCGTCGCCGGGAAAGGTCGGTCATCGTACGAATTCAGCGGCACCGTTGGCAAGATCGAGCAGCGGACCCGGGACGACGCCCAGCACCAGGGTGGCCAGCACGCCGATCATGAGGGCCGCCGAGGTGAGCCCGCCCGGCGTGGTGACCGTCGGGGTGGACTCGCCCGGCTCGGACAGCCACATCATCACCACGACCCGCAGGTACGGGAACGCCAGCACCATGCTGGTCAGCACGCCGGCCACCACCAGCCACGCGTGGCCGGCGTCCAGCGCCGGGGCGAAGACGGCGAACTTGCTCATGAACCCGCTGGTCAACGGGATGCCGGCGAAGGCCAGCAGGAGGAAGGTGAAGATCGCCGCGAAGAACGGCGAGCGCCGGCCCAGCCCGGCCCAGCGGGACAGGTGGGTGGCCTCCCCGTCGGCGTCCCGGACCAGGGTCACCACCGCGAACGCGGCGAGCACCGAGAACCCGTACGCGACCAGGTAGAACATCGTTCCGGAGAGCCCGTCCTTGCTCGGCGCGAGCACCCCGACGAGCAGGTACCCGGCGTTCGCGATCGACGAGTACGCCAGCAGCCGCTTGATGTCGGTCTGGGTCACCGCCAGCACCGCGCCGACCAGCATGGTCAGCACCGCGATCGCGCCGAGGACCGGGGTGAAGTCCCACGCCGCCCCGGAGAACGCCACGTGGAACACCCGCAGCAGGGCACCGAACGCGGCGACCTTGGTGCAGGCCGCCATGAAGCCGGTGACCGGCGTCGGAGCGCCCTGGTACACGTCCGGGGTCCAGACGTGGAACGGCGCGGCGGCGGCCTTGAACAGCAGCCCGATGGCGAGCAGCGCCATGCCGGCGAAGAGCAGCACCTTGCTGGCCGGGGACTCGTTCACCGCAGCGTGGATCGTGGCGAAGTCGACGCCCGCCGTCCGGCCCGGGATGCCCGAGGTGAACCCGTACACCAGGGCCACGCCGAAGAGGAAGAACGCCGAGGCGTACGCGCCGAGCAGGAAGTACTTCATGGCCGCCTCCTGGCTCAGCAGCCGCCGGCGGCGGGCCAGCGCGCAGAGCAGGTAGAGCGGCAGCGAGAAGACCTCAAGGGCGATGAACATGGTCAGCAGGTCGTTCGCCGCCACGAAGATCAGCATGCCGCCGATCGCGAAGCTGGTCAGCGGGTAGACCTCGGTCGCCCCGTTGCTGCCCTCGGCCTGCCGCCGGTCGTCGGGCGACTCGGCGGTGACCGCAGCCTGGGCGACGAACGCCCCGCCCCGCTCCACCGAACGCTCACCGATGAGCAGCAGCGCCATCGCGGCGAGGACCAGGATCGCGCCCTGGAGAAACAGCGTCGGCCCGTCCACGGCGATCGCCCCGCCTGCGGTGAGCAGCCGCTCGTCGGCGTTCACCATCACCATCACCAGGGCGGCGAGCACCGCCAGCAGGCCCAGGGACAGTTGCGCCAGGTGACGCTGCCTGCGGGGCACGAAGGCCTCGACCAGCACGCCCACCAGGGCGGCACCGAGCATGATCAGGATCGGAGCGAGCGCCGTGTAGTCGATCGACGGCAACTTCAGCTCGGTCATTTCGCGGCCTCCTGGACGCTGCCGACCTCAGGGGCGGGATCGGTCCTGCCGACGTCCTCCATGGTGGCCCGGACGGCGGGGTTGATGACATCGGTGACCGGCTTGGGGTAGAAGCCGAGCAGCACGATCAGCGCGATCAGCGGCGCGACCACGAACTTCTCGCGCAGGCTGAGGTCGCGGCGCATCGGCTCGATCTCGACCAGGGCCGGATTGAGCGTGCCCTGGGTGGTGCGCTGCACCATCCACAGCACGTACGCGGCAGCCAGGATGATGCCGAGCGTGGAGATCACCGCCACCGGCTTGTTCACCGTGAAGGTGCCGATCAGCACCAGGAACTCGGAGACGAACGGCGCGGTGCCGGGCAGCGCCAGCGAGGCCAGACCGGCGAAGAAGAGCACCCCGGCCAGCAGCGGCACCAGCTTGCCCGCGCCGCCGAAGTCGCTGATCAGGGCCGATCCGCGCCGGGCCACCAGCATCCCCACCACCAGGAAGAGCAGCCCGGTGGCGAGGCCGTGGTTGAGCATGTAGAGCACCGCGCCGGTGCCGGCCTGGGTGGTGAAGGCGAAGATGCCGACCCCGATGAACCCGAAGTGCGCGATCGAGGTGTACGACACCAGCCGCTTCAGGTCGTTCTGGCCGACCGCGAGCAGCGCCGCGTAGATGATGCCGATCACCCCGAGCGCCAGCGCCCAGGGGGCGAACCACTTCGACGCCTCCGGGAACAGCGGCAAACAGTACCGCAGGATGCCGAAGGTGCCGACCTTGTCCAGCACGCCGACCAGCAGCGCGGCAGCCCCGGCCGGGGCCGCGCCACCGGCGTCCGGAAGCCAGGTGTGGAACGGGAAGAACGGCGCCTTGATCGCGAAGGCGAGGAAGAACCCGAGGAACAGCCAGCGCTCCGTGCCGGTGGAGATGTCCACCTGGGTCAGCGCCTGCCAGTCGAAGGTCTTCCCGCCGACGACCCAGAGGCCGATCACCGCGGCCAGCATGAACAGGCCGCCGACCAGCGAGTAGAGGAAGAACTTCACGGCCGCATACTGCCGCTGGTGGCCGCCGTAGCTGCCGATCAGGAAGTACATCGGCACGAGCATGACCTCGAAGAACACGTAGAACAGGAAGACGTCGGCGGCGGCGAAGACGCCGATCATCGTGCTCTCGAGGATGAGCAGCAGGGCGAAGTAGACCGGCACCGAGCGCTTCGACGACTCGGCGTCGTGCCAGGACGCCAGGATCACCAGCGGCACCAGCACCGCGATCAGCATCAGCATCACCAGCGCGATGCCGTCGGCGGCGAAGGTGAACCGGGCGTCCCACTGCGGGATCCAGGTGTAGGACTCGCGGAACTGGAGCCGGTCACCGCCGGTCTTGAAGCTGACCCACATGACCACCGACAGCGCCAGCACCAGCAGCGACCACCCGAGGGCCACCTGCTTGGCCAGGTCCGGCCGGCGGCGCGGCAGGACGGCCACGACCAGCGCGCCGACCAGCGGCGCCACGGTCAGCACCGAGAGGAACGGGAAGTTGGACATTATGCGGCCTTACCTCCGTCGTCACTGCTTGGTCCGCCGGCGGGGGCGGCCGTAGAGAGGTCGATCACGCCAGCCACCCCGCCTGCACGGCCATGAACGCCGCCACCACCAGCAGCGCGCCGGCCAGGATGGACGTCGCGTACGACCGGACGAATCCGGTCTGCAGCCGCCGGAGCCGGCCCGAGCCCCCGCCCACCGCGGCGGCCAGGCCGTTGACCAGCCCGTCGACGCCCCGGTTGTCGAGGAAGACCAGCGCCCGGGTGAGGAAGATCCCCGGCTTCTCGAAGACCGCCTCGTTGACGGCATCCGTGTAGAGGTTGCGCCGGGCGGCGGTGACCAGCACACCCGCCGGCTGCGGCTCGGTGGCCGTGCCGTTGCGGAACAGGAACCAGGCCAGCCCGGCCCCGGCGACCGTGACCAGCAGCGACAGCGCCGTGATCACCCAGTGCGCGAGGACGGCCTCGTGCTGGCCCGCCTCGTGGCCGCCCAGCCCGGCGGTCGCCTCCAGCCACTCCGGCACGGACGTGGAGAGCAGGAAGCCGGCGCCGACCGAGCCCAGGGCGAGCAGGATCAGCGGGATCGTCATCAGCTTGGGCGACTCGTGCGGGTGCTCGATGTCCTCGGTCCACCGCTTCGGGCCGTGGAAGGTGAGCACGAACAGCCGGGTCATGTAGAACGCGGTGAGCCCGGCCCCGAGCAGCGCGGCCCCGCCGAAGAGCCAGGCCGTCCAGTCCTCCCGCTCGAAGGCGGCCACGATGATCGGCTCCTTCGAGAAGAAGCCGGAGAACGGGAACATGCCGATGATGGCTAGCCAGCCCATCATGAACGTGAGCCAGGTGACCTTCATGTGCTTGGCCAGCCCGCCGAAGCGGCGGATGTCCACCTGGTCGTTCATGCCGTGCATGACCGAGCCGGCGCCGAGGAACATGTTGGCCTTGAAGAAGCCGTGCGCCAGCAGGTGCACGATGGCCAGCGCGTACGCCCCGCCGCCGAGGCCGACGCCGACGAACATGTAGCCGATCTGGCTCACCGTCGACCAGGCCAGCACCCGCTTGATGTCGTCCTTGGCCGCGCCGATGATGCAGCCGATCAGCAGGGTCAGCGCGCCGACGCTGACCACCACGAGCTGGAGCGTCGAGTTGGCCGAGAAGATCGGGTTGGACCGGGCGATCAGGTAGACGCCCGCGGTGACCATGGTGGCGGCGTGGATGAGCGCCGACACCGGGGTCGGGCCCTCCATCGCGTCCGGCAGCCACGCCTGGAGCGGGAACTGGCCGGACTTGCCGGTCGCCCCGAGCAGCAGCAGCAGGCCGAGCACCAGCACAGTGGTCGCGGTCAGCGAGCCGACCCCGTTGAACACCTCGTCGTACTGGGTGGTGCCGAGGGTGGCGAACATGATGAAGATGCCGATGGCCAGGCCGGCGTCGCCGACCCGGTTCATCAGGAACGCCTTCTTGCCGGCGGTGGCCGCGCTCGGCCGGCCGTACCAGAAGGAGATCAGCAGGTACGACGCCAGGCCGACGCCCTCCCAGCCGAAGTACAGCATCACGTAGTTGTTGCCGAGCACCAGCAGGAGCATCGCGGCGACGAACAGGTTGAAGTAGGCGAAGAACCGCCGCCGGCCCTCGTCGTGCGCCATGTACTCCACCGCGTACAGGTGGATCAGGAAGCCCACCCCGGTGATGAGCAGGACGAAGACCGCGGCCAGCGGGTCGAACAGCAGACCGAAGTCCACCTTGAAGTCACCGACGGCGATGAAGTCCCACAGGCTCCGCTCGACCGACTTGTTCTCCAAGCTGCGTAGCTGGAAGAAGTAGGTCAGGCCGAGCACGAAGGACGTGCCGACCGACGCCACCCCGAGCCAGTGCCCCCAGCGGTCGGCCCGCCGGCCCAGCAGCAGCAGGATCACCGCACTGGCCAGCGGGATCGCCACCAGCAGCCAGACGCTGCCGAGCAGCCCACTCGCCGAAGCGTAGGCGACGGCACCTGCCGGCTCGGCCGGGGCGTTCATCAGAATCTCTCCCACAGCTGGCCCCTCTAGTACTTGAGCAGGTTGGCGTCGTCGACGCTCGCGGAGCGCCGGGTCCGGAAGATGGACATGATGATCGCGAGGCCGACCACGACCTCGGCCGCAGCCACCACCATGACGAAGAACGACATGATCTGGCCGTTCAGGTCACCGTTGATCCGGCTGAAGGTGACGAGGGTCAGGTTGGCCGCGTTCAGCATCAGCTCGACGCACATGAACAGCACGATCGCGTTGCGCCGGATGAGCACCCCCGCCGCGCCGATGGTGAACAGCACCGCGGCGAGCACCAGGTAGAAGTCCGGGGTCATTTGTCCGTCCCCTTCAGCAAGGTGTCCTCGTCGGTCAGCTCCCGCACCGGCAGGATCGCCGAGATGCCGCGCTCGGTCAGCCGGCCGTCAGGCAGGCGGGCCGGGGTGGCCACCGAGGAGGAGGTGGCGAAGACGCCCGGGCCGGGCTTCGGGCCGGGGTAGTTACCCGGGGCGAATCGGGCCTTCATCGTGGCGACCTGGTCCATCTTGTCTTCCTTGCGCCGCTCGACGTGCGCCAGCACCATCGCACCGACCGCGGCCGTGATCAGCAGCGCCGAGGTCAGTTCGAAGGCGAAGACGTACTTGGTGAACAGCAGCCGGGCGATGCCCTGCACGTTCCCCTCGGCGTTGGCCTGTTCCAGGCCCACCGCCTGGACGCCGTGCAGCGCCCGGTACAGGCCGCCGCCCACCAGGCCGGCGAAGCCGAGCCCGAGCAGCACCGCGGCGACCCGCTGGCCGCGCAGCGTCTCGATCAGCGAGTCCGAGGCGTCCCGGCCGACCAGCATGAGCACGAACAGGAAGAGCATCATGATCGCGCCGGTGTAGACGATGATCTGCACCATGCCGATGAACGGCCCGGCCTGCAGGACGTAGAACACGCCCAGGCAGAGCATGGTCAGCACCAGCCAGAGCGCCGAGTGCACGGCGTTGCGCGCGGCGACCATGCCGATCGCGCCGATCAGCGCCAGCGGGGCGAGGATGTAGAAGGTGACCTCCTCGCCGCCGGACACCCCGCCCGCCGCGGCGAGCACCGTCTGCGTGGTCATGCCTTGTCCCCCTTCCCCGCCGCCGCCCGCTGGGCGTGCTGCTCGGCGCCGGGGAAGGTCACCCCGGGGTGCTCCTGGACCTGGTACCGGCCCGGGCTGTTGGTCGCGTGCTCGGCACCGGCCGAGGTGCCCGGGTTGGTCAGCGCACCGACGTAGTAGTCCTTCTCGCTGTCCCCGAGCCGCATCGGGTGCGGCGGCTGCTCCATGCCCGGCAGCAGCGGCGCGAGCAGCTGTTCCTTCGTGAAGATCAGGTCCTGCCGGTTGTCCCGGGCCAGCTCGTACTCGTTGCTCATGGTGAGCGACCGGGTCGGGCAGGCCTCGATGCACAGTCCGCAGAAGATGCAGCGGGCGTAGTTGATCTGGTAGACCGACGCGTTCCGCTCACCCGGCGAGAGGCGGTTCTCCTCGGTGTTGTCCCCGCCCTCGACGTAGATCGCGTCGGCCGGGCAGGCCCAGGCGCACAGCTCGCAGCCGATGCACTTCTCCAGGCCGTCCGGGTGCCGGTTCAGGACGTGCCGCCCGTGGTAGCGCGGCGCCGGGACCGGCGGCTTGAACGGGTAGTCGGTCGTGACGACCTTCTTGAACATGTGCGAGAAGGTGACTCCGAAGCCCTTGAACGTTCCGGTGATCGCGCCCACGTCACACCTCCCTGGAGTCCGAGCCGGCGGCGACGTTGGCCGGCTCCCGCTCGGCGACCACACGCTTGGTGCGCGGGCTCGGTGGCACTTGCAGGTCCATCGGTGGCAGCGGGAAGCTGCCGTGCGGCCGGCTGTTGGCCTGCTCCTGGAGCGACGGCTTCGGCTTCGGCTTGCGGCTCGGCCAGAGCAGCGTCGCCAGCAGCAGCACGCCCGCGCCGATCGCGGTGGCGAGCAGCCGGTCCCTGGTCTGCCAGTCCTCGATCGACCGCAGGCCGGCCAGGACCAGGATCCAGACCAGGTTGATCGGCAGCAGCACCTTCCAGCCGAAGCGCATGAACTGGTCGTACCGGAGCCGGGGCAGGGTGCCGCGGAGCCAGACGAACACGAAGACCAGGGCGATCACCTTGCCGAAGAACCACAGCATCGGCCACCAACCGGAGTTGGCGCCCTCCCACAGGGTGATCGGCCACGGGGCCCGCCAGCCGCCGAGGAACAGCGTCGTGGTGACCGCGGACATGGTCACCATCGCGACGTACTCGCTGAGCATGAAGAGCGCGAACTTCAGCGAGCTGTACTCGGTCATGTAGCCGGCGACCAGCTCCGACTCGGCCTCGGGGAGGTCGAACGGCGCCCGGTTGGTCTCACCGACGGTGGAGATGAAGAAGATGATGAAGCTCGGCAGCAGCAGGATCGCGTACCAGCCGGGGGCCGGGACCTCGGTGCCGAAGATGGTCAGCTGGGTGGCGTCCCCCTGGGCGGCGACGATCCCGCTGGTGGACATCGTGCCGGCGGTCATGAACACCGCCACGATGCTCAGCCCCATGGCGACCTCGTAGGAGATCATCTGGGCGGTGGACCGCAGGCCGCCGAGCAGCGGGTACGTCGATCCGGAGGCCCAACCGCCGAGCACGATGCCGTAGATGCCCATCGACGAGCAGGCCAGCAGCACCAGCACCGCCACCGGCACGTCGGTGACCTGGAGCGGCGTGTGGTGGCCGAAGATGCTCACCATCGGGCCGAACGGCACCACCGACAGGGCGGTGACCGCGCAGACCACCGAGATGGTCGGCGCGAAGAAGAAGACGACCTTGTCCGCCGCCTTCGGGAGGATGTCCTCCTTGAAGGCCATCTTCAGGCCGTCGGCCAGGGTCTGGAGCAGGCCGAACGGGCCGGCCTGGTTGGGGCCGGGCCGCACCGCCATGCGGCCGACGACCCGCCGTTCGAACCAGACACCGAGCAGCGTGGCCAGCACGGCGACGACGAAGGCGAAGACGACCTTGATCAGGACCAGCCACCACGGGTCCTTGCCGAAGTCGGCCAGCGTCGGGTCCTGGGCCAGGTAGACCGCGTTCACTGGGAAACACCCCCGGTGTTGAGGAGCGGACCCGGGTGGCCGGCCGCGTCCGCGGCGACCGCCGGGGTGGCCTGCTCCGTGGCGGCGACCGCCGCGGAGATCCGTACCACCGTGCCGGACGTCGCGCCGAGGCCGCGTCGCACGGTGGAGCCGGGTGAGTTGGTCGGCAGCCAGACGACGCCGTCGGGCATCTCGGTGATCGCCGCCGGCAGGGTGATCGCCCCGCGGTCGGTGCCCACCGTGACCGGGTCACCGTCGGCGACGCCGAGCGCCTCCGCGGTGCCCTTGCCCACCCGTGCCACCGGCGGGCGGGCGGTGCCGCTCAGGTGCTCGTCACCGTCGGTGAGGCTGCCCAGGTCGATGAGCTGGTGCCAGGTGGACAGGACGGCCTCGCCGGCGCCGGGCTGCGGCACCGGGGCCGGCTCCACCGACGGCGCGGACGGCCGGTCGGCCCGGGTCGGCGACAGGCTACCCAGCTCCCGCCGGATGCTGAGCACGTCGCCCGTGCCGATCTGCACGTCGAGCAGCGCGGCGAGCGCGTCCAGCACCCGGCCGTCGGTCATCGCGGCGGTGTGCAGCACCGCGTCGAAGGGACGCAGCCGGCCCTCCCAGTCCAGGAAGCTGCCGGCCTTCTCGACCACCGGGGCCACCGGGAGGACCACGTCGGCCCGGCGGGCCACCGCGCTGTTGCGCAGCTCCAGGCTCACCAGGAACGGCACCGCGTCGAGGGCCTGCTCGGCCAACCGGGGGTCGGCCAGGTCGGCCGGGTCGACCCCGGCCACCACCAGCGCGCCGAGCTGGCCGTTCGCGGCGGCGGCGACGATGCCGTCGGTGTCCCGGCCGGCCTGGCTCGGGATCACCCCGGCCGCGATGTCCCACGCCTCGCCCAGCTCGGCCCGGGCCGCCGGCTCGGTGACCGGACGGCCGCCGGGAAGCAGGTTGGGCAGGCAGCCCGCGTCGACCGCGCCCCGGTCGCCCGCGCGCCGCGGCACCCAGGCCAGCTTCGCGCCGGTACGCCGGGCGACGTCCGCCGCCGCCGACAGGCCGCCGGGCACCTCGCCCAGCCGCTCGCCGACGATCAGGATCGCGCCCGGGGCGCTGAGCGCCTCGGCCACCGTCGCGTGCTCGGCGAGGACGCTCGCCTCCTCGCCCGGCACCACCCGGGCCAGCTTGGCCCCGAGCTTCTCCAGGCCACGGGTGGCGAACGGCGCGAGGGCGTACACCGTGAGCTTCTTCTTCAGGTACGCCTTGCGCAGCCGCAGGAAGAGGATCGGGCACTCCTCCTCCGGCTCCAGACCGACCAGCACCACGGCGGGCGCGTTCTCCACGTCCGCGTAGGTGACGTCGGTGCGCCCGGCGACCGTGCTGGCCAGGAAGTCGGACTCCTCGCGGGAGACCGGCCGGGCCCGGAAGTCGATGTCGTTGGTGTTCAGCGCGACCCGGGCGAACTTCGCGTACGCGTACGCGTCCTCGACGGTCAGCCGGCCGCCGGTCAGCACCGCCGTGCCGTGGCCGCCGTCCCGGGCGGCCCGCAGCCCTTCGGCGGCGACGGTCAGCGCCTCGCTCCACGACGCCTCGCGCAGCTCACCGGTCTCGGAGTCGCGGACCCGCGGGGTGGTGAGCCGGTCGAAGGCGCGGGCGTACTGGAAGCCCCAGCGTCCCTTGTCGCAGTTCCACTCCTCGTTGACCTGCGGGTCGTCGCCGGCCAGCCGGCGAGTCACCTTGCCCCGCCGCCAGTCGGTGCGCTGGGCGCAGCCGGCCGAGCAGTGCTCGCACACGCTCGGGCTGGAGACCAGGTCGAACGGGCGGGCCCGGAAGCGGTACTGCGCGCCGGTCAGCGCGCCCACCGGGCAGATCTGCACGGTGTTGCCGGAGAAGTACGAGTTGAACGGGACGTCGCCCGCGTCGCCCTCCTCGCCGTACGCCTCGTCCCGGTAGATATTGATCTCCTCGGCGGACGACCGGCCCATCAGGTCGATGAACTTGTCGCCGGCGATCTCCTCGGAGAACCGGGTGCACCGCTGGCAGAGCACACAGCGCTCGCGGTCGAGCAGCACCTGGGTGCTGATCGCCATCGGCTTCTCGTACTCCCGCTTGTGCTCGTGGAACCGGGAGTCCGTGCGGCCGGTGGACATCGCCTGGTTCTGCAGCGGGCACTCGCCACCCTTGTCGCACATCGGGCAGTCGAGCGGGTGGTTGAGCAGCAACAGCTCCATGACCCCCTCCTGCGCCTTCTTGGCGACGCCGGAGGTGAGCTGGGTGCGGACCACCATGCCCTCGGCGACGGTCTGGGTGCAGGAGGCCACCGGCTTGCGCTGGCCCTCCACCTCGACCAGGCACTGTCGGCACGCGCCGGCCGGGGCCAGCAGCGGGTGGTCGCAGAAGCGCGGGATCTCGGTGCCCAACTGCTCGGCGACCCGGATCAGCAGCGCGCCCTTGGGCGCGGTGACCTCGACGCCGTCGATGGTGAGGGTGACGGTCTCGGTCTGCTTGGCTACGTCGGTCACAGTGCTCGCCTTTCGCTCGCGACTGCGGGGCTCGCTTCGCTCACTCCTCGCGCTCGCATCAGTGCGCTCCCACCAGCTGCTTGTCCGACAGCTTCGGCGCGGTACGTCCCTCGATGTAGTCGAGGTAGTCCTGCTTGAAGTACTTCAGCGACGAGGTCACCGAGCTGGTCGCACCGTCACCCAGGCCGCAGAACGAGCGGCCGAGGATGTTGTCGCAGGTGTCCAGCAGGGTGTCCAGGTCCTCGTGGGTGCCCTGGCCGGCGAGGATCCGCCGGTAGACCCGGACCATCCAGTAGTTGCCCTCGCGGCACGGGGTGCACTTGCCGCACGACTCGTGGTGGTAGAACTCCAGCCACCGGTACGTCGCGTACACCGGGCAGTCCTGGTCGGAGAAGATCTGAGTGGCCGTGGTGCCCAGGATCGAGCCGGCCGCCGCCACCCCCTCGAAGTCCAGCGGCACGTCCAGGTGCTCGGCGGCGAGCAGCGGGGTCGACGAGCCGCCCGGGGTCCAGAACCGCAGGTTGTGCCCCGGCTGCATCCCGCCGGCCAGCTCCAGGAGCTCGCGCAGCGTGACGCCCATCGTGCACTCGTACTGGCCCGGTTCGGCGATCCGGCCGGAGAGCGAGTAGATCATCGGCCCGGCGGACTTCTCCGTGCCCATGGACTTCCACCAGTCGGCCCCGCCCAGCACGATGTACGGCACGCTGGCGATGGTGCCGACGTTGTTGACCACCGTTGGGCTGGCGTACAGGCCGTGGGTCGCCGGGAACGGCGGGCGCAGCCGGGGCTGGCCCCGAAAGCCCTCCAGCGAGTCCAGCAGCGCCGTCTCCTCGCCGCAGATGTACGCCCCGGCACCCGAGTGCACCACCAGCTCCAGGTCGAACCCGGAGCCGAGGATGTTCTTACCGAGGTAGCCCTTGGCGTACGCCTCCTGCACGGCGTTGCGCAGCCGGCGGGCGGCGTGCACCGCCTCGCCGCGGATGTAGATGTAGGCCCGGCTGGCCCGGATCGCGTACGACCCGATGATCACGCCCTCGACCAGCGAGTGCGGATCGTGGGTCATCAGCGGCAGGTCCTTGCAGGTGCCCGGCTCGCCCTCGTCGGCGTTCACCACCAGGTAGTGCGGCTTGCCGTCGCCCTGCGGGATGAACCCCCACTTCAGGCCGGTCGGGAAGCCCGCGCCGCCGCGACCGCGCAGCCCGGAGTCCTTGACGAGCTGGATCAGGTCGTCCGGGTGGGCCTTGAGCGCCTTGCGCAGGGCGGCGTAGCCGTCCAGCCTCTCGTACGTGCCGATCCGCCAGGCGTCCGGCGACAGCCAGCGCTTGGTGAGCACGGGGGTGAGCTTGGCCAGGGTCTCCGGCCGAGGAGTGGTCACTTCTTGGTTCCCCCTTCGCTCACGACTGCGCGGTTCTCAGCCCGCGACTGCGGGGCTCGCTCCGCTCGCTCCTCGCGCGCGACTGCGCTGTTCTCAGCCCGCGACTGCGGGGCTCGCTCCGCTCGCTCCTCGCGCGGGCGATCGGGGCTCGCAAGCTCACTCCTCGCACCCGCGGATGCCGCCGCTTCCTTGAGCGAGCGCTCCTGCGCGCCGGCCTCGTCGCCGGCGGGCTTGCCGTCACCGGCCGGTGTGTTCGCGGCGACGCCGGCGGCCTCGGCCTCCCGCGCGTCGCGCGGCGCCGGGGGCGTCGGGTCGGCCGGAAGCTTGGTGCCGGGTGCGTCCGGCACGGCGGTCCGGGCGTCCGGCTGCCGGGTCTCCGCGGCCCGCACCTCGGGCGACTTGGCGTCCGGCGCCTTCACGTCGGGAGCGGTGCTGCCGGTCGCCGTGGTGGCGGGGGCCGGCTTCGCCTGCTCCGCGGCCTTCGCCCTCGCCGCGGCGGCGTCCGCCTCCGCCTTGCTGCGGATCGGCGTGTTCGGGTCGTAGCCCGGCACCGAGATGCCGTGCTGCTCGGCCAGCCGCAGGCCGCGCAGGGTGGGCTCGCCCGGGCCGCCGTCGGCGACCGCGCCCTCGCGCTCGTCGGCGAAGCCGGCGAGCTGCACCGCCATCTCCTTCAGCGTGCAGAGCCGCGCGCCCCGGGTCGGCATCGGCCGGCCACCGGAACGCAGCTCCTCGACCACCCCGAGGGCGGTCTGCGGGTCGACGCCGTCGAAGAAGTCGTAGTTGACGGTCATCACCGGGCCGTAGTCGCAGGCCGCCAGGCACTCGGCGTGCTCCAGGGTGACCTTGCCGTCGGCGGTGGTCTCGTCGTGGCCGACGCCGAGGTGCTCGGCCAGGGTGTCGTAGACCTCCTGCCCGCCGAGCACGTTGCACATCGTGTTGGTGCAGACGCTGACCAGGTAGTCACCGGTCGGCCTGCGCTTGTACATCGTGTAGAAGGTGGCCACTGCGCCGACCTGGGCCTTGTTCAGGCCGAGCACGTCGGCGCAGAACTCGACGCCGGCCGGGGAGACGTACCCCTCCTCCGACTGCACCAGGTGCAGCAGCGGCAGCAGCGCCGAGCGGGACCGGTCGGCCGGGTACCGGGCGACGATCTCCCGCGCCCGCTCACGAGTCGTTTCGGTGAAGCTCATCGGTCACATCCACCCATCACGGGGTCCAGCGAGGCGCCGCCGGCGATCACGTCGGCGATCAGGCCGCCCTCGGACATCGCCGGGAGGGCCTGGAGGTTGACGAAGCTCGGCTCCCGGTAGTGCACCCGGTACGGGCGGGTGCCACCGTCGGAGACGGCGTGCACGCCCAGCTCGCCGCGGGGCGACTCGATGCCGACGTACACCTGGCCCGGCGGGACCCGGAAGCCCTCGGTGACCAGCTTGAAGTGGTGGATCAGCGACTCCATCGACTGACCCATGATCTTCGCGACGTGCTCCAGCGAGTTGCCCATGCCGTCGACGCCGATGGCGAGCTGCGCCGGCCAGGCGATCTTGCGGTCGGCGACCATCACCGGGCCCGGCTTCAACCGGTCCAGCGCCTGCTCGACGAGCTTGAGCGACTCCCGGATCTCGGCGAGCCGGACCAGGTAGCGGCCCCAGACGTCGCCGTCGGTGTGGGTCGGCACGTCGAACTCGTACGTCTCGTAGCCGCAGTACGGCATGGTCTTGCGCAGGTCCCAGGCGAGGCCGGCGGAGCGGAGCACCGGGCCGGTGACGCCCAGCGCGAGGCAGCCGGTCGCGTCGAGCACCGCGACGTTCGTGGTGCGCTCGATCCAGATCGGCTGGCCGGAGAGGAGATCCTCGTATTCCTTGAGCCTCTTCGGCATCATCTTGAGGAACCTGTGGATCTTGACGATCGCCTCGTCCGGCACGTCCTGCGCCACGCCGCCCGGCCGGACGTACGCGTGGTTCATCCGCAGGCCGGTGATGCTCTCGAAGATGTCGAGGATGTACTCCCGCTCGCGGAAGCCGTACAGCATCATGTTGATCGCGCCGAGCTCCATGGCCGTGGTGGCCACCCAGACCAGGTGCGAGGCGATCCGGTTCAGCTCCATCATCAGGACCCGGATCGTGGTGGCCCGCTCGGTGATGTCGTCGGTGATGCCGAGCAGCTTCTCCACCGCGAGGCTGTACGCCGTCTCGTTGAACAGCGGCGCGAGGTAGTCCATCCGGGTCACGAAGGTCGTGCCCTGCACCCAGTTGCGGTATTCCAGGTTCTTCTCGATGCCGGTGTGCAGGTACCCGATGACCGACCGCGCCTCGCGGACGGTCTCGCCCTCCAACTCGAGGATCAGCCGGAGCACGCCGTGGGTGGACGGGTGCTGCGGACCCATGTTGACGACGATCCGCTCGTCGTTGATCGGGTCCGTGCCGGAGACGATCTGGTCCCAGTCCCCACCGGTGACGGTGAAGACCCTGCCCTCGGTGGTCTCGCGCTCGGTCGCGTAGTTCGACGTCGTCACTGGTACGACCTCCGTCGGTCCGGCGGCGGGATCTCCGCGCCCTTGTACTCGACGGGGACGCCGCCGAGCGGATAGTCCTTGCGCTGGGGGTGCCCCTCCCAGTCGTCCGGCATGAGGATCCGGGTCAGGTTGGGGTGGCCGTCGAAGATGATGCCGAACATGTCGTACGCCTCCCGCTCCTGCCAGTCGGCGGTCGGGTAGACGCTGGTGACGCTCGGCAGGTGCGGGTCCTCGGCGGACACCGCGGCCTCCAGCCGCACCCGGCGGCGGTACGTCATCGAGGTGAGCTGGTAGACCACGTGCAGCCGGCGCTCGTGCGCACCGAGGTAGTCCACCCCGGACACCGAGGAGCACAGCTCGAAGCGCAGCGCGAGGTCGTCCCGCATCACCTGGCAGACCTCGGCGATCCGCTCCGGGCGGACGTGCAGGGTCAGCTCGCCCCGGTCGACCACGATCCTCTCGATCGCGTCGCCGAAGGCCGGGTAGGCCTCCTCCAGCGCGTCGCGGACCTCGTCGAAGTAGCCCCCGTACGGCCGGGGGGTCTCCTCGACCGGCTGACGCGGGCGGACCAGGCCCCCGAAGCCGGAGACGTCGCCCGAGCCGTGGATACCGAACATGCCGCGCCCGGCCGGGCCGGCCGGCGGGTGCTCGGCGGGCGCGCCGCTGCTGGCCCCGGCCGGCGTCACCGGCACCGGCAGGCCGCCGGTGTTCGAAGCTGCGCTCACCGTGCCTGCCCTCCGTTCGCGACTGCGGGGCTCCGCTTCGCTGCACTCCTCGCGCTCACTTGATACCCCCGTGCGGGTGGAGGTGGTTCTCGGCCTTCATCCAGTTCTCGATCCGCAGCTGCTCCTCGCGCCCCTCGCGGACCGCCTTGGTCCACTCGGCGCGGCGGGCCTTGTCACTGCGGTACGACGACGGCATCGAGCCGTACGGGACGACCGGCAGGTCGCCCCGCGCCAAGCGGGCCTCGTGCATCTTGCGCCCGTTCGGGCCCAGCGGCTCGTGCATGACCTTCTCGCGGAGCTTGAGAATCGCGTCGATGAGCATCTCCGGCCGGGGCGGGCAGCCCGGGAGGTACATGTCGACGGGCACGATGTGGTCGACGCCCTGCACGATGGCGTAGTTGTTGAACATGCCGCCGCTGCTGGCGCAGACGCCCATCGAGAGCACCCAGCGGGGCTCGGCCATCTGGTCGTAGATCTGGCGCAGGACCGGTGCCATCTTCTGGCTCACCCGGCCGGCCACGATCATCAGGTCCGCCTGCCGGGGCGAGGCGCGGAACACCTCCATGCCCCAGCGGCCCAGGTCGTAGTGCGGGCCACCGGCGGCCATCATCTCGATGGCGCAGCAGGCCAGGCCGAAGGTGGCGCCCCAGAAGGACGTCTTCCGCGACCAGTTGACCAGCGACTCCACGGAGGTGAGCAGGATGCCGGCGGGAAGCTTCTCCTCGATACCCATCTGCGTGTCTCCCTCAGTCCCAGTCCAGGCCGCCGCGCCGCCACACGTAGGCGTATGCGACGAAGACCGCGACGATGAACAGGACCATCTCCACGAAGCCGAAGATCGGCAGGGCGTCGAACGAGACCGCCCAGGGGTAGAGGAAGATGATCTCGATGTCGAAGACGATGAAGAGCATCGCCGTCAGGTAGAACTTGATCGGGAACCGGCCGCCCCCGACGGGCTGCGGGCTGGGCTCGATGCCGCACTCGTACGCCTCGAGTTTGGCTTTGTTGTACCGGCGCGGGCCGGCGAAGCGGGCGGCGGCCACGGAGAACAGCGAGAACGCCGCGGCGAGGGCGAACAGCCCGATGATGGGTGCGTAAGGCGAGAGCGTCATTGTGGTCTCCTGCTCGTCCTTCCCTGCCCTCGGCGGTGGTTGGCCAAAATCACACTATTCACGTCCCTCACGACGGCTGTCGGCGGGGTCGATCCCTGTCCAGCCTGCGGTCTTCGTCGACCGCCCGGCCGGAGCCCCGCACTCCTCGGCGACCTGCGGGCTCACGCGCACTCCTCGTGCTACACGGCTGGCGCCGCCTTCGTCATCGCGTTGATGACCCGGTCCATCGCGTCCCCGCCGCGCGGGTCGGTCAGGTTGGCCAGCAGCTTGAGCACGAACCGCATCAGGGCTGGATGCGGCATGCCGTGCTTGGTGGCCATCCGCATGATCTCCGGACGGCCGATCAGCTTCACGAAGATCCCGCCGAGCCGGTAGTAGCCGCCGAACCGGGCCTTCAGTTCCTGCGGGTACGCCATCAGCGCCCGCTCCCGCTCGGCACCGGCCGGCCGGGCGAGGGCCTGCACCGCGACCTCCGCGGCCAGCTCTCCGGACTCCATCGCGTACGCGATGCCCTCGCCGTTGAACGGGTTGACCATGCCGCCGGAGTCGCCGACCAGCATGACGCCGCGGGTGTAGTGCGGCACCCGGTTGAAGCCCATCGGCAGCGCCGCGCCGAGGATCGGCCCCTCGGCGTTCGACTCGTCGGTCATTCCCCAGTCCTCGGGGGTGTTGGCCAGCCAGTCGGTGAGCAGCCGCCGGTAGTTGGTCTTGCCGAAGGCGGTCGAGGAGTTGAGCACACCGAGGCCGACGTTGACCCGCCCGTCGCCGAGACCGAAGATCCAGCCGTACCCGGGGAGCAGGTTGTCGCCGCTGGCCTTGCTGCGCAGCTCCAGCCACGACTCCAGGTAGTCGTCGTCGTGCTTGGCCGGCGAGCGGTAGTACCGCCGGACGGCCACCCCGATCGGCCGGTCCTCCCGCTTGGCAAGCCCGAGGGCGAGTGGGAATCGGCCGGAGACGCCGTCCGCGGCGACCACCAGCGGGGCGCGGAAGGTGGCGGGCTCCTTGTCCGGGCCGACCTCGGCCTCCACCCCGACCACCCGGTTGTCGGCGTCGAGCACCGGACCGATCACGTTGACGTTGGTGCGCAGCTTCGCCCCGGCCGAGACGGCGCGCTGGGCGAGCAGGTCGTCGAAGTCGAGCCGGGTGCGGACCAGGCCGTAGTTGGGGAAGCTGGCCAGGTCCGGCCAGTCCAGCTCCAGGCGGACGCCACCGCCGATCACCCGCAGGCCCCGGTTGTGCAGCCAGCCCGCCTCGGGCGAGGTGTCCACGCCCATCCGGATGAGCTGCCGGACCGCGCGCGGGGTCAGCCCGTCGCCGCAGACCTTCTCCCGTGGGAATTCGGTCTTCTCCAGCAGCAGCACCCGCACACCGTGCTGCGCCAAGTGGTACGCCGTCGCCGAGCCACCAGGACCGGCGCCCACGACGATCACGTCGGCGTCGTTCTCCACCGCGGTCATCTGGGCCTCCTCCCGCGTGCTCGTGAAATCCTTCACAAGCCGGTCGGGTGGAGTCTATGACCGGCGCTACCTCCCTGCCGGGTTAGGTGGACCTAACTTGCCGAGGTGGGAGCCGCCGGGATCCACAAAGGGGTCAAAGCGGCGCGGAGGTGGGTCCGTCCAGACCCGCATCGACCCGGATGGCCTCCGGCAGGTGGTCACGCAGTGCGCCGCCGGCCGCGCGGTCCAGGGCCGCCAGCACCTCCGCCACCACTTGACGGACGTCGGCCGGGTCGACCCCCGCCAACTCCCTGAGCTGGGCGACGAGTTCTGCGGCGTCCTCGCTCGGCGTCGCGCGCGCCGGCTCTGCTCCCGTCACGGAGCAAGCCTATCGGGCAAAGTGGACTAATTACGCGCATCCGACAAACGCGTCGGAATGACTCAGTCCCGAACCGCGCGGTGCAGGGCGACCACACCGCCGGTGAGGTTGCGCCAGGCCACCCGGCCCCAGCCGGCCGAGCCGATCCGCGCCGCCAGGGCCTGCTGGTCCGGCCAGGCCCGGATCGACTCGGCGAGGTAGACGTACGCGTCCGGGTTGCTGGACACCGTGCGGGCCACCCCCGGCAGGAAACGCATCAGGGAGGACAGGTAGACCGTGCGGAACGCCGGGTTGACCGGGGTGCTGAACTCGCAGACCACCAGCCGGCCACCGGGCCGGGTGACCCGGGCCAGCTCACTCAGGGCCGCGTCGGTGTCCGACACGTTGCGCAGCGCGAAGGAGATGGTCACCGCGTCGAAACTGGCGTCCGCGAAGGGCAGCCGCAGCGCGTCCCCGGCCAGCAGCGGCATCGTCGGGCGGGACCGCTTGCCGGCGTGCAGCATGCCGAGAGAGAGGTCAGCGCCGACCGCGTACGCGCCGGACTGGGCCAGCTCCTCGGTCGAGACGCCGGTGCCCGCGCCGACGTCCAGCACCCGGTCGCCGGGGCCGAGCCCGAGAGCCCCCCGGGTGGCCCGCCGCCAGAACCGGTCCTGCCCGAAGGAGAGGACGGTGTTGGTGAGGTCGTAGCGGGCGGCCACGCCGTCGAACATCGCGGCGACCTCGTGCGGCTGCTTGTCCAGGCTGGCGCGCTGGCCCTGCGGGGTAAGGCTCACCCCTCCACTCTGCCAGCCGACACCCCACCCACCGATTCCGGGGCGGCGGCGCACGGCGGAGGTACGCGGACGGGCGGGGTGGTCACCCACCCCGCCCGTCCCGGCGCGTCGCGTCAGTCGTTCCCGACGGTCAGGCGTTCGACCTCTCGTCCCCCGGGGTCACCAGCAGCACCCGGCGGCGGCGGGAGAGCACCAGCAGCGCCCCTCCGGCCAGCAGCACGGCGCCGCCGATGCCACCGATCAGCCCGGCCTGCACGCCGGTCACCGGAAGCCCGCCACCGCCACCGCCGGTGCCCGGCGAGGTGGTCGCGCTCGGCTCGGCGGACGGGCCCGGGGTCGGAGCGCCGGTCGGCGTCGGGGTGGGGGTGGGGGTGGGCTGGGCGGACAGGTCCACGAAGACGTCGAAGACGGCCTGGTTGTCGACCTCGTCCGTCTCGGTGAAGGCGCGACGCTGGGCCGCCGAGGCGACCTGCGACTCCTCCTCGGGAGCGCCCTGCGCCTCGTCCAGCCCGTACGCGAAGAGTTCGCCGATGCGCAGCACCGGCTGGTCGGCGTCGTCCGCGACCTTCACCCGTACGTCGTCGGTGTAGTACTCGCCCGGCCGGATCACCGCGCCGGCGTCCTCGCAGAACGCCTGGGCCAGGCCGCCGAACTCCTGCTCGACGCAGTTCTCGGGCAGCTTCGCGAAGCTGACCTTGGCCGGCAGCGTGATGGCGTAGAAGACGCCGGTCGCCCGGCGACTGCCGTCGTTGTAGATCGCCCAGTCCAGCGGGGCGGTCGCGCCGCGCGGGATCGGCTTCAGGTCCGGCTCGTTGCTCTGCGCGCCGTCGACCACGACGTTGGCGTACCCGTCCTGCACCCAGGAGGTGAGGTCGTAGCCGGGGCGGGTGACGGTGATGTCGACGGTCTCGCTGTTGTCGTCCGTGTCCGGGTCGGCGGTCGACGAGGCGACCGTCACCTTCAGCGCGCCGCCCTTGCCCCGGCCGCCGGCGCTGAACAGCGGGATGCCGAAGTCCTCGCTGGTGCCGCCGGCCAGGTCGCCGAGCAGGCAGGTGAAGGCCGTGCCGGAGACCTCGCAGCCGTCGGGGACGACGAAGCCGACCCGCTTGGTCAGGCCCTTCGTCTCCACGGTGACCCGGACGTCGCGGGCCGCGACCGAGCTGCGGGTGTTGTCGACGGTGAACTTGAACGGCTTGGCCTTGGCCGCCTCGACGCCCTTGGCCAGGTTCTGGCTGAGCGGGACCAGCGCCAGGTCGGCCTGGTCGGCCGCCTGGGCCGGGGCCGCCACGGTGGCCAGGCCGCCGGCGGCCAGCAGCGCCACGGCGCCGACACGGGCCAGGGCCGAACGGTGGAACGAGGTCATTGATCCCCCGGGGTTAGGGAAGAAGGAGGGTTTTTGCGGAACCGAGCGGACGTTATCCGAGGTAGATCGATTGCGCCAGGAGCTGGCACGGCAATTCATCCGTCCGGCCCCGGCCGTCAAGACGGTGGGGGCGGGATGGTCGACCATCCCGCCCCCACCGCCGTGCTCTATGTGAACGGCCCCCACGGGCCGATGGAGGACTGAGCCTCGGACCACGTCGCGGGGGACGTTAGCGACCCGCGCTGGCCTGCGCGACCCTTTCGGACGACAAGACGCACACCAGGTCCGACAGGCCGAGCAGAACTGTCCGGACCGCCGATCGGCTCACCGGCCGACCGGCCGGTGAGCGCTCGCCCAGCGTGTCCGCCGGTGCGCGGTGGGTCAGTTGACCTCGACCAGCGGCAGCGGCCGGCCAGCCCCGCCGCCCGGCATGGCGATCGACGAGAAGTGCGAGACCACCCGGTCGTCGGTCGGGTCGTCGGCCGGGGTGCGGTGCACCGCGAGCCGGCGGTAGAGGGTGTCCCGCTGGGCCGGGATGCGGTCGGCCGAGCGGATCATGCCGATCAGCTCGTGCAGGTTGGAGCGGTGCCGGGCGCCAGCCGAGGAGATGACGTTCTCCTCCAGCATGATCGAGCCGAGGTCGTCCACCCCCATGTGCAGGGCGAGCTGGCCGACGTCCTTGCCGGTGGTCAGCCAGGACGCCTGGAGGTGCGGGACGGTCTCGAAGAACAGCCGGGCCATCGCGACCAGCCGCAGGTACTCCAGCGTGGTGGCCTGCGTGCGGCCCTTGAGGTGGTTGTTCTCCGGCTGGTACGTCCACGGGATGAAGGCCCGGAACCCGCCGGTGCGGTCCTGCACGTCGCGGATCATCCGCAGGTGTTCGATCCGCTCGGTGTTGGTCTCGCCGGTGCCCATCATCATCGTCGCGGTCGACTCCAGGCCCTGCCGGTGGGCCAGCTCCATGACCTCCAGCCAGCGCGCGCCGGACTCCTTGAGCGGCGCGATGGCCTTGCGCGGCCGGTCCGGCAGCATCTCGGCGCCGGCGCCGGCGATCGAGTCCAGCCCGGCCACCTTGATCCGGGCGATGGCCTCGTCGAGGCCGACGCCGGAGACCTTGGCCATGTGCAGGATCTCGCTCGGCCCGATCGAATGGATGGCGAGCTGCGGGTACGCCTTCTTCACCGAGGAGAACAGCTCCTCGTAGTACTCCACCCCGTAGTCGGGGTGGTGGCCGCCCTGGAGCATGACCTGGGTGGCGCCCAGCTCGACCGCCTCGCCGCAGCGGCGCAGAATCTCCTCGGTCGGGTGGGTCCACCCCTCCTTGTGCTTGGGGGCGCGGTAGAAGGCGCAGAACTTGCACGCCGTCACGCAGACGTTCGTGTAGTTGATGTTGCGGTCGATCAGGTACGTGACGATGTCGTCGGGGTAGCGCCGCCGACGCACCGCGTCGGCCGCCTCACCGAGGGCGTGGAAGGGCGCCTCGGTGTAGATCAGCAGGGCCTCCTCGGGCGTGATCCGCCCGCCGTCCGCGCCGCGCTGCAGGATGTCGTCGATCTCCCGGCTCACACTCACGCCCCCGAGCCTACGTCGCCCCGCCCCCGGCCGGCCGGACCGGACTCCTGTCGACCAGGACACAGCCCGCCCCGGGCGACCGCAAGCGCGGGGGACTTACCCGGGATTGATCGATCAATTAGCATGCGTGAATGATCACGGACCTGACTCCCCCCGCCCCTCGCCCACTACCCCGCCGGACGCTGCTCGCCCTCGTGCCTCTCGCGGCGACCGCGCTGGCCCTGGCGACGGTGAGCCAGCCGGCACAGGCAGCGACCACCCCGGCCCCGGAGTGTCTCGCCGACCTGATCACGGCCTGATGGCCACCATCCCCTGGCTCGCCGACGTGCTCCGCGGCGCCGGCGTCACCGTGGTCGAACACGGCAACTGGCTCGGCCGGGTCGCCGGCAGCTCGTTCGCCCCGATCGGCGTGCTCTGGCACCACACCGCGTCCACCTCCAGCGCCGCCAACCCGCACCCCGCCCTGAACATCTGCATCAACGGCCGGTCCGACCTGCCCGGCCCGCTCTGTCAGGCGCTGGTCGACTACAACGGCGTCTTCCACGTCATCTCGGGCGGACGGGCCAACCACGCCGGCGTCAGCCGGGGCAGCGGCCCCATCCCGGCCGGCGACGGTAACACCCTGATGGTCGGTTGGGAGATCGACTACAACGGGGTCAACCAGGCCATGACCAACGCCCAGTACTCCGCCTCGGTGCTCGCGACCGCCGCCGTGCTGCGACGGCTCGGCCGGGACGCCAGCTACGCCCGGGGCCACCGGGAGACCAGCACCAGCGGCAAGATCGACCCCTCCTTCATCGACCTCGACTCGATGCGCGCCGACGTGGCCCGCCAGCTCGCCGGCAACCCACCTCTCGACCTCACGGAGAACGACATGAGGCTGATCCAGTCCACCAACCGGGGCATCGCCCTGGTCGGCCCCGGCTACTTCCGCCAGCTCAGCAACAACGAGGAGGTGACCGCCGCCGTCGCGCTGGTCGGCAACCCCCTGATCGGCAACGACCGCCAGTTCGACCTGTGGCGCAGCATCGCCTTCGACGGCCAGGTCAAGGCCCCGTCGGCCTGACACCGACGATGAACACATACTCCCGCCGCCAGGCGCTCGCCCTGGTGTCCAGCGGAGCCACCCTGGTCGCCACTGGCGTCGGGCTGTCCCAGGCGGCCTCCGGCGAGCCTGCCCAGGCCGCCTGCTCGTCGATCCCACCGAACGCCGACGACGCCGTCCTGACCGCCGTCTACCAGGTCGCCACCGGGCTGTCGGTCAACGATCGGGTGCTGCTCGCCGGCTTCGAGGCCGGCTGGGTGGAGTCGCGGATGAACAACCTGCCCTGTGGCGACTCCGACTCGCTGGGCGTGTTCCAGCAGCGTCCCTCCCAGGGCTGGGGCACCCCCGCGCAGATCATGAACGTGGCGTACGCGGCCAACTCGTTCTTCGTCCGGGCCGTCCCGCTGGCCGCCGCCAACCCCGGCTGGTCGGCCGGGCGGGTGGCGCAGGGCGTACAGCGCTCCGCCTTCCCGGACCGCTACGACGCCGCGCAGGCCACCGCGCAGGCGCTCATCGCCCGGGCCCGCGGGCAGACCACCCCACCCCCGCTCGACCTCTGGAAGGACGACATGAGGCTGATCCAGTCACCCGGCCGGGGCATCGCACTGGTCGGTGCCGGCTACTTCCGCCAGCTCCGCAACGACGAGGAGGTGACCGCCGCCGTCGCGCTGGTCGGCAACCCCCTGGTCGGCAACGACCGCCAGTTCGACCTGTGGCGCAGCATCGCCTTCGACGGCCAGGTCAAGGCCCCGAGCTGACGCCAGGCGGGGGCGGGGCCCGGGAAGGATGGCGGGATGCTGCTGCTGGTACCCGCCGACCCGCTCCGGCCCCGCCGGCCGGAACCGCACTTCGCGCCGGAGGCGACGACCGCCCGGGAGGCCGGCGTGCCGGTCTCGGTCGTCGACCACGACGCGCTCGCCCGGGGCGACGCCGACGCCGCCCTGCGACAACTGCCCGAGGAGACCGAGGCGGTCTACCGCGGCTGGATGCTCCGCTCCGAGCGGTACGCCGCCTTCGCGGACGCGCTGGCCGCGCGGGGCGTCACGCTGCGTACCGGCGCCGAGCAGTACCGGCGGGCGCACGAACTGCCCGGCTGGTACCCGGAGCTGAGGCCCGTGACGCCGGCCACGACGTGGACCGTGGGGGACGGGCGGGGCGCGTTCGACCGGGCCCGCGCCACGCTGGGCGACGGCCCGGCCGTGCTCCGCGACTACTGCAAGTCGATGAAGCACCACTGGGACGAGGCGGCCTTCGTACCCGATCTGGCCGACCCCGAGGCCGCCTGGGCGGTGGCCCGCCGGTTCAGGCAGCTCCGCGAGGACGACTTCGTGGGCGGTTTCGTGCTGCGCCGCTTCGAGCTGTTCACCTCGGCGGAGGTGCGAACCTGGTGGCGGGACGGCCGGTGCGTGCTGGTCGGCCCGCACCCGGACACCCCGGACCGACCCCCCGCCGTCGACCCCGACCTGACCGCCGTCGCGCCGCTGGTGGCCGGCCTGGGACTGCCCTTCGTCACGGTCGACCTGGCGCTGCGCGACGACGGGGTGTGGCGGGTGATCGAGCTGGGGGACGGCCAGGTGAGCGACCGGCCCACCACCGTCGACCCGGCACGCCTGCTCACCCCGCTGCTGGCCTGAGCGCAACCGGCGGCGGGGCGCGCCAGCGTGGCCACTTCCACGCAGTCGGCGTTGCAGCCGCTGCGGGTGGACTTGCGCCAGGTCGCGCCCGACAGCTCAGGGATGCTCATCCTCGGCCCTGGATCGATGAAGATCGTCGGCCGGCGGAACCGGTTCCGTCCGGGCTGTGCGAGAACCCCGACTGCCGGTGCGCCCGATGGGAGCGCAGGCAGCACCGCTCCAGAAGGTCATCGAGTTCTCGAACCGAGGCCCAGGCCCTCATGCCATGCACCACGACCAGGAGCCCCACTTTCGACGCCAGGCCAGGCCATGACTGACCGCGCGGGAGATCTTGGAACGAAGTGGCCCCTGGAGGGGCCATTTGCTACCAAGATCTCCGGTCATCCTAAACTGCGGAACGGAATTCCCAGAATATGGACAGCTTGGGCGGGTTCGGCGAGGGCGGGCAGGGCGGGGCGGACAATCCGCGACTTTGCCGGGGCACTGCTGTTCCCCCGCCAGCCACTCGCACCCCCATGCCACCCGCAGCCGCCAGGTCCCGCAATCGTTCCGAGGCGTGCCCCCGTTCGGCCCACGTCCGCCACGGCGGCTGACCGCCACCCTTGCCCTGGTTGGCACTCGCACTCCTCGCCGCCGCATCCGCAGCAGCGATCACGGCAATCCGCTCATCCCAAGTGCGGGAAAGGGAGGAAACCGAGAGCGACCACGTTCCCCCTGACGATGCGAGAGCTGCAGCACCCGCCCGCAGCTGACCGTCGGCCACCGCAGCTCTCGCGACGACCTGACAAGCAGGTCAGGCGTCGTAGTCGATCGTGAGGGTGTCGGTGACCGGGCTGGACTGGCAGGTCAGGACGTATCCGGCCGCCACCTCGTCCGGCTCCAGCGCGTAGTTGCGGGCCATCGTGACCTCGCCGTCGACGACCTTCGCCCGGCACGTCGAGCAGACCCCGCCCTTGCACGCGTACGGCAGCTCGCCGCGCACCCGCAGCGCCGCGTCGAGGACCCGCTCCTCACGACCCATCGTGAAAGACGACGACCGGCCGTCGAGCACGATCGTCACCTCCGCCCCGGCACCGGGCCGGTCGGCCGGGCGGCGCGGCGGCGCGGGGGCCTCGGCGACGTGGAACAACTCCGTGTGCACCGCCGACTCCGGCACGCCGCGCTCCGCCAGCACCGCCTTCGCGTCGACCACCATCCCGTACGGGCCGCAGAGGAACCACTCCTCGATCGCGTCGCCCGGCACGATGGTCTCCAGCAGCCAACCCAGCCGCCCGGCGTCGATCCGGCCCGACAGCAGCGGCGACTCGCCCCGCTCGCGGGAGAGCACATGCACCAGGTGCAGCCGGGTCGGGTACCGGTCCTTCAGGTCCGCCAACTCCTCGGCGAACATCACCGAGTTCGCCGAGCGGTTGCCGTACACCAGGGTGAAGGTGCTGGCCGGCTCGATGGCCAGGGCGGTGGCGACCAGCGCGAGCACCGGGGTGATGCCGGAGCCGGCGACCACCGCGCCGTAGCGGCGGGCCCGGTCCGGCGCGAACGCCGTGGTGAAGTGCCCGAGCGGGGGCAGCACCTCGACGGTGTCGCCGTGCCGCAGCGCACCGCAGGCGTACGCGGAGAACGCGCCGCCGGGGATCTCCCGCACCCCGATCCGCAGCCGGCCGTGCCGGGCCAGATCGTCGGGCGTCGAGCAGATCGAGTACGACCGCCGCACGTCCTCGCCGTCCTCCCCGACGCGCCGCACGGTGAGGTGCTGGCCGGCGCGGAACGCGAAGGTCTCCCGAAGCTCCTCGGGCACGGCGAAGGTGACCGCCACGGCGTCGGCGGTGAGCCGGTCGACGGCGGCGACGGGCAGCGGGTGGAAGGCCGGCCGGCGACGGGCCGGGCGGGTGATCGTGACAGTCACAGCGCCTTCAGGTGGTCGAAGGGTTCTGAGCAGGAACGGCAGCGCCAGAGCGCCTTGCAGGCGGTGGAGCCGAACCGGCTGATCTGCTCGGTCTCCGGGGAGCCGCAGCGCGGGCAGCGGACGGCGAGGGTCAGCGGCACGACCGGACCGGACGGGACCGGGGCCGGCGGCGCGATGCCGGCGTCGGCGAGCTTCGCCCGACCGGTCTCGGAGATCCAGTCGGTGCTCCACGCCGGGCTGTAGACCGTGCGGACCTCGGCGTCGGGGTGGCCGGCGGCGGCGAGCGCCCGGCGGATGTCGGCGCGGATCACGTCCATCGCCGGGCAGCCGGTGTAGGTGGGGGTGATGGTGACGGCCACCCGGCCGGTGGCCGGGTCCTCGTCGACCGCCCGCAGAATGCCGAGTTCGTCGATGGTGATCACCCGGATCTCCGGGTCCACCACCGCCGCCACGGCCTCCCTCGGACTCACCGGTGCCACGCTTCGCTCGCGACTGCGGGGCTCCGCTTCGCTGCGCTCCTCGCGTTCACCACGGCCGCCCGCCGTTCCCGACTGCGGGGCTCCGCTTCGCTGCACTCCTCGCGCTCACCACGGCCGCCCGCCGTTCCCGACTGCGGGGCTCCGCTTCGCTGCACTCCTCGCGCTCACCAGTTCGCCCCCGGGTGGGCGCGGTGCAGCACCTGCATCTCGGTGAGCAGGTACGACAGGTGCTCGGTGTGCAGGCCGTCCCGCCCGCCGGCCGGCGCCCAGCCGTCCGCCGGCCGGGACAGCGTGGCCTCGGCGAGCACCGGGTCCACTGCGGCGTCGAACGTCGCGCGCAGGGTGGTCGGGTCGACCGGCGCGCCCGGGAACGGCGCGAACAGCTCGTGGACGTACGGCCAGACCTGGTCGACGGCGGCCTGCATCCGGCGGTGCGACTCGGCGGTGCCGTCGCCGAGCCGCCGCACCCAGAGCGACGCGTGGTCGAGGTGGTACGCGGACTCCTTGCGCGTCTTGGCCCCGATCGCGGCGAGCCGCTCGTCGGCGCAGCCGGCCAGCGCGGCGTACAGCGGGAGCTGGTACGCCGACAGGAAGAACAGCTTCGCCACGGTCACCGCGAAGTCGCCGTTGGGCAGCTCCACCAGCAGGCAGTTGCGGAACTCCCGGTCGTCGCGCAGGTACGCCAGCGCGTCCTCGTCCCGGCCGGCGCTCTCCAGCTCGCCCGCGTACGTGAGCAGCAGCCGGGCCGCGCCGAGCTGGTCGAGGGCGACGTTGGCCAGCGCGATGTCCTCCTCCATCTCGGGGGCGCGGGTGGTCCACTCCCCGAGCCGTTGCGCGGCGACCAGCGCGTCGTCGCCGAGGGCGAGGGCGAAGTCGAAGGGGCCGTTCACAGGTGGGCCACCCCGTCCGGGACCTCGTAGAAGGTGGGGTGGCGGTAGACCTTGTCGGCCGCCGGGTCGAAGAAGGCGTCCTTCTCGTCCGGGCTGGACGCGGTGATCGCGCCGGCCGGCACCACCCAGATCGAGACGCCCTCCTGGCGACGGGTGTACAGGTCCCGGGCGTTGCGCAGGGCCAGTTCGGCGTCGGGGGCGTGCAGGCTGCCGACGTGGGTGTGCGCCAGCCCGCGCCGGGCCCGCACGAACACCTCCCAGAGCGGGGACTGCTCGGTCATGCGGCTACCTTCTCCTTCTTCTCCGCCTGCTTGGCGGCGTACGCCGTGGCAGCCTCGCGCACCCAGGCGCCGTCGGCGTGGGCGCGGCGGCGGTGCTCCATCCGCTGCCGGTTGCACGGCCCCTGGCCCTTGATCACCCGCATCAGCTCGTCGTAGTCGGGCTGGGTGTAGTCGTACGCCTGCCGCTCGTCGTTCCAGCGCAGGGCGGGGTCGGGCAGGGTGAGGCCGAGGATCTCGGCCTGCTGCACGCACATGTCGACGAAGCGCTGCCGCAGCTCGTCGTTGGAGAACCGCTTGATCTTCCACGCCATCGACTGCGCGGAGTGGGTGGAGTCGCCGTCCGGCGGGCCGAACATGGCGAGCGACGGGTACCACCAGCGGTCGACCGCGTCCTGCGCCATCGCCTTCTGGTCGGGGGTGCCATGGGCCAGAATGTGCAGGATCTCGTAGCCCTGCCGCTGGTGGAACGACTCCTCCTTGCAGACCCGGATCATCGCGCGGGCGTACGGCCCGTAGGAGCAGCGGCAGAGCGGGACCTGGTTGACGATCGCCGCGCCGTCCACCAGCCAGCCGACCACGCCCACGTCCGCCCAGGTCAGGGTCGGGTAGTTGAAGATCGAGCTGTACTTCTGCCGCCCGTCGAGGAGGAGCCGCACCAGCTCGTCCCGGCTGATGCCGAGGGTCTCCGCGGCGGCGTACAGGTAGAGGCCGTGCCCGGCCTCGTCCTGCACCTTGGCAAGCAGGATCGCCTTGCGCTTGAGCGAGGGCGCCCGGCTGATCCAGTTCCCCTCCGGCTGCATCCCGATGATCTCGGAGTGCGCGTGCTGGGCGATCTGCCGGATCAGCGTCTTCCGGTACGCCTCGGGCATCCAGTCGCGGGGCTCGATCTTCTGGTCGGCGTCGATCACGTCGGCGAAGTACGCCTCCAGGTCGGTGTCCGGGCCGGGGGCGCCACCGCGCCGCCGGGCCGCCGCCTCCCGCAGCGCCGCCTCCGCCGCCTCCACCTCGCCGAGCAGGCTGCCGCCGGGCGCGTCGTCCGGGGCGGGGAAGTCGTTGCCATACATGACAGCAAGTGTTACAGCTCGCAACTTCTGGCACCAGAGGGTGTCATAGGTTTCCGAAGACACCTTCCGTCACGGACTGTCACTTTCGGTGTCGGCGCAGGTCGAATCGGGGCTATGACATGGGTCACTAAACGAAGGTGAAAGCCACCAAGGACGGCAAAGCGGGCGATTATCCCGCCTTCATAGCAACCTGACAGGCGTCGGATCCTGGCGTCAGGGCCGTCCGGACGTAGACTTTGCCGGTCACACCGATCGGCTGCCGACGATTGCCAGCGCCAGACGGAGGCCGCTTCCCCCGGCCTCGGCGATCACGCCGACCCTTTCGGAAAACGACCGGGCCCCCCGGCCCTGACATCTGGAGCTCATCCACTCATGCGACCTCGCGTGGCCATGGTGCTCGCCGTCGTGGCGGTCCTCCTCGGCAGCGCCATGCTGGTTCCCGCCGCTTACGCCCAGTTCTCCGACGACGACACCGGCGGATCAGGCGGGGGCACGCAGAGCGTGGCGGCACCCGAGCCGACCGCCCCGCCGCCGCCGACCCTGGCCGCCGGCCCGGTCACGATGAACTTCTCCGGCGAGTTCTTCTCCTGGGCCCTGCTGGATCGAACCACCGGCACCATCTCCGGCTCGAAGAACCTGGCCTCGACCAACTCCACCGAGTCGATGATCAAGGCCTGGATCGTCTCCGACTACCTGCGCCAGCTCGGCGACAAGGAGCCCTCCGCCACGCTGAAGAAGCAGGCGAGCCTGGCCATCCGGGACAGCAACGACGACGCGGCGAACGCCGTCCACCGCGCGGCGGGCGGCTCGTACAAGGTGTATCCGAACGGCCAGCCGAACCCGGTGATCAAGCGGGCCATCAGCATCTGCGGCCTCACCGACACCAAGCGCGGCAACGTCTCCGGGTACGAGGGCTACTGGAGCTTCACCCGGATGTCCCCCCGGGACGCCGTCCGGCTCGGCGACTGCATCGCCAACGGCAAGGCGGCCGGGCCGAAGTGGACCAAGTGGGTGCTCGACGAGATGAGCAAGGTCCGCGGCAGCGTCAAGGAGCAGCAGCTCAAGTCCGGCGGCGGCAGGTGGGGAATCGTCGACGGTTTGCCCGCCGAGATCAAGGCGCAGGGCCCGGTCAGCATCAAAAACGGCTGGACGCCGTTGAACTACGACGGGAACTGGCACGTCAACTGCCTCACGGTCACCGAGAAGTGGAGCCTCGCCGTCATGCTGCGCTACCCGCAGAAGAGCGGTCTGTCCTACGGCGCGAAGGTCTGCGCCGGCGTGGCGACCCAGCTGGTCACCCCGCAGCCGGGTGCCGCGCTCAAGGTGCCGCAGCAGCCGATCGGGAAGCTCTGATGGCGGGCAGCCGCCGGGCCCGCGACGGGGACGCCTCTCCGCTGCGGCTGATCGTGATCGCCGTCGTCCTGATCGGGCTGGTGCTGGTGTCGCTGCGGCTGATGCCCGGCTCCCCGCTGGCCTCAGCCGCCACCGCCGAGTGGGGTGACCCGTCCGCCCCGGTCGACCGCGCGGCCGCCGAGGCACCGGACCGCAGCTCGCGTCCCAGCCCCACGGCCAGCCCGTCGCCGTCGCCGTCGCCGGAGCCGCTGCCGTTCGCCGACAAGCAGATCGACCTCGACATCAAGGGCTGGTACGCCTGGAGCGTGCTGGACACCCGGACCGGGAAGATCATCGGTTCGGAGAACATGGACGAGACCAACACCACCGCGTCGCTGATCAAGGCCTGGATCGTCGCCGACTACCTGCGCCTGGCCGACAAGGCCGGGCAGGCGCCGAGCGACGCGAAGCTCGCCGACGCCACCCGGATCATCCGGGACAGCGACAACACCCGGGCCGAGCAGTTCTACAACTCCGTCGGCCGGTCCGCGTCGATCAAGCGGCTGATCTCCATCTGCAAGACCACCGACAGCAGCGTCGCGGCCGACGGGGGCTGGAGCCGGACCGCCCTCTCCCCCCGGGACACCGCGCGACTCGGCGCGTGCATCTCCGACGGTCGCGCAGCCGGCCCGGAATGGACGAAGTGGCTGATCAACGAGATGCGGCTCGTCCGGGGTGCCGGTGACTTCGGCATCCGCAAGGCGTTCCCGGAGGCGGAACGGAAGAAGATCGCCATCAAGAACGGCTGGATCGACCGGACCAAGGAGCAGGAGATGCACATCAACTGCCTGGCCATCGGCGACAACTGGACGATGGGCGTGATGGTCCGCTACCCGATCAACATGGGCTACGAGTACGGCATGAAGAACTGTCAGAAGATCACCGAGGCGGTACTGCGCTCGACCACCTGACGGCGGGCCCCTCGGCCCCCTCGCGGCCGGACCACGGGGTGCCGCTCGGCACCGCATGTGGAGCTGCCCCGTTTGCGCTACCGGGGCGGCGGTAGCACGAACGGGGCAGCTCCACATGCGGCAACGGAGGAGGGTTGGCCGGCCCGGGGCGGCCCGAGCCGAGTCCCAAACCAACCCGAGCCAGCCCCAAACCAACCCGAGCCGGTCCCAAACCAACCCAAACCAACCCGAGCCACAAGCCGGCCCAGCCGAGACCAGCCCGAGCCCGAGGCGGCCCAGGCCGGGCGCGTACGGGTAGCCGCGCACGCGTACAGGCCGCGCCGTCAGCCGGCGAAGAACTCCGGGCCGCCCTCGGGCAGGGCCGGGGCCTCGCCGATCTCGGCCGCCCGGCGGGCGAACTCGCGCAGCCCGGCCACCTGCCGCTCACCGAGCGAGAAGTCCAGCGCCCGGAAGTACGTGGCCAGGGTCTCGGCGTCGAACGGCTCCCAGCGGGCGGCGGCCTCGGCGACCTGGTCCAGCTCGGCGAGGCAGAGGTCACGCGAGCGCAGGAACGCCTCGTGCACCTCCTTCACCAGGCCGGGGTGGGCGGCGGCGAAGTCCCGGCGTACCGCCCAGACGGCGAAGACCATCGGCAGGCCGGTCCAGTCCCGCCAGGCCTGGCCGAGGTCGGTGACCTCCAGGCCGCGCCGGGGCGCCTCGTAGAGCGCCCGCAGCGCCACGTCGCCGATCAGCACTCCGGCATCCGCCTCCAGCAGCATCTGGGTCAGGTCGGGCGGGCAGCGGAAGTACTCGGGGTTCACGCCGTACCGCTCGCCGAGCAGCAGCCGGGCCAGCAGCACGCCCGTGCGGGAGGTCGAGCCGAGGGCCACCCGACCGCCGTCCAGCTCGGCCAGCGGCCGGGTCGACACCACGTTGACCGAGAGCACCGGGCCGTCGCTGCCCACCGCGAGGCCGGGCAGCAGCAGCAGCTCGTCGGCGTGGCGCAGGTACTCGACGTGCGAGATCGGCCCGATGTCCAGGTCTCCGGCGACGAGCGCGGCGCTGAGCCGGTCCGGCGAGTCCTTGTGCAGGTCGACGTCGATCAGGGCACCGGAGCGCATCAGACCCCAGTAGATCGGCAGGCAGTTCAGGAACTGGATGTGTCCGACGCGGGGGCGGGCGATGCGGTCAGCCATGCTGCGACCGTATCCCCGCAGCCCGTCCGGGGCTCAGCGGGCGGCTCTCGAAGTGGCCAATTCCGCATCCGCCCCCGGGACCGCCCCGCCCCGCCGGGCGGCGGCGACACGCTCCGCGCGAGCTGCCCGGGCGACCGGGACGGCGAACGCCCCGACCGCCAGCGTCCCCGCGAGGCCGCACGCCGCCACCAGCGGTCGGGGCTCGGCCAGCTCCAGCAGCAGGCCGCCCGCCGCGAACCCGACCATCGAGGCACCCTGGGTGGCCGCCCCGAACACGGCGTACGCCCGGCCCAGCGCGACCTGCGGCACCCGACGCGCCAGCAGCACGTTGTTCAGGACGTTGTCCCCGCCGTTGGCCACCCCGCCGAGCAGCCAGACCGGGACCAGCAGCCAAGCGGACGGCACCGCGGCGGAGACCAGCACCGCGACGCAGCAGCCGCCGAGCAGGAGCAGGCCCGTGCCGAGCAGCCGGCCGTCGTCGGTGATCCGGCGGGCCAGCGGGGTCAACGCCCACGCGCCCAGCACGACGCCGAGCGTCCAGGACCCGGTGACCAGCCCGTAGACCGTGGTGGAGCTACCCAGCGTCTCCCGGATGAAGAACACCTCGATCACGTTGATCGCCCCCACCGCGCCGATCACCCCGGCGAGCGAGGCCACCATCGCGACGAGCAGCCGGTCCCGACGCAGCCGCCAGCCCTCTGCGGTCGGCCCGGCCTCTGCGGTCGGCCCGGCCCCGTGCGTCGCCGGCTCCGCCCCTGGCGTCGGCCCCGCCCCGGGCTTCACCCGGGCGGTGGACCGGGCGCCGCCCCGGCGCGTCCGGATCAGCAGGCCGGCGGCGACCAGGACGAGGTAGCTGGCGGCGTCCACGAGCAGCGGCAGGCGGGTGCCGAACCCGCCGACCAGCAGACCGGCCAGCGCGGGGCCGGCGAGCGCGCCGAGGGTGCCGGCGGTCTGGTTGAGGGCGCTGGCCCGGGGCAGGTCCGCCGGCCGCACCATCGCCGGCACCAGCGCGGAGAGCACCGGCTGGGTGACCGCGAGGCCGGCCGCGAGCAGCGCCACCAAGCCGATCACCAGGGCTGGGTGCCGGGTGTACGCGAGGGCCAGGCAGATCGCGGCCTGGGCCAGACCGGCCCCCACCAGCAGGGTGCGGGAGCTCACCCGGTCGGCGAGCCGCCCGGTCAGCGGGGCGAGCGCGACCAGCGGCAGGGTCGCCGCGATCAGCAGCCCCGACACGGCCGTCCCGCCGGCCCCCGCGGACTGTAGGGCCAGGGTGAGGGCGCTCGCCGCAAGGAAGTCCCCGCAGCTGGAGACGCCTCGGGCGACGGTGGCGAGCCAGACGTCGGACCAGCGCGACCGGTCAGATGCGAAGGACATGCTTCGAAAATAATCCTTCACACTTGCCGCTGGCAATCCCTACCGCCCGCCGTGCCCCGCTCAGTCGATGGGCACCGACCGCCACTGCACCGCGACGGTGCGCGCTCCCGCCGGCGGGTCCGACCGCAGCCGGCGGCGGTACGGCGCCAGCAGGCCCTGGACGGCCTTGTTGAGCGCGTCCAGCTCCTCGGCGGTGAGCAGCAGCACGCTGTCGCTGAACGAGCCGGCGGCGTACCACTCCCGGGACTCCTCGGGCGCCCGGCGGAGCCAGTCCCGGGTCCGCTGCGTGTCCCGCGCGATGTGCGCCTCCACGAGGGCCAGGACGGCGGCCCGCGCCTCGGAGTCGGCCGCCTGGCCCGCCTCCACGTAGTAGGACGGGCTGAACGCCCGCCACACCCGCTCCCGGGCGTCCCCCCGGCTCGGCGCCTGCTCGACCAGGCCGAACTTCGCCAGCGCGCGCAGGTGGTAGCTGGTCGCGCTCGGCGAGAGCCCGACCAGCTCCGCGCACTCGGTGGCGGTGGCCCCACCCGGAAGCGAGGCGAGATGTTCCATGATCGCGAGCCGGGCCGGGTGGGCCAACGCCCGCATCACCTGCGGATCGCTGATCGTCACCCGCTGCCGCTCGGGCCGTGCCTCGGTCATGGCCCCATGATCCCGGCGCAGGGGCGGCCCGGCCAACCGATGACTCGTCCCGGTAAACCGCCTGCCGGGCCAGCCCGACGGGGCGTAGACTGCTCGCCCCGCCGACGGCCGCGGTGTCGAACACCGCAGCGGACGTCCCCGCGCCGGCCTTTGCGCCGGAAACGCGAGCGGCAGCGTTTGTTCCCCGCGCCGAGGAGTACGTCGGATGACCCTGCACGCACCCGTTTCACTCGACACCGAACTTGCCGCCGAACGGGCCCACCTGGACGTGTCCCGCGCCGCGCTGGCCCGCATGCGCGAACGGACCGAGGCGCTCTTCGCCACCGGCCACAACGTCGCCGGAGACGCGTACACGGCCGAGATGCTGGGACGCACCCTGTCCCGCCGCGTCGCTGAACTGGCCGACCAACCCGACACCCCGCTGTTCTTCGGCCGGCTCACGTTCGGCGACGAGGAGCACCACATCGGCCGCCGCCACGTCACCGACGACCTCGGCGAGCCCATGGTGCTGGACTGGCGGGCGCCGGTGTCCCGGGCGTTCTACCGGGCCAGCGCCCGCGACCCGCAGGGCGTCACCGTGCGACGCCGCTTCGGCTTCGACCGTGGCGCGCTGACCAGCTTCGAGGACGAGCGGCTGGACCGGGGCGAGGAGTTGGGTACGACCAGCCGCATCCTCACCGCCGAGATCGAGCGCCCCCGCGTCGGGCCGATGCGGGACATCGTCGCCACCATCCAGCCGGAGCAGGACGAACTGGTCCGCGCCGACCTGGCCGACTCGATCTGCGTGCAGGGGGCGCCGGGCACCGGGAAGACGGCGGTCGGCCTGCACCGGGCGGCGTACCTGCTCTACCTGCACCGGGAACGGCTGCGCCGCTCCGGGGTGCTGATCGTGGGGCCGAACCGGGCGTTCCTGTCGTACATCGCGGCGGTGTTGCCGGCGCTCGGCGAGGTCGAGGTCGAGCAGGCGACCGTGGAGGACCTGATCGCCCGGATGCCGGTATGGGCGGGCGAGGACCCGGCGGTGGCGATCCTCAAGCATGATCCGCGGATGGCCGAGGTGCTGAGCCGGGCGGTCGAGTCGCGGATCGCCGCGCCGACCGAGCCGATCATGGTCTCCGACGGGTCGTTCCGCTGGCGGATCGGCCTCGACCCGCTGCACCGGCTGGTCGAGGAGACCCGCCGGGAGGGGCTGCCGTACGCCACCGGGCGGGAGCGGGTCCGGGCCCGGGTGGTCGGCCTGCTACAACGCCAGTCCGAGGCCCGCCGGGCCGAGTCGCCGGGTGACGCCTGGCTGCGCCGGATGGGCAAGTGCCGCCCGGTCGCCGACTTCCTGGACGCGGCCTGGCCGGCGCTCACCCCGGAGGGGCTGGTGTACTCCCTGCTCGCCGACCCGGCGGCGCTCGCGACGGCCGCCGACGGGGTGCTCACCGACGCCGAGCAGGCGCTGCTGACCTGGGCGAGACCGGCGCGCACCCCGAAGGCTACGAAGTGGACGGCCGCCGACGCGGTGCTCGTCGACGAGGCCGCCGGGCTGTTGGAGCGCCCCGCCGGCTTCGGGCACGTGGTGGTCGACGAGGCGCAGGACCTGTCCCCCATGCAGTGCCGGGCCCTCGCCCGGCGCAGTGAGCACGGTTCGATCACCCTGCTCGGCGACCTGGCCCAGGGCACCGCCCCGTGGGCCGCCCGCGACTGGCGGGAGTCCCTGGCCCACCTGGGCAAGCCGGACGCGGTGGTGGTGCCGCTGAGCATCGGCTTCCGGGTCCCCGCCGCCGTGGTGGCGTTCGCCAACCGGCTGCTGCCGGCGCTGGAGGTGGACGTGCCCCCGGCCGAGTCGCTGCGCCGCGACGGCGCGCTGGACGTGCGTACGGTGGACGACCTGCCGGCGGCGACGGTGGCCGAGGTGCGGGCGGCGCTGACGCACGACGGCTCGGTCGGCGTGATCGCCGCCGACGACGCGGTGGCCGGGCTGCGCGCGGCGCTGGCCGGCGCGGGGATCGACACCGCGACCGCCGACGACGTGGAGACCGCGGCGCGGGTCACCGTCGTCCCCGCCACCCTGGTCAAGGGCCTGGAGTACGACCACGTGGTGGTCGTCGAGCCGGCCGCGATCGTGGCCGCCGAGCCGCGCGGCCTGCACCGGCTGTACGTGGTGCTCACCCGGGCGGTCTCCCGCCTGACGGTGCTGCACACGACCCCCCTCCCGGCCCCGCTGGGCTGAGTCGAACACGGCCGGTCTGGCCACGTCCTGTGCGACGGGTCAGCCGCACCGCACCGACTTGGGCGATCGCGGGACCTGCCGAAGGCCTCTGTCCCCAGTGGTGGACGGGGAGTGCACCATAGGGCGGCGGCAACTGTCCGCCGGCCAACTCGAAGGAGCCGTCATGATCCTCGCCCGCGCCGACCAGGCCACCCGTCGGTACGACGACGTGCTCGCCCTCGACCGGGTCAGCCTCGACGTGCGTGCGGGCGAGCTGGTCGGCCTGCTCGGCCCGAACGGTGCCGGCAAGAGCACCCTGCTGAACCTGCTGGTCGGGCTGCGCCGGCCCACCGCCGGCCGGGTCGAGCTGTTCGGTGGCGACCCGCGCGACCCCGCCCACCGCCAGCAGATCGGGGTCACCCCGCAGGAGACCGGCCTGCCCGGCACGCTGCGGGTCGGCGAGGTGGTCGACTTCGTGGCCGCCCACTTTCCGGACCCGGTCCCCCGGGGCGAACTGCTGGACCGGTTCGGCCTCACCGACCAGGTCCGGCGGCAGACCGGCGGGCTCTCCGGCGGTCAGCGCCGCCGGCTGGCCGTGGCGCTCGCCTTCGTCGGCCGGCCCCGGCTGGTGGTCCTCGACGAGCCGACCACCGGGCTGGACGTCGAGGCCCGGCACAGCCTCTGGGCGGCGATCCGCAGCTTCCACGCCGACGGCGGCACCGTGCTGCTGAGCAGCCACTACCTGGAGGAGGTGGAGGCGTTGGCGCACCGGGTGGTGGTGATCGGGCAGGGCAGGGTGCTGGCCGACGACACCACCGAGGCGATCCGCGGGGTGGTCGGCGTACGCCGGGTCAGCCTGGTCGCGGCCGACCTGCCGGCGCTGCCGGGGGTGGTCCGGGTCGAGCGCGTCGAGGACCGCACCCACCTGCTCACCACCGACGCCGACCGGCTGGTGCGGGCGCTGGTGGCCAGCGGCGCGCCGTTCCACGACCTGGAGGTGCGCCCGACCTCGCTGGAGGAGGCGTTCCTCGCGATCACCGCACCGGGTGGGCAGGACGCCGTCCCCGGCGGAGCCGGCGCCCCACCGACCGCCGCCGACCACGCCGGCCAGCCCGCCACCGCCTGAGGAGACACCGGTTCCCGTGAGACTCACCCTCGTGCACGCCCGCTACCAGCTCCTGGAGACGATCCGTATCCCGGTGGCGGTCTTCGGCAGCGCCTTCTTCCCCGCCGTGTCGATGCTCTTCTTCGTGGTCCCGTTCGCCGGGGACGATCCGACCGGAGCCACCTACGCCACCGCCGCCATGGTCACCTTCGCGGTGATGAGCGCCAACATCTTCCAGTACGGCGTCGGCGTGGCCGAGGACCGCGCCCAGCCCTGGAACCCGTACACCCGCACGCTGCCGGCCGGGCCTGCGCCGCGCTTCGCCGGCCGGGTACTCGCGGGGCTGGCGCTGACCCTGCTCTCCCTGCTGCCGGTGGTGGTGATCGCGGCGCTGCTCACCGACGCCCGGATCAGCCCCGGGGCGTTCGGCCTCGCCGTCGCCGCCGTCGCGCTGATCTCGGTGCCGTTCACCCTGCTGGGCCTGGCCATCGGGTACGCGCTGCCGAGCAAGGCGGCGATCGTGGTGGCCCAGGTCGTCTTCTTCCCGCTGGCGTTCGGCGGCGGGCTGCTCTCCGCCCCGGGCAGCGCGCCCGCGTTCGTCGAAACGATCGCGCCGTACCTGCCGACCCGGGGCGCGGTCGAGCTGATGTGGGCGGCGGTCGGTCCCTGGCGTCCCGCGCCGCTCTCGGTGGCCATGCTCGGCGTCTGGATCGTGGGGCTGGCGGCGCTCGCCGGGTGGGCGTACCGGCGCGACGAGGGTCGCCGCTTCCACTGACCCGTCCGACGGCATCACGCGGAGGCCGGGAGGTCGACGCCACCCGGGTCAGTTCGTCCTAATTTCGCCCGCCCGGCCCGGGTGCGATGCCAGGATGCGGGCAGGGTGTCCCGCCGGGGCCGCCCCCTGCGAGAGGGGTCAGTGTGAGCACCGTCCCGCCGGGCACGCCGTGCTGGGCCGACCTGGCCACCCCGGACCTGGCGGGCGCGCGGCGCTTCTACCCGGAGCTGTTCGGCTGGACCGGCCGGATCGCCCCGCAGCCGGAGGCCGCCGGCTACACCACCTTCCTCTCCGACGGCCGGTCGGTGGCGGGCGCCGGGCCACCGGCCACCCCGGGCCAGGTGCCGATCTGGTCGACGTACGTGGCGACCGACGACGCGGACCTGGTCACCACCCGGGTGGAGGCGGCCGGGGGGCAGGTGCTGGTCACCCCGTTCGACGTGTTCGACCAGGGCCGGATGGCGGTCTTCGCCGACCCGGCCGGCGCGGTGTTCAGCGTCTGGCAGCCGATGGCCCACCCGGGGGCGGAGCTGTTCAACGCCCCGGGGGCGATGAGCTGGAACGAGCTGGTCACCCCGGACCCGGAGGGCGCGAAGGTCTTCTACGATCTGGTCTTCGGCTGGCATCCGGAGGAGCAGCCGACGGAACCGGTCACGTACACCGGGTGGCGGCTGGGCGGGCGGATCGTGGCCGGGATGATCCCGCCGCTGGGCGACGGCTTTCCGGCCGATCTGCCGGCGTACTGGACCGTCTACTTCGCCGTGGCGGACGCCGACGCCACCGCCGCCCGGGCCGCCGAGCTGGGCGGCACGATCCTGGTCCCGCCCCGCGACATCCCCCAGGGTCGGCTCGCCGCCCTCCGCGACCCGCAGGGTGCCCTCTTCTCCGTCATCGCCCTCGCCGACTGAGCCCGGCACGCGGGGCCCGGCCGGCGGGAGGACTCCGACAGGGACCCCCCGTCAGCGGGGGCGGACGGGGACCACCAGAGGGCCGTGCTCCCCGGGTAGGACGCGGACGGAGGCCCGGTAGTGGGTCGCCAGGAGGTGTTCGGTGAGCACGTCACGGGGCGGCCCGGCCGCGGCGACCCGACCGGCGGCCAGCAGGACCATCCGGTCGGCGTACTCGCCGGCCAGGGAGAGGTCGTGCATGGTGGCGAGGACGGTGAGGCCGTGCTCGCGGCGGAGCTGGTCGACCAGCTCCAGCACCTCCTGCTGGTGGCCGATGTCCAGGGCGCTGGTCGGCTCGTCGAGCAGCAGCAGGGTGGCCCCCTGGGCGAGCGCCCGGGCCAGGAAGACCCGCTGCCGCTCGCCCCCGGAGAGGGTGGCCAGCTCACGGTGGCCGAAGCCGTCCAGGTCGAGGCGGTCCAGCACGTCCCGCACAGCGGCCAGGTCGGCGGCAGACTCCCGGCCCAGCGACGGGATGTACGGGGTCCGGCCGAGCAGCACGTAGTCGAAGACCGACATGCCGGCCGGGACCACCGGGGACTGGGCGACGGTGGCCAGCACCCGGGCCCGCTCGCGGCGGCGCAGCGCCTCGCTCGGCGTACCGAACAGGGAGATGGCCCCCGGCGCGGGCAGCAGGCCGCCGACGGCGCGCAGCAGGGTCGACTTGCCGGCGCCGTTCGGGCCGATGACGGTGACCCACCCGCCCGGCTCGACGCGCAGGTCGACGCCGCGCAGGACCGGCGCACCGTCCAGGGTGACGTGCAGGTCACGCACCTCGACGGCGGGTGCGCCGGGCGGCGGGCCGGCGGGGGCGGAGGCGCTCACGTGAGCACCCGGCGGGCGGTGCGCAGGACCAGCACGAAGAACGGGCCGCCGAGCAGCGCGGTGACCACGCCGATCGGGATCTCGGCGGGGGCGGCGGCGGTCCGGGCGACCACGTCGGTCAGCGCCAGGAACGCCCCGCCGAAGAGCAGGGACAGCGGCAGGACGACCCGGTAGCTGGACCCGGCGAGCAGCCGCACGGTGTGCGGGACGATGATCCCGACGAAGCCGATCAGCCCGGACGCGGAGACCGCGGCGGCGGTGCCGAGCGAGGCGGCGGCGATCAGCAGGTACCGGGAGCGCTGCGGGTGCAGGCCGAGGCCCCTGGCCTCGTCGTCGCCGACGGACAGCACGTCCAGCTCGCGGCGGTGCAGCAGCACCACGACCGTGGTGAGCAGGAAGTACGGCAGAACCAGCCGGACGTCGTGCCAGCCGGCGGTGGCGAGCCGGCCGAGCAGCCACGAGTAGACCTGCTGGATGGTGTCGGAGTTGCGCTGGAGCAGGTACGTCTGCCCGGCGGAGAGGAACGCGGACACGGCCACCCCGGCCAGGATCAGCGTCGCCGTCGAGCGTTCCCGCCCGCCGGCCGCCCCGAGCAGGTAGGTCATGGCGACCGCGCCGAGCGAGCCGACGAACGCGGCCAGCGGAATGGTGACCGGCAGCCCGGTCAGCGCGCCGCCCGCCCCGGCGCCGAGGGCGATCACGGCGGTGACCGCGAGCCCGGCCCCGGCCGCCACCCCGAGCAGGTACGGGTCGGCCAGTGGGTTGCGGAAGACACCCTGGTAGCAGCCGCCGGCCAGGGCGAGCAGACCGCCGACCAGCAGCCCGAGCACCACCCGGGGCAGCCGCAGCTCGGTGACGATGGCGATCTCGCGCTCGGTCAGGCCGCTGTCCAGGCGTACCCCGGGCAGCAGGTTGAGCAGCTCGGCGGCGACGCTGCCGGGGGGCAGGCTGACCGGGCCGAGGGAGACCCCGGCGACGAGCGCGATCAGCACGGCCACCACCCCCGCGGCCAGCCAGCCGGGCCGCAGCCCGGCCGGCCGGCTCACGGGGGTGGGGGTCGGTGCTTTCCGCACGGCGGTGGGCCCGCTCAACGCCCGCCGTCCAGGGTCACGCCGGCACCTTGGCCACGGCGTCGACGACGGCCCGGAGCAGGTCGACGACCCGCGGGCCCCAGCGCGAGGCGACGTCGTCGTCGAGGGCGACGACCTGGTTGTTCTTGACGGCGGTGACGCCGGCCCAGCCGCTGCGCCCCTTGACCGTCTCGGGGCTCTGCTTGCAGCACTTGGTGTCGGCCAGGAAGACGAAGTCGGGGTTCGCCTTGACGATGATCTCCTGGGAGAGCTGCGGGTAACCGCCGTTGCGGCCGTCGGCGTCCGACGGGTCGGCGATGTTCTCCAGGCCGGCGAGGGCGTAGATCGAGCCGATGAAGGTTTTGCTGGTCGCGCTGTACAGCTCCGGGCCCAGCTCGTGGTAGTAGGTCAGCTTCGTCGACCGCTGCGGCAGGTCCTTGGTCAGTTTGGCGATGTCGTCCTTCATCCGCCGGACCACGTCGGCCGCCTCGGTGGGGTGGCCGGTGAGCGTGCCGAGGTCGGTGAGCTGCCGGTAGGAGTCCTCCAGCGTGACCGCCGCCGGGGTGAGCAGCACCGGGATCTTCAGCGTGGTGAGCTGCTCGACGATCTTGTTGGTGTTGCCGGAGAGCACCACCAGGTCGGGGCTCTTGCCGGCGATCGCCTCGGCGTTCGGCTGGAAGCCGGACAGGTCGCTCTTCGGCGCCTCCGGCGGGTGGTTCGACTGGTCGTCGACGGCCGTGACCTGCTTGCCTGCGCCGATGGCGAAGAGCATCTCGGTCGCGCTCGGCGCAAGCGAAACGATCTTCTCCGGACGCTTCTCCAGCGTCAGCTTGCCGACGGTGGCCGGGAACGCGGCGGCCTCCGAGCCGCCGCCTGCGGCGGGGGTGTCGTCGGAGCTCTTCTCGGCGCAGGCTCCGAGCGCGAGCGCGGCCACCGCGAGGGTCACGGCGAAGAGCCGGGGGGTACGTCGGAACACATGTCCTCCTGTCGGTCGAGGAGCGTGGTGCTTCGCCGACAGGAGCCGTGGTGCGGATGCCCGTCCGCGAGGCGCCCTTCCTCGAGAGCGCGTGTCGCGACCGCGCCGCAGGCGACCTGGCTCGCCACACACGGCGGCGTCGGCCGACCGGCCGACGCCTGGAAGGAGCCGGCCGTCGTGGCCGGTCCCACGCCCGCCCCGGCAGGGGCGGGACGCCACGGGTGGGGCATCACAGTTGCGGGACAGCGCCGGATTCACACCGGATTCGCTGCGGAATGGTCGGTGTCACGGTAGCGCACGTTCCGCGCACACCTGGCTGAGCCAGGAGCCATCTCTCTGCGCGCACGCCCCGTCACGGGGTGGGGCCCGGCCCGGACCCCACCCCGCAGGACGGTCAGGCGCAGTACTGCGCCTCCTTGTTGATCACCCGGTACGGGCAGTCGGCGTACTCGGAGAGCAGCAGGACCGCCTCCTTGTTCCGCGAGGTCTGGGCGGGGATGATCTCGTCGGGCGGGTAGAAGCCCCCGCCGCTGCCGGACGAGCCGGGGTACATCTCGAAGGTGTACGCCCAGATGCCGTGCGTCGCCCACATCCAGTCGAGACTGTCGCCGTCGGTGATGTAGAGGTCGCTCGACTGCTCCGGGGTGTACCCGTTGGTGGCCGCCATCCGCTGGCCGAGCGTGGCGAAGGTGCTGTACTGGTCGGCGGTCATCCCGGTGGTGGTGTTCGCCGTGGTGTAGCCGAACGGCCAGAGAATGAGCTGCGAGTACGTGTGCCAGTCGATGTTGGCCTTGATCTGCTGCACCCCGCCGACGACCCGGCTGTTGACGAAGTCGCGCATCGCCCGCGTCTCCGGGGCGGAGAAGGCCGACGGGCCGCGGTAGGTCAACGACGACGCGGAGCCGGACGAGCCGCCGCAGCAGCCCCACTTGTAGCCCCAGTTCCGGTTCAGGTCGGTGCCGACCGCCGTCGAGCCGCTGTTGGGCTGCCGGTTCTTGCGCCAGGACCGGTACGACCCGGTGGCGATGTCGTACTCGCTTCCGTCGGGGTTGACGGTGGGAACGATCCAGATCTCCCGGGAGTTGACGATATTGGTGACCCGGGAGTCGCTGCCGTAGCTGTCGGTGAACAAGTTGAGCAGGTAGATCGCCATCTCGACGGTCAGGTGCTCGCGGGCGTGCTGCTGGGAGTTGAACAGGATCTCCGGCTCGGCCTCGTCGGTGGCCACATTGTCGGAGATCTTCACCGCCATCAGGTCCCGGCCCTCGTGCGACCGGCCGATGCTGGTCTTGCGCGCGATGGTCGGGTGGTCGGCCACCACCTTGTTGACCGCGGCGGTCAGCTCGGCGTAGTCGTGGTAGTTCGAGTCGGCGGACGGGAAGCCCAGGGTGCCGATCTCCCCGGCGGGGGCGGCCGGGACCACCTCCTTCTCGAGCCGGAAGCCGAGCTGTCGGATCGCCGCCGCCTCGTCCGTGGTGGCCGAGACGTGCAGGATGCCGTGCTCGCTGGAGTCGATGGCGGCGCCGGTGCGGGCCACCGCGTTGCGGTCGGCCAGGGTGCGCGGGCCGAGCACCCGGTACTCGGCGGCGGCCGGCTCGGCGGTGCTCTCCGGGGCCGGTCGCGCGGAGACCGGGCCGGTGGCGACGGTGAGGCCCAGGCCGGCGGCGGTGGCGAGCACCAGCGCGCGACGCAGGCGGACGGGGGTACGGAAGGCCATGGACAACCTCCTCAGGGCACGGGGTGATCCCGTTCTGTGAGGCACACTTCACCACCTGTCACATGGTCATATCAATATGTTTCGCTTCTTTCCCCATCCCGACCTGATCCTCACATCGGCAACGGTTTTCCATCCCTCAACATCTGGCGAAACTTCCCTCCAAGCGGGATAGTGACCGGCAAGTATGCCCCCCGACCCGCCTCACTTCGCGGAGATCCCATGGTCAGCAGAGCCCTGCGCGCGGTCGCCCTTGCCGGCGTCGCCGCGCTCGCCCTCGGCGGCGCGGCCGTCCCCGCCCCCGCCAGCGCCCATCCCCCCACCGTCGCGCACGACGAGGAGATCACCTTCCAGGAGTGGTCCCGCTACCCCGACTGGCGCTCCGGCGACCACCGGGGCACCCGGGCCGTCCCCGGTCACCGCACCGGGATCACCATCGGCCGACCCGCCGGCACCACCGAGTTCACCGACGAGCACAGCGGCACCACCGCCACCTGGGAGTACGCCACCTGGACCTCGCCGCGCACCAGGATCGGCTTCGACGCCAGCGAGCTGGTCGCCTCGTGGAACGCCGAGACCCCGGCGGGCACCTGGATCCAGGTCGAACTCCAGGGCACGTACAACACCGGTAACCAGACCCCGTGGTACGTCATGAGCCGCTGGGCCTCCGGCGACCAGGACATCAAGCGGGCCACCCTGGACGGTCAGGGCGACCCGTGGTCGAGCGTGTGGACCGACACGTTCTCGATCGACGACGCCGAGGCCGGGGTCCTGCTGCGGTCGTACCAGCTGCGGGTCGGCCTCTACCGCAAGCCCGGCCTGAAGGCGTCGCCCCAGGTCCGGATGCTCGGCGCGATGAGCTCCAACGTCCCGGACCGGTTCACCGTCACCCCGAGCCGGGGCGGGATCGCCTGGGGCACCGAGCTGGCCGTCCCGGCCCGCTCCCAGATGATCCACAAGGGCAACTACCCCGAGTGGGGCGGCGGCGGCCAGGTCTGGTGCAGCCCGACGTCCACCACGATGGTGCTCGAGTACTACGGCAAGCTGCCGTCGGCGCAGGACATGTCCTGGATCACCCCCGGCTACATCGACCCGCAGGTGGCCCACGCAGCCCGGATGACCTGGGACTACGAGTACGAGGGCTCGGGCAACTGGCCGTTCAACACCGCGTACGCGGGCAGCTTCTCCGGCATCGACGCCCGGGTGACCCGGCTGCACTCCCTCGACGAGGTGGAGCGGTTCATCAAGGCCGGCATCCCGGTGATCACCTCGCAGTCCTTCCTCGCCACCGAGCTGGACGGGTCGAACTACGGCACCGCCGGCCACCTCTTCGTGGTCGTCGGCTTCACCGCCGACGGCGACGTGATCGTCAACGACCCGGCGTCGTCGACGAACGCGGAGGTGCGCAACGTGTACAAGCGGGAGCAGTTCGAGCAGATCTGGCAGCGCACCAAGCGCTACCGGGCCGACGGCACCGTGGCCGGCGGATCCGGCGGCATCGCGTACCTGGTCAAGCCGGCGAACCGGCCCTGGCCGGTGGTCCGGGGCTCGACCAACTGGTAGGAAAACGGCACCGGGCCCGGCTCGTCCCCAGGGACGGTCCGGGCCCGGCTCGCGCTCAGGGACGGCTCGCGCTCAGGGACGGCTCGCGCTCAGGGGCGCTGGTCGCCGGGGCCGCCCTCGGCGGGCTGGTCGTCGCCGGCCAGCGCGGAGCGCAGCCGCTCCTTCTCGGCCCGACGCCGCTCGGCGGCCTCCGCCATCTCCCCCGCCATCTCGTCCCGCCAGCCCCTGAGCAGGAAGAACGAGAGCGTGGCGGAGAACGCCAGCGCCAGCATCAGCTGCAGGAAGATGTTCATCCCGACCGGCCAGAGCGCCACGAAGACCACCACGAACAGCCCGATCCGGCCCAGCGTGTACTTGACCGCCGCGCTCACGTTCGCACTCCGTTCTCCGCCGGCTCGCCGGCGGGAGGATTCAGCCGCCGGCTCGCCCGGGCGGGAGGGTTGTTCAGCCCGTCCGCCGGGCCAGCCAGTGAACGCCAGGAAACCACACCACCGCGTAGACCACGGTGAACGCGGTGGCCGCGAGCCCGCCGGACACCATGGGCGGCAACCCGTCTGCCAGGCCGGCCACCAGCAGGCCGCCGACCACGGCGAGCGCGGCCGCCGCCAGGGCGGCCACCACCCGGGCCGCACCGAACTCCCAGGCCCGGAAGTCCTCCCAGTACAGCCAGGCGGGCAGGATGATCGCCAGCCAGCCGTTGGCCCGGCCGAAGTCACCCGCGCCGACCGTGGCGAAGCCCCAGTCGAGCAGCAGCAGGGCGAGCAGGCCGATCACCATGCCGGCGAGGCTCACCCCGAGCAGGTCGCCGAGCGCGACGACCCGCCCCTGGGCATCGCGCCGGGGAAACCCGCCCTGGTCCGGCTGACTCGACTCGCTCATGGCATACCAGGGTACGGGCCGGTCAGGCCCAGACCTGCTGCGGCTCGGACCGGCGCTCGGCCAGCGACGGGGCGGCGTCGTACTCGCGGACGACCTCGTAGCGGGTGTTGCGCTCGACCGGACGGAAGCCGGCGTCCCAGATCAGGTGCAGCAGGTCGTCCCGGTGCATCGTGTTCGGGGTGCCGTACGAGTCGGCGTCGTGGGTGATCTTGTATTCCACGACCGAGCCGTCCAGGTCGTCAACGCCGAAGTTCAGCGAGAGCTGGGCGACCGAGAGGCCGTGCATCACCCAGAAGTTCTTCACGTGCGGGATGTTGTCGAACAGCAGCCGGGAGACCGCGAAGGTCTTCAGCGACTCGGCCGGTGAGGCCATCGTGGTGCGGGCCTGGATCCGGTTGCGGACCTTGCCGTCCGCCGAGTCCACGAAGTCGTGCTGGTAGCGCAGCGGGATGAAGACCGCGAAGCCACCGGTCTCGTCCTGAAGCTCGCGCAGCCGCAGCACGTGGTCGACCCGGTGCCGGGGCTCCTCGATGTGGCCGTAGAGCATCGTCGCCGGGGTCTTCATGCCCTTCGAGTGGGCCAGCGCGTGGATCCGCGACCAGTCCTCCCAGTGGCAGGCGTGGTCGACGATGTGCTGGCGGACCTCCCAGTCGAAGATCTCCGCGCCACCGCCGGTCAGCGACTCCAGGCCGGCATCCATCAGCTCGTCGAGGATCTCGTCGGCGGACAGGCCGCTGATCTTCTCGAACCACTGCACCTCGGTCGCGGTGAAGCACTTGAGCTTGACGTTCGGCAGCGCCGCCTTCAGCTCGCGCAGCACCTTCGGGTAGTAGCGCCAGGGCAGCGTCGGGTGCAGGCCGTTGACGATGTGCAGCTCGGTGAGCTGTTCGTCCTCCATCTCCTTGGCCTTGCGGACCGCCTCGTCGATGCGCATCGTGTACGCGTCCTTCTCGCCGGGCTTGCGCTGGAAGGAGCAGTACGCGCACGACGCCGAACAGACGTTGGTGAGGTTGAGGTGCCGGTTGACGTTGAACATCACCCGGTCGCCGTTCAGCTCGGTGCGCCGGTGGTGGGCCAACCGGCCCAGCCAGGTCAGGTCGTCGCTGTCGTAGAGGGCGATCCCGTCCTCGCGGGTCAGCCGCTCCCCCGCGTACACCTTCGCTTCGAGCTCACGCTTGAGTCCGGCGTCCATCGAAAGCCACGTCCCTTCCACCTGCGGTCCGGTCGAGCCTACGTCGGGTCTCCGACGGGATGTCTGCCCGGTCGGGCACAGCGACGTAGTTCACCGAACTCACAGCCGGTCGTTACCCGTTACCGCATCGACATCTTTGCTCGGGTGCGGTAAGACAGGGTGGGGCGCGCCACAGACCAGGTCGCGCCACCGCCGCCGCGCCGACCGCGCGCGGTCAGCAAGCACGCCGGACGGGGAGCGGAATGGTGCAGAGCCAGCAGAGCCGACGACGGCAACGACGGAGGCGTCCGCTGTTCTCTCCGGTGCTTCGACCGATGCTCTGGTCCGCCCTGCTCAGCGCGGTCGTCACGGCCGCGCTCGCCACCCCCGCGTACGCCGAGCCGCCGCTGCCCAACGTCGTCCCCGACACCGGGTCCCGCCCGGTCCCCGCCGTCGGGTTCCAGTTGCCCGGCGTGAACGGCTCCGGCAGGTTCCCCGGCACGGGCAGCCCCGCCACGCCGTTGGCGCCCCTCGGCAACGGTCCGCTCGCCGCCGTGATCGCCGCCGCCGAGGCCCAGGTGGGACTCCTCGGTGACCAACTGCTCGGGCTGCGCCAGACCCGCACCGAGGCCGAGGCCCAGCTCGCGACCGCCGACCAGGGCCTCAAGACGGCCCGCGACGGCCTGACCAAGGCCCAGGACGGCGCCGACACCGCCGCCGCGGGCGCGTTCAAGGCCGCAGCCGCGTTGCCGCCCGGCGAGTTCGCCCGAGACCTGCACGGCCTCAACATGCTCACGCAGATCACCCGGGGCGAGCAGGCCGACGGCGCCACCACCGCCGCCGCCGGCGAGCTGGCCCGGGCCCGCGCCGCCGAACAGCTCGCCTACCAGGCGTGGATGGCCGCCGACACCCGGGTGCGCACCGTCCGGGAGCAGTACGTTGCCGTGGAGAAGTCGCTCCGCGAGCAGGAGGCGAATCTGCTCAAGCTGCGCAAGGACAACGCCGCGCAGCTCATCGAGCTGGAGCGTCAGCAGGAGGCGGTCGAGCAGCAGCTCGGCGCGTCGTACGTCCAGGGGCAGAGCACCAACGGTCTCACCGCCAGCCCGGTCGCGCTGGCCGCGGTGCGCTACGCCTTGGCCCAGCTCGGCGACCCGTACGTCTGGTCCGAGGAGGGCCCGGACGCCTTCGACTGCTCCGGCCTGATGTGGGCCGCCTACCGGTCGGCAGGCTACCGCCAGCTCCCCCGGGTCTCCCGCGACCAGTACTACGCGACCCGGGGCCGGGCGGTGAGCCAGGGAGCCCTACTCCCCGGTGACCTGCTCTTCTTCGCATCCGGCAGTAGCTGGACGACGATCCACCACGTCGGGATGTACATCGGCGGCGGCAAGATGGTCCAGGCCCCGACCACCGGTCAGACGGTGAAGATCTCCACAGTCGGTTGGTCCCGGCTCTACGCCGCGACCCGGGTGGTCGGTGCGGTGCCCGGCACGCCCGCGCCCACGCCCACGCTTCCCACTCCGAAGCCCACGAAGCCCACGAAGCCGCCAACCACGCCGAAGCCCACGCTTTCCCCCACGCCGACGAAGTCCCCGACGCCCAAGCCGCCGACGAAGTCCCCGACGCCCAAGCCGCCGACCCCCAAGCCGACGACCCCGTCCGCGCCGCCGTCCAGCTCGTCGCCGAGCCCGTCGCACTCGCCGTCGCCGAGCCCGTCGGACACCCCGCCGCCGGTGCCGACCACCCAGTCCAGCAGCCTGGCACCAAGCGACAGCGCCTCGCCGACGGCGTCGACGACCGAGGCCGGCTGAGGCCAACCGTCCACTCCGGCTGTGCGGCCTGGCGGGAATGTGGCACCGTGACACCCAGACACTTCCGGCCCGGCGCCACGGGTGCGGGGGCGAGCGCGGGCACGGAGGACGACCATGGGCGAGCAAGAGGTTCCGGCGGAGACTGTCGGCCCCGGATCCACGCCCGGCCCCGCCGACCGCGCGGCCGGCACGGAGGACGCCCGGGCCCGTACGACATCGGGTGACGACCCGGCGGTGACACCGGGCCGCTCCCGCGACCCGTCCGGGCCGACCGGGCGGGCGGCCGTGCCGGCCGGGGCCGCGCGGGCCCGGGTGAGCGTCGCCACCGCCGCCGCCCCGCCGCAGGGGGTCACGTTGCCGGCCGCCGCATCGGGCGGCGGGACCACCTACCGCACGGGCACGTCGTCGTCCGGTGCCGCCCCCGTGCCGGCGCCGGCTCAGCCCTCGGCCACGCCTCCGGACCAGCACCGCCCCGCCGCGCCGGCGACACCGTCGTCCTGGTCGGGTGCCGCCACGGCCGAGCGGCGCACCACCGCGCCCACGACGGGTGACGGCGTCCCCACCCCTGAGCCCGCCGACGGAACCCCGGCAGCCCTGGCCGGCAACCTCGCCGTGGGCCACGGTGACGCCTCCGACGCCGCTACGGCCGGCCCGGTGACCGCCCGGCCGGCACCCGTCGTGCCGGCCCAGCGCAGCGGCGATGCCGCGCCCGCGACCGCCCGGGCCAGCGCCTCGGTGCCTGGCCTGAACCGGGTCTCCACGCCCGAGGTGGGCGGGGCTGCGAGGAGCGCCGGTTCTTCCCGGGGCTCCGGCGGGACAACGCAGGGCAGCGCCAAGGTGTACCGGTCGACCCCGGTGAGCCCTGAGCCTCCCGAGCCGGCGCGTCCACCGGCGCCGGCCGAGCCACCGGCGCCGCCCGTCCCGCAGCCAGAGCCCGCCCCGGCGCCGGCCCCGCCGACGCCGGTCCCCGGCCCCACCCCGCCGTCGCCGAATCCCCCGGTTCCCGAGCCGACGCCGCCGGGCCCTGGCCCGATCCCACCCGTACCCGGGCCTGGCCCGGTCCCGCCCGTACCCGGCCCTGGCCCGATCCCACCCGTACCCGGCCCTGGCCCGATCCCACCCGTACCCGGCCCTGGCCCGATCCCACCCGTACCCGGCCCTGGCCCGATCCCACCCGTACCCGGGCCGCCGGTGCCACCGCCACCGCCACCCGGCCCGATGCCGGCACCGCCGTTCCCGCCGCCGCCGCTGACCGCGGCGTCGGCGTCGGCGTCGGCGTCGGCGTCGGCGTCGGTGCAGTTCCTCCCCGGCCGGCCGGCCTCCGCACCGCCGGCTCCGGACGCCGGCACGGACTGGCCTGCGCCAGCGGTGGGCACCCCGGGCCCGATCGCGGGCGGGCCGCCACCGGCGGGCCGACCGTCGTCCGCACCGCCGTCGTCCGCACCGCCGGTCTCCGCACCGCCGGTCTCCGCACCGCCCCCGGTGGTCCCGGCTCCCGCGCTGCCGGCCTGGCCGCCGCCCGAGCCGGCCTCCCATCGCGGCAACCCCACAGGCCGTCCGGGCGCGCCGGGGTCGTCGACGCCGGGCCAGCCGGTCTCCGGCGTGCCCGCTCCCACCGCCGGCCGACCGACCCCCGGCCTGTACGGCGCCGCCGCGACGACCGCCTGGCCGGCGACGCCGACGACCGGGGTGCCGGGCGGCAGGGCCCCCGCCGGGCCACCCGGCCTGCCGGAGCCGGGGACCGCCGACCTGGCCAGCACCGCGTACGGCACCGAGGGGCCGGGGTTCGCCACAATCTCGCTGCCGACGGGGGCCGCGCTGGACAACTCGGGCTCCCTGACCGGGCACATCCTCGCCCAGGGCTGGACGGACGCCCCGACGCCCCGGTCGAGCACCACCAAGGTCGTGGCCGTCCTGGCAGTGTCGCTCGGCCTGCTCGTCGCGATCAGCGTGTTGGTCGTCCTGGTGGCCGGCGACGCCATGGACGGGCTGGTGGGGGGTTTCCTCAACAAGTGACGCCGGGGGCGATGGTGAGCCCGACCACTACCCCTCGCGGCGCGGTGGCAGGTTTGCCGGGTCGCCGTACACTTGTGTCGATCACTGACCTTTGGCGTGCACGAGGCGCGCCCATGGGCGATCTTGCGGGCGATTCGGCGGCGTACAGCTGCGGCAGGCCATCGCGAAGATGCGCCCCGCTCGAAAGGCATTTCTTGACCACCTTTGCTGACGCCAGCACGTTCCCGTCCGCCTTCGACGCCTCGGCCGGACAGACCCATCCGGCCGGCACCGGTGACGCCGCTGTCACCACCGCCCCCGAAGAGCCCACCCCGGCCGCCGTCGACCTTGACGCCGCCGCCGACGCGACCTCGGCCGTCGAGGTCGACGCCATGCCGGAGCCCAAGGCCGACTTCGCCGCCCTCGGGCTGCCCCAGTCGCTGGTCCGGGCGCTCGACCGGCAGGGCATCACCACGCCGTTCCCGATCCAGCGGGCCACCGTTCCCGACGCGCTCGCCGGCCGGGACGTCCTCGGTCGGGGCCAGACCGGTTCCGGCAAGACCCTCGCCTTCGGCCTGCCGCTGATCGCCCGGCTCGCCGAGCGCAACCGGGCCCGCCCGCTGCGCCCGCGGGCCCTGGTGCTGGTCCCCACCCGGGAGCTGGCCATGCAGGTCAACGACGCGCTCGTGCCGCTCGGCAAGGCGGTCGGGATCTTCCTCAAGACCGCTGTCGGCGGCGTGCCGTACGACCGGCAGATCGACGCGCTCCGCCGCGGGGTGGAGATCGTGGTGGCCACGCCCGGACGGCTGGGCGACCTGATCAACCGGGGCGTCTGCCAGCTGGACGACGTCGAGGTGACCGTGCTCGACGAGGCCGACCAGATGGCCGACATGGGCTTCCTGCCCGAGGTCACCGAACTGCTGGCGAAGACTCCGGCCAGCGCCCAGCGGCTGCTCTTCTCGGCCACCCTGGACGGTGACGTCGACTCGCTGGTCAGGCGGTTCATGACCGACCCGGTCACCCACTCGACCGCCCCGGCCACCGCCGCCGTGTCCACCATGGACCACCATCTGCTGCTGATCCCGCCGCACGAGAAGTTCGCCGTGACGGCCTCGATCGCCGCCCGGTCCGGCCGGACCATGCTCTTCGCCCGGACGCAGCTCGGCGTGGACCGGTTGGTCGAGCAGTTCGCCGCCGTCGGCGTACGGGCCGGTGGGCTGCACGGCGGGAAGACCCAGAGCATGCGGACCCGCACCCTCGCCGAGTTCCGCGAGGGTCGGATGGACGTGCTGGTCGCCACCGACGTGGCGGCCCGGGGCATCCACGTCGACGGGGTGTCCCTGGTGCTGCACGTGGACCCGCCGAAGGACCCGAAGGACTACCTGCACCGCGCGGGGCGTACCGCCCGGGCCGGCGAGTCCGGCGCGGTGGCCACCCTGGTGCTGCCGAAGCAGCGCCGGACCACCCTGGCGATGTTGGAGAAGGCCGGGGTCGAGCCGACGGAGAGCCGGGTCCGGGCCGGTGACCCTGTCCTGGCCGAGCTGACCGGGGCCCGCGAGCCCAGCGGCGTGCCGGTCCGCGCCGAGCCGTCGGCGAACCGCCGGAACGGCGACCGCCCGTCCGGACCGCGCCGGTTCGAGGACCGGGGCGAGCGCCGCTACGGGGACCGCCCCACGGGCGAGCGCCGCTACGGCGACCGGCCCACCGGGGAGCGTAGCTACGGCGACCGCCCCACCGGCGAGCGCAGGTTCGGCGACCGCCCCACGGGCGAACGCCGCTACGGCGACCGGCCCACCGGGGAGCGTAGCTACGGCGACCGCCCCACCGGCGAGCGCAGGTTCGGCGACCGCCCCACGGGCGAACGCCGCT